>CAVVTV010000023.1:0-62497 GCA_963751215.1 uncultured Thermoleophilia bacterium | reverse complement strand
GACACACGACCATGGCGCCCTGGCGAGAAACCCGTCACGCCGAAAGCTCGGCGGGCCATGAGATGGAACCGCGGCGCTCCGAGCGGGAAACTGGCAGAGTGAGTATCACCTTTGAGAAGGTCTTCAGGACGGAGTTTGCTCCGCTGTGCCGCTACCTGTCTCGTCGTGTCGGCCCGGACCAAGCGGAGGATCTCGCTGCGGCGACGTTCGCGACGGCCTACGCGAAGTGGGACCGCCGCGACCCGGCCCATCCGCTGCGGCCGTGGCTGTATGGGATCGCGGCGAACCTGATGCTCCATCACTGGCGCGCGGAGCGTCGCATGCTGCGCGCTTACGCGCGCACCGGCATCGACCCCGTGTTGGGCGCAGACGATGATGCACTCGCTCGTGTGGAGCTGCTCTGCGGCAGCGCGAACTCGCCGCCGCGCTCGCCGAGCTTCGCCCCCGCGACCGAGAGATCCTCTTGTTGCGTGCCTGGGCGGAGCTAACCGACGCCGAGATCGCCGCCGCCTTGTCGTTGCCGCTCGGGACGGTGAAGTCTCGCCTGCACCACACGCGCGAGCGTCTTAGGAACCGTCTCGGCTCGGTCGGGCATTCACACCTGAAGGCCGAGATCGCTACACGGGAGGAAACGATGAGCGACGACCTGGAACTGCTTGTAATTTCCGCAGCGAGGTGTCCGCTCCCGACGAGGCGACAGTCGAGCGGGCCTACCGACTCGCGACCACGCGCCAACCGCGATGGCGACGCCTGCTCTTCGGCGGCCGGTCGCGCCGGCTGCGACCTGCGCTGGTCGTAGCAGTCGTCGTACTGGTGCTCGTTCCGACCGCGGCCGCGTTCGGCGGCAGGATCGTCAGTCTTTTCCTGGGAACGGCCGCGCCACCGTCAGTCTCGTTCGTGTTCTCCGGCGACAACCGCTTTGCCGAGATGGCGATGCGCGCCGGGTTCGCAAGGCTCCCGCAGGTCGATGTGAGCAAGGCCCACGGGCTGATCCAGATCCAGACCTCGGATGGTCCAGAAGACCTCTGGGTCGCGCCCAACGATCAGGGCGGCCAGAGCGCCTTCATCGACTTCGCCAAGCAGCCCCCGGGGTCGATGGCGCACAACGTGGTCCGAAACGTACAGTCAGGTACGGCCGAGAGCAGCAGCACCGTGCCCGGCCTCGGCTTCGGCTTCGCCGACCCCGTCGCCGCGCCCGCCGCGAAGATCACCGTGCACCAGCTCGGGTGGGTGCTGCATCCCTCGCTCGTGACCGTCACCGGCACCGTCTACGTCGACGCTGCCACCGTGCAGCTGACGCTCGCCGACGGATCGAGGACGACCCTCCCCGTCGTCGAGCGGATGTTCCTCGGCTCGTTCAGCAAGGGCGCCAAGGTCACCCAGGTGGCCGCCTTCGACAAGGCGGGCAACCGCGTGGCCAACCTTACGCCGTGACCGCTCCCGGCGAGGCGCTGCCTGGCGGCCCGGACGGGAGGCTGTGACGAGCTACCGGAGCCGGGCTTCGACCGGGGGTACCGAAGCCGCGTCCGGAAGCGTCACACGGGTACCGGAGCCGCTGTGTCACATGGCTAATGGGACTTCACAGCGGCCTCGGGCCCTCGAGGCCGCCGGTTGAGCACCGTGGGTCGGCAGGTGGGCGGCGGCGAGGCCGCTTGCAGCAGCTTCTGATTCGTCTGCTCGGCCAGCGCCGACAGCGACGCACACCGCCCTCATCGTCGCCCACGCCGGCGCCCGTCCCGACGGTGACGCCCACTGCGGGGCCGCTCGCGCGCCGTTTGGTTTCTAGCGTTCTCAGCGCTGCCGTGTGGCCAGGAGCAACTGTCGAAGAGCCCCGGGCGCAGCCCGGGGCTCGTGCGAGAGCGGTGGCGCTCCCAGGAGGGTCGAGGTCGCCACTGGGGGACCCTCGCAGCTTCGAAGGTTCCCGGCAACCAGCGGTTGCCTAACACTGGCGAGGCCAGCGCCGCACGGCCTTCCAGGTGGCGGCACGAGGCGGACACATTGCCTGACACATGACCGAGAGGAGTCCCCTCGCCGCTCCGTAGATCGTGCAACGGCACACCGCGCCGCCTGGGTGGGCATAAGCAGCGCAGCCGACCGACAAGGTGGAGGGCAGGCATGGTCACAGGCAGGCACGCCCAGGGGGCGTAGCCCAGGGATATCGGTCCGCGACGCGGGAAGCCCTGGACGGATGGTCTTGATCACCGCACGGAGCACCGCGCTCGTCTTCCGGTGCTCTGTTGCCATGGGAGGGAGGTCCCATGAGAAGCCCCAAGAGTGCTCTGTGGCTCGCCGTCGCCGCCGCTCTGCTGCTCGGCCTCGTCGCGCTCTTCGCCACCACCTCGAGCGCCTTCGCGCTCACCACCCACGCCCTCTTTGTGGCGACCGACAAGCCGGCCGCCAACGAGATCGTGGTCTACGACCGCGCTGCCAACGGCAGCCTCACCCTGGCCGCCACCTACTTCACCGGCGGCAAGGGCGGGGTCACCGCCGCCTCGGTCGTCGATCCGCTCGCCTCGCAGGCTTCGCTTATGACCGCCGAGGGCGGGCGCTGCTGCTCGCCGTAAACGCCGGCAGCAACAGCGTCTCGCTGTTTCGCATCAAAGGCGGCGATCACCTCAGGCTGCGCCAGGTGGTCTCCTCGGGGGGCAAGTTCCCGGTCAGCATCGCCGTGCACGGCCACCTGGTCTATGTGCTCAACGCCGGCGGGGCGGGCTCGCTGCAGGGCTACCGCCTCGTCGCCCACGTCCTCGTGCCGATCCTCGGCTCACAGCGCTCGCTGGGCCTGGCCAACACTACGCCGCCCAACTTCCTGGCCTCGCCCGGGCAGGTCGGCTTTACCCCGAGCGGCAAGCGCCTGGTCGTGACCACCAAGGCCAGTGGCAGCACGATCGACATCTTCAACGTCGGTCCGCTGGGGGGCCTGAGCCTTCACCCGGTGAAAGACGGCTCGGCGACGCCGGTGCCCTTCGCCTTCACCTTTGACCCCGCCGGACGGCTCGTGGTCGTGGAGGCCAAGACGAGCGAGCTGAGCAGCTACGTGGTCAACGCCAACGATAGCCTGACGACGATCGGCTCCGCCCCCGACGGCCAGACTGCCGCCTGCTGGATCAGCGCGGCGCGAAGCTTCTACTACGTCTCCAACGCCGGCAGCGCCAACCTCAGCGCCTACATGCTCAACGGCGCCGGTGCGCCGGTGCTCATGGGCATCGCGGCCGTCGTGCAGGCCGGTGCCATCGACTCCGTCGCCACCGCGGATGGGCACTTCCTCTACGTGCAGTGCGGCGGCGCCGGGACGATCGATGCCTTCGCGGTGAACGCCGACGGCAGCCTGACCGCGGTCGAGACCGTGAACGGACTCCCGACGCCGATCGAGGGCATCGCCCTCAACTGAGTGGCTCGCCTCTGCCGTGGCGGCCCGCACATGCGCGGGTCGCCACGGCAGAGGCGCTTGGGCGGTCCGCCGTCGAGTCTGGCTGCGCCGGCGTCACGCCAGCAGCAGAGTCGTTGTGCAGCGAGTTCTTGCGCAGACAGAAGAACGCGCGTGATCTGCGCCCGGGCTGGCAAACAAACGATGAGAACCGGCCGACGCACTACGGGCGAAGACCGCCTTGCGCGGGTAGGCGACGAGGTTGTATTCGGGTAAGAAGTCCTAGCAAACCGAGCGCCAGACAGTGCGGGGATCGTCGGCGCGCCGGTTGGGCGCTCAGCGCTGGCCGGCTGGGCCGGAAGAACCCCACGATGGAGAGGACTCATGCATGGATAAGGATCTCATCGCCAAAGCTTCCGTTGCCATAGGCGCTGGCAGCGCCGAGGTCTGGAATGCTCTTGTCACGCCCGCCGCCATCAAGGAGTACATGTTCGGCACGAACGTGGACTCGGAATGGAAGGAAGGGAGCCCAATCGTCTGGCGCGGAGAGTGGCAAGGAAGACCGTATGAGGACAAGGGCGTGATCCTTCGGTTCAAGCCCGGACGCACACTCGAGTACAGCCATTTCAGCCCAATTTCCGGGCTTCCCGACGAACCGGAGAACTACCACACCGTGACAATTGAGCTCAGCGACGAGGGTACGCAGACCCGCGTCTCGCTGTCTCAAGACGGCAACGCGAGCGAGCAAGCGCGTGAGCATTCCGCGAAGAACTGGGGAATGATGCTCGCCGCCCTGAAGACGTTTGTGGAGGCCTAGAGCGTTTCCGCGCGACAGGCGCACGACCTGTCAGATTCCCTTCGTTGCCGCCCAACGAACGGTATCCTGGAGACGGTTCTCGAAGGCCTCCCGCCTTCAAGGGCCAAGGCAGCGGTAGCCTGGGGAATGCCGGACCGGCGTCGGCAGGAGCGCCACGTGCGGCAACTTTCGTCGGCGGGCACGATCTCACCCGCTGCTGAGCAGCGAACCCCGCAGCACGCGAGCGCGTCTCCACTCTCGTGATTGCCAACTTCCCCCCGAGTCTCGGGCGAGGTCAGGAGGACCAGCGATGAGACGCCTGCTCACGCGAAGGAGAGTGCTTGTGGCGCTCGCCTGTCTGGCCGTCGTGGTCGGTCTCCTCTGGGTGGTTGGTGACCTGCAGCACCCTGCCCACCGGACGCCATCGTTTGCCCCGCGGAGGCGCGGTCGCCGCCGGCAAGCTCGTCCTTAGGGGCTAAGCCGCCCCGGCGCCGCAAGCGGGCGCGCAGGCCGGCAGCCTGCCGAGCTTCACGAGCGCCGTGGCCTCGCAGGCCGGGCGCTACCTGGTGCGCACCGGCACGCTCGACCTCGTGGTGGCCAAGGGACAGGTGGCGCAGACTGCCGGCCGCGTTGCGGGGATCACGCAGGGCTTCGGCGGCTACGTCGTCTCCAGCGAGGTCTCCTCCGGCGGCTCGGTCGTGCCGCTGCAGACCACGCCCCCTGTGCCGCTGCCCTCGGGCGGCCCCTACGCCGTGGCCACCGTGCGCATCCCGGCCGCTTCCTACGACCAGGCGATCGCTGACTTCAGCCGCCTGGGACGTGTGCAAGACCTCTCCACCTCGGCCCAGGACGTGACCGGCCAGTACGTCGACCTCAGCGCCCGCCTCGCGCACTATCAGGCCGTCGAGCAGCGCCTGCTCGTCTTCCTGGCGCGCACCACGACGGTCGGCCAGGCCCTGGCCGTGCAGCAGAGCATCGACGCCACGCAGCTCACCGTGGAGGAGCTGACCGGCGAGCTCAAGGCGCTGCGCGAGACGGTCGTCTTTAGCACCCTGACGGTGGGCATCTCCGAGAAGCCGACGTGCCCGCCGGTGGTCGCCGGTGGTTCCTTCCCGAGAGCCTTCCTGCGCTCGCTGAGCCTCATCTGGGTGGGAGCGCGGGACGCCCTTGCCGGTCTCGGTGCGGCGCTGCCCTTCCTCGCCCTGGCGGCGCTGCTGGGCTACGCGGCGCTGCTCATCGTGAGGCGGGCTCGCAGGGCGCGGGGCGGGCAGGCGAGCGGAGCGTGAGCATCTCGCGGTCGACGTAAGCGTTCCGCTACGCCGTGCGTTAGCCCGCGGCCGCTCAGTTCAGGCTCGCGTCGTGCGCCCAGGAGGGCGCACTCTGACCGGTTGGCGACGCCGAGCTCTCGGCAGACGGCGGACGCCGAGCCCCTTGACGGCCGCGCCCCGAGAGCCGCCTGGTGGCCCCTAGCCGATCTGTTCAGCCGGGTAGTTCTCGCGGCCGGCCTGCTCGATCTGGGCAAGCTGGGCCTCGAGCCAGTCCCCGGGGGCAAGACCGCTCACGTGGACGAAGACGTCCTTGCTGCCGTCGACCTCAATGAAGCCGTTGCCTTTCTTCTCGTCGAGCCACTCGACCGTGCCTCTCGCCACGATGTGTCCCCTCTCCTTGGGTTGACCCGAGCCAGGTTGCCAGCGGTCCTTGGTAGTTGACGGCGTGGTGCTGTCCGTCATTGCCCTCAAAGCCCGGCGCCGCTCCAGGGCCGCTGGGGCACCCGGTGACGCCGAAAGCCCCGGAAGGGAAACGGGGCCTTCGGTGCCGTGGCCCGGGGAGGGGATGGTGCGCGGCGAGAGACAGGTGGCCGGTCGTGGCCCTGAGCCGCCTGCCGGTGCTAGGACGGAACGCGCGGGTGGCTCCGCTGCGGCGTGCGTAGGCTGATCTCCGAGATGCGAAGCCCGTGCTCCAAGCCAAGTCGGTCAAGGTGCTCGGCTATGGCTACGGCACTCTTGACGCCGATGCTCGCAATCTTGGTCAAGTCGGAGGTCGATAGGGCGGCCACTTGATCCCACGAGGTGAAGCCCTCGCGACGCAGCACCCTGCAGACCCTCGTCCATGCCGGTGGGTCTCCGGGAGTTGGGCCGATCAGCTTCGGGTCAGCCGAGATACCCAGCCCGTGCTCCAAGCCAAGTCGGTCAAGGTGCTCGGCTATGGCTGCGGCGCTCTTGACGCCGATGCTCGCAATCTCGGTCAAGTCGGAAGTCGACAGGGCGGCCACTTGATCCCACGAGGTGAACCCCTCGTGACGCAGCACGTTGCAGACCTTCCGCCAAAGCAGTGGGTCTCCAGGACTTGGGCCGATCAGCTGCGGGTTAGCCGGCAATCTGCCAGAGCGCCACAGCCGCAGCACGTCTTCGGCTTGCTTCTCTATCCCATGCACGCGCGCCTTGCTCAGGCCGAGCAGCTGGCTGATCTCCGCAGCGGAGTGGCACCCCGGGTGATCAGCGCTCAGTCCGTGTCGCAGCTCGAGCACGACGCGCTGGCGCTCGGTGAGGACCGCCAAATCCTGTTCAGTCAAGTCCACGGTCAGCCCACCGGCCGCCGGCTCCCCGATAATTCGACAGCAGCCGGATCCTTGGGGCCACCGCGCTCAAGGTCGCAGACGTCCGGCGAGAAACGGCTCACACTCGTCTGCTGGCACTGGGCGCGAGAAGAAGTAGCCCTGGATCTCATCAGCCCCGAGATCACGCAGCAGGAAGAGCTGCTCGGCTGTCTCCACCCCCTCAGCCACGACAGTCATGCCTGCGGCATGGCCGAGCGCGATGATCGCCGAGGTGATCGCGCGTTCGCGCGCATCCTCGACCGTGCGGATCACGAAAGAGCGGTCGATCTTCAGTGTGTCGAACCGGTACTTGCGCAGCGCGAGTGCCGACGAGTAGCCGGTGCCGAAGTCGTCGAGGGTGAGGCGTATGCCGAAGGTACCCAGGGCCTCAGAACCGCGGCGGTCCGAGCCTCGTTGGCGAAGGCAGTGCTCTCGGTGATCTCGATCTCGAGCAGGCTAGCGGGCAGATCGTAACGGCGAAGACTCTCCGCGACCTGGTCGAGGAGATGCTCGTCAGCCAGCTGCTCGGCGGCCAGATTGACCGCCACACGCATCCCGGGCAGCCCCCGGTCACGCCAGGCGGCCATCTGCCGGCAGGCCTCATCGATCACCCAAGTGCCGATAGGGGCGATGAGGTGGGTGTCCTCGGCCAAGGGGATGAAGTCGTTCGGCATCATAAGGCCACGTTCGGGATGCTGCCAACGAGCCAGCGCCTCGAAGCCGGAGACGCAGCCGTCGATCGCACTCACCTGCGGCTGGTAGTGGAGCAGCAGCTCCTCCTGCTCCAGGGCACGCCGCAGATCGACCTCGAGAGCGAGACGTTCGCGTGCCTGGGCGTGCCAGTGCGGGTCGGCGAGATGCGGCCGGCTCGTGTCGCCGCGCGATGCCTTGCCGGCCGCGGCCACCGCTGACGCCAGCAGCTCGTCGGACTCGGTGCCGTTCTTGGGGTAGTAGGCAACACCCACGCCGGGAGCCAGGTGAAGTGACTGACCATCGAGCTCCCAGGGGCCGTCGAAGAGCTTCATGAGGCGCGTGGTGAGACCCAGTATCTGCGGCAGGCTGCGCACCCTGGCCATGACGATCCCGAACAGGTCGCTGCCGATGTGGGCAAAGGTGTCGGAGCGGCGTGCGAAGAGTTGCAGGTGGTCGGCCACCATTTGGGTGAGAAGCTCCGAACGCTCCAGCCCGAGGGCGGCTCGTGCTTCAACCGACTTGTTCAAGTCGATGATGACAAGTGCGACCAGCTCATTGTGGCGGGCGGCCTGTGCGAGTGCCACCGTGAGGCGGTCGCCAAGCAGAGCGCGGTTTGGCAGACCGGTGAGCGGATCGCGGCTCACGCGCAGTAACGCTGCCTCTGCCTCCGCATTGGGTTGCACGCGCTGGACCATGTCCTAAGCCCCTCATTCGGCCGTAGACGCACCCGTTAGGATGCCCTGCTCGGTATCGGCACATTCGCCCGTGGCGATGATGGGGCTGCGGCCTCATGTGACATGGGCAGGCCGCCCACTGGAGCCTGCTGTCCTGCTCCTTGGTCAGCCCGCCGGCGCCGGCCTTAGATCCCGCTCTCCGTGAGCAGCCGGCACATCGCGCACGTGCAGTCGGCCTCGTGACTCCAGCCATCGAGCGGCGTTGCGAACAGAGGAACCGGCACTCGACCCTCAGCTTTGCGCAGCCAGAAGCGCGAGCCGTCAAAGTCGTAGGTGGCTCCAGCGTGCCCATCGTCCGACGCCCAGGCTGGGCGCCTGAGGACCATGACCTGCTCGCGAGTGAGTCCCTGAGCACCGCCATTGCCAGGCTGCGACACGATGCCTCCTCCTTTGCTGCTCCCCCCGAGTACAGCTACGAATCTAGCCTCGGAGCGGTAATCCTACGCTCACCCAAACGGAAGCACGAATCTCGCAGAGCCTCAAATGGAACTCGCCTTACAGAGGCCGCAGTTACAGCTGTCTCCGTGCCACCACCCGTCCATCGGTGCCTCGGCAGGTTCGATGAGCTCATAATCCCCCGCCTTTGACCGGTGCCAGAAGCTGATACCGTCGTAGTGGTACTCGGACGCATCGCAAATCGTATCGTCAGACCAAGCGACGCGCTCGGCCGCGCGAATCTGCTCCCTGCTGTAACGGCCTTTGCTCACTGTTCACCCCGATCGCGAGCCCAAGAAGGGCGTATGAAGATGCCTGCTTTGCCATCGTACCAGTCGGAGAACACGTTGCGGATACCGTATGACGAAGTGCGGGGCGGAACAGCCGTCTCGCGACACTGCGGCGCTAGATGGATGTTCTCTGGTGGCTGGATAGCGAGGAGCCGATATTCGCACCACGACGTTGAGGCATGGTGGCAACCCTCGATGACAGAGATCTGTGGAACATACACAAGCCTTCACACTGGCCGAGGCCGTGCGGCTCGGTCTTGAAGTTCACCATGAGACTGGCGACGGCGCCTGCTATCTCTGGCACGGGCACGAGGGCGTCCGCCATTACCCGGCGACGGGCGTCACCGTTCGCCTGAGGAGCCCGCGCACGCTGCCCGAGGGTCCCTGGCATGCAACGCCGCGGGGACTAGCCGAGCTCGAGCTGGGAAGCCCGCCGTCAACGGCGCCTTAGACCTCATGAGGTTCGCTGCCGCGGCGGCGGCTCACGGCCACACCGGTGACCTCTTCTGCAGCGACGACATTGCGTGCCGACCAGCTGTTCACACACATCGCCTCGCTGTTTGCGGACAACGCCCGAGGTGGAGCAGCGCAGACGAGCGAACCGGCCAAGTGCGGGCGAGCGGCGGAGTGTCGGCGAGATTGCCCTGTGCGGCCTCTTCTGAGGCCGTGCAGGTCGTAGACCTGGTGCGCCTTGCCGCCTTCTCGCGGGAGGCGGACTCACGATCCACATGCGCGCACTCACGGGGGCCCTCCCCGGGGAAGTAGCCGGAACGTTGAGGAGCGGGGCTAGCGACTGACCAGCTCGCCAGCCCGGGCGAGGTTCATCTCGAGCAGGCAGGCCAGGAGCTCATCGTCCTCGAGCGGGTACTGCCAGCCGTACGCCGCATACACGGCGCGGTCCAGGCGCTCATGAACCTGCGCGAGCCACGAAGGGCGCTGGTTGTAGAGGTTCGTGAGCGTGCGCTTGGCGAGCTCCACATCGCTCATGCCTGGTGGATTGAGCCACCCGACGCGAAGCTCATTCAAAGCACGCGCGGCCGCCTCGACCTCCGCCACCGCATCTTCGCTCGGGTTCTCAGGCAGCGGGAACGTCTCGAACGTGGTCGTGGCCGTGTATCGCGGTCGCGTCTCGAGCTGCGTGCCCTGCCGCAATGACCACAGCTCGTGTGGTGTCGACTGAAGAACCCCGAAGAAGAAGTCATCGTCGCGAGCGAAGGCGATCACCTGGCTGTCGGGCAGTGTTCCTTCTGGAAGCCAGACGAACAGCCGGTGCTTCGTGAGCCGCGGCGTGCCGAGGAAGCGACGCAACCCAGCCAGAGAGCGGTGCATTTCTGGTCTGGCCTCAACGTGTAACCACCAGCGCTCGGCATACGCGGCTCGCCGATTGGTGGCGCGCACAGCCTGCACGTGCTGCTTCACGTACTCGAACGGCGCCTCGTAGAGAGCGGCCTCTTCGATGGGGGCTGCAACGCCAAAGTCGATGATCCACATGTTGCGCGGCCGCCGCGTGATGTCGAGCCCGTTGACCCAGGGCACGACCACGTCGCGGTTGTGGCGCCCGTCGGGGTTCGGAAGGTGGAGCATCTCCTGGGCGAGCGAGTCCGTGATGTCGAAGGCGCCACCCTTGGTGTCACCCATGAAGGCGATACCGAGATTCTCGGCCAGCCGCCGTGCGCGCGTCAGGTCGACACCGGCGGTGAGGTTCGCGTTGATCTGCGCGACGGGCTTGCCGTCGATGCGTCTGTCGCGCTCGCTGCCATCGTCGAAGCCCACGAGCGAGACGTGCACGGCGGCGCCGTCCAGCACCCAAGGCTCGTCATCCCAGGCGAGGAAGATGTCGCCCGACGCCTTCATCCGCTCCAGGACGCGACGATTGGCGCCACCGCGAATGCCCTGCGTGGCGAGCAGCCCGGCCCGCAAGACCCTCCCGGCCTCGATCATGGCGCGCGCCTTCTCGTGCCAGTAGCAGACGAGGTCGGCTTCGCGAGGCACGCGACCGTCGTAGACCCGAAACAGCGCATCGACGTAGTCGTCACCGAGGTTCTTGCGCAGCATCTTGCCGCCGAGAAACGGCGGGTTGCCGACGATTGCCGTGGCCTCGGGCCAGTCGGGTTCGACCGGGCTGTCCGGGTCGCTCAAGTCGATGACGGCGTCGCGCTCTTCGATGCTTCGCAGTGGCCTCAGGATCGGGTCGCGCCCGTAGGCGAAACCGTTGGCGAGCATCCACTGAATCTCGCCGATCCAGATGACGACGCGCGCGAGCTCAGCCGCGTAGGAGTTGAGCTCGATGCCAAGCAGCGCCTGCGGCCCTACCTGCGGGAACTGCATGGGCGTCTTGAGCGTGAGCGATGCCCAGAGAATCGCCTCGCGCTCGAGGTCCTTGAGCGCCTGCAGGGCGAGGTAGAGGAAGTTGCCCGAGCCGCAGGCGGGGTCGAGGACGCGCACGGCGCGCAGCCGTTCGAGGAAGGCGTCGAAAACGGCCTGCGGGTTCTTGTCCGCGGGCGTGCGTGCGGTGATCTTCCTGCCCTCGGCGCGCAGGGCCTCGATCCGCTGCTTGGTCTGCTCGAAGTCGCGCCGCAGGGGCACCATCAGCACCGGCTCGATGAGGCGCATGATCGAGACGCGGTCGGTGTAGTGGGCACCGAGCTGGGTGCGCTTGCTCGGATCGAGGCCGCGCTCGAAGAGCGTGCCGAAGATGGCCGGCTCGACCTGCGACCAGTCGAGTCGCGAGACGTGCTCGACCATGCGGATGTCGTCGCCCGTGAGCGGCAGCACCTCGCCGCTGTCGAAGAGGCCACCGTTGAACCACTGGATGCGCTCGGCGCCGAAGAGGCCCCCCTTATCCGCCATCTTGGCGAAGAGGTCGCCAAGACCGGCGGCGAACACGGCGGGATCGTTCGGCGCGGCGCCGGCCAGACGGCGCATGAGGTTGGCCGGCAGCAGGCCGGAGTCCTCGGCGAACATGCAGAACAGGAGCTTGTTCAGGAAGTGCGCGACGGCGTGCGGCTCGTAGCCACGGCCACGCAGGCGTTCGGCAAGCTCGGCGAACTGCCGTGCCGCCTGTGCCGTGAGCTCATCTCTTGTCTTGCCGGGTCGCAACTCCTCGGGATGCTCCATGACGGCACGCAGGAGCCGCAAGGGTTCCGCTGGCTCGGAAAGGAGACGTTCGAGATCGAAGCGGTAGACGTTGGCCGGCGTGTTCGTGAAGTTGCTGTGGATCTCGAAGCGGTCGAGATCGCAGACCACGAGCAAGGGCGGGTTCTCCAGGGCCTCGCGATACTGCAGCAGCTGATCGTAGGCCGCCTTGAGGTCCTTGTGCTTGCCCTTGTACTCCCAGGCGAAGCAGCCGCGCTTCCACACGTCGGCAAAGCCGTCTCGGCCGTCGAGCTTCTCGGCGCCCTTCTCGAAGGCGTAGTCCTCGCCGTGTGGGTCTTCGTTGGGCGTCGGGCAGTCGAGCAGGCGGCAGAGATCGATGAAGTGCTCTTGCGCGGCGGCGCGCTCGGTTCGCGTATTGCCGATCCATTTGCGCGCGAAGTCGCCGCTCGACAGGCGCGAGGTCATTGTTCGGCCTCAGTCAAGGTTGCCCATCCTGCGCAAAGAAAGCGCCCAGCGATCGACTCGCCTTAGCGGGCAGGGCTGACCCGTAGGCGGGCGGCGGCGTTGTGCGGTCGCTCGCCGGATTCGTGGAGGCTCGAACAGCATCGCTGCCAAGCCTACCGCGAGCGCGCACGCCAGGGAAGGTATTGGAGCACGCGCTGCGGGAGCGGCCCCGCGAGCTCTGATGAGTGCGCCGCAGCGCGACACTCGCTCGTCTCGGCTGCCCTTGACCACCGTCACGTGACACGTTACGCTGATCACCTGTGATCAAGACCTTCGCCGACAAGCGCACGCAGGAGCTCTACCTCACCGGCACCGCCAAGCGTTTCCCGCCCGACGTCGCCCGCAGAGCCGCCCGCAAGCTCGAATACGTCGACTTAGCGACCACACTCGACGATCTCAAGGTGCCGCCCGGCAATCGCCTGCACGCCCTGTCGCGCGAGCGCTCAGGCCAGCATGCGATCGCGATCAACGACCAGTGGCGCATCTGCTTTCGCTTCGAGGGCGGCGATGCCTACGAGGTCGAGGTCTGCGACTACCACTGAAAACAAACGAGGTGCAGGAGATGACCATCGCCAACGACACGAAGATGACGCGCCGCCCAACTCATCCCGGTGAGATGCTGCGCGAGGACTTCTTGCCCGACTACGGCCTCACTGTCGCCGGCTTAGCCGAGGCCTTGGCTGTCTCGCGGCAGACGGTCAATGAGCTGCTGCGTGAGCGTCGCGCCCTGAGCCCCGAGATGGCCCTGCGCCTGGCGCGCCTCTTTGGCAACACGCCCGAGTTCTGGCTGAACGCCCAGCGCGCCGTCGATCTCTGGGAGGCCGAGCAGGCGCTGCAAGACGAGGTGGCGCACATCAAGCCGCTGAACGCAGCTTAGCCGCGAAAGAGTGCTCCGGCGCTACGGTAATGTGGCAGCCCGGGGTGTGGCAAGACAACGAGGCCCGGAGGGGTCGTCCGGGCATGGGTGCTACGGCTTGTCTCGCAGGGCGCGGCATACCAGGCGCATGGCCCACCTTCTTTGGCCTACTGAGCGCCGATCTCGGCCTGAGCGCGTCGGCATCCGGGCGGCGCCGTCGCCCTGTCCAGCGACTTCTCCGCGCTCTCATGTCTCCATGACCTATTCTTGGTGTCTCGGACCCCGTCGCTCAGCGCTCGGCAGCGAGACTACTGAGCGCTTGCATTCCCTGGGGGGTACAAGAACGCCGATTCGTCAGTCGGCGACCCGAGAGTACTCGTGAATGGGCCGCGGAGAAGATCCTGCGCACTTGATCTTCGGCACGATCTCCAGCGGCTCGACGTGGCCACGCTTCTCATGTGCTCGAAGGTCAATGCCGCGGTGAGGTCGCTCGGCGTGGTGGCGACGAACGTGGCTCGCGAAAACGAGATCTTCTCACGTTGTGCCAGCATCGTTGCATTGATGGCGACGGGCGATGTAGTATCCGCAGCGGACCCCGACCGGTGAGAGTCCGATGTGCTCAAGGGGCGGAGCGCCATGGCGCTCCAAGATGAGCTGGGCTCTCACGAGGATCGAAGGTAGGAGCGGATGTTCAGGAGACTCCGTGGCCACGCCGTGGCCACATGAGGCAGTCGCAGGCGCGTCCATCGGGACGACATGAGGGTCGCGTCGCCAGCCTGCAACCCGCCCAAGCGCGTTGTCTCTCTTATGTTCGAAGTCCACTGGCCGATCAGCCTGGCTGTCGGGAGCGTCAGCAGTCTCGGGGCGGCAATCTAGTAACTTGTGCGCTTCCTGAGGGGCTCAGCTCACGCAGAGTGTGTTCGCGCTCGCGTTGGCGCGTGCATGGGCTCAGAGGGGGGCGTTGCGTCTGATCCGCGCCGATCAGCCTGACTGCGTCGGGCTCCGACCACACCAGCAGTGGCTCGATTCCTACGGGTCAAGAACTGCGCATCACTTCTAGCCAGAGGGAAGGAGGTCATCAGCACATACCGGTGGGCACACAGCGCATCGACTAGGAGGGAAAATGCTCAGAGGGATTCATCACGCTGGATTCGCGGTTGTTGGTACAGCCGCGGTGGCAGTCTGCTTGGCTTTCTTGCTCGCAACCTCTGGACAGGCGATCGCCGCAAGTGACCCGGCGCCGGCGGCAAGTGCTTATCTTGAGGCTCTTGCCCAGGCTCCTCTGTCCGGGGCGGCTGCGTCGGGTCTGACGGCCGACCTGGCACCGGCGAGCACTGCGGCGGCGACGGAAACGCTGCTGGCCAAGGGCACCGCCTTGGATTGGGCGTCGCATGGCGACTACCCGGACCATGCGACCTGTTCGGTCACGGTCGAGAACGTCAGCCTCACGAGTCCAACGAGCGCCACCGTGACAGCGCGAGCGGTAACCGACACGTACATGACCGCATCAAGTCACATGACGGCAGTCTCCGATCCGGGCGAGAACTACGAAGGAGATGCCCTGACTCACACGCTGTACCTGAGTCTTGTGAACGGCAGTTGGCTGGTGACCAAAGACGTGAATACCAGTGACGTCGCCCCAGCCTACCTCACGGCCGCCGGGGCTCCGGCCAGCACAGTCCAGGCCGCCGAGGCGCGTGTCGTCGCTGCCTTGGATAGCACAGATGGAGCGACGTCAACCGCGACAGTCCCAATCGCGCTGGGAGTCACTCCGCTGTATCACGGGGTTGAGACTTACAGCGGTAGCGCAGCGGCAACCTACGCTGACAAGTACTGGACGAACTACAATCCCAATTACGAGAACTTCGCGAGCGAGGGCGGCGATTGCACCAATTTCACGTCACAATGCGGCTACGCGGGTGGTCTGTGGGAGTACGATGGCGGCACAAGCTCCACGAACTGGTACCCCTATTGCAAGAGCTGGATTGCCGTACCTTATCAGATGACGGCCTGGCATACGGCCTACTATAGCCCTCCGTATATCCCGGCATGGGTTAGCTCTGCGTCTGCGCTCGGCAAGGGCGACTTCATCTACTACGACTGGACGGGCGACGGCGTGTGGGATCATGCGACAGTCGTTGTAACGAGCGATGGGGAGTATGTGGACGCGCATACGACGGACCATCATCATGTCTACTGGAAGGATCTGTACGAGAGCGGCACCAAATGCAAGTACGGAGAGACGTGTTCATCATTCGCGTACTGACGCTGCGTGATTGGCGCGAGGCCCGGACGACGCGTCGTCCGGGCCTCTCTGCTGGTTGAGGAGGCATGAGCAGGTCAGGGCGAGCTGGCCATGCTGACGATCTTCCACCGGCCAGACGCACTTCTCGTCAGGGAGATGAACGTGGGGAATCCCGGCGTCGGTCCTTTTGAGAGGTCCTGCGTCTCGACCTCCAGACGCACACCCTCTCGGGGCGGCGGAGTGAGGGCTGACCACACCGCGACTGCGGACTCGAAGCGCACTCGGTATCTCACCCCGTGAGCCTTCGACCAGCTGCGACCCGAGGCGAACAGGGGGGCGGTCGCCGCGAAGTCCCCACGATCGAGGAGCGTGATCAGTCGTCTCACGGTGGCGACCGCACCCGGGGGCGCCGGCCTCGGCGTCAGCAGCCGTCGCAGGTTCGCCCTCGCCGCTGCGACCATGGCCGCTGGTGCGCCTCCGGCCTTGAGCAGTGAGGGCAGCTGCGGGTCGGTGGCGGAGTCGGACGCCACCTGCCAGCGTCCCTGTATGCGACTGAGCCTGACGACATGGTAGACGCCGGTCACGTCGTCGTGCCCCGCGCCGCCGTGACCGTCAGACCACACCGCGTAAGCGACGAGCGGATAGATCGTGACCACCGCGCTGGAGCGATGCCTAACGAAGTCGGAGACGCCGAAGGTCGCTCCAGCAGCCCACAGCGTGCGCCCGCTCTTGGCCGCTGACCGCAGGGCGGCCGCGCGCACGTAGCCCAGCTGCGCAGGCCAGGCGCAGGTCGGCGTGCAGAGCTTACGGACGCGGGCCAGCGCGTCTTGCCCCTCGGCCCCCGGAAGCAGCGCCTGCGCGCTGCCGTCGAGGTACGAGGCGAGCACAGACGCGACGCCCGCCCGCCGGGCGGCACGCTGTGCGCCGGCGTCGATTGATGCGCGGTCGACCTGCTCATAGGCGGAAGCGATCGCCTGGCTGTGCTGCTTCTCCACGCGCAGTGCATTCTTGAGCTGCGCAGAGAGAGCTGCGTTCCTGGCCTCGAGGGTACGCAGCTCCCGCCCGACGCCGAAGGGCATCGCCTTGGCCATGGTCGATGAGGTGGCGGCGGCGAGTGCCACGGCCGCGGCTGCGAGGCAGACGCTGAGCAGGATCACGGTGCTCCTGCGGGCATGCCTGGGCAGTCGTCTCCGGCTGCCGGCGCGATGGCACGCCTCCTCTGCGATCTGCGACCAGAGAGCCGGGCCGAACTCCTCGTCGTATGGAGGTGGGTCGAGCCGTGCCAGCAGGGCTGCGACCTCGTCGTCTCGTCGTTGTTCCATGCTGATCACTCCCTGTGCGCGGCCAATGAGCGCCGCAGAGCGGCGCGCCCGGCGTGCAGACGTGATGCCACCGTGCCCGTCGCTACCCCGAGGACATCGGCGGCGGCGGCGTAGGTGAAGCCTTCGCGGTCCACGAGCAGAAGAGCCGCCCGCTGCTCGGGCGGCAGCAGGGCGAGCGCGGCGGCCACATCACGCCTTGCCGCCACCGCGTCTGCGTGGTCAGGCGTGCTCGACTCCAGGCGTGAGTCGGGGGCGAGTGCTGTCCATTGGTCGGGCCTGCGACGACCGTGGCGGAGGATCGCCCGGTAGGCCACGCGGAAGAGCCAAGTCTTCAGCGTCGACCGGTGGTCGAAGCTCGGCAGACCACGGAATGCGGCGAGCCATGCTTCCTGAAGGGCGTCCTGCGCAGTCTCGCGGTCGCCGAGCAGTCGGAAGGCGAGGCTGCGGAGTGCCGGATCGTAGGCGCGGAAGATGTCAGCGAAGGCGGCAGGGCTGCCGGCTTGCGCGTCCCGCAGAACCGCCTTCGGGAACTCGTCGCCGCCTGCAAGCTGACCGGGCAGCGAGCTTGTTTCGCTGGCGCTGTTCCCCTCCACAGCAGCCGAATGCTGGACTTGCGCGGTGTCGTTGTGAACCATGGCACCTGTTTAGAGACGCGGTTACCCGAAATCCTTCATTTCGCATGATGTCCTATGTCAGGGTTCCTGGAGAGTCACTCTCAGAGGCGAGTGTGGGCCGGCGTGTGCGCTGCCCCGAGGTCTCGCGCGGGCATCGACTACCTCTACGACGAGGAGGGCATACCCTACGCCGGCGTCTGTCGCTCAGCCGACGACTCGAGTTCGCCCGTCCCCTTCACGATGATCACGAACAACCACGGCTACGTGCTCGACCTCCTGGACGCAAACGGCGACACCTTCGCAAGCTACCGCTACACCCCCGAGGTCTGCCGATCGCCTCGGGCACCACGACGCAGTCGACCAGCCTCGGGCTGCCACGCTGGCAGTTGGCTACGCCGTGGCCTTTGCGATCCTTGAGGTTGCCGGTGGGTACCGGCTTGGCGGCCCACTCTGTATCGTGCTGCATGTGGTGGGCGGGGTGAGGCGGTGCGCTGGGTCGTGGCGCGTCTTCTGCGAGTCGCCGTTTCTTGGTGGCCTTGAGGCTGACCGGGGACGCGCCTATGCGGCGGAGTCGCAGACGTCGCCGCGCGCATCCTGCTCACGTCGCCGCTCCCGTCGGCCGGGGGTCCGTCGCCTCGTACGCGGGGCCCTGCAGCACATGGGGCACGGGTGGAGAAATGTGGGTGAACTTCACGGCCTCACCGCTGCAGGACGGCGGCCGAGAGGTCGTCGGCGGCATTGGAGTGGTCTCTGATGTGACCAACCAGCGGCAAGCCGAGCAGCTCGTGCAGCAGCTCGCCTATCGGGACGCGACCACCGGCCTGCCGAACCGCACTCTCTTTCGGGACCGACTCGAGCAGGCCGTCTCGGTCGCCGAGCGTCGTCACCAACGACTTGTCGTTGGGGTGCTGGACATCGACAGGTTCAAGAACATCAACGACACGCTGGGGCATGCGCAGGGCGATCGTCTCCTGACCGAAATGGGCCGTCGCATCAGCGAGCTCGTGCGCGACAGCGACTCCGCCGCGCGTTCCGGTGGCAATGAGTTCCTCTTCTTGTTGACCGAGGTCGAGACGGCGCGCGACGCGGCACTGGCCGCGGACCGCATCCTGACCTCGCTTCATCAACCATGGCATGTTGACGATCGGACTGTCTTCGTCTCAGCCAGCATCGGCTTGGCTTTCTACCCGGACGACTCCGAGGATGCGCAGGGCTTGCTGGAGAATGCCCATACGGCCATGCGGCGGACAAAGCAGCAGGGCGGCGACGGGTGCCAGTTCTATGACCGGGAGATGAGTACTCTGGCCGCTGAGCGTCTGGCCCTCGAGAGCGAGCTGCACGCTGCCATCGACACCAGGGAGTTCTCGGTGCTCTACCAGCCGCAACTCGACATGCGCAACGGGACGATCACCGGCTTCGAAGCTCTGGTGCGGTGGCAGCACCCGCGCCGCGGCCTGATTCTGCCGGCCGAGTTCATCGCGCTTGCTGAGGAGACCGGCCTGATCGTCCCGCTCGGACGCTTTGTGTTGTTTACCGCATGTGCGCAGGCGCGACAGTGGCAGCTTGCCTGCGGACGGCCGCAGCGCGTGGCGGTGAATGTCTCGGCGCGGCAGCTGCGTGACCCAGACTTCATTCGGGAGGTGGCGCGGGCGCTCGAGACGAGCGGGCTTGCGCCAGGGCGGCTGGAGATTGAGATTACGGAGACGGCGACGATGAGCGACACTGGGCGTTCCGAGTCCGTCCTACATCGACTGCGTGAGATGGGAGTGGCGGTGTCGCTCGATGACTTCGGGACAGGGTTCTCCTCCCTCAGCCAGCTGCGCCGTCTTCCTATCACCAGGTTGAAGATCGACCGATCGTTCGTGAGAGGGCTGCCGAACGACGACAGCAGTGCCGCGATCGCGATGGCCGTGATCGACCTCGCTTCCGCCCTCGGGCTGGGTGTCGTCGCCGAAGGGGTCGAGACTGCAGGGCAGCAGGCATTCCTCACCGGACACGGCTGCTACGAAGCCCAAGGGTTCTTGTTCAGTCCACCTGTCGCCGCTGACGCCTGTCTCGAGATGCTTGAGGGAGGCCCGGTGGACTCGCGAAGTATTTCGCCAAGGGCCGACGCGCTCTGAGGCCGTGACCGCTGAACCGCGGGCGGGGTGGGCGTCAGAAGATCGAGTGGACCAACGAAGGGGGTCAGGTCAAGATCACTCATCGGACCCCGTTCGGTTAGACTGTGATGGAAGGCCATGGTTCCTCGTGCTAGCACCTGTGATCCGTGGGATGTCTGCCCATTCAGAAAGCGCTAGGTGACGGATGCCGATTGTCGACCTACCGATCGCCGACGACCCTCTGGCTGACCTTCCGACAGTGGCCCGCAGGATCGTCGACGCGGCCATGGACCTCATTGCGCGAGACGGTCTGAAGCGCTTCACCCTCACCGCCGTGGCGAAGGAGGCAGGCATCTATGCTGACTCCATTCGCTACTACTTCGGCGGCATCGGCGGAGTCTTTGAGACCATTGTGTCGACAGTCAGTCATGCCACCAGCGTTCGCAGTATCGAGTCTCTCCTCGCGATCGCAGAGCGTGGGAGGCGGGCTCACGCCTTCGCCGAGGCAGGCCGTCATATCGCCGAGGAGGAGAAGGAGTATCGAGTCTTCTGGGAGATCGTGCCGCGAGTCATCGGCGACGACGTCTCACGACAGCGCATGGCCAAAGAATACGAGTGGTATCGTGAGCTCTACTTGCGCGACTTTCCCGAGCGGCCGTCTGAACTCAGACATGTTCGGGACCGCGAGCGGGCCCGCACATTGTCTTCCTTGATGGTCGCCGTGATCGACGGCATGGCCCTGCAGAAGGCCATCGACCCCGACCACGTCGATCTGGAAGCCGTCTTTGCGATGTGGGCTGAAATCGTCGCCCCAACCCTCGACACAGAGCTCGCACTGCGAGACGAATGAGCAGTGCCCATAACCCCTTGACAGGTGGGCGAGGCGCGTCTAGACTTTCGTTAGTTATAACGAACGAGACATTTTGGCCAAGACAATCTCCCACAGATGACCGCGAGGATGTCGTTCACTTCGGCTGGTCGGTGGGATCTGGCGTTGCGGAGGGGGTGATCTGAGGCAGCGCGCCTGCGTTCGAGCCTCTCGGAGACTGTTCATCGGGCCGTCTTCGCTCGCGAGTAATCGTCCGCTCGCGACGATTCGAATTTACACCAGCGTAGGGAGGGTCCATGCCTGAAGAGCTCGCCTTCGCGCGTAAAGCCAGCGGCCTCGTCCGCGGGCTCTCGTTCTGGGACACATTCGGCATTGGGCTTGCCGTCATCCAGCCCATCTACGCTATCTGGTACTCGATGCAGGTTGGCGTCGGGCTCTTTCGCGGCGGCAACCTGCTCATCGCTACACTGATCTCGGCGGTCACCTGCGGCCTCTGCGCGCCGGTGGTGTGGGGCATCCTGGGCGCCTCGATGCCCAGGTCTGGCGGTGAGTACGTGTTCAACTCGCGCATCTTGCACCCCGCCATCGCCATGGGCGCGAGCTTCGCCAACGTGATCGCCATCACCTACTGGAACATCTTCATCTCCACCTGGATCGCCAGCCCGGCGCTGGCCATCCTCGGTCAATACATGGGATGGAAGGGGCTCAGCGACTTCGTCGCAAGCAAGGCCGGCATCGCCGTCCTCTCAACCATCTGCTTCCTGATGGCGTTCCTGGCGGTCGCCTTTGGGGTCAAAGTCTTCCGCGTCATTCAGCGGCCCTTCATCGCCATCGGCATCGGCGGCCCGGTGATCCTCGCGATCGTGCTCTCGCTCTGCTCCCGGACGAGCTTCATCAGCCACTGGAACACCGCCGCCGTGAAATACCACTCCCTTGACTACAACGGCTTCATCGGCGCGGTGGGCAAGACGGCCGGCGCCGCGATGCCGACCACCTGGAACTGGGGCGACACGCTGGGCGTCACCACCGGCGTCTTCTTCCTCTTCATCTACGCCTACGCTCTGGTGTACGTGAGCGGCGAGGTGAAACGCCCCGACAAGACCGTCCTCAAGGCGAGCTGGCTGGCCGTGCTCGTGCCCGCCATCCTGGGCTTCTGGACGTTTCTCGGCCTCTACCACATCGGCAGCTTCCAGTTCATCGGCGCCGCCGCCTACAACGACCTCTTCGGTGGCGTGAAGGGCTACAACTTCCCCTTCTCGACCAGCTACATGACGCTCTCCTGGCTGGCCTCCGGGCGCAGCTGGGTGATCGCCATCGTCGCCTCGTTTACCTTCATGCTCACCAGCTACTGGCTCATCGTCATCGACGTAATGCTGGTGCCACGCGCCCTCTTCGCCTGGGGAATGGACCGCATGGGCCCGAAGTGGTTCACGGACATCAGCCCGCGCTGGGCGTCGCCGATCAAGCTCTATGCCTTCATCACGGGCGTCCAGATCGTGCTCACGGTGGGCTACATCTACTGGTTCCAGAACCAGCTCACCGGGCTCGTGGCAGGCGGCCTGCAGCTGGTGTCGGTGTTCCTTGTCACGGGCATCTCGGGCGTGCTCTTCGCCTACCGTAAGAAGGTCAAAGGCATCTGGGACTCGTCCCCGTACAAGAACTGGAAGCTCGCGGGCATTCCTTATATCACCATCGCGGCGGTCGTCTACGTGGCCTACGTGGTCGTGCTGCTCTACTACGCCTTCCTCAACCAGGCCACGCGCGACATCACCGGTAAGAAGGCGATCATCTTCGTCGTCGTTTGGGCGATCGGCATCGCCTGGTACTACTTCTGGAGAAGCCGCAGCAAGAAGGTTGGCGTCGACACGAGCATCACGTACGGCGAGCTGCCTCCCGAGTGAGGCCGGGCGGGGCCACATCCGTCGGGCTTCGCTCATTCGCCGGGTCGCGCCTCCCCACCCCCGGAGACGCGGCCCGGCCACCGACTGAACCACGCGCCTGCACGGAGGAGAAACATGGAACCTGGACCTCTGCCCGAGTCCGACCTCGAGGAGCGTATCGTTGCGGCCATCCGCGACGGGGCCGACGAGCTCGTGGGCATCGCCAGCGATCTCATCGCCTACGACACCACGGCGCGCCTGCCGGGCGAGCCCGCGCGCGACGAGCGTCACCTCCAGGAGTACCTGCGCGACGCGCTCCTGGACCTCGGGGGTGTGGCCGACCTCTGGGAGCCGGAACCCACCCCGTCCGGGCACCCTACCCTGCCGTCGGGACTCGACTTTCGCGGCCGACCGCAACTCGCCGTGCGCGTGGCGGGGGCGGGCGGCGGCCGCAGTCTGCTCCTCAACGGCCACATCGACGTTGTGTCGGCGGAGCCCCTGTCGCGGTGGACGAGTGACCCTTTCAAGGCCGAGGTGCGCGACGGCCGCCTCTACGGCCGCGGCGCCTGCGACATGAAGGGCGGTATCGCCGATCAGCTGTTGGCGCTCATCGTCCTGCGCCGGCTCGGCGTGCGCCTCGCCGGCGACGTGGTGTTCTGCACCAACACCGACGAGGAGTCGAGCGGCGCCGGCTCTTGGGCATGCGTGGAGCACGGCGTCACGGCTGACGCGGGGCTGTGTGGTGAGCCGACCGAGTTCAACGCCTGGGTCGCCTGCCGCGGGGCGGTCAACGCGACCATCACGGTCGAGGGCCGCGCCGGCCACGCCGAGATGGTGCATCCCGGTTGGCGCGAGGGCGGAGCGGTCAACGCTATCGACAAGGCCATGCTCGTGATGCAGGGCATTCGCACCCTGCGTGACGACTGGCGGTCGCGGAGCGATTGGAAGCACCCGTACCTCAGCCCGGGGGACATCGTTCCGACGATGATCCGCGGCGGCGAGTGGATGGTGACGTACCCCTCTTCGTGCGAGGTGACCCTGGACGTGCAGTACCTGCCGGCCCAGGTTGACGAGGAGGGCACCGGCCGCGCCGTCTTTCGTGAGGTCGAGCGCTACGTGAACGCCGCCGCGACCTCCGATCCTTGGCTGGCTGCGCACCCGCCGAGGTGGGAGTGGCCCTGCGACATCGTGCCGGCCGAGTTGCCGGCCGACCATCCCGTCGTGCTCGAGGCGCTTCGGGCCGGGGCCGACGTGGGACGCGCGGGTGTCGCAGCGGGCATGGACTCCTGGCACGATCCGGCGGTGTTCATCAGGCGCGGCGGCATGCCGACGATCTCCTTCGGGCCGGGCCGGCTTGAGGCGGCCCACACGGTCGACGAGTACGTGCCGGTCGCCGACCTCGTCGACCACGCTGCAGCCGTGGCACTGTTCGCACTGCGCTGGTGCGGAGTGGCGGATGCCTGACGCATCGAGGCTCGCACAGGCTATGCGACCTTCCTTGCGGCGGCGGGTAGAGCCGTGGGGTACAAGTACTCGATCACGGCTCGCCCCGGCGGTGTTCGTGCCGCACTCGCACGGCACGTCCCGCGGCTGCTCTTTACGATTGAGGGCGCGAAGACCGCGGCGCATGTGCATGATGCCTTGCGTGGGTCAGGCTCGGTCGGCCGCTCGATTGCCGACGCAGTGCCGACGAGACGCCTGGCCACGGCCCAACACGCCTGAGCACGGCCCAGCACCAGGCCGTCGCAGAAACCTGGACTGAGCACAATCGCAGCGCCGCTGCCAGGGGGCGATCACCAAGACCGGTAACGGCCCTGCGAGGCGGCTGCTCGTCGAGGCCGCCTGGCATCATCGCCGTCGACCTTACCCGAGTCGCGAGCTGGCACACCGCCGGGAGGGTCTACCGGCGGCGGTGCGCGAACGTGCCGCCTCCGCCGAGCGTCGCCTGTACCGCCGTTGGCAGAGCTTCGACGCGCGTGGCAAGCGCTCCACGGTAGCCGCCGTGGCCGTAGCCCGTGAGCTCGCCGGCTGGTGCTGGAGCCTCGCGGTCATGGGCTGACAGAAGGCAACGATCCCGGACGCCGCGGGGAGCGCGTCGAGCGCACCGCGAGGAGCATGCACGACGGACCTATGAGCGGCCCGAAATGTGGCCACGCTCGATCTTAGACGAGCGCCGCTCCCGACGCACAAGACGGTCATGCGGATAGCCAAACCCGCGCATATCAGACTGACCGCGCGTCGCCCCCGCGCCTGGCGCGCTCCCCGGGCGTCCACGAGAACAACTACCCACCCTCGCGAACGCGAGGAGGATCGACGACGTCCCTTGACAAAGGTCGCTACATATCAGGTCCACCAGCGGTGCGCTCAGACCCAGTGCATCTCCGATTGCGCGAGGAGAATGCAGCCTACCTGGAACCGGTCGGCTTGACGGTGAAGTCTCGTACCCGGCGCCGGAACCCGGGAGCAGGCGAGAAGACGAAGGCCCGGCCACGACGCAACTGGTGCAGGAACCCCAGTTTCGCCAGCTCCAGAAGGTCGGCTCGTGCCGTGGCGTAGGCGACGCGGTAGAGCCGCTTGTGCGTATCGATGCGGAACACGGTGTCGGGCTCTGACAGGGCCGCCGCAAGGACGGCCCGCTGGCGATGATTGAGCCCCCGGTCCGTCGCGAGGGCGCGCGTCATGGCTTCCTCGCCGGCCAGCGAGCGACGGATCGCCGCCTCCGTCGCGTCGAGCTCGATGCGAGTGAGGTGAATGACGGTGGCGACATACAGCGTGAAGTCGAGCGCATCACCGACCGGGATCAGGGAATCACGGAGAGCCACGGGCACGATAGGCGGCGCGATGACGCCGTTCTGCCAAGCACGGTAGACCCTCGCGATGGGGATCATCGCCACAACAGGGAGGTGCGACTTGAGGAACAGCAGCCTGCTCAACAGCACGGCCATCACGCCGTTCCACGACGGCAGCGGCCGCCCGTTCATGAAGAAGAACAGGACGCCGAGCCCGTAGGCGATGGGGTGGTCATCGGGGTCGATCCCCTCCCCGTTGACCGTCAAGGCGATCGAAGCGAGGAGGGTCGCCTCCTCAGCGGGGGCCGAATAGGCCCAGCCGCCGCCCCACAACCCCGGCGGTGACCGGCGGCTCTGCGGGGCGTTCTCGGCGACGCGGGCGTGGATTGCGCGGATCAGCTCCGGCGTGCACGACTCTTCGGCCAACTCCTCGAGGTCCCACATCACACGGTGGCAGTTGAGCAGGAGCTGTTCCTCTGCGTTCTGAGGATTCCGCTCTCCGAGCAGGAGCTCGTTGGCTCGCTTGCGAGCGAGGAACACCCCATCTTCCCCGACAGCGGTCAAGGCCGCGTTTACGTGCGAGGCGACCAGGAAGTGCGTCGCGGCATTGGAGCGGACGCTGGAGGCAAGCCAGGAGTCACGGTTGCAGCGCCGCTCGATGTCGGCGAGGTCGGCTCGCATCGAGCGCGTGAGTGAGTACCAGCCCCGGCGGCCGAGAGTATCCACCGCTTGCTGCGGAAGCTCGATCGCCGTGTGCCGACGCAGCGCCGTGAGCAGGTCCCAGACCTGCAGCGGAGTCGTCCCGGGTGGTTGGGGCAGCAGCACGAACTCCTCCCAGGTCAGAGGATGGCGTTCGGCGCGCCTAAGGATGTGGGCGAATCGCGGGTCAGTCAGCAGGGCCAGGGTCTCCTTGAAGCACTCGGGCTGCATCCATCGCTCCTTTCGTCGACCGGGCTGGTCACCAGTGTTTATCAGATTCCGATAGTTGAGAGCCCCGAAGAGCATCGAAACCGTCCCTTCCACCTTGAACAACCATCTCATGACCTATCAGTTCCTAGCAAGATTGGACATGTCCCCGGCGCACTGACAATCTCCCTGCGGCACCGACGTTGAAGGAGGCTGGGATCCATGCAAACCGAATACGATGCCGTCATTGTTGGCGGCGGTCACAATGGACTGATCTGCGCGGCCTACTTGGCCAAGGCGGGTCTCGAGGTGGCAGTCTTCGAGAAGAACTCGTTTGTGGGCGGAATGTCGTCGACCTACGAGTTCATTCCGGGCTACAGATTCTCAACAGGGGCGATGGCTTTTGGCATGATGCCCACGAGTATCAGAGAGGATCTGGAGCTTGCTGAGCACGGACTCAAGGAAGAATTCCCTGATCCTTGGCTCTTCCTCCCGCTCGCAGACGGGAAGTACTTCGCGGAGTACTATCCCGACCACGAGAAGACCGCGAAGTTCCTATCTGAGATGTTCACGCCAGAAGACGCTGCAGCCTACAAGAAATGGGCGGCACTGTGGGCGAATCTCACCGAGGCGTTCATCCCTATGCAGATGAATCCGCCTATCGGCCTGGCGGACCTGTTGTCGATGTTCCAGGCGCCAGAGGAACTCGCGGGTGCAAGAAGGATGCTCTTCTACAGTCTGTCTGAGCTTGTGGATGAGCTGGGCTTCGTGTCCGATGGTCCGAAGGCGTATCTGGCCCACATGACGAATGACGTTTGCTGGGTCAGCCCCAAATTCCCGATGAGCGCCATTGCGTGTGGATTCCACTACGTGCTGCCCACCCCCTATGGACTGCCCGTAGGCGGCATGGGGCCAGTCATGCAAGGCATCGCCGAAGTGGTGGAGGAGCGTGGAGGCCACGTCTTCATCAACAGCCAGGTGGATGCCATCAAGCTCAAGGACGGGGTTGCCTCCAGCATCGTCGTGAACGGCGAAGAGATCACAGCGAAGGCCGTCATCAGCACGCTAATCCCGAAGCTGACCTTCGACCTGATCGGGCACGAGCACCTTGACGAGGAGACTCTTGACCTTCTCAAGACTGTCAAGTCGGTCGGGTCAAGTGCCCAGGTGCACTTCGCTCTGAGCGAGCTTCCGTCTTACACATGCGCTCCAGGCAAGGACCCTGAAAGCTGGCAGCACCGGGCCTTCCAAGTGATCACTCCGACACTCGAGTACTGTGAGGATGGTTACAACGACTGGAGGCAGGGAGTAATCTCTGATCGCCTGTCGCTGGTCATGATCAATGAGTCGCTGTTCGACCCCAGCATGGCGCCTCCGGGAAAGTTCACGGGCAAGGTGTACGTGACGACCGTTCCCTACCACCTCAAGGAAGGTAGCTGGGATGACCCGACCGTCAAGGAGGACTTCTCCAACAAAGTCATCAACACCATCTCCGAGTACGCGCCAAACTTCAGAGACGTGATCATCGACAAGCATGTCTTCAGCCCTCTGGACTACGAGAGGGTGTTTGGCCAGCCCAACTGGGCGCACGCCGACGTCAGAACGGACCAGATGTTCAACTTCAGGCCCATGCCCGGATGGTCGCAGTACAAGACGCCGATGGAGGGCCTCTACTTCGCTGGGGCGTCGTGCCACGGAGGCCCCGGGGTTACGGGGATGGCCGGGCACAATGCGGCGCAGGTCATCATCGCGAACCTGAAGCCGGCTCAGTGAGAACCATGTTCGGGAGGAACCTGGATGCCTGATGCCTCTGTTTCGTTCATCGTCGAGTGCCCACCCGAGCGAGTGTTCGGACTCTCGAACGACCTCGAGACGCTGGGGTCCCTGATCCCAGATGTGACGAAGGTGGAGGTAGCGGACGAGAAGAACGCCTGCTGGCACTTGACTACCAAGATCGGATTCGTGAAGCACACGACGAAGCTGCACACCACAATTACCGCGATGGAGCCGCCGAGGCAGGCCGACTTCGAGGGTGACAGCGATGAGCTGGTCTTAGGCGGCTCCGTCGAGCTGAGACCCTTGGCCGACGGATCCACCGAGGTTTCCTGCGAGCTTCAGGCTCATGGCAAGGGACCACTCAAGATGATCATCAACAGCCTGCTGGAGAACAGGCTCGCGAAGGAGGCCTCCGGCTTTGCCGAGAACCTCCAGAGGATGCTCGCTCCGGGATAAGCTCCCTGGCGAGCGACGCGGCCGACGACCCGCCGACATTCAGATGATGGAGCACGCGGGAGCGGCGCTCGCCGAGACGGTGACGCGGGTCGCTCCGGCCGGGCCCGTGACCGTTCTGGCCGGCGGCACCAACGGGGGGCGGCGCGCTGGTTGCTCGCGGGAGGACTGGTGGTAGCGATCGCCGCCCTGGCGACCGCAACGGGACTCTCCGTCTACAAGCCGCAGGGACGAACTCGCCGAGGCACCAACGCACGGCGCTGAGGCGGAGGCTCTTGCGCGAGGTACACCTCTCCGAGTGGCAGGAGGGCGTTGCGTCGGTACGCCCGGAGGCCGGTGCTCCGCTCGCCAGGGCTCGAGTTCAGTGGTGACCCGGCGGGTCGTCCTTGGGTGCTGGCGGCCCTGTTGCCGCTCCCGGCGGCAGCGCCGACCGGGACGCTGTGGAACTGGCGCGCAAGGAGTAAGCGGTGAGCCGACGCCAGGGCAGCGCCAAGCGGGGGCCCAACCATCGAGGGGGGCCGTCGCCACACGGTTTCTGTCTACCGGCGAAATGGACGCAGGGTCTGCGCGTGATCCAGCGGCGCCGGGCCACGCCGGCCGCGATGTCAGCCGCTCCAGACCAGTGTTGCCGACGCATTGCCGACAAGACGCCTCGCCCCGGCCCAACACGCCTAAGTACGGCCCAGCACCGAGCCCGCCCAGAAAGCCAGACCGTGCAGATGGGATGAGAAGACCCGCCTCCACGGGGTACCTTTGGTCCCCACTCATTCGACGGACTCTTCAGGTCCATAGGGAGGCTGGCCATGAACGATGCTAGCACCATCATTGGCGAACGCGAGGTCACGGTGGGCCTAGACCTGGGCGATAAGTACACGCAGCTGTGCGCGATCGACGCGGATGGCGAGCTCGTCGAGGAGGCCCGACTGCGCACCACGCCGGCAGCCCTCCAGCGGCGCTTCTCGGGCATGCCTGCGGCGCGCCTGGTACTCGAGGCCGGCACCCACTCGCCCTGGGTCTCTCGCCTGCTCGAGGACTGCGGTCATGAGGTCTACGTGGCTAACCCGCGCAAGCTGCGCCTGGTCTACGAGAACGACTCCAAGAGCGACCGCGTCGACGCGCAGTACCTGGCCC
This sequence comes from uncultured Thermoleophilia bacterium, assembly GCA_963751215.1. Classification (GTDB taxonomy): domain Bacteria; phylum Actinomycetota; class Thermoleophilia; order UBA2241; family UBA2241; genus CAIXSE01. The sequence continues at coordinate 33,086 of CAVVTV010000023.1, read as the reverse complement.
GCATCGGTCGTCTCGACCCGACCCTGCTCGCTCCCTTCCGCCACCGTCACGCCGCCACCCAGGCGGACCTCGCTCTCATCCGCAGCCGCGAGGTCTCAGTCAGGGCCCGCGTACGGCTCATCAACCACACACGCGGCGCGGTGAAGTCGGTCGGTGGGCGTCTGCGCGGGTGCTCCAGCAAGAGCTTCGTCTCACAGGCCGCGCCTCACCTGCCTGCAGAGCTGGGCCCGGCCCTCGCTCCCCTGCTTGAGATGATCGCGGCCCTGGACGCCCAGATCCGCGCCTACGACCGGCAGATCGAGGAGCTTGCGCGGCAGCGTTACCCTGAAACGGCGCTGCTGCGCCAGGTGCCCGGGGTCGGCAGCCTCACCGCCCTGGCCTACGTGCTGACCATCGAGGACCCGACCCGCTTCGCCGACGCGCGGGCGGTGGGCTCCTACCTGGGCCTACGTCCGCGTCGGGCCGACTCGGGCGCCCTCTCGCCGCAGCTGCACGTCACGAAGGCCGGCGATGAGATGCTTCGACGCCTGCTCGTCGGTGCGGCCCACTACATCCTCGGCCCCTTCGGCCCGGACACGGATCTGCGCCGCTGGGGCCTGGCCCTGGCGGCCCGGGGCGGCAAGCGCGGCAAGCGCATAGCCGTGGTCGCGGTGGCCCGCAAGCTGAGCGTCCTGCTGCTGCGCCTGTGGGTGACCGGCGAGGCCTACGAGCCCCTGCGCAACGCAACAACCACGTCTCGTCCACGCTCCGCGACGGCGTGAGCGACGCGGCCCGACAGGAGAGCAAGGAGGGCGGCTAGAACCACACAGGGACTTCCGTCCAACGGACGCTCCAGGAAGCGAAGAACCCTCTCCCGGGCGACTGCGCGATTGTGCCTTGGCGACCCGGACACCCCTCGGTGGCCGGCCGAAGCCCGACGTGCAGCTTGCAGCGCCCGGGTCCGTCGGGCCCCAACGTGCACCGAGCCCACAGAGCTCACAAGAGAGTGCGGATGGAAGCATGGCCATGGGCTCCTTCGCGTAGCGAGCGCACCCGCGACCTTCAGCTGAGGTGTTGACAACGGCTGGCCTTCTCATGGAAGCACAATCGCGCACGGCACGCCACCAGAGGGAATTCGTACTCAGGTTTCCTAAACCTGGTGTCGGCTGTTCGATCCAGCCCGGGGGCACCATGAAACTCCTGCATATGGCGCTGCGACGATGGTGGCCGTGGGCGCCGGGGCCTCGAAATCGGCCCAGATGCTGACAAACTGCCGACGAGACTCATGACGATAGTAGAGCACGGCTGAGCACGGGGCAGCACGGCTGGCCGGTGTCAGCGAGGCGGGCCCGGCGGAGCGGCCTCTGGAGATCGCCTATTCTTGGCCGCGTTCGGAGTGGTACGGTCTCACACAAAAGGGGAGCCGCCGTGCCTTGGCTGCCCTCTCACGAACTGCAGAATCGTCGTCAGCCTGACTGGGGGAAAGGATTGAGGCGTGCCGCGTATGCGGCTGTGCTCCTCGCATTGCTGCTAGTCGGGTGCGGCGGCGCACATCGTAGCCCCTCGTCGCCCTCGGCTTCACCCTCGTCGTCACCGAAGGTGACGCTTCGCAATCTGCACGCTGGCGAGCACGTCGCGCTACGTTTCGGCTTGTCGCTCACAGTCCCGCCACGCTACGACGGCTTCCTCGGCGAGAACCCAGCCGGGACCAGCGGCCGCTACGACACCGTCGCCTCCAAGCATCTCTCCCAGTCGAGTCTCCTGCACAGCTTCTTCGCCGAAAGCCTTACCCCCGCCGGCGCGAAGGAGCTCAGCGGTCGCTCGTCATGGCCGCTCATCGCCGCCTCGGCCGACGGCACTGTGCGGGTGCGCTGCATCGGGATCCGTCTGGGCACGCCGAAGGCGGTCACCGTGACCGACGTCGTGATCCGCCTGCCTCGCCGTCCTGTGGGCTATGTCTCGTTGATGGCCATCGGCAAACAGGCCTCGATTGCACCGCGCGTCGTCATGGCCCAGCTGGAATCGATGTGGCAGCTCTTCGCCGTACAGGGAGTCACGCTTCCGACGCTCGGCCGCTAGGTCCGAGCGAAGCCGCGAAGAGGCGTGGAGCTAGTTGGGGACGTCAGAATGCAGGCCAACGATCGCATCGAGCAGAAAAAGGTGGGATGGCCTCGGCATCACAGTCGTTTCTCCAAGAGATCGGCGTCGAGCTAGGGGAGATGCTCGGAGACGAGTACCGCTTCATGAGGTCGCGGCGGGAGCTTCGCGCTGAGGCGGCAAACGGCTTCAACTCGGTCGTTCTCAACGCCGCGACGAAGTACTCCCCGTTCATCGGTTTCGCCTTCTACTTCGGCCGCATCTACTCGGCGGCGAGGGAGATCGAAGCCCGGCTCGGGCCGCATCGCGCGTACTTCCACGTGCAGCAGTTCTCGTACAACCGAAGCCACATGCAGGGGCTGTCCTACGATGGTCCCGACAACTGGTCGGTCGATATCACTGACCCGCCCGCTGGGCTCTCCTCGCAGGTGGCCGCTGCCATCCACGGCATGGCCGATCCCTTCTTCGCTCGGTTCGCGGATCTGCGGAGCGCCCGCGACGCAATCTCGGCGAGGGACCCGTGGTGCTTCAGCGGCGAGTTCTACTGGCGCAACCTCCTGCTTCTCGATGCCGCTCTGGACGACCTGCCCCACTTCGATTCGTGGGCCGCCGGCATCAACAGCGTCTACCGCGATCAGGCGGCTGAGCTTGTGGCGATTCTCAGATCAAAGGCGTAGTCGTTTGTGGCGTGACTTCAGCTTCGACGTGCAACAGCCGGTCTTGCCTGCCGGGGACCTGCTGACTCGCGAACACCAGCCCCGCAATCAGCGCCGCTGCCGCTTCCCGCAGCGCCGGGATGGCGCGCGAGTAGGTGTCGAGGGTGATCGAGACGGTGGCGTGCCCGCGCTCAATGATGACCTTGGGGTATGCTGGCGAGCAGAGCAAGGGCGTGCCGCCGGGCGTTCCTGAAGGCCGTTCTTGCTCTGCGAGCCGGTGGCTGCTCTACGTCTGCCGAGTCAGCGGGCGTGACCACGATGGGCTGGGGCCTCACCCTGGGAGCAAGGAGCGACGATCATGAGCGCCATCTACCCGCTTCACATCCTCATCGTCCTGGCAATTCTCATGGTCGTGGCCGTCGTGCCCATCGTGCTGTCAAGCTGGCTCATCGCCAAGAAGGGTTACGAGCCCGTATGGCTGTGGGTGCTCCTGGCGATCTTCTTCAACTGGGTCATTCTCATCGTCGCACTCATACTGCCATCGCGCCGCAGCGCCTAGCGCGTCGCTGCGCCAGAACAGGACCTGCGTGAGAGCGAGGCTCAGTCTCGAGTTGAACACCAGCCCCGCGATCAGCGCCGCCGCCTCTTCCTGCATCGCCGGGATGGCGTGCGAGTAGGTGTCGAGGGTGATCGAGACGGTGGCGTGCCCGAGGCGCTCGGAGACAACCTTGGGGTGCACCCCGGCCTGCAGGGCCAGGGTGGCATGGGTATGGCGCAGGTCATGGAGACGGATGGGTGGCAGCATCGCCTTCTTGATCGCCTGCCGCCAGTAGCGCGAGACCGACTCCGGGTCGAGGGCGCTGCCGTTCTCGGCCGTGAACACGAGGCCTGAGTCGATCCAGTCGTCCCGCTTCTTCTGCTCGTCAAGCTGGCGCGCGGCCACGGCCTTCAAGACCTCGACGGTGAGCGGGTCGAGGGCGACGACGCGGCGACCCTTGGCGGTCTTCGGCTCTGAGACCACCACCTCGCGGTTGGTGGGGATCAAGGCGCGACGTACCGAGAGCCTGGCGTTCTCGAGGTCGACATCCGACCAGCGCAGGCCGAGGGCCTCGCCTCTTCTCATGCCGGTGAAGGCGATGGTGTGCCAGAGGTTGTAGAGGCGCTCGTCCTTCACGGATTCCAAGAATGCCTTGAGCTGTTCCTTGGTCCAGGTGCGCATCTCTCTCGTGCCATCGCCTTTCTTGCGCGGTGGGTCGGCGGCATCGAGCGGGTTGCGGGAGATGTGCCCCCACCTGACCGCATCCTTACAGGCCTTGTGCAGACAGGAGTGCACGTGGTGGATGGTCATCGCCGAGAGGCCGTGCTTGCCATCCTTGGCACCCGACTCGGCGAGCTTCGCGTAGAGGGCGTTCACCTGGCTGCCCGTGAGCTTCGCGAGCTTCACTCCTCCGATGTGTGGCGCGATGTGGCACTCGACGTGCTGCACGTAGGAGTTGTAGGTCGAGGGGCGGATGGTGGCCTTGACGGCCGGCAGCCACTCCTTGGTCAGGTACTGGCGCACGGTGGCCTTGCTGGGCGCCGAGTAGTTGTGTGCCTCGACGGCAACGAGCAGCTTGTTCATCGCCGCCTGGCACTCCCTCTGCGTGGCGAAGCCGGCCTTGGTCTCGCGGCGGCGCTCTTCGGTCTCCCTCAGTGCTCCGCCACACTTGGGGCAGCTCACCATGGGCCTGCGCTCGATCCAGAACCTTCTGTTGCACTCCGGGCAGCGTTGTGCCGCCGCCAGGCCGATGTCGCAGATGTACTCGTAGGAGCCGGCGCGCTCCTCGCCGCGGTGACGCACGGAACCTCTCATTTAGTCCTCCTCTTCCTTTCTCTCGGCATCGAGCTGTCGCCGGAATGCCCGTAGCAGCTCGTCGATGCCAGCCATCGTGATCTCGCGCCAGCGGGCGTCGCGCTTGGGCGGCGGACCGGGCCAGGGCTGTCCCGTGAGTCGTGACCAGGCGGTGCGGCAGTCAAGACCGAAGCGACGGGCTGTGGCATCACCCTCGGTCTTGTAGGCGTGCTCAGGGATCTGCCTATTCCACTCCGCGCGCGCCTCGCGCCAGCTGCGCCCGCCCTCTCGCCACCGCGCGGCGAACACGGCCAGGGTGAGGTGCTTCTCGCTCATCGGCCTGTTGCGGCCACGGCGCAGGCCGGCGCGCGCCTCGTTGTAGAGGCTCGCGACCTCGGCACCCGAGAGGCGTGGGTCGAGCTCGAGCGTCAGGCGGCGCAAGGCCGGCAGGGCGGCGTCGGCGTAGAGCAGCTTCCAGGGAACCGCCGGCGGGGCCACGTCGGTGAGCACGAAGGCAACCCCCAGATGCTCGGGCCACTTGAAGAAGAGTTCGAGCTTGCGGGCGATCGCCTTGAGCTGGGCGAGTTCGCCGTCGCGCCGGATGGCGACCCGCAGGATGCGCCCGCCGGGAGCAGCACAGCTGATGTCGAGTGGTGGCTCACGAACGGTGCTCGGCAGCTCTCCCTGCGGTCCCTTCTCGATGCGCTCAGCCTCGGCGCGTAGCCAGCGAGCGACGCCCTCGCGGTCGCCCGTCCAGAGCGCGCCCGTGAGGCTGTGTCCGTGCAGGGCCTGCTCGGCGGTAGTGAAGGGATAGAGCACGTACTCCTCGGCCGGCTCGCCCTCGCGCTCGACCTGGGCTCGCAGCCAGTCGGGGATGTCACGCGCGTCGAGAACCTCGTCGCCGAAGAGGCGCTTGCGCCACTCTGAGAGCCCCTGCACCACGAGGGGCGCCTCGATGGCCGCCACCATGCCGAGCGCTTCGAGACGCGCATCGGGGTCGCCCTCGCCCTCCTTGGCCTTGTTCCATTTGGTCGGTTCGTGGATCGCCGCCTTCTGGCGGTAGAGCACAACGAAGTCGTCGAACGACACCGTGCCCCTCTGCACGCGCAGCACGTAGTGCGGCGGCGTGGTGGCGAGGTCGCGCCAGAGCTTCTCGTTGAGACGGTCCGGCCAGAGCTCGCGGCGCAGCCGCCGCTTGATGTCGCTGAAGGCTTCGTCCATGGCTGCCATCCTAGGGGATGCTCATAAGAACCTATCGAGCATATCCTCATAGCCTTGCGTCAGCAACGAGCGGGTTCAGGGCCAGGCGGCCACAGAGAAGCCCGACTCACGACGTAAGGAGACGAGGTGTACGACGAGAAGAGAGAAACGAAGGCTTGCGCCGCCACGGCGCCCAGGCGCCAGTCCGCTGTCGAGCCCGATCCCCGGCGGCTCACGCGCCAGGAGCTGCTCGACTACCTGCGTAGCCGCACCACCGTCTCGGTGCCGTTCGCCGGCGCCTGCTACGGCGTCTCGCGGGCAGCGAGCTACGGCGCAGCCAAGGATGGTTCGCTCAAGACCCTGCGGCTGGGTCATCGCCTGCTCGTGCCCGCGAGCTGGCTCGAGCGCGAGCTCGGCCTGCAGGCGGAGAGCTGAAGCGATGAGCGCGAAGAAGGTCTTTAGCGCCGGATTGAGACCGCTCGAACTCGTGCTCCCGCGTCTCACGGGAGTGCGGCCGGCAGCTCGAGGCTACCTCGCCCTCTGCCCGGCCCACGACGACCATCATCCCAGCCTGAGTATCAGCGAGGCCGACGATGGCCGCATCCTGCTGCGCTGCTGGGCGGGATGTGAGACCGCGGCCGTGCTCGCCGCCGTCGGGCTTCGGTGGTGCGACCTTTTCCCGCCAAGGCGACGACGGTGGCAGCGATGAGCCTCGAGAGGGACCCCGGCCTTGACGCGCCGGTAGACCCTGAAACAGTGGAACACCCCGACCCGGGCGTGACCCTGGAGTCGCTCGCGGCGTTCAAGCATCTGAGCGAATCCGAACTCCGTGAGTACGGCTGCAGCCAGCGCACCTACAACGGCAAGAGTGCCGTGGCCATCCCCTTCCTCGATGCCAGCGGTGGAACCGTCGCCGTGCAGTTCCGTCTCGCCCTGCACAAGCACCCTGACGGCACGGACGGCCGCTTCCGCTTTCGCGCCGGCGACAAGGCCGCGCATCTCTACGGCCTCAACCGCCTCGAGATCGCCCACGCGGCCGGCTGGGTGCTCGTCGTTGAGGGCCCCTCCGACTGCTGGACCGGCTGGCACCACGGCCTGCCCGTGGTCGGCGTACCCGGCAAGGGTAACTGGAAGCCAGCGATGGCCGAGCCGCTGGCCGGCCTCGAGGTCTACGTCTGGCAGGAGCCCGACGCCGAGGACTTCAGCGCACGCATCGGTCGCGACCTGCCGCACGTCCGCGTGATCGTCGCTCCTGAAGGCGTCAAGGACATCTCCGACGCCCACATCGCCGGCCGGGACGTGCCCGCCCTGCTTACCGAGCTGCGCGCCGCGGCCCTGCCGCTCGCGGAGATCCTCGCCCGGCAGCGCGACACGCGCCTGCCGGCCCTGCGCGAGGCGGCCCGCCCGGTGCTCGCACACCCCGACCCCATCGCGTTGTATCGTGAGGCCATTGCCGCCCAGGGCTACGGCGGTGAGCTCGACGCCCCCATCGTGATCCTGCTGGCTGCCACCGGACGCGTGCTCGCCATGCGCCCCGGCGCCATGCCGGTGCACCTGCTCATCCTCGGGCCCGCCTCGGCGGGCAAGTCCTACGCGCTTCACGTGGTGCTCGTCCACCTACCTGAGGTGGCCTATCACGTGATCGACGCGGGCTCGCCGCGCACGCTGATCTACGACGATGCCGAGCTCGAGCACCGCGTGGCCGTCTTCTCCGAGTCCGACTCGCTGCCCGCTGGCGAGGACAACCCGGCCGCCAGCGCGATCCGCAACATGCTCCAGGACCACCACCTGCACTACGCGGTCACCGTGCGCGACCCCGAGAGCGGCGACTTCACCGTGCGCGAGGTGGCAAAGCCCGGCCCGACGACCCTGATCACGACCTCGACCCGGCGGCTCGGGGCGCAGCTCGACACGCGCGTCTTCGTCCTCGAGGTGCCCGACGACCAGGCGCAGATGGGCCACGCCCTGCGCACCCAGGCGGCGCTCGAGCTGGCCGGCGGCACGCCCGATGTGGACCCCGCCCTGCTCGCCTTCCAGGAGTACCTGCAGGCGCTGGCCCCCTGGGACGTCATCGTGCCGTTCGCCGACAAGCTGGCCGCCCAGCTCGCCGCTCAGCCGCTTGAGACACGTGTCGCACGTGACTACGCCCGCCTGCTCTCGCTCGTCAAGGTGACGACCGTGCTCAGGCACGCCCACCGCGAGCGCGACGCTCAAGGTCGCTGGATCGCCCTTCCGGAGGACTACGCCGCCGTGTTCGGCCTCGTGGCGGAGGTCTACAAGGCCTCCAGCAGCGGCGCCGGTGCCAAGGTGCGGGCGGTGGTGCAGGCCGTCGCCGAGCATCTCGCCAAGGGCGCCACGTACGCCAGCCAGAGCGACGTCATGGCGGCCCTGGAGCTCAGCAAAGCCGCGGTGTCCCGGCGTGTCTCAGCCGCCAAGCGTGGCGGCTGGCTCATCGACGACGAGACGGTCAAGGGTCACCCGGCAAAGCTCCGTCTCGGTGAGCCGCTGCCGGCCGAATGTGGCCTGCCGACGCCTGAGGAGCTGGGGTGTTCCACTGTTTCAGGTGCGACCGACGAGAAGACGGCGGCACATCACTTCGGAGCTCCCACCAGCAGCCACGACCGCAGGGTGCTCGGCGAGACTGCAGCAGAAGACATCGTGCCCGTCCACAAGAACGTCGGCGCGACGCCGCACCGTCGCGAGCATGATGACGATCTGGCCCGTGTGCCGGAGAGCCATGCCGCGGTCGAGGGCGCTACTAACGGGCGGCCGATCAGCCCGGCGAAGGCAGCCGTGGTGCGTCAGGCGACGGCCGTGGTCATGAGCGTCGGCGCCGCCTCCACGTCGCTGCTGGTGAGGCGTCTCGGCCTCTACGAAGCGGAAGCGGCCTCGCTGCTCGATGCGCTGCAGCAGGCCCGCATCGTCGGCCCAAACGGTCACGGCCGGGCGCGGTCCGTGATCGCCGCCGACGAGGACGTTGACCAGTTGCTCGATGCCTACCTTGCCACCGTCTCCTGAAAGGACGACCCATGCCCAGACAAGAGAACCCAGCCCCCTGGGCCAACCGCATCACCGGCCACGGCGAGGAAGCGCCGGTGAAGCTCATTACGAACCCCGCGAACTGGCGTCTGCACGGCGAGCTGCAGCGCGGCGCCCTGGCCGACGTGCTCACCAAGGTGGGCATCGTGCAGAACGTGATCGTCAACACCACGACCGGCCATCTCGTCGACGGGCATCTGCGCGTCGAGCTCGCCCGCGCCCAGGGCCAGCCCACGGTGCCCGTCGTCTACGTTGCGCTCTCCGAAGACGAGGAGCGCGTCATCCTCGCGAGCCTCGATCCGATCGGCGCCATGGCCACGGCCGACCGCGACACGCTCGCGGCGCTGCTCGCGGGCATCGAGAACCCCGACCTCGCCGAGCTGCTCGAGGCCGTGGCGCTGGCGAACCGCATCGCCCTCGGGCCTGGCGCCGGTCTCTGTGACCCCGACGAGGTGCCCGAGCCACCGGATGAGCCGACGAGTCAACTCGGCGACCTCTGGCTGCTTGGCGACCATCGCCTTCTCGCGGGTGATTCCACGAACGCTGACGACGTGCGCAGACTGATGGACGGCGAGCGCGCCTCTCTGATGTTCACGGACCCGCCGTATTTGGTGGACTACGACGGCGGTAACCACCCCCAGACCTGGGGCAAGAATGGCAAGGCGATCACCTCCGAGGAGAAGACCAAGCACTGGGATGCCTACATCGACCACGAGCAGGCCTCGGTCTTCTTCGAGGGCTTCCTGCGTGTGGCGCTCGCCGAGGCGCTCGTCGACGATGCGCCTGTGTACCAGTGCTTCGCCTCGATGCGCACCGAGATCGTGATGGCCGCCTGGCGCGCCGTCGGCCTTCTCGCCCACCAGATGTGCGTCTGGAAGAAGAGTCGCCCGGTACTCACCAGGTGCTGGTTTATGTGGGACTGGGAACCGATCATGGTCGGCTGGATGAAGGGCCACCAGCCTAAGGCCAAGCCACCGAACAACGAGCGCGCCGTCTGGGAGATCGCCACGGCCGAAGGCAACGAGGAGGGCGTCGCGGGCATCCACAGCACGATCAAGCCGGTCGAGCTCGTCAGGCGGCCCATCACTTGGCACACGAAGCCGGGCGAGGCAATCTACGAACCTTTCTCGGGCTCCGGCACCGCCATCATCGCCGCCGAGATGACCGGCCGCCGCTGCTACGCCCTGGAACTCTCGCCGGCCTTCGTCGACGTGGCCATCACGAGGTGGCAACGCTTCGGCGGGCGAGAAGCCACCCTCGACGGCGACGGGCGGACCTTCGCCGAGATCGCTCGTGAGCGCCAGGGCGCAGCGTCTCATGGATAGCCAGACGCGCCGCGTCAAGGCCCACGAGCGCCACCTGCAGGCCCTTGAGCTACGCAAGGCCGGGGCCACCTTTCAGCAGATCGCCACGCAGCTCGGCTACGCCGACGCCGCCGGCGCCCACAAGGCGGTGATGTCGGCCCTGCGCGCGACCCTGCGTGAGCCGGCCGACGAGCTGCGCACGCTGGAGGCCGAGCGCCTCGATGCCCTGCAGCTGGCCCTCTGGAAACGCGCCCTTGCCGGCGAGGAGCGCGCCGTCGCCCGGGTGGTCAACCTCATGGCACGTCGCGCCCGCCTGCTGGGCCTCGACGCCCCCCAGCGCAGCGAGCTCTCGGCCCTCATCGACACGGTGAGCGCCCGCGACCTCAACCTCAAGGGGCTCACCGACGCGGAGCTCATCGAGCTCGACCGCCTGATCGCCAAGCTCGATGCTACCGCTCCGTGAGGCCATCGCCGCTGAGCGCCGGCGGCGCTGCGGTGCGTCTCTCCGCAGGTATGTGCGCGCACTCGCCAACCCCGCCTGGCCGCCCTGGCCACGTTCAGAGGACCTCCGCTACCGCGACTGGGTGCAGGCGCACTGGAGCGCCCTCGCCCTCGATCGTTTCGACGCCCTCTGGCAGATCGACGAGCGGGTTGAGCGCCTGCAGCTGGAGGTGCTCGCCCAGGACCTGCTCGATTGCGCTGACGACCTCTCCGGCCTCGCCAGGCGTCTGGCAGACGAGGGCTACAAGGTCTGGGGGCCCAGCTTCGACGGGCAGTGGCGGGCCTGGATCGAGAGGCGCTGGCCGAGCGAGTCGGCCGCGGCGCTGCGTGGCGCGCTCGAGTCGGCCGAGCGCACGCTGGCCTGGGTGGGCGCCCACCGCGAAGAGCTACGCGAACGCGACCGCTGCGAGCTTGCGCGTCTCGAGGCCCTGCAGCGCAACGACCTCAGCGCCGAGGAGCTCGAGCCCTTCCTCAGCTACCGCCTTCTGGGCCGGGTAGACAGCTCCCGCTGAGGGCGGGGCGCGTGGCGCCCTCGGAGGATGAGAAGCGCGCGATATGTCCGACCTTATATGTCCGAAGGTGCGCCTCATTTGGCCCTCGAGCGCGGCGGCTGAGCGTCGGCGAGCAGGCCCTGTGCAGCGGCTTCGCTTGGTCCACAGGTCTGACGGACTTGTGCGCGTCGTGTAATCTCCCACGCCAGCCCGGCCACGGCCGCAGACGGATGGAGTTCGACTGCCCCGTCGTTCGCCGAGCAGACCAATGTCTTGGACACACTGGCTTCATCGTCTGCCAGTGCTAGGATGGGCGGCGGAGCCGTGTAGGGGACACTTGCTCGCCGACTCAAGGTCTGCCTGGTCGCACGTAGTGACGCTCTATCCCACGCCCCCATTACGGCGCCGCCGTCCATCCTCGCGCGGGCGTCGCACCGACACGCCGCCGGTGCGTAACGGAAGGAGTGGTCATGCATCGCTTCGCCATCCTGGGGAGCACTCTGGTGACCTTGGCCGCGGCCGCTCTGCTGGCCGGCGCCGGGTTGGGGTTGGCCGCGATGCTGGCGCCGCCGGCGCTGGCCGCGCCGTTCACCTCGCCCGACGGCCTCTGGACCTGGTCGCGACCCCTGCCGCACGGCTACCCGGCGGACTCAATCTCGTCGCCTGTGCCTGGAGAGCTGTTCGTCGCAAGCAGCGTGGGCGACGTGCTCGTCACCCGAGACGGCGGCGCGAGCTGGGCGTGGAGCCGCACCAGCATGGTGCCCGGCTTTGCCGCGCCCCAAGGCGTGCAGTTCGTCTCGCCCACCGAGGGCTGGGCCTGGGGCGCCGACACGAGCGGCAAGAACGGCATGCTGCTGCACACCACCGACGCCGGGGCCACCTGGCAGTCCAGCCTCACCGTGCCCGGCCAGCCCACGCTGCAGGCGCACTTCGCCGATCCCTCGCGAGGCTGGGTCCTGGCCGGTGATCCGGCCGACTACGGGGACTGCGTGCTCTCCACCACCGCAGACGGCGGCCAGACCTGGAGCACGCCGGCGGCCCTGCCCCCGGACCAGAGTGACGAAGCCTCCGTGGGGGCGTTTGCCCCGCAGGGCGGCGCGCGGGCCGTGCTCATGGTGAACGACTGGTCGATTGCCAACGTTGACGGCGGCACCAAGATCTGGCGCACCACCGACGGCGGGGCCACCTGGCTGGCACCCATCTGGCTGAAGGGCATCCACCTCTTCGATGCGAGCTTCTCCTCGCCAAGCGTGGGCTGGGCCACCAGCCCCAACTGGCTGTGGGCGACCACCGACGGCGGGGCACACTGGCGCAAGGTGCATAAGACGCCGGGCAACGGGCACCTGACCACGGTCGGCAACAACGTGTGGGTGACCTCCCTGCTCTCCTCGACCACGCTCCCTGGCGGCACGCTGCACTCGGCCGACGGGGGCAAGACCTGGCAGTGGCTGCCCGGTCTCTCGGGTAGCCTCATCACCTTCTCCGATCCTCAGGACGGCTGGATCGCCGGCCATGCCAGCTACCGGCGCACGACCGACGGCGGCAAGAGCTGGCAGCGCCTCACGAGCACTGCCGCTGGGGTCACGAAGCTGGCGGCCGTGCCCGGCGGGACGGTCTGGGGGGCTGCCGGCCGCGTGATCAAGTCCCCCGACGGCGGGCGCAGCTGGGCCTACGCCTCAAAGCGCAACGTGGGGGCGCTGGCCGCCGTGAGTGCCCTGCAGGCGTGGGCGGTCGGCGCCAAGGGTCTCGTCATGCACACCACAGACGGCGGTCGGCACTGGGCCGTGCAGTCGAGCGGCGTCGTCGTCAACCTGCATGACGTCTGCTTCGTCGATGCCAAGCACGGCTGGGCCGCCGGCGACAACGGCACGCTGCTGCGCACCACCGACGGTGGCCGTCACTGGTCCCACATTCGGGTCGCGGGTGGTGGTGCTCTCAGCGAGCTGAGCTTCGCCGACGCCGGGCACGGCATCGCTCTCGACTGGCCTCGCGGCATCCTCGCCACAAGTGACGGCGGACGTACCTGGTCGGCGACGCACCTGCCCATCTCGACCGACGTGCCCTACGCCGCGATCATGCTGGACGCCTCTCACGCTCTCATCATCGCCTTCAGTCGGGTGACCATCGACCCCGCGACCGCCTGGACTAGCGCGGACGGCGGCAAGACCTGGCTGCGAGGAGCCGACCTTCCCAATGACGATTACTACGAGAGCATCGCCCGTTCCGGTGCGCAGCTCTGCGCCGTCGGCTCGCAGCAGGGTAACGTCGTGACGAGCCGCGACGGTGGCGCGACGTGGACCTCTGACGGGGTGCCCTCGGGAGGCTCCCTGACCAGCGTCCAGTTCGTGGGCAGCGACACGTTGATGATCGGCGGCAATCTAGGCGTGCTGACCAGGGACCTGACTACGGCGCCGCTGCCCTGAGCATCACGAGGCGAAGCTCAGCAGCCCCGAGCGTCGGCGGCCGGCCGGCGACGTTGTCCTGTGCAGCGAGAAGCTGGCCATCGACAGGTCCTGCGGTTATCTGCGCTGCCCCAGACACAGCGGGTGTCACGCAGGCCTGTTCGCAGTCTGCCGTCACGGCGAGCCCGGCGTGTGCGGTCGCGAGTTGCCGACACCGCGGGCGGCGCTGGTAGGCTCTCCCCGTGCGCGGCACCCAAGTACCGCGCACCGCCCCGGACGGCCGGCCATTGTCCGGGGCACTTCTTTGTCGTGTCGTGCGTGCGGCGCTGCAGCGGCGTGGTCGTGAAGGTCGGTGGCCACACCGCGCCCGCCCTGCTCTGCTTGCCGGCGGCGAGCCCCCAGGGTGGAAGCTTGCCAGGCTTTACATCACATCGAGGAGGACCAGCGCCCGCGTGCGCTGCCCGGCGCGCACCGTGACGGTGGTGAAGTGCGCCCTGCCGCCGTTTGTGGGTAGAAGCGGCCAGAGCACATAGCTGCCCGGCGGCAGGTTCACCGAGAAGAGAGCCGCGGCGTTCGGTCTCACTCTGGCCACGTCCTTGCCGGCCTGCGCTCCCGAGGCGACCTCCACCTCCACCATGGGGAAGGGGTCGGGGCGTCCCTGGAGGCCCGAGCCGAAGCCGCCGGGCAGTGGCGAGGGACTCACGATGGCCTCTCCGCCCTCCTCGAGCACGATGCCGTCGATGCCCGAGGGGTGGGTGGCCCCTGCGGAGCTGGCGCCACAAGCGGCCAGCGTGACGGCGAGCAACGCGGCCAGCACGAGGCAGAGAAGCAAGCGCCTGACCGGCATGGCATCATCCTTTCCGCGATCGGCCATCGTCACCGCGTCAGGAAGCCGAGCAGGAACTGACCGGTCCGGGCGTCGAGCAGCATAGTGTAGCCACTGACGAGATGCGGAGGTGGCGGTATGTAGGGCTGGCCCGGCTGCGGGGCCGGGCCTCCGAGGTCGCCGTTCGTCGCCTGGGGCAGGGTGCTCGTGACCACCCAGGCGAGCCAGTGGCGCAGCGGCTTGCTCTTTGTGCCCGGCACACCGGGGTTGCCGACGAACTCACCGGGTACCGTGACCACGGCGAGCAACGCTCGCATGGGCAGTGTCTTGCTCGCGTCGCGACGGGCGACAGTGATCGCCTGGGCGGCGGTCATGATGTGCGCCGGGACGGGCGGCGGTTCGAGCAGCGCCAGGTGAGCGGCGATCCAGACGTCGCTCGGTGGCACCGCGTCGGGCACGCCCGTGACGCTCACCGTCTGGCGCGCCGCGAGGCTCTCGCTGGGGGCTCGGATCGTCGCCTGCACAGAGCCGTGGCGGGGCACCTGGACCTGCAGGGCGGGCCCGCCCCAGGAGTTTACGGTGAGCAGGTAGAAGCCGGGGCCAAGCGCGAAGTGGAAGCCGCCGTCGGCCGTCGTGCGAGTGACCGCGGTCTGCACCCCTGACTTCGGGCTCAGGGCGCTGACAAGCAGCCCGCCGCCGGGACGCACGCCGGCGGGCTCGCTGAGGAGCACGGTGCCCTTGACGGTGATGGAGCCCGAGCCGACGGTGTCCGTGGCGGTTCCGCCGCAGGACGCAGCGACGCTCGCCACAAGGGCGAGCAGGGCGCCCAGCAGAACGCCATGTCGCAGACTGCGCATGAGGCCCCCTCAAGGTCGCTTGCTGCGCTCTTCATGTCTCGAGCTGCCGTCAGACTACCACCAGCATCACGGTGGCAAGGACGCAGTGGAGACGCAGGTCGGCTGCCAGAAGTTCGCCGCGAGGGCGGCGAGGCGTCGGCGTGAGGCGCCCCGTGCAGCATCTTCCGGCCCAGCATATGAACGGGGGACTTGTACTGCCGCCACCTGGCTGCCATCCACCGCAGGTGATAGCGTCCTCCGCAGATGGAGCTAGTCCGCACGAGCGCATACGAGACTGGGGAATCCGCGAAGGGCGAACTCACGGAGCGGTTGTGGGCGATTCGGGTTCACATTGCGACCGGCGCAAGTCATGCTCAGTGGCTCCGGCGTGCCGGAGGTACCGGTGACCGCCCAGGAAGTATTCGCGACCTGTAGGTCGGGCGTTGCCCAGGTATCCCTCGAAGTCGGAGGCGAGGTACTAACAGCTGGCACAGCCTTCCTTGTTGCGGGCGGTCTGCTCACGAACAGTCATGTCCTTTGTGAAGTCAGCTTCGACGTCGCTGTTCTTCGCTTCGAGGACATGGAGTCTGAAGCCGGCATCCGCCTTGCCCGTGACGTTTGCCTGCGGGCAGTTGCCTACCAATCATCGGCGAACGAGCACGATGTCGCGTTCCTTCGGTTGAATGAGCCCGAGTTCGCCGGGCGCCACGTCTTTTCGTTCGGTGATTCCGGCGACCTGGCGGTTGGAGACCAGGTCGCATTCTTGGGCTACCCGTTTCGGATGCAGCAGCTCACGTGCCACATTGGGTACGTCTCCAGCCTCCATCAACGCGCCAAAGTGGATGTCATCCAGATTGATGCCAGCGTCAACGGAGGCAACTCAGGAGGCCCACTGCTCGACCTCGACGATGGCCGCGTCGTTGGCATCATCACACGTGCTGAGGTGGGGTTCTTGGCGGACCAGCTAGACGCATTGATCCACGTCCTCGGTCAGAACATCGACCAGCTGAACCAGCCGAGCGGCGCGCGCATCGTCATCGGCGGCCTCGATCCCGTCCAGGGTCTGAGGGCCTCGCAGACCGCGATGCGGGAAATTGCCGTGAACCTCCGGCGCTCGGCGAACGTCGGCATAGGGTACGCCTTCGGCTCGAATCATGTCCGTGATCGACTGGCGCAGCAGCAGTGATGCCGGAGTTCAAGTCTTGCGTCGGCATCGCGTTTGCAACGGAGCTGTGTCCTGCGTCTTTTGGGGCGGCGCAGGTTCGCGAGTTATGTGCGCGGGCTCGTCAGCCGGCCTGAACGAGCCCCGATTCGTAAGCGAACACGACGAGCTGGGCGCGGTCGCGAGCGTCGAGTTTGATGAGGATGCGGCTCACGTGCGTCTTCACCGTGTTCAGGCTCACGTATAAGGTCCCGGCGATCTCCTGATTGGAGAGCCCGCGTGCCACGAGCAGCAGGACCTCGCGTTCGCGCTCGGTGAGCAGCTCGAGGTCCGCTTGCCGCTTGGCCGGTGACTGCGTCGTGTTGGCGAAGTGGGCGATCAGCCGCCGCGTGACGTTCGGGGCAAGCAGGGCCTCGCCGGCGGCGATCACGCGGATCGCCTCGAGCAGCTCCTCGGGTGGCCGGCTCTTGAGCACGAAGCCGCTCGCCCCGGCGCGCATCGCCGCAAAGACGTACTCGTCGAGATCGAAGGTCGTGAGGATCAGGACGCGTGGACATCCGTCGCTGCTGCAGGCGGTGATCCTGCGGGTCGCCTCGATGCCGTCCATGACCGGCATGCGCACGTCCATGACGATCACGTCCGGCGAGAGGCTCGTTGCGAGTCGCAGTGCCTCGGCCCCCTCCGCTGCCTGACCGACCACCTCCATGTCGTCCTCGGCCTCGATCAGAGCGGCGAAGGCCGTGCGCAGCAGCTCCTGGTCGTCGACGATAAGGACGCGGATCGTCATGACGCTTCGCTGAGCGGTAGCACGGCGCTGATGCGAAAGCCGCGGCCGGGCAGGGGCTCGGCCTGCAGCGAGCCGCCGAAGGCGGCGACCCGTTCGCGCATCCCGACGATGCCGTGCTCCGACCCGGACTGCAGGGGCGTCTCAGGCTCCTGCTCACTGGACCTGCCGCCATCGTCTTCGACCACCACGCTGACGCCCTCCGCCGTGACGGCGAGCTCCACCGTGGCCCGTGCTCCGGGGGCGTGCTTTGCCACATTGGTGAGGGCCTCCTGGACGATGCGATAGACCGTAAGCTCGAGCGCGGGTGAGAGTCGCCGCTCGCTCCCGTGGTGTGCAGCTCGACCGGCGTGCCGGCGGCCCGCAGCGTCTCCGCGAGAGCCCTCAAGGTCGCGCAAGGCCCGGGCGCGGGGGTCAAGCTCGGCGCTCTGCCTGTCCCCGTCGCGCAGCAGCTCAAGCACGACGCGCAGCTCCTCCTGGGCGGTGCGAGCCGTCTCCTCGATGGTGCGCAGCGTCGATTCGGCTTGGTCGGGTTGTCGGCCCGCAAGGCGGCGGCCGACGCCGGCCTGGACCGCGATCACCGTGAGACCGTGGGCGACCACATCGTGCAGCTCTCGGGCGATCGCCATGCGCTCCTCGCGCAGCGTCTGACGGGCGCGCTGGGCCTCGATGACGCCCGCTTGTCGGGCCTGCTCTGCCTCTGCGGCAAGGTAGGCACGGCGCGCCGCCACGCTGTCGCCGACAAACCAGGACACCGCCAGCGGGATGAGCACCCCGAAGGCGCCGGCCCCAAAGGCGGCAAGGCCGACCACAAGCGCGCCGGCAAGCGCGACCTCGGCCACCACGAGGCCGCGCAGAGCCAGGCGGCGCGACTCCTGCGTGACGACGGTGTAGCCGGCAAGGGCGAGCAGGATGCCGACCCCAAGCGGCGAGCGCCCGCAGACCGTGAGCACCACGGTGGCGCCGGTCACGACGGCGAGCACCGGCAGCGGCCAGCGCCGGCGCAGCCCGATCGGGAGGCTGGCGAGTGCGACGCAGGCCAGAAGGAGCAGCGAGGAGACGTGAGGTGCCGTGGTGCAGATGAAAGCCCGGCAAGCTCTCAGGAGGGGGGCCGCCCCCCGGGCCGCGAAGGACAGCGACGGCGCTCCAGGCGCCAAGCACGGCGGCGGCCAGCCAGTCGAGCGCGGCCCAGCGGCGCTCGCTTAGGCCGTTGCCCGCCGCAGCTCGGGACGTGTGCTCGCTGATCAGGCGCTTGTGGCATCACCCTGAGTGTAGTCTGCGCGGGGGCTCATGCATCGCGCCTGACCATGCTCCAGGCCCCGATCACACTCCAGCCGCAGATCCAGCCGACGATCACGGCGATCATGGCCCAGGTCGGCATCGGTGGGATGCCGAGGCCGCCTGCCCGCCGCCGAGCGTCAAGGGTCCGCCGCCGCCCGTGCCTGCCAGCACCGCCGGGCGCAGCTGTGCCATGGCGACGCCGACCAGGAGGCGCTGCACGTCGAGCAGATAGGGCAGGGCGTGGTTGGTGGCGATGGGCGTCACGATGATCTCAAGGGCGATCAGCAGGACGGTCGAGGTGGTGCGCTGCCCGGTCAGCGCCCCGAGGCCGAGGCCGACCAGAAAGCCGATCGCGACCTCAAGCTCGAGCCAGAGGCCGACCTTCACCATCTCGGAGGGAGTGGGATCGAGGCTCCAGAGCCTCTGCCTGAGTGTACTGGCCGTACATGGCGGCCGCCTTCGACTCGCCGTGCGCACGAGGCAGGCCCGGGCCAAAGGCGAGGCTCGCCTGGCGGGGGTGCGCCGCAAGCCAGCCGGTCAGCTGCGTCTCGTCGAGGTGGGCCGGGATCGCCGCGCCGTACATGTCGACCGAGCTCGGCTGCGGTGCGCCCGCGTAGGTCGTCACGAGGCAGAGCAGCGTGAAGGCCACGGCGACCAGCGGCAGCACGATCGACAGACCCGCCGGGATCCGCGCGAGGTAGAGAGCCAGGCGCGACCGGCCGGTGGCCACGAGGTGGCGAAAGACGCCCTCGCTTAGGTCCGTGGTCGCGGCGGCCGTCCCCAGGGCAGCGGCCGCGATGAAGCCGAACTCGGCGACCAGGCTGGAGAGGAGCACAAAACCAGCGGGGCTGCCGGCGGTCCGATTCGTGGATTTACTAGGTGCAGAAGTTCATTTGCGCCAAGCACGAGGGCCGGCACCCCGACGATCAGCACGGCGACGGCCAGCATGAGGCCACGCCTCTTGCGCAGCTCGAGCTGCTTGGTCGCGATGAGCGCCCAGGTGGGGAAGTGGGAGCTCCATCGGCGTCCCGTCGCAGCGATGGGGCCCGATCCGCTCGGAGATGGCCCGGCCGGGTGCACCTGTCGGGCGGCTGAGGCCGTGTCAGTCATAGCTGTCTCCCGCTGCTGTCCGTCACGGACAGGAACCAGTCCTCGAGCGTCGTCTGTGGCCTCACGGAGCGCGTACACCGAGATCCCGCCCGCCACGAGGCGTCGGTTGATCTCGGCGATGGTCTCGCGCGATGCGCCGGCGGCGAGGGTCACGGTCATCCCCGCCTCGGCCGGGGCAGCACTGGCGGCGATCCCGCCCTTCTCGATGAGGGCGGCTGCCTTGGCCGGCTCGGAGCACTCCACCTGAACGGTGAGGCCTCCTGCGCTCAGCGATCAACTCGGCAAGCGGCCCCTGGCGGACGATGCGGCCGCGCTCGACGATCGCCACGGCGTCGCAGGTGCGCTCCACCTCGTCGAGGAGATGCGAGGAGAGCACGACCGTGCGCCCCTCGTCGACGAAGCTTGCGATCATCGCCCGCATCTCCTGCATGCCGGCCGGGTCGAGCCCGTTCATGGGCTCGTCCAAGATGAGCAGCTCGGGGTCGCCGAGCAAGCAGGAGGCCACGCCAAGGCGCTGGCGCATGCCCAGCGAGTAGGAGGCGACCTTGCGGTCGGCGCGCTCGGCCAGGCCCACCTGCGCAAGCGACGGCGCGATCCTCGCCTTGGCCTCGCCTCCCCGTGCCGCCGCCAGAAGGAGCAGGTTCTCGCGACCGGTCAGGTGGGGGTGAAAGCGCGGCTCATCGACGATCGCGCCGATGCGGGCGAGGGCCTGGCTGCGCTTGGCCGGGACGGGCATCCCGAGCAGCGACATCGTGCCGCCGTCGGCTCGCGTGAGCCCCAGCAGGGTGCGGATCAGGGTGGTCTTGCCGGCGCCGTTTGGTCCCAGGTAACCGAACGCGCTGCCGCGCGGCACGAGCAGCTCGACGTCGTCGAGAGCGACGGTTGCGCCGAAGCGCTTGGTAAGGCCGTGGGTCTCCACTGCCCAGCCGCCTGGGGGCGTGATGAACGAAGCCCTCGTGACGGTGCGGGAAGGTCTGACTGCGCCAGCAGCGGAGGTCGGTCTCTGGTCGATGCCGTGCCGTGCACGGTCGGATGGCCGGTCCGGCGGCGGCGCCGGGCGATGTCGCACACCGCCCTTGCGTCGCTTGGTGGCGTAGGTCAAGGCGACCAGCACGACGAGGGCAAGGAGCACAAGCCCGATGGGGAAATGGCCGAAGGCGACGACCAAGACCGTTGTCGAGACGAGGAGGCTGCCGAACATCATGTTGCCTGGCGTCGCTGGCCGGCGCTCGATCGCGGGCGGTTCTCAGTCTGGCATGCGTCCATGCCAGCCATCGTGCCTCGGCGGACGTGCCTTGTCCAAACGAAGCCCTGGTGACGGTGCGGGAAGGCTCTGACTGCGCCGGCAGCGGAGCTCGGCCTCTGGTCGCTGCCGTGCCGTGCACGGTCGGATGGCCCCTGCGGCGGCGGAGCCGGGCGATGTCGCACAGCGCCCTTGAGTCGCTTGGTGGCGTAGGCGAGGGCGACCAGCACGACAAGGGCAAGGAGCACAAGCCCGAGGGGGAAATGGCCGAAGGCGATGACCAAGACCGGTGTCGGGGAAAGGAGGCTGTCGAACATCAGGTTGCCGGGCGTCGCTGGGCGGCGCCCGATCGTGCGCGGTTCTCAGTGTGGCATGCGTCCATGCCAGCCATCCTGCCTCGGCGGACGTGCCTTGTCGTCATGCTCGAGAGTGAAAGTGCGGGTCATTCCCGAGAACTACGACGAGGCCGTCGCTCCTTGCAAGGGTGCCACGAGTTGTTGCCGCAGCCCGCAGACGGATGGGCAGCGATCCGAGCGGGGTTGTCACGTCGGCGGGGCGTCGGCGCCAGGTTCAGTCTTGGCCGCACATGGCGTTGTGCCGGAGGAGCGACCTGTCACGCAGTTATGTGCTCACGTGGACGATGTCTCGATGGCGTCCGAAGCGGGGAAGTTCACGGCGATGTCTAGGCCACCCTGGGGGCGGGCCTGTGCGGTGACGGTGGCGCTGTGAGCTGCGGCGACTGCGCGCACGATCGGCAGACCGAGCCCGTGCCCGTCATTGCTCCGAGTTCGCTCCATGCCACCTCTGCGGAAGGGCTCAAAGAGCCGCTCGAGATCCTGCGGCGGCACCACGGGCCCCGTGTTGCTGACCACGACGACCCCCATTCCCGCCCGCGTCTCCGTGGCAACCTGGACCCAACCGCCGTCAGTATTGTGGCGCACAGCGTTGTCGACCAGGTTGGCGATCAGGCTCTCGACCAGACTCGGGTCCCCCCTCGCGGGAGCCCTGCTGAGCGTTTCCTCGACACGGATGCCTCGCTGCATCGCTTCATCGCTGCGAGCCAGGACCACCTGTGCCGCGAGCTTGGCGAGATCGAAGTCTTCCCAGTGTTCAACCCCCCGCTCGCTGCTTGCCAGGGTGAGGAGGGCCTCGATCAGACGCTCTTGCTGGTAGCCCAGCGCCAGCAGCTTCTCGCAGGTCGAGCGCAGGACATCCGCATCAGCATGCGGATCGGCAAGTGCTACCTGGAGCAGGGTTCGCTCCACGGTGAGCGGTGTGCGAAGTTCGTGAGAGGCGTTGGCCACGAAGTGCTTCTGTGACTCGAAGGAGGCCTCGAGACGACCGAGAAGGTCATCGAGGGTCTCCCCAAGCTCTTTGAACTCATCGTCGGGACCCTCCAGGCCGACGCGCTGCTGCAGGCTGTGGGCAGAGATGCCTCTGGCGGTCGCCATGATCGTCCGCAAGGGCCGCAGAATGCGGCCTGCTGCAAGCCAGCCAAGCGGGATGGCAAGCAGGCCCGTGATCAGCAGCGCGACGCCGGAGTAGATCAGCAGCTGGCGTAGGTCGCTGCCCTGTTGCTGGCTCGCTATCGAGGGGTGTCTCGATGGTGGACTGTGCCACGCTGGTGCTGTGTGCTGGCGTGGGCGTGACTGTGACATTGCCAGACGTAGCGCCCTGCCAGAGCCCGACCGTGATGACGAGCAGGACGATGCCCGAGGCGAGGAAGAGGCTCCCGTAGAACAGGGCGAGGCGTGCTCGCAATGTGCGCGGTCGCAAATGGAACCAGGAGGCCGGTCTGCGGCGTGTGCGGGGCGGATGCCTCACGGCCCACCGATGCAGTAGCCGCCCTCGCGGACCGTCTCGATGAGCGGCGGCTCACCGAGCTTTGTCCGCAAGCGATGGATCGTCGTCTTGACCGTCGAGGTAAAGAGGTCGGTGGCTTCGTCCCAGACCTTCTCGAGTAGCTCTTCGGAGGAGACCACCCGTCCCTCGGCGGAGAGCAGGTACTCGAGCACCGCGAACTCCTTGGGAGTGAGTGGCAGGCGCCGCCCGGCGCGCAAGGCGACCCGGCGGCTAGAGTCCAGTGTGAGGTCGCCGTTCTGCGAGCGTTGGCGGGAGCGGCGGCGTGGAGCGCCGACCGAGGGCGCGGATGCGGGCGACAAGCTCGGAGAAGTCGAACGGTTTGGGCAGGTAGTCGTCGGCTCCCAGGCTGAGGCCGTCCACTCTGTCCTTGACCGTGCCGGCTGCGGTCAGCATCAGCACCCGAGTCGCTGAGCGCTCGGCCACAAGCGTGCGGCAGATCTCATCGCCGTGCACGCCGGGCAGGTCGCGATCGAGCACCACGACGTCGTAGCCGGTGATAGCCAGATGGGTGAGCGCGTCTTGCCCGTCGAGCACGACGTCAACCGCCATGCCCTCGCGGCGCAGACCGGCCCCAATGGCCTCAGCCAGGAGCTCGTGATCTTCGACGACCAGCACTCTCATGGTCTCTCTGCGCTCCTCCTTCTCTGAGCGAACTCTGCCCACCGCGGCGGACGGATGCTGGCGATACCGCTCCTAGGATACCCGCTCCTAAGTGACAGCCAGGTGACAGGTCTTGTCACCGGGCTGTCACCGGCAACGCTGTATACCAGCTCCAGGTAAGACGATCCGAAGCCTCCTCAAGTGGTGGCTCGAACGGCGTCGTCGGAGGCGGTGGACAGTGAACAGACAAGGATCTGAACGACGACCCCAGCAGGGAAAGGGGATGGAGCATCCCGGCGGCCATCAGATGAGCCCATGGATCGATCGGGCGGGGTGCTGCTGCGCGCCCGCGGGCTGCGCAAGGACTACGGCAGAGGTGAGGGACTCGTTCGCGCCGTTGCCGACGTCGACCTGCAGGTCGCCCGCGGTGAAGCACTGGCCGTACGGGGGCCGAGCGGCTGTGGGAAGTCGACGCTCCTCCACCTGCTCGGCGGACTCGACCGGCCGAGCGCCGGCGAGCTGTGGCTCGATGGCCGGCGCATCGACCAGCTCTCCGAGCGTGCCCTCGCCCAGCTGCGACGCCACGAGGTCGGCTTCGTCTTCCAGGCCTTCCACCTTCTGGACGAGCTCACCGCCCAGGAGAACGTCGAGCTTCCAGCCCTGCTGGCCGGACGTACGCCCCGAGAGGCCCGGCGGCGCGCCCGGCAGCTGCTCGACCAGGTCGGGCTCGCCGACCGGGCCGACCATCTCCCCTCGGCTCTCTCGGGCGGGCAACGCCAACGGGTCGCCATCGCCCGGGCGCTCGCCAACGAGCCGACCGTCGTATTTGCCGACGAGCCGACCGGCAACCTCGACAGCGCCGCCACCTTGGAGGTGCTGCGGCTCTTCGAGACCCTGCACGAGGATGGCCTCACGATCGTCGTCGTCACCCACGAGGAGCGCATCGCAGCGTTTGCGGATCGGCTGGTTTCGATGCGCGATGGGGCCTTCGTCGGCGAGACGACGCGATGGGGAGTACCGGCGGAAACCTCGCCGACCACGCCTTGCCGGGAGGATGACCGATGGGCAAGCTCCTCCTTGTCTGGCGCCTCGCCGTGAAGGACATCCGTCATCGGCCGGCCCTGACGATCCTTCTGCTGCTCGCCATCGCGGCGGGGGCAGCGACGTTGACCCTCGGGCTCGCGCTTCGAGGCACGACGGACAACCCCTACGCGCGGACTCGGGCGGCGACCAACGGACCGGACGTCGTAGCGACGGACTTCTCCGGCGACCCGCAGGCTCCGGCAGAGGCCGGCGACCTGGCGCCCCTCGAGCACGCCCCCGGCGTGGCCGCCTACAGCGGGCCCTTCCCCGTCACGTGGGCGCTGCTCCAGACGGGGCACACGAGGGCAACCGCCGAGGTCGAAGGGCGGAGCTCTGCGCCCTCCGCAGTCGATCAGCCAAAGCTGACGCAGGGCAGCTGGGTCCGACCCGGCGGGGTGGTCGTCGAGGCCGCGTTTGCAGACGCGCTCGGCCTTCACGTCGGTGATCGGCTGAGCCTCGGCGGCAGCTCGTTCGAGGTGGTTGGGACCGCCGTCACGGCCGCCTTCCCCAGCTATCCGGAGGCCGGCTCCCTCGGCACCTTCCTGGTGGGGAGCCTCGGTTCCAACAACCCCGGTCTCGTCTGGGTACCTGAAGCTGACGTCGCGCACCTCGCGGCCGCGGGCTCGGAGCCCGTCTTCTACTACCTGAACCTGAAGCTCGCGGATCCCGCCGCCGCCCCAGCGTTCGCGGACCGCTACGACGCGAACAGCCTCGCCCACCGCTCTCACGCTGTACTCCTGGCAGAGCATCCGGAGCAAGACGCGCGGTGCTCGCCAAGGCGCAGCTGGTCCTCTTCACGGGGAGCTGGCTGCTCGCGCTCATGGCGCTCGCGAGCGTGGCGGTGCTCGTCGGCGGTCGCATGGCCGAACAGACGCGCCGGGTGGGCCTGTCTGAAGGCGGTCGGGGGCACGCCGCGGCTGGTTGCCGTCGTGCTGCTCTGCGAGCACGTGCTCGTCGGCCTCTGCGCTGCCGCAGTGGGGCTGCTCGCCGGATGGCTCGCGGCGCCGTTGATCGACGGGCCCGGAGCGGGCTTCCTCGGTGCCCCGAGTGCCCCGTCGCTCGCCGTCTCCACGGTCGGCTTGGCAGTCGCGCTGGCCCTCGGGGTGGCGATCGCGGCGACGTTCGTGCCGGCGGTCCGCGCCGCGCGCCAGAGTACGGTCGCGGCCCTGGAAGACTCGGCTCGGGCGCCACGGCGTCGAGCAGCGGTGATCAGACTCTCGGCCCACTTGCCAGCAACGCTCCTGCTCGGCATGCGGCTTGCCGTTCGCCGTCCGCATCGGCTGCTGCTGAGCGTGTTCAGCGTCGCCATCATGGCGAGCGGTCTCGTCGCCGTGCTGGTCCTCCATGCGACTGCCGGGAGTCGGTCCCTCGGTCCCGGGCTGGCCCAGGCGACCACCGTCGTCTCGGTCATGCTCGTCGTCCTGGCCGCGATCAACGCCGTCTTCATCGCCTGGACAGCGGCACTGGAGGCACGACACCCGGCCGCGCTCGCGCGTGCCCTGGGAGCCACGCCGGCGCAGATCACCACCGGCCTGTCTGTGGCGCTGGTGCTGCCAGCCCTCGTCGGAGCGCTGCTCGGCATCCCGGGCGGGATCCTGATATACGACGCCCCGAGGAGCGGCGGGCCGACGACCATCCTCCCGTCTGCCCTCTCGCTTGTCGTGATGGTCGTCGTGACGGCTGCTGGTCATCGCCGTGCTCACCGCGGTCCCGGTCAGCATCGGCGCACGTCGGCCCGTGGCCGAAGTACTCCGGTCCGAGAGCGAGTGATCAATGTGGCGACCAACGCCATGGCCGACCTACCCCGCGCGCGGCTCGGCATTGGGCTGGCCGACGCTATGATGCTCGTGAGCGCCTTCGGGAGCCTGAGGATCTCCCAGGTGGTCGACCCGCTGCGAACTGTGCGCGTTCGAGATGCCGAAGTCCGCCGCGAAGACATGGACGGGCTTCAGGGAGGAGGAGGCAGTCCGATGAATGCACCGACTGACAACGTCCCTCCCTCGCGATCCGTCTTCGAGAGACTTCTGGTCAGGTCATGGGAATACCGTCACCTCCGCGTCTGGGGAGGCCTGCGCATTGGCGGTGGTGCCGTCCTGGTCGCCCTTGGTTTCGTCGTGCTTGCTTACGGCGTCTACTGGTTGGCAGCGCTGTTCCTCGTGGCGGGGTTGCTTGACTTCTGGTTCGGCTATTGGCAGGTGACTACTCTCGTCCGCCGGCAGCCACATGACAGCCGAAGAGACGGCGAGAAGTCATGAGCACCTGGCGTGGGAAGGGTCTTCAGGTCAGGGCTAAGGGGTTTTCGGGTTGGACCTCAAGGGCGTCGAACCCTGACCTCCTCCGTGCTAGGGAGGCGCTGCAGCCGGCGGAGATGCGCGACCTCAGGGATGTCGCCGCCCGGGCTCAAGCCGCACGTTTCTGCCGCCGCAATGCCGACGAGACGCCTACGCACGGCCCAACACGGCCAAGCACAGACCAGCACAACAGCCTCTGAGAACCTTGGACTGTGCGGCACCTTTGCACACGGCGCGACACGGCCCAGCACGTCTTCGGTGGGTTTCCTAAACCTGGTGTCGCGCGTTCGAGTCGCGCCGGGGGCACCACTTCTCGCCTGCTCAGGGCACTTTCTCGTCGGTCGCAGACCGTCCCAGAAGCCTGAAATAGGCCGAAATGCCGACATTTTGCCGCCGCGACGTGGCGTCACGGCAGCATACGTGCCATCACAAGACAGCACGCGCGCCGAGTTAGGCCGGCCATGAGGTTGGCGCCATGCCCTCGCAGGAGGTACCTGAATTGCCGGAAGGGGCCGACGAACTAACCCGAGCGCTCACACACGTGGTCGACGTGCACTGAAGCCGGGCGGGCGTTGTTTCCATAGGCCGCCCACACGTGTTGTCGGCCAAGACAGCGTTCATCGCGCTTCCGAGTATCAAGTCTGCGACCGGCTCAGCCGACGATGGTCTTGGCGGCTCTGGCGAGTCGGAAAGGGGTCCGTGAGGACTCTCTACCTGGTCGACCGCGTCGTGCTCGGGGAGCGCCGGCTTGCCTGCCGCAAGGGCCTCGTCTTCGTCACCGGCGAAGAGGGCTCCTCGTGGCATGCTGTCATCTACGATCCCGAGCCGCAGGCACTTGAGGTGCACGGCAACGGCGCGCCTGTCCCTTTCGGCGCCATGACCCCCGATGGACTCCTTCTTGAGGGCTTCGTGCTACTCGGCACCGGCGACGCCGAGACGCGCATGCACTGCCTGCGCGGCTTGGGGCGCCTGGAGGTTAGCGGCGAGACAGTGCGTCCGCTGCCCAGTGCGACGTCATGGCGAGCGGCTGCGAGGCGGGCGGGCTGACGCGCCTTGGCGCCAACACACGGCGAGCACAACGCGGATTGACCAGCCGAGCGAGCATCCTGGTCGGCGGGCGTTGTAGCCCCTGTTACCTTCATCGCACTGCACTTCCCGGCGAACACCGACAACGGGATCAGCGCCGCCTCAATAGCTCTGCTGTCGCAGTCGCCGAGCGACTGTCGTGCGACGACACCTGTCGGTGAGCCCGGAGAACTCAAGCGCAGCCCCTCACTGGCCGATTTTGGGCGAGAGATGCCGCGTTGGCGGTGTCATCTGCTCCTTGATGTCGAAGGTGAGAGTTAACGTTCGACTACGGTCTGCTGCTGTTTCTGCACATCGTCTCGGCGACCATGCTGGTGGCCCTGCTGGTGCTCATCGTAGTGAACTGGCGTGAGCCGCTGGCGCCCTGGCTGGCCGGCGTCGCTGCCGCCCTGCTTCTGTGGACGATGGCCTACATCTTCGAGCTTGCCGCGGCGGGGCTTGCCGCCAAGCTCATGTGGGCCAACCTGCAGTACATCAGCGCCAGCATCCTGCCGCTGCTGTGGCTGTTGGCGATGCGCAAGGCCGCCGCGGCCCGTCCTCTGCCGTCCTGGTGTACGGCGCTTCTCTGGTTTGCCTGCGCGGCCGTCATGGCCTGCGTCTATGCGAACCCCGAGCATCTCTTCCGTGGCCAGCCGACGCTCGATCATAGCGGCCCAATCACCTTCGTGGCGGCCCACTACGGCCCGCTCTACTACGGCCTCTGCCTGCCCTACAGCTTTGGCTTGCTGGGCCTCGCGCTTCTCTGCCTCGCTCGTGCCGCTCTGCATGGTCCCCAGCTAGCGCGCACCCGCAGCAAGCTGCTCATCCTCGCCACGCTGCTGCCGATGCTCGCCGGCCTGCTCTACATTGTTGGCCTGCTGCCCTGGCGCAACTTCAATCCGGCGATGAGCAGCCTCACGCTCTCGGCCCTCCTCTGCGGCGTGGTACTGGTGCGCTACCGTCTGCTTGACGTAACGCCGCTTGCCCGCGAGACGGTGATCGAGCAACTGGCCGATCCGCTCATCGTTACCGATGCCCGTGGCCTCTGTGTCGACTACAACCCAGCCGCCCGGCAGATCCTTCCAGAGCTCTCGTCTGCCGCGCTCGGCCGCCCGCTCGAGGACCTCCTGGCGGACCGTGAGGGACTCTCTGAAGCACTGCACGCCGCTCGCGCAGCCGAGGCGGAGTCGCCGACTGCAGCAGCGCACGCCCAGCAGCCGCTGGCGCTCGCCGTCGCAGGCGTGAGTTCATCCGAGGGTTCCGAGGTGCGCCACTACAGCCTGCGCGTTACCCGCGTGCGGCGGCGCACCGGTCGACACTTGGGTGAGGCCATCGTGCTCCACGACGTCACCCAGAGCGTGCGCCTCTACCACGAGGTGCGCCGGCTGGCCACTACCGACGAGCTCACCGGCCTTCTCACACGACGTCGGCTGTTCGAGCTCGGCACCCAAGAAGTGGCGCGCGCCCGTCGCTACGCACAGTCGGTCGGCGTGCTGCTTCTCGACCTCGACCACTTCAAGCTGGTCAACGACCTGTACGGGCATGCCGCCGGTGATGAGCTCCTACGGGCCTTGGGTGAGCGCTGTCTGATCGAACTGCGCAGCTTCGACCTACTGGGCCGCTATGGCGGCGATGAGATCTGCGCCGTGCTGCCCGAGCTTGAGGAGGACTCGGCCGTGGCGGCGGCCGAGCGCCTGCGGGCAGCCGTCGCTGGCCTGGCCGTCTCCTATGAGGGTGCCCTCATCCGCACTACCGTCAGCATCGGCGTGGCGGTGAGCAGCAGCGGCGAGGAGACGACGCTCGAGGAGCTCATCAAGGAGGCCGATGCGGCGCTCTACCGAGCCAAGGATGAAGGCCGTAACCGAGTCTCAGTGGCGCTGCAGGTGACCGGCTCCCTGTTGTCGACGGAGGCGGATGCTAGGTGGCCGCAGCGCCCCGACTAGTCACATGCGCCACCTTCTCCTCGATGATGGGGATGGCATGCGCGTAGGTATCGAGGGTTCCGCTTGGCTCAAGGTCAGAGGTTCTGCTTTGGTGAGTCGTCGACCGAGGTGAGAGTGCGGGGGTCGAGTTCGATAAGGCTCACCTTCCGCTCCTCGACCCCGATTCCGTGTTCGACGCAAAGCCGGACCAGCTCCTCGCTGCCGATAAGCCCGATTCGCGCTTTAGCTTCTGCCTCCGCCTCCTTCCTGGCGTCCGTCGTGAACTCAGCGGTCGTTACGATGAGTCCGCGCTCGTCGACCCTCAGGGCACCTCGTAGTTCGCGCACTGTGGGACTTGAGACTGAGTTGGTCCAGCGCTTTGCCTGGACTCTCGTTAGGAGGAGGTCAGGCCGCTGAGAGAGAGCACCGCCACGGCATCCACGCCGCCATCTCCACTCTGGCCGGTGTGCTCAACCTCGAAGCCCAACGCTGCCAGCAGCTTCGTTACGAGCAGCTCGAAGTCATTTGGGCTGAGCTCCCTGATCGCCGCCTTGAGCTCGTGCCGGACCGTGAGGTTGTGGCGGGTAATCGCACTGTTGACATCGGCGTCGCGAAGAGACGGACCAGGGCGGTCGAGCGGCATGCGCCGGGTCGCCGTTAGCCGTAGAAGTCGAGCCACGATGTCTTCGGGCACCCGCGCCATGGTCCCCTGGAAGCCGCGCAGCGGTCGGAATTCTCCGAGAACGGAGTCTTCCAGGGCCTCGACGCGCAAGAGCGGCGGTTGGATGCGATAGTCGTACTGGATGTCCGAGTACCACGGGCCGAACTCACTGTCCGGCCTCTCGTATGGCAAGCTGGTGAACGAGGCGACGTAGTAGATGCCGGGGTCATATGGCCCGACGATTTGGAGCCATATCCGGTCCCCAACGGAGAGCGCGGACGCACAGTGAGTGCCGCCTCTGTCGCGGGTAGTCTCCAGGTGTACCGACAACCCCACACGGAGGGCTTCCATGTACGTTCGGGTCGCCCGTTTTGAAGGTGGCACAGTAGCTGACATCGATGCCGAGGGCGCCAAGATGCGCCGCGACATCGAGGCATCCAAGCGCGGCCAGGCGGGCAGCGAGATACCATCAGAGCTCGTGGGCGTGGCGAGCCGGGTCGAGATGCTCATCGATCGCAAGCACGGCAGCGTAGCGGTGTGCGTCTACTGTGATACGCAGGAGAAGCTCCGCGAGGCGGACCGCATCCTCAACAGCATGTCTCCGCCAATGCCGGGCTGGGGCAAGCGTGTCTCGGTCGACACCTATGAGGTTGCTTTCGACGAGGCCGTGAGCCTGCCCAAAGCAGCATGAGCCAGCGCCGGGTCGGCGGCTTTGCCGCCGGGGCTCCTCGGAGCTCCCTCATGCTCATTGCGGAGAACCTCGGGTAGCGAGGAAGATCGATCCATGCATGTGGTCTCGCTGATCATCCTCAGTGCTTGGGTGGGGTTCTGGATCTACTGGCTTGCTGCGTCCGTCGGTGTTAAGAGGGGCAGACTCGGTTGGTTCGCTTCGCTGGCATCCGGGTGGCGATCGTGCTCCTCGTGCTTCTCTTGGTGCGGGCGAGAGTATTCAAGGGCACGGCGACCGCCAACGACCTGTACCTGGAGGGCTTCGGCCTTTTGATCTTCGCATCGGGACTGGCCCTCGCTGTCTGGGCTCGGGTCTACCTCGGTCGCAACTGGGGAACGCCGATGTCCCAGAAGGTTGACCCTGAGCTGGTGACGACCGGTCCGTATCGGACAGTCCGCCACCCCATCTACTACGGCCTCATCCTGGCGATGGTAGGGACTGCGGTGCGGTCAGCTGGTTTTGGCTGGTCGCCGTTGCGCTGCTCGGGGGGTACTTCGTCTATAGCGCCACCATGGAAGAGCGCTACATGACCGAGCTCTTCCCTGAGACCTATCCGGCCTACCGACGCTCGACGAAGATGCTCATCCCGTTTGTCCTCTGATCTGTGGGCTTGGGCCTGGAGTTGGGCCACAGGCAAAGGCTCGGTGCGACCCACTCAACCGTCGGGGAGGGTAGGCACCCTTTCGGCGCTCTATTTCACGGCGAATACCAACCCCGCGATCAGCACCGCCGCCTCTTCCGACATCGCGGGGATGGCATGAGGTTTGCCTTGGCCGGCTGGGTGCATGAAACTTGCGTCGCAAGGGTATCGGTGCTACCATGCGTGACATGACAGTTGACTCTCAGCGACGAACGGAGCTCCTCCGCGGTGTGCTCGACCTTTGCCTGCTGGCGGTGATGAACGAGGGACCGGCATACGGCTACGAAATGACCAAGCGGCTGCGCGAGCGCGGCCTGGCGATCGTCAGCGAGGGCTCCATCTACCCCCTGCTCGGACGCCTGGAGCGTGACGGTCTGGTCGAGAGCTACCGGGCTGTGGGCAACGCCGGGCCGATGCGCAAGTACTACCAGCCCTCCGACGCGGGCCGGCTAGCACTCGCAATGGGCGTCTCCGAATGGCGAGCTGCCCGCGATGCCGTCGATGCGGTGCTCGCTTCCGTCAAGGTCGAGGTGCTTCATGACTGATTTCGTAGAGCAGTGCCGCGCTGAGTGGCGGCGCCTCGGTGTCCCCGATGCGCTCGCCGAGGAGATGGCGGCAGACCTGGCCAGCGACCTCGCAGAGGCCGAGGCCGACGGCGTCTCCGCCGAGCGACTCCTTGGAAGTGATCCGCGCTCGTTCGCTGCCTCCTGGGCTGCCGGGCGCGGAATCATCCCTGTATCGCCTAGCCCACGACGCACCCGTCGCAGGCCGCTCGTGCTCGTGGCGTTCACCGCCGTCGCGGCGATCGTGCTCTTCTTTGCGGCGCTGGGGCTTCTGACCGGGCAGCCCAAGGCCGCGCTCGCCACGACAGTGTCCAGGACAGCGCGAGCTCACCTGACATCGCCAGCGCCGACCCCCTTCCCACCATTCGTTAGCGGCCGGCACGTCCGCATCCTCGGAAACCTGGCCGCCCCGATAGAGTGGATCCTGCTGATCTTCGCGATCGTCGCGCTCGGTTTCGCCGTCTGGCTGTGGTCGAACTGGGCCCGCTCGCGACCACCCGACGTGCCGGCCTAACCAGCTTCAGCCGCCGTGCGCTCCGCTCCTGTGTGGCCGGGATGGCCTGCAGCGGGCGTCCTAGGTGGCTGACCCCTGCACCCGCCCACCAAGGGTTTGCACGCAGTGCACACTTCTGGGTGAGCTGCCCCGGCTAGCCGGGAATCAGTCTTGGTGACGGCAGTTCCTCCGCAGGAGGCATGACATGGTCGACAAGGGCACCTTGGATCAGTGCTTGAGGGATGTCACCTTCCCCGCCGGCAGAGATGAGATCGTCGAGTGCGTCGCGGGCAACAGCTGCCCGCCCGAGGTCATCGTCTCGTTGCAGAGCCTACGGGCAGGCAGCTTCCGCTCTGAGGACACGCTGCTCTGCGAGCTCGGCGATCCGCGCTACTGCTCCTAGGCCGCGGGCAAAGGACGGATACTCACGGGC
>CAVVTV010000022.1:0-58794 GCA_963751215.1 uncultured Thermoleophilia bacterium | reverse complement strand
CAGCGACGATGCCGGCGAGCACTGGGCCCTGGTCAGCGATCAAGTTGTCATCAACAGTGGCAAGTACGCGATCGATCCACTGCACCCGGACTGGCTCTACGGCTTCGACTACATTGGCTCTGCCGTTCGCAGGACGAAGGCGACACTTGGACCACGTTGATGCCGAACATTTGGCCTGACGGCCGTTACATGAAGTCCCCGCAGGTGTTTGTCTCGCCCTACGACGACGCGACCACCCGCAGGCCCTCTTCGTGAGTTCCTCTGAGAGCTACGGCGCGACCACCAGCGGCGCTCTGGGATTGATCAGGTCGACGGACGGCGGGGCCACGTGGACGATCGTGAAGAGCCTGGAAGGCGTCTCCGTGCAAGCCATCGCCTTCGACCCCAACGACCACGCGCACCTGGTGCTCGTGACCTCGGACATGAAGGTCTACACCTCCGGCGACTGGGGCGCCACCTGGACCGAGGTGGCGACCAGCGGCCTCAGCGCAAGCAGCCTCGGGCTCGGCGGATCGGTCACCTACAGTCCCGGCGGCTCCGAGGTATGGATCGACTCCTTCGCGACCAGCGGCGGCATCTACAAGAGCGCCGCATCCGACCTTGCGAGCTGGCAGGACGTGTCGCCGGGCCCCGGTCAAGGATCCTCGTGCCTCGCGTTCACGAGCGACGACTCGGTCTACATCCCGCACTACCACTCCGCCAACGGCGGCGCGAGCTGGGACTCGTTCGGCCCATCGCCCTGGTACGGCGGTGGCTGGGTCACCTTCGACCCGACCAACCCCCTGGTCTGCTATATCGAGAACGACGCGGTCGGGGTGCAGAAGAGCAGCGATGGCGGTCTCACCTGGCAGGCCGCGGTCCAAGGCTTGACCGGCCTGGACTGCACCTCGATGGCGGTCTCGCAGACCGACCCGCTGCTGGTCTACGCGACGTTCAACGGCCCCCTGGGGATCTACCGCAGCGACGACGGCACCAGCAGCTGGACCTTCCTGCCGATGCCCGGAGGCGGGCAGGGGAGCCGGGTGCTCGTCGACCCCTTCGACGCGCAGCGCGTCTACGTGGGCTCCGACTACGGCTTCTACACGAGCTCGGACGGGGGCGAGAGCTGGACAGGCACGGGCTGGAACCTGCCCCCGTCGTCCCCGAGCGGCCTGTTCGTGACCATGGCGGCAGACCCCTTCCATGCCGGTCACCTGCTGGCCAGCTTCGGCGGCGGCACCTACGGCATCGGCTCCGGCTGGCTGTACAGCACTACCGACTACGGCGCCTCCTGGCAGGCCGTCAGCCTGCCGCAGAGCGTGACCTGGATCAGCGACATCGCCTTCGACCCGGCGACGTCGGGGCTCGTCTACCTCACGACGGAGGGCACCGGCGTCTACCGCAGCATCACGGACGGCAGCAGCTGGACGCGCATCGACGATCAGAAGCAGAAGGGCATGCGCAACGCCCGGGACATCGCGATCGCCACGCAGCCGCGGCACGTGCTGTTCGTCGACATCGGCGGCGGGGTGCCCTTCCGTTCCCTCGACGGCGGCTCGAGCTGGCAGATGCTGGGACCGCCGGAGAACAACGGCATCGACATGCTCGCCTCCACGTTCGCCGGCGCCGACTCGACGCGTCTCTACAGCGCCACCTCGAACGGGCTCTGGGCGTCGAGCGACGCGGGCGACACCTGGACGCGCGCCGCCGGGGCCCTCGGCCAGATTCAGACCACGGCCTTGGGTTACGCCGACGCGGACGGCAACACGATCCTCTATGCGGCGACCAACGGGGGCGGCGCAGCCGCGAGCGGAAGCACGCTCGCCGCAGCGCCTCGCACCGCTCGCGCCGCGGCGAGGACCCTGGTGGGCGCCGGCATCTACCGCTACGTCCTGCTGCCGGTACCGAAGCTGACGCTTACGCTGAACGGCCTCAAGAGCGGCGCGCTCAAGCTCGGCAGGAGCCTTGCCGTGAGGGGCAAGGTGACCCCCAGCCGCTTCGCCCGCAGCAGGGTCAAGCTGACCGTGCAGAGGAAGAAGGGCCACAAGTGGGTCGCGGTCAAGACCATGACGCGTACGAGCAGCGCCAAGGGCGTTTACAGCTGGAAGTACAAGCCCGCCAAGCGCGGCAGCTACCGCCTGCGGGCGACGGTCGCCAAGACGACCAAGAGCGCAGCCGCCTCGACGAAGTGGCGCACGTTCGCAGTGAAGTAGGCGGCGCGAGGAGCGCGGAACACACGGGCGAGACCCTCCGCTCCGCAGACGTCTAGCGCCGGGACCCTGGCGGACGTCGGCCGTACGGCGGCGCAATGTGGAGGTCGGCAGCACCTGGTGCCTTTCCGCGCGTAGTACAGAACGTGATGACCTCCAGCACACCTGTACGGTGGCCCACCGTTGGTGGCCCAGTCGCGCAGACGGTGCCCATTGGCTCCTCCGTGAGGAACGTCGGCTGACGTGCGGGCCTCGCCGGTCGTTGACCCCACTGCTTCCGACAGCTTGACGTGTCCATAAAACAGAACAATCATTCTGATTCGTGAAAGGGGACCGAGCCAGCCGCACGGCCGAGTATATGGCACTGTTCCGCGCGCTGGAGGACACGCGTCCTGCCAGTGAGCGCCTGTTCGCCGATCCCTATGCGTTCCAGCTGCTGCCGCGCGGACTGCGCCAGGTCTCGCGCCTTGCCACCTGGCGGCTCGGACGATGGGCGGTCTGCGGACTGATCGACCGCCGCTGGCCGGGGACGCGCAGCTCGGGGGTGGTGCGCACGCGCCTGATCGACGACCTGGTGAGCGAGGGCCTGGACGCGGGCGCCCGGCAGCTCGTCCTGCTGGGCGCGGGGCTTGACTGCCGTCCCTACCGCCTCGTGGCGGCGCGGCACGCGGACGTGTTTGAGGTGGACCACCCGGCGACGCAGCGGGCGAAGTGCTCGCGACTGGGCTCGGCGGCACTGCAGCGTGCGCATCAGGTGCGCTTCGTTCCCGTGGACTTCGAGCGGGACGATCTGGCAGACTCTCTCCTCGCTGCCCGCTACGAGCCGCGGCTTGCCGCGGTCCTGCTCTGGGAGGGCGTTCTCAGCTATCTCACGGCCGACGCCGTCGCTCAGACCTTGCGGGCGATCGCCGGGCTCAGCTGTCCGGGCAGCCGGCTGGTCTTCACCTACTGGCGTCGCAGCGCCCTCGAGG
The DNA here is from genome assembly GCA_963751215.1 of uncultured Thermoleophilia bacterium. Classification (GTDB taxonomy): domain Bacteria; phylum Actinomycetota; class Thermoleophilia; order UBA2241; family UBA2241; genus CAIXSE01. The sequence continues at coordinate 55,634 of CAVVTV010000022.1, read as the reverse complement.
GCTCCGTGAGCTCCACTGAGGCCGAGCACTGGATGGCGCGCGTGCGGCGCAGCGGCGAACCGTTCGTCTTCGGCCTTGAGCCCGACGAGGTCGCGGGCTATCTGCGGCCCTTCGGCTTCGCGCTTGAGAGCAACCTCTCGACCGCCGCGGCCGCGCGCCGCTACCCGCAGGCCGTCGCGCGTCGTGAGCCCGGCTCGCAGTTCTACTACGTGGCCTCAGCCCGGCGCCGGTAGGTAGCGGTGCCGCGCCGGAGTGAGGAGTACCGAGCCCGCCGCCGCAGGCAGATCCTCGACGCGGCGGTGAGCTGCTTCGCCCGCCGGGGGCTGCACCATGCGACGATGGCCGACATCATCGCCGAGGCCGGGCTCAGCGCCGGCGCCGTCTACTGCTACTTCGTGAGCAAGGACGAGATCATCGCTGCGATTGCCGCCGAACGCCACCGCGAGGAGGCCGCCCGCCTGGCGCGCCTCGCGGGGCGGGACGACCTCCTCGCCGCACTGCACGAGTTCGCTCACGACTATTTCATCTGGCTGAGCGAGCCGGATGAACGACTGCGCCGGCGGGTGAACATCGAGGTGTGGGCGGAGGCTCTGTCCGATCCGCGCCTGGCCGCCATCGTGCAGGCAGGGATCGAGCAGCGTGCGCCGCTCAGGAGTGCGCTCGCTGCCGCACAGGCTGATGGCCGCTGGTCGCCGGCCATCGACCCCGACGTCCAGGCGCGGCTCCTGCTCGCCCTGCTACAGGGCTTCATCCTCCAGCAGGCATGGCAGCCGGACATCGACGGTGACGGATTCATCGCCGGGGTCGACGCGCTCATCGATGCGATGCGGGTCGCCGAAGGCTGACAGCGAACCTGGGGTCGCTGCTGGCCTTGTTGCTTCCCGCGACCGTCGTGCCCGAGAGCGAGCGACGGCGCTGTGGGCGCTTGCGTCCGTTCGACGCTCGGCGCCGTGGCTCTGCGCCGCAAGGTCTCTGGCGCCCGAGTCCAGTTGCCTTGTCGCGACGGCGCTTGGCGTTCTGTGCGACGTCGGCTGGTGATCGGCGCCCTCGGCGAAGTCGCTGCACTTGGGCGGCAAGAGTCGGTCCGGCAGGTCTGGCGGACCTGTGCGCGCCGCGTAATCTCCCTCACCAGCCCGGCCACGGCCGCAGACGGATGGAGCTCGACTGCTCTGTCGTTCGCCGAGCAGACCAATGTCTTGGACACACTGGCTTCATCGTCTGCCGGTGCTAGGATGGGCAGCGGAGCCGTGCAGGGGACACTGGGCTCGCCGACTTGAAGTCTGCCCGGTCGCACGTAGTGACGGTTCATCTCACGCCCCCATCAAGGCGCCGCCGTCCACCCTCGCGCGTGCGTCGAAGACTCGCCGCCGGTGCGTAACGGAAGGAGTGGTCATGCATCGCTTCGCTACCCCGGGAAGCACTCTGGTGACCTTGGCCGCGGCCGCTCTGCTGGCCGGCGCCGGGTTGGGGTTGGCCGCGATGCTGGCGCCGCCGGCGCTGGCCACGCCGTTCACCTCGCCCGACGGTCTCTGGACCTGGTCGCGACCTCTGCCGCACGGCTACCCGGCGGACTCAGTCTCGTCGCCTGTGCCAGGGGAGCTGTTCGTCGCAAGCAGCGTGGGCGACGTGCTCGTCACCCGAGACGGCGGCGCGAGCTGGGCGTGGAGCCGCACCAGCATGGTGCCCGGCTTTGCCGCGCCCCAAGGCGTGCAGTTCGTCTCGCCCACCGAGGGCTGGGCCTGGGGCGCTGACACGAGCGGCAAGAACGGCATGCTGCTGCACACCACCGACGCCGGGGCCACCTGGCAGTCCAGCCTCACCCTGCCCGCGCCCGGCCTGCCCTTGCAGGCGCACTTCGCCGATCCTTCGCGAGGCTGGGTCCTGGTCGGCACGCCGGAGGACTACCCGGACTGGGTGCTCTCCACCACCGCAGACGGCGGTCAGACCTGGAGCACGCCGGCGGCCCTGCCCCCGGACCAGAGTGACGAAGCCTCCGTGGGGGCGTTTGCCCCGCAGGGCGGAGCACGGGCCGTGCTCATGGTGAACGACTGGTCGATTGGCAACGTTGACGGCGGCACCAAGATCTGGCGCACCACTGACGGCGGGACCACTTGGCTGGCCCCCACCTGGCTGAAGGGCATCCACCTGTTCGATGCGAGCTTCTCCTCGCCGCGCGTGGGCTGGGCCACCAGCCCCAACTGGCTGTGGGCGACCACCGACGGCGGCGCACACTGGCGCAAGGTGCATAAGACGCCGGGCAACGGGCACCTCACCACGGTCGGCAACAACGTGTGGGTGACCTCCCTGCTCTCCTCGGCCACGCTTCCTGCCGGCACGCTGCACTCAGCCGACGGGGGCAAGACCTGGCAGTGGCTGCCCGGCCTCTCGGGTAGCCTCATCACCTTCTCCGATCCCCTGCACGGCTGGATCGTCGGCGGTGCCACCTACCGGCGCACGACCGACGGCGGCAAGACCTGGCATCGCCTCACGACCACTCCGGCTGGGGTCACGAAGCTGGCGGCCGTGCCCGGCGGGACGGTCTGGGGGGGCGCCGGCCGCGTGATCAAGTCCCCCGACGGCGGCCTGCACTGGGCTTACGCCACGACGCGCGATGTGAGCGCGGTCGCCGCCGTGAGTGCCCTGCAGGCGTGGGCGGTCGGCAACAAGGGGCTCGTCATGCACACCACGGACGGCGGTCGCCACTGGGCCGTGCAGTCGAGCGGCGTCGTCGTCAACTTGCATGACGTCTGCTTCGTCGATGCCAAGCACGGCTGGGCCGGCGGCGACAACGGTACGCTGCTGCGCACGATCGACGGGGGCCACCACTGGATGCACAGGCGGGCCGCGGGCGGAGGCGCCGTCAGCACGCTGAGCTTCGCCGACACGGGACACGGCCTCGCCCTCGCCCCCCCGCGGGGCATCTTCGCGACCGGCAACGGCGGCCGCACCTGGTCGGCGACGCACCTGCCCATCTCGACCGACCTGCCCTCCGCCGCGATCATGCTGGACGCCTCGCACGCCCTCATCATCGCCTACAACCTGGTGGGGCGCGAGCCCGCGCACTCCTGGGCGAGCGCCGATGGCGGCAAGACCTGGCAACGCGGGGCCGACCTTCCCAATGACGATCACTACGACGTCATCGCCCGTTCCGGTGCGCAGCTCTGTGCAGGCGGCTCGCTGCAGGATAGCGTGGTGACGAGCCGCGATGGCGGCGCGACGTGGACCTCTGACGGGGTGCCTTCGGGAGGCTCCCTGACCAGCGCCCAGTTCGTGGGCAGCAACACGCTGATGATCGGCGGCGAACTGGGGGTGCTGACCAGGAACCTGATTACCGCGCCGTTGCCCTGAGCATCACGCGGCGAGGCTCGGCAGTCCGAGCGTCGGCGGCCGGTCGGCGGCGTGGCCCTGTGCAGGGTCTTCTGGCGCCGCACATGAACGGGTGACATGTGCCCCTGGCCGCCCTCCCTTGCCGGTGATAGCGTCTTGCCGCCAGGGGCAGTCCGTACACCGACGCATGGGCCTCGTTGGACACGACGGGCCAACAGGAGGAGTGCCAGATGCGTAGAGGGTTCCGCGTACTGGTCGACACTTCCGTCTGGCTTGACCTCGCCAAGGACTACAGGAAGCTCTCCCTCCTTGACGCTCTGGAGGACCTAGTCGGCGCAGGCGTGGCGGAGCTGATCCTCCCTCGCATCATCGTCGATGAGTTCGAGCGCAACAGGGCGCGAGTACTTGAAGACGCCAACCGCGGCGTCGCATCAGTGCTTCGGCGGGCTCGCAGCCTCGTAGAGCGTCTCGCTGATGAGAACAACAAAGCCGCCGCCTTGGCTCAGCTGGATGAGGTCGACTTCCGCGTCCCCAGGCTGCGCGAATCTGCGATCGAGTCACTGTCGCGAGTGGAAGTGCTCTTTGCTCGATGCGAGATCACGGAGACCTCTGAGGAGATCCTCCTGGCTGCGGCCAATCGTGCCATCCGCGGCATCGCTCCGTTCCACCGTACCAAGAACAGCATCGGCGACGCCGTGATTCTTGAGACATATCTGCAGGCCCTCCGCGCGGCTAGCGGGGTGGGCCTCCGGTTTGCGTTCATTACGCACAACACGAAGGACTTCAGCCATCCGACAGATGACAGCAGGCTGCCTCACCCAGACATAGCGACCTGTTTCACAAAGGTGAAGTCTCTCTACTTCACGAGTCTAGCCGCCGCTCTTCGACGAATCGAGCCTGACGCTGTCGCGGACGCGACGTTTGAACGGGACTGGTACGAGGAGGCGCGGGGCTTGAGTGAGGTAGTCGAGGTGCTGGGCGAGCTCGTCGACAAGCTGTGGTATGGCCGCCATCAGGGGCGGGCAGACGCCGTAGAGAACGGTCGTATTCGGCTGGTCAACCCGGGAGAAGAGATCGATCCGACGGAGTTCCCGCGTACCATTCAAAGAGACATCTGGGACGGAGCGAGGAAGGCGGCGCGCAAAGTCGAGACGCAGTACGGTCTGGATGCCCTCGGTCCGTGGGACGACTTCGAATGGGGCATGCTGAGCGGCAAAGTGTCCGCACTGCGTTGGGTCTTGGGTGATGACTGGGACATGCTCGACACATGAGACTCGTCAGTGAGAACCTGCCCAATTGGCTTCGAGCAGACTCGCTTCGCTCGCAGCTCAAGCCACATCCTGGGACGCATGAGCGGGAGTGGCGTGGGTCAGCTGACGGATGACCGAGCGGCGAAGTGCACCGCGGCCTACACGCCGGGCTGCGTCGGCATCGCTTCGGCAACGAGGCCGAGTGCAGCATCTTCTGGCGCCGCACCGAATCGCGAGGCCTGTGTCGCTCGCGCCGCGCCGCTTGCCAGTGACGTAGTGGGAGATGGTTTACGTGACGGGACGGCTGAGACGCGCCACACGGGGGGCGGGCGCTCGCCCGGTCGGCGAACGCCTCGCTTAGGGCAATGGATTGACCGGCGCAGGCGCACCGACGTGGGGACGGCGCGGGGTGCGGGCACGCTTCTCGTGCGGGCCGTCGCGCTTGCCGGGCTGCGAGGCCCTGCCGTCTTTGTCGCGGAAGACCTCTTCCTCGGGGCTGCCGGCCAGCAGGGCCTCGAACTCGCGGCGCTCCAGGGTCTCGCGCTCGATCAAGATCCTGGCGATAGCGTCGAGCTGGTCGCGGTGGGCGGCCAGCACGGCCTGGGCGCGCTGGTGGGCGTCTTCGATGATGCGCCGGATCTCGTCGTCGATCTGCCGCGCCACCTCGTCGGAGTAGTCGGCCTGCTGCTGGAACTCGCGTCCCAGGAAGGGCATGGACTGGTCGTGGCCCAGCGTGCGGGGACCGAGCTCTTCGCTCATGCCGTAGCGCATGATCATCTGCTTGGCGGTGGCCGTGGCCTTCTCTAGGTCGTTGGCGGCGCCGGTCGTGATCTCGCCGAAGACGACCTCTTCGGCGGCGCGCCCGCCGAGCGTCATCGCCAGGGTGTCCATGAGCTCACCCTTGGTGGTGAGGAACTTATCCTCGGTGGGCAGCGAGATGGTGAAGCCCAGGGCCTGGCCGCGGCTGACCACGCTGATCTTGTGCACGGGATCGGTGTACTCGAGGAAGTGGCCGACCAGGGCGTGGCCCATCTCGTGGTAGGCGGTGATCGCCTTCTCCTTCTCGCTGATGATGCGGGTCTTCTTCTCGGGACCGGCGAGCACCCGCATGATGCCCTCTTCGAGCTCATGCATGTCGATCACCTTCTTGCCGTAGCGCGCCGCCAAAAGGGCGGCCTCGTTCACCAGGTTGGCGAGGTCGGCGCCGGTGAAGCCCGGCGTTTGCGCGGCCAGCGTGTCGAGGTCGATCTCCTTGCTGATGGGCTTGCCGCGGCTGTGCACCTCGAGGATCGCCTTGCGGCCGGGGCGGTCGGGGCGGTCGACCACGATCTGGCGGTCGAAGCGCCCGGGGCGCAAGAGCGCCGGGTCCAGGATGTCGGGCCGGTTGGTGGCGGCGATCAGGATGATGTTGTCCTTCATCTCGAAGCCGTCCATCTCGACGAGCAGCTGGTTGAGGGTCTGCTCGCGCTCGTCGTTTCCGCCACCGAAACCCGCTCCCCGGTGCCGACCGACGGCGTCGATCTCGTCGACGAAGATGATGCAGGGGGCGTTCTGCTTGGCCTGCTCGAAGAGGTCGCGCACGCGCGAGGCGCCGACGCCCACGAACATCTCGACGAAGTCGGAGCCGGAGATGCTGAAGAAGGGCACGCCGGCCTCGCCGGCCACGGCCCTCGCGAGCAGCGTCTTGCCGGTACCGGGAGGGCCGAAGAGCAGCACGCCCTTGGGAATGCGGGCGCCGAGCTGCTGGAACTTCTTGGGGTTCTCGAGGAACTCCTTGATCTCGTGCAGCTCCTCCACCGCCTCGTCGGCGCCGGCCACGTCCTTGAAGGTGACCTTGGGCGAGTCGACGCTGACGCGCTTGGCGCGGCTCTTGCCGAAGCTCATGACCTTGGAGCCCGCACCTTGCATGCCGCGCATCATGAACATCATGAAGCCGATAATGAGCACCACCGGCAGCAGCAGTATGAGCAAGCCGGTCCACGATGAGCCGCCGCTCTCGGCCGCGACCGTGACTCCGGGGTGCTTGGCCAGCAGCCGGGCGAGCTGCGTGACGTCGGGGTAGCCGACGGTGTAGGTGGGCCCGCTGGTGGGCGTGACCTGGATAGTCTGGGCGGTCATGTTGATGAGCACAGCAGACACCTTGCCGCTATTCAGCTGACTGAGGAAGCTCTGGCCGGTGCCGCCATAGTCGACCTTGACGGCGCTGCTGCTCTTGCCTCGCAAGACCGTCTGCGCGACCACGAGGAGGACCACGATCACCAGCACTGGGATGATGATCCGCTGCAGTCTGCCCATGTTGAGTCGCTTCCTTCCCGGCACGAATCCGGAGCGAGCAGCCTAGCGGCTGCCTCACCCAGTTAGTTCCGCTTCCTGGGGATTGCCAATCCAGCCGTCGTATGGTCGGCGCCTGAGCGGCAACCAGCACAACTACGCTGCACAGTCGAGGTTTCCTGTGCGAGTGGGGGTCGTGATGACATGTGCCCTGCCGGAGCTGTTGCCGGCCTCATGCATCTTCGCTACGGCCCCGCCTCAGGCGTGCCGCTGCCTGGTGATAGGCTCGTGCGGCTGGACGGGCCCTGTGACCGAGTGAGGAGGGGGTGCCCAAGCTGAGATTGCGTAGCGCCGCGACTAGACTTCTCGGCGCCGCCTCCGGCCTCGCCGGAGTCACCGGCGGCTCCGGGGCGAGTCAGTGACGCGGCCCAGCGCGTGGACAGTGGCCGGCGGCGCGGGGGCACCACGAAACTCCTGCATATGGCGCTGCGACGATGGGCGTCGTGGGCCTTGGAGCCTCGAAATCGGCCCAGATGCTGACATTTCGCCGACGGATGAAAGTCAAGTGCTCTCGACAGCTCCAGCCTCCTGTGCGAGCGTTGTCATTGGGTGCGGGCGACCGCGAGCGAAAGCGCAGACGTAGGGGCTGTTAGTCTGCCGCGCAGCCTGGCCCCGCGAGGGCCCTCACAGATGCGCGCCCCACTGCGGCGCCCGCGCCTTTCTTTGCCGAGCCGCCGGCCTGCCAGTCGGCGACCAGACGCTGGTAGGCACGCTCGGCCGCCAGGGCGAGCTGGCGTTCGCGCTCGCCAGCGAGTGTCGCGCCCAGCTGACGCCCGCGCTGTCGCGGCTCGCCGGCGAGCAGCTCGATGCGTCGCAGCTTGAGCCGCACCCTTGAGGGGCTCGCGTAGGCGTAGTCCTCGCCACTGGTGAGAAGTCGCCAAGCGAGGCTCGCCAGCTTGCGAGCGACCGCCACGATGGCCACCTGACGACCGCGCCTGGCCCCCACTCGCTGCCCGAAGGCACGCAGCGGCCCGGGCGTGCGCATCGCCGCCTGGGCCGCCTCGCAGAGCACGTGGCGTGCGCTGGCGGCGCCCTCCTTGGAGATGCGGCCCATGCGTGCCGGGCTGCTGCCCGATTGGCGTACCCGGGGGTCGAGGCCCAGGTAGCCGACCAGCTTGCGCGCCGAGGGAAAGCGCCCGACGTCGCCGATCACCGCCGTCAGGGTGGCGGCAGTGATCAAGTTGACGCCGGGGATCGTCACGAGGCGGCGGATCTCAGGCGAGTCGATTGCCTGGCGGGCGATGCCCTTCTCGAGCTGGGCTACCTCGCCGCCGAGGAAGTCGAGCACGCGCAGGCAGCCCTCCACCGTCTCGCGCTCATCGGCGGGCAGCTCGAGCTCCTCGAGCCAGTGCCGGCCAGCGGCGCCGAAGAGGTCGCTCGCCGGTCCTGCACCCTCGAGGTTGCGATAGAGCACGGCGTGGATCTCGTTCTTGAGGCGCGTGCGCTGACGCACGAGCTGAGCGCGGCGCGAAAGCCGGCGGCGCAGGGCGCGCGTCTGCTCGCCCGGCAGCCAGGTGCCGGCGAGCATGACGGCGGCCAGCAGCTTCGCCAAGGTGCGCGCATCGAGGCGGTCGGTCTTGGCCTTGGCGTCTGAGATGGCGTGTAGCTCGCGGGCGCTGGCGACCACCACGCGCGCTACGTGCGGCTCGAGGATACGCGCGATCGCCAGCGCATTGCCGGTCGTCTCGAGCGCCACCTCATCGTCGGGGGCGAGGCTGGCCCCGAGCAGCTCGAGCTCCGCGGGCGTCGAGGGCACGCGACCCGCCGAGCGCAAGCGCCCGCCCTCGCTGATTGCGACCTCGCAGAAGTCGCGGTGCACGTCGATGCCGATCGCTCGCATGGGCGCTCTCCTTCCCTTCGCCATGGCGGAGCGCAGGCGGGCGAATCGACACCGACGGATTCGTGCTCGAAGCACACCCGGGTGCAGTCGCAGGGGCGGCCACAGACAAGACCGGGCTCGAAGCCCACGGCAAAATGCGGCCTGCCCGTCCTGCGTTCTCCCGGGAAGCCCCTGGCCCGGTAGGCGCAGCCTACAACGAGCGCCAACGGGGACCGTTGAGGCCTCCCGCTTGTAGTTTCATGGCCGGACGCGACCTATGATCATAGGAGAGTACGGCTGAGCGCGGGGCGGCACGATCCGTCGGGTGGTGCTGCAACGGGGTGGGGACGGCGTTGAGGCGCCGCCGTTCACGACGCAGGCACCAATCGAGACGCCTATCTCGGCCATCGTCATCGACTCTCTGCGTGCGTGAAGGGGCGCTCGACTGGGAAGGGTGACGGCATGACGCCAGGCAGAGGCACCGGCACACTCATCACGGCGATTGTGGGCACCGAGCTGGTCGGGGCGGCGAGCGCGTTTGCGGCCGGCGGCGACTTTCGCCAGTTCTTCGAGGGGCTGCGCAAACCACCACTCACGCCGCCGGCCTCGGTCTTTGGCCCGGCGTGGGTGACGCTCTACCTGCTCATGGCGGTCGCGGCCTGGCTCGTGTGGCGCCAGGGGCTCGACCGTCGCTCGGCGCTCGCTCTCGGCCTCTTTTCGACCCAGCTGCTGCTCAACGCACTATGGTCGATCGTCTTCTTCGGCACCCATCGCACCGGCTGGGCGCTCGCCGAGATCGCCCTGCTCTGGCTCACGGTACTTGCGACCATCGTCGCCTTCTGGCGTGTGCGCCCGCAGGCTGCCGCCCTGCTGCTGCCCTACCTCGTCTGGGTGAGCTTCGCGGTCTACTTGAACGCTGGCATCGTGCGGCTCAACTGATCGGCGCGATATCATGGCGGTGACCGGGCGGTGCGGTCAGACGCCTGCAGGCTTTCCCGCGAACACCAGCCCCGCGATCAGCGCCGCCGCCTCCTCTCGCATCACCGAGACGGCGTGCGGGCGCCCGTCCTTGCGGCCGAGGTAGACTCCATGGCGATGCGCCGTCGCTTGCTTCTCATCGTCGCCTTCATGCTTGCCGGCTGGGCCTTCGGCGTCCTCGACTCGCGCATTCCCATGCCGAGATCGTCCACGGTCTTCTGGGTCGGCAACCTGGGGAGCACCTGGCTCGTGCTCCCCTTTCTCGCCGGCTGGCTGCAGCGCTCTCGGCCCTGGGCGCCTATCGCTGGCCTTGTAACCTCCGAGGCAAGCATGGTCGGCTTCTTCCTCCTCGGCGGCGCCTGGGGGCCGGCGTCGCTTGCTTTCGTTTCGTCCTGGCTTTTCGTCGGAGTCCTGGCCGGACTTGTCTATGGCTTGTCCGGCGAGTCGTGGGGCCGCTCGCGGGCGCTGCTCGACGGCCTCGCCCTGGCGCTGCCCTTCATCCTCGAGCCCTGCGCCTGGTCGCTCGGATTCGGGCTTGCGCAGGGACCGCTGCCCATCTGGTATGCAGAGACTGCCGTAGGCTTGGCGCTGCTCACCTGGGTCATCGTCGCGAGCCGGCGGCGGGCGGCGCGGGCAGAGGCAGCCGGCTCCTGAGCGGAAGCGAGTGGTTGCCAGCCCCGCCGCCTGCATCGCCGTGGACACGAGCCCTGCGCTTAGCGACGCCGGTCGCCGGCCTGCGCTCCCCGCTATACTGACGCAGTCCTCCGGCTTCGCCGGAGACAACGGCGGGCGAGCTTCAGGAGGCGAACGTGGAAGGGACCTTCAGTCAAGAGTGCGTCGCTGCGATGACGCAGGTCATCAGCGCGCGCCGTTCTGTGCGCAGCTTCAGCGACGAGGTGCCGGCGCGTGAGGCCCTCGAGCAGATCCTTGCCGCCGGCCTGGCGGCGCCCTATGCGGCGGCGATGGCGCCGGGTGCGACCCGCGACCGGCGCTTCTTCGTGTCGCCGCGAGGGAGCGCGGCGTCGGCGGCGGCCAAGGCGGCAATCGAGGCTCATGCCGTGGCGGCGCTCGCCAGCGGCGATCTGCCGGCGCCTCTGCGCGCCCGGCTCGAGTCGGTGTCAGAAGGGCGCCTCCTCGGCGTCGGCACGGCGCCCTACTACGTGGTGATCGCTGAGCGCGGCGCGATGATGCCGGTCCAGCAGCAGTCGCTGGCACATGCGCTCGAGAACATGTGGCTAATGGCGACCGCGCTCGGACTGGGCATGCATCTGGTCTCCGCGACAACGACGATGAGCGACGACCCCGCTTTCTGCCGGCTCCTTGGCCTGCCGGTCGGTGAATTCGCGCTCAACGGTTGCGCGATCGGCATTCCGGCGCAGGCGTCCGAGGCGCGCCCGGCTGCTGATGTCGGCGCCGCCACCACCTGGCTGGGTTGAGGGGGCGGGCAGGGCGAGCTCAGGGACTCACGCCGGGGGCGTTGAGTCATCGGCGAACACCAGCCCCGCAATCAACACCGCCGCCGATCGCCTGCATGGCCGGGATGGCGTGCGAGTAGGTATCAAGCGTGATTGAGACGGTGGCGTGCCCGAGGCGCTCGGACACGACCTTCGGATGTACGCCGGCCTGCAGGGCGAGGGTGGCGTGCGTGTGCCTCAGGTCATGCAGGCGGATCGGCGGCAGCATGGCCTTCTACACGGCCTGGCGCCAGTAGCGTGAGACACTCTCCGGGTCGAGGGCGGCGCCGTTCGCGGCGGTGAACACGAGGCCTGATTCCACCCAGGTCTCGTCGCGCTCACTCTGCTCATCGAGCTGTCGGGTGGCTTGGCCTTCAGGACCTCGATGGTGACCGGGTCGAGGGCGACCACGCGGCGACCCTTGGCGGTCTTGGGCTCGGAGATGACCACCTCTCTGTTCGTCGGGATCAGGGCGCGGCGCACCGAGAGCCGGGCGTTCTCGAGGTCGACGTCCGACCATCTCAGGCCGAGGGCCTCACCTCTGCGCATGCCGGTGAAGGCGATCGTGTGCCAGAGGCTGTAGAGACGCTCGCCCTTGACCGCCTCGAGGAACGCCTTGAGCTGCTCCTTCGTCCAGGTGCTGCATCTCGCGTGTGCCGTCGCCCTTCTTTCTCGGTGGGTCGGCGGCGTCGAGCGGGTTGCGGGAGATGTGTCCCCACCTGACGGCGTCCTTGCAGGCCTTGTGCAGACAATAGTGCACATGGTGGATGGTCATGGCGGAGAGACCGTGCTTGCCATCCCTGGATCCTGACTCGGCGAGCTTCGCGTAGAGGGCGTTGACCTGTGATCCCGTGAGCTTCGCCAGCTTCACGGAGCCGATGTGCGGGGCGATGTGGCACTCAACGTGCTGCACGTAGGAGTTGTAGGTCGAGGGGCGGATCGTGGCCTTCACGGCCGGCAGTCACTCCTTGGCGAGGCACTGCCGCAGGTTCGCCTTGCTAGGCGCCGTGCAGTTGTGCGCCTCGACTGAGACCAGCAGCTTGTTCATCGCCGCCTGGCACTCCTTCTGCGTTGAGAAGCCGGCCTTGGTCTCACGGCGGCGTTCCTCGGTCTCACGTAGGGCACCGCCACACTTGGGGCAGCCCTGCAGGGGGCGGCGCTCGAGCCAGAACCTCTTGTTGCAGACCTCAACTCTGTGCCGCCGCCGGACCGATGTCGACGATGTACTCCCAGGATCCCGGCCTCTCGCCGCGCTTTCTGGCGTGACCTCTCATGCTTCCCCCAGACACGCGTCTACCTTGTCACAGCAGCTTCGCTCTGAGGGGTGCAGGCAGCAACGCGATCTCGCGCACCGAAAGCACGGAGGAGCAGCCGACCGTGAACCTGTTCGGTGCGCTCCAGGTCGGCAGGGCGGCGGCAGGCTCGCATTTCCACCACCTTGTTGCTCTTTCGGGGCGATCGAGGTTGGCGTGACCTGTGCGCCATCCCTGCGGCCGTGGCGGGCAGTGCCCGCGAGAGTCGTCCCAGGCTCCCTCTCGGCTCGCGCAACGTGTCGCTGCGCCGTGGGCCTACGCGCGCCTGTGCGCTGCAGCTGAGCCGAGATGGCCTTCGTCAGGTTCCGTGTTAGGAGGCACGCGTGGTCAAGAAGGTTCTCTACAGTCGACGCGGCAGCGTTCGCGCTCGCCGCCGAGGCGGGTAGACTGCAGGCCAGCAGACCCTCCGCGCAGGAGTCGCCCCACGTGAGACGGAGCTGGATCACACGAGCCACCGTCGGCCTCGGCGCCGGGGCGCTCACCAGCGCCGGCCTGCTCGGCCTGTTCGCCCTCGGCGCGCGCCTCGGGCTGCCGATGGTCGCTTACGCCGTCTTTGAGTGGCTGATCCGCGTGCTCCCCGGGCGCCTCGTGATCTTCGGCCTCGAGACCACGCTGCGCGTGCTTGAGGGCCTCGGCCTCAACATCAAGGACACGGCCAAGGTGACCGAGGAGGCGCTCGCGCTCATCAGCCTGTTCCTCGCCGGGGCGCTCGCAGGTCTCCTCTTCTTCAGCCTCGTGCGCACGCCGGACGAGGTGCGCCAGCGTCGCTACGCGCAGGCCCTGGCCGGCGCCTTCGGCCTGTTCAGCCTCGTGCTCACCTTCTTCGAGGCGCGCCCGACCTCGACCCCCGGGGCCGTCCTCGACGTCATCTGGGTGCTCGGCCTTTTCCAGCTGTGGGGCTGGGCCTTGCTGCGCCTCCACCGGCTCGGCTACCCTCCGGAGCCCGCTCCGGAGGAGAAGACGCTCGGTTGGCTGGGCGCCGCGGTAATCACGGTGCCCAGCCAACCGGAGCCTGAGGCGCCGTTGGCCGGGCTCGCGACTCAGGCCGCTGGCCTACCGCCCGCCGAGCTCACGCGGCTCAGCCGGCGGCGCTTCGTGATCGGCATGGCCGGGCTCACGGCCACGTTCGTCGTGCTGGGCGCGGAGCTGGCCGAGATCCTGAGCGTGGCAGGCGGACCCCAAACGCCGGCCCTGGTCAAGGCGCCGATCCCCTTCCCCGACGCCGGCTCCCCCGTGAAGCCGGTGCCCGGCACGCGCCCCGAGTACACCCCGGTGGCCCAGCACTACCGCGTTGACATCGACCTCACGCCGCCGGCCATCGACGGCGCCACCTGGCGGTTGCGCATCAGCGGCCTGGTCGCGCACCCGCTCACGCTGACGCTGCAGGAGATCAGGTCGCACTACCGGGCACGGGAGGAGTTCATCACGCTGGAGTGCATCTCCAACCCGCTCGGGGGGCCGCTGATCGGGACCACGCTTTGGAGCGGACCCTCCTTCCGCGACGTGCTCGCCGACGCCGGCCCCCTGCCCGGAGCGACCTACGCGCACCTACTGACAGCGGACGGCTTCGACGAGGCGGTGGCGCTAGCAACCATCGAGAGCGATCCCCGGCTCTTGCTCGCCTTCGACTGGAACGGCCAGCCGCTGCCCCAGGAGCACGGCTACCCGCTGCGCGTCTACGTCCCCGACCTCTACGGCATGAAGCAGCCCAAGTGGATCACGGACGTCGTGCTCGTCTCCTCCTGGAGCCCAGGCTACTGGGTGACCCGCGGCTGGGACGCCAAGGCGATTCGCCGGACGACCTCGGTGATCGACACGGTGGCGACCGACGCCCTCGTGATGCGCGCCGGCCGCACCTACGTGCCCGTCGGCGGCATCGCCGACGCCGGCGACCGCGGCATCTCCAAGGTCGAGGTGCAGGTCGACGAAGGGCCCTGGCAGGCGGCCCAGCTGCGTGCCCCGCTCTCCGGGCTCACTTGGGTGATCTGGCGCTACGAGTGGCCCTTCCAGAGCGGCGAGCACGTCTTCAAGGTGCGCGCCTACGACGGCACTGGGACGCTGCAGACGACGGCCTCCAACCCCACCTTCCCCTCGGGAGCCACCGGCATCGACACAAAGCAGGCGAGCATCCTGCCACCGGTGTCCTAACCAGCTCGCGCCAGGAGCGCGAGGACCTCGCGGTGCACGATGCCCACGGGCCGTTGCAGCTCCAGCTGACCCTGTACGCAGACGGATCCTGCTGCAGCGGGCCACCACGTCGACCTATTGCCGTCACGCCGCCGCGCGGCGCGCGTTGCCACGGCGGCGTGCGGACAACGGCGTCAGGTGCCGCCGCGGTGGGTAGTCCTGCGCCGTCGAGCGGCAAGCATGGAGGGAGCCTACGGTTGCAGAGAGGGACGCCCGGGAGGCGTCGTCCGCAGAGGCTGCCCAACGCCGCGGACAGACGATTCGCACCTGACCCTTCGCGAGCTCTGCCGCGCTGGCGGAGCTCTAAAGCAGCACAGGAGAGATCATGCGCAGACCCAAGGTCCTTCTCATAGTGGCCATCGCCGCCGTCGTGCTCACCGCCCTCGCAGTCGGACCGGCCAGCGCTTTCGCCGGCGGCTGGGATCGCCACGAGCACCACGGCGACCGCCAGGCCCTGTTCGTGCAGACCGACAACACGACGGCCAACTCGATCATGGTCTACGACCGTGGCTGGAATGGCACGCTCAGCCTCGCCGGTACCTACGCCACCGGCGGTGCGGGCGGCGTCGCGGCCGGCGCGGCCGTCGACCCGCTCGCCTCGCAGGGCTCACTCGCCACGGCCCAGGATGGGCAGGTGCTGCTTGCCGTGAACGCCGGCAGCAACAGCGTCTCGCTGTTTCGCGTGGCGCGCGGCGACAAGCTCCTCCTCGAGCAGGTCGTCGCCTCGGGCGGCCAGTTCCCCGTGAGCATCGCCGTGCGTGGCAACCTCGTCTACGTGCTCGACGCGGGCGTCGAGGGCGGCAGCAGTTGCGTGCAGGGCTTCTGGCTCTTCGGCGACCACCTCTGGCCGATCCCCGGCTCGAACCGCTCGCTGGGCCCGACGGACACCACTAATCCCTTCTACCTCGCCTCGCCAGGGATGGTCGGCTTCTCACCCGACGGCAGGCGCCTGATCGTCGCCACCAAGTTCAGCGGCAGCCTGATCGACGTCTTCAGCGTCGGTCCCTGGGGCCTGCTGAGCGCTACGCCGGTGGCGAACCCCACGGCGCCGACACCGGGAAGTGTGCCCTTCGCCTTCAGCTTCGACCGCTGGGGTCGACTCGTCGTGGTGCAGGTCGGCGACTCCGGCATCAGCAGCTACCGCTTCAAGGCCGACAATAGCCTCGCCTTCGTCAGCTCGGCCAATGACACGAAGGACAAGGTGGCGGCCTCCTGCTGGATCAACGCCGCCGGCGACTACTACTTCGTCTCTAACGCCGGCAGTGCCAACGTCAGCATCTACAGGCTCAACGCCAGCGGCATGACCAGCCTGGTCGGCGCCATGCCGACCACGGCCGCAGCCGGCACCACCGACTCGGTGACCACGGCCGACGGGCAGTTCCTCTACGTCGAGTGCGGCGGCGCCGGTGTGGTGCTCGCCTACCGTATCCACCCTGACGGCAGCCTGACTCTGATTCAGACGGTCACGGGACTGCCGGTCCCGTTCGAGGGCATCGCCCTTAACTGAATCGCAGTGTGACGCTGCGGCGGCCTGCAGGCGCGGGCCGCCGCAGCGCTCCGGTCATGGCCGCGCCGGCCATGGGCCTTGGGGGGATAAAGGGGTCGGAGACCTCCACAGGCATCCCGAACCTCGCACGCCTGGACCTCGCGAGAAATCCCGATTGGCGATTTCGAGCCTGCGAACCGGCGCTCCAAAGAGGACGAACCCCCGGGCCCCAGGACGCATGTGTGACCTTGGCGCTTAGGCCTGTGACATGGGACTCGGCAAGTTCGGCCACCGACTTGCCGGCGGCATCGCGCCGCACCGCGTGCGCATGGTGAAACGCCTGGTTGATGAGTCCGGCTGGCGCACCCAGCGCGAGGTGTAGGCTGCGCGACCCGTATGGCCACACGGCGCGCTCGGCTGAACTCGGCGTCTCGCGTTACCCACTGGCCGTCCAATGCATGGCCTGGATCGTCCAAGACTGGGTCGGCCGCGCGTCGGCAGACGTCCATTTCCACCACCTTGCCACTTTTTCGGGGCGGTGGAGGTCTGACGGACCTGTGTCCCGGCAGATACGTAGCCCGAACGGCGCAGGAGGACCCGCAGCCAGGCTAGCGAAGATACTTCGGCGGCATTTCGACGACGGGCCGCGTGCGTCGCTCGGCCCGCCCCTCGAAGGCGGCACGTCACCCAGCTTCTTCCGTCTACCGCTTCCGCGGCGTCGACCCTCACGTCCTCCAGACACCCTCTTGAGGAGCCCTTCAGCTACCCTTCAGTGGGCCGGTCCCGAGGCGAGCTGCACGGTGCTTGCGTGCTGCGCGCCGGAGGGGCTCTTCCAGCCGATCGTAACCCTGTCCCCCGGCCGGTAGCCCCCCACCAGCGTGGTCAAGGCTGACGGCGAGTCGACCGACTGGCCGTTGACCGAGACGATCCTGTCGCCGGCCGCGAGGCCGCCGAGTGCCGCCGGTGTGCCCCAGACCACGCCCGTGATCGTCACGCCGGCGCTCGACTGGCCGCCACCGCCCTCGAGCTCGACCCCGAGAAAGGCGGTAGCGCCGATGTGCACCGTGGCTGAGGCGTCGTTGTTCTCGATCTGCGTGACGACCGCCATCGCGGTGTTCACGGGGATGGCGAAGCCCTGGCTCCCCGAGCCGAGCAAGTAGCCGTTCGACGCGGCGGTGTCCACCGCGATCACCTGCCCGGCGCTGTTGACGAGCGGCCCGCCAGAGTCGCCCGGCTTGACGTCGGCGTTGGTCTCGATCAAGCCGCTCAGCCGCTCGGAGGTGCCGATGCCTGGGACGTTGGCGGTGATGTGCTGATCGAGCGCCACGACCGAGCCGCCGGCCGCACTGGGCGTACCGCCGACTCCGCCGGCGTTACCGATGGCGACCGCCGCCTCGCGGACCCTGACCTTGGCGGAGTCGCCGAGCCGCGCCGTAGTGAGGCCGGAGGCGCCGTGCAGCTGGATAAGCGCGACATCCTGGCTCGGGTCGTAGCCCAGCACCGTCGCCGCGTAGGTCTGCCCATTGCCGATATCGGTGGCGCTCACGGTAGTCGCGCCGTCGATCACGTGGTTGTTGGTGAGCACCAGGCCCGAGGAGCTCAGCACGATGCCCGTGGCCTCCGCCTGGTCATACCCATAGCCCAGCGCGAGGTTGATGTCGACAAGCGCCGGATCGACTCTCGAGGCGATCGCGCTCACCTCGCCGGGGGTGCCCGACGGGAAGCCCGACGAGCCGCCGTAGCCGAAGGGAAAGCCGCCCGAGCTACCAGATCCGGAGCCGCCGGCGGGCTGTGCCTGCGTTGCAGTGGGGGGGTGTGAGGCCCAGAATGCGTGACCGATGGCGACGCCCAGAAGCGTTCCGCTGGCGAGGAGCAGCACGCTGGCGGCGACTCGCGCCAAGCGCTGCCGACACGGGGAGCCTGGCCCGGAGGCGTGAGCAGGCTGCGATCCGATAACCGGCGGGGGCGCTGCACTGCCAGTCGCCTGCGAGCGTGGCGCAGGAGCCCAGCCCTCGCCCGCCAAGCGCCTCCAGCCTGTTGGCGGCGATGAGGGCTCCCAGGCGCTGCGCGGCGCGCTCCAGGGCGCCTGCGGCGCAGCCGCCGCTGTGCGTCCAAGGTCGAACCTCTCGGCTCCTGCTTCGTCGGGATCCAGGCCCTCGAGCGGTCTGCCCGCGGCACGCGGATCAGACATCGTCCCTCCGTCGCTCCCGCACGCCCAGCTTCCTGCACTGGGGTTGTTCCCGGTCTCGCACAGATAGAGACCGTGCCGCGTTTCAGGTCGGCCTTGAGCGCCGCCCACTGTGTGCGCACACCGTTGGCCTGCGCCAGCGCCGCGCGGCGCTGATCGGCTGAGGGCTTGGGAATCGCTGTCGACCGTGTCGCTGGCGAAGTCATGAGCGGCAGTACATCCAAGGGGCTATGTCGGTATCTGCTCGGCGGTGTTGCCGTGTGCGAGCCGGAAGAGGGCTACGACAGTGTCCGGCTGACCTTCAGCCGAGACGGTCTCGCCGCCTGCCTTTCGCGAAGGAGTGCCCCGGCGCTGAGGGCACAGCCCGGGGCCTGACGAGGGCGTTGCGACGGTCGCTGAGGGGAACCGAGGCGGCCATCGGCGGCGGCTCCTCGCGCCAGCAGTCTACCCCGGCCTTGTGGCTGAGAAGCTTCACCGTTGCGGGGCGAGAACGCCGGGCGGGCAAGACGTGCACGGCACTCTCCGCCTTCGCCAGTGTGGTCGCAGCATGGCGGCGAGCCCCGTCGGGGGAGCCCGCCATCTTGCGCCGCTCCCGCCGCAGCCCTACGTTGCTCGCAGCCATCCCCGAGCACGGGGTGAGGTAGCCGTGAGCAGCAAGGCCGACGGGGAAGAGGGGCACGAAGGGTGGCGGACTGCTCGGCATCGGCTCCCTCGAGGCCGACGTCCTGGCGATCGCCTGGGAGGCCGCACCGGAGGCCCTCACGGTGCGCTTCGTCTACGAGCTCCTGCGGGGGCGGCGCGAGATCGCCTACACGACGGTTCAGACCGTGCTGGGCAACCTGGTGAGGAAGGGCCTCCTCAGCCAGGAGCGCTCGCAGATCGCCTTCCTCTATGGCACGGCCGTCCCCGCCGACGCGGTCGCGGGCGGGGCGCTCGACGATGTCGTCACGCGTCCCTACCGGGGACGCACCAACCTCGCCCTCTCTCACCTGCTCGGCCTCGAGAGAGCGCTCACGGAGGAGCAGCTCGAGCTGCTCTACCTCTACGCGCGGGAGCTGCCCGAAGGCTAAGCATGCGGCGTCGGGGGCCGAGTGACCGCGTGCCCCGGACCGCATCGTTTGTGCCAGGTCCCGTCACGAGTGGAAGAAGAGAGGCAAGGTAAGACCCGCTGCTCGGCGCTGCTACGCTAGGTAAGCAGCCCGCTCAGTGGCCTGCCCGACGCCGGCGGGGCGGTCCCAGCCGGGGACTCACACGGAGGTCGCGTTGAAGCTTGAGGATCTGCTCGGACGGCGCGTGCGCTACAAGGGCGAGGAGGGGCGCGTCGTCGAGGGCCACGCCGACGACACTCAGGCATCGGTGGTCGTGAACCTCCGTGCCACGAGCGGCGCACCACGGCGCGTCGCGACCGTGCCCGAGTCGGAGTGGCAGGAGCTCGAGCTGCTCGACTAGGGGAATGCCCGCCGTCAGCTTGGCGGCGAGGTGGCCCTTGCCTTTACGGCACCTTCACCCCACCGCAGGTTGTCTTCACCGGCACTTCACGTAGCATCGGCCATGATGGAACCCTCCGGTGCGGACCGAGGCTCGTGAACCACGACATGAGAGCCGAGATGGACATGGTCGACGAGGAGCCGCCGCAACTAACGAAAGACCCGGTCTGCGGCAGGGAGATCGCCGCCGGCCAGGCGCTGCTTCTCAGCGAGCACGGCGGCGCGCTCTACCCTTTCTGCTCGGAGCACTGCCGCATGCTCTTCTCGCTTGATCCGGAGCGCTACACACAGGGCACGGTAGACCGGTCTCGCTCGCCACGCTGAGCGAGGTCACCTCGCGGGCCGGCTCGCGCTGATCGTTGCCGTGCGACCCGGTCCTTCCTTGACGCCAAGCGACTGACAAGGGGATGAGGCAGGTGGTCGCGATCCGCTGCACGCAGACGCTGCTCGCCCGCATTGCCGCGCCCAGCGCGGCCACGGACGCCCCGACGACGTGCCTCGGCGACTGGTACGCCACCCTGGTCACGATCTCCCATCAGCGTCTCATCCTGCTGATCAGCGAGCACTCCCGCCTGCCGGTCGTCATGGCGGCGCGCGACGTGAAGCACCTGGGCGCGAACTTCCCAGGTGCCCTGGCACGCGTGCTTGGCGGCCTCGGCATCCCGCCCGCCGTTGTCGAGCGCGAGGTCAAGGCCACGCGCGAAGCCGTGATCGCCAAGGCCGAGAGCCGTTCCCTGCTCGGCACCTTGAACGACTACTCGTTCTTGCTGAAGTGGGAGCTGCGTAACGAGCCCGCTGGCGACCTCGTGGAGTGGGCGCTTCGTCTCGGCAGGACTCCGGTGCGACCGATGGGGCCGCCCGGCTTCCCGGACGAGCGCACCAGGGAGCTACTGGCGTAGAGCGAGGCGCTGCAGTGACGCTAAGGTCGGCGCTGCGTTGGCGGGCCGTGAGAAGCTGCGTCACGTGCGCAGGTTCGTGAGCGACCACACGTTGACCTGTGTGGCTCGGCATTCGTGGCCGCGAGCTCGCGACTGGCTGACCGTGCTACTGTGCAGCGCAGATAACGACAGCGTATGAACAGGCGAGACCTCCGAGAGGATGCGCGCATGCCACAAGCTCCGCGAGATGCCGACGTCGGCAGGTTCGGCCGCTGGGCGGCCAATTACAACGACTCTCTGTTGCAGCGCCTCGTCTTCGCTCCCGTCCAGGAGCTCATCCTGCAGGAGGCGGCGCGAGCATTCCCTCGTCCCGGCGCGATCCTCGACATCGGTTGCGGGACCGGCCTGCTGTTACAGCGGGCGGCGCGTCGCTTCCCAGCTGCGCGGCTTACCGGGATCGACCCCGCCGAAGAGATGATTCGCGTTGCCCAATCATCGGCCCCCGAAGGCGCCTCCGTACGCTTCGTGCACGGCCTTGCCGAGCAGCAGCCATTCGCAGACTCCTCGTTCGAGCTCGTGCTCACCACGATGTCGTTCCACCATTGGACAGACCAGGCGCAGGCCCTGCGAGAGGTACGGCGGGTGCTCGCGCCGGGCGGCGTCTTCGCCCTCGCCGACGCACTGCCCGTCGGCTGGCCGCACTGGCTGCTGGCACGCAGCGGGGACGGCCGATTCAATGACCCGACGACGCTCGCGGCGATGGTGCGAGACGCCGGTCTGCAGCCAGAACGGCTCGTGCCCATCCGTCGTTTCGACGGCGTAGTAAAGGTGGCGCTTGCGCGGGCGCCGCGTAACTGAAAGGCGAACCGACCGCGGTGGCGACCTAGCGACCGTCAGATGTAGCCGGCCGGGAGATAAAGACGGCGCCCGGCGGTCGGCGCCGCGTCGGCGACCTCGACGGAGAGCCTGCGTGTAGCGCGGTTGCACCGCTCGCACATAGACGGGGGACATGTGCCACTGGTCGCTCGAGTGGGTTGGCCGAGTCGGTGGAGTGCCGGCGCGGATCACACCTGGAAGCAACTCTGGACAAGAGACAGTGCGCCCAGGCCTCTGGCTGCCCTAGCTGCCGCCCGGCGGCAGTGATAGCGTGACAGGCACGCAGAGCGACGCACGTCGGGTCAGTATGGACCACGGGGGTGGCATGCCAACGGCATTGATCGTTCGGGCCGAACTTGCGAACCGTGGGGGGGACGCTCTCAGACAGGAGTTCCGCCGCCTGCTCCAGGACGCCACTCCGGATACTCAAGCATTCCTCTACCGACCTGCGCCAGGTACCGTCGTCGCAGCAGCACTCGACTGGCAGGCCGTGCTCGGAACGGGCGCCGACCTCATTGCCTACTCGGGAATCCTGTGGACGGCATACGAAAGGTTCGTGAAACCCAGGCGAAAGAAGCGCAGGACTGGCGAAACTCCCGCCTTTCTCTTCGTGAACGTGAGGCAGCCCGGGGGCGACGTGGCTCAGTTTGCGATCGGCCATACGTACACCGATCGCGCCGCCTTCATCGAGGCTTTCGTCTCGCAGGCAGCCGCCTTGCGATCTGCCGAGGGCCCGGCCGACGAGACCCTGATTGCAGAACTGGATCGCGAACCAGACTGGGTGCGAGCCGAAACCGAAGACGATGTGCACCCCTGGCGGTCGAACCGTTAGCACCTGGATGGTGTGGATCGGCGGCTCGAATGACCTCGAGCAGTAGCTAGGCCGTTCTCGGCCAGTGGACCGAATTGTCTGGAGGCCATGTGCTAAGTTCCGCGGGAATCCCTGACTACCATGTGCACAGCCGGTTCTCCGACGGCCACGACGGGCTCGACGCCTGCGTCGAGCGCGCCTTGCAGCTCGGCCTGCCCGAGCTGGGCTTCGCCGATCACCTGACGCCAGCCTGCCTGGCCAAGGACGGCTACTACGGCATCGACCAAGGTCGCCTCGACGACTACGTCGAGGCGGTGTTGGCGGTTGCCGTCGCCTACCCCGATCTGCGGGTGCTCCTGGGCATCGAGGCCGACTACCTGCCCGAGGCCGCAGATGAGACGCGTGCCATGCTCGCCCATTATCCCTTCGACTACGTGCTCTGCTCGGTTCACTTCGTCGACGGCTTCGGCTTCATCGAGCCGCGCAATCGCGACGCTGCGGGCTGGCGTGACGTGGACCGCGTCTGGCGTCGCTACTACGAGACCCTCATCGAGGCGGTGCAGATCGGCGCCTTCGATGTGGTCGCTCACCTCGACCTGCCCAAGAAGTGGGGCTTTCGTCCCTTAGGTGACATGAGCGCGCTCGAAGACGAGGCGTTGCTCGCCGTCTCCGCGGCTGGCATGGCGATCGAGATCAACACCTCCGGCCTTGACCGGCATCCTGTGGCTGAGATGTTTCCCACGCCGAGTCTACTCGAGCGCGCTCGCGCGATGGGTATCGCCGTGACTTTCGGCTCCGATGCCCATCGCGCCACGGAGGTTGGCTCGCACCTCGTCGAGGCTGTGGCGCTGGCGCGGGCCGCCGGCTATGAGTCCTTGCTGCGGCTCTCGGACGGCGAGTCGGTCGCACTCCCCTGAGTGCCGTTGCGTCGGCTGCGCGGCGATGTGCAGCGTCTTCTCACGCCGCCCAGGTTCGCGTGACTTGTGCCACCGGCGCCGCCAGGCTCTCCTCTGCCCGAACCGTGCGCCGCCCATGGACGTCTCTCCGGGCGAGGGCATAAGGACACCCGCCGCGGGCACGGCCCGTGGCGAACGGGGGAGGACGGCATGCGACGCATCTTCATCGTGGGCGGGGCCCTTCTGGTGGCTGCCGTGGTCGCCGTGATCCTGGTGCTCGCGCTGCGCTCGCCGCAGGCCGCGGCGGACCTCGGGACGCCTCTGCGTGGACACCTTGGCGCCTCTGCCGACGCGCGCCTGCTCGCCGCGCCGCTCGACCGCTTCGGCCTCGAGTTGCTGGCGCGCGAGGCGCAGGCCACGAGCGGCAACGTCGTGCTCTCACCCCTGTCCATAGGTGACGTGCTCTCGATGGTCCTCAACGGCGCCCGCGGCCGCACGCTCGCCGAGATGCGCACGACGCTGGGCCTCGGCTCACCGCCGCTGGCCCAGGTCGACCAGGCCTGGGCCGACCTGATCGCCTCGGCGCAGAGCGGCCGCAGGCCCGCTATCACGATCGCCGACTCGCTCTGGCTGAAGAGCGGCATACCCTTCAACCCCGCCTTCCTCGCCGCCGACCGCGACTATTTCGCCGCCGCGCCGCGAGCCTTGCCCGCCGACCCCGCCGCTGCGGCCGAGGCGATCAACGCCTGGGCCGCAGAGCGCACCGCCGGCCTCATCCCGCAGATCGTCGAGCCGGGCTACTTCAACGCGCAGACGATCCTCGCGCTCGTCAATGCCGTGCACTTGAAGACGACCTGGGCAGTGCCCTTCGCGGCGGCCCAGACACGGTCGGCGCCGTTCACGCTCGGCGACGGTAGCGTGGTCTCCGTGCCGACCATGAGCGCGCCGCTGAGCGCGCCGCTGGCGCGCACCGCCGCCTACGACGCCGTCGCTCTGCCGACCAAGGGCCCGGTGACCGTGTGGGTCGTCGTGCCACAGGGAGCGCAGACGCCGGAGGCGCTGGTTGCGGCGTTCGAGCGGCGCGGCCTGGCGAGCGTGGACGCGGCGGCAAGGCGCACCTCCCTTGTGCTGACCCTGCCGCGCTTCAAGACCAGCTTCGCAACGCCAGATCTGAAGCCGCAGCTCGCGGCCATGGGTATGGCCTCTGCCTTCTCGCCCACGCAGGCCGAGCTTGAGGGCATCGTTGCTCCCGGTACGCCGGGTCGTGTCTACCTGCAGCGCGTCGTGCACAAGGCCGTGCTCAGCGTGAACGAGAACGGCATCGAGGCTGCCGCCGCGACGGCCGGCCTCGTTGGCATCACCGCGGTACCTTACGCCCCACTCACCATCCGTGCCGACCGCCCGTTCCTCATGGTTGTCACCCTCAAGGGCAGCGAGGCGCCACTGTTCCTGGCGCTGATCCGCGACCCGCGTGCCTGAGCAGGCCTGTAGGAGAGCGACGACGATGAAGCAGACAGTGCCGGGAGGAACGAGGGCGGGCGCACGGCGATATCGCCAACCTTGCAGCATCGCTTACAGTCTTCTGGCGCTCGCCGCGATGTTCGCAGCGACGGTCGTGCTCAGCGCCTGTGGGGCTGCCTCGCCGGGCGTACAGCTCACCCCTACAGGGGAGCCGTCGGCAAGCGCGGCGCCGACGGCGCTGTCTCATGAACTCACTCGGCTCGACCGCCTCGAGGTCACGCGCACCGATGCCTTCCCGCAGAACCACATCCGCTTCGCCTTCCCGGCCCAGACCGTGGCCGCTGATCCGGCAGCGGTGCAGGCGGTGGCCCGCGCCCTGCTCGCTCTGCCGATCATGCCGAGCGGCGTCTTCCACTGCCCGGCTGACCTCGGCATCGTCTACCACCTGGTCTTCTATGCGGGCAGCCAACGCCTGCCAGTCGTGAGTCTCGACGCCACCGGCTGCGAGACGGTCCAGGGGCTCGGCGTCACACGCTGGGTGGCGCGCTCGCCGGGCTTCTGGCGCATCCTCGGGGAGGCGCTGCACCTCACTAGGCCTGGGTACGCGACCTTCCGGGGAAGCGGGCCGGGCGTCTGAGAGGCGCGCTGGCCGGCACTGCGTCGGCGGCTAGGGCAGAGAACCTGCACGCGGCGCGCTTCCGCCGTGCGGACAGAACGTGCAGACCTGGTGCGGTTCCACATGGATAGCGAGCCGATCTCTGCATCGCAGGTTCGAGTTCTGCACATCCATCGCCGTTGTCACTATCGCAACGTACCCCCCTCAGCGACACTTTCCAATGTCCGATCGCTCTATTGTCAAGCAGCGGCCCGACCCGTGTCGCGTTCCAGCACGCATCGCGGAAACGAGTCGGAGGCAGTGATCTGTGGCGGTCCGCTTCGGCACCGCTGACGACACCTGTACGCAGAGTCAGTCGGACCGCCCAGCCCCACGCAGTGCCCCCGAGCTCAGTGTCAGGCTTCCCCGCGACGCAAGGGACGAGGAGGAGCAATGAAATGTGTCACCTGCGGCTCGGTGCCGCTCCGAAGGAAGGCTCGCAGGCTATCCTGCAGGGCCGCGTCGCTCACTGTGCGGCGCTCGTGCTGACGCACGTGCTCCTGCCAGCTCGGCACGATGAACATCTCCACGAAACGCTGCGGCATCTCGGCGTCACGGTAGACGGACCAGTGCACCGCACCGGTGCGCCGACGGGCCCGACCCACCCGCCGCAGGGCTCTTTGAAACTCATCGACCGCCTGCGGCGCCACCTCGTAGGCGACCGTCACGAACACCGGCCCGCTGGCATCGTCAACGGCGAGCCGCATCTCCGGTGCGTACATCGGCGCCGGCGCGAGATCCAGCTCGCCGATCGCACCGAGCCGCCAGCGCAAGCCGAGCAGCGGCGTTAGTGCGACGGCAAGAGCTCCCCAGGCGAAGGTCGCCGGCGTCCCCTGCGAGTCGGCGAGGTATCCCCAGGCGGCGCTCCCCAAGGCAATGCCGCCCGTGAAAGCGGTGAGATACATGGCCAGCCCACGAGCCCGAACCCAGCCGGGCAAGGCCTCCTGAGAGGCCACGTTGAAGGTCGATAGGCACAGCAGCCAGGCGGCACCGGCGACCGCCATGATGACCACGGCAAGCGGTGCCGAGCGTGCGAACGCCAACGCCAGGAGGGCCGCGGCGACGGCGAGCGCGCCGATTGCCACCACGGCATCCTGGCCCAAGCGGGCACGGACTCGAGGCAGCAGCGTCGCCGCGACAAGCGCACCGCCGCCGAACCCAGCGAGGAGCAAGCCGAGGCCACCCGAGCCGAGGCCCAGCACGTCTTTCGAGTACACCGGCAACAAAGCCAAGAGGCCGGCGCTCGCTACGGAGAACAACCCGGCCCGCACCAGCACGCCCGTCAGCGCGTGCGAGAACAAGGCGAAGCGGATCCCGGCACGCACCGCCCCGGCAAAGCGCTCCGCGGGCCCATCGGCCTCGTCGGGCTCGCGCCGCCAGCGCCAGAGCACGACCACCACGGCGCCGAACGACAGCGCGTTGAGCGCAAAGACGAGCCACGGCTCGGCGACTGCCAGAATGAAGCCTCCCAGCGCAGGTCCCAGGGCGCGGCCCAGATTGATGCTCGCACCGCCCAGGGTCACGGCTTGAGGGAACTCATCACGAGGCACGAGCTCCGGCTGGATCGCCTGCCAGGCGGGGCCGTTCAGGGCCGCACCGACTCCCAGCGCGAACGTCAAGGCCAGGAGCGACGAAGGAGTCAGACCTCCGGTGGCATCCAGCGCAGCCAGCCCGCCGGCGGCTGCCAGCATAAGGATCTGGGTCACGAGCAGGAGCCGGCGCCGGTCGAGTAGATCCGCCAGGGCTCCGCCGGCGATCCCGAGGAACACGGTCGGCAGCGAGCTTGCCGTCGCTACCAGAGCGACGAAGGTAGGAGAGCCCTTGAGCTCGAGCATGACCCACACCGCGCCCACCGTCTGCATCCAGGTGCCGACGTTAGAGACGAACTGGGCTATCCAGAGATCGCGAAAGACCCTGTGGCGAAACGGAGACCACGCGGAAGGATGCGGTCGCTGGCCGCCGCCCTCGATCGTCGGCTAGCGGCGAATCTGTTCTGGGTTCATCGTTGGGAAACGGGCGCGACATCTGCCATCACAGCTGCGCATGCGGCGCTCCTCAGGCGCTTGAGCGTCCTCGCCCGCGATCGTCGCCACGACCGCCGAGAAGTCGAGGTTCCCGGCGCCGCGCCGAGACGCCTCCTCGAGCCACTCCAGAGTCGCGCGTGCCACCTTGAGGTCGCGGCCGTCGCGGGCGGCGGTGTCCGTCACGAGCTTGAGATCCTTCTCGGCGAGCCGCAGCGCGAAGGCCGGGTCGTAGCTGCCCGACTCGATGTTCGCGCGCTTGGCGGCGACCGCCGGACCGATGGGGGAGTCACCCAGGACGTCCAGCACCATCTCCTTCGGGAGCGCCAAAGACGCACCGAGGGCAAGCGCCTCGCCGAGCACGACCATCGATGCGCCCAGGGCCAGGTTGACCACGAGCTTCGTCGCCTGGCCCGAACCCGGGCCTCCCGTGTGCCGCACGTCGCCGAAGACCGCGAGGATGGGCCTCACGCGCGCGAAGTCGGCATCGCTTGCACCGACGAAGACGTGCAGGCGGCCGGCGGTGGCCTCGGCGATGCTGCCGCGCACGGGTGCGTCGACCAAGCGACACGCCTTGAGGCAAGCGATCGGCCACAGAGCTGTCGGCCTCGGGCCCCACCGTCGACATGTCGATCAGGAGCTTGCCCTGGGCTGCAGGCCCCGCACCAGGCCTTCGTCACCGAAGACCACCTCCTCGAGTGCGTCCGGCGTGGCCAGCATGGTGATGACGAACTCGGCACCGGCCGCCGCCTCGGCGGGGCACGAGGCCGCGGTGGCGCCGAGGCCGAGCCAGGGGCGCGGCGCGCGCGGAAGTACGGTTCCAGACGGTCAGCTCATGGCCCGCCTCGAGCAGGCGCGTGGCCATGCGGCTGCCCATCATCCCCAGCCCGAGAAAGGCGATCTTGGACATCGCTGCTCCTTCAGTTGAGGCCGCCTGCTGCGCGCCTGGTCATCGTCATCCCGTGCACTCTTCACGTTCCCTCCGGCGATGGCCCGATCACCGGCGCCGCCTCCGAGAGTACCTGCTCGAGCGCTTCGCGGTCCTGCTGTGACAGTCGCACGTCGCTGGCGCTCACGGTCTCGTCGAGTTGCGTCGCGCGGCGAGCTCCGACGAGCGTTACGTCAACGGCCTGGTGTGAGAGGGTCCAGGCCACAGCCAGCCTGGGCAGCGTGAGGCCACGCTGCGCGGCGAACTCCTTGAGGCGCTCGACGACACGCAGGTTTCGACGAAACGTCTCCCCGGTGAAGTCGGAGCTGCTGCTGCGCCAGTCGTCGGATGCGAAGGTCGTGCTCGCGGTCATGGTCCCCGAGAGCAGGCCGTGGGCCAGCGCCCCGTAGATGAGGACCCCGACGTCGTGCTCGGCGCAGTAGGGCAGGATCTCGACCTCGATCTGCCGGCGGAACATGTGGTAGGGGGGTTGCAGAGTCTCGATCGGGCCGTGCCGCGCGAGCTCGTCCATCTGTCGAGAATCGAAGTTGGACACGCCCACATGTCGGATCTTGCCGTCGCGCACGAGATTAGCGAGGGCGTCAGCCGTTTCCGCGATCGGAGTGTCGGGGTCGGGCCAGTGTAGCTGGTAGAGGTCGATGTAGTCGGTGGCCAGGTTGCGAAGGCTCGACTCCACGCCCTCCCTCAGCCAGGACGAGCTCGAGTCCCTGACAAGGGTATCCCCCGCCATGCGGAGCCCCCCCTTGGTCGCCACGATCACCTCGTCGCGGCGGACTGCCTGCCACAACGCCTCGCCCAGCAGACGCTCGGAGACGCCGAAGCCGTAGCCCTGCGCCGTGTCGAAGAAAGTGATCCCAAGCTCCAGGGCATGACGGATAGCGGCCTTGGCTTCTGCGGACTCGAACGAACCCCAATCACCGCCGAAGGCCCACGTGCCGAGGGCAATCTCCGAGACACTGAGTTCGGTCTTGCCCAAACGTACATACTGCACTGCTGCACCCTAGCCTCATACGACAGGCCACCAGTCCGCTTCCGCTGCGACGGGTCGCCAAGCAATCAGTCTTCCGCCTCGTGAAGTTCTTTCCCGCTCCGCGACGGGGTACGCGCGGCCCGGGCCGATTCAGTGCGTCCCCGGTTGCCTGGCGTTCGGCAGGCGCTCATCGGACCTTCAGCGGCGGCGCAGCCCGCTGGAGAATTCGGACCGCAGCGGGGCGGGTTTCCGTGTTGGGCGGGAATCACCAGAGAAGTAAGGCAAACCTTCAAAGAGCGCTCCCAGCAAGGAAGGGCGCTTCGTCTCCCTGAGGAGGCGTTCACGTGGCGACGCGACTTAGAAGCTCCGGGCTCGACGTGCTTGGCGACATGCCCTGGGGTACGCACTTCTGCCAGTTCTATGAGACCAAACAGGATCTGCTCGACATCAGCGTCCCCTACCTGAGGGCCGGGGTGGACCACCACGAGCTCGGCCTGTGGATAGCCTTCCCACCTGTCAGTGAAGAAGAGGCCCGAGCGGCACTACAGGGCGGCTCGCTTGATGGCGACCAGCCCGCCGGGTCGGGAAACGTGGAGATCGTCTCCGCCTCGCAGTGGTTCCTCACGAACGGTTCGCTCGACCTGGAGCGCGCCTTTAATGGCTTTCGCGCGAAGGTAGGGGAGGCTCTGGCGCAGGGCTACGAAGGGCTGCGCGTGGCCGGCAATGACCGCCCCCTCAGCGAGCAGGCTTGGGGTGACTACGTCGCCTACGAGAAAGACCTGAACGAGCAGATGCGTAATCTGCGCATGATCGCGCTGTGCTCCTATCCCGTGCGCACGATCAGCGCCGCGAGTCTGCTCGACATCGCGCGCGTGCACCGCTTCGCCCTCGCCAAGCGGCAAGGAAGCTGGGAACTGCTGGAGACGCCTGAGCTGAAGCTCGCCAAGACCGAGATCATCAGACTCAACACCGAGCTCGAGCGTCGCGTTGCCGAACGAACGAGAGAGCTTGAGGCATCGCAGGAGGAACTTCGCTCCCTTTTCGCCGCCATGACGGATCTCGTCGCGGTCATCGACGGCGAGGGCAGATTCATGAAGGTTGCGCCCACGAGCGCCGTCGTCGCCTACTTGCCCCCTGGCGATCCGATTGGCAAGACGGTTCACGAGGTGCTGTCGGCCGACCTTGCCGGCCAGGTTCTCGAGGCGGTCCGCGAGGTGCTCGCCACAGGGCGGCCGCTGACGCTGCAGTACAGGCTGAGTGTGGACTCCAAGGAGACATGGTTCGAGGGCAGGGCCTCTGCCCTGACCGAGAGCACGGTGTTCTGGATCGTGAGAGACGTCACCGGTCGCAAGCAAGCGACGGAGAGCCTTGAGCAGACCCTCAAACAACTCGGCGATGCAATGACTGCCATCGTCGCCGTGGTGGCCCAAGTCGTCGAGACGCGAGACCCCTACACGGCCGGCCATCAGAGGAGAGTCGCCCATCTGGCGCGCTCCATCGCAGCCGAGTTGCGTCTCCCCGCAGACACGATCGAGGGCCTCGCCATGGGGGGCATGATCCACGACATCGGGAAGGTCTCCATCCCTGCGGAGATCCTCAGCAAGCCGGGCAGGCTCGGCTCATGGGAGCGCGAGCTGATCAAGACGCATCCGCAGACGGGCGCCGAGATACTCGGTGACGTTACCTTCCCCTGGCCCATCGCCGCGATGGTCCGGCAGCATCACGAGAGGATGGATGGTTCGGGCTATCCCCTGGGGCTGAAGGGAGCGGAGATTGCGCTCGAGGCGCGCATCATGGCAGTCGCCGACGTCGTCGAAGCGATGGCCTCGCATCGCCCTTATCGGCCGTCTCTCGGTATTGAGGCCGCCCATGAGGAGATCGAGGCCAACAGGGGCGTGCTCTACGATACGGACGTCGTCGATGCCTGCCTCAGACTCTTCCGCGAGCGAGGCTACGAACTCATACCGGCCTGATACCGAAGCATGCGATCGAAGGGACTCGCGCGGGCAGTGATGAAGCCTTCCACACGGGGCCTCTCATGAGGGCTACCGTCTTCATGGCTAACCAAGGTCCCTGCGGTAAGCAGCACAGTCGCCATCGCAGGTCTTGTGGCTCTCGGCGCCCTAGCAGCGACCATCGCGCGCCTCGCCTACCTTCGCCGCGCGCCGATGGCTCTGGTCGCGGGCGCGCACAAAGGAGATTCCAGCCAGAGGCGACTTCCCGTCTGCATCACGGCGGCAGCGCGGAAGATATCGCTGCTCAGATGGCTCTTCGTCGCGCCGGACACAACTCCATAACCTGTGCTCCCGCCGATGACCGCACCTTCCCCGAAACCTGGCCCCTCGAGTCGGAGCCGTCCGTGTAGCCCGTGTCGCGCCGCCGACACCCATGCAAGGGCCGACGCTGGCAGTATCATAAGCAGTTAAGCAACGGACGGAACTCGTCGCTGCGATCGTGCACTTGTTCGGCTAGCCAGCGCACAATGCCATTCGCCTGGGAGGCAGGTTACCATCGGTTCGGACACTGTCGTCATGGATGCCAACCACCCCGCGGGTGAAGGTGGAAGGCGCTCACTCCTTGGGTCGACCCTTGATGCCACGCCGTTCACAGAGGTCGCTCGCTTTGAGCTGGACGCGATGGGAATGGTGGCGGCAGCGACCGTCGCATCAGATGACGACGGTCGCGTGTTCCGTGCGCTCAGGCGCGGAGTGCGGTTCACGGAGACCCTGGAGCGCATCGACCCTGGCGTCGCGGCCGAAGTGAGAGACGCCGTCGCCTGCGCGTGGCGCTGTGACGGAGTCTCCGTGGTTAAGGTGCGAGGCTCCTGGCGCCTTTTGCGCTTCGGCACCGAGCCCGCTGCTGCGGAACTTCCGCGGGTGGTGACGTTTGCGCTCGCTGGCCCCCCCGAAGACGCGCTCCTTGCCCAAGAGTGTCGTCGCCGGCAAGCCGTGAGCTCTGCGCTCGCGCGAATCGCTTCGCTCATCAACAGCGACATGGTCGCTGAAGACATGGCCCGTGCCGTGCTGCCCGACATCGTCTCGGCCGCGGCGTTCGACACCGGCGCCATCTTCAGGGTAAGAAGCGATGAACGCGCCGAAGTCCTCGCTGCCTACGGCCCCACTCGACGTCGTGGATTCCCTTACCCTGCTCTTGACCTCCACGACCCCGCGGTGACGACGCTCTCTCACAGTCCGGGTTTGGTGAGCCTTGGCGCTGACGATCTTGGCCAACTACCAGCCGTTCTGCGCGACGTCGCTCCTCGGCGCCTGCGCACCATGCTTCTCGCCCCTGCCTTCGCGGGGCATCGCCTGCGTGGCGTGCTGGTGCTCGGCGCCCGCAGCGAGGCGTCCGAGAGCGTTCTCGAGGCTGATTTTCTGCGCGTGGTCGCCGACGGTATCGGCCTCTCGCTGGGGCACACGGTGCTCTCGCGTCAGTCCCAGCTCAGCGAGGTTGTTCTCGATAGCGCCGGCGCCGTCGCCCGGGCCATCTCCGGAAGCCTCGATGTCGAGCAGACGTTCCAGCAGATCGCCTCCAGCGCCGCACGCGTCATGGGCAACTGTAGCTGCCTGCTGC
Source organism: uncultured Thermoleophilia bacterium (assembly GCA_963751215.1). GTDB lineage: Bacteria > Actinomycetota > Thermoleophilia > UBA2241 > UBA2241 > CAIXSE01. The sequence goes on along the minus strand of CAVVTV010000022.1, from coordinate 22,724 downwards.
TCGAGCTCCGCGCAGAGAGCGACGATCTCGTCGTCGTTTCGACCTCTCAGGTCGAGGATGAGAGGCTTCTGGGCTTGGCGGTGAAGTTCGAGGGCAAGGAAAGCACGGTCGAAGCTCTGCAGGAGGACCGCAGTATCGTGGTCGAAGACATCGCTTGGAACGTGCGCATCGACTCTGCGACCCGACGGAGGCTGGTGTTCCGATCGGCCCTGTTCGTGCCTATTCGCGCGGACGACGTGCTTATCGGCTCGCTGCTGCTCTACTCCTCCGAGCGTCGCGACAGCTACTCTCCGCGAGACATGGCTCGCGCCGAGGTGGTGGCCGAACAGGCGGCGAGCGCCATCTGTAACGCCCGCCTGTACCGCACGCTCGAGCTTAGTCAGCAGCGCTCCCAAGCACTGCTTCATCGAATCACCCAGCTTCGCCACCAGAAGAGGACGGAATGGGCCACGGTACTGCACGACGACATCGTGCAGACCATGGTCGCTGCCCTCTACCAGGTTCAGGGCCTCCAGGCGGAGCTGCCTGACGAGAGTGGCGAGGACACGGAACGCGTGGCCACATTCCTTCGCCAAGCCATAGACGACACGCGCAAGGTGATCAGAGACTTGCGACCACCGGCACTTGACGGGGTTGGGCTGGTCGGTGCCCTTGGCACGCTCGTCGAGCAGGCCGACAGGCAGATGCCGGCGGCGGTGACGCTGGATCTCTCGACGGTTCCGGAGCTGACTCCGGCGGTCGAGACGGCGCTATATCTCGTCGCCCGGGAGGCGCTGCAGAACGCGCGCCGTTACTCGGGTGCCGATCGAGTCTGCATCGAGCTGGGTCATCTCGACGACGGCACTCCATCTGGGATCGTGTTCTTGCTCGTACAGGATGACGGTTGCGGCTTTCTCGTCGATGCGGTTAACCGCGAGGAACATTTCGGGGTGACCATGATGGGCGAACAGGCGGCGCTGGTCGGTGGCGAGCTCAGGCTTGAGTCGCGGCTGGGCGGTGGGACGCGGGTCGAGGTCTTGGTGCCGCTGGCCGACGGTCGACAGGCCAGCGGGGATCTACCATGAGCGACCAGCCCATCACAGTGTTTCTGGTGGATGACCACGTGATAGTGCGGCAGGGCCTCGAGCGCATGCTGGTCTCGGCGCCGGACGTCGCGGTGGTGGGCGAGGCCTCGAGCGGCGAGGAGGCTCTGCGGTTGGTGCGGGCAGGCGCACCCGATGTGGTGCTCTTGGACCTCAGCCTCCCAGGGATGCCGGGACTCGAGGTGCTGGCGGCGCTCCAGGATCTGGCTGAACCTCCGCATGTCGTCGTCCTCACGATTCACGACGAGTCACGGCTTGTTCTCGGAGCGGCGCGACTGGGTGCTCACGGCTACGTGCTTAAGCGGGCGTCGCGAGACGAGCTGCTGCAGGCTATTCGCACGGCCGCGGCCGGAGGCTTCTACTTCAGCCGCGAGATCGTCGATGTGCTGCGCGAGGCGTCGACGGCGCCGCAGGTCGAGCTGAGCGCCAGGGAACGTGACGTTCTCAGGCTCGTGGCCGCTGGCGCTGACAACCGAGAGATCGCCGAGCGACTGTTCGTGAGCTCCGAGACTGTCAAGAGCCACCTCGCCAACATCTACCGTAAGCTCAGCGTCGCCAGCCGGGCTCACGCGGTCGCAGTGGCGCTGCGACAAGGCCAGCTCGAGTAGTGAACGAGGCGCCCCGCTCACGTGGTCAGGCCGCGACCAGAGCGCATGCCTCGCGCACTGGCGGCGTGACGCTCAAGCTGCGTGAGATCGCCCGCCCGCCGCGCGTGTGGTCGCCGCTCGATGCCCTTCTGTACAACGTGATGACCACGAACGTCGCCGTGACCTTCGGCATCCTGCTCGTCGCCGGAGCGGCGTTCTACTTTCCCGTGCACAGTATGACGCTGGCGATCCTCATCACCGGCGGCTTCTGTTTGTGCGAGGCGATGGTGTATGCGTTTCTCGTCTCCAGCGTACCGCGCAACGGCGGCGACTACATCTTCCTGCGACGCTTGGTATCGGGTTGGGTCGGCGCGTTGTTCGCCGTCTCCGGCGTCGTTGTCGGTGGTGCCCTCTGGATGGCGATCACCGGCTGGTTCGCCTCGCGTGTCGCGGTGGGACCTTTCTTGATCCTGCTGGGGCAGAGCACCCACGACTCCGGGCTCGCTCGGCTGGGGCAGTTGGTGCTCACTCCGGCAGGGGTGCTGCTGCTAGGGCTCGTGGCTGTGGCGTGGTCGGCATTCATCAACATGAGAGGTATGCGAGCCTATGCGCGACTTCAGCGCGTCCTTGTGGTCGCGGGGAGCGTCGCCCTGCTCGTGCTCGTGACCTACTTCGCGCTCACCAGGCTAGACACGAACAACTCCGCGTACAGCGAGATTCTCCTGCGCGCCTACTACGACGGCTTTCAGCGCAGCGGGCACATCGGGGGTCTGAGCGCGGCCGTACAGCTGCTGCCGATCGTCTCGTTCGGGCTGATCTACCCGGGCTGGATCGCCTTCCAGGCGGCGGAGGTCAAGAAGGCATCCAGCTTGCGCGTGCAATCCCTGACGATCGTCGTGGGCAAGGTCGTGAGCATCGGGTTCGCGTTGGTGCTGCTGCCGTTGCCGATCTCGCACATGGGGGAGGAGCTCTTTGGCGCCAGCGCCTATCTCGCCGTGCACGACCCCGACGCCTTCTGGGTGCTAGCTCCCCGCCTCTTCAGCACCGCCGGGACCCCGTGGCTCGCCTGGGTGACGCTCTTCAGCCTTGCGATCGCCGCCAACGCTTGGTTCTGGCTGTGGGTGCCGAACCACACGCTCGCCGCGTCGCGCGTGCTGCTCGCCATGTCGTGGGACCGCTTGGCCCCTCGCTGGATGGGGCGGCTAGGGGAGCGTCACGGAGCTCCGCTGCTCGCCATTCTCACCTTCAGCATGCTCTCCGCCGCCCTCGTGCTGTGCGCCGAGTGGCTAGGTATCTGGCGACTGCTCATCGCCGCGACTCTGGTCAACCTCATGACCTTCGGCGCCACCTGCACGGCCGCAGCTCTCTGGCCCTTCAGCCGCCGCGAACTGTACCGAGAGTCGACCGCGGCGCCCTACGAACTGCTCGGCGTGCCGCTCATCACCGTCACCGGTCTGGCCTTTGCCGCGTTCGCCGGTTACCTGGCATGGCGGTATCTCAGCCTCCAGGTCGTGGCGCAGGCGAGCGGCACCGGCACCATGCTCGTCGCACTTTGCGCTATCTATGGCGTGCCGGTGCTCACGCTGCTGGCCTACCGCTGGCATCGTCGCAGACACGAAGGAGCCGACATCGACCTCTACTTCAGGGACGTCGGTCGTCGCGCCGAGGCGGACGCCTAGGCTGTTCGACCCACGCCGGCCAGGCTAGGCAAAGGCCTCTTCCAGGTCTGCCACGACTGCTTGGAAGGCACGCAGATGCTCCTCGGCCATGGTCAGGTCGAGCGCCGCCGGCCAGGTGGAGAGCTTGGCGATGACGGCGCCGGCCGTGAGATCGATGTAGAGAGACTGCCCGTAGATGCCGGAGCCCAGGAGCACTGGCCGCGCGGGGAACGGTGCCCACCATTGATTGCGGTACATGCCGCCGGGGAAACGGGCCGCCTGCGGAGCAGAGGCGAAGGCGGCACGGGTCTCCTCGTCGCCCTGCCAGCAGTCACTGATCCAGCCTTCAGGGATGACCTGCCGGTCGAGGCAGCGCCCTCCGGCAGCGTAGGCGAGACCGAAGCGAGCCAGGTCGCGCAGCGTCACCGAGATGCCCCCATCGGCGACCGGGTGGCCGTGGCCGTCGACGGTCACCTCGGCATCGTGCTCTGCCCCGATGCGCGACCAGAGCGCACGGCTGAGGAGATCCGCGAAGCGTCCGTCGCCGGCGCTCTCAAGAATCCAGCCGAGCAGGTCGGTGAGAATCGAACGATACTCAAACGGTCCGCGATGTGGCCTCACATTCTCGAGCGTCGCGATGTAAGAGTAGAGGTCGTCGGCAGTCTGCGGATCGCTCTGCGGGCGCCAGCCCATGATTTGTTCGTATTGCCGTACCTCCGCGTGCAAGTCCTCATAGTCCTCGCTGAAGCGTGTGCCCGTTCTCATGTCGAGCACATCGCGCAGCCGCGCGCCGTCCCAGCTGGTGCCGCCGAGATCTGGAAGGTACGTGGTCACGAGTTCGGCCGGGTCGAGCGCTCCTTGCTGTACCAAGATGCCAGCGACCGTGCCCGTGATCGACTTGGAGACCGATTGCAGCAGGTGCGGCGTTGAGGGCGTCATGCCGTTGAAGTACTCCTCCATCACGACGCGCCCCTGGTGGGCAACAAGAAGTGCGTCCGTGTAGGTAGCCTCCAGCATGTCTGCGAGACTCCTCGTTCCACCAGCGGCCGAGGCGAAGCGCACGCCGCGCAGGTCGCGACCCGCGGGCGGCAGCGCAGTGACTGGCCCGTCACCGCGGGGGATGCGTGCTGTCGGCACCACCTCGCGGACGTGCTGGAAGGCCCAGCGGTTGAAGGGCTCATCTTGCCAATTGGCGAGCGTCACCAGCTTGTCGGGTGTTGGCCGGCACGCTTGCATGAGGCCGAGTTCGGCCGCTGACTGTGGACGTGCATGAACTGACATCCTGCTCCTCTTCTGTGCGGGCTGCGGCATTGGTCGTCGCGCGGCCGCCTCCGAGCATCGGGCAAACGTAGTCGTGTGCTCGCGACCCCGTGCCACGACGTTACACCTTCGCAAGCTCGCCAAGAATCCCCCGGATGGGTGAGTGACGCCGCGAGGAACGCGGCTATTCTGATGGTGGAGTGGATGTTGGCCCGTGCCGGCGGTTGCGGCGCGGCGGCATTTGGAGGCTGCTCCATCGTGGCCGGGCGCGAAGTGGCTCTCGGGCGACACAGACGAACAGGGGGATCCATGGGCAGTAGATCGGTGACGACAGTCCGTTGGAGGATGGGCGCACTGGGCCTCATCTTGAGTCTCGCGCTGCTTGGCCTGGCACTTGGCCTCGCGGCGTGCGGAAGCAGCACGCCCAGCAGCTCGAGCTCGGCCAGCGCAGCGCCGACCGCGAATGTTCTCACGGTCGCCGACACCGGCGCTTTCACGACCTGGGATCCACGCGCGAGCTCGTCCTCGGAATCGCGCATCCTGGCGAACTTCTATGAACCGCTCATCTGGGCAAACCCGCCTGGCAGCGCCGAGCCCTACTCACCTGCCCTCGCGACCTCGTGGGAGTCGTCCGCGGGCGGGAAGGTATGGACCTTTCATCTGCGTCAGGGCGTGACGTTCCACGATGGGTCGCCGTTCAACGCTCAGGCGGTCAAGTACTCCTTTGACGCAACGAAGAAGCTCGGCCTCGGCCTCGCCTACATCTGGGCGGAGCTCACGCAAGTGAAAGTGGTCGACGCCTATACAGCTCAGCTCATCTTCGCTCAGCCGGTTCCGGTGGAGCCTCTGGTCTCGTCCGAGTACGCAGCCTGGATCTTCAGCCCGAAGACAGCAGGCAAGCCGCAAACCTGGTGGGACAAGGGCCATGAAGACGGAACCGGGCCTTACATGCTGCAGTCCTACTCACCCAACCAGGAGACGGTTATCGTTCGCTACCCGCAGTACTGGGGCGGCTTCAAGAACAACCAGTTCCGCAAGGTCGTGTTCCAGGTGGCAGCGGACCCAAGCACACAGCGTCAGATGCTCGAGTCGGGCGCCGTGGCCTTCGAGGAGTCGGTGAGCGCCGACTCTGTGCAGGCGATGCAGAAAGAGTCGGGCATCCACGTCTACGTCGAACCGTCGCTCGTCTCGAAGATCCTGTACCTGAACACTCAACACAAGCCTCTGGACAACCCGCTTGTGCGCCAGGCGCTCTCCTATGCGACGCCCTACAAGAACATTATCGCCGCGGCGATCAACAACCTCGGCGTGCAGTCCAATGGCCCGATGCCCGCCGGCCTGTGGCCGCGCGACAACAGCATCCAGCCCTACCCCTACGACATCGCCAAGGCCAAGCAGCTCATGGCGCAGGCGGGCTACGGCAACGGCGGCATCAAGCTGCTCATGACCTACCCGACCGAGGAGAATCCTGCCGATACGACTGCGGCAACGCTCATCAAGGAATCGTGGGCGCAGATCGGCGTGACTCTCAACTTGCAGCCGATGCTCTGGGCGCAGGCCTGGCAGAAGGCCAAGGGCCCTAGCGCCGCGCGTCAGGACGCGGTTGCCATCTCGTGGTGGCCAGCCTACTCGCATGGCAAGGACAGCCTGACCGAAGAGCTGCACTCGGAACCGGCGCCGATCTTCAACTTGGCTTACTGGTACAACAAGACCTACGACAACCTGATCGACACCGCCTGGACGACTGAAGCAACCGACCCCTCCAAGGCCAAGACGCTCTACGACCAGGCTCAGGTCATGATCCATGACCAGGCCCCGATCATCTACCTGTGGGATCAGAAGGCCGTCTTCGCCGCGAGCACAGCGCTCAAGATCGGTCCGAACGCGGTCTCGCAACTGTACCCCAACGTCATCCGCGTCTACTACATCACGCTCTAGCGCTTTCCACCGCGAGCCGACTGGGACGACCGCTTCTCCCCCGCCGTCCCAGTCGGCCGCTACCAAGCGGCCGCCATCACTTTGATGGCGGCCGCGTGCGAGACAGGCAACATACCACTGCGATGAATGAAGGGGCGCGACTTCCGTGACTGTTCGTGGCTACCTGCTTCGGCGGATCTGGCTGCTCGTCTTCGTGTTGATCGGAATATCGATCATCACGTTCGTTCTCGCCCGCGTCGTGCCCGCCGACCCCGCCGCCCTCTACGCAGGTCCGCAGGCTCGCGGCCCGGCGATTGCCGCGGCGCGGAAGATCCTGCACATGAACCAGCCCCTTTATGCGCAGTACCTCGCTTACATCTGGGACCTCGTACGTGGCAACTGGGGCACGTCTCTGCGCACGCACCGCCCTGTGCTTGGCGACATCCTTCTGTTCGCGCCACTGTCACTGCAGCTCGTCGCCGGCGCCATGCTAGTGGCGACGTTGGTGGGAATCTCGCTGGGCGCCCTGGCGGCCCGCCTCAAAGGGGGCTGGATCGATTTCATCATGCGCATCTTCGCCATAGGTGGCGTGTCGCTGCCGACGTTCTGGCTGGCGATGATGCTTCAGGTCTTGTTCTTCCGCTGGCTTCACCTGCTGCCCGTCGCGGGCGCCACGAGCATCACGACGCAGATGAGTCATCCGATCACGCACATCACGGGGATGCCGCTTGTGGATGCGCTGGCGACGGGGAACTTCGCGGCCTTCGGCGACAGCTTCTTGCACTTCATCCTGCCGTGCCTGGCGCTGGCGGCGTACCCCGCCGGCGTGCTCATGCGCATGACTCGTTCCGCTATGCTGGAAGCGCTGGGCCAAGACTACGTGCGCATGGCCGAGGCGATGGGCGTGCCCGGCCGCACGATCATCTATCGCTATGCCCTCAAGAACTCACTCGCGCCGGTGTTCACCGTGCTCGGGCTCATGTTCGCCTACTCGATCATCGGTGCGTTCTTCATCGAGCTCATCTTCGCATGGCCCGGGCTCGGTTCGTATGCGTTGATGTCTATCCTCAGTCTCGACTACCCGGCGATCATGGGAGTCACGCTGTTCGTCGCCGCCGTGTACGTCGTCATCAACCTTATCGTTGACTTGCTGATCGCGTGGCTCGACCCGCGCATCGTCTTGAGCTAGGAGAGCGAGTGATGAGCAACGCTGCCCCGAGCATTCTCTCCGACTGGCGGGTGCGTCACGCCGCCTCCATATCCGAGGGCAAGCACGACGTGCGCATCTTCATGCGTGACAAATTGGCGGTCATCGGGCTTGCCTGGATCGTCTTCATCCTCGTTCTCGCTGTGGCCCCCTCACTCGTCGCACCGAATCCGCAGCAGGGAAAGGGAGAGCCGAACGTGCCGGCGCGTCTGCAGGCGCCTAGCGCACATCACCTCTTCGGCACCGATGAACTCGGTCGCGACGTCCTCAGCCGGGTCGTGTACGGTTCGCGCATCGCGCTCACCATGCCGTTCGTGACGATGCTGGGTGTGCTGCTCATCGGCATCCCGCTGGGGGGCATCGCCGGCTACTACGGCGGCATGATCGACGAAGTGGTCATGCGCATCACCGACGTCTTTCTCGCCTTTCCCAGCCTGATCCTCACGATGGCGCTGGTCGCCTTCCTCGGCCCCAGCCTGCGCAATGTCGGCATCGCCATCGTGGTCACGTGGTGGCCGTGGTATACGCGCCTGGTTCGCGGCATGGCCGTTTCTCTGCGGCAGCGGCCGTTCGTCAAGGTGGCCCGGACGATGGGCGTGCCCAATCTGCGCATCATCCTGCGTCACATTCTGCCGCACTCGTTCGGCCCGGTGATCGTGCAGATGACCATCGACGTCGGGACGGTGATTCTCGCTGTGGCCGCCATGAGCTTCCTCGGGCTCGGGGCGAAGCCCCCGACGCCCGACTGGGGGCTGATGATCTCGAGTGGCCGCGACTTCTTCCTGGAACAGTGGTGGATCGCCACCTTCCCGGGCTTGGCCATCTTCGCTCTCGTGCTGGCCTTCAACTTCGTCGGCGACGGCCTGCGCGACGTGCTCGACCCTCGGATGAAGCGGTGACTGATCTGCTGGAGATCCGCGACCTGAGGCTGGAGTTCCGCAGCTTGCGCGGAGTCGTGAAGGCGCTCGACGGCGTCAATCTGAGTCTCCGTGAGCGAGAGATCCTCGGCGTTGTCGGCGAGTCTGGCTGCGGCAAGTCGGTCACCGGCTTCTCGGTGCTGGGCTTGCTGCCCAAGTCGATCGCCTGCTTCACCGGCGGGGAGATCGTGTTTCGCGGTGAGAACTTGCTGGCGAAGAGCGAGCCGCAGATGCAGGCGCTGCGTGGCAAGGTCATCTCCATGGTCTTTCAGGATCCGCTGGCCTCTCTGAACCCGGTCTTCACGATCGGTGAACAGATCATGCGCGTGGTGCGCGTTCATGAAGGAGTCACGCGCAAAGAGGCAGAGCGAACGACGCGCGAAGCGCTGGCTGCGACGGGGCTGCCAGCGAACGAGAACATCCTCAAGAGCTACCCTCACCAGCTAAGCGGTGGCATGAGGCAGCGCGCCTGCATGGCCATGGCCATCTCTTGTGGCGCGCCGGTGTTGATCGCCGACGAGCCGACAACGGCGCTGGATGTGACCATTCAGGCCCAGATCCTGAAGCTGCTGCTCAAGCTCAGAGAAGACCTTGGGGTCGCGCAGATCCTCATCACCCACAACGTCGGAGTCGCAGCACAGACCTGCGACCGCGTCGCGGTCATGTATGCGGGCACCGTGGTTGAACAGGGCACAACGGCGCGCGTGATGAAGCAGCCCTACCACCCCTACACTCGCGCCTTGTTCGACTGCCTTCCGCAGGGCAAGACGGCAGCGGAACTGCAGACCATCCCGGGGGCTGTTCCCGATCTCATCGATCCGCCCCCGGGCTGCAGGTTTCACCCTCGCTGCGCGCATGCGATGCCTGTCTGCTCGACCACGAAGCCGATGCCGACGCAGCTCACTGAGGACCATTGGGCAGCTTGCCATTTCGTCGCCCAGGGCCTCGCACTCGCCACAGCTGGGGGAGCGCCATCATGACTCTCCTCACCGTCCAGGACCTCACGGTTCATTTCAAGGTCCGCCGGGGGGTAAGGCGAAAGTCGACGGACGTGGTCCACGCGGTCGACGACGTTTCATTCAGCATCGCTGACGGCGCGACGCTGGCGCTCGTCGGCGAGTCCGGCTCGGGCAAGACGACCGTCGCGGAGACCGTCATGCAGCTGACCAAGGCGACCAGCGGCAAGGTCACCTTTGACGGCAAGGATTGGGCCGAGCTTTCTACTCGCGAGTCGCGCAAGCTGGCGCGCAAGATCCAGATCGTCTTCCAGGATCCCTACTCGTCGCTGGACCCGCGGATGACCGTCCACGATCTGATCGCGGAGCCCATGCGCACGCAGGGTCGCAGGCGAGGTGCCGAGCTAGAGACGCGGGTGCTCGCCCTGCTCGAGATGGTTGGGCTGGGCACTCAGCATCAGTGGCGGCGTGCACACGAGTTCAGCGGAGGTCAGTGCCAGCGCATCGCAATCGCTCGTGCTCTTGCTCTTGACCCTGCGCTCGTCGTTCTTGATGAACCGACCTCGGCTCTCGACGTCTCGGTCCAGGCTCGCATTCTGGTTCTGCTGCAGGAGCTCAAGCAACGGCTCGGGCTTGCCTATCTTCTGATCGCGCACGACCTGGCCGTGGTTGAATCGCTGGCGGACGAGGTGGCTGTGATGTACCTGGGTCAACTCGTTGAGCGCGGTCCGGCAGACGAGGTCTTCGGCCGTCCGCGGCATCCCTACACTGCGGCCCTCCTTGCCAGCGTGCCCTCGCCGGACCCGGCTGTGCGCAGCGGCTTGAGAGTTCTCGAGGGCGACGTTCCCAGCGCGGTGGATCCACCTGCCGGCTGCCGGTTTCATCCGCGGTGCTCCTACTGCATGGAGGTCTGCCGCACGGCCGTCCCCGTACACCGCGAGGTCGACGGCGGTTCGAGCCGCGCCTGTCACTTGCCGCTGGCGACCTGTTTCGACAGGCAGGGCACTCTGATCCGGGACCTCGCTAATCTGGCAGCCGGCGGACCGCCACAAGGCGACGTGACCTAGTTTGAGGGGTGCCAAGACCCCGATCGCCAGCTGAGCAGCGGCTGTCTACGAGGCAGTGACGACCGCTCTGCGGCCGCTCGGCCGCTCGATTGCCGACGGATGAAAGTCAAGTGCTCTCGACAGATCCTGCCTCCTGTGCGAGCGTTGTCATCGGGTGCGGGCGACCGCGAGCGAAAGTGCAGACCTATGGGGCTGTTGAGCCTGCCGCGCTGCCTGGCCCTGCGAGGGCCTTCACAGATGCGCGCCCCACTGCGGCGCCCGTGCCCGCACGCTGGCGGCCCGCCGCCTGCCAGTCGGCCACCAGGCGCTCGTAGGCACGCTCGGCGGCCAGGGCAAGACCGCGCTCCTGATCTGCCTGACGCGCTGCGCCGGTCCGTCGCCCTTGCTGGGAGGGCGCACCGGCAAGCAGCTCGATACGCCGCCACTTGAGACGCACCTGAGCGGGGTTCGCGTAGGCGTAATCCTGGCCAGTTTGCAGCAGCCGCCAGGCGATCGTGGCGAGCTTGCGAGCGACCGCGACGACGGCCACCTGGCGGCCGCGCCGGGCGGCCACTCGCCCTCCGAAGGCACGCAACGGCCCGGGCGTGCGCAGTGCCGCGTGGGCGGCCTCGCAGAGCGCCGCTCGGGCGGCAGCCGGGCCCTCCTTGGAGATGTGTCCCATGCGTGCCGGGCTCGAGCCCGATTGGCGCACGCGCGGGTCGAGGCCCAGGTAGCCGACCAGCTTGCGGGCTGAGCGAAAGCGGTGCACGTCATCGACCACGGCCACGAACGTGGCCGCGCTGAGCAGGCCGACGCCGGGGATCGTCAGCAGGCGGCGGATCTCCACCGAGCGCAGCGCGTAGCGGGCGATGGCCACCTCGAAGCGTGCGATCTCACCGTCTAAGAAGGCGATGGTGCGCAGGCAACTGTCGAGCGTCTCGCGCTCGTCAGCGGGCAGCACACGATCTTCCAGCCAGCGTCTTCCGATCACGCCGAAGAGGTCCGTCGCCGACGACGCGCCGACGAGGTTGCGAAACAGGGCCGCTTGGACCTCGTTCTTGAGGCGGCTGCGTGCTCGCACGAGCTGGGCGCGATGGGCCAGACGGCGGCGCAGGGCGCGCACCTGCTCGTCGGGCAGCCAAGTGCCCTCGAGCATGCCGGCTGCGAGCAGCTTCGCCAGGGTGCGCGCGTCGCGGCGATCGGTCTTGGCCTTGGCGTCACTGATGGCGTGCAGCTCACGCGCGCTGGCGACCACCACCCGTGCTACGTGCGGCTTGATGATACGTGCGATGGCGAGTGCGTTGCCGGTCGCCTCGAGGGCGACCTCGTCGTCTCGCGCGAGGCTGGCGGCAAAGACCTCGAGCTCGGCTGGCCGCGACGTTATGCGGCCCGCCGAGCGCAAGCGCCCGTCCTCGCTCACGGCTACCTCGCAGAAGTCGCCGTGGACGTCGATGCCGATCGCTCGCATGGGCGCGCTCCTTCCCTTCGCCATGGCGGAGCGCAGGCGGGCGAATCGACACCGACGGATTCGTGCTCATTAGCACACCCGGGTGCAGTCGCAGGGGCGGCCACAGACATGATCGGGCTCGAAGCCCACGGCAGTTGCGGCCTGCCCGTCCTGCGTTCTCCCTGAGAAGCCCCTGGCCCGGTAGGTGCAGCCTACAGCTGCCAGCGCCGAGCGCGAAGGCGTCCCAGGCCCATTTTCATGACCGGACATGATGCTGCCGAGACGCCTCACCACGGCGAACCACGCCCCAACATCGCGCATCACGAATGTCTCGCAGAACCTTGGACAGTCCAGCACAATCGCACACAGCGCATCACCAGAGGGAATTCGTACTCAGGTTTCCTAAACCTGGTGTCGGCTGTTCGATCCAGCCCGGGGGCACCAGCTTCTTGCTGCACAGGGCGTCATCAAGAAGGTCGTTCCTACTCGAATCCCTGCCAAGTGCGCCGTCGGCGCCGACAAATGCCGACCTACGCGCAGGCTCGCATACGACATGATTCAGTGAGAAACACGCTGTTTGCGGACCTCCACGAAGACCATCGCGCAAGGCTCTCGGCAGGCGTAAGCTTTTGAGCAGGGAAAAGGCGAGCAGGCGGCCGAGGTAGCGTGCGCGCAGATGCACGTAAGCTGTCCCAAACGTGTCCTAAAGGGACGCATGATGCTCCCTGGGGACGCGATGTGCACGGTTGGGGACCCTTTCGGCGTCGTTTGGGACGCGTTTCGGTGCACTTCTACGGCTGTTGTGTTGATTTACGCTCAGCGTGGTCGCTGCCCTGCGGCAGCAAGAATGGGGTGGCGCGGCGGGTGGTCTCGGCAGTGGTGCCCAGCGCCAGCGTCTGGCCATCGAGGAGTGCCGCTCTGGAGATCGCCGAGCTCTGCCCCGCCGGCAGTCGGCAAACGCGGACGTGCAGCGAGGTCCAGTGGCGCGCCACCTACGACGGCAGGCTGCTCGCGTGTCTCAGCTACACGATCACCAGGGAGGAGGAGCGGAGCAGCTCTCTGCTCCTCAGCTACCGCTGCTGGCCCGATGGTTCTCTACTTGTGTCTGGTTAAGTCCGCCTCTGCCGGCAAGATGCCACCTCTGCGCCGCAGCCGGCCCCGCCACTCGCCTCCGTCAGGCATCGGCCCCCGACCCTTTGTGCGGTCGAGCGAGGTCGAACCGATCGAGTGCCATGACCTTGTCCCACGCGGCGACGAAGTCGCGCACAAGCTTCTCCTGCCCGTCGTCGCTTGCGTAGACCTCGGCGATGGCGCGCAGCTGGGAGTTCGACCCGAAGACCAGGTCGACGCGGCTTGCCGTCCACCGAATCTCGCCCGCAGCGCCCCCCCGGCCGGTGCGCGTGCACGGCAACTCCGGATCCAGCACCGGAACCGGCGTGTCGTCGGTCTGCACCACTTTGGAACTCAGCGCCCGCTGCTTCATCAACCCGTACAGCGGATCGACCAGTTCCGCGCAGTCGGCCATCCAACCGCACATCGTCTGCCGCGAAAGTTCCACGCCCTGCCGGGCGAATATCGATTCCTGCCGGTTGCAACGGAAGTGATCGGCGAACTTGCTCACCGCCACGTGCGCCAGCAGTCCCGGCCCCGCCAGGCCCTTCTCGATCGGCGCCGCCGGCTTCTCGGCGGTGACCACCGTGCAGCCCTTCGGGCAGGCGTACTTCTGGCAGGCCTGCTCGATCACCTCGAGCGAGGCCGGCACGTACTCCAGCTCCTCGCGGATCTCTTCGCCGATGTGCTTCATCTCGCCGTGGCACTCGGGGCACTGCCGCTCGGCTTCGGCCAGGTCGTACACCACGCGCCGCCGCTTCAGCGACTTGCGGCAAGGGCTGCCGTCCATGTCCCTGCGGAGCGGGCCGCGGGGCGGCCGGGGCCGGCTTCGGCTCCGGCGGCGGCTCCTGCCCCGTGCTGGCGATCTGCGCCGCGAACATGAACAACTGGTTTTCGTCCACCCGCTCGCGCTTCTGCCCGTAGCGGTTGCGCAGCAACTGCTCGAGCCAGTGCCGCACCCGCCGGAGCTCGCGCTCCTTGGCCGCCAGCTGCGCCTCGGACGCGTCCAGCAGCGCCAGGGTGCGGAGCAGCATCTGCTGCAGGGCGGCGGCATCGGTGGGCAGGTTGTGGGGATCGATCTCCATCGAGTAAGTATGTAACTTACTCCGACTTACTCGAATAAGTCAACAAAAAAGAACAAACGGTGTTATTATTGTTTTAACAGATCGAGGGCCGCGCGGCTCTCACTCGCCGCCGGCGGCAATGCGAAACGTTTCCTTCTCCGCCCCTTGCTCAGATCGATGCCTTCCAGCAGCACCCCCAGCTCCCAGGCCGCGATCTCCCGCCGCCCCGTCTGGGCGAACGGAAACTGGAACGTGCCCGCCTCCAGCCGCTTGTACCAGATCACCCAGCCGTCCCGGTCCCAGTACAGGATCTTCAGCCGGTCGCTGCGCTTGTTGCAGAACACCAGCAGGTGGCCGGAGAAGGGATTGCAGCGGATGATGTGCTCGGCCATCATCGACAGGCCGTCGAAGCTGCGCCGCATGTCGCAAGCCACCGTGCACAGGTACACCTTGATGGCGGCCGGGAAGCTCAGCATCCCGGCTCGTCCAGCGCCGCCAGCACCGACCGCAGCGTCGCCTCATCGACGCCCTTGGCGATGCGCAGCCGGCGCCCGCCGGCCAGCACCAGCTCGATGCCGGCATCCGCCGCGCCCGGCTCGTCGCTGACCAGGGCGAAGCTCGCCGCCCCGTTACCTGGCCTCGTGGCGTCGAAGCGGGCGGCGCCTTTCCCTCAATCGCCGCTGCCACCAATAGAACTGGCTCTCCTTCAGCTTCCGCTGCCGGCAGAACGCCCGCGTCGACATGCCGCTCCGCGCGGCGTCGTCGAATGACCGTCCTGCCAGTACCGCGCCTTCTCCACATCGGTTTCTTGCCCACGTCGAATCCTCCCTCGACGGCGACGTGCGCGCACTCCACGGCCACACATCGCCAACATGGGAAGTATGGCCCCCAGTCCTCAATCCGCGGAAGATGGGTTCACAGGACGGATACCGACATGCACAAGAAGTTCTCGGTGTTCGTGAGCATGGACGAACGCGGGCGGGTGGAAGCTCCGGTCAAGGTTGCCAACGATTCTTTGGAATTGCAGGAGTACTTGCGGAGTCTGGCCACCGGCACACCCATCGCGGTGGAGGCCAGCGGTGGGTGGTATTGGTTCGTGGATGCTCTAGAGGAGGCGGGGCTGGATGTGCGGCTGGTGCATCCGCTGGCAGCCAAGAAGCGGATGGCGGGACGCAACAAGACGGACACCATCGACGCGACCGGCCTGGCGATGTTGTTGCGCAACGGGACGTTGCCGGAGGTGTGGATCCCGCCGGCTACTCTGCGCGATCTGCGTGGACTACTGCGGACACGACTGGCCCTGCGGTACCACACAACGACCTTGAAGAATCGCATCCACGGAGCGATTCGCCGTTACGGGCAGTACGAAGCGGGAGAACCACGGAACCTGTTTGCCGGCAAGGGGCGGGTGCAGTTGTCGGTGTACGTGGGCGCCCTGCCGCCGGAGACACGGCTGGCGACGCGGCACGAGTGGGAGTTAGTGGATCAGGTGGAAGCGCACATCCGGGAGCTGGAGATGCGCATCCGACTGGGCATTGGACAGCTCGGTTATGTGCGGCTGCTGAAGACGCTGCCGGGAGTGGGAGAAATCCTGGCCGCCACGATTTACTTGGAAATCGGCGAGGTGGGCCGCTTTGGCCACGCCCGGCAACTGGCCAGCTACGCGGGTTTGACGCCGACGGTCTATGCCAGCGGAGACAAGAAGCGGTTGGGACCCACCTCGCGCATGGCCAACCACTATTTGAAATGGGCCTTTGTGGAGGCGGCCAACTGTGTGGTGATGCACAAGCAGCGCTACGCGCAGCGGCACGTCGTGAAGCTCTACGAACGGCTACGTGCCAACAAGAACCACGGCAAGGCCGCGGTGGCCGTGGCGCGGCACTTGGCGGAGGCCAGTTGGTGGGTGCTCACCAAGAAACAAGTCTATCGAGAGCCGGCGCCGGCTTCGATGTCTTCGTCCGAGAACGGGTCAGCGCGGTAAGTAAGTCTAGCCTTGAAAAGCTGTGTGTGTGATTGCGAAACCCGGGACGAAGGATGCTCATGCTCGTGGGAGAGCGGATAGATGACTGAGCGGCGAAGACTCGCGGTCGAGCGCAACGGGACGAAGCAAGGGGACCAGGAGGTGCCTCGAAACTGACCAAGCCCCGGACGGCTGGGGCTCCGCCCCAGACCCCGGCGTTTAACGCTTAACTGCCGGGATGCTCCGGCAGGCGGGCCAGTAACTCTGGCCCGCCCATCCCGGCCTCCGGATCGGCGCTCGGGTCGCTCGCCAGCGTGGCCCTGTCCTCCGTCCGGCTCACGAATAGTGTAGCTCGTCGAAGAGAAAGTCGGCGCCTGGAGGCGCCGATTAGGATTGCATTTCGTCCTTGACAGAAGGAGCGCCCTCATAGATGACTACGTGTGAGCGGCCCTCACGGGCCGCTCAGTGGCAGGGATGAAAAAGGGCGCGAGCAGGGGCAGAATAAGGGCAGCCGTCGGCGAGTGAAGACCGGTTTGCGATTGGCGCCTGTGAGCCCGTCTGTGAATGTGGCCCGGGACGTTTTGATGGAACAACGGATTGGAGCCTCCGCCGTGAGGTGGAGAGCCCGAGAAGGATAGTCAGTTCTTCTTTTCGCGTCCCTCGCTCAGCGGCAAGGAGGCTCCGTGCAAATATTTTACTCCCGCTGCTGCGGAGTAGATGTGCACAAAGACAGCATCACAGCCTGTGTGCTGGTCTTCGATGATCAGGGCCATCGGGACGTTCGGAAGAAAGAGTTCTCGACGTATTGGAAGGAACTCCAGCGGCTGAAATGTGGCTGTACGCCAACAAGGTGGAGCATGTGGCCATGGAATCGACCGGCGTGTACTGGAAGCCGGTGTGGCATGTGCTGGAAGGCCACTTCCCACTGCTGTTGGCCAATCCGTATCCCATGCACAACATCGCGGGGCAAAAGACCGACCAGAAGGACGCCGAATGGATTGCGGATCTGCTGGCGCACGGGCTGCTCAGAGCCAGTTTCGTACCGCCACGGCCGATTCAGGAGCTGAGGGATCTGACCCGTTACCGGGTGAAGCTCATGGGGGAGTTCAACCGGGTACACAACCGGATGGCGAAGGTGCTGGAGGGAGTCCCAACACAATGTCACTTAGTTTTCCAGACTCGTCAGTAGAATTCATGGGTTAGTGCTGGTTCGGGCAGTTTGCCAAGTGTGTGGTAGAGCGCGAGTTCGGTGATGCGGAAGGTGCGGAAGCCGTAGGATTTTCTCATGGTCACTTTGGCTTTGTTGTTCAGGCCCTCGACCACGCCGGCTGGAGAACTGCTTTTTGGCCCTGAAATAGTTGAGCAGCAGTTCGCGGTGCGCCCGCAGCATGCGAGCGATCTTCTTCATGGGCTCGATGCGGGAGCGCATGGCTTGGTGGCACCAGAAGTCCAGGAACATGCCCGCCCAGGTGGGCGAGTGGTATTCCCAGAATTGCTGGAAATCTTCTTTGAGCAGATAGGCCCGGACGGTTTGGAGGTTGTAGCGCAGCAGATCGCGCAGGCGAAACTTCTGCTGAGGGGTCAGGTTCTCTTTGCGCTTGAGGACGCACCAGCGCGACTTCTTCAGCAGCGGCTCGTGGCCTTCCTGCGCCATCTTGCGTGACTCGGCGGCGCGCACGTCGTCCAGCGCCTCGTTCATCTTGGCGACGATGTGGAAGCGGTCCAGGATGTGCAGCGCCTGGGAGCATTTCTCGCGGATCACCCGCAGGTAGGGCTTCCACATGTCCGAGCAGACGAATTCGATCTTGGACACTGAGTTCCTCGCCGATCATGGCGAAGAATTCCTCGAAGGTTTCCACGGTGCGTTCCTTGCCCACCCAGAGCAGGCGCGTGAGGCCGGCATCAATCTGGTAGACGAGGGTGAGGTACTTGTGCCCTTTGGCGTACTGGATCTCGTCCACGCCGATGGCTCGAATGGGCGCCAGCGTGCGGTGCTCCAGCCCCCAACTGACGACGTACTCCACCGAGTGGCAAACCTTTTCCCAAGAGGTGCGAAACGATGCGGCGGTCTCCTTCCAGGAGAGCTTGCGCGCCCAGTGCGCCAGAAACTGCATGTACACCTTGGTGAGCTGATGTTTGCCGCTGGCCCAGGGCACTTCCTCGACCACGACCCCGCAGGCTCTGGCAGTTTACCCGCCGCATGCGGTAGAGCAGGAAGACCAGGAAACCCCATAGGGGAATGAACTCGAACTGCCGCTCGGCGAGATGGTCGTAGCCGGCGGCGGGCCGGTGGCAACCGGAGCAGATCGCGGCCGAACCCTTTCTGGGCCGGACGCGCACTTCGATGGTGTTGCGCTCGGTTGGGGAAAACCTTGCCCCTTCGTAAACAAATCCCCGAAAACGGTGGCAGCGGTTTAGAATCGTTATGAGTTGCATGGCCAGAAGAACGGTCCCGATGGCGAAGACTTCCACCGTAAACCATTCCGCGGCAGCGGCGCCCATCGATCTGTCGGTGTATTGCCGGGACCTGGATGAGTGGCCACGCAGTTGGATGGGCTTTGAGAAAGACCTTCCGCCGGGTGAGAGGATGGTGGCGTATTTTCGCCCGTTCCTCGAACATCTGGTGCGCCTGGAGCTGTCCCGGAAGACCATCCGCAAGCACGTGGACAATCTCTGGATCTTGGGAGGCGAGATCATCCGGGACTTAAATGAAACCCCTTCTCTGAGAAAAGTGCCGGTGGAAGAACTCGTCTTCAACCTGTTGGAGGAGGGAGGGCCGCTGCTCTACCACGGCGACTCCGAGGAGCAGCAGCGCTCCTTCGAGTCCACTTGCCGCAAGTTCCGCCGCTTCCTCGAACAGCAGCCTCGGTAGACCGGTCACCTACCCACAGATTCCCCCGAGGAGGCCTCTTTTTGCGGGGGTGAGGTGAGGGTAGCCTACCCCTGACCGGAATACTAACTAAGAAATTTCTGTAGGGAAATCGTGGCAGCCGCTCGCTGGCGCTCGCGGTTCGGTGTGGGGCGGTGGCTTGTCCCACGGATGCCGATCACCCACGGCCACGGATTCGAAGTGGCCAGCTTCAACACCTCAACCCTGATCTACAGGAAAGAGCCGCTCTGGAGCCGCTCCGCCGAGGCCACCAAGACCGCCGCCGACCAGAGTACTCCATTTCAGAAATCCGCTCACGTATTTGATCGCTCTCCAAGGCGCGTCACCTCCGCGGGGAGGGTGAGCCGCCAGTTGGATCACGCCACGCTGCTCCAAGCTTCCCCGAACGCCGTATCTCGGGGGGCCTGGCTCCGCAGCCTGGAACCCGGTGCCGCCTGCCGATCAACCACGCTTAGCCTTGCTGAGGACCTTCATACTTGTACGCGCGTTTTCTCGAATTCGAAGGAGGGGCATAGTCGATTCGCGTTGCCAGTGATGTACGGCGTGTTTGCTCTTCCACATAGACGCTGACCATCTCTCGCAGCAGGATGCCGTAATCGTGGTCTTTGACCTCGCTCAACGCAACCTTCCTGCCCACGACACGCGGTTCCCAATCGTTTAAGCCCGCTGACGCAGCAATGCGGCAACATTCATTCACGCAGTAGTCGAGGATGGAATGGCCGAACACCAGGGACGCAGCATCGACGGAATTCCGCCCTTGGGCGACCCCCTGTTCGCTGCTCTGGCGTCCCAACTGGTCTCGAAACTCGTGCTCAAAGACGTTGGTGTCGGGAAAGTGCCACCGGCCCGAACTGATCTCAAAAAGGAATTCCGGCGTCCGGTAGGCTTCCCTGCATCATCGCCGAGCTTCAGCTGGACGTCCCTGATGATGTCAAGGGAGCTTACGAGCCCGGCGAGGAGCACGCGTTTTACCACGACCTGAAGGCCCTCATCACCGAGGCGAAAGGAGAGGTCTTCATTGCAATTACCTCGGGAGTCTTACGGCAGAAAAACAAGACGCCCGTCTTCCCGGGCGTCTTGTCGTTTGGCGTGGCCCGCGACAGTCAGGCTGCTGGGAATATCTTCTTCATGCTCACAATCTTGGAATCGTCCAGCTCGATGCCGAATCCAGGCCGATCCGACAACTCAATCTGGCTGTTCCCATTATGCCCAATTGGATTCTTCTCGAAATACTTGGTGCCCATATACATGGAGTGCCGGTTTTCAACCACCGGGCACACCGCCGGAGGCTGGCTTGCCACGAGGTGCGCCAATGCATTTAATTTCATGTGATGGGGACTGACTTTGAGACCAGCCGCGGAGGCGAGCGCGCAGATCCTCGTGACCTCGCTGATGCCGCCGCACCACTCCGTGTCCGGTTCCAGGATATCGACGGCGCCGGCTTTCACGAGCTCATAGAACTCCCAGCGATTGTAGTTATGCTCGCCGGTGGCGATCGGGATCGTCGTCATCTGCCGCAGGCGGGCGAGCGTTTCAATCTGGCTGTACGTCTGGAACGGTTCCTCCAGCCAGCGGGGTCTGTATTGTTCCACCGCCTTGCACCATCTCATGCCGTAGGGGAGATCCCATCGCGTCAGGCCGTCGATCATGATGTCGTAGTTTTCCCCGCAGACTTCGCGGAGGGTCTTCATCATGGTCACGTTGAACTCGAAGCCCTCGGCCCCGTCCCTCGGTCCCAGCGTGGGGAACCATTTCTGGGCTTTGAATCCTGCCTTCTTGACCCGCGCGGCGCCTTCCGCGATCGCGTCGATCGTGTTGACCGGCATCCCGATGGTCGTCGCATAGCAGTCCACAACCTTCCGCGAACCGCCGAGCAGTCTGTACACCGGCAGATTGCAGAATTTCCCCTTCATGTCCCACAGGGTGTTGGTGATCGCGCTGACGCCGAACATGTAGGTTCCGGTGTACCTGTTATCCCCCGTGACCAGGCTTTCCCACACGCTGTCAATCGCGAACGGATCCATGCCGACGACACTTCGGATCTTCACGACCTCATCGACCACATTCTGGTCGTGGGGCCCGTAGAATCCCTCCAGGCCGCCGTCGGTGAGGATCTTCATATAGATACGGCTGGGAGGAGCCGGCGCCGCCGGCCGCTGCCCCGGTGGGGGAGACGGCCTGACCATTCCACCCTTCGGGTATTCTTCGTCCAGGTATGCGTCGTACCGCTTTGAATCGCCTGTGGCCTGCCAGAGTTCAACCGCGGTAATTTTCAGATTGGCCGATTTGGCCTGTGCCTGTACCTCCTGCGAAAACAGCGGAATGGCTCCCAATCCCGCAGCCCTGGCAAAAAACGAACGTCGATGCATGCATGTCCTCCTTTAATCACTGTAGTTCCGCCCGCGCTCACCGGTAGCGGTACAGGGTGACGCGCTGGATGCTCAGGTCCCGCTGGAACATGTTCTTCCCCAGGGTGACGTCACCCGGCCAACCGGCACTTTTCCAAAAGCCCCACAAACTTACATAGTTCCCCTGGTCGGTGTCATCCCCCGCAAGCTGGCGGCCGGGAACCCAGCGGCCGTTCACAAAAGTGCCCTCTTCCACGGTGCCTATTCCGGCGAGCGGGGGCCCGGGTGTGTCCGGAGAGAAGGCGACCTTTACACCGCTGCCGGCTAGGATGTACTCGTCGGGCGCCGTCTGAATGAGAATCGCCGCCGAGTTAGGCATGGTTTCCCGCGGTGGCAGTAACGTGGGCCTGACCGGGGGCACCAGGTATGACGCCTCCAGGGTGTAGTCCCCCACCTTGACCTTCTGCGGCGGGTCGTTGGGGAGCAGCCGAACGGCGGACATCGTGCCTTTGCCCTGGTGTTGCAGAATCAGCGGCGACAGTCGCGAGAGGAAATCGTAGACGCCGGCCAATTCGGGATCGTTCCCCGCCCACCGGTCGATGGCGAACGGCGAGAAGCCGATGGCGTCGTGGCCTCCGAAGGCGTAGATCGCCCTGGCTGCGTCTCCCGGCCCACCGCTCGTCTCGGGTATGAACAGCGGGTTCCCGGATTGGCTGTACCGGGCGCAAAACGCGTTGTAGTCGGCCTCGCTGTAAATGTCGGGCGAGAGGATATCGATTGCCGGCCCCCCGGCTTTCCACACGTCCATCACAACGTCCCAAGGCCGGCCGCCGCTCGCTATGGGTTGAGGCGACCTCCCAATTCCGTACAGTGCCGCGTTCACGTACATCGGCAGCGGGTATTCGGCTTTGCCGGCCTCGATGACCCGCCCGATGTAGCGCCCATAGTTCCAGGCCATAAAGACCCCCTCCGTCGCCTTGCTCTGGCCGAACACCTCCTCCCAGGTTCCGGATGCTTTGAAGCCGGCCGCTTCCCACATTTGGCGAAACTCCGGAACAAGCGTACCCTTATGTTTCTGGAGGTAGTCCATCAGCTCCTTCGGCACCGGGCCTGCAAAGGCCTTGTCCGCCGCGGGCGAGTGATCGCGGGAGTCCCCATGCATTCCCACTTCGTTCTCCACCTGGAGCATGATGACGGTGTGCTGCTGGCCGTCCACCGCCTTGATGTGCCGCAGCAGCGCCGCAAAGGCGCGCGCATCGGCGTCCCGGTTGGCAT
>CAVVTV010000021.1:0-5620 GCA_963751215.1 uncultured Thermoleophilia bacterium | reverse complement strand
CTTCTTGCCTGCACAGGGCGATTCCACAATCTCGATTCCGTCCCAAGTCGCCCTGGATCGCCGTCGGCGCCGACAAATGCCGACCTTGGCGTAGGCAGGGATCGTGCACGATTCAGCGAGAACGACGATCTCTGCGGACCTCTGCAGAGCACCTCGCTCGCGTCCTCCTCAAGGCGTAAGCTTCTGAGCAGGGAAAAGGCGATCCCGGGCCGATTGTTGCGTGCGCCTGCAGGCACAGAAGCTGTCCCAAAGCTGACGTAAAGTGATGCAAAAGGCATCGTTGAGGACCCTAAGTGCACGTTTGGGGGCCACAACCGCGTCTGTTCGGGCGCTTTCGGGAGCCATTCTGACGCCGAATGTGCCGACTGTTGCAGCCGGCGCCTGCCTGCGTTTGAGAGCGCTTGGCAGAGCGACAAGCGAACAGGAGGTGATTCTGTGGGTGGCCTCGGCAGCGGCCGGCGGCGCACACGGCTCGGCATCGATGAGTGCCGCGCCCTCGAGATCGGTGAGCTCTGCGACGGCGCTCGCCGGGAGGCGCAGCCGGCCGGCGAGGTGGAGTGGCGCGCGCTGGGCGGGGGCAAGCAGCGCGCCCGCCTTGCCTACGCGATCACGGGCCAAGAGAACGCCGACGATGATCTCCTCCTCAGCTACCGCTACTGGCCGCAGTGCGACGGCCCCTCCTTCGAGAACGAGATCGAACTCGAGGCCTTGCCGGGACGACGCACCTACGCCCTCTGCCCGGGCTGTGGGGAGCGCATGCGCAGCCTCTACGCGCCGCCCCGAGGCGCTGCGCTTTGCCTGCCGCTCCTGCTGCGGCCTCGTCTACCGCAGGCCCGAGTGGCAGACCTGGCTTGCCTACCTGCACGAGGTAGCGGGACCGGCGCTCGCTGAGCTCAAGGCCTTGCCCAGGCGCACGCGCCGCCGGGCGCGGCGCCGCTACGTCGCACGCCCTCCCGCTGCTCTTGCCGGCGAGCTCGAGGCAGAGCTGCCGCTGGGTGAGAGCGAGCTCGCCCTCTGGTGCCTGCGCCTGCGCGCCGCCGGCCTCTCCTACCGGCAGATCGCCGACCTCACGGAGAGCTCGAAGAGCGCTGCGGCGCGCATCTGCGCCGCGGGGCCCACGGCGATCTCGACGCAGGGCCTCATCGATGAGCGCCGCGAGCGCGCCTCGGCCTTTCCCGCACCGCCGCAGGGCGACGACCGGCGCGCCGTCGACGCCTACCTTGGCGCCCTGCACGCGTCATGCCCTGCGCCTGCATCTCTACCAGATGCCGGCCACCGAGCCCGAGAAGCGCGTGGTCATCCCAGGCGACGGCTCACCTCGCTGCTGAGCCACTTGCGGGGTGCCGGGATCACCCATCTCCTGCGAACACGAGCCCCGCGATCAGCGCCGCGGCCTCTTCCTGCAGCGCCGGGATGGCGTGCGAGTAGGTGTCCAGGGTGATCGAGACGGTGGCGTGGCCGAGGCGCTCGCTGACGACCTTGGGATGCACGCCGGCCTGCAGGGCCAGGGTGGCATGGGTGTGGCGCAGGTCGTGCAGACGGATGGCGGGCAGCATCGCCTTCTTCACGGCCTGCCGCCAGTAGCGCGAGACACGACTCGGGGTCGAGGGCACCGCCGTTCTCGGCCGTGAACACGAGACCTGAGTCGACCCAGGTCTCGTCGCACTCACTCTGCTCATCGAGCTGGCGCGCCGCCTGAGCCTTCAGGACCTCGACGGTGACCGGGTCCAGGGCGACCACGCGCCGACCCTTGGCGGTCTTCGGCTCACAGACGACCACCTCGCGGTTGGTGGGGATCAGGGCGCGGCGCACCGAGAGCCTGGCGTTCTCGAGGTCGACGTCCGACCACCTGAGGCCGAGGGCCTCTCCTCTTCTCATGCCGGTGAAGGCGATCGTGTGCCAGAGGGCGTAGAGGCGATCGTCCTTGACCGACTCCAGGAACGCCCTGAGCTGCTCCTTGGTCCAGGTGCGCATCTCGCGTGTGCCGTCACCCTTCTTCCGCGGTGGGTCGGCGGCGTCGAGCGGGTTGCGCGAGATGTGGCCCCACCTGACCGCGTCCTTGCAGGCCTTGTGCAGGCAGGAGTGCACGTGATGGATGGTCATCGCCGAGAGACCGTGCGTGCCATCCTTGGCACCCGACTCGGCGAGCTTCGCGTAGAGGGCGTTGACCTGAGAACCGGTGAGCTTGGCGAGCTTCACGCTGCCGATGTGCGGCGCGATGTGGCACTCGACGTGCTGCACGTAGGAGTTGTAGGTCGAGGGCCTGATCGTCGCCTTCACGGCCGGCAGCCACTCCTTGGTCAGGTACTGGCGCACGGTGGCCTTGGTCG
The DNA here is from genome assembly GCA_963751215.1 of uncultured Thermoleophilia bacterium. Taxonomy (GTDB): domain Bacteria; phylum Actinomycetota; class Thermoleophilia; order UBA2241; family UBA2241; genus CAIXSE01. Next base: position 3,290 of record CAVVTV010000021.1, on the reverse strand, counting down.
GCGCCGTGTAGTTGTGCTGCCTCGACCGAGACCAGCAGCTTGTTCATCGCCTGCTGGCACTCCTTCTGCGTTGCGAAGCCGGCCTTGGTCTCGCGGCGGCGCTCCTCGGTCTCCGCAAGGCGCCGCCACACTTGGGGCAGCTCTGCAGCGGGCGGCGCTCGGTCCAGAGGCGTCTGTTGCAGACCGTGCACCGCTGCGCGGCCGCCAGGCCGATGTCGACGATGTACTCGAAGCTGCCGGACTTCCCACGCCTGCGCACGTGTCCTCGCATGACCATCCCCCAGACGCGCGTCTACTCTGTAACAGCAGCTTCGCTCTGGGGTGGGCGGGCAGCAACGAGATCTGGCGCACCGAAAGCACGGAAGAGCGGCCGACGGTGAACCTGTTCGGTGCGCTGCCGGTCGGCAGGGCGGCGGCAGGCGTTCGTTTCCACCACCTTATTGCCACTCTTTCGGGGCGATCGAGGTTGGGGTGACCGGTGCGCGAGCGCGAGACTCGCGTGAAGCGGGACGCTAGTGAGTGACCATGTGGAAGACCAAAGGGCTATAGCGCCCCGCCCGCACGATGATCGGCCGCGATGCTTGGTCAGACTCCCGATTTCCCCCCTTGATGATCACCACGTAGCGGCCCGGCGGCAGCGCCACCTTGAACAGGCCCTGGTGCGTCTCGACCCCGGCCACCACCTGCTCCGCTTGGCTTCCGCCGAGGGGCTCGATCAGCAGGGTGAGCTGAGGGACGGCGGGCATGTCCGTGCTCATGCCGAAGCCGTCGGGCAGCGGGCTCGCGGTGGGCCCGCCGCCCATGAAGGCTTCATAGCGCCGCTCCGTGACGATGCCCGTGATACCTGTTCCGCCGCTGCCGCAGGAGGCCGCTGTCAGGGCCAGCATCGCGGCCAGGAGGCAGAGGCAGACGGTGGCGGCCGGGCCGCGGCACGCCGGGCACTCTAGCCTTCTCGATCCGCTGCCGGCTGTGGACACCGGTCGCGTCGTCCCTCCCTCGTGCTAGAAGCCGATCTGGACCTTGCTCCAGCTGCGGCCGTCCCAGTGGAAGAGCATCGGATCGGAGGCGCTCGCCGCGATCTGGCGTTGGTCGTCCGACGAGGCCGAGTACCAGAAGCGCGTGAACGAAGCGTTGAACCAGACGTCGCTCGGCGATGCTGCCGTGATCTGCGGCTCGTCCTCGCCGAGCTCACCGCTGGCCTGTCCGGCTGCGCTCTGCCGGGAGGGGAATGCCGCTGATCGGTAGACCGTCCAGCGCTGCCCGTCCCAGTGCGCCGCCTGCGGGTCGTCGAGTCCGTCGGCGCCGCTACCGCCCAGCCAGAGATCATCGTCAGCGGTGCCAGCGACGCTCGTGAAGTTGCCCCAGGCCCGTCCCCGCGGAGTCGCGACTCGCCGCCAGCTCATGCCGTCCCAGCGGGCCAGGTAGGTGGCACCGACGCCGTCACGGTTGCTCATGCCGAGGACCCAGACGTCGTTGCGGCCGAGCACGAGGACATCGAGGAGCGTGGTCCCGCCGCCGCTCGTGTTGGGCAGCGCCATCTCCAGCCAGCGCTCGCCGTCCCAGCGCAGGGCGATCGGCCCCCGGCGCAGGGGCTCCCGCGGCAGGCCGCGCTCGTACCAGCCGACCGCCCAGGTCTCAGCGCCACGAGAGGAGACCGCATCGAGCATCGCGCTGTGCCCGGGGGAGGGCGGCACAGGCACCTTGGCCCAGGCCGAGCCGTCCCAGTGCATCGTCAGCGGCAGCTCGCCCTGATAGCGCGTGCCCGGGTCGTGCGGAGCGTGGTAGAGGGGGCCGGCCTTGTCGCCCACCGCCCAGACGTCGTTCGTCGCGGCCACGGCCATGGCGTCCAGTGAGGCGACGTTGCCGTCGAGCCAAGGGAGGGACGCCTCCCGCCAGGCGGAGCCGTCCCAGTGCGCGATAGCGCCGCTGACCGTGGCCCAGGCGTCGCGCGGCGAGAGCGCGGCCAGGACATGCAGGTTCTTGAGCCTCGCCGGGATCGGGAGCCGCCGCCAGGCGCCCCCGCTCAGATAGGCGGCGTAGGCGGGCTGCGTCTCGCCGAGGCGACCGCTGATCCACGGCTGCGCACTGGCATCGAGGCTCAGCTGAGAGATCGTGGTGACGTTGTCGACGATGGGGGCCGGCCTGGCTTCCTGACGTGAAGACGAGACAGATGGTGAGCTCCCGGCGATCCTGTAGCCATGGCCAGCGCCGGGACGCAGTGACGGCACCACGGCGATCGCGGTGGCGGCCGCGACCAGCACGGCGACGGCGCTGGCGACGAGCAGCCAGCGTCGCGGCCGCCGGCCGGCGCGGGCGGGCGGCGCTCCGCTCGCGGCTGCCTCCGCCGCTGCCTCGAGCTGGCGGGCGAGCTCGGCGGCGAAGCCGCTCTCGAGGATCGTCTTGTTGTCGGGCCCTGTGTCCATCACGTCACCTCATCCCTCCAGCTCCGCCGCTAGGCGCCTCAAGCCGCGGCTGACGCGCGAGCGTGCCACGTCCTCGCTGCAGCCGAGCACCGTCGCGACCTCTGCGTAGGAACGGCCCTCGATCACGCGCAGACGTAGCGCCTCGCGCTGCTCGCTGCGGAGCTTCTCGAAGGCGGCGCTCACAGCGCGGCCGATCTGCTCGAAGTCGATCAGCGCCTCGACGCGCTCGATGTCGTCCGGGCCGAGCTCGAGGCGCTCCATGCCGAGTCGCCTCCGGGCCACATCCTCGACGCGCCGACGGCGCAGGTAGCGGGCGAACTGGCGACGGGCGATCGTGTAGAGCCAGGCCGTCGCCGAGCCATCGCCGCGGTCGTGGAAGCGGCCGCGGCTCGTGAACGCCTCGGCGAACGTCTCGGCCGTGAGATCGGAAGCGCGCCTGCGCGTCGAGGGTGCGGCGCGCGAAGTAGCGGAGAAGGCCGGGCATGGTGCGGTAGTAGAGCGCCACGAAGGCATGCGGCTGCGTAGTTGAGGCGACCAACAGGTCCTCCTCGCGCTCCTGCTCCGTCCCCTCCATCAGATCCCTCGCTTCGCCGCCACGGCGCCCCGCCTTCTACAACCATAATGACACGGGCGAGAATTCTGTGACGAAGTGTGGGAATGCGGAAGCGCGGCCGGCGGAGCCTATTCACGGCGCTGCTCACCCGCTTCGCTTTGAACGTTCAATTGGAAGGGTCGATGAGCCCGGGGCACTGGCGGGGCGACCCGAAAGCGCCGCTTTGGCCCACCTTATATGGCCCAATTCGCGTCACTTGAAGGTCGCGAGGGCGGCGGCAGCCGGTCGGCGGCGTGGCCCTGTGCAGCGGGAAG
>CAVVTV010000020.1:0-55607 GCA_963751215.1 uncultured Thermoleophilia bacterium | reverse complement strand
GTGCCCCCAACGGAATTCGAATCCGTGCTGCCGGCTTGAAAGGCCGATGTCCTAGGCCGCTAGACGATGGGGGCACGCGTGCCGCCGGGGGATTATACCGCGCGCGGCGTGGCCGTACGCGGCGCGGCGGGCGGGCGCCTGCAGGGCGGCCCGTCCGCCGCGGACGTTCATGGTTCGCCTAGCGGCGCTCTCCGCGTGCCCGGGCCTGATCACGCAGCCGGTCGGGCGACGTTCCGCTAGGCGTGGCGATGGCGTCGCCGAGGTCGTTCACCACGTCGAGAACGCGGCGCCATCTGGTTCCTTCTCGAGATCTGTCTCTCATGCTGTTCGCCTTCCTGCAGGCCGGTCGCCACGTGTGCGCCGGCGTCGTGCCTCACGCACGAGGCTTGCCTGCTGCGCGGCGCGTTCGACCTGCTCTCTACGCTGTGTTGCGAGCTCCCAGGCGGCCGGCTCATGCATCTCCAACCACTCCCTCTGTACTTTCCGATGGGCCTCGGTGACGAACACGGGTTTTGCGAATCGTCACCACCAATTCAAGTATACCGGTTATGCGTCACTAGTAAACAGTGTTTGGTGGTATATTCTCGTAAATAGAGACGGGCGGAGGAGCTTGATGTCTGCACAGTCGAAGGAAGCACCCGGTGAGCTCGAGCTGGTGCGCGCCTTCGTGAACAGCCTGGATGTGGACGAGGGTACCGAGACCTTCGTTACGCCGGCGGGCCTGGCGGCGTGGCTCGCCGACCACGACCTCATGGATCGTCAGGACGCCGCCGCCAAGATTGACCTCGCGCGCGCCGTAGCGCTGCGCGAGGCGCTGCGCGAGCTGCTCCTCTGCAACAACGGCGGTCACCGGGTGGCCGCGGCTGCGCCCGCTGTGCTCGACGAAGTGGCGTCGCGCGCCGGCTTGCGCCTGCGGGCTACGCCGGAGGGAGGCACGAGGCTGGTGGCCGAATCGCCAGCGGTGGACGGGGCCTTGGGGCGCCTCCTGATCATCGTCTACCGCGCTATGGAGACCGGCACGTGGAGGCGTCTCAAGGTCTGCCGCAACGACTCCTGCCGCTGGGCGTTCTACGACCACTCGCGCAACAGCTCGGGGCACTGGTGCACCATGGAAGTCTGCGGCAGCCGGCAGAAGGCGCGGGCCTACCGGCAGCGACGTCAGAGCGCGGCGGAATCAGATCTGCGGGCGGCGACGGAGACGGCTCCGGCGCGAGAGTAGCGGCCCTGGCGGGCGAGTAGCCGGCCCTGGCCGGGCGCTAGCGCGCGAGCAGCCGGCCCTGGCCGGGGGCAGGCGGCGCTACGGCCCTGGAGCTGCCCCCACATTCAGGGCGAGCGGCACCGTCGTGCCGTTGGTGGGCTCTTGCACGAGCACGGTTATGGTCCAACGGCCGGCGATGGAGAGCTCTGAGCCGCTCCCTTGCCAGTGGCCGTTGGTGACCTCCCGCAGTGGCAGCGTCGCAGACCCAAGCTCGGGGTGGGCCGCGAGCGAGAATTGCAGCTGCACCGCCCGTGCGAGCGCTGGCTTGCCGGTGCGGGATTCGTCCACCTGGGCAGTGAACGTGTTCCTGCCTATCGCCCCTGGCGCGACGGTGAGGTGCACCGTGGTGGTGGCGGCATAGTCGCGGCCGGTGATCACCTTCGCCGGTGCGCGGTTGGCGCTTCCCAGGGCGGCCAGGGCGGCGGGTGCCAGGCCCACCAGGACGGCGGTCGCCGCCAGGATGCCGCCGGCCACGAGAACCTCTCCACGCACGGTCCGTCGCAGGGCGTGAAGGGTCGGCGCTCCTCGACCGAGCGCGGGCACGTGGCGATAGCGGTTGAGGGCGGCCAGCGTGACGATGGCTAGCACGAGAGCGACCTTGAGCAGCAGCGCGTGGCCGTAGCTGGTGCCGAGCAGATCGTGCAGCGAGCCGACCTCGGTGGTGGCCCGCAGGAGGCCGGTGAGCAGCACCACGCCGAGGGCATAGCCTGCCATGCGCGAGAAATCGCGCACCGTGTGGTCGCGATCGGGGCCTTCCTTGGGGCGCAGGGCGAGCAGGAGCCAAACCAGCCCGCCGATCCAGACTCCTACGGCGAGCATGTGGAGCCATTGCTCGACGAGGTGAACCAGGCGGAAGGGCGAGGGGGCGTCAGCGTGGCCGGCCAGCGTATGGAGCAGCACGGTCACCGCGCCCACGGCGCCCAGCGCCCAGAGGGTGACGCGGCCGGGCAGGAACTCTACGAACCCCACCGCCACTGTGCAGCCGGCGAGCACCGCGGCGCCCAGAGTGATGTAGGCAGCGCCGGTCTGGGTCTGGAAGAACGGCAGCAGGGACGGCGCGCCGACGATGTGCTCTTCGGCGATGGTCATCGTGGCGACGCCCACGGCGGCCAGCAGCCAAGCCGAGCGCAGCAGAACGCGGCCACCGGGCGGCAGCACCGCCCCCAGAGCGAACAGGCAGGTGGCGGCGCCGCCCACGAGCAGGGCGAGACCCAGGTAGAGCAGCCAGCGGCCCAGAGCCGCCGCCACCGTGAGGCCCATCGGCGTGTGACCGAAGACCACGCCGAAATCGCTCACCTTGGGTGGCACGATGCCCACCCCGAAGACGAAGAGCCCCGTGGCCGTGTGCCCGTCGAGCGCCGAGACGGTGAGCCAGTGCACGGTATACCAGCCTTTGGGCAGCGGGCTCGAGAGCGTGACCGCGAGCTGCAGCGGGCGGCCCGGCACGACCTGAACGGCGCTCACGCCGCTCACTTGGTGGGCGTGCGAATCGACGATCTCCACGTGCGAGAGCCGGGGATCGGGATTCTCCGTGAAGCTCATCACGATGCGTGCCGGCGACGACGTGAGCGCCGCGTTGTCGGCGGGTACAGACCGGAGCAGCAGCGCGTGCGCGTCCGCCGACGGGGTGAAGAGCCCGAGCCAGGCGGTCGCCATGACCGCGAAGGCAGCTCCCGCCGCGAATAGCGCTGACCGGCGCCTGACCAGCACCCTAGCTCCTCCGCAAGACCAGACTGACCCCAGCGGCGATGAGTCCGGCGGCACCGACGGCGATGCCGACGATGCCGAAGAGCCGCGCGTTCGAGGCTTGCGCCGTGGTCGCGAGGCCGGCCTGGCCGCTACTCAGGCGCTGGGCCAGCTCGGCGTTGCTGGGGGCCTGCACGGGGAACTCGATACCACGAGGATCCTGTACGGTGGCGAAGGTGGTGGGGGAGCTGGTGAAGCTCTCAGCGATCTTCTGACCTCCGATGCTGCCGGTGAAGTTGAAGGTGTAGTCACCGGGTGCCGTCGGGATGATCCAGCCGCGGTAGTCGCCCGGCGTGCCCAGGCCGGTATCGGGGTCGAAGGTGGGAATCAGGGCCAGCGGGAGCTTGACGCTGCCGTACACCACGGTCACCCCCAGCGAGGTGCCGAGATTCAGCACCGGCTTGCCGGTGGCGCGACTGGTGAGGATGAGCTGGACGCTGTTCATCTGCCCGGCGTAGGCCGGCTCCGTCCCCCAGCCCACAAGGAAGTGGTAGGCGCCCACGTCTCTGGCCACATGCGCCTGCGCGGGCGTGGCCGACATGAGCAGCACACCGCCCAGCACCATGGCGACGGCAAGCAGCAGCGGCAAGCGGCGAGCGTGAGGCACGGTAACCCCCCATCCTTGGGCATGGCTTCTGCGGCCCTTATACCCAACCGCGCGAGGTTACTCCGGCAACGGGTGTCGACCGGTGAACGGGTGGGGGGTCAAGGTCGGGTCCTAGCTAGCGCTTCAAGCGCCGGTGGTCACCAGCTGGACCGGCGGTCATTCGAGCGGCTGTCGGGCGATGGCCGGTGGCTCACGCCCGGCGAACAGCCAGCCGCCGGCAGCGGCGATGAGGGGCAGGCCGACGAGAATGGGGAGGAGGTCGAGCAGCGGCTGCCGTCAGCGGTCGCCGAACAGTTTCTCGTTGGCAGCGACGACGGTGCGGTCTAGGGCGGCGTCAGGCGACTGGCGGCCCGGCGCGCACGTGCCGGTCTGAAGGAACGCCTCGTGGACGGCGAGCGCGAGCAGGGCCACTCGGAGCGGCTCACGGCGTGCGGCGTCGCTTGCCAGGCACGTGGCGTGCTCGCCAATGTAGCGGGCGGCCGCCTTCACCGCCGCATGGCGGTCGCGGTCATCCTGTGAGTGATACGTGAACTTCCAGCGCTCGACCTGCTGGGCGATCGCGGCCCTGTCCGCGGCGATGCCGGCGGCCGCGTAGATCCTGCAGTCGTAGGTGCGGCACGCCAGCGGCCGATCTTGGTAGATGGAGCAGTGGCCGCCGACGAGCAGGGGACAGCGCCCTGACGCGTCGTAACCGACGACGAGATTGCCGGGCGGCAGACCGGGGGCGGGAAGCAGGACCTTGCGAGGGATGCGTGCCAGGGTGCGCTTCTCGTGCGGTCGGACGTGGATGACGTGCGACGTCCGACAGCAGGCGTTGCAGTCGCCGCAAGGCACCTCGGCCGGGTACTCCTCGGCAAGGGCAGCCTGCACCTGACGCAGCCACGAGGAGAAGGGAAGCGGGGACGGGTCGCTGTTCGTTGGTGGGTCCACCAGCTTGGCTGCGCTCTCCTTCATCTCAGCCCTGATCGCGGCTTCGTCGCGGCTTCGTCTCGAGTGGGTCGAGTTGAAGAGTGCAGGCCGCGTAGGCCTCGGAATGTGACGGTCACGGGACACAGTATGCAAGAAGATGTCTGGCGGGCCGCACTGGATTCGAACCTGTGGGCACGACGCACTCTACCGCAACATGGGCGCCACAGACTGGGCAGAACGCTGCCGTGTCGCCGATGGACAAGCCGCACTGTGGGCACGTGCGCATTGCACCTCCTGTGGTGGCTGACCCTCAGTATCGTCAGAGAGAGGTCGGGCATGAGGCCCAGAGAGAGGTCGGGCATGAGGCCCAGAGAGAGGTCGGGCATGAGGCCCGTCACCGCCGTCATGCGTCCTGCGAGGTGCCCTGCTCGGCGGACTTCCAGACAAGACGCACCTTGACAGACCCTTCGCCGGAGACCTCTGCGAGGACGGGTTGGCCAGCGCTGACGCCGAGCGTAAGCCCGAACTCAAGGCTGATCTCCGAGGGTCTGTCGGTCAGCGTCGCGAGCCCCCTTGCAGCTTCGTCCGCTACCTGCTTGATGACATCGAGGAGCTTCTCGAAATCGACCTGCTTCTTAGAGATGTGGGCGACTGCCAGCGCCTGCCCTGGGCTATCATCCTTGACCTCAACACCCTCGACGTAGATCTTGACGCCGCCGCCCATGCTGCCTCCTCGCTACGCTTACTGGATGTGCAACCCTTGGCAGACGATACCCTGGCGGGACGATTCTTGGGCTGAGACGGCAAGTGTTCGTTGGCGCAGCGTTGGCAGCCATACCTACTGAGCCTCGAAATCGAGCCGGCGCATCATCGGTAGTCATGCGCTCACGCTGTTCAGCCTCGAACGGGCAGCCGGCCGCTAGCGCAACGCTCAAGCCCGAGCACTGCGCGGCCGGGCGCCCGAAGTGCTCCATCAGGTGCGCCGAGAGTGGGTCGAAGGCATCGGGCATGAGCGGGGTCTCGCGCGTCGGGAAGCGCTCGCGCGGGAGCTCGCAGCCACGAACCTGTCTGTCGCATACGAGGAGGCTGCTCGGACCTGGCATGGGCGATTCCATGATCAGCAGCGCTTCTTAGCAATCGCAGCCTGCTTGGCCGCCGGTGAGCCAGCCGTGGATGATCGCCTGTGCGCAGCCGACGCCAGGGGTCACGCTGATGGCACCGGGTACGCAGTTGAGGGTACAGGCGCCGCACTCGATGCAGGCGCCTCGGTCCACGAGTGCGGCCCGCCGGTCGGCGATGGCAAACACGGCGCGCGGGCAGACGGCGACGCAGAGCCCGCAGCCGTTGCAACGGACGTCGTCGAGCTGCAGGGTGACGGCGTCGTCGATATAGCGCAACTCGGTCATCGCACTCACCTTCCCAGTCTGCTGGCTAGCCAGGCACCGACAGCCAGGGCAGCTGCGGCGGCCTGCAGGGGCAGCGCCCGGCGCATCTCGAGCTCGACGCCCGACGGCGAAGTGATCGGCGAAGAGCCAGTGAAGTTCATGGCGGCGTACGAGGAGACGGCCGGCACACCGGCAAGAAGGGCGAGCTTGGCGGCGGGCGTGAGCCGCCGCTGGAACGTCGCCGTGGCTCCCGCGGCGAGCAGGCCTCCGGCCACCGCGCCCTTGAGGGAGAAGGCGCGCCCGGGCAACCAGGGCAGCGCCAGCGGCGTGACGCCGCCGCCGGCCAGCAAGGCGAGCCAGGCGGCGCCGATGATGGGCACTCCACGGCGCAGGGCTCGACTCGGCGAGACGCCGTCGCGATCGATTGCCGAGGCCGCAAGGATGCCTCCATAGGCCAGCACCATGCGCCAATCCCACGCGGTCGCGAGTTCGACGGGCGTGAGCACGGCACGCTCTTGCAGAGTGAAGGTGACCTGGCGCATCTGTGCGTCGGCCTTCATGCCCGCGGCGAGGAAGGCGGGCAGGTCGGCGGCGCGCACCGGGCCGAAGACAGCGCAAAAGCCGCAGGCCTCCTTGACGCGATGGGCGGCGACCCCGGGGGCAGCAAGCTGCGGCAGGATCAGGCGCCGGTGCTCGACGACCTCGGCCAGGCGCGTCTCGCGGACCACCCGTGCGACCTCCTCGGCGCAGAATGTGCCCTTGCCGGCAGCGCACCAGACGTTGATGCCGCGCGTATCGACGACCAGCAGCCAGGCGTTGAGGCCCGGGAGCGATGCGCGCAGCTGATCGAAGGTGAGCTTGTAGTTGGCGGTGACGAGTACGGGGGCAGTAGCACCTGGCGTCCCCAGGGCGTAGAGCCCGGGCTGCACGCGGTAATCGTCGCGGCCGAAGCCCCAGCGAACGCGCCAGGCACCGTGGCGATCGCTACGCGTGATCTCGCGAGACACCTGCGAAACAGGGCCCGTGGGCGTCTCCACGGTGCCCGTGACGAAGGTGGCGTGGCCGTAGTAGGTTGGGGGTGTCGGCGAGGCGCTGCAACAGGAGCTTTGCCGGAGCTTGTGCTCTTCTTGCCGCGTTGGTACCTCGCAGCAGGCATTCTGCTGGTCAGAGGCCGCGGGCTCGACAGAGCTGCCGCAGCATGAACCGTCGGGCTGCGGCGCTGGCCGGCAGCAGCTCTGCCCGCGGGGCTGTCTGCTGTGAGCGTCTCTTTGGCTTGCGATGTCATCTGTCACGTTCGTCCTGCTCCCAAATCAACTTCTTGCGCTTTCACTATACATCCAGAGACGTTGATGTCTAGACCAAATCAAAAGAACCTGTGCTATGCTGCCGTTGATGAAGGCTGCGCAACTACACAATGCCACAAGGCCGGCGAGAGCGGCTGCCGAGGGCCCGGCGTCGACGAGCACCGCCAGCGGCGTGTGCTGCAGGGCAACGGACGCGGACCTGACGATGCATGTCGCGCGAGTCGCCAAGGCCCTCTCCGACCCTATCCGTCTCGAGATGCTGCGCATGATGTTGCAGGGCCGCGGCTGCTGCGGCCTCATCGACCCCGCGGCGCGCGGCGTGCCCGGTGCGCACGAACCCGCGGGGATCTGCGTGTGCGAGTTCCAGGAGCGCTTTGGCCTGGGCCAATCCAGGGCCTCGTACCATCTGCGCGTGCTCAAGGAAGCCGGTCTCGTCAGCGAGGAGATCCGCGGCAAGTGGAGCTTCTACGCCCTTGACCGTGAGGCCGCTGCCGCGGCACTACGCGCCTTCGCGAGCCTCCTCGGCGCCTGACTGCGAGGCCGCAGCTGTGGCCGTCGAGACCGGCTCCCCAAGGGTCTACAGGCATTACCCACTGGCCAACATCGCCATCTACAACGGCGTCACATTGGCGCACTACGCTCTCGGCGCCACCGGCATCGTTATTGGCTACGCGCGCTGGCCAGTCCTCGACTGGACGGCGGGCCTGGCCTACCTCGTCTTCGCCTTGGGGCAGATGTACGTGGTCATGCCCTTGGTCGTCTGCCCGAGCTGCGTCTACCGCCGCATCGAGGGGGCGCGCTGCGTCTCGGCCATGAACCTGGTCTCCGCACGGGTCGCCCCGCTTGCCGACCCCGAGGACTTCGCGCGGCGAGCGCGCGGCGTCTTCTGCCACAACCACCTCTATATGGCCTCGCTGATCGCGCCGCTGCTCTTGATCCTGCCGGCGCTGGTCGTTGCGTTCTCGTGGATCGCGCTGGCTCTCTTCCTGGTCGTGGCGGCGCTGTTCGCGCTGCGCCTCTTCGTCATCTTCCCATGGTTCGCCTGCGGCGTCTGCGCCGCCAAGGGGCGCTGCCCAAACGCCAAGGCGATGGGCATCAGCTGACGCTGCCGGGGTCGGAACACGAGCGTCAGGCTGCTTCCGTTTATGGTGAATCTGGTGATGATTCGGCCACGTTCATCGTTTCCTAACAGGAGCTGGGTAGCTTGCCTCAACTCGTCGAGGAGGAGGCGGTCTTGGACAAGACCAGGGTTCTGTTCATGTGCGTCCACAACAGTTGCCGCAGTCAGATAGCCGAGGCCTTCCTACGCGAGCTGGCGCCCGATCGCTGCGAGGCGTATAGCGCCGGCCTCGAGCCGAGCACCATCGACCCCTTTGCCATCGAGGTCATGGCCGAGCGCGGCATCGACATAGGCGGGGCGCGTGCCAAGAGCCTCGATGAGTACCTCGGCAAGCTCCACTTCGGCTACGTGATCACGGTCTGCGAGCGGGCCGACCGCGAATGCCCGAAGACGTTCCCCGGCATGGGGACGCGGCTGCACTGGCCGTTCCCCGACCCTGACGGGGTCCAGGGCGACCACGAGGTGCGCCTGCCGGTCTACCGTGAGGTTCGCGATGCCATTGAGGTGCGCCTCCGCGGCTGGCTCGACGAACTTGCCGCACGGTGAGTGCGCCATGAAACGACTGACGATGAGCGGAGCGATCGCCGTGCTCTCAGACGTGCACGGTAACCTGCCCGGCCTCGAGGCGATCCTCGCCGACGCCGAGCGGCGCGCTGTGCCCCACGTCATCTGCCTCGGTGACCTCGTTGGCTACGGTCCCTTCCCCAACGAGGTGGCCGCGCTTCTCCGCGAGCGTGCCGTCCCCACCGTAATGGGCAACTACGACCAGGGCATCGGCTTTGAGACCGGCGACTGCGGCTGCGCCTACAAGACAGACGCACAGCGCGCCGAGGGCGCCGCCTCGCTCGCCTGGACCGAACAAGCGACGCGCCCTGAGACGCGCGCCTACCTGCGCACGCTCGAAGATCGCTTCGTGCTTGAGACGCCCGCCGGCGAGCTACTGGCCGTGCACGGTAGCCCGCGACGCATCAATGAGTACCTCTTCGAGGACCGAGCGGAGTCCGCCATGGCACGCCTCGCCAAGGACAACCCCTATCTAGCCATCATCTTCGGCCACACCCATATCCCCTACGTGCGCGAGGTGGCCGGCACGGCCTTCGTGAACGTCGGCAGCGGCGGGCGGCCCAAGGACGGCGACTGGCGGGTCTGCTACGCGCTGATCGAGCCGGGGGCGGGTGCCGGCCATCTCGGGGTCGAGTTCGTGCGCCTGGAGTTTGACTACGAGCGTCTCACCGCGGCTCTTGCCGACACTACGCTGATCACGACCTTCGACGGTCCGGGTGACGCCGCCGACACAGAGACTGTGCCGGCCTCAGGCTAGACAACTGCGCCCTCAGGCCGCCAGCGGCGGCTCGGCAATCTGGCAGTCGAGCGGGGCATTCTGCCGCAGGCGCAGGAGCTGACCGGTCACGTCCTGGATTTCGGACTCGAACCTCATCGAACAATCGGCGCACCTCGGGTCATAGGTTTGAGAGTTGCCGCCCGCTCACTGGCTGGGAGGCAGGAAACGTCTTGGTTCGGTCCGAGTCTCGCGTGCTGGAGACCCGCGAAGGATTCCGGTCACCACAAGAGTCGCCATTGGTGGGCGCCATGCCTGCCTCGACGGCAAGGATCGGTGCCCCAGCCGACGGATTGTCCATCACGTGCGGTCACCGTGTGACGGGCTGATGAATTAAGGGATCGTTCTCCCTCAACCTCCGGTCACCACAACCGGCATACAGGCGTGGTACCGCGCGGGGCGTCCACGGCGAATCACTCCATTCATGTCGCTCAGCTCTACCACTCAGGGCTGACTGGTCCCATTCATCGCACTTCTACCACGGGTAGATCAGGCTCGTCGGGGACCCCACCCCCTCGCCGAACCAGGCGTCGCGTCCGCTCACCGCAAGGTCGCCGGTGGCGCCGGACAGCGCGGTCTGCGCGAGCAGGCGTCCCTGCGCGTCGAGTTCGACCAGTGCGCCCGGCGGTCCGCCGACCAAAGCGACGAGCGTCGAGCCGTCCACGGCGAGCGACCCCAGGTTCTGCTCGCTTATTGGCTGGCCCACGACTGCCCTGTGGAGGTCCACCGGCACGGTCTCGTTGCCCCAGAGGTAGATGCTGCTGCTGCCGGCGGCGACGGCCTGGATCGACTGCCAGCGGATCGGGCTGCTCTTTCCAGAGACGAACGTCCGCGAGCGCACCGCGAGGCTCGTGGGGTCCATGCGCACGAGATCAAGACGCTGATGCTCGTCGGCGGCCAGCACCCAGAGGCTGCCCGCCCCGATCGCCGGCGCCCACACCGAGACCATTGCTGCCGTGAGAGGAGTCGGCTTGGGCACGACGCGTCGTGAAGCGCGGACCTTCAGCGTGCGCGGGTCGAGCCGCAAGACGCGACCGTCGTCGATCGCGGCCCAGAGCTGCCGCCCCTGCTCGACGGCCGTGACACCGGCCGGGAACTTGGCCCTGGCGACGACCTTCAGGGTCGTCGGGTCGATGCGCAGGAGCTCGTCAGGGACGGTCGGGAAGAAGCGATGGAGCACCCCGGTCCCGATGTACAGCCCGTCGGGGCCGGCCGAGACGTCCGCGATGTCTTGCGCGTAGACGCGTCCGACCACCAGTGAGCGTTGCCTGACCACCCGACCGCCGCCGGCGATCTCGATCACCCGGATGGCGCGTCGTGGGGACCACACCTCGGGCGGCAGGACGACGACGTAGCCCCGCTGCCCCCTTGCCGCAAACAGCTCGCCATAGCTCGGCGGAAACCGTAGGGTCGCGACTCCGACCGTCACGGCGGCCTGGGGCACTCCGCCGGCCGACGCAGGAGTCCGAGCGGACGGTGAGGGCGAGTGGGATGCCGTCGAGTTGCCGCAGCCGGCGCATGCCAGGAGGCATGGGCCAACGCGACCATCATCACGACTCGACGCTTCACGCAGCACCTCGCTGCCGTGGATCGCGTCGAGGGTAGCGCAATCGTCCTATCTGGTCGAGAGATCGGCCAGCTGGGGGTCAGGATTGGTCTGCGGCTGGCCAGTCCCTGTGCAGATGCGTCTCCGCGAGCACGATGGGCAGCGCAGCGCCGGACAGTACATCGCCGAGGTCCTGGGGCTCGACCCCGCCATGGCGGTTGAGGCGATGGTCGCGATCGGCTACCCAGCCGAGGAAATAGCCGGTCACCCGACATCGTCTCTGCCCTACGACAAGGTCAGCACCGGGAGGCACGACCGCAGCTGAGACGTTTGCCACGAACCGCCGCCGCGAGCGCCCACCGCAGGAGCCATCGTTTGCAACCCTCTGGCGTGGGCCATAGCATAACCACCCCAAGGCGTTAGCACTCTCAATCCGAGAGTGCCAGATTCCAACCAAAGAAGAGGAGGGTTGCTGCATGAAGCTCAAGCCGCTCGAAGACCGCGTGATCATCAAGGCCGTCAAGGAAGAGGAGAAGACGGCCAGCGGTATCGTGCTGCCCGACACGGCCAAAGAGAAGCCGATGATGGGCGAGGTCGTCGCTGCCGGCGACGGCAAGTGGGATGAAGCCGGCACCAAGCGTATCCCGATGGACGTCAAGAAGGGCGACAAGGTCATCTACGGCAAGTACTCGGGCACCGAGTACAAGACCAAGGATGGCGACGAGCTCCTGATCCTGCGCGCCAGCGAAATCCTGGCCGTAGTGACGAAGTAGGAAGGCTGGCTGACCGTGGCTAAGGAACTGAAGTACGACGAGAATGCCCGACGCGCTCTCGAGCGCGGCGTGAACGCGCTCGCCGACGCCGTGAAGATCACCCTCGGCCCCAAGGGCCGCTATGTGGTGCTCGACAAGAAGTTCGGTGCTCCCACCATCACCAACGACGGTGTGACCATCGCCCGTGAGATCGAGCTCGAGGACGCCTTTGAAAACCAGGGCGCCCAGCTCGTCAAAGAGGTCGCCACCAAGACCAACGACGTCGCCGGTGACGGCACCACCACCGCCACCCTGCTGGCCCAGGCGATCGTGCGCGAGGGCCTGCACAACGTCGCCGCGGGCGCCAACCCGATGGCCATCAAGCACGGCATCGAGCAGGCCGTGGACGAGGTCGTCGCGGCCATCAAGAAGGCCTCCAAGGAGATCTCCGGCAAGGAAGATATCGCCCGCGTGGCCACCATCTCCGCCCGCGACCGTGCCGTGGGCGACGTCATCGCCGACGCCATCGAGAAGGTCGGCAAGGACGGCGTCGTGAACGTGGAGGAGTCGCAGACCTTCGGTCTCGACCTCGAGTTCACCGAGGGCATGCAGTTCGACAAGGGCTACTTGAGCCCCTACATGATCACCGATCCCGAGCGCATGGAAGCCGTGCTCGAGAACCCCTACATCCTCATCGCCAACCAGAAGATCGGCGCGATCCAGGACCTGCTGCCGGTGATCGAGAAGGTCGCCGCGGTCGGGCAAGCAGCTGCTGATCGTCGCCGAGGACGTCGAGGGCGAGGCTCTCGCCACCCTCATCGTCAACAAGCTGCGCGGCACGTTCACGGGCATCGCCGTGAAGGCCCCCGGCTTCGGCGACCGCCGCAAGCGCATGCTCGAAGACATCGCCATCCTCACCGGCGGCGAGGTCATCACCGAGGAGATGGGTCTCAAGCTCGAGAACACGCGAGCTCTCGCAGCTCGGCAGCGCCCGCAAGGTCGTGGTGACCAAAGATAACACCACGATCGTCGACGGCGCCGGCGACGCGGACGGCATCAAGGGCCGCATCAAGCAGATCAAGAGTGAGATCGAGAACACCGACTCCGACTTCGACCGTGAGAAGCTCCAGGAGCGTCTCGCCAAGCTGGCCGGCGGCGTGGCCGTCGTCAAGGTTGGCGCGGCCACCGAGGTCGAGATGAAGGAGACCAAGCACCGCGTCGAGGACGCCCTGAGCGCCACCCGCGCCGCCCTCGAAGAGGGCATCGTGCCGGGCGGCGGCGTGGTGCTCGTCAATGCCATGTCGTCGGTCAAGGTCGACAAGAAGAGCGACGACGTCGACTTCCAGACCGGCAAGCAGATCATCCGCCGCGCTCTGGAAGAGCCGCTGCGTCAGATCGCCGAGAACGCCGGCCTCGAGGGCTCGGTCGTGGTCGACAAGGTCAAGTCGCTCAAGCCCGGCGAGGGCCTGAACGCCGAGACCGGCAAATACGAGGACATGGTCAAGGCCGGCATCATCGACCCCGCCATGGTTACCCGCTCGGCGCTGCAGAACGCCGCCTCGATCGCCAAGAACATCCTCACCACCGAGTGCATCGTCAGCGACCTGCCCGAGAAGAAGGGCGCTGGCGGCATGGGCGGCGGCATGGGCGGCATGTCTCCGGACATGATGTGAGGCGGGTCTGAGCTAGACATTCGCAAGAACACGCCTCTTTCGCGTCGGCGGCGGGCGGGCTTCAGGGCCCGCCCGCCGCATTTTCGTGACTGGCTGTATGCAGGTTCTTCCTTGGCCGACTCGTGGGCTCACGTCGGCCCCCGGCTCCTCCCGGAGGGCGTCGGCTCGCGCTGCGAGCACAAGTGGAGCACGAATCGCCGGGCCTGAGGGATGTCTTGCCGCCGACTGCGAGGCAGGGCTCTGCGCGGGCGACATCGTCGCCGTCACCTGTGCCAACCTCGGCCGGGGTATATGCCAGCGCCGAGGCTGGTCTTCTGGCCAACGCTACGACTCCCTGCCGCAGACGTGTGCGGTCCGCCTCCTGCGTCGCGGCCAGCAGCGAGGCGATGCAGGAGCAGCCGGCGACGCTGATCGCGGGGCTGGTGTTCACTGGGAAGTGAGGCGACTCGATCCTACGGAGACGGGGCGTCCTCACCGGCAGTAGGCCGGTCTCCACCGCCACCCAGAACAGTCACCTGGCGATGGATCTCCTCGAGCAGATCGGTGTTCTTCTTGACCTGCACGGTCAGACCGGTGTTCTCGGCGAGGAGCGCCTTGAGCTCCTCGGTGTTCTTCTCGGTGTGGATGGCGACCTCGGAGGCGATCGCGTCGGAGCGCTTGGCGGCGATCAGCAGGGCGGCCGCCTGCACCCCGGCGAGCATGGAGAGGAAGAGGTTCAGCAGGATGAAGGGATAGGGATCGAAGGCCTTGTGATGAAGCACGCGCTCAATCAAGACGACGTTGACGGTGGCCCAGATGATCATGACCGCGAAGAAGCCGAAGACGAAGGGCCAGGAGCCCATCACGCTGCGCATGCGGTCGGCGGCGCGCTCACCGAGCGTCAACTCGTCGCCGGAGCGCACCCCAGGGTGCTTGTGCCAGTGCGTCTGCCAGCCGGTCTTCGCCACGGCGCTGATGCTCGCGCACTTCCGCCTCTGAGGTCAAGCCGGAGTCTGCCTCGATCAGATGCCGCCGGGCGGTAGGAGGCGGCCGCGCCGGTTGCCGGCTGCTGTTCGCGGGGACGTGACGGTCGGGCGACGCCGTCAGACTCAGGCGTCCCGCCACCTGCCACAGCAGCGCAGGAAGCCGCACGCACCCGACGAAGGTTCTAGCCGGCCAGCTTGCCCAAGGCTGTAGCCCAAGGTGCCACCCTAACCCATTGTGGCACGGCGAAGGCCCCTTCCCCCTCCTTGGGGCCTTCGCCATCTCAGGGACCCGACGTGGCGCATCGTGGAGTGCGACTGCGCATGCCACGCCGCGTGCGAAATGTCTGGTGGGCCGCACAGGATTCGAACCTGTGACCTTGGGATTAAAAGTCCCCTGCTCTACCAACTGAGCTAGCGGCCCGGGGTTGCGATTGTACCACCGGGCGGCCGGGCACCGCCGCCGGGCGCTCACCGTCCGCACGCCGGTCAGGCTCAGGTCTCCGCGTCCGCCCGCAACAACGTGAACAGCACCTGGTCGTCACGGGCCGGCAGGCTGCCGTCGGCAGACGGCACGACCCGGCCTTCACGGCTCTTGCCGGGCTCGGGCGCAAGATAGCCGTGCAGCAGGGCCTCGCGGCGGAAGCCGAGCTTCCCGGCGAGGGCCTGGCTGGCGGCGTTGCCGGGGTACGTGAGGATCTCGAGGCGCTCGAGGCCGAGCTCGTGAAACGCCCAGCCGATGACGAGCCGTGCCGCCGCTTGGGCTACGCCCCGGCGGCGCATCTCGCGCTTCACCCAGTAGCCGATCTCGCCCGCTTCGCGGGCGCGGGTCAGGTCGAGGCTGACGCTGCCCAGGAGCTCGCCGCCGGCGCAGTCGCTGATCGCCAGCCGGGCGCGCTCGCCGGCAGCGAGGCTGCGCCGGCAATCGCTCACGAACCGTTCCGCGTCGCTCAACGTATAGGGGCTGGGCAACTGGGCGATCCAGTGTGCCACCATGGGGTCGTCACAGGCCGCTTGCACGGCCGGAATATCGTGCGGCACGAAGGGCCGGACGACCAGCCGGCCGTCTTCCAGCCGGGGCTCAGTCAGCGGCAGGCAGGGCCCGCGGGGATCGGCGCCGAGCATGCCGAAGACCACGTTGTCCCTGCGCACGCCCCGCGACGTGAGGTAGCCGCGCGCCAGGCCCTCGCGGCGAAAGCCCGCCGCCTGGGCGACCCGCTGTGAGCTCAGGTTGTCTACATCGGTGGTGATCTCGAGGCGCTCCAGCCCGAGGTCGTCGAAGGCCCAGTCGCGCACCAGTCGCACGGCGGCGCTCATCACGCCTCGTCCGCGGGCCCACGGGGCGCACCAGTACCCGATCTCGCCGGCCTGCCGCACGGCCATGATCTCGAGGGAGACCATCGCCAGCAGCGCATCGCTCAGCGAGTCTACAACCGTCCAGTTGGCCACGCCCTGCTCCGGCCAGAAGCGCTCGTTGTAGGCGAGAAAGTCGTCGAAATCGCTGTCGTGGTACGGGCTGGGAACGCGGAAGCAGAAACGCTCCACCAACCCGTCGTTGCAGGCCTTCACCACGGCCGCCTTGTCGGCGGCGCGCAGCGCCCGCAGCCTGATCGCGGCGTCCTTCAACAGCGGCGGATGGGCGATGCTTGTGAGGTCCTTCATCCCTCGCGTCTCCGCCGGGCGCGCGGCAGGCGCGCTGCCGCCGCGCCCGCCCGGGGCTCGGTCAGTGCAGGAAGTGCCGCCGGCCGGTGAACACCATGGCCGCGCTGTGCTTGTCACAGGCCTCGACCGCGGTGGCGTCGCCCTTTGATCCGCCGGGCTGCATGAAGGCCGTGATGCCATTCTCGATGGCCAGCTCCACGGCATCGGGGAACGGATAGAAGGCGTCTGAGCCCACCACGCCGCCGGTGAGATCGCAGCGCGCCTTGATGATGGCGTTACGCGTCGCGTCTACCCGGCTCATCTGCCCGGAACCCACGCCCAGCGTGGCCAGGTTGCGGGCCACCACGATGGCGTTGCTCTTGACGTGCTTGGCGATACGGAAGGCGAAGATGAGATCGCCCCACTCCTGCTCGGTGGGGTGGCGCCTGGTGGGCACCGTCATCTCGTCGCGTTCCTCGATCTCGGAGTCTTTGTCTTGCACGAGGATGCCGCCGATGACGCGCTTGTAGTCGAGCTCGCCCGGGTTGATCTGGCGGCGCTCGTCGTTGCGCAAGATGCGGATGTCGGGTTTCTGCGTGAGGATCGCCAGGGCGTCGTCGTCGTAGCCCGGCGCGAAGAGCACCTCGACGAACAGTTCCTTGAGGCGCTGGGCGAGCGGCACGTCAACCGTACGGTTGACGGCGATCACGCTGCCGAAGGCGCTCACCGGGTCGCACTCGAAAGCCTTCTCGTAGGCCGCCGCCAGGTTCTCGGCCATGGCGCAGCCGCAGGGGTTGTTGTGCTTCACGATCACCACGCAGGGCAGCGTGAACTCGTCGCAAATGCCGCGCGCGGCGTTGAGATCGTACAGGTTGTTGAAACCGAGCTGCTTGCCGTGGAGTTGCGTCACCTGAGAGAGCAGGTGCTGGCGCAGGCCCACCTCGGCGTAGTATGCCGCCCGCTGGTGCGGGTTCTCGCCGTACTTCAGCTCGAGCACCTTCTCGTAGTCACGCATGACGTACTCGGGAAAGTCGCCGTCGGCCTCGCTGAACCAGTTGGCGATCACGAAGTCGTAGTGGGCCGTGCGATGAAACGCCTGCGTGGCCAGGCTACGTAGCGTCTCGCTGCTGATCTCGCCGCCCGAGGCCTGCATCTCGGCGAGCAGCTTGGGGTAGTCGTGGTGGTTGGTAACCACCGCGACACCAGTATGGTTCTTGGCGGCGGCACGGATCATGCTGGGACCGCCGATGTCGATGTTCTCGATCACGACCTCGTCTTCAACGCCACGCCGGTTGGCCACCTCCTCGAACGGATAGAGGCTGCACACCACCATGTCGATGGGCTTGATGCCGTGCTTGGCGATGGTCTCCATGTGCTCGGGCACGTCGCGCCGCGCCAGCACGCCGGCCATGAGGCTGGGGTGCATGGTCTTCACGCGGCCGTCGAGCATCTCGGGAAATCCGGTGACCTCTTCGACCAGCGTGACCGGGATGCCGGAGTCTTTGAGGAGCTTGGCCGTGCCGCCGGTGGAGATGATCTGCACACCCAGGTCGGTGAGGCCCTTGGCGAACGACTCCACGCCGCTCTTGTTGAACACAGAGATGAGGGCTCGCTGGACCTTCACAGACATGCTCCTTTGGACGGACTACCCCCCGGCAGCCGGTAGTGCCGGCCTGCCGCTGCCAGCAAGCCTACTAGAAAGGCGGCGAGCGGTGAAGCGCCAAGAGCCTATCCCGGTAGGCCTGCACGCCCGGCTGTGCCCGTGGGCACATCGCGGTGCGGCGCGGCGGCAAGGAAGACGCTACCTCAGACGGCCGCCATGCGGTTGGCGGCGGCCAGCTGCTCACCTTCGACCGCGGCCCGCACGCAGCAGTCTTCAAGGTGATCATTGACGATGCCCGCGGCTTGCATAGTGGCGTAGGCGGTCGTGGGGCCGACGAAGCGAAAGCCGCGTCGCTTCAGCTCTTTGGCGAGCGCCGTCGACTCGGGCGTAACCGCAGGGATCTGGGCAAACGAGCGAGGCGCTGCGTGTGCCGCCGGCCGGAACGACCAGAAGAAGGCGGCCAGCGATCCTGCCTCGGCGACGAGGTCGGCGGCCCGGCCCGCGTTGGCGATGGCTGCCTCGATCTTGAGCCGGTTTCGCACAATGCCGGGATCGCCCAGCAGGCGCTTCACGTCGGCTGCGCCAAAGGCGGCTACAGCGGGGATGCTAAACCCGGCGAAGGCCGCCCGGAAGGCCTCGCGCTTGCGCAGAATCGTGAGCCACGAGAGGCCGCTCTGAAAGGCCTCCAGGACGATGCGTTCGAACAGCCGCTCGTCTTCGAGGGCGGGCCGCCCCCATTCGTCGTCGTGGTAGCCAAGGTACTCGGGAGCGCCGCCGACGGCCCAGGCGCAGTGCAGCCGGCCGTCGGGGCTCTCGGCGAGGTCGCCGCCGGCGCGACCGTCGGCTGCCACGGCTATTTCTGCAGCTTGTTCTTGGCCTTGTCGGCGAGACCCGTGGCTTCCTGCTTGGTCTTCTCCCACACCGGCCTGGCCTTTTCGCCCAGGTCTGCGGCCTCTTGCTTGGTCTTCTCCCACGCCGGGCCGGCCTTCTCGCCCAGGTCTGCGGCCTCCTGCTTGGTCTTCTCCCACGCCGGGCCGGCCTTCTCGCCCAGCTCGGCGCCCACTTCCCTGGCCTTCACGGCCGCCTGCTCAGCCGCCTCCTTGGCTTTGTCGAAGAAGCCCATCTCCGCCTCCGTCATCGTGAGTGCCGGCATCGTTGCCGTGCACTTCACAGTCTACCTCCGTCGGCGTCGCGGCAGACGCAGCGCCGCGTCGGCGCATACTCTTGACTGCCATATATCCTCATGATATATTTCTGGCTGTCACAAGAAATCGCCCCTGGAGGACTCATGGCACGCGAGAACAAGACGAGATACGCCGTGCTGGGCCTGCTCGCCTACGCGTCGCTCTCGGGCTACGACATCCGCCGCATCTACGCGCAGAGCCTGGGCAACTTCTGGAGCGAG
The DNA here is from genome assembly GCA_963751215.1 of uncultured Thermoleophilia bacterium. GTDB lineage: Bacteria > Actinomycetota > Thermoleophilia > UBA2241 > UBA2241 > CAIXSE01. Next base: position 36,357 of record CAVVTV010000020.1, on the reverse strand, counting down.
AGCTACGGCCACATCTACCCCATTCTCAAGCGGCTCCAAGACGAGGGCCTGGCGACGAGCAGCGTGCAGCGTCAGCAGGGCAAGCCCGACCGGCACGTCTACGCCATCACAGCTGCCGGCCGCGAGGAGCTTCATCGCTGGCTCGGCCAACCGGTGGAGCCGCAGAAGCAGCGTATGGAGCTGCTGCTCAAGCTGTTTCACGGCTGGGAGACCGGCCCGGCGGCGATGATCGAGCACGTGAAGCGCGAACGTGCGGAGCACGTGGCGCTGCTCGAGCGGTATGCGGGCTACACCGAGCACATCGCCGCCGAGCATGCTGCGCCGGCGGCCTACTGGCAGCTCACGGTGAGCTGCGGCCAGCACTTTAGCAAGGCCTTCATCGAGTGGTGTGACGAGGCGCTGGCCGTGCTCGAGAAGCTGCCCGCCGAGGCCCGCGCCGGCGCCGACACGTGGCTGTCCGAGAGCGATAACGAGGTCTGTGAGGAGGCACCATGAACGCGCCGCTGACACGCCGCTGCCTGCTGCTCGACGGGCGCAGCGACGACGAGCCAACCCTTGTGGCCGCTCACGATGCCCTTGTGGACGGGCTCGCCGGTCACGGCTGGACGGTCGACGACTGGCTGCTGCACGACGCTGAGATCGCCTGGTGCGCCGGGTGCTTCGGCTGCTGGGTGAAGACGCCCGGCGAGTGCGTTCACCGGGACGCCGGGCGTGATGTGGCCGTGCGCATACTGCGTAGCGACCTGCTCGTCTACCTCACGCCGACGACATTCGGAGGGTACTCCTCAGAGCTCAAGAAGGCCCTCGACCACCTCATCCCGAACTTGCTGCCCTACCTTCGCTCCGTCTCCGGCGACACACGGCACCCAAGGCGCTACGACGTGTCCCACAACCTGCTGGTCGTGGGCATCGCGCCCGTCGGGGCCGAGGGCGCCGCCGAGCAAGAAACGTTCCGCAAGCTAGTGCTTCGCAACACGCTGAACATGCTGCCGCCGCGCTGGGCCGCAGGCGTGATAGCGCGCGGCGCCGACGACTGGGAAGTGCGGGTCGCCGTGAACGCGCTGCTCGCCGAAGTGGCCGGGGCGCCGAGCCTTGAGGAGGTCGCATCATGAGAACGCCGCAGAGAGCGCTGTTGCTTGTCGGTAGCCCCAGGCCCGGCGCCAGCACCTCGCAGTCGCTGGGCACGCATCTGCTGCAGCATCTCGAGCAGAATGGCTTGCACACCGAAACCATGACGCTGACCAAGGCCTTGAGGTCGGCTGAGGCCACCGAGGCGCTGCACGCCGCCGTCGCGGCCGCCGACCTCGTGGTCCTATCGTTTCCGCTATACGTCGACAGCCTGCCGGCGCCCACCATCAAGGCGCTCGAGCTCATCGCGGCGCGGCGCGCTGGCGACGTCACGCCTGCCGGCGGCCCCCCATCCTTTGCCGCCATCGTCCAGTGCGGCTTTCCCGAGGCGAGTCACAATGCGGTCGCCCTCGAGATCTGCCGCACGTTCGCCCGGCAAGCCGGCTTCGATTGGGCCGGCGGCCTGGCGATGGGCGGCGGCGGCATCATCTCTGGGCGCTCGCTGGCCGAGGTCGGCGGAAGGGTCCGTTCGCAGGCCAGGGCACTCGACCTGGCCGCGGAGGCTCTCAGCCGCGGCCGTCAGGTGCCCGACGACGCCGTGCAGTTGATGGCGAAACCCGCGATCCCCGCGTTTCTCTACCGTTTCGTGGCGAACCGCGGGTGGCACAAGGCCGCCAAGGAGCTGCGCTCCGGCGCCTTGGAGGCGCAGCCGCTGGCGCCGGTGGGCTAGACGCGAAGGCATAGCCCCTCCGCCGCCCTTCCTTCTACCAGCTCGCCGTAGCGCGGGCCGCCCAGCGGCCATCGCGCCGGCTCACGTGCACGGTCACGCCGAAGCAGGCCGAGAGCGGCTCGTCGGCCAAGACGTCGGCCACGGGGCCGGCGGCGACCACGCCGCCGGCGCGCAGCAGCAGCGCGTGCGTGGTGCGCACGGGCAACTCTTCGAGATGGTGGGTGACCGTGACGACGGCCGGGGGGCTCTGCCCGCCGGCGAGCGCCGCGAGCGCCGCGAGAAGCGCTTCTCGCCCGGGCAAGTCGAGGCCGTCGGCCGGCTCGTCCAGAAGCAGAAGGGGCGGTCGCCGCATGAGCGCGCGTGCGAGGAGCAGCCGGCGCCGCTCGCCTTGCGAACAGCCGGCGAAGGCATGGCTGGCCAAGGCGCCGCAACCGAACTGGCGCAGCAGCCCGGCGGCCCGCCGGCGATCGGCCTCCGTTATCCGTTCGGAGAGTATCTGAATCGTGCCGGTGACGCCGGTGAGCACCACCTCGAGGGCGGTACGCCGCGGAGAGAACGCCTCTTCGGTCTTCCCGTCCACGTGCCCGATGCGTTCGCGCAGGGCGCGCAAGTCGACGTGGCCGACGCGCTCACCGAGGATGCGCACCTCGCCGCGGCTCGGGTGGCGCACCCCGGCGGCGATGTCGAGGAGGGTGCTCTTGCCCGCCCCGTTGGGGCCGAGCACGGCCCAGTGTTCGCCGGCGCGCACCGTCCAGGAGACGTTGGCGAGAACAGACTGACGGGCAGCCGTGCGTTCGTCCCACTCCCAGACTGTGACGTCGTCGACGGCGAGTGCGACGGGTACAGCGGCATCGCGTTGGGTGCTGGTCACCGCCAGGTCAGCCCCGCGGCGGCTCAGCCGAGACGGGCGACGCGCTCGCCGCGCACGCTCCGCCGCGCCGCCGCGGAGACCTGAGCGAGCGCCTCCGGCTCCTCGGCCACCAGGCCCACGCGCGCCTTGGCTCTGCCCGACGGCCGCGTCCCCCGGCGGGCCACGGGCCAGGCGCGCACGGCGGCCAGCACCGCGTCGCGGCCACCGCCGGCGAACTCCAGGCCGAGATCGGCCGCGACCGCGGCGTTAGGGCTGGCGGCGGCGAACTCGGCCGCCGCCAGCGCGTATCCGTTGCCGTTGAAGCTCAGCGAGACGCCGCCTCCGGCCTTGACGGCGGCGAGCGGCGGCGCGTCGGTGATGGAGTCACCCACGTACATCACGTCGGCCGCCGCCACGCCCTGGGCGGCCATGAGCGCCGCGAGCGCCTCCAACTTGGCGCTGCCGCCCACTGGGCGCACGGCGGCCAGCATCTCGCCGCTCACCCGGCCCGCCATCTGCGTCCAGAAGACGTCGTCGAGCGCGGCGACCGTCGCCCGATCTTCGCGCGACAGGTCGTCGCTCGAGTGGGCGCCCTCGGGGATCTCCATGAGCGGCCGTGCCTGAATGCGATCCACTTCGTCACGCAACCAAGCCTTCTGTGTTGGGGGGATGCTCCAGCGGTCGAGGCTAAGCTCTGTGCAGCGCACGTTCTCGAACGGGAAGTCGATGAGCGCGCACAACGCCTTGAGGTACGGCGTGTACGAGGTAGAGACGATGTAGGCGGGCATGCGGGCACGCACGCGCTCGAGGGCCCGCAGGGCGCCGGGCACCAGCAGGACGTGCTCGGCGCTGAACCGCTGCACGTCCCCGTCGCCCACCTCGAAAGCCCGCAGGAAGGGCGGTAGCAGGCGCAGCGTGTCGCCGGCGTTGTAGCCCGGTCTGCGCACCACCTCGGCGAGGTAATCGTCGTACTTGCTGAGGCGGGCGAAGAAGTCGGCGCCGTCGGGGATGAAGCGCGCGGCGATCTCCTGGGCGTTGTCGTTCTTGGTGAGCGGCCCCTCACAGTCGGTGACGTAGATGCGGCCCGCGTCGGGCCCGTGTGGAGGCCCGCTCTGCGCATGGCTGCCGCCAGCCGCACGGCGCCTGCCTCGCGCGGAGTGGGCTGCGCCGCCCGCGCCACCGCTTGTGCTCATCGCTGCACGGTCTCCCGGTCGACCAGCTCCGTGAGGTCGAGCGGCAGCCGGGCCGACTCGGCGAACACGGCGCCGGCGGCGGTGTTGAGGTGGCCCTCGGCGAACTGGCGCAGGGTCTGGTAGAGCAGGGGGATCTCGCGCACCTCGCCGTGGTGGCGGATGGCGGCGAACAGCGGCTCGCCTTCGCCCTCCGCGGCGGCGATCTCGGCCACGCTGCGGGTGGCGCGCTTCTTGCGAAACTGCGCCCACAGAGGGTCCCACCGGCCGCCCCTGAGGCTGAACCGGAAGAGGCTCACCACCGGTCCGCGGTCCAGTTGGGCCGTGGCGAGGTTGATCACGGCGCCGGTCTCGGTGGCCTCGTCCTCGAGCAGCTCCCAAATGACGTTCTGCCACGTGCCGATAGGGCCGCCGGGAAGCGCGGGATGCAGGTTGAGGATCGCGTAACGGCGGCACATGGCCGGGCTGGCGATGAGCATGTACCCCGCCATCACGAGTACACCCAGGCGAAAGCGCACCAGCAGATCCATGACGTCGCGGTGGTAGTCGTCGCGCCAGGTGGCGCGCTCGACGCCTCTGGTGCGCGCCGCCGTCCAGCTGGCGCTGCTGGAAAGCGTCACTAGGGGAAGATCGAGCCGTTCGACGAGCTCCAGAAAGCGGTCGCTATCTGGCGCCTCCCCGTGCTCCCGATCGCAGAACACGGCGGCGATGTCGAGGGGAACCTCGTCCTGCTGCGCCCGGGCGACCACGTCGGCGAGGAGGTTGCAGGCTGCCTGGTCGCGTCCGGTGGAGAGCCAGCCGACCCTCACTGCTCCCTCCAGCCGCCCACGAGGGCGTCGTCCTCGCCGCGCTCCTCGGCCAGCCGCGCCTGCCAGGCGACCGCATCGGGATAGGTGCTGCGCCCCACGCCCGCGATACCGCGGCTGGCCGCCCACGCCGCGAGGCGCCCGGCGCCCTCGAGCCCGACCTGCTCGATCATGCCGGCCATGAAGCCGGCCGCGAAGAGGTCGCCGGCACCGGTGACGTCAACGACCTCCGCCGGCATGGGCGGCACATACAGATCTGCGCGGCGGCCGATGAGTCGGGCGCCGCGGCCGCCCATCTTGCACACCACGAGGCCGACCCCGGCGTTGAGCAGGAAGTCGAGCGACTCGGGCAGCGAGAGCCCGCAGAGCATCTCGAGCTCCTTCTCGGTGGCGAACAGGTAGGCGCAGCGATTGAGGATCGGCAGGAAGCGCTTGACTCCCTTACGGGCGTAGATCTCGCCGGGATCGAAGGCCACCTCAGTGCCGGCCGGAAGCCGCTCGAGCAGGGAGAGCTGGGCGGCCAGCGGCCCGTCGCCCACGAAGCTGGCGAAATACGCGAAGCGCGTGCGCGGCGGCCGTTTGGGCAGGTCGGCGGGTGAGAACTCGTCGTTGGCCGCGGGCCACACCAGGTTGCGGCGTTCGCCGTCCTCGTCGAGCAGCACGTACACCCGACCCGTCTGCCCGCCGCGCGCCACCAGGCGACCCTCGGCCGGCGCCAGCTCCTCAAGGAGGTAGAGCCCGTCGTCGTCGTCGCCCACGCGACCGACCATCGCGGCCCGGTAGCCCAGGCGGGCCACTGCGTGAGCCGTGTTGGCCGCCTGCCCGCCGCCCGCGCGAGCCGCGTCGACGTTCAGCAGGGCCTCGTCTACGGCGCGTCGTACGGCCGGGTCCATGAGCTGTTCGGTGCCCGGCGGACCGAGCTCGCTCCAGAGCGGAAAGCTGCGCGGCAGGCGGTAGATGAGATCGACGTTCAAGGCCCCGCAGCCGATGAGGTCGACGGGCCTCACAGCTGGAGCGCACCCCGGTAGCGCACCGCGTCTCCGTCGCCGCGCGCCGTGACCTCGCCGACGACGCGGGCGTCGAGGCCGCTCTTCTTGATCACGGCCAGGTTCTTCTCTACGTGTGCCGAGTCCATGGCGAGCACCATGCCCAGGCCGCAGTTGAACGTGTTGAGCATCTCGCCGGCGCTCACGCCCAGCGAGTGGATCCAGCTGAACACGGGGCCGGGGGGCCAGGCTTCGAGGTCGATCACGGCGGCCAGATCTCCCGGCATGATGCGACCCACGTTGTCGGGAAAGCCGCCGCCGGTGATATGGGCGGCGGCGTGCATGCCGCCGGCGTGTCCCAGATCGTGCAGCACGGGGCTGTAGATGGTGGTGGGGGCGAGCAGCACGTCGCCGACCTTGGCGTTGGGTCCGGCGATCGTGCAGAAGGCGCCGCCTTCGCCCAGGAAGTTGCTGTGCACATCGATGCCGTGCTCGTTGAGGAGATGCCTCACCAGGCTGAAGCCGTTGGAGTGCAGACCGCTGGAACAGATGCCCACCAGCGGGTCGCCGCGGGCCGCGAGGTGCGGACCCCAAAGCTCGTCGCGCTCGGCCAAACCAACGGCGAAGCCGGCCAGGTCGAAATCGCCGCCGGGAAGCTGCCCGGGGTGCTCGGCGGTCTCGCCGCCGAGCAGCACGCACCGCGCTATCTGGCAGCCCTGATCCACGCCGGCAACGATCTCGACCACCTCTTCCGGAACGACCTTGCCCATCACCAGGTAGTCGAGAAAGAACAGAGGCACGGCGCCGCAGGCAGACACGTCGTTCACGCTCATTGCCACGAGGTCGATGCCGATGGTGCCGAGATTCTTCATGGCGCGGGCGATCTCGATCTTGGTGCCTACGCCATCGGTCCCGGCGACCAGCACCGGATCTTTGAGCCGGGGCAGGCGCATGGCCCCGCCGAAGCCGCCCAGCCCCTCCAGGACGAGCGGGTGCGCGATGCTCTTGAGGCGCTGCTTCATCAGGTCGACGGCACGGTTGCCGGCCTCCACGTCGACGCCGGCCTGCTTATAGGTGAACTCCTTGTCGTGAGCCATCGCTCCCCTCGCTGGTTCTGCCCTCCCCAAGTGTATGCGCTGGGCCGCGCTTGTCGCCAGGCGCCGCGTTCCTCAGCTCTGGCAGCCCGGCGCGCCCTTCTCGAAGCGCATCTTGCACATCGCGTACTCCTCGGGCACGGCGATCGGGTAATCGCCGTCGAAGCAGGCGCGGCAGAACTGGTTCTGGGGCAGGCCGGTGCTGGCTTGCAGACCGTCGAGCGTGAGGTAGTGCAGGCTGGTGGCGCCCACCTTCTGGCGCACGCCGTCAACGCTCAGGTTGGCGGCGATCAGCTCGGCCCGGGTGGCCATGTCGATGCCGTAGTAGCACGGGTACTGGATGGGCGGCGAGCTGATGCGCAGGTGCACCTCTTTGGCGCCGGCGCTGAACAGCATGTCGACCAGCTTGCCGGTGGTGTTGCCGCGCACGATGGAGTCGTCTACTACCACCAGGCGCTTGCCGCGGATTATCGCGCTCAGGGGGTTGAGCTTCATGCGAATGCCCACCTGGCGTAGCTGGTCGTCGGGCTGGATGAAGGTGCGGTGTACGTAGCGGTTCTTGATGAGGCCCTCAGCGTACGGGATGCCGGAGGCTGAGGCGTAGCCGATGGCCGCCGGCATGCCCGTGTCGGGTACGGGGATGACCAGATCGGCGTCCACCGGCGCCTCCAGGGCCAGGTGCCGGCCCATCTCCTGACGCACCAGGTGCAGGGTACGGCCCGAGAACACGCTGTCGGGCCGGGCGAAATAGATGAACTCGAAGATGCAGAGCGCCGGGCGTGAGCCTTCGAGCTCCACGCGCTCGCTACGCAGGCCATGCTCGGCGTCGACGATCACGATCTCGCCGGGCTGGATCTCGCGCACGAAATCGGCGCCGATGATGTCGAGCCCCGCGGTCTCGCTGCTGATCACGGGGTTGCCCTCGTAGCTGCCCAGGCAGAGCGGGCGCACGCCGTATGGATCGCGAAAGCCCACCAGCGAGTCGCCGCTCATCACGGTCGCCGAGAAGGCGCCGCGGATCTTGGCCACCGCCAGGCGCACGGCGCCCAGCAGGTCGCCCTCGGCCTCGTGGGCGATGAGCGCCGTGATCACCTCCGTGTCGGTGGTGCCGGCGAACTTCACGCCCTGGCCGATGAGCTCGTCGCGCAGCTCGGTGGTGTTCACGAGGTTGCCGTTGTGACCCAGGGCGATCACGTCGCCGTTGCGGCTGCGCACCAGGGGCTGCGAGTTCTGCCAGTGGCTCGCGCCCGTGGTGGAGTAGCGCACGTGGCCGATGGCGTGCTGCCCGCTCAGGCTGGTGAGCATCTGCTCGTTGAACACCTGGCTCACCAGACCCAGGTCTTTGATGACGGTGATCTGCCCGTCGTCGCTCACGGCGATGCCGGCACTCTCCTGGCCGCGGTGCTGCAGGGCGTAGAGGCCGAAGAAGGTGAGGCGTGCGACGTCGCACCCCGGCGCATGGATGCCGAAGACGCCACAGCTATCGTGGAAACGGTCCTTAAGCAAGGTGTTCCGTCGGTCGCTTGCTTACGCGAGCCGCTCGGGCAGTGACTCGTAAGCAGAATGGAGCTCGCTCACCGGGACGGCGAAGAGCTCCTTGTCATCCATGGTACACCGCAGTTGGGCTCCGGTCACCCGTCCGGCTACGCGGTGCGGCAGCGCGCCGAGAAGCTCCTCGAGCGCGGCGAGATTCTGCGGCGCCACGGTCACCACCACGCGCGTCGGCGCCTCGCCGAAAAGGGCGAGATCGGCGCGGCCGGCGGGCGCCTGCGCGGCCAGGCCGGCGCCGGCCAGCGGGTCGGCGTCGAGGTCTACAGCGGCGCCCAGCCAACGTGCGGGCCGTGCGGCGAGCCGTGCCGGGGCCTCGGGGTCGCCGCTGTCGGCGCCTCCCGTGCTGCCGCTGGCGATGGCGCACTCGGCGAGGGCCACCGCAAGGCCGCCCTCGGCACAGTCGTGGGCGCTCTTCAGCAGGCGCGCGGCGATGGCCGCACGCAGCTTGCCCTGCAGTTCCACCTCGAGCCGCAGATCCACGCCGGGCACGCGGCCCTCCACCCTGCCGTGGTGCACCTTCTGGTACTCGGAGCCGTCCATGAAGCCCGGCTCGGCGCCCAGCAGCACGATCACGTCGCCCTCGTCTTTGAAGGCGCCGTCGATGTGGATGCTCACGTCGTCGTACACACCCAGCATGCCGATCATCGGCGTGGGGTAGATGGCCTGGCCGAAGCTCTCGTTGTAGAAGCTCACGTTGCCCGAGACGACCGGCGTGTCGAGCGCCTCGCAGGCCTGCGCGATGCCCTCTACGGCCTGCTCGAACTGCCAGTAGATCTCGCCCTTCTCGGGGTTGCCGAAGTTGAGGCAGTCGGTGACCGCCACCGGAAGGGCGCCGGCACAGCTCAGGTTGCGGGCCGCCTCGGCCACGGCCGCTTGGGCGCCGCGGAATGGGTCGAGGTAGCAGTGGCGGCCGTTGCAGTCGTTGCTGAAGGCGAAGCCCCGCGTGGTGCCCTTGATGCGCAGCACGGCGGCGTCGCTGCCGGGGATCTGCACGGTGTTGGCCTGCACGATGTAGTCATACTGCTCGTAGGCCCAGCGCTTGCTGGCGATGTTGGGCGCGGCCAGAAGCTCCTTGAGCGTCGCGCCGAGGTCAACCGGGGTGGGGTATATTGCCTCGTCCACCGTCACGGGATCGTCAACCAGGTAGCCCGGCTTCACGGAGGGCGTCCTGATCACCGGGCTCTCGTCGGCCAGCCGCCGCGCCGGGATATTGGCCACCCGCTCGCCGTGCCAGAGGATACGCAGCATCTTGCTGTCGGTGACCTCGCCGATCACGGTGCAGTCGAGGTCCCAGCGCTCGCAGACCTCGCGCACCTCGGCCATCTGCTCGTCGGTGACGATCGCCAGCATGCGCTCCTGGCTTTCGCTGATCATGATCTCCCAAGGCTCCATGTCGGCCTCGCGCAGAGGCACGCGGTCGGCGTGGATATCGAGCCCCACGAAGCCCTTGCTCGACATCTCGCTGCTGGAGCTGGTAAGGCCGGCCGCACCCAGGTCCTGCATGCTCACCACGAGCCTGCGGTGGATGAGCTCTAGGCAGGCCTCGATGAGCTTCTTCTCGGTGAACGGGTCGCCCACCTGAACGCTGGGGCGCTTCTCCTCGAGCGTCTCGTCGAACTCCTGGCTGGCCAGCACACTGGCTCCGCCGATGCCGTCGCGACCGGTCTTGGAGCCGATCAGCACCACATGGTTGCCCACTCCACTGGCGATGGCGCGCACGATGCCGTCGCTGCGGATAAGCCCGGCCGCCATGGCGTTGACTAGGCAGTTGCCCTCGTAGCTGGGCTCGAAGTAGATCTCACCGCCCACCGTGGGGATGCCCAGGCAGTTGCCGTAGTAGCCGATGCCGCCCACCACGCCGTCCAGCAGAAAGCGCTGACGCGGCTCGGTGAGCTCGCCGAAACGCAGCGAGTTCATGCTCACGCAGGGCATGGCGCCCATGGTGAAGATGTCGCGGACGATCCCGCCCACGCCGGTGGCCGCGCCCTGAAAGGGCTCCACGGCGCTGGGGTGATTGTGACTCTCGACTTTCATGGCCACGGCCCAGCCGTCGCCCACGTCGACGATGCCGGCGTTCTCGCCGGGGCCTTGCAGGATGCGGGGCCCGCTCGTGGGAAAGCGCCCCAACACCGGCCGCGAGTGCTTGTAGCTGCAGTGCTCGCTCCACATGAGCGAATAGATGGCGAGCTCCACATAGGTGGGCTCGCCGCCCTGGATCTCGCGGATGTGGGCGTACTCCTCGGCGGTGAGGCCGAGCTTGACGGCAGCCTCGAGGGTAGCCTGCGGGCTCACTGGGCCACCTCCCTCTGGGCGAGCGTGTTGACCATCGCCTGGAAAAAGCGGCGGCCGTCGGCGCCGCCGGCCAGCGCCGCCTCCACCGAGTTCTCGGGGTGCGGCATCATGCCGAACACGTTGCGCGCCGCGTTGCACACCCCAGCGATGTTCTCGAGCGAGCCGTTGGGGTTGGCGGCCGCGGTGACGGCGCCGCCGGCGTCGGCGTAGCGCAGCACGATCTGATGGTTGGCCTTCATCGTGGTCAGCGTGGCGGCGTCGACGGTGTAGTTGCCCTCGTTGTGCTTGACCACGATGCGCAGCAGGTCGCCGGGGGCACAGGTGCTCGTGAAGGGCGTATCGCATGCGTCAACCAGCAGGTTCACGTAACGGCAGACGAACTTGAGGCCGGTGTTGCGCAGCAGCGCTCCGGGCAGGAGGCCGGCCTCGATGAGGATCTGAAAGCCGTTGCAGATGCCCATCACCAGGCCGCCGTCGGCGGCGAAGTCGGCGATGGCCTGCATGATGGGGCTGAAGCGGGCGATGGCGCCGCAGCGCAGATAGTCGCCGTAGCTAAAGCCGCCGGGGATGAGGATGCCGTCTACCCCCTGCAGATCGGTGTCTTTGTGCCAGAGGTAGACAGGCTCGGCGCCGGGGACGGTGGAGACGGCATGGTAGGTATCGCGCTCGGTGTTGATGCCGGGGAAGACGACGACGCCGAGGCGCACGCGGGGTTGGGCGGACATGGGCACCGTCACCCCTCGTCGAGCGCGAAGGTGAAATCCTCGATGATGGGGTTGGCGAGCAGCTTGCGGCACATTTCGTCCACCTGGGCGCGAGCCTGCTCGGTGGTGACTCCGGCCGCCGCGTCGAGCTTGAGCTCGATGAACTTGCCGATGCGCACCTCGCTCACGCCCTCGAAACCGAGGGCCGGCAGGGCGCGCTCCACGGCAGCGCCTTGGGGATCGAGGATGCCCTGCTTAGGGGTGACGTAGACGCGGACGTTCATCGGCTCACCTGCCCGGAGAGTGTGTGCGGGGACGCGCTAAGTCTATCGCAGATGAGGTTGCCGGGGAGGCGCAGAAGGCCGCACGGCCGGCGCGGGACGCGCCGGCCGTGCGGCCTGCCAGAGGTACCGGGGGCGTCGAGTCACGCCGCCCCGCGCGGCACCGGCGAATCAACCCCTGGGTTGATTCCCGCCGGCGCCGAAGGCCCTATTCTTCGACCTGCCACGAACACGTGCGGTGCAGGCGCCGGAAGGCGCCCCGCTGGGGCTCAGGGCGGCCGGGCTCGCGTCGGCGAGTCTCTTCGTACGCTGGAGGCGCGGTGGCGACTCGTGAACACTCCCTTGGCGCTCTGCCGCGGCGCCGTCGCTTGAGCGCCGGTGGGCCTGCCCCACGCAGCCGATCGCCGATTCCCGCTGCCACCGAGATGCCTGACGACCCGCTGCGGAGGGCCAATGGTCCAGCGACGGCCGAGGTGGTCGAGGTCGATCCTCTGCTGCGCCTGCATGCCGTCTCGGCGGCGCGCGCCCTCGGGTATGCGGTCGACGACGAAGTGGGCGGCGGGCAGGCGGGGCCCCGGCCTCCCGCCGCCCGCTTCGTCGGTCTCGACTGCCTCGATCTGTGCGCTCGTTGCGGCTCATCGCGTGGCACGTTCGCCCAGCACGGGCGCGAGCCCCTGGGCCGGCGGCTCTGCGTGCCGCCGACCCTCGCTCACGGCGCTGCCCCGGCCTTCCCAGATCGCGGCGCGCCAACCCACCCGCCGGCTGCCGGGCCCGTCGACGGCGGAGATACTCTGGTCATCGGCTACAGTGCCGGCCCTCCCGTGCTGGCGGCGCTGCATCGCCTGCATCGCTGCGCTCACTTTGTTCTGGAACTGCGAGCGGTTCACGGCGCGCCGCGCTTCGTGCACGCGCCGCCCGCCAGCGTCGTGGCCGGTGTGCTGGCGGGCGACCTCTCCGCGCGCGAGGTCGACGTGCTGCTGCTCGTGCTCAGTGGCTTCAGCACGGAGGGCATCGCGGCCCACCTTTGCATCTCGCTGGCGACCGCGCGCAGCCATTGTCGGGCGGTGCTCCGCAAGTGTGCCGCCGCCGACCGCCGGTCGCTCTGCGCCCGGCTCCTTGGCGGCGGGGCGTGGCCTCGCCTTGCCTGGGGCTCGGTGGTGCCTGCTTGCGGCTGGGTGCCTTGAGGCAGCGCCGGTTGAGCATCGGCAGCTGCGCGCCGCGAAGTTTGCCGAGTAATTCGCCGTGGTCACAGTCGGCGCGCGCCGACATACTTGGCGTCAGCCGAGCGCGCCGCGTCCACGCGCCGGCGGGGGTGCCGGCAGATGAGCATCGGCGTGATGCGTTTCCACGTGTTGCAGGAGGTCGCCTGATGGAGATGCGCCTACAAGTGCTGTCGCAGGATGAGAGGGCGCAGGTTCACGAGCGCACACTCGGCGTGCTGGCCCGCACCGGCATGCGCGTCGACACGGCCGCGGGTCGCCGCATCCTGGCCGAGGCCGGCGCCGAGGTAGATGAGTTCACCCGGCGCGTCAGGTTCCCCGCCGAGCTGGTCGAGCGCTGCCTGGCCGCGGCCGCCCATCGCTGCACGCTCGGCGGTCGCCGGCCGGGGTGGCAGTTTGGCCTGAACGAGGGCGGCTTCACGCTGCTCGCCGATGGCGGGGCTACCGCCGTGCTCGACGCGAAGACGGGCCGCCGTCGCCCGGCCACACACCAGGACTGGCTCGACGCCACGCGCCTCCACGATGCGCTCGACGACGTCGGCCTCTACTGGTGCGCCACCGACTACGCGCCCGACCGCGAGGGGCCGGCCGGGCTTGTGCGCTACTACTGCGACGTCTTCGCCACCTTCAGCAAGCACGTGCAGGACTCGTTCGGTGTGCCCGCTCTAGCGCCGTGGCTCAAGGAGATCCTCGACATCGTGTTCGGCGGTCGCGAGGCCGTGCGCGAGCGCCATCCCATGTCGTTTCTCATCACACCCACGTCACCGCTGACGATCGAGCAGAACTACACTGAGGCCTGGCTCGCCATGCGCGACTACGGGCTGCCTGTGGCGATCATGCCCATGCCGCTGCAGGGCGCTACGGCGCCGGGCAGCCGGCTGGCGACGCTCCTTACCGCCAACTGTGAGACCATCGGCACCCTCTGCCTGGTGCAGGCCGCGGCGCCCGGCACGCCGATGCTGTACGCGCCGGTCATCGCGACCATGGACCCACGCTCCGGCCTGTACGCCGCCGGCGCCGTCGAGCACGCGGTGCTGGCCGTGGCCGGTACCGAGATGGCCAGGTACTATGGCCTGCCGGCCGAGTCGTCGGGTTTCTGCACGCAGCACTACGAACCCGACCTGCAGACGGCCTGGGAGAAGGCGCACAGTGGCATGCTCGTCGCGCTTTCCGACCCCGACATCCTGGTGGGCCCGGGATTGCTGGGCGGCGCCCTGGTCCTCAGCCTCGAGCAGATCATCTTCGACGTCGAGGTCAGCCGTATTGCGCGCCGGGGACGGGAAGGAATCCCAGTTGACGACGGCTCGTGGCTCGACGATGTTCTGGGGCGGGTGGGGCCGTGCGGTTCGTTTCTCGCCGAGCGCTCGACGCGCGAGAAGGCGCACAGCGGCGAGTGGCGCCTCAGCGATTTCGGGGTTCATGGCAGCTGGGATGCCTGGCAGGCGGCCGGCGCGCCGCGCTCGCTCGACTACGCCCGCGAACGTGTGGCCGGCATTCTCGCCGCACATGAGGTGCTACCGCTGGCGGACGACGCGGTCGCGGCCTTGCGCCACCTGCAGGCACGCGCCGAGTCTGCCGGCTAGATGGGTCGGCCAGCGGCGCGCCGGCCGACCCGCGCTGCTCACTCGCCCAGGGCGTCGAAGACCAGGCCGGTGATCAGCTTGGGGTAGAAGTAGGTAGACTTCTGCGGCATCGTCTCGCCCAGGTCGGCGATGGCGCGGACCTCGGCCACCGAGGGGGCGTTGAGGAAGGCCCCCAGGCCGTAGCTGCCACCGGCCAGCCGCTGGCAGGCGACCGCGGGATCGGTGACGTAGTCTATGTGGCCCTCACTCTGCCCTGGATCGAGGCCTATGGCGTCGCGCAAGATCAGGCGGTGGAGGATGGTCACTGAGAGGCGAGCGGCCGCGGCCGACGAGCCTTCGCGCTCCAGGCGCCGCAGGGCCGCCGTATCCTGCAGCCTCACCGTGCAGCAGGCGCTCTCGCGCGCGAAGCACAGACCGAAGACGCTGGCCGGGTCGTCGTCGTCCACGAGGCCGCGGGCCAGACTCTCGCACGCGGCACGATGGTCCCCCTGGTCATCGAGCGCGCTGATCGCGAAGGCTGGCTCGAGTCGCTCGAGCACGGTCTTCATCGGCGGGACTTCAATGCCCCTGACGAGACGATGCGCGGGAAACACGGCAAGTCCCGGGTCGCTCATGCTGCAGAGGTACGTCATCAAAGTATCGGCGGTGTGGTCGCCGGCGGCGCGGCGTTCGTCGCGATAGGCCAGAGCCGTCTCGAAACGGTGGTGGCCGTCGGCGATGTAGAGGTCACGATCGTTGAGCATGGCGGCGATGCTGCGCGCCGGCGCGCCGCCCAGCGGCACCACCCGGCAGAGATTACCGTCCGCGTCGCGCACCTCGCGGGCGCCGGCCGGCATGCTCTTTGCGGCGGCGGCCACTTGAGCGGCTACCGAGCCGTCGTCGTCCGGGTAGAGCAGCAGGATCTGGCTCAGATCGGCGTGCGTCGCGCGCATGAGCTCGAGCCTGTCTGAGCGGGCGGCGGCGTGGGTCTTCTCGTGCGGCCGCACCATGCCGTCGCGCAGGTCGGCGAGCACCAGGCGGGCCACAAAGCCGCGGCGCGTGCGCTCGCGGCCGTCCGGTCCCCGGAACGTCTGATCCACCAGATAGATGGCGGGCTCGTCGTCGCGCCGGAGGGCGCCCTCCGCCCGCCAGCGCCGCAGCACCTCAGCGGCGTGCCGGTAGTGCCGCTCCTCGGGCTGTTCGCCGGGCGCCACGGGCAGATCGATGTGCACAGCGTTGTAGGCGCTGCGCGCGCCGAGCTTCGCGGCCTGGGCCGCGGAAAGCACGTCGTAGGGCGGTGCCACCACGGCTTGCAAGTCGATGTGGTCGCTGTAGCGCATGCCGCGAAACGGTCTGATGGTGGCCATGGTTCTCCTTGAATGGCGTTCGCGCGGGTGGTCTGCTTGCTACCCGGTTACTGACGGATGATCACCGGCATGCCCACGCTCACGCGCGAGAAGAGGTCGACGGCGTTGGAGTTGTGCATGCGCAGGCAGCCGTGTGACGCGTAGGTGCCGATCGATCCGTCTTCGCTGGGCGGCACACCGTGGATGCCCACTCCCGGGGCGCTGGTGCCCATCCAGCGAGTGCCCAGCGGGTTCTCCGTGCCCGGCGGGATCTTTGTGGCATTCTTGGCCCAGTCCGAGTTGGGCGGTAGCCACGTGGGATTCATGGTCATGTTGACGATCGCGAAGGTGCCGGTCGGCGTGGGGTAGACGGGCTGGCCCGCGGCCACGGGGTAGGTCTTGACGAGCTTGCCGCCACGGTAGAGGTAGAGGCGCAGCCGGCTGAGGTCGACGATGATCTCGCCGCTGAGCGCGGTGAGCGTGCCGCCGCCGACCAGGCCATCCACCGCGAGGCCCCACTTGGCCTGGAACTTCTTCACCGCCGCCACGGTTCGCCGGCCGTAGATTGTGCTCGTGCTGCCGCTGAACACTCCGGCCAATGCCAGGCGCTTCTGCAGCTCGCGCACGTCCTTGCCTCGAGCGCCCGGCCACATGGCGGCCGCGCCGAAATGCTGGGTGCTGTCGACGACGAACGTCTGTGTGCTGGTGACGACGTTGCCGCCGCGGTCGGCGGCCGTGATGGCCAGCGTGTGAGTGCCTTGGGCGAGGTTCTTGAGCGCAAGCACGCCGTGAGACACGGGGCCACTCACCGTACGCGGCGCACCATCGAGCACGAGCTTGACCTTCGGTGTGACAAGCTGGTCGTGAGCGCTGATGTGGATCTTGAGGCCCGAGTGGCGCAGCGTTCTGGGGAGTCGCGTCACCTTGAGCACCGGCGGCACGGTATCGACGTACACGTGCAGCCGTCTGCTCGCGGAGTTGCCGGCCCGATCGACGGCGGTGACCGTGACCACGGACGAACCCTCGGGGAGCCGGGCGCTCACGCTGTATCTGCCGTCGGCATCGGCCGAGGCGCTGGCCTTCACGTTGCCGCTTGTCACCGCGACCGTGCAGAACGGCTCCGTGGACCCCTTGAATGTGGCCGGCAGCGAGTTGATGCGGCCGACATCGGCAGGGCGCGCGAGCGCGAGCGTAGGTATGCGGGTGTCGACGGTGAATCGCCAGGCGCGCTGGACCTGATGGCGGAAGAGGTTGGAGCTCGAGGCGCTGAACGACACGGTGTGTGCGCCGTCGGCCAACCCGGCGGTCGCCAGGCTGAGCTCGTCGCCGCGGCGTATGACCTGCCCGGTCACATCTCGTCCGTCCAGCGCGACGCGCACCCCGCCGAGCTTGGCAAGACCGCGCACGTCGAGCACTACCACGGGCGAATGGTGCTTGATGTACGAGTCGGGCCCCGGCTCGACGGCCGAGACCCTGGGCACGTCGACGAGCTGCCACACAGCCAACGAGGCCAACACACAGGCCACCGCGGCGACGATGTAGGGCCAGCGACAACCACGGCGTTCGTGCCTATAGACTGTGTAGGCCCCCTCCGGCAACACACCTCTTTCGGGACGATACTTGCCCCGATTATACCGCGCGTCACGCGGCACGCAGGAAACGCTGTCATGGCGCATAATGTCGCTGCATGGACGGTTCTCTTGACGAGCTCCTGAGTAGCGTAGCCGACGGCCGCCTGACGGCGCCCGAGGCGGCTGAGCGCTTGCGCCGGCTGGGATATTCCGGTGTGGGCGACTATGCCTGCCTCGACGTGTCGCGGGCGCTGCGCAAAGGCGTGCCCGAGGTCGTGTACGCCGAGGGCAAGACCGGCGAGCAACTGGTGGGCATCGTGACCCGCTTCCTCGAGCTCGGCACTGCGGTGGTGTGCAGCCGCGTGAGCCCTGAGCAAGCCGCGGCCCTGAGCGACGGCCTGGCGGCACAGATCGACCACGACGAGCGCAGCCGCGTGGTTGTGGTGCGACGCGCAGACGCGCCGCCGCAGGCGCGCGGCGCGGTCGGTGTGCTTGCCGCCGGCACCAGCGACCTTGGCGTAGCCGGGGAGGCCGTGGCCATGTGCCGCGCCATGGACGTCACCGTGGTGACGGCCTACGACGTCGGTGTCGCCGGGCTCCATCGTCTGTCGGCGCCGCTCGACGAGATGCGTGCCGCCGGCGTTGCCGCGCTCGTGGTGGCCGCCGGCATGGAGGGGGCCCTGCCGTCGGTGGTTGCCGGCCTCGTCGACGTTCCCGTGATCGGCTTGCCCACCTCTACCGGCTACGGCTTAGGTGGCAAGGGCGAAGCGGCGTTGCTCGGCATGCTGCAGAGCTGCAGCCCCGGCCTCGTGGTGGTGAACATCGACAACGGTATCGGCGCGGGGGCTACGGCGGCGCTTATCGCCCGCCGGGCGGCCCCGTGAAGACCGTCCCGTTCATACTGCGCGACCACCGCGACGAGCTCTGGCAGCGCTGGGCCGCGGCGCTCGACGGCAAGGTGGAGAGCGACTACCGGGAGCTCATCGGCAGCCCGCTGGGCGAGCGCATCCTGCGCAACCTTCTGGAAGACCTCATCGTCTACTCCGAGGCCGAAGACTACGAGCTGGCCAGGGTGCTCAAACGCGTCGAAGAGCGCACCACGGCCGAGACCGAGCACCGTCTTGCGCTTGGCTTCGTCGTGCTCGACATGGCGGTGAGCCTGCAGGTGCTGCGCGGTTCCGTCATTGACGTGCTCATCGACGCCCTGGTGACAGACGAGATGCCGTCATTCGCCGACAGCCTCGACCAGCTCAAGGTGGCCGACACCTTCATCGACCGTCTGGTGTGCGCCACCATGGCAGCGGGGTGATACCCGGTCCGCCGCGGGGCCCTTCGGGCCGGCGGCCGTGCTGGCTAGCTGCCCTCGGAGTGACTCGTGGCCGTCGGGTTGGTCATCTTCGCCACCCACTTCTTCAGCCCCACGTAACGTAGGTACTTGAACACGTAGGTCTTGGCGTGCTTCTCGGCCGCCACGGTGGCCTGCACCGTGCCGTCGGTCGTGCCAGACATGGAGAACGAGATCATCGTGTCGCCCGACTTCGCCAGGTACTCCTGCGCGGCGATCCTGGCCATCGGCACGCTGACCGTCTGCGCGTACTCGTTGGTCGCCGCCGTGGCCGCGGTTTGGGCATCGTCGGCGACCGCTTGATGGGCGCCGAAGAGGGCCATGCCGTCGAGCAGCACCACGGCGAGCACGGCGATTCCGAGAAACAGCCACAGTACCTCGCGGATGAATCCGTCTTGCCGACGCAAGCGTGCGCCGTGCATCGTTCTCCTCTCGGTTGCCGCGTGAGTGCGTGTCCCTTGTTATCGGCGCACAGACCCTACTAGTTTACGCTGTACCACGCCCCGCGGTCAGCCTGATGCACAGCAAGGCCTGATCATCGGCCGGCGGCCGGGCAGCGAACATCTCGCCGGCCGCCATGAGCCTCTCCAGGACCTGGGCACACGGCATGTCGTGGCAACCCTCCAGCTCCGCGGCCATCTGGTCTTCGAAGAAGAGGCCCTGTGCGTTGCGCAACTCGGCGATGCCGTCGGTGAACAGCACGACCACATCACCGCGTGCTAGCTGAATCGTCTCGGTAGGGTACGGTGCCAGCGCGGCGCCCAGCTCTACGCCGATGGCCGGCTCCGGCAGCATGAGGGGACGCTCCACTCTCTCGGCTCGCACCACGAACGGCGTAGGATGCCCGGCGCTGGACAGCTGCAGCAGGCCGCGGCGCGCATTGACGAGGCCGAAGAGCACGGTAACGAAACGCTCAGCCTCGGCGCCGAAGTCGGGCTGTTCCAGGAGGCCCGTGCGGAGTTCCTGAAGCGCCTCGCCAGGGTTGGTGGGCCACGATAGCTGGCCGCCGTGCACTGCGGCCCGCAAGATGTACTTGGTGGCAAACGTGATGGCCATGGCTTCCACGCCCTTGCCGGCGACGTCGCCGATGGCGAACGCCAGGGTATTGGGGGAACGACTGTAGTAGTCGACAAAATCGCCGCCGCTGAGCACGCCGGCGCTGGCCGACCGGTAGGCGAAGGCGATGTCGAAGTCGGCCAGCTTCGGCGGAGCCGGCGGCAGCAGGTGTTGCTGCAGACGTTCGGCGATGTCGGCCGCGGCGGCGGCCTCTTCGGCCTGGCGCCGGCCGGCCCCGATGACCTCGTGCAGTCGCAGAGTCACGTGGTGGGCCAGAGCGGCGAGCACACGCACGTCGCGTGAGCTGTACTCGCGGGGGGTGTCTGCGACCTGGATGAAGCCCACCGCTTCCGCTGCCGCGTTGCGTAAGGGAACGCAGGCAAACCGTGCGGGCCTCAGCCCATCGGCGGGCGTGGCCGGAGGGTCGGTCGCGCACGGTACGGTGTTGCACAACAGCGGAGTGGCCGTCACACACACGCGGCCCGGTGCACCCTCGCCCATCTCCCAGCGCAGCCGGGCTTTGGTCCATCCGGCATTCACGTCGTACCAGGCGTCGCTCGTGACTGCGGCGCCATCGCAGAGGCCTGCCATGCCGCGCCGCGAGCCGGTAGCATGGCAGGCGCTCACCACGGCGGCCCGCAGGACCGCCTCTACGTCGCCTGCCTCTTGGAGCGACGCGAGGTCGTTGAGCGTGGCGAGCAGCTCGTCGTGGGGCGGGGGGGCGGGCATGGTGGTCTGGTCGCCGGCCGCCGGCCGCGTGACGCTAACTCCGCCGAGAGGTAGAGGAGAGCACGATGGCCTGCACGGCCAGCGCGCCCAGGGCGACGGCGATGGCGATCCTCAGGTCGAGCCCAACGACGACCACCACGAACACCAGGGCCAGAGCCCACAGCACGGCACCTGGGAGGATGCGCACGATGAAGCGTCGCCGGAAGCCGAGCCATGCCAGCCGGCGGCGCATGCCCGTGCCCCGGGCGTTGTCGTCCAGGAAACTGGATCCGCGCGAGTGGAGCATGGCGGTGAGCTCGGCGCCGTCGGTGGCGTACAAGCGACACTGGAGGGGCAGGCCCGAGCGCTGCCGCAGCACCGCGTCCTGGGCACGCGTGAAGTACTCGACCAGCGACAAGAAGCGGTCGTCGCCAGACAGCTTGCCGCTGGCCAGGTACACCTCGAGGTAGAGGCGGTTCTCGCCGGGGTCGTACTTGATCTCGGAGCTCCACCCGTTCTTGTTGAAGAAGTTGCCGAGAAAGCGATCCAGGTCGGCGGGGATGCTCTCCACTTGGTTCGGCTGCGTCACGCTCATTGGTCGATTGTACCCGTCTCGCCCGTCATCGGCAGCCAAATCCCGGGAGTGGAGTCGAGTCGCGGCGCGCCCGGCGGGCGAGGTCGCGCCGCGATGCGATACAATGCCGTACTCGACGGAGCGGTGACTCCCCGCTCGACTCAGCAAACCACAGGAGCTCCCGTGAAGATCGCAGTCATCGGGTTGGGCTACGTGGGCCTGCCGCTGGCCATGGTGTTCGCCGAAGCCGGAGTGGAAGTGGTCGGCATCGAAGCCGTGGCCGCGAGGTGCGACGACGTGAACGCCGGCCGCAGCTACATTCAGGATGTGCGCGCCGAGGCCCTCAGGAAGGTGATCGACGCCGGCCTCATGCACGCCACCACCGACTACGCCGCGAGCGAGGATTGCGACGCCGACATCATCTGCTTGCCGACGCCCCTGAGCGCCAATCGCGAGCCCGATCTCACGCTGGTCAAGGAGGCCGCGGTCAAGCTGGCCGGGCACCTGCGGCGCGGCCAGCTCGTGACTCTCGAGAGCACAACGTATCCGGGCACCACGCGCGACGAGCTGGCGCCGCTTCTCGAGGCTGGATCCGGTCTCAAGGCAGGCATCGACTTCTACCTGGCCTTCTCACCCGAGCGCGTCGATCCGGGCCGCACCGACTACACCACGAAGAGCACGCCCAAAGTGGTGGGCGGACTCACGCCGGCGTGCACCCAGCGCGCCCTTGAGGTGTACGGACCGGCGCTCGACCACGTAGTGCCGGTGAGCACTCCCGAAGTCGCCGAGATGACCAAGCTGCTCGAGAACATCTTCCGCAGCGTCAACATCGCGCTCATGAACGAGCTGGCCATGCTCTGTGATCGCATGAACATTGACGTATGGGAGGTCATCGACGCCGCCGCCACCAAGCCCTTCGGCTTCATGAAGTTCCAGCCGGGCCCCGGCCTGGGCGGGCACTGCATCCCCATCGACCCGTTCTACCTCAGCTGGAAAGCCCGGGCATTCGATTTCTGGACAGAGTTCATCGAGCTGGCCGGCAAGGTCAACGAGAACATGCCGTACTTCTGCGTTGAGAAGCTCCACCGCGCCCTCAATACGCGCGGCAAGAGCCTGAGCGGCGCCAAGGTGCTGGTCCTGGGGGTTGCCTACAAGGCCGATATCGACGACCTGCGGGAGAGCCCCGCGTTGAAGGTCATCCGCCTGCTGCGCGCTCACGGCGCCGAGGTTGCCTATCATGATCCCTTCTGCGCCGAGCTGCCCGAGCTCGGCCTCAGCTCCGTCGACCTCGAGGGGTATCGCCGGATCGGTGACTACGATGCCGTCGCCATCGTCACGGCGCACTCGGCGCTCGACTACCGCGCCGTGGTTCAGGCCGCCGACCTGGTGGTCGATTTCCGTAATGCCACCGCCGGCATCCCGAGCGCCGGCAACGTCTGGAAACTCTGAGAGGGAGACGCACCCGTGAGTGACAAGGTCCGCGTCGGTGTGGTCGGCCTCGGCTACTGGGGCCCCAACCTAGCGCGTAACTTCGACCGCCTGCACGACGCCGAGCTCGCTTACTGCTGCGACCTCGAAGAGAGCAATCTCGCCAAGGCCCGCGAGCTCTATCCCGACGCGGTGGTCACCGACGACCTTGGGCTGCTGCTTGGCGACGCCGCGCTCGACGCCGTGGTGGTCGCCACCTCGGTGCCGACCCACTACGGACTCGGCAAGCAGGTGCTCGAGGCGGGCAAGCACGCCTTCATCGAGAAGCCCATCGCCCTCAAGGCGGCCGACGCCGCCGACCTGCTGGCCACGGCGGAAGCCCGCGGCCTGAAGCTCATGGTGGGCCATCTGCTCGAGTATCACCCCGCCGTGCGCAAGGTGAAGGAGCTGGTCGATGCCGATGAGCTGGGCAAGGTCTTCTACGTCTATGCCAACCGCCTCAATCTGGGCAAGGTGCGCACCGACGAGAACGCTCTGTGGAGCCTGGCCCCGCACGACATCTCGGTGCTCAACTACCTCATCGGCGAGGAACCCGAAGAGGTCAGTGCGCGCGGTGAGTGCTATCTGCAAGACGACGTTGAAGATGTGGTGTTCGGCTACATCAAGTATCCGAGCGGGGTGGTGGGCCACCTGCACGTGAGCTGGCTCGACCCGCACAAGAGCCGCAAGATCACGGTGGTGGGCAGCGACAAGATGGTGGTGTTCGACGACATGGAGTCCGACCGCAAGGTCACCGTGTACGACAAGGGTGCTACTACCACGCGCACCAAGTTCGACACCTACGGGGAGTTCGTCACCTTGCATTTCGGCGATATCCACATCCCCAGGATCAGCAACGAGGAGCCGCTGCGCGTCGAGTGCCAGCACTTTGTGGAGTGCATCCGCGAGGATCGCCAGCCGCTGAGCGACGGCCGCGACGCGCTGAATGTGGTGCGTGTGCTCGACGCCATGGAGCGTAGCCTGCACGGCGGCGGCCGGCCGGTGAAGACGGCCGACCTCGGCTGACCGTCGCGGGCGGCCCAGGCGAGCCCGCCTCATCTCACCCGTCAACCTCCAGGGGGTAATCATGGCGCTCACGCCGGCCGAGCTCGGCCAGAACCTGCTGCTCGGCGAGAACGTGACGATAGGCAAGGGCGTGGCTTTCGGCGCCAACGTCGTGGTGTACGACGACACCGTGATCGGCGATGGCTGCGTCGTCCAGGACGGTGCGGTGCTCGGCAAGGTGCCGTCACTCTCACCCACCAGCACCGCCAAGCGCGGCGAGCTGCCTCCGCTCCACCTCGGTGCGGGCTGCGTCGTCAGCACCGGTGCTGTGGTGTACCGCGGTACCATTCTGGGCGCGGGCTGCATCCTTGGCGACTACGCCGGCGTGCGTGAGCGCTGCAGCCTTGGCGAGCGCGTGCTGGTGGGCCGCGGCAGTGTGGTGGAGAACGACACCACCATCGGCGATTTCACCAAGATCCAGACCAACGTCTATATCACCGCCTACATGACGATCGAGGACCACTGCTTCATCGCCCCCTGCGTGCAGACCACGAACGACAACTTCATGGGTCGCACCGAGAAACGCCACAAGCTGATCAAGGGCGCGACGATTCGCCGCGGTGCGCGCGTGGGTGGTGGCGCCGTGCTGTGCCCGGCAATCGAGATCGGCGAGGAGGCGTTCATCGCCGCCGGCGCCGTGGTGACCAAAGACGTGCCGGCCCGCAAGGTGCTCATGGGTGTGCCGGCGCGACCCGTGCGTGACGTGTACGAGGACGAGCTGCTCGAGAACCAGTAGGTCGGGGGGCGTTGGGGCTGCCGGCCTGGGACGGCGAGAGCAGCGGCCTCTGGGTGCTGCCTTCGTGCGCTCCGCTCGGCTTGGCCGTTGATCCACGTCGGTGACCTTGAGCGACTCTCGTTCTCTGGCCTTCGCCCACCCGGTCTCAGGCGTTCGTCGGTGTTGCCTGCGAGGGTGTCCTTCTGGTGCCGTGGTATCCGGTGTACGATGCTCGCACAGCGGGGCGACCCGCAGCCGCTGGAAGGAGGTGCCGATGGCCTAGCAGCCGGCCCGGGCCACACGCTCGCGTCCGGCCGTTCGTTTTCTGTACGCACTTCGAGGGGGCACAGAATGACGGACCCGACTCCTACCGAACACCACGCACGCCACATGTTCCACGACGAGGCCGACGCCCAGCACAAGCGCGATCAGGAGCAGCTCGCCAAGTTCGGCTACACGCAGGAGTTGCGCCGCTCGCTCGGCTTCTTCTCGACGTTCGCCATCGCCTTCAGCTTCATCTCGGCCACCAACGGCTTCTACGCTCTCTTCTACTACGGCCTCGACGTCGGCGGCCCGGCTGGCCTCAT
Source organism: uncultured Thermoleophilia bacterium (assembly GCA_963751215.1). Lineage (GTDB taxonomy): Bacteria > Actinomycetota > Thermoleophilia > UBA2241 > UBA2241 > CAIXSE01. Next base: position 11,589 of record CAVVTV010000020.1, on the reverse strand, counting down.
CTGGCAGTGGCCGATCATCGTCTTCGGTCAGTTCATGGTCGCCCTCGTGTTCGCCGAGGCCGCCTCGCACTATCCACTCGCGGGCGGCGTCTATCAATGGGCGAAGCGCTTCATGGGCGGCACCTACGGCTGGTGGGTCGCCTGGATGTTCGCCGTGGCGCTGGTCGTGACGGTCGCCGCCGTGGCCTTCGGCGTGACGCCGATCGTCTGTTCGCTCATGGGCTGGAAGACGACGCACGTGACCCTGCTGTGGATCGCGGTGGTCTTCACCCTGGGGCCGATGCTGCTGAACATCTACAGCGTCAAGGTGACCGCCTTCTTCAACAACATCGGGACGGTCACCGAGATGATCGGGCTCGTCGTGATCGCCATCGCTCTGTACGTCGCGGTGATCAGCGGTCACGGGGCACACCAAGGCCTCGGCGTGCTGTTCGACACCACGCCGGGCGCCGGCAAGGGCGCTCTCTTCGGCTACGGCAGCATCTTCCTTGCGGCGATGCTCACCGGCGCCTGGGTGATGTATGGCTTCGACACGGCGGGCGGCCTGGCCGAAGAGACGATCAACCCGACGCGCGAGGTGCCGCGCGCCATGCTCTTCGCCGTGGGCATCACGGCGGTCATCAGCGCGTTCTGGCTGGTCGCCATGGTGCTGGCCATCCCGAATGTCGCCAAGACGCAGGCGCAGAGCACCGGCGCCATCGCCTACATCTTCCACGCGCACTTCCCCAATTGGGTGACGAACGCCTTCCTCGTCTCGGTGTGCGCCGCCATCTTCGTCTGCTGCCTCGCGATCCAGGCCGCCACCACCCGTCTGCTGTTCGCCTACGGCCGCGACAAGATGATCCCGGGTCACAAGTTCTTCGGGTACGTGCAGCCCAAGACCAGGACCCCGATGACCTCGGCGATCTTCGTCGGTGTGGCCACCATCGCCGTGCTGCTATACGTGAACCTCGGCGGCGGCGACCCGTTCGTGCAGATCGCCCGTGTGACGGCTTGGGCCACGGCCGGTACCTACGTCGCCTACCAGATGGTCGTGCTCGGCGGGCTCATCAAGCGGTCGAAGGGTTGGCCCACGGAGCGGGCGTACTTCAATCTGGGCAGGTGGGGCTGGCCGGTCAACATCATCGCCCTCGTGTACGGCGTCTTCATGATCATCAACCTCGCTTGGCCGCGGCAGTCCACGAGCTGGCTCGACACGTACATCGTGATGCTCTCGCTCGGAGTCGTGGTGGTCGCGGGTGCCGTGGTGTACTCGATCCAGCGGGCCCGTGGCGTCGACTTGAGCGCCACGATCCACGAGATCGACCTGGGACCGACGCCGGCAGACGCCCTGGCGGCAGGCCAGGCCGGCGCGGCGCTGCCAGGCGGGCTCCGCGAGATGTCGGCCGAGAGGCCACCCGACAAGGACGGTGGGCCACTGATCTGATCTCGCCGGCGGCCCCTGCTCAGCCGCTGATCGCGCGGCCGGGCAGGGGCCGCGTAACGTGGCGGGGGCAGCGTGCCCCGACCGGGGGGTGTAGCCCCCGTATCGAGGTCGGCGACAGGGCGGCGCGTGGGTATTGGGAGGCGCGCGGGTATCCCTACAACGCGCTGGTCGGTGGTTGACGTCTGCTGGTTTGACGGCGCCACCGCAACGGGCACCATTGCCCGGACGGCGCCGCGGCACGGGCGGGGCCGGGCAAAGGAGAACGCATTCGCGAGCGAGGGAGGCCTGGCGTGGAGAAGTACATCTGCACCGTCTGCGATTACGTCTACGACCCGGAGATGGGCGATCCCGACGGTGGTATCGAGCCCGGCACGTCGTTCGACGACCTGCCCGACGATTGGGTCTGCCCCGAGTGCGGCGTAGAGAGAGACGAGTTCGAGCTGTACGAAGAGTGACGCGCCCGTCTCTGCCGCGGGCCGACCCAGATGCCGTCTGCGACGCCGGGCCGGCTAGGTGCCGGCCTCGGCCGCCAGGCCCGCTCAGATGCGCCGCAGGGGGTGCTCGCCCTAGCCGCGCCGCGAACCCCGACCCCAGGTGAAGAACAGCGGCAGCAGGATCAGCGTGAAGCCGAAGAAGCGCGAGACGAAGTAGGTCAACGCCGCGGCCACCAGGCAGAGCGCGATCGCCGTCAGGATTCGGTTCATGGTCAGGTAGTCCGACGGTGAGGCCACCAGGGCGCAAGCCTCCGGGGACTCAGGGCACCGTCCCGCTCAGGTCGAGGGTCGATGCGGAGAGATGCGCGGTGAGCGCGTAGGCGCCACCACCACGGGGTGCGTAGATGAAGTCGCCACGCGCGCCCTGCCCCTGCATCGGGGCGCCTGTGTAAGGGTTGGTGGGCCAGAAGCTCTGTCCCGCCGCAGACGCCATCAGTGGCGGGGCACTATGCCCGTTCTGGAGCCCCCAGATGTCCACGTAGCCCTTCAGCATGCGCACCGCCAGCTCGGTGAGCTGGTCGTCGGCCTGCGTGCGCTCCGCGGTGAGCCATTTGGGCACGCCTCCCTTGACCGTGAACGACCCCTTGGAGAGGTGCCCGACGAGCCTGTAGCCGGTGGCTGCGGAGGTGAGCGTGTAGGTGTAGGCGCCACGGCCCGTGCCGGGGACCATGATCTTGCCCGTCCAGGGGTTGGCCGGCCACATGGGCGCGGTGAGCCCGCCACCCTTCTTGACCATCGTCTTGGCGGGATACACGAAGCCGTTGTCCGCCCCCCAGTTGTTGATGTACCCCTGCAGGAGCAGAATGCCGGCCTCCACCTGCTGATCGACGAAGCTTACATCGCGGGCCGCCTGCGCCGATACGACGGAGGAGCCCGTAAGGACGTAGTCCTTCTTGAGGGCGCGGTGCAACGTCAGTGTGTAGGAGAGCTGGTCGGCGGCGACCGTGTACGAGAACGAACCATGATCGGCGCGCTGCGCCATGTTGGCGTGATCCCACGGGTTGCTGGGCCAGTACAGGCCCCCGTTCTGGCGGCCCACGGGACCGTCGTACGTTACCTCGTCGGCCGTCGGGTAGAGGCCGCCATGGCTGCGCGCCCACATCTCCACGTACTGGCGGATGAGGTTGAGCCCCTCTTCGCCGCGGTGGTCGTAGGCTAGCTTCGCGGCGTGGGGCATGCCGCCGCTGACGGCATACATGGCTCCTCCGCCGAGGTAGCCCACGATGTGATAGCTGCGATGATCGCTGCTCACCGTATAGCGGTAATGACCGCGCGTGACCCCGGGGGTGAGCGGCCGGCCCGTGAACGGGTCCGAGGGCCACAACAGCTCGTGGAGAACACCGCGACGCATCTGCGAGACCGAGGGGAAGTAGAACAGGCGACTCGCACCCCTGCGGTCGACGAGATCGGCAAGCGCGACGATCGCCTGCTTCATGTTCACATTCTGGGAGGAGGCCGCGCACGCCGCGCCGGGCCGCGCGGCCGGGAGACCCAGGGCTGCTAACGCCGTGACGGCGAGGACGGCGACGGTACGGCTGCGCATGGTTCCCCCCAACACTACTGAGGGGTGTGCCTTCGCCGCCCCCCTCGTTAGCCCGCCTGCGGTGGCTAGTGAGGGGTGTGCCTTCGCGGCCCCCCTCGTTAGCCCGCCTGCGGTGGCTAGTGAGGGGTGTGCCTTCGCCGCCCCCCTCGTTAGCCCGCCTGCGGTGGCTAATCACTGCTACGCGAGTACTGTGACGAGAGGTGGGCGAGAGGTCAAGCGGCGTCACGCCGGCCGCGCAGGATGTGCGCGACCATCGACGAGGCGATGCCGATGGGCACCAGAAGGATGCCGGTCAGCAGCGTCACGTACAGACCTATCCCCGGACGGACCAGCCCGCTCATGGAGTCGGCTGCGGACGTGGCCTGCATTACCAGCACAACGCCGGCGATCACCCCGGTCAGGCTGAGCACCATGGTGAGCAGGCGCGGTCCAAGGATGAGCATCGTCACGGCGGCCGCCACGGCGGCCGCGGCCGCGGCGAGCACCGGGGGTCCCCACTGCGTCGCCATGACTCCACGGATCCCCTCGGGCCTGATGAGGCTGAAGTTGACGGCGTCGCCGGTGCGCGCATTTGCCCAAGGCAACAGGACCGCCGCCAGGCACACGAGGCCTGCCGCCAGCATGAGCACGCCGTCTCCCAACCAGTCTCGCCGCGAGAATCTATGCCGCCGCATGACTTCGTCATCGGCAGACGTGGGTGAATCGCTGAAGAAGTCGGTGCGGGGCGCCGATAGAGGTGCTGGGTCGCGAGCACGTGGCCCGCCGACACCCGGAGGCGTGAGCATGAGACGCAGAGTGGGCATCGCCCCGCTGGTCCTGGCGGTACTCGTGGCCCTAGCGGCGCTCGTGGGGGCCACGCTGGTCGGGTGCGGCGCCAAAGACATCACACCACCTACCGGTGACATCGGTGTGGCCAGGGACGTGAGCGCCAAGTCCGAGATCATGATGATCAAGACCGGTATTGCGGGCTACCTCGCGACCAACAGCACGCTGCCGGCGACGGCCACCCCGGATGTTCTCGGTAGCTTCGTGAATCCGTGGCCCAAGAACCCGTGGACGCAGGCGCCCATGGCGCCCGGCGCCCAGCCCGGCGACATTGTCTACACGCCCGGCGCGGGCGTCAGCTACACCCTGGGCGTGCGTCTGGCCGACGGGAGCATCTTCACGGCACCCTGACCGCGGGCCGGCTCAGCCGCCGATGAGCTTCTTGACGAGCGTGGCACGCCTGGCCGGCCGTCCGCTGCGGGCCTCATAGGCGTCGGCGCTGGCCATCGCCTTCAACGATGCGTTCACACCCAACCAGCGGAACGGCTCTGGCTCCCAGGGCTTGGAGATGTGGTTCACCCAGGGAAGACCTGTGAGCTCGCTCTCGGCGCTCAGGATGAGGTCGCGCAGGGTGCGACCGGCGAGGTTGGTGGTCGCCACACCGTCGCCGACGTACGCGCCGGCCCAGGCGATGCCCGTGGATCTATCGAGACCGACGGAGCTGTACCAGTCACGCGGCGCGGCGACCGCTCCGCCCCAGCGGTGGGTGACCTCGAAGTCGCCGATCTGGGGGAAGAGAGTGTGCACGAGATCGCGCAAGTTATCCTGCACAGCCGGCACGCGTTCATAACTTTCGCTGAGGCTTGAGTTCCAGTGGTAGGGAGCGCCGCGGCCGCCGATGGCGATGCGGCCGTCATCGGTGTGCATCGCGTAGAAGATCAGATGACGATAGTCGCCGAAGACCTCGTGACCGCTCCAACCCACCTGCGCCCAGAAGGAATCGGGCAGCGGCTCGGTGCCGATCATCAAGGAGTAGATGGGCACGACGGTGCGCTCGTAGCCGGGCAGCAGCGGCGTGAACGCCTCGGTGGCGCGCACGACTACGTCGGCCTTGACTCTGCCGGCGGCGGTCTCGAGGGCGTGGGGCGCGATGGCGGCAACGGGCGTGCGCTCGTAGATGGGCACGCCCAGCTTCTCGACGGCGGCGGCGAGTCCGCGCACGAGCCGCGCGGGGTCAACCGCCGCGCCGTGAGGCGTGTAGGCGGCGCCCAGGCAGCCCGCGACGCGCAGCCGGGCGCGCATCTCGGCGGCGCCGAGAAGCATGTAGTCTTCTTCCCCGAAGCCCCAGGAGCGGTGGTACTCAATGTCGTCGCGAGCGCGCAGTAGTTGCACGGGGCTCGTCGCCAGGTCGAGCTGGCCCCCGATGTGGAAGCGTGCCTCGATGTGCTCGTCGGCGATGACGCGGGCGATCTCGGGTACGGTGGCAAACAGTGCACTCTGCTGGTCGACCACAGCCGTCCGCCCGTGGGTCTTGGCGGCCAGTTCCCTGGAGCCGGGGAACGTGGTATGGCACCAACCGCCGTTGCGACCCGAGGCACCGAAGCCGGCAATCTCCTTCTCGAGCACGGCGATGCGCAGCGACGGGTCGGCTTTCTTCAGGTAGTAAGCCGTCCAGAGGCCGGTGAAGCCGCCGCCGGCGATAGCTATGTCAACGTCGACGGGCCCAGGCAGGGCCGCCCGTGGGGTGAGCTCGCCCGGCACGCCGTCGAGCCACATGCTGCGCGCACGATAGTCGGTCATCTTCGGACTCCTTTGGAGATGGCGTTATGCTATCAAAGCAGCAGACGCGCACGCCGGGCCGGCTATGGCACGAGCACGAGCTTGCCGAGCGCCGGTCTCTCGTGGAGCAAGCGGTGAGCCCGTGGAGCCTCCGCCAGCGGAAGCTCGCGGCCCACCACGGGCCGCAGGGAGCCGTCGCGCAGGCCCCGGGCGAGCGCTTCATGGGCGGCCGCCACGTCTGCCGCGGAGGCCTTGCTCAGAAGCATGCCGAGCACGGCCCCTTCGCAGACCATGAGGTCGCGTGCGTCCACCTCCACGGTGCCCCGGCTGCCGACCACCACCACACGGCCGTGCGGCGCCAGCAGCGTAAGATCGTGACCGAGGTTTACATTGGCCAGCGACTCGATGATCACATCGAAGCCACGGTCTGCGGCGAGCGCGAAGGCCGCCTCGAGATGCGCGAGATCGCGGTGGTCCAGCACCTTCACTGGGCCCTGCGCGGCGATGAGATCGCGACCGGCGTCGCTGCCGGCCGTGCCGACCACTCGTAGGCCGGCGGCTAGCGCGAGCTGCACGGCGGCAAGACCCACGCCGCCGCTGGCCCCGTGCACGAGCACGATCTCACCGGGCAGGGCTCGGGCGCGTTGGAAGAGCGCCCGGTAGGCGGTCGCGTAGGGAATGCCCAGAGCGGCGCCCTGCGCGTACGAGAGATCGTCGGGCAGCGGGTGCACCTGGTCGCGGCGGCAGAGCGCGTACTCCGCGTAGGTGCCGCTCAGAGAGCCGGAGACGTACACGCGCTCGCCGCCCGGAACGAGCACCCCGGCGGCATCTGAACCGGGGGTGTAAGGCAACGCCGGAAGCTCGCCGTATGCACCGGCGCGCACGTAGGTGTCAACGGGGTTCACGCCGGCGGCGTGCACGCGCACCACCACCTCATCCTGCACGGGCTCCGGTCGGGGCGACTCCTCGAGTCGCAGAACGTCCGGTCCGCCGAACTCGTGCACACGGACGGCCCGCATGGCAGCTGTGCCTTCTCTAGCGGCAGCCACGGGACTCACGGCAAGACGTAGGTGAGGCCGTTGCTGAGATAGCCGGTGATCCTGTAGGCGGAACCTCCGTTGATCTGCTCATAGGTATAGTCGCCGGGCGCGGTCCCCGGCTTCATCGCCTGGTTGTTGTAGGGGTTGGTCGGCCACGGAGTCACGTACTGGGCCACGGCGCCCCCTTGGACCACATCGCCAAGGACGGGGTAGACGTTGCCGTGGTTGGTGGCCCAGGTGATGATGCCAGCCTGAATCTTGGCGACCCCGTTGATCACCTGCTGGTCGGCGGACGTGGTCGGCGACCCGCTGGGGCTGGGGCTGCCCGTGAGAGACGGGCTGGCCGTCGGCGTAGCCGGCAGCAGCGACGCCACCCGGGCGAGGTCGATGGTCGTGCTCGACTGGCTTGCGGAGACCACGGTCATCTCGGCCGAGTCCCGGGCGGAGCCTTGGCTTACGGTGATCGCGAAGGGCCCGGTCAACCCGTTGATAGTCCCCTGGGTGGCGAGCGTGAACTTCAGTTCGGTGCCGGCGGTTGTGGCCGACGCGACACCCAGAGGGCGCAGGCTGCCGTCGTACATCGTCACTTGGTAGGCGCCGCTGCTGCCCTGGATGATGAGGCCGCCGCCGGCGCCGTCGGTGCGCGCCCAGGCACCGGCCCAGCTGGCGAGCGGCGACTGTGAAGATGAAGACGCCGGCTGCGATCCCTTGTTGCGGAGGTCGAAGTACCAGAGTGCCGCGGCGGCGGCCGCGATCACCACGATCACCAGCAGGATGATCCACCACGCATTGGAGCCGCCCCGTGGCTTGGGCGCGTGAGACATTTTGAGCGTTGGCGACGGACGTGGCGGCGGAGTCGCTCCGGCGCGGGCCGCGGGCATCACGCGGGTCGCCCCGGCGGGCTCCCCGCCCAAAACGTGTGTCGCGCCCTCCTCGGCGGGCGGCACCACCGCGGTCGCGCCCTCCTCGGCGGGCGGCACCACCGCGGTTGCGCCCTCCTCGGCCTCCGGATGCGCCGCCTGCGCGGCACCCTGCCCGGCGTCGATCGGCGGCACCTCGGCGCCTTCGCGCGGCGTCTTGCCCATGTTCTCATCGTCCATGCTCGCCCTCCCGGCTGGGACGGATGTGATAACTAGTGAGGGGTGTGCCTTCGCCGCCCCCCTCGTTAGCCCGCCTGCGGTGGCTAATCAGCCGCGGCGGCGTCGCGAGCGCGCGAGCGCCGGCGGCGCGCCGACAGCCTCCCTCTATTTTGCCTCGTTCAGCCTGTTCCCTGTTCGAGCGCCGTCCAAAGCTCAAAGAACGTGGGGCACGTCTTGCTCACGCACCCGGGATCGTCGATGACCACCCCGGGCGTCCGCAGGCCCAGTACGGCGAACGACATCGCGATGCGGTGATCGCCGTGCGGGTCTATGCGGCCGCCAGCCGGGGCGCCGGGATAGACGCGCAAGGAGTCCGCGCTCGAGTCGGTCTTCACCCCCAGGGTCCGCAGGTTGCTCTCCACCGCGGCGATGCGGTCTGACTCCTTGAGCCGCACGTTGGCGATACCGGTAATCGTTACTGGGGAGCTGGCGAACGGCGCGAGGGCCGCGAGGGTCATGAACGTGTCTGAGATGTCGCTCATGTCGACGGTCAAGCCGTCCAGCGTAGCGGGGCCGGCCACCACGACGCCGGAGGGGCCGTCGTGCACCTCGCAACCCATCGCCTGCAGAACGTCCAGAAAGCGCAGATCGCCCTGGAGGCCGCCCGCGCGGCGCAGGTCGAGGACTTTGACGCGGCCGCCCGTGACGGCCGCCGCGGCGAAGAAGTACGAGGCCGTGGACGCGTCGGGCTCAACCGAGTAGTCACGGCCCTGGTATGTGGCCGGAGCCACGAGAAAGCGAGCGTGCCCTTGGCGTTCGCTGGGCACGCCGAACTGCGCCATCATCGCCAGCGTCATGTCTACATAGGGCCGGCTGACGAGGCCTTCTACCGTCAGCTCGAGCGGCGCGCGGCCGAGCGGCGCCGCCATGAGGAGCGCCGAGACGAACTGGCTGGACGTCTCGCCCGGCAGCACCAGACGGCCGCCGGCGAGGCCGCGCGCCTCGAGCGTGAGCGGCAGGCGCGCGGCCTGGGGCGGCTCGCTACGGGCCCCCTGGGAGCGCAGCGCGTCGAGGAGCGGGGCCAGTGGCCGGCGCCGCAACTGCGGCGCCGCGTCGAAGCGGTAGCGTCCGTCGCCGGCGGCGCCGGCGGCGAGCAGGAAGCGCGCCGCCGTGCCGGCCTCGGCGCAGTACACGTCTGCCTCCCGTGCGGGAATGTGGCCGGCGCCGCCCCGCACTCGCCAGCCGCCGGCCTCATCGCTCACGGCGAACCCCAGGGCACGCAGACCCGCGGCGAAGGCCGTGGTGTCGTTCGCGCGCAGCGCCCCCCGCAGCACGGAGACACCGTCGGCCAGAGCCGCGAGCAGAAGAGCGCGGTTGGTCACGCTCTTGGAGCCGGGCACGCGCACGCTCACATCGAGTCCCGCTCGCGCGGGACGAATCTCGCGTGCGCCGGCGGCGCGCGAATCGTCTCTGGGCACATCTTTCATCGGCGAGCTCGATGATACCTCGCCGGCGTCCGGGCGGGTGCCGTCGCCTCAGGGCGGGTGCCGTCGCCTCAGGGTGGGTTGACCTCGAGTGCGCCGGGGAAGAGCCTACGGTGTGAGGCTCGTGAGCCAGGCGACGAGGGAGGAGCGTGTGAACATCGGCAGGTGCCCGGGTCAGGATCGCATCAACTGGACGCCCGACGACATCTTCGACGTGCAGTGCCCGCAGTGCGGCGCGCCGATCGAGTACTTCAAAGACGATCGCTGCCGCACCTGCCCCGGCTGCGGGGCGGTGGTCGAAAACCCGCGCTTCGACAACGGCTGCGCCGCCTGGTGCAGCGCCGCCGAGAACTGCTCGATCATGCGTGGCGTGGTGATCGAGGACGAGCCCGGATGATGCTGCCGTCCGTCCGCCGGCACTCAGATTGCAAAGGCCGCGTGCCGGGGCAGAGCGCCGCCCCTTGCTTCCTCGGCGTGGCCGGTCAGAAGTCCAGGCTCTCCAACCGTTCGAAGATCACCGCGCGGCCCGCTCTGTACTGATTGGGGTCCATGGCTGCGTCTACTTCGGCGGCGCTCATCACGGCCATCGCCGCGGGACTCTTCTTGATCAGCTCGCCGAAGTCGATCCTGTCTCGCCAGGCGCGCATGGCCGATTCTTGCACCACGCGGTAGGCGTCGTCGCGCAGCATGCCCTTGTCGACCAGCGCCAGGAGCACGGCCCCGCTGAACACGAGGCGCTGCGACTGACCGAGGTTCTCGAGCATGCGCTCCCGGTCAACGACCAGTGTGTCGATCAGCCTGGTGAACTTCTGCAGCATGTAGTCGAGCAGGATGCAGCTGTCGGGCAGCACGATGCGTTCGGCCGAGCTGTGACTGATGTCGCGCTCGTGCCACAAGGCCATGTTCTCCATGCCCACGATCGCGTTGCCGCGCAGCACGCGGGCGCAGCCCGCCATGCGCTCGCTGAGGATGGGGTTGCGCTTGTGGGGCATGGCCGAGGATCCCTTCTGCCCCTTGGCAAATGCCTCCTCGACCTCCCGCACTTCGGTGCGCTGCAGGTGCCGCACCTCGGTGGCGAACTTCTCGATGCTCGCGCCGATGATGGCGATGCAGCTCAAAAAGGCGGCGTGCCGGTCGCGCTGCACCACCTGGTTGCTGATGGGCTCGCGGCCTAGGTCGAGCGCCTCGCACACGAAGTCTTCCACGCGAGGGTCGATGTTGTTATAGGCGCCCACGGCGCCGCTGATCTTGCCCACCGCGGCGTTGATCGTGACGTTGCGCATGCGCTTCAGGTGGCGCGACACCTCGAACGCCCACATGCCGAGCTTCATGCCGAAGGTGATGGGCTCCGCGTGGATACCGTGGGTGCGCCCGACCTGCACCGTGTCGCGAAACTCGAAGGCGCGGCGCTTGAGCACCTCACCGAGCGCGGCCAGGTCGCGCTCGAGGAGATGGCCGGCGTGCTTGATCTGCAGCCCCAGACCAGTGTCGAGCATGTCGCTGCTGGTCATGCCGTAGTGCACATACTTGCTGGCGTCGCCGACGTTCTCGGCCACATTGGTGAGAAAGGCGATCACATCGTGGTTCGTGGTCGCTTCGATCTCGGCCACACGGGCGACGTCGAAGGCGGCCTTGGCCTCGATCTCGGCGACCGCCTCCGCCGGTACCTTGCCCAGGTGGTGCCAGGCCTTGACAGCGGCGATCTCGACATCGAGCCAGGCCTGCATCTTGGCCTCTTCGGTCCAGATGGCGCCCATCTCGGGCAGGGTGTAGCGCTCGATCATGCGGGCCTCCGTTGGCTATCGAGACGCCGCGCACCTGGGCAGGTTGCGCGGCCGCCTGCGCTTGAGCTCTCGCTTGGCGGATTCTCTCACAGGTGCCCAGGGGGTCGAGCGGATCCGTCGTGGCTCGCGGGCCTTCTCGGGCGCACGTGCGGCCTGGGGAGGCCTGCGCGGCCCTCTCGCTTCGTTGTATTTTGC
>CAVVTV010000019.1:0-22764 GCA_963751215.1 uncultured Thermoleophilia bacterium | reverse complement strand
ACGTGACTCGAACGAAACGCCCGTGCCCGGCGTCACCGCGCGCGATCTGCTATACTAATCGGAGTCGGGCCGAGTGAGCCCGCAGAATTGCGACGTGACACAGCGCATTTCTATGCGAAAGTCACGTCGTTTTGTATTTGCCCCTATGGGGCGAGAGGATTGATCTCATGGCAGACGGTAAAGTCAAGTGGTTCAGCGCCGACAAGGGCTACGGATTCATCGAGCACGGCGGCGGCGAGGACCTCTTCGTTCACTTCTCGGAGATCCAGAGCGAGGGCTTCAAGTCCCTCGACGAGGGTCAGGCCGTGTCGTTTGAGCCCGGCACCGGCAAGAACAACAAGCCGCAGGCGACCAACGTGCGCGTGATTTCGTAACAGCCGCGGCTGCTTCGCAGCGCCGCTGAGAGACCGGGCGACTCTGAGAGCCGTCCGGTCTCTTCTCTTTCACTGCCGGATGACGATGACAGGCCGTCGGGTGCAAATACTCGATCATGTCCCTCCACAGCACCCTTGCGAACACCTCTCGCGCATATCACAGGGCTCCGAGAACGGACCGCGGCTGCTCTGCTGGTGGCCAACCGCTACGGGGGTGATCAGAGGCGGCATGGTGTCGGTCGAGGCCGGCACAGCGGATGCGGGGGCGGGCGGCGGCGGGTGACCTGCCCTCGCGGCCGGTCTCAGTCAGTCCAGGCCCTTCGCATCCAAGAAGCGCGGCGTGATCGAGTACTTGCACCCCACGCGACTCTTAGGCGGCCGAACTGCGCAGGCCGCCGTGGCGCGTGAGCCGGCTGCCGTTCAGCCGGCGCTGAGGGCTCAACGTTCCTGCCTTCCTGGAGTTCTCGCCGCATCATCACTCAGTCTCCCTGTTGCCGCCGTGCGCTGGTCGCGCTAGGGTTGAGGGGCCGATCAAGGGGGCCACCGTGCCGCAAGGACGATACAGACTCACTCACCTCGAGATCAGCGGCGTGGCCGTGCCGTTGACCTCCGGGCAGATCACGAGGGGCGCGAATCCCGCGCAGTGGGACGTGCGGGCGGAGGGCGTGCCGCAACAACTGTTCGACACTCTCGTGAACGTCATCGGCCCCGACGTCAAGAGCACGGCGCTCACGTTCACGGACGACCAAGGCGTAGCGCACCACGCATCCTGCCACGTTGTGAGACGCAGCAAGGCCGACCCCGGCTTCAACTTGTCCACAGCCGGCCTGACTTTCAGCTTCGAGGGGCCGATCAAGTAGGGCCCGAGCAATCGAGCAGATCGCCGGCCATACCACGCCGAGCGTCTTGCGCCACTGGACCGAGGCCGACTTCCGTAGCGCCGGCCTGTACTCATCGACCCGGGCAACTACGGCCTCAGCTCGCGCGACCACCCGCGCCTGGGACAAATACTCGATCGTGCCCGTCCGGCGAGCTTCAAGGCCTCGGCATGCGAGTCTCGGCGACGACCATTGCCATGAGAGGCTTCCTTCTGGGCGCACGCATCTGTGTCGCGGGATGTGGCGGATGGCCGCCTCGGCGGAGGGGTAGCCACCGTCGCAAACTCCGCTCGGCCTGGAGCGGGTTGGAGCAGCCGAACCGTGAGCTACCGGCGTGACCCGGGCCTGCCGACGCGATCGTGCACCGAACAGAAGTGCGCAGGGTTATAGGTCGAGAGGACGGTGTTGCAGCCCAAGACCCCGCAGATGCGCCCGCGCCCGTATGCATCGATCCGGTCGCTGATCTTGCCAGTGCTCGGGAGGATGAACGCGCCTGCCGCGCGGGACTTCACGAGTGGGACGGAGCGGAGCAGAGATAGTCCATGGGTGGACCCTTCCTTTGACCGTGCAAGCCTACGCCTATTTTCGTAGAAAAGCCAACCAGCGGGCTGGCAACGTTCACCAGCCGAGTGCGCGTGGGGTACAAATACTCGATCGCGCCCGCCTATTGTGTTCACCTCGAGCCGGGACTGACCGCATGACAAGCCGAACAGCTCGGGGCTACGCCATGGTGGTCGCCTCCTACCTGTTCATTGGTCTGTCCGGCACCCTGGTGACGTGGGCCACTGCCCCTGCTAGCCTGCTGCTGGTGCTCCGCTTCGCCGTCGCCGCACTTGTGCTCGGCGCCGTCTTCGCGCAGGGGTCGCTTGACCGGGCTGCTCGTGTCCGCCATGTGGCCCCGGCTCCCGCTGATGAGCGCGTTCGACGCCGGTGCGGTGCTGCTATCTAGGATCAGTCTGCCACGAAGCGAGCAGCTGTCGATGAGCGTGGCGGGGAGGAACTCATGTCGCAAGTGAACGCCGGGACCCGCAAGCACTCGCATCGCATCGGCCGAACCCAACGAACAGCTCTTCGGGCTCTCTCATACACGGCATCTGCCGGTCTCGCTTGGCCGTGGTGGACGCCCTCCTGCACCCCAAGTATCCGGTGCCGGCCGCCTGCTTTACCCACGTCGGCAACGCTGCCAGGCAATCGTCGCCCGCCTCGCTTTGCTACAATCGCGCCACGCTCCCAAGGAGGCCGGCGATGGACGCCCTTGCCCTGATGCTCGCCCGGCGCAGCATTCGCCGCTACACTGCCGGCGACGTCTCGCTTGAAGACGAGCAGAGACTAGTCGAGGCCGCTTTCGCGGCACCGAGCGCCAACAACGCCAGGCCGTGGCACTTCGTCTTCGTGCGCGATCCGCAGATACGGCAGCGCCTGAGCAAGGTACATCAATGGGCAACCATGTGCCGCCGCGCCCCGCTCGTCGTCGCCGTACTCGGGCGCGCCGACTCGACCTGGTGGGTTGAGGACTGCAGCGCCGCCACCGAGAATATCCTGCTCGAGACGCAAGCTCTCGGCCTGGGCGCCGTGTGGATTGGCATCCGCGACGAGTCGACCGAGGGCTACGGTAACGAGAGGGAGACGCTGGAGGCGGTCGGCGCGCCGACCGACACTTGGCGATGCCTGTGTCTCGTTGCCATCGGCCCCCCTGCCGAGGCAAAGCCGCCCCGTACGCAAGTTCAGGCGAGCAAGCTGTCGTTCGAGCGCTTCGGCAAGCATTCCCGCTAGACGTCGACTATGGGCAACTCGCGACTCTCAAGGAGGGCTGAAGGGCACACAAACCTCTGATCCAGCTCAAGCGACATCTCGTAGTCGAGATCTTCTCAGTGGACAGATCCACGAGCACGAGATCGCGGGACGATCGAGTATTTGCACCCCACGGGCCCATCGGCCGGAGGTGGGTGAGGAGAGTGACGGCGAGATAGGCCACCAAGGGTTGACCGCGAGGCCTCGCCTCCGTAGGCCCAGGCCCCTTCAAGGATTGGAGCCTCCAGGAAAGTCGGCGGTTCACTCAGGATGCGACGGACGGTCTTGTCTAGAACAGCACGTAATGTCCGATGAGTACGGCGATGATCCAGACCGGCGTCGAGACTACGACCACCATGCGCAGCATGGCAGAGTCCAGGTCATAGACACGCGCCAGGATGATCGGGTTGAAGGCCACCGGCGTGGCCGCCAGTAGCAGGCAGACGCCGGGCATGTGCACACCGGTTGCGCGCGCTAGTCCGAGTAGCAACAGCGGTGCCACGGCGCAGCGCAGCGTCAGCGTCGCGGCGGCCGGGGCCAGGTAAGCGAGCCGATGCGCCAGGCGTTCGAGCGGCGTGGCCAGACCCAGCTGAAAGAAGCCGAACATGCCGGTCGCCAGGCCGGCTGGCGGTCCAAGCGGCGCGACGACGTGGCGCAAGTCGATCCCGCTGTAATGAAACGCGAGCGCAGCGATGCCCGACGCCACGAGCGGATTGAGCAGCCAGCTGTATAGGAGTGACCACAAGCCCGGCTCGGACTGCGCTCGCGAGCCGGGCCCCGCGTAGTGGCGCGCCACGCCTCGCTGCACCGCGAGGGCCGGAATGAGGAACTGAAACTCCGAATAGACGACGGCGAGCGCAAGACCGGCGGGGCCGAACACCGTGATCGCCAGCGGGTACCCGACATATGAGGTGTTGCCCACGGCGCTTCCCAGGGCGACGGCGCCGCGCTCGCGATTGTCACGGCTGCTGATCGCGCCGCAGGCGACGCCCAATCCCAGCACGAGCCACGAGCTCGTGACGACGATGGCGCCCACCGCCAGCAGACGGGCATCGAAGCGCACCGTGGTGTAGGCGAAGAAGACAAGCACCGGCTCGGTCACCCAGAACATGACGGCAAACAGTATGTGAGAGAGCCGTCCCGCGTCGCGCAAGCGGCGCTGAAGGTAGAGGCCCAGGACCAGGCAGACGGTCCAGCCGATGACGGTAGGGATCAGCGGCACGGCGAAGGAGCCCGCGGCGCGCAATCCAGTGGCGCGCCTATCAAAGCCGCGATCGCCGGTCGCGCAGGTACCGCACGCGCTGGAGGTCGAGCCAAAGCAATTCAGCCACACCGATGCTGGCGACCACAAACGCCATCGTCGTTACCTTGGGGACAATGGTGCCTTCGTACGGGCGCTTCATAAGCCTGCCTGACCCCCGGGACTAGCGATTGGGTGCCCGCTCGCGTGCTTATCAAGTTCTTGTCAACTT
Organism: uncultured Thermoleophilia bacterium; assembly: GCA_963751215.1. GTDB lineage: Bacteria > Actinomycetota > Thermoleophilia > UBA2241 > UBA2241 > CAIXSE01. Next base: position 18,249 of record CAVVTV010000019.1, on the reverse strand, counting down.
TGGAGTTCCTTGGGCTTCGCTTATCGTCGCCTGTCGCGCCCTCGGGAGCTGCTCACCGCGCAGGTTTGCGAAATGCTGCGGGCGGAGTCACGTAGAGCACCGTCCCGACCGAGAATGAACCAGCAGCCGGTGTCACGGGCGGACCGGTGCGCCCGTGACACCGTGGCATTCTCCCCTACGCTCGTGACGGATTGACGGACTCGACGGAAGGCGAGTGCGTTGTCGCGTCAGTCGAGCCCTACACTCGTACGCGGTTCTTCTCTTCGATTTCCTCGTAAGCGACCAGGATGTTCTTGGCATTCAGGTAGACGGGCGTGTCGACCATCTTGCCATTCAGGGAAATGGCAGCGGTGCCCTTGGCGAGCGCCTCTTCTTCAAAAGCCTTGACCACGCTGCTCGCCCATTCGACCTCGGCTGGGTCCGGCGCATAGAGGCGGTTGCTGACCTCGACTTGGCTTGGATGGATGATCATGCGGCCTTCGTAACCCATCTGGCGGCCGTCGCGCACGTTGGCCTCGAATGCCTCCATGTCCTGATAGGCCACGAAGGGGGCGTCAATCGCAACAACGCCCGCTGCACGGGCGGCCACTGCCATATGCCGGCGCGCGTATTTCTGCTCCTCACCTTCGGAGGTGAGCTTGACCCGCATGTCTTTCGTGAAGTCGACGGCGCCGAAGATCGCGCTCACGACGCGCGGGCTGGCGACGCACGACTCGTAAGCGAAAATGATGCCCTTGGCGGTCTCGAGAAGTAGAGAGGCCTTGATGGCGCCGACTTCAAGACCACGCCGTTGCTCGAGCTCCTCGAGCTTCCAGTCCAGACGTTTGACATTGTCGGGATGTCCGCATTTGGCCAGGGTCACTCCCGCAAGACCTTCGCTGACGATCGCCTCCAGATCATCGTTGGTCATCTCGGTTTCCCAGTTGTTGATGCGCACGTACACCTCAGCCCCGCCGGAGCCGGCGGCGATCAGGCTTCTAGCCACCAGCTCACGAGCCCGCGCTTTTTCTGCCGGGGGGACAGAGTCCTCGAGGTCGAGCGTAATGATGTCAGCCGGTATGCCCGACGCCTTTGCCACCATCTTCTCGTTGTTGCCCGGTACGTATTGCACGGAGCGCATCACAGCCATGGTCAGCTACCTCCTAGTGAACCGATGTGATCTTTGAGAATGTCAGGAATGTCGTTGGGGCTGGCCGCCACGAACCCACCGCATTCCTCGACGGCGTTCATCTTACCTTTGGCCGAGCCGCGGCCACGCTCGACGATGCTGGAAGCGTGCGAGAACCGCTGCCCCTCGGGAGCCCAAGCGCCGGCGACGAACACGACAAATGGCTTGGTGAAGCCGCCGGCGGCGATGACCTCGGCGCACTCCTCCTCCTGTGTGCCGCCGATCTCCGCGAAGACGGCCACGCCCTTGGTCTGCGCGTCGGCTTCAAAGAGAGGCAGGAGATCTGCCATCGAGGTCCCCAAGATGGGCTCAGTACCGGTGTGCACCGCCGTGCTGACCCCAAGGCCAGCACGGCGCAGGACCCAGGGAATCGTGCCCGACTGGCCGCCGCTACGCGAAAAGACGCCAATAGGACCAGGAGCAAAAAAGCTCGTGGCCCAGTCAAGGCTGCCGCCGAGCCAGCCGACGACGGCTTCACCCGGGGTGATCACGCCGATAGACCCAGGTCCGATCACGCGCGTGCCTCGTCTGGCACAGTACTCGACCATGGCCATGGCGTCGTGCACAGGCACGGACTCGACGCAGCACACGACGTTCGGCACGCCGGCGTCTGCGGCCTCTTTGACTGCCGGGAGAAGCACGCGGCCGGGCACGAAGATTACGCTGAAGTCGACTTGGCCGCAGGCGTCGACCGACTCACGAACCGTGTGGTAAACAGGGACCCCCTCGACCGTTTGGCCACCCTTGCCGGGACTCGTGCCAGCTACGACGTTGGTGCCGTACTGCTTCATGTAGCGAGCACGCAAAGAACCCTCGCGGCCGGTGATACCCTGGATGATGACGCGCGTGGTTCGATCGACCAAGATGCTCATCGAGCGCCTTCCCTGGTGTCCGGCATGTACTCCGTCGCCTGCGTGGCGCGGTAGTCGTCGAGACCCTCGATGGGAATCTCAATGGAAAGGGCGCCCTTGCCGCGGACCCGACATTCGTACTCGCAGGCGAGGCATTCGGTGCCCTTGCGGGCAACCTCGCGCGGCGCCAGGTGTTCGACCGAGGGCAGACCGCCCTTCAAGTCCAGAATGCCGCGACTGTATGTGTCACAAGCCGCCACGCAGGCTTTAGTCTCGCAAGAAGTGCAGACGTCCGTGTCGATGGTCACGGTGATCGTTCTTTCAGAGAACTCGAGCATGGGCGCCTCCCTTCAATTCAGCCTGGTAGTCCTCGACGAGCGCCCGCATGCGCCCCGCGACGAAAAGCGTATCGGTGACGTGCTCTCGACCGTAGATCTCCACGCGGCTGGCCCCCGGGCAATCGGCTAGGCCCTCGCGCAGAATGGCCAGCGACTCCTCTTCCTTGTTGCCGCACACGAGCAGCACACAGGGCAAGCCGGGCCTCTGCGGCAGGGTCTCCCGTAGCGCCTTGACCACGGCATGCCCGTGGTGCCACTGCTCCTGGTTGGCCATCATGAACCCGCCAAGGAGATAACCTTGGATGTTGGGTTGAGAGAGTATGACCTTGGCGACGCGGTAGATCTTGGATCCCACCGGGTTCCCGCTCGTGTCCGCGTAGTTGGCAGGCTTCAGACGCACGTGGTTGAGGGCGTCCATGGCCATCATCGCCGAGCCGCCGCCGATGGGGTGAAAACCGATGTAGCCGGGGCTGACCCCGTCGTAGCCCATGTCCATGACAAAGCCCGAACCTCTGAGGTCGGCTTTCTCGATGCCCCAACCTACGATGTCGAGCGCGGTCGGCTCGTGGCCGAAATCGCGAGCCACTTCGATACCCAGCCCAGGGTGGCGAAAGACGGCGGCGTTGTCGATCTGCATCTTGCAGTCGGCACAGATGAGATCTCCCCCCTTCGTCAAGACCAGTGGGTTGATCTCGAGGGCGAAACAGTCGTACTTCTTGTGGGCGCGCGCAAGGAGCGAGCAAGCGCTCGCAATGGGCACGAGGAGGTCGCCCGGAATCTTCGCCTCGACCAGCAGGTCCAGCGCCTGGTAGATCTCGAGGCCATCCAAAGGAGAGATATGCAAGCGTTTGATGGATTCGCCGGGCACGCCCTCGATATCGACGCCACCATCGCTGCTGAACATCAGCAGAGGACGCCGGGAACTGCGCGCAGAGTCGAGAATGATCGCGACGTAGAACTCGTTGGCGATCTCGAGCTTCTCTTCAACGAGGACTTCGCGAACGACGAGACCCTTGATTCTTGCGCCGAGCAGTTCCGACGCCGCCCCTCGAGCCTCGGTCGGAGAGTCGGCGAACCTGATGGCGCCGGCCTTGCCTCGACCGCCGGCATGTATCTGTGCCTTCACAGCGACTGCCTGGCCGATCTCTTCAGCAATCGCGAAAGCCACGTCTGGACTCGATGCGCATCGCCCGCGCGGCACGGGGATTCCGGCCTTCCGCAGAACCTCCTTTGCCTGGGCCTCAAGAAGTCTTGCCAATGCGCCTCCCTCCTATGATGTCCGCAAATGCGCCGTGAAATGGCCTATTTGTACGGTCCGCACTGTGTCGAGCAAATCGCCAGCGCGTCTTTGATTTGGTGAACCGGCAGCGTGAAGGATGACCGAGCTCTGCAGTATTGTCAAACGTCTGACGTCCATTTGACTAAGTGGTGCCTTCTTGTTTATTCTCTGGTTGTTGACAAGGGGGGCGCTGTGGCTGACAGAGAGGCTACGCTGATCAAGAAGGGCGAGGCGCGGAACTTCATGGAGGGTTCCGAGCACTGCCGTGAATACGTACGAAACGACGCGCTGTGGTTCGGGGTATCGGTTGTCCCTCCAGGCGAGCGAGGCTCGGTTGACCCGGGGCATAGGCGCTCGGAGGAAGTCTTCTACTGTGCGAAGGGACACGTGCTCGTGTACGACGACGAACGTTACTACGAGCTTGTGGGCGGGGACGCGTTACTGATCCCTCCGGGGCTGCCGCACACGATCATTAACCTTGGCGAGACTCCGGCGACGATCGTCTGGACTGGTGCTCCCGGTGAATAGCATCAGGAGTCCCCTTCTCATCGGTGTCGATCTAGGTACCACGGCGATCAAGTGCGCTGCCTATGAAGAGGATGGCACGCCTGTGGGTAGCGCTACCAGGGAGTACACCCTACTGACCCCGGCTCCCAGCGTGGTCGAAGTGGACGCTTCAACGTATTGGAGCGAGTTCTCCTGCGCGATGGAAGGTTTGCTTAGCCAGCCTGGAGTTGACTCTGGCCGAGTAGCAGCAATCGGCATCTCTGCTCAGGGTGAGACCTTGATTCCTCTGCGTGCAGATGGTGCACCGGCCCGAAACGCGATCGTTTGGCTGGATGGACGCGCGGTCCAGGAAGCGGAAGAGCTTGCTGAGCGCTTCGATGCGCGACAGTTCTACGAGGCTACTGGGCAGCCCAGCATGCTGCCGACCTGGCCGGCAGCCAAAGTGCTCTGGCTGGCTCGCCACGAACCGCGAACATTTGAGCTGACGGCGCAATTCCTTCTCATCGAGGACTACTTCTTGTGGAGGCTGACTGGCGAGTATGCGAGCGAGTGTTCGGTCCTCACTTCGACCTGCTACTGGAATTTCCGAACGAAGCGGTGGTGGCCGGAGATGCTTGAAGCCATTGGGATAGATGAATCGCGACTCCCGGCGGTGATCGAGCCCGGCACCAGCGTGGGCCATCTGCTTCCGGCAGCAGCAAGAGAACTTGGACTCCCGAATTCGGTACAAGTGTGTGCCGGCGCGCTCGACCAAGCGTGCGGCGCCATAGGCGTGGGCAATGTCGCGCCCGGGTGCTTCAGCGAAAACACAGGCGCGGCCGTGGCATTGTGCGCTACCCTCGACAAGGCGCGCCTCGATCCTTCGCTACGCATGCCATGCCACTATCACGGCCTACCTGACACGTATATGTTCCACACCTTCACAAGCGGCGGAGTGGTTCTTCGTTGGTTCAGAGACCGCTTCGCCGAGGCTGAGCGATCAGTCGCTGCCTCGACGGGGCTCGACGCATACGACTTGCTTGCACGGGAAGCTGAGACGATTGCACCTGGCGCTGAAGGTCTTGTGGTGATCCCGCACCTTCAAGGTGCAATGGCGCCCGAGTCGAACGCCAACGCGCGGGGCGCCATCGTGGGCCTGAGTCTGCGTCATGGTCGGGCGCACGTGGCGAGGGCGATCCTTGAGTCGATATCATTCGTTGTGCGCCGTAACATCGAGGTGCTGGAAGATCTTGGTGTATCAGTTTCCGAGATTCGTGCACTGGGTGGGGGAGCGAGAAGCCGAACCTGGAAGCAGATTGAGGCCGATGTCACCAAGCGCTCGGTCCTCACAACCCGGCAGCCCGAGGCCGCCACACTCGGCGCGGCAATCTTGGCTGGCGTGGGTCTAGGTCTCTACACGAGCGCTGAGGAGGCGGCCGGGAGGATGGTTCAGATCAAAGAGACCTTTGAGCCTAGGCTAGAGCTGGCTGAGCATTACGACGAAATATATGCGATCTACGGACGAACGTATGAGGCACTTTGCCCCGTATTTGATGCTTTGGGAGGTGCGCAGCTATGAACCCGCTGCAGCCGGTGCGCGAACTCGGGGTCAGGCGCCGCGATCGAGTGACTCTTGTGCAATCTTGTTTCGAGGCGCTCTCGATGGCAATCGAGTCCGACTCATACCATCCTGGCGATCGGCTGCCTTCCGAGATGGAGCTAGCCGAAGAGTTGGCGGTCTCTCGCCCGACGTTGCGTGAGGCACTGCATCTGCTTGAGGCTCGCGGGATGGTGCGACGTGAACACGGTCTCGGCACCTTTGTGCGCGAGCGGCCAATCAACAAGGACCTGAACCGCAACTTCGGCATCACCACCATGATTCGTGACGCCGGGTATTCGCCATCTGTGCGGGGGGGAGTGATTCTCAGCGCTATGGCTGGCGCGGAATTGGCCGAAAAGCTCGGCCTCAAACGGGGAGACCCCGTATGGCAGGTAGAGCGAGTCCGATTGGCTGACGATCGCCCAGTTGTCTTCGCTATCGACTCATTCTCCGCCCACCTTGCGTCCCGAGACGAGCTTGACCAACTCGCGTCGGGTGAAGAGCAGTCTCTCTACGCCATGCTCCATAGACTACAGGGGATTGTCATCAGCCGGGGAGAAGCAGAACTTCTTCCGGTCAGAACGCGCTCGAAGCTTTGCGAGCGCCTCGGGGTGAAGCCGGGAGCGCCCCTTTTGTGCATCAAGCAGGTCGATTTCGATAGCCACGACAGAGCATGTGTGTTTTCCGTCGAGTATCATGTCGCCGATTGGGTGCGATTCTCTTTGAAACGGGTGGGTCCCGGGACAGCGAGTATCGACACTTGAGGAGCGAGCTACCCGTCACGGCATCGATGACGATGTCGCTTCACTTCTGAGAAATCCATCCATTTTCGCATGCGTAACGAGAACCAATGCCACCGGAAGGAACTGAGCATGACCGTCTGTTCGCACACCGGTGAATTCGGCGTGCCCGCGAGAGCGGCAGGATGCCTTTCGGGCGTCATGGTTGCGGTCCGATGAAGGAAGCTCTGACGAACGACACTAGGCCAAGAGCCAATATCGCCGCTCGCCACACGGGACGCTGACACTATCCGTCATTGCTATCAGATAGCGACTCCCGAAGTAGCTCACACATCCGACGGGACTGCCTTGCACGGGGATCTCGAGGACAGTTTCGCGATGCTCTCAGACATAGGCTACGGGGGTGTTGAGCTCATGACAATAGAGCCCGGGGAGCTGAACTGGGGAGAGATTCGGACCCTCTCAAAGAAATATCACTTGCCTGTTGTTCTGGTATGCACCGGCGAGGTGTATGGGCAACTGGGGCTTTCCTTTACTGACAGTGATGAGGAGGTTCGCACCAGGGCCGTAGAGAAAGTGAACGCGATCTCAGAATTTGCCTCCTACTTAGGAGCTAATATTAATATCGGCAGAGTGCGCGGGCGCTCCGATGATAGCCGTCCCGATCATTCACTTGGACTTGCTTTGTCGGCCGTCCATAAGGTGTGCGATCATGCCCTTCCCCTCGGCGTAAAGGTGCTTATTGAACATATCGAGAGAATGGAAACGAACTTCATAACTACTGTGGCTCAGGCATGCGAGCTGGTTGACATGCTAGCCTTAAGCAACCTGGGCATAATGATGGATGTATTCGCAATGTACCACGAAGAGAACGACTTATGCGCCACCATCCGCGAGTACTCTTCCCGGTACAACTACCACGTTCATCTCTCTGATTCCGACAGGTACTATCCGGGACACAAAGATATTGACTTCGACAGCGTGATAGGGACGTTTAGTGTCGCTGGCTTCAACCATGCTTTCGTGGAAGAACTTCTACAGCTACCCGATCAGGAGACTGCCGCGAGGAAGAGCTTCGACCATGTGCAGCCCATCCTGGCGAAGTACTACAGCACATGAGGCGCGTGTCCGGTTCAGGGTCTGGCAAGTCGACTCTCGGCCGTACGAGCCTGAGGAGAAGTTGCGTCGTCGGCCGGCGGGCGAGCGCAAAGACCAGTTGGCACCATAAATCGGATCGAGATAGGCGACCTGGGGTCTGCCGTGCCGTTCGATGCGGACCGTCCGTTTGGGGGCGTGGCCCTCTCTAACTTCCAAACTGGTCGGTCTGCGCGCGTGAGCCCTTTCGGTCGCTATGTCGGCCAAATCACCGCAGATCTAGCAAGACATGCGCATTGACAGGAATAAGGCAACCCAGACCTGGAGCCGGCTATGAACGCGAAGCTAATCGTCATGCTTACGCACCACGATCGAACGATTCCGAACGCGCTCGAGGTGTTCCACACCGCAAGTGATCTTCCCGTGGACTGCTGGGGCTTTAAGGATGTGGGTCTTCCTAAAGATCAAATGACCGACCTCGCGGCGGCGCTAAGAGAAGCGCATAAGAAGGTATTTTTAGAAGTCGTCAGTTATTCGGAGCGCGAGTGCATGGAAGGAGCCAATCTTGCAGTGGCTTTGAAGTGCGACTACTTAATGGGCACATTATTCTATCCACGAGTCTGGGACTATCTCAAGGATACTGACCTGACGTACCTGCCGTTCCTCGGCAGGGTGTCTGGAAGCCCGAGCATTCTTGAGGGCACTGATCAGGAAATGATTGACGAAGCCTTGAAGTATATGGCGCTTGGCGTAGAAGGGTTCGACATTCTCGCATTTAGACACAGCTCCGATCCTGAACAATTGGCTAGGTCCTGCGTTCGGAACATACCGGGTATTGTAGTGATTGCTGGAAGCGTAGCTTCGAAAGAGCGTATTAAGTTCATCGAGAGTATCGGAGCTTGGGGATTCACAATTGGTAGTGCTCTGTTTAACAATGCGTTCGTAGACGTTGGTGGCTTCCGCGCTAATCTGGAAGCGGTGACTTTGGCAATGAATGATATGTGATGGTGGAGGAAGAGTGGATATCAAAAGAGATTTGAAGGAAGAGATAGTTGAAGGGTGTAGGCTGTTTTGGGCTAAGCGCCTGTCTCCTGGGCGTGACGCAGGCGACTTGAGCTTGCGTGACTCTGAGACGGGCAATATCTACATATGCCCTATGGCAACTCCTGAGTACCCGCTAGCGAACTGGGGTGAACTGAGCTGGGAAGCTGTGGTAGTGCTGAATGGGAGTGGGGAAAGAATCGACAGCGATGGTCGCCGAGAGACGATTGAGACGCCAATGCACTTGGCGATTTATGCGGCCCGCCCTGAGTGTAACGCGATTGTCCATTCGCACGGGGAGTGGAGTGGTGCATTTGCGGCGGGTGGAAAGAACGTTCCGGCGGTGCTGGTGGAGTCAGCGTTCATTGGTGGCGAGGTAGTCTGTGCTGAGTATGGGAAGGTGGGCTCTGATAAGTTGGCTGTGAACGTGGTGTCTGCGCTGGGTGAGAGAAAGAAAGCGGCGTTGTTGCGGAACCATGGTGCGGTGTCTCTTGGGAGGGACTTACAGGAAGCGTTTATTGTAAGTGACTTTCTTGAGAAGCAGGCGATGGTTGCCATCAGGGCGAATAGCCTTGGGCGCCTTTTGGAAATCGATATAAATGACATTCGAGACGAGAGTCGACTGTGAGGCGGGGTTGGGAAGCGACGCTTGTCAAGGCGGTCATGTCGCGCGGTTGTAGGGACGTAGATGCCGGTTCGGCGAGAGCGCGATTGTGGTTGCGGGGTGAGACATAGTTGCTCTTGGCTGAGTCCACCTTTCTTCCGAAATATGCTTCGAGTGGCCCTCGGCGGGCCGGGGGAGAGGTCTTTGTGGATAACGTTTGCCTCGGAAGAACTCTCCTCAAGGGTCTTCATGATGTGAACCTGTGACGGTCTTTAGGAGCGCTAGGCTCGTCTGTGGAGTCCGGGACAGCGACATGTGGGCGGTTGCGTGAAGGCAGGTGGTCTGGTGCCAGGGCAGGAGAGTTGATGATGAGCGACATGCCTTTCGTCCATCCCTATATCCCCAACTCGGTTCCGGCTGTCCGAAAGGAGATGTTGGAGGAGATCGGCCTGCGCGACGTGGAGGAGATCCTCGTCGAGATACCGAGCCCTCTGCGCGTGCCGGGGTTGCTCGATCTGCCCGAGCCGCTCCTCGGTGAGTACGAATTGCGCCGCCATGTGCAAGGGCTTCTCGATCGCAACATTTCCACTGCCGAGCACCTCAGCTTCCTGGGCGGCGGCTGCTGGCCCCACTTTGTGCCGGCGGTCTGCGACGAGATCGCTGCCAGAGGGGAGTTCCTTACCGCATATAGCGGCAGTAACTACTCCGACCTAGGCAAGTATCAAGCGCGCTTCGAGTACAGCAGCCTGATGGCTGAGCTGCTTGAGTACGAGGTCGTGGTGGAGCCCGGATATGACTGGGGTACCACGGCCGGTTTCGCGCTGCGTATGGCGGCGCGCCTTACGGGCCGCCGCGAAGTCTTGGTGCCCGAGAACATGGGACCCGAGCGCCGCTCCATCATCGGCGAGCTCTGTGAGCCCAAATACGTGGCGGGCCACGTGGCGGTTACGGAGGTTGCCTGTGACCCGACCAACGGCCGATTGGACCTCGCCGACCTGGTTACCAAGTTGTCCGCCGCGACTGCCGCGGTCTACTTCGAGAACCCCGGTTATCTCGGGCAGCTGGAGCCCGCCGCTGCCGAAATCTGTCGGCTGGCGCGGGGCGTCGGAGCCATCTCTATCGCTGGTGTGGACCCCATTAGCCTGGGCGTGGTCACTCCGCCGGGCAGCTACGGGACCGATATCGCTGTCGGTGACCTGCAGCCACTCGGCATTCACATGGCAGCTGGCACCGGCTTGTCCGGCTTCATGGCCTTCCGCGATGAGGAGCCCTACCTAGCTGAATGCCCTTTCGCTATCTACACTATCCTCGAAACGACGGTGCCGGGAGAGCACACCTTCGCCGAGCTCTTGAGCGAGCGCACCTCTTACGGCGCGCGTGACAAGGCGCCGGACTGGACCGGCACGCAAACAGGCCTGTGGGCCATCTGTGCCGGCGTCTACTTGGCCAGCATGGGGCCGCAGGGCATGCGCGAGGTAGGAGAGACTATCGTGCGGCGGGCTCACTACGCTGCGCTCCGCCTAGAGGAGCTGCCCGGCGTAACGCTGCCCCTCAGCGAGAGCTTCTTCAAAGAGTTCCCGGTCTGTTTCGACGCCGCCGGAAAGTCCGTGGCTGAGGTCAACGAAGCGCTCCTGGCGCATGGCGTGTTCGGCGGACGGGACCTTTCGACCGATTATCCGCAGCTCGGCCAGAGCGCACTGTATTGCTTCACCGAACTACACACGCGGGGCGATATCGACCGTCTATGCGACGTGCTAGCAGAGGTGCTCTCATGAGCGTTATCGGTGGCGCGCAAGGCGGCGTGGGAACCGATGCAGTGGCACGCCACATGCAGGAGAAGCTCGTGGAGAACGCTCGCCTACGGCGCGACGGCGGGTTGCTGCGTGACTATCGCGCGGCGCGCTGGGACGAACCGATCGTTATGGAACTTGGACGGCCGGGCGAGCGCGGTGTGATACCGCCACAGGCCACCGATGTGGCCGCTGAGGTGCCCGACGTGGTGCAGCTGTTGCCACGCGAGTTGCGCCGACCTGTCCCGCCAGCGTTGCCGGAGATCAGTCAGCCACAGCTTGTACGCCACTACACGCGACTCTCGCAGATGTGCCTGGGTGTCGACGTGACCGTGGACATCGGCGAGGGCACATGCACCATGAAGTACTCGCCCAAAGTCAACGAGCTGATCGCGCGTGGCCCCAAGATGAGCGAACTGCACCCCGACCAACCCGAGGAGACGCTGCAGGGCATCCTAGAGATCTGCTATCGCATGGCGCGTATCTTGTGTGAGATCAGCGGGCTCGATGAGTTCAGCTTCCAGCCGGGCGGCGGCGCCGCCGCCGCCTACGGCTTTGCCGCCATGGCGCGCGCCTACCACCACGAGCGCAACGACGATGCCCGCAACGAGGTGGTCACCACAATCTTGAGTCATCCTTGCGACAGCGCTTGCCCGGCCACCGCGGGCTACAAGGTGGTCACGATCATGCCGGATGAAGACGGCTTTGCGGACCTCGCCGCTCTCAAAGCCGCGCTCTGCGAGCGCACGGCGGCGATCATGATCACCAATCCCGAAGACACTGGCCTCTTTAACCCGCGTATCCGTGAGTACACAGACGCAGCCCACGCAGTTGGCGCGCTCTGCTACTGTGACCAGGCGAATCTGAATGGCATCCTCGGCCTGAGCCGAGCGCGCGACGCGGGGTTCGACGCCTGTCAATTCAACCTGCACAAAACCTTCAGTAGCCCACACGGCTGCAAAGGGCCTGCCACCGGAGCCCTTGGCGTGAGCTCGGAGCTTGCGCCCTACCTGCCAGCTCCCCACCTAGTCGCGCTTGTCGATGAGCATACGCCCAGTGGTCTACGCTACCACCTTGACTACGACTGTCCGCAGTCGATCGGCAAACTGCGGGCCTTCCTCGGCAATCTGGCTATCGTTCTGCGAGCCTACGCGTGGACGATGAGTCTGGGTGCCCGCGGCTTGCGCGAGGTCGCCGAGATCGCGGTAATCAACAACAACTACCTCGAAGCCCAGCTTCGCGAGATCCGTGGAGTAGGTTATCCCTACGCTGCTGGCATCCGCCGCCTCGACCAGATCCGGTACAGCTTTGGCGAGCTCAAGGAAGACACCGGCTTTGGCACCGAGGACATGCGCACCCGCTTCTGTGATTTCGGTGTACAGACTTGGTTCATGAGTCACCATCCGTGGATCGTCCCCGAACCGTTCACACCAGAACCCTGCGAGACGTACTCCAAGGAGGACATCGACTATTGGGCGGCGGCCATGAAGGCGACAAGCGACGATGCTTACAAGTCGCCGCAGTACTTCGCTGCGGCCCCCCATAACCAGAGTTGTCATCGCATACGCACATGGGAGCGCCTCGGCAACCCCCAGGAGTGGGCGGTCACCTGGCGTGCCTACCGGCGCAAGCACGCCGCAGCTTCGGCTACGCAGGAAGTGTGAGTGCGGCCGATCTGTACGTGTCGTTCTCGCCCGCCGCCTCCCACGTTGCGTTCTTGTCGCGCCGCCCGATGAGCCATTCAGCGTTCTGCTGGATGAGCAGCGCCCCGACGAGGTGCACGATTGCGTCGTTGGGGTAGATGCCGACCACGCTCTCTTGCAGGACGTCGGCATGCTCGTCGCCCATGAGTTTTGCGCAGCAGCTCGTCGAGGTCAGACTCGTCTCGGCCATCGCGGTGCTCCTCTCGTCGTTTCCTGCAACGGTTCCGACGATTCTGAAGCCCACCATGGCCGCTTTGCGCCCCGAGAGCTTCTTCAGGACTTACACCACCATCACCACGTTACGGGCCTCAACTACACGCGTTCACATCTGGCTGAACCGTCCGATGCATCCTGAGACGCGGCTTGGAGTCTGCTCCGACCGAGGTGTAACCTCCACCAGCTGCGATTCACGGTCAAACGTCTGACGTCCATTTGACTAGCGCCCGCGTCTGGCGGATAGTAACATCCACTAATCAGCCAAGGTGGCCCCTGGGGGCGCCACCGAAAGGGGGGTGCACAATGAGTGTCCCGGTTCATCGGGTGCGGCGCGGAGCGATGCGACATCTCGCCCCGTGGTCGATTGCGGCCCTGTTTGCGATCGCCATGGTGGCGGTACTTGCCGCGTGCGGCAGCAGTAGCAGTCCGTCGAGTAGTACCAGTCCGAGCGCAAGTTCGAGCACAACCACGGCCGCTGCGGCCTGGACGGCGGCTGACCTGGCCGCAGTGACGACCGATCCGTCTCTGAGGGCCGCGCTACCTGCGAGCTCGCTCGTAAAACAAAACGTCCTCACTGTCCTGAGCGACATTCCCTACCCGCCTTGGGAGTACTACATCAGCCCCACCAGCAAGCAAGTGACCGGTGTGGACTACGACCTTGCGATGGCGTTGGGCAAGAAGATTGGCATTCCTACGTCGTTCGTCAATGTTCCAAACGCGGACATCATTTTGGCGATCCTTGGCGGCAAGGGCGATATGCTCATGGAGGACGAACACGATACCGTTGCGCGTGAGCAGTCGGGCGTCAGTTTCGTTGCGTACGCATACAACGGTACGTCAATTATCGTCCAAAAGGGCAATCCTGACAACATCACCGGCTTGAATAGCCTGGCCGGAAAGACCGTCGCCTGCGAGATCGGTACGATCGAGCAAACCTTCCTGCAGACCCTGAACACCCAGTTCAAGAACGCCGGAAAGAAGACCATGACCGTCCTTGCGCTCCCGAACGAGCCGGCCGATTTGCTCGCCGTCACGAGCGGCCGCGCGGTCGGCTACCTCGGTGACCTCTCGGTCTGCGATTACGTCGCTGCGACGACCAACAGTGGCGACACTTACCAGGTCATCAGCGATCCATCGGCGCCCATCGGCTACAGTCCGCTGTACGTCGGTGTCGGCATTCCGACGAAAAACGCCGCTCTCGTCAACGCTGTCCAGAAGGCCCTGGAGGACCTCATTAAGGACGGCAGCTACCAGAAGATCCTTGCGTCATACGGCCTCAGTGCAGCGGGCGTAAAATCGGCCCAAGTTAACCTGGCTGGGAAGTCCACTTCGACGGCTAGTCCGTCGGCGAGTTCGACACCCTAATCCAAAGGCGTGTGATGGCAAGTCAGGATCAGACCTTGTCGGCCGGGACCGGGCTACCAGCCCCGGCCGACACACACCCAGAGGCGATCAAGGCCATCCCGATCCGGCATTGGGGCCGCTGGGTCAGCGCTGTCGTCGTGATCTACCTTGTGACTGCGCTCATCTACTCGTTCGTCAAAAGCCCGAACATCGATTGGCCCGTGCTGGGCAACTATCTCTTCAAACCCCTCGTGGTGGGCGGTGCCGAGGTCACCATCGAGCTGACAGCCATCGCTATGATCGTCGGTGCCGTTGGCGGCACGGTTTTCGCCGTCATGCGGCTCTCCGTGAACCCAGTGCTCTCGGCTGTTTCCTGGGCCTACATCTGGTTCTTCCGCGGCACTCCGGTCTATGTTCAGATCATTCTGTGGGGGAACATTGGCGTGCTCTATAGCCGTTTCTATGCCGGCCTTCCGTTTACCGGTCTCTCTTTTGGCTCCACCCCCAGCGCTCTGTTCGTCGGCCACCTCATCGTCGTGGCCATCCTCGCTCTGGGCCTGAATGAAGCGGCCTACGCCGCCGAGCTGGTACGCGCCGGCATCATCTCGGTCGATGCCGGCCAGACCGAGGCCGCGTTGTCACTTGGCATGTCGCCGACGCTCGTCATGCGGCGCATCGTGCTGCCGCAGGCCATGCGCGTGATCATCCCGACCATGGGAAACGAGACCATCAGCATGCTCAAGAATACCTCGCTGCTAGCGGTCCTGGGCGGCGGGATCGAGATGTTCGGTCGGTTGCAGATCGTCTACTCGCAGACCTTCCGGATCATGCCGCTGCTCATGGTGGCCTGTATCTGGTACCTCGCGATCACAACGGCCCTGACCGTCGGCCAGCACTACCTCGAGGCGTACTTCGGCAGGGGCTTCGGCACCAAAGAGGCCGCGTCGGCCGAGAAACGCGCCGAGAGAAGGGTGGCGAGGGCCCGTGCCTGAGGACCTGGCAATCGCCGTAGGAGCGACCGAACTCGTCGCCGGCCAGCCCATGGTCAAAGCTGAGCAGGTGTGGAAGTCGTTCGGCAAGCTCGATGTGCTCAAGGGCATCGACCTCGAGGTCATGCCACAGGAGACCTACGTGCTGCTCGGCCCTTCGGGCGGCGGCAAGTCGACCCTGCTGCGCTGCATCAACCACCTGGAGAAGATCGACGCCGGCCGTCTGTGGGTCGGCGGCGACCTCATGGGCTACCGCCAGAAGGGCACGGCCCTGCACGAGATGGGGCCCAAAGACGTGTCGCGCCAGCGTTCGCACGTGGGCATGGTGTTCCAGCGTTTCAACCTGTTCCCGCACAAGACGGCGATCGAGAACGTCATGGAAGCGCCGGTGTATGTACAGCACGTGGCACGTAAGAAGGCCGAAGAGGAGGCCATCGAGCTTCTCACCCTCGTGGGGTTACGCGAGAAGCTCGACACGTACCCGGCCCAGCTCTCCGGCGGCCAGCAGCAGCGCGTGGCCATCGCCCGGGCGCTCGCCATGCACCCCAAGCTGATGCTCTTCGACGAGCCCACCTCGGCCCTCGACCCCGAGCTGGTGGGCGAGGTGCTCGACGTGATGAAGCGGCTCGCCAAGGAAGGCATGACGATGGTCGTGGTCACCCACGAGATCGGCTTCGCCAAGGAGGTCGCCGACGGCGTGGCGCTTATGGACGGCGGCGTGATCGTGGAGAAGGGCCCACCCAACGAAGTGTTGGTCAACCCCAAGGAGGAGCGCACTAAGGTGTTTCTCTCCAAGGTGCTGGCGTAGCTGTGGTTATCGGACGAAGCTCGGGTGTGCTGTGGGAGAGCGTCGCAGACGACGTCTTCGTAGCGGAAAGTACTGCCCCGTCTGCCCGATCCCAACGTCGGGGTCTTCACGCCTCTAGATGGCGCAACTTCATGGCGCGCGCTGATCGACACTGCACCGAAACCTGCGCCGTGGTGTCGCGCCGGCCGCCCAGGACTGCAGGCCCTGCGTGACTCCGCTCGGGGCCAGCGGTCAACAATCGAGCCCCTGTGGAGCGACTCCGCAGACGGAGACAGCGCCAACAGGCGAAGGGCGGCAAATGGGACATCCGATTGACCAACCCACCGTAGAGGAGCTCAAGGCCAAGGCGTACCAGCCCATGGAAGACGCCATGAAGCTGCACCCCTTCTACAAGGGCAAGATCGAGACCACCCTCAAGTGCTGCGTGCGCGACTTTCAAGACTTCGGCATCTGGTACACGCCGGGCGTCAGTAAACCCTGCCTCGATATCAAGGACGATCCCGAGAAGGTCTACGAGCACACCAACAAGGGCAACACGGTGGCCGTGATCAGCGACGGCACGCGCGTGCTGGGCATGGGTGACATCGGGCCCAAGGCCGGCCTGCCGGTAATGGAGGGCAAGAGTCTCCTCTACAAGTACCTTGGGGGGGTTGACGGCTTCCCCCTCATGGTCGACACCAAAGACCCCGACAAGCTGATCGAGTTCGTGAAGCTCGTGCAGCCCGGCCTGGGCGGGGTCAACCTCGAAGACATCGCCCAGCCCAAGTGCTTCCGCATCCTCGACACGTTGCGTGCCGAGTGCGAGATCCCCGTGTGGCACGACGACCAGCAGGGCACCGCCTGCGTCACCCTCGCGGGCCTGGTCAACGCCCTCAAGGTGACCGGCAAGAAGATCGACGAGGTGAGCATCGCGTTCATCGGCTCGGGGGCCGCCAACGTGGCCATCAGCCGGCTGATCTTCTCGTTCGGCGCCGACCCCGGCAAGTGCCGCGTGGTCGACTCCAAGGGCATTCTGCGCAAAGACCGCAGCGACATCGAGGCCGTCAAGGCCGACTGGGTCGACAAGTGGAAGTATTGCCAGATCACCAACGCCGAGCAGCGCGAGGGCAACATCCCCGAGGCGCTCAGGGGCGCCGACGTGTGCATCGCGCTCTCCAAGCAGGGCCCCGACACGATCGAGAAGGAGTGGGTCAGGGCGATGGCGCCCGACGCGATCGTGTTCATCTGCGCCAACCCCGTGCCCGAGATGTGGCCCTGGGACGCACGTGAGGCCGGCGCCGCGGTGGTCGCCACCGGCCGCAGCGACTTCCCCAACCAGGTCAACAACTCGGTCGGCTTCCCCGGCATCTTCCGCGGCACCCTCGACGTGCGCGCCAAGACGATCACCGACGAGATGTGCATCGCGGCGGCCGTCGAGCTCGCCAAGGTGGCCGAAGACAAGGGTCTTTCCGCCGACTACATCATGCCCACCATGGACGACTGGGAGGTCTTCCCGCGCGAGGCCGCGGCGGTCGCCATGAAGGCCATCGAGCAGGGCATCGCGCTGCGCACCGACGTGACCTTCGAGCAGGAGGTCGCGGAGGCCACGGCGATCATCGCCCGGGCCCGCGGCCAGGTGCAGGATGCCATGGCCATCGGCTACATCCCCATGCCCGAGGGCAGCCGCGCGCCGGCGCTCTCGAGGGCAGCCATGAAGGCCGTGGCGCGGGGTGGTCAGTCGGACAGTCACCAAGCCTCGATCGCGTAGCGATGCGCGCGACTTCAGTGCAAGGATCCAAGAGCGTAACCGTCGCCCGTGGGTCTCATGGTGCAGGCCATGCGGTGTGGTGCAAGGGCGCACCAGTTCTGGCCACGTTGCGATTGCCGGCGGCGGTGCCCCTGTCCGGCCCTCCGGCTGCCGTCGAGAAAACGGGGATGGCGTCTGCATTCCCCCTGCGGATGTGAGTTGTGTCCCCGCTGTCCGGGGGTGGAGGTGCTCACGCGGCGCCGCCACCCCCGGCATTCTACGACGAGATGGCGAGGGACAAAGTCACCCGGAATCCGATCAAGTGCAGCAAGGACCGGCTATCAGCGCCCTCGCGCGCGCGATGCTTATTTATCAGTCGTGGTCACTGTCGGCTTTACGCTCGGTCGGCTCCGCGGCTATGTCCTCCTCGAGCTAGAAGAGGCCCTCGTCAGCATCTAACCAGGAGGGACC
>CAVVTV010000018.1:0-48466 GCA_963751215.1 uncultured Thermoleophilia bacterium | reverse complement strand
TGCCCCCAACGGAATTCGAATGGTTAGCTATTGCGCTCGTAGGCGTGGGCTGAGGCATATGGAGACCCACTCACAGGCGTGGGGATGCAGGGAGCAGCATGCAGCACGTTGGCTGGGTGTTGGCGGCATGGTGCGCCTGGCGGCGGTGTCCGGGGCGGCGGACCATCGCTAGAGGGCTCGTCGTGGCGGGCCAGGCTGCCCGGTGAGGGTCGTCGAGTTGGTTGGTCAACGGAAAGTCGCGCCTACAATGTAGACGCACCGCAAGCTCTGCTCTGTGCCCGCCCCGCAGACCGTGTTTCCCGGCTGCGGAGTCCCGTTACGTCAAAGCCTCGGCCGATACCGGCCCGCCGGCGACGGCGTAGCCCATCGCGCGATAGCCGGCGAGGCGCTTCCGGTGCATGCGCGCCAGCACAGGGACTGCCTCGTCTACATAGTCGTAGATGAGCACCTCTGCCTTGCCCGCGTGCACGCGGTGCAATCGGCCGGCGTACTGCTGCAGCGTCCCTCTCCAAGCGACCGGCATGGCGAGGAAGAGCGTATCGAGGCGCGCGTCGTCGAAGCCCTCGCCGACGCAGCGCCCGGTGGCGACGACGACCCTTGGCGTGTCGGCTGCCGTGGCCGCCATCGCCTCGGCGATCGTCCGCCGCGCTCTGCTGCCCATGCCGCCCGACATGACGAAGACGCAGGCGTTCGACTCGCTCAGCGTCGCCGCGAGGCAATCTCGGTGATCGGTGCGCCCCGTCAGTACCAGGGGTGAGCGCCCACATGCGACAGCGGCGAGCACGTCCGTGACGATGAGCTCGTTGCGGTCGGGGTCTGCGGCAAGGGATGAGTAGACGGTTTGGATGCCGGGTTCGCTGTCGGTGACGGGCAGCGTGAAGGCCGTGCTCCTGGTCACGACTCTGTGGCCGAAGGGCCGGGCGGCGGCCTGGCTCTTCGCGTCGGTGCGGTATCTGATCGGGCCGCACTGCATGGTGATGATCGGCTGGTGGCCGTCGCGGCGCACGGGAGTTGCCGTGAGGCCGACGACGTAGCGCGCTTTTGCCTGCCGCATCACGCCCTCGAAGCTGAAGGCGGAGAGGTGATGGCACTCGTCGACGATCACCTGGCCGTAGTCGGCGACGAGGTCGGCGACCACGCCCTTCTTGTTGAGCGACTGGATGACGGCGACATCGATGGTGCCGGCCGGTCGCATGCGACCGCCGCCGATCAAGCCGATGGCCGCAGGGGGCACATCGAGGAAGGTCGCCAGACGCTCACGCCATTGATCCATGAGTTGGCGCCTATGCACGAGCACGAGGGTGTTGACACCGCGAGCGGCGATGAGCCAGGCGCCGACGACCGTCTTGCCGAATGCGGTGGCGGCGCTGAGCACGCCGCAGTCATGCGGCAGGATCGCCTCAGCTGCCTGCCTCTGGGCCAAGGTGAGCTCGCCCGTGAACTGTGCCTCGAGGGCATGGCCCGCGAAGCGCTCGTCCTTGAGCTGCGCCGTGATGCCGTACTTCTCCAGCAGCGCGAGCACGTCGTCGAGGCAGCCGCGCGGCAGTGCGATGAAGCCGCCGATCTCCTCTGCGCAGCAGATGAGGCGCGGCTTCGCATAGGTTGGCAGGCGCATCGCTTGGGCGCGGTAGAACTCGGGGTTCTCGAACGCAGCCAAGCGGATGAGCCGATCCTGCATGCCTTGTGGTAGGGGTTCCTTGGCGACGTAGACGAGGTTGCTCGACACCACCTCGAGCGCCTTAGGAAAGGGTCCCTGAATGCGGTTCACGGGCCGGCGCTTGGAGGGCGGCAGGGTCCACGGCGTCTCGTCTTCGTCAGCGACGGCGATGCGTTCACCAAGAGCGTCGCCTTCCGCGAGCGCCCTCGCGAGGGCGCCCTCGATGTCGGTGTTCGCCATGCGCTTGACGCCGGAGAGCAACTGCCACTGGTCGGGGGCAGGCCGAAGGTCCTCGTCCACGAAGACACTCTTGCCTTCGCCGCGCGGCTGGCCCTGCAGGGGCAGCGCGATGAGGTTGCCGAAGCCGCCCCTGGGCAGCGTGTCTTGTCCGGGGAACAGGCGGTCGTAGGAGTCGAGACCAACCTCGTGGCGAAGCGCCGTCGCGCGCGTGAGTAGGGCGCTGCCCAGGCGTCGCGCCTGCGCGGCCGGGATCGTCTGCGCGAAGAAGACCCAGACGTGCGCGCCCTCACCGGAGCGTGAGATCTCTGCGTAGGCGGGCACCTCGAGCTGCGCGCAGACGTCGCAGAAGGTCGAGATGTCGCGCCGCCACTCGGCCTTGTCGAAGTCGAGCGCCAGGAAGTGGCAGCTCTCGTCAAGCAGGAGGGGATACACCCCGATTGTGTGCCGGCCCGTGAGATGGTCGTGCAGGACCCCGTCGGTGATAGGGAGGAGCGCCCGGTTCGGGCACTCCGCGCACTTGACGCTGGGTTTGCTGCAGACGGCACGATCCCACTCGTGCGCGCAGGCGGGCGTGTAGCCAGCTCTTCCTCCCTTGCTCTACCAACGCAGCGCGAAGACGTCGTCGCGCCCATGGAAGAGCGTGCGAAACAGAGCCAGTTTGGCGGCGACAGGAGAGCCGGAGGTCACGCGGGCATCGCTGGTGCTCGGACGGCACGAGGGCGCGGCTCGCGGACTGGAAGCAGTGGGCTGCAGCGGGGCCTGAAGGGGTTCAGGCTCAGCTGGCACCAGCAGCGACCGGAAACGGGCATTCTCGGCGCGCAGGCGGTCGCACTCGGCACGAAGAGCCGCGACCTCCGCGCTCTCGCCATCGATGTTGCTCATGCCCGCATTGTCTCAGCCTCAAGGGCGAATATGAACCGCCTCGCGCCGAGGGTGCCCCTAGACTCCAGCCAGCAGGCGTTCGACCAGCGCCGCGAGCGAGGCGGCAACCACCGCTGGATTGTCGCGCCCGGCGGCGGCCCGGCCGGCCAGGGCGCAGCCGCGTGCGCCTGCCTTCGAGAACTCGGCCCGCAAGATCACGAGGCCCCCTTCGACGCTCCCCGCGACGGCCGCAGCGAGCGGGCCATCAGCTGTGCCAAGCCCGCCTGACCGAGCTTGCGAGAGAACGCGGGCCAGCGAGCCGATGTCGCTGCCGCGCAGGAGGCGCAGGATGTCGAGCGAATCCTTGGCGACGTAGTCGTTGCGCCGCGCATCGTCGAGTCGTTCCGCCACCTTGTGCACCTTCGAGATGAGCAGCGCGGCGACGCCGGCAACGCGTACCGCATAGCTCCTCGGATCCGCGTCGAGGGCTACGACGTCCATCAGGGCATTGTCGAAGAGTGCCAGCTCGAGCCCGAACGCCTTCCGGGCGAGGCGATCGCCTTGTGGGCCGAGGCGCGCGGCACGCGTTCCGGCGCCGCTGACCGCCTCCGGGACGAGCAGGTCGAGGTCGATGTGCACGGCACGGCCCGCCACCTGCTGCTCGACGACCCAGGAGCCCACGACGGGTCCGCTGGCCCCCGTCTTGGGCCAGAAGCCGGCAGCCGCTAGCGCCTCGCTGAGCAGGGGGTCTGCCCCCAGCAGCGCTGGGTTGAGGGCGAGGTCCGCGTCGGTCGTATGCGGTGTGGTCGCAAGGTCGCCGCCGCCGACGCGCAAGTAGACCGCGTGCGCGCCGATCAGGATCGCCGCCTGGCGCTGTGCACCCAGGGCCTCAAGGCCGTCGAGGAGCACATGCCGGGCGGCGACGTAGAGGGGGTCAGGCGCGGCGGGCTCAGCCATCGAGGCGCCACGACTCTTCGCTGACGGCCATCCACTCGAGCAGAGCCTCGCCCTCGGCCGGCATGCGGTCGGGGCCAGTGAGGCAGTCGACGGCCACCTGAGCGAGCGCCGCGTAGGTGACGCCGCTGCGGCTCCAGGTGCGCTCATAGGCCATGGGGTCGAGGGGCTCGCAGAGGTAGACGTTGCCGGCGCCGCTCGCCGGCGCGAGGCCCGTCTCCCGCGCGACGTCGCTCACGATGTCGACGTAGCAGATGAGCAACGAGGGCGGCGCGACAGGCGCCCGCTCGGCGGCTGCGAATGAGCCGCTTACCGCGTAGCGGCCGCTTGCTGCACGCGTTGCCCAGGCGGCGAGATCGCGCAGGAAGGCAGGGATACCCTGAGGCGCGAGGAAGAGCTGCGCGGCGTTGGACTCGAGCACGCGGTAGTCGGCGCTCCAGCGGCGGATGAGCTCTGCCCAGAGCACTCGCGTAATCGGCTGCACCGGTCCGCGTCCCCGGCGCTCCACGAGCGCCTCACGTTCGAGCAAGGCGATGAGCTTCGAGACGTAGCCGGCGCTCACGCCGGCTCGGGAGGCGACCGTGCGCGAGGTCGCGGGCTCTGCGTAGTCACACAGCGTGCGCACCACGCGCGCCGCCTTGCCGCCGCGCAGCGAGCGCACCGGGGCCGTGGCTGGCGCGGGGTCTTTCGCGGAGCCTTGCTGGCGCACGAAGAGGCTTGGCCGCGGAACCTGCACCAGCATGTTGCCGGTCAGGTCGATGTAGTTGACGCCGGCCTCTTCGAGGAGCTGGCGCGCTCGCGGGCCGAGGAACGGTGCGACGTAGAGGCACTGGGAGCCCGGCGGCAGTGGTGGCAGCGCGCGGAGCTGGGCAAGGACGTCACGAGGGAAGGCGCGTTGCTTGGCCTCGACCAGCTGTAGGGCCGTGCTGCCATCGGGCGCGGTGAGGCGTAGGATCGCGTCGGGCCGTGGGCTGCTGGATGCGCGCCCGGGCTCGTCCAGGCGACGGACTGCCCAGCCCGCGCCGAGGCGCTCCGCCAGGAGCTGCTGTGCCTGCATGATGAGGTCGGATTCCTTGGCCACGATGTTTCCTAAAGGATGTTTATTTCCTGACACAGGAAACATGTTAGTTCGGGGCAACATCGGTGTCAACAAACTATCGATCGAAGGGTCGCCCGATGCCTTCTGTCAGACCGTCGGCGAGCGGAATGCGCACGCAGGAGAGATGAGTCGTAGTGGCGGCTAGCGGGCGACGCGAAGGGCGACGCAGTCAACGGATTATCGGTCCGTTGGCAGAATGTTGGCCGATTCGTCTCGAATGCGTGAGTCGGCACGAATTCGGGGTCTATGGAAATTGCCCTGAGCAGGACTTTTCCATCCACTCAGGTGCCAAACTGGGGTCAGAAGTTGGTGCCCCCAACGGAATTCGAATGGTCACCTATCAGGCTCGTAGGCGTGTCTGGTGGCGCACCCAGACCCACCCACACGCGTGGAGACGCACCGGGCAACAGGCAGCACGTTGGCTGAATGTTGGCTGCACGAGCCCCGGTCGACCTCGGGCGCTCCGGACGATTGGCCGAGTGAATGCGAGTTCTGGGCGCCAAAGCCTGGGGAGACGATCGTCTCCGGTGCCGGCTGCTGTTGTCGTAGCGCACTGTGCAGGTGCAAACCACCGTCGAATCGCCCGATTCTCCGACAGTGTCCTTTCGACGCCGACATCGCTGGCTGACGACCATCCCCCTTCGTTCTGCAAGCATGCATAGGAAATATTACTTTGGGTCTTGCAAACGGCTGTGCCCGGGCGTAGGTTTCTGACGTCGTGCCCCTGCAGTTACGCACCGGCGACATCCAGTTCGGGCGCGTGTGGACGTTCAAGTCGGTTGGAGCTGCATCGTCTCGTGCACGACGGCTCGTCAGGCCCGGCGCACTCGACGGCACGTTCGTTGACCCCAACTGGGACCTCGGTTCGGAGGACAAGAGGACGCCTATGGGGATCTAGTCAGCACCGAAGGAATGGCGGCCGAAGGCCGCGGCGTTGCGCCGGGCCCATTTGTCTCCGTCTGACGGAGGCCCCTCAACGCCATCTCATAGTCAAGCAACTTCAGGGGATGCACATGAGAGGATCGTTGAAGTTAGCGTGTCTGACAGCACTGGGATGCGCGCTGTGCGCCGTGTTCGCCAGTTCGGCCTTCGCCTTCACGGGGTCGACATACGCTCCTTACCAGTATCCGGTCGTGCCACCGACAGTGCCGACTGCCGACGCCAGTCTAATGGCCGGCTCGAACATCAAGGCCCAGGACGGCTGGGAAGATGTCTACCTAACCGGAGGCGCCTATCAACGCGGTTTCCAGTTCGGCTTCCTGACCGCGCAGAGCGCCGACTACTACATCCAGATGTACGTCTACGGCACCAGCGGGATGACCTTCCCCAGCGGCACGGATGGCACCGTTGCGCCCGTGAAGAGCGCCGGCGTGATCGCCGACGAGTGCATCGCCGGTTACACCATCTGGCCACTCATACCCGTCGAGTACCAGCAGGAGCTGGAGGGCATCGCCGACGGCATGAATGCCTGGTACGCGGCGCAGGGAGAGATCTGCCCGGACAACCTGTGGGACGTGGTCTGCTCCAACGCTTGGTCGGAGCTGGGCTCGGGCGCGTACACCTACAGTGGAACCGACAAGACGCCGCCGACGATCCCGGCATCTCCCAGCCACGGCCCGGAGCAGGTGCCTGAGGTCTCGCAGTCGGTGCAAGCGGCGGAGGCGTCGTCCGTTATCTCTCCGTCCCATGCGGGTGACCGCTGCAGCGCCTTCATCGCCACCGGCAGCGCCTGGACCACCGACAGCAAGCCGGTCATGGGTCACGATACGTGGGCTGCCTGGAGCGAGAACTTCGAGTACAACTTCATGGTCTACGTGCACCCGACTGATGACTCGGGAAACCCCGTTGGCTACGACTATGCCTACCAGACCTGCGGCGGCAACATCTGGAGCGGCCAGGACTGGTACGAGAACAGCTCGGGGCTGATGATCACCGAGACTACCCTCTCCGACAAGGCCTTCAACCCCAACGGCGTACCGATCTTTGTGCGCGCCGCTGAGGCCACCCAATACGCTTCCACCTGCAACCAAGCGGTGTTCGGCGTTGATGTGACCAACGCCTACACCGCAGACGACACAGCGGCGCAGGGCGGTGACGGTGCGGGTGGCTGCGTGATGGGCTTCCAAGCGGGCACCAGCCGCAGCAACGGCGGCTACTGCAACGAGTGGCTGATCGGCGACTCGACCGGCAAGATCGCCTCGCTGATCCTGGGGGCGCTCTCCTACGATCTGCACGAGACCACCAACGGTATGTTCGGCTCTTGCAACTACAGCTGGGGTCCCAACGTAAACTACGAAAGCAGCATCGGCGTGCCGGTTGCCAACGGCACCGGCACTGTGGCGGCCGGCACCCCGCCAGCGCGCTGGAACCGCTGGGTGCAGATCGAGGCCAAGTACGAGGGCAAGAAGGCCATCAACGCCCAGGTCGCCATGCAGATCCAAGGCGATGACTTTGACACCAGCATCGGGCTCGCCCACCATGGCGATTCCAGCTGCATCACCGGTTCCTCGTCGATCCCCTATCCGGCGGCGCCTGCTCACTACGGCACCAACACCGCGCTGACCGGCATTCCGCCCTCGACCGCGACGACGGCCGCAAGCAACACGAGCGCCACGACGACACAGTACTACCCCGCCTATGCCGGACTGACGGCGGCCAAGACCAGCGACAGCAACGACTACGACGGCAAGGTCACGACCGAGAGCATGGTCACGAGCGGCCTGCAGATGATGGCACGCTGGGGCTATGCCAGCGGCGCCAACTTCTTCGGCGAGCCCTATCCCCAGAATGAGACCGATTACTTCGCGGCGCACCCGATCACGGCCACCGTGGCCGCGGCGACCGTGCCTGGTGCGAGCGAGTCGGGCAGCACGGTGACGATCACCACGACCGCCGCCAACGCGGTTGTCTCGACAGGTGGCACTGCTGCAGGTGCGAACGCCACGATCTCGGGGGTGGGGGTCGCCGGCTACAACGGCACCTTCGCGGTGACCGTCGTTTCCCCGACCCAGTTTACCTACACCGACCCGAACACCGGCCTCGCCGCCTCAGGCGGTGGCTCGGTCTCGCAGGCGGAGAGTCCCGCGACCACCCAGAAGGCCTGGGAGCTGAACGCCATGCTGCCCATCGCAGGCTCAGGCCCGAACGGCAACGCCCTGCCCTGGACCCTCCTCGGTGAGGCTGCGTCCGTCAGTGGCGTCCCGGCGCCCTCGATTAGCGGGAACGTCAACTCCTACGGCTGGAGCAGCCAGCCGGTGACGCTGACCTTCAACACGCAAGGCTCCTGGACCGGCGCTTCCATCATGTACAAGGTCGACGCCGGCAGCTGGACGGCTGGCACCTCGGTGACCATCCCCGCACCGGCGAACGGCTCCAACGACGGCGTGCACACGGTTCAGTACTACGCCGTCAGCGGCAGCAACGACAGCGCCACGCAGAGCTGCACCGTACAGATCGACAGCCAGGCGCCGACCACAACAGCCACCAACGCGCCCACTGGCTGGGTGAAAAGCAGCTCGGTGACCGTGAACCTGCAGGCCACGGACACTGGCTCCGGCGTCGCAACCGACTGGTATCCGACAGGCACCTACAACGACGGCACCGACGGCACGTTGCCCCTCTACCAGTGGGGCCCCATGACGTGGTACAGCGTCGACAGCGGTGCCTGGACCGAGGGCACCCAGCCGACCGTGAGCGGCGATGGCGTGCATACGATCTCCTTCTATTCGACCGACAACGCCGGTAACAAGGAGACCGCCAAGAACGTGACCGTCGAGATCGACGCGACCGCACCGACGCTCACCGCGAGCGGCCTGCAGACCAGCACCGATAGCGGTTGGCGTAATAGCGACCAGACCGTAACTCTCACGCCAAACGATGCCGGGTCCGGCGTCGCCGCCACCTACTACACGATCGATGGTGGCGCCACGCAGACCTACACGGCACCCTTCAGTGTGAGCGGTGCCGGCAGCCACACGGTGACGTACTGGGCCACAGACAGCGCTGGTAACGCGAGCCAGCTCCAGTCCGGCTACGTCAACATCGACACCACCTCACCGACGCTCACCGCGAGCGGCCTGCAGGCCAGCACAGATAGCGGCTGGTGCAACAGCGCCCAGAGCGTGAGCCTCACCCCCAACGACGCGGGTTCGGGGGTCGCCGCCACCTACTACACGATCGACGGCGGCACCACGCAGACCTACACGGTACCCTTCAGCGTCTCCGGTGCCGGCAATCACACGGTGGACTGCTGGACAGTCGATGCGGCCGGCAACAGCAGTGCGACGCTGGTCGGCTATGTCAACATCGACACCGGCAAGCCGGTCGTCACGGCGCTCAAGAACGTGACCGTCAAGAAGGGTAAGACGGCGACACTCAAGTGCAAGATGAGCGACCCGGCGCCGAGCTGCGGGGTGTGCAGCGTTACGATCACGATCTCCCGTAAGGGCAAGGTCGTGAAGACGCTCACGTACGCCAACGTCGAGCTTTATGGCACTCACAGCTATGCCGTCAAGGCGACGTTCAAGAAGGGCACCTACACCTGGACGATGCGGGCGACCGACATCGCGGGCAACGCCTCCAAGGCAAGCTCGAAGTCGTTGAAGGTGACCTGACAGCGCAGGACCCCCGGCGACAGCCGATGGTCTTGCACCTAGACCAAGCGCTTGCGGGCGGGTGTGCCTTCCGGCACACCCGCCCGCGCCGTTGGGCAAACGGCGCACCGTCCCCGAATTCCGTCAACGCGTTTGATAGAGTGTTTCACATGAATGGTGAAGCGCGGCGTGACGCGGTGGAAGAGGCGGTTTCTCAGCTACGACAGCTCCTCTCGGGCGTGGCGGCCATTACGGGACCAGCCTGGTTCGATCTCGACCTGACCAAAGGCCAGGTGCGGACCCTGTTCGTCATACGGTCCTTCGGGACCACTTCACTGGGCACGCTCGCCGACCATCTCGGCGTCGG
Organism: uncultured Thermoleophilia bacterium; assembly: GCA_963751215.1. Lineage (GTDB taxonomy): Bacteria > Actinomycetota > Thermoleophilia > UBA2241 > UBA2241 > CAIXSE01. The sequence continues at coordinate 38,696 of CAVVTV010000018.1, read as the reverse complement.
CGCGCCCAGCGCGTGTGTCGTCGTTGGTGAGCTCGTGCGCCGCGGCTACGTCGAACGGTCGACTGACCCCGCGGATCACAGGCGCGTAATGCTTCGGGTGGCAGAGACTGGTGAAGAGCTGCTAACCGGCCTCAGCCGCAACCGCCGTCAGGTCCTGCGGGCGTGGCTCGAGCGACTGTCTGACGACGAGCTGGAACGGTTGTGCGTGAGCTTGCGGCCCCTCACACGGTCCGTAATGCTGCCGCTACCTACTCCTCGAGCTTCGGATGAGGGAGACCCGCGTGTTGTCGCCTGAGCATCGAGAGACGTTCTAAGCTAATCGGCTACTTCGTCAGGCGTGCTGGCTGGCAAGTGCCTGACCGCGGTGAAGGCGGGTAGCTCAGCTCCGGACTCCAGCCCAGAAGGAAGTCCGACGAAACGGCTGCTCCTCATGTGAGCGCTCTGCGTGCACTGGCTGCGTCCGCTCAGAGCACGGCGGGGAAGACTCGGTTTGAGCCATCACTTGAGGACTCAGGCTGGCCTTCGTGAGCCGCGACCTCGCAGGCGAGGACCTTCGAGCGCACTCAGGCAGACAAATGCTCCCCGCTTTCCCCACAGGCGACGCGACAGCGATGCGCCCGCATACGCGACACGCTCGAGCCGTGTGCCCGGAGATCACGGCAGGGTGCCGGCACGCCTCCAGACGTCCTGCCTGTCGGCGCTCCACCATGCGACGGTGTACAGTGTGAGAGTCTGCGCCGCAAGCCGCTGGCGCGGTTGCCCGGCGTCTGAGCTCCGGCCACACGAGGGTCATTGCGGATGAACCACTGCTCATTGCACGCCGGCCAGTCGGGCGCTCGGCAGCTCAGCCGCAGGCTGCTCGCCGCAATGTTCATAGTGCTCGGCTTCACCGCGGGCCTCTTTGGGGCCATCTCTTGCAACGAGGGCCGGAGCCTGGCGTCAACTGCTGTGCCGGCCATCGCGCAAGGGCACTCGCCTTCGTCACTTGGAGTGCTCCGGGCGGATCTGCCCGCCGCCGCTCCCATGCGCCAGGTCGGTATTCCCGGCCTGCCCTTCCGCGGACCGGATCTGCTCGAGGGCACCAGTGAGCAGAGCACGAACTGGGCCGGCTACGATGCCATCGGCGGTGGCTTCACGAGCGTCACGGCGAGCTGGGTGCAGCCGGCAATCGCGCCGACCTCTAGCGAGACCTATGCCGCCTTCTGGGCGGGCCTCGACGGCGACGGCAGCAGCACCGTCGAACAGACCGGTACCCTGGCCTATAGCGAGAACGGCGAAGTCTACTACGAGGCCTGGTATGAGATGTATCCGGCGGCCACGCAGATCGTCCCCCTGACCATCAACCCGGGCGACTCGCTGACGGCGACCGTGACCAGCGAGAGCGGCGGCCAGTTTGACTTGACGCTTACCGACCACACGACTAGCAAGACCGCGAACGAAACCGAGACCAACACGGCGGCTCAGGACTACTCGGCCGAGGTCATCGCCGAGGCACCGTCGAGCGGGACGCACGTGTTGCCGCTGGCCGACTTCGGCACCGTCGGCTTCACGGGCTGCGCCTTCAATGACCTACCGATCAGCGCTTTCGCGTGGAACCAGATCGACATGGTCTCGGGCGCTGGCAGCACAGAGGCCACCACCTCAGCTTTGGGCGGCGACGGGGCCAGCTTCTCGGTGAGCAGGGCGCTGACGCTCTCCGGCTTCACGCCGACCTCAGGCCAGGTCGGCAGCAGGGTCACTTTGACCGGCAGCCGATTCAGCGATGCCACGGCGGTCAGCTTCAACGGCACTGCCGCGACCTTCACTGTGGACAGCGACACCCAGATCACGGCCACCGTGCCGGCCGGTGCCAGCAGTGGCCCGATCACGGTCACCGCCCCTGCGGGGAGCGCGGTCAGTACGGCGAGCTTCACGGTCACCGCGCTCTCCGCCGACGACAGCCTGAAGAGCCTCACGGTCTCGGCTGGCGCTCTGAGCCCGGCCTTCGCCGCGAGCACACTGAGCTACACCGATAGCGTTGCCAACAGCGTCACCAGCATCAGCGTCACGGCGACGCCCACGGACAGCAACGCCAGCGCCCTGCTCGAGGTAGGCGGCGCGTCGGTCGCGAACCCGATCGCCCTGAACGTCGGGACGAACCCGATCGACGTCGTGGTGAGCGCCCAGGACGGTGCCCAGCAGACCTACGTCCTCACCGTGACCCGGGCGGCGGCGCTCTCCGCCGACGACAGCCTGAAGAGCCTCACGGTCTCGGCTGGCGCTCTGAGCCCGGCCTTCGCCGCGAGCACACTGAGCTACACCGATAGCGTTGCCAACAGCGTCACCAGCATCAGCGTCACGGCGACGCCCACGGACAGCAACGCCAGCGCCCTGCTCGAGGTAGGCGGCGCGTCGGTCGCGAACCCGATCGCCCTGAACGTCGGGACGAACCCGATCGACGTCGTGGTGAGCGCCCAGGACGGTGCCCAGCAGACCTACGTCCTCACCGTGACCCGGGCGGCGGCGCTCTCCGCCGACGACAGCCTGAAGAGCCTCACGGTCTCGGCTGGCGCTCTGAGCCCGGCCTTCGCCGCGAGCACACTGAGCTACACCGATAGCGTTGCCAACAGCGTCACCAGCATCAGCGTCACGGCGACGCCCACGGACAGCAACGCCAGCGCCCTGCTCGAGGTAGGCGGCGCGTCGGTCGCGAACCCGATCGCCCTGAACGTCGGGACGAACCCGATCGACGTCGTGGTGAGCGCCCAGGACGGTGCCCAGCAGACCTACGTCCTCACCGTGACCCGGGCGGTGCTCATCGTCACGCCGCACCTGACGCTCAAGCTAAGCGGTCTCAGAGGCGGTGCCCTGAAGCTGGGCAAGCGCCTGACGGTCAAGGGCACCATGGCGCCCGTGAGCTCTGCTGGCGGCAAGGTCACGCTCGCCGTGCAGCGCAGGCACGACGGCAGGTGGCTCAAGGTCACCGCCAGGGCGCGGACGATCAGTGGTGCTGAGAGCACTTACGGCTGGAAGTACAAGCCAGCCAGGAAGGGCATCTATCGCGTGCGAGCAACAATCGCGAAGACGGCTATGCGTGCCGGAGCAGCCACCACGTGGCGCAGGTTCAAGGTGAAGTAGGGCTTCGTGTCACGAGCTCGTCGCGATAGTCGTGCTAGCGACCGCCGTGATCCTGCATGTTGTGTCGCCACCGGCATGGGTGGTGATCGGGGCCGGGCCCGCGTCGGCGGGTCGTGGCTGCTCGAAGCGCTAGCAGTCCTCGGGCCGCCACCACCCCGCCGCCGGAGGTGACCCAGGGCTGCAAGCCCCCTTTTGTCCAACGGATTGTCCATGATGCACCTCCGCCGCGAGCGTGGCATACGCAGCAGATTCGTGATGCTGCCAACACATTGCCAACGGCCACGAGAGATCGGCCTGGAAGCTCCAAGGCGATGGCGTCGCCTGTCGAGCCGAGTGAAGACTGCCGCCTTGCTCAACCTCCTGTCACCACAACCGGCGGACAGGCTCAAAGGTAGGCACGGTGTCCACGGGGCTGTCCACGGCAGAGCACAACAACTACTTCGTGGGAAGATGGATCGGCGCGCTGAGCATCGAGTAGGCAGAATCTGGGCGCTTCGATTGACGCGCACCGCCTCTCACATTCGGAGACTGCGGACGGTTTTGGTCTCCTTCGCCGCGTCGGTCGCAGGTCGCCAGAATCAGCGTGGCGCAGCCAGCTACGTTGGGCTCGTGAACCCTCGAGCGCTTTCAAGGCCTACCCGAGTCCAAAGACGGTCAAGAGTGGCTCTGATCCTCTCGTCGAAGAGCTTAGCGAGTTCGCGACATCCCTCAACGCGCTTCTGCTCTTCATCTACCGTTGCGACTATGTCACTTTGAACAGAGCGCGGAGGAAGAACGATTGGCGTCGCCTCGACGACTGCCTGATTGATCTTCGGCATGCTGCTCGCGGCTCCGACGGCGTTGCGCTTCATGTAGGCTCGAACTGGTGGACTTTGGAGCGCGATGAGCAAGTACTTCGTGAGCACTCTTTCCTCGTTAGCGCGAACTCTGATCATCAGGTCTGGGTAGACGAAGCCATCGTCGTCGACGTCGAAGATGGCCGCTGTGCCGACGAGGTCAGCGGTGTTGCCTCTCTGCAAGTAGATGTCACCCTTCCGACAGCGACAGGCGGCGTCTGGTGGCAACTCCTCATCGAGGTACTTGATCTTCGTTAGGTCGAGTGTCCCTGAAGTGGTCGCGCTCAGGGACAGAACCTTGATCTCCGTCCGTCGCTCCACCGGCTTTCCGGAGTACCCATTCCGCGGCTTCCCGAGAAGGACTTCCTTGAGTTGCACCACGGGCCAGGTCGGATCTGACGGGATGACAGCGCGATAGTGGCTGACGACCATTCCAGCACCTTCAACAACACCTTGATAGGCTTCGAGCTCGGCTACGACCGCATCCTGCACTTTCAACGGGGGCAGCGGGATTCGAACGGTCTTCAAGAGAGACATCGTGAGGCCGCTCCGTTCATTGTCGCCCGTCAAGTCGCGCAGGTCGACATACATCGATCGCAGAGCCCAGAAGACGAACTCGGGAGTCGCTCTCAGGGGCGGCGCTGGTGTCATCGCCACCAAAGACTGGTTGCACGTCGCACCCTCCATGCGCAGCAAAGCCACCGTGCCCCGGGTCTTTCCTTGCCCATTGAGAGCGATGAGAACGCTGTTCTTCGGCAGGATTCTCGCGTTGGAGTTGTCGACCCCTTTCTGCGTAATCCTCCTCGCGCAGTCGCGGATCTCGAATCCGTGAATGTCCCCCGACACCAGCCATGGAACGGTGCCGTCGTCGTAGTAAGTGGCCACTGATGAACTTGGAGTGCCACCTGTCATGAAAGTGCATATCTCTCCAAGTTGTACGAGCGGCCAGTGTGCATCAGCTAGGTTCGTCGGCTGTTGATACCGTTCAACAGCCAGGTTGTACTCACCGCTGGCTGCCAACTCTTCCTTGGACACCAACGATCCTAAGGTCGGCTGGAAGCCGTCGACTGACTCTCGACTACGCAGGCGACGCAGGTACTCTTTGATGTCCGTGGCCACGCGTGGTAGGTCATCAGCCTGGATGGGCCGCCGCTGGGCGCCGAGGCCGAAGCCATCGTTCTCGACCCTGAAGAATCCAATCGTGTCTGCCTGCTTCGCAAGTGCCTTGTCGAGCAGCAGGATGGAAGTCTTCACCCCTGAGTATGGATTGAAGACGCCCGCTGGAAGTGAGATGACCGCAACGAGTGACGCCTCCACCAGCAGCTTGCGCAGGCGCGTATATGCGCCCTGGCTCTGGAAGATGATGCCTTCGGGAACGATGATGCCGGCCCGTCCGCTGGGCGTCAGATGTTCCGCCATATAGTCGACGAACAGCACCTCGCTCCGCTTCGACTGAACTGAGAAGCGATTGTGGGGCTTGATGCCGCCCTTCGGCGACATGAACGGCGGGTTGGCCAGAATCACGTCTGCGTACTCGTTCCAGCGATCCTGACTCGTCAGAGTGTCGTACTCGGAGATGTGCGGATCGGTAAAACCGTGCAGGTACATGTTCACGAGCGAGAGCCGCACCATGTCGGGCGAGATGTCGTAGCCCCTGTAGTTACCTGCCAGGCGAGTCCGTTCATCCTGCGTCAGCGTGCTGTTGCCGCCGGCGTCCCGGTTCGCGGCGACGGTATGCTTGTAGGAGGAGATGAGAAAGCCGGCGGTGCCGCACGCCGGGTCGAGTACGGTCTCATCCTTCTTCGGATCCACGATGGAGACGACGAAGTCGATGATGTGTCTAGGCGTGCGGAACTGACCGGCGTCGCCCTGGCTGCCCAGCACCGACAGCAGATACTCGAACGCGTCTCCAAGACGTTCAGAGTGGTCGTACTCGAAGTCATCGATAATCTTCAGGAACGCCCGCAGGGTCTCCGGGTCACGATAGGGCAAGTAGGCGTTCTTGAAGATGTCGCGGAAGAGCGGTGGGATGCCTGGGTTCTCCGGCATCCGGGTGATCGCCTCACCGTAGAGGCCGAGCATCTCGTGACCACCGAGGCCTGGACGCATCAGTTTCGCCCAGCCATACTTGGCGAACTCCCCGGTGAAGAACTTCCGCTCCCCGCCGAGCTCCTCGCTTTCCGCGTCCATGTCGTCCATGAACTTGTAGATGAGAGCGATGGTGATCTGCTCGACCTGGCTCTTGGGGTCGGGCACCTTGCCGACAAGGATGTCGCGGGCGGTGTCGATGCGGCGCTTGGTCTCACTGTCGAGCATGCGGCTTCCTTACGCTGCGAACTGGTTGAGCGGCACGTAGTCCTTGACGTACTCGGGGACGAGCCGACGGAAGCGTTCAGGCACCGCCTTGAAGTCCTTGGTGGAGAACGTCGGGTTGGTTGCGAGGTCGGTGTACTCACGGCTCTCGATGATGTGACGCACGAGGTCGCTGGTCACGTATGCTTTGAAGAAGGTCTTGATGGCGGGGATCGCCTGCGGCTCCTCGGGCACGTGCTCGGCGACGAACTTGGCGAACTCCTCCTCGAGCAGCTGGTCCTTGCTCTTGAAAGCAGGAATCAGCCCGAACACCTTCTCAAGGATCTCGCGAAGGCTAATGCGACGGTCAACGGCAGCAGCCCGGCGCAGCTTCTCCAGTGAGTAGTAGTCCTCGGGCTGGTCGAAGACCTCGCGGTTCACGTACTCGATCACGCGGTCCCACTGCCCGGCCTCGACGGCGTCCGCGATGACCTTGTTCTCGCGCACCTTCTCCTCAAACTTCTCGAAGAACATGCGGTCGATCTTCATACCTTCGAGGCCGACCTCCTCGACCTTGATGGATGCGAGAATGTCTGCGCCGAGGTGGTCGTAGGTCTCGGCCTTGTGAGTCGGGGCATCTCCGCCCACGCCGGATGCCAGCTGCGGCAGGGCGATGATCTCGTCATACTCGAACTCCTCTTCGAAGTACTCGCAGTTCCCGAAGAAGTCGAAGAGCTTGTATGTCCCCTTCATCGGCTGCGTCACGCCCGCCCTAAGCTCCTCGTCGAACAGTAGCTCGCGGAAGTCGTGCTTGCGCGTACCGCGGCCCTTGATCTGAATGAAGTCCGTCGGCGAGAAGAGGGGCCGGAAGAGGCCGAGGTTGAGGATGTCGGTGCAGTCGTAGCCCGTGGTCATCATGCCCACGGTAACGCAGACGCGGGCCTTGCTCGTCTTGTAGGTGGGGATGAAGTTGCCCGAGCCGAGCAGGTTGTTGTTGGCGAAGTTGACCGTGAACTGCTGGGCGTCCGGGACCGACGAGGTGACCTGCACGGCGAAGTCGGACTGATACTTGCCAGGGAACATGCGGTCGGCCATCTCGTTCAGCACCTGGACGAGCTTGGCGGCGTGACTCTGGCTCACGCTGAAGATGATCGACTTGCCTATCTCACCGCTCACGGGGTCGCGCAGCGCGTTCTCAAGGAAGGTCCTACAGAAGAGCGCGTTGGTCGCCTTGGCGAAGAACCGCCTCTCGAACTCGCGCTGCTTGAAGACCTCCTCGTGGTCTTCGCCTTCGTCGTCGGTGAAGGTGACGGCGAAGCCCTCGTCACTGAGCAGCGCCGTGGTGATCTCGGTCCTTGCGTCGACCACGGTCGGGTTCACGAGGAAGCCGTCCTTGACGCCGTCCAGCAGTGAGTAGCGGTAGGTGGGCTGCCCACTCTCGCAGCCAAAGGTGCGGTAGGTGTCGAGCAGCTGCCGGCGCTCAAGGTCGCGTGGGCTCTGGCCGGCGTCGTCCCCGACGCCCTTCAGGTAGTCCCGAGGCGTGGCGGTGAGGCCGAGCTTCGCGCCGACGAAGTACTCGAACACAGCGCGGGCGTTGCCGCCGATCGAGCGGTGCGACTCGTCGGAGATGACGAGGTCGAAGTCGGTCGGCGAGAAGAGGCTCTGGTACTTGTTGCCCACAAGCAGCGACTGGACTGTGGTCACGACGATCTCGGCGCTCCGCCAGTCGTCGCGGTTCTCCTTGTAGACCACCGTGTCGAAGTCCGCCGACAGCATCCACTTGAGCTGCTTCTTCGCCTGTTCCTCCAGTTCAAGGCGGTCGACCAGGAAGAGCACGCGGCGGGCGTTACCGGTGCGCAAGAAGAGTTTGATGACCGCCGCCGAGACGAGCGTCTTCCCCGTTCCCGTGGCCATCTCGAAGAGGTAACGGTCACAGCCCTCACTGGTCGCCTTCTGCAGCGCGTGCACTGCCTTCAGCTGATACGGGCGAAGGAAGCGGAGTTTGTTCGCCCGGACGTACTCGGGGCGCTCCGCCTCGTCCTTCCAGCCGGCTTCGGAGGCGTAGGTCGGACGCTGGGTGAGAGCGATGTAGTCATCGCCGACATGCTCGCCCGTAAGGCGCTTCGGATCCGGTTCGAACTTGCGGTACTCGCCCACCGACCCAGGGTCGGGGAACGCCGTGATGACGTTGGGGTTGCCGTGCTCCAGGTCCCAGAAGTAGTGCAGGTTGCCGTTCGAGAGGATGACGAAGCGGCAATTCTGCGACTTCGCGTACTTGCGCGCTTGCTCCTTGCCGACGAGCGGGTTCTTGTCCTCGGACTTCGCTTCAAGGACGACGCACGGGAAGCTCTTGTCGTCGAGGAGCAAGAAGTCGATGAAGCCGCTGCCGGTCCACTCGAAGTCGTCGCCGAAGGCGTCGAGATCGCCCTTCTTCAGTTCGCAGTGCGGCTCCAGGCAGACGTTCGCCGGCTTGCCGTCCTCCTCGAAGAAGCGCCAGCCGGCAGCCTCAAGCAGCTTGTTGATCTTGATGCGTGCTGTGGCTTCTTTGGCGGCCACGCGTCTGCCCCCTGTTGACTGCCTGGCATGAAAGAGGCGGACGAGCCCAATCGTCCACCTGATTGGATGCTACACCACTGGCCGGACCACGTCAGCGCCACCTAGATGATTGATTCCACGAGATCAGCCTCGCTCAAGGAAAACAAAGCAGAGAGGCCGAAGCCGACGGTGCCTAAGTCACCGTCTGCCTGGAGGCCACGATGGACGCCGACCTCGACACTCTCTGCACCGTGGTTTATTGCACAGCCGACGACCTCTTGCCAGAAGCACGGCCCAACGCCCGCCGTCAGGTCACGGACGCCGAGCTCGTCACCCTCTGCGTGGCCCAGGCGATCATGGGCATCCCCTCTGATCGCCGGTTCCTCGCCACAGCTCGCAAGCAGCTTTCCCACCTCTTTCCGGCTCTGCCCACGCAATCGGCCTACTGGAGGCGTCGCCGTAAGCTGGCCGACGTGCTCGAGTGGCTCATGGCACACTTCGCCGGCGAGAGCCCGGGAGCGTGCGACGATCTGCTGCTCATCGACTCGACCCCGGTCGAGTGCGGCCGCAGCCGCGAGACGGCCAAGCGCTCGGCGCTCGCCGAGGTGGCCGGCTACGGCTACTGCGCCGCGCACTCGCGCTGGTTCTGGGGCATGCGCCTGCATGCGCTCTGCGCCCCTGACGGCACGCCTCGGGCGCTGGAGCTTGCTCATCCCTCGCGTGACGAGCGCGAGGTCGCGCTGGTGTTGCTCGAACGCACCAAGCGCGAGGCCGTCGCCTGCCTGGTCTGCGACAAGGGCTACGCTGGTCGCGACTTCGCCGACGATGCCGCGCAGCTGCGCGTGCTCGTCGTGCGTCCTGCCCGTGCAGACGAGCCTTCTCGCGGGCCGCACCTGGCGCCCATCCGCCAGCGCATCGAGTCGATCTTCTGGACCGCCAAGGACATCCTCACGCTGGAGCGCCATGGAGCCCGCACGATCGCCGGTCTGCGCGAGCGTGTCCTGCAGAGGTTCCTCTGCCTGGCGGCTTGCATCTGTCTCAACCACCGGCTGGGAAGGCCCAGCCGAGCACTCGTCGACTACTGCGCCTGAGGGTGTGGGCGTGGAATCAATCATCTAGAGAGCGAGCCATGCATCCGAATCTGCGTGAAGTACGCTGAGCGTCATCCGTGGATGAGCACCGGGGAGGAGCAAGTGAGCGACTTGGTGGAGAGCGCCCCATGAAGCCTGGCGTCGAGGAAGTTGGCATCTTCGCGCCCATCCTGGGGCTCCAGTATCCGACCGCCCCCATCGTCCTAGCTCCGGGGCTGGCAATCGACCGCATGGACGAAGGCGAACTCGAAGAGGCCCGGTCTTGGGCCATCGCCGATCAGATGATGAGACTGGAGTACGCAATCCGATTCCGTACGTCGCTCGCGTTGGAGGGCGACCGGGACGGACTTGAGTCATCCACCAAGAGCTACGAGATCGGGGAGGCCGGTGCAGAACACATCGCGGCGGCGATATGGGCATTGAGACTCTTCAAGCGCGGGACTTTCAGCGTTCCGTTCCTCATCTCAGGTCCGCCGTTTCGTTCGGATGCGCACAACAGCAGGCTGTGGGAGCAGCCTCAGAACGGCATGGCGGTCTACGATCACCACGACGAGGAAGCGGACAGCTACGTCGAACTCTTCCAGGCAGTTCACAAGGTGGCTGCGCAGAACACGTCGCTACCCGCAGCTCTGCACCGCTTCAGCCAAGCCATGGCTAGACAAGACTACGAGGACCGATTGGTCGACCTCGTGATCGTAGCCGAGTCCATTCTTGTGCCGGACCGTGGTGGGGGAACTGGCCTACCGCATGGCTCTCAGATTTGCCTTCGCGCGGGACGGCGCGGGCCACAGTCGACGGGAGCTCTTCGACATGATGACGACGGCCTACAAGGTGCGCAGTTGGATCGTCCACGGACAGGCCCAAGGCGCGCCAAAGCTTCTGAGTCAGAAGTGGAGTCTCCCAGCCTTCATCGCTTTCGGAAACCAGTTCTCCGAGCTGATGCGCCTGGCACTTGGCTATGCCGTTCGGGCATCTGCCGAGGACGCATGGCCGCCGGATTGGGAAGCGGCGATTCTCGGCACATGAGTGCAGGACCGGAGGACCGGCGCGGGGACCGGCTGATGTCCGCGCCATGTCCACGTCTGCGGGGTTGCGAGCCGTTACGGCCAACGGACTACCTATCCCTCCTGCGACGCTCCGTGCGCATGTTTGCAGCGACTTATCGCGGCCGCCAAGCATCCGCCAACCAGTGCATCGCTTCGACGATCGAGACCCTCAGGTAGGGTGCCCTCCCGCCTGCGCTTGTCGCTCGGCAAGTCGCGCGCGGTATATCCTCTCGCCGGCATGGTCAGAGGACAGGTTGAACACGGTCAGCCCCTGGCTCTCGTCAAGGGCTCCTTCAGCCACCATCTCGAGTGCCAGTTGAGCAGTGGAAAGACGCGGCAGCCTCTTCTTCTTGGCGAGAGCTTTGCCGAACTCGTCATCGATCACCACGAGGTCAGCAACGAGATGATTGGCCATTAAGACAGTCGAGATTTCGCCGATGTGGGCATTTGGGTGATCGCTGGGCTGCTGGGCAGCTCTCCTGAGGCGTTCGAATTCGAGCCGCAGGTCCAGTGGCAGCGGGTCCGTAGCTGTCGGCCAGCCTGCCATTCCAAGCAGGCGTAGTCCAGCGTGCGTCCTTAGCTGCGCCCGTCGCTCCAACTCACCAATGACCTCCGGAGTGGCCTGAGCCTTGGTACCGAGATACCGAATGAGTTCCGGCAGGAGCTGCGCTTCGCAGAAGCGATGCGGGACCGTTGTCTCGATGAGAATGATCCCGGCTCCCGCGGCGCTCAGCATTAGAAGTCGGGTTCACTCTCGGGCTGCTGGATGCCACACTCATCGAGCAATTGCTGGATGATCTCAGGGGTCCTGAACGTCGCCTGGGCAATCCGCTCCACGGTCAGCAGACCCTGCTCATAGCCCGACACCGCGTACTCCCACATCTTGATCGGCGTCCGCGGGCGACCTTCCTTCTTGATTTGGGCGAGCGCATCAGCGGACTCTACAATCCCGAGCCGTCGCTCTAGCGTTGTATTCTCGCCGCGGTGTATGGCTTCCCTCAGAGACTCGAAGAGCCCCTCGTCAGGTCCTATGCGTTGGGCAAGATGCAGACGTATAAGCGCCGTCTCCGCGCTTACGCGAAAGTACGACGCAAGCTCGACAACCAGACGGAGTGTCACTTGGCTTGCACCACGCGCATCTAGCCAAGCGCCCACAGCCTGGAGGGGCACCAGGAACTCAGCGGCAAACGTGCGGGCACGGCGTTCCGCCGGACTGCTAGGTGATCCAAACACGGTCTCTGCGGAGTCGATGATTCCCACGTCCTCGAACACATGATGCGCGAGCTCGTGCGCCAACGTGAAGCGCTGCCGAACGACAGGATCCCTGAGGTTGACGAAGGCAAAACCCTGTCCCTCCTGCATGGTATAGGCCCCAGATATCCCGTCCGGTAACTCGATTACCGTGACCGCCACGCTCGCCACATCCTCGACGACTCGGAGAAGGTCGGGAATGGGTCCCGACAGATCAAGGCCGACGTGCGTGCGGTATTCACGCGCCTTCTGTGCAGCCTCATTCACGGCGTATCGGTCAGAAGTCACTCGGCGACCGTGACGAAATGCCAGGTAGTCTTGCACAACCGTTCGGCATTGATGCGCTGCCGCGTCGCAGTCGCCGTCGCCAGAATCGCACCGGAACGCAAAGGCGCTTGGCCCAACAAAGAGGATGTCTTCGGGCTCCTTCCCCAACCACTCGGCAATCATCGCCACTTCTCGCAGATTGAAGGCTCTCTTGCCGGCCAGCGCGCGGCTGACCGCAGACTGGTCGATATCAAGAAGATCGGCGATCTCCCGTTGTGGAAAGCTGTCCACAAGATCACGGATGACCCCAGCTATCTCTGCGTCCGTACAGCGCCTTCGGCTGCCCACGCCGTGCGGACATGACCGTCCCTCCCCCGTTGTTGCCGCTATCACATAACTCATCGACACATACACTACACGCTATGCGTTGTCCACATGTTACGTTCACCTTGACGCTCCATATTCCTCGTCATTCGGGACGATGGCCACTCACCTCGTCAGGCCGCGGCGCCGGCAGCTCCGCAGGCCCCGGGTCAGTGTTCTCGGCCGCCTCTGTTTGTAGATCAAGGATGCCGTGAAAGCCGCGCTCCGCTACGCGAACGCACAGCTGTTGCAAACATGTTCCGCCTCAGAATGTGCTGCACGGGCGCCTGTCGCCGACGCGCTGCCAACGCGGAGACGAACGCTACGGCTGGTGCAGCGGCGAAGCCTCGGTAGTCAAGACGCCCACAGCGACTGCGCGCGGGCCGCTTTAGGCCGCTCCCCGGCGGGGCTTGTTGAACAGTCCAGCCGCGGCTCGCACGACACTGCGCGGCGCCAGCCGCAGGGCCTCGACCCCTGCCCTGTTCGCCAGGCCGTGGACGATCATCGGCTTGCCCGCCAGCATCGCCTCGTAGGCCTCGCGGGCAACCTCCGTCGCGGAGGCTTGGCCGAGCAGCGACAGGCGGGCTCGCTGAGTGCCGGCGACCGCGGCGAACTCGGTGGCCGTCGTTCCCGGGCAGCTCACTGTGACCGTGACGCCGGTGCCCCGCAGCTCCTGCGAGAGCGCCTCGCTGAACGAGTTCAGGAACGCCTTGCTTCCGTAGTAGGTGGCCATGAAGGGCCCCGGCTGGAAGCCCGCCGTCGAGCCGATGTTCAGGATCCGCCCGCGGCCGCGATCGACCATGCCGGGCAGGTAGGCACGCGTCAAGGCGAGCGGCGTGGCCGCGTTGAGCTGCAGCTCGGCGAGCTCACGAACGAGGTCCGCTCCCACGAACGCTCCGCTGGTACCGAAGCCCGCGTTGTTCACGAGGTCGGCGACCTGGAGCCCCAGTCGGTCCGTCTCGGCGACCACCCGCGAGGCACCTTCCGCTGCGGACAGATCGGCGACGACGACGTGGGCCTTGACCTGGTAGCGGCTCCGCACGTCGGCCGCCAGGGCCTCAAGGCGCTCCTGGCGACGGGCAACCAGCACGACGTCGCGCCCGTCGGCCGCGAACAGCTTGGCGAACTCGCTGCCCAGTCCCGACGAGGCGCCGGTGATGAGAGCGACCTCTGTCATTGCCCCTCCCTTCGATCAAGCGCCGCCGATGAACCGCTGGCGCAGGTGCCTTCGTGATTCTGCCCGCGCCGCGGCGAACGCCACACGTGGCCGCCGTGCGACGGCGAGGTGGGTGCTCTTCTCGCTGCCGGCAAGCGGCCAGCGGCAATTGGTCGACTGCGGCGCCGCGTCGGGATGCGCCGTGCGGCGTGGCGAGCGGCGGTCGTGGATGCTCGAGAGCGATCATCGCCCCTCCGTACTTGACCTTGTCGGCGGCGTTCACCTGAACGTCGCGACCGTAAGAAGGTCGGGCACAACGGTCTCCAGGCAACTTGCTGTCACGCCAGAGAAGAGCCCTCATGGTCCTGGCAACCGAGAACCAGACCGTATCGGCAGTCAGGAGGGCACCGTGAGCGCAAGCACTGCACTGGAGAAGGTCGCGCCGCCGGGACAGCTCGCCGGACGAGCTGAGCGTCGAGCTTGAGGCGCTTGACGAGGCGCTGAGCGACACGCTGGCTCGCGTCGGTGGCGCCGGCCACGACGAAGGTCTACGCACACGACTGGTCGGTCTTCGAGGCCTGGTGCGCCGCAGCACGGCGCGGCGGCCCTGCCGGCGACGCCGCACACCGTCGCCCGCTACCTCATCGATCTCGGCAAGGACCACAAGCCCGCGACGCTCACGCAGCACTGCTCGGCGATCGCCGGGGCCCACAAGGCGGCTGGCTACGCCGAGCCGCCGACGCGCTCGCTGCTCGTGCACAAGACGCTCAGCCGGCCTTCGCCGCCAGCAGGGCACCGCCCCCGACGCCAAGGCTCCGCTGACTGTCGGCCGACCTGCGCGCGATCGTGCGCGAGCACCTGCCTGACGGCCTCAAGGGCAGCCGCGATCGCGCCCTGCTGCTGATCGGCTTCGCCGGTGCCTTCCGGCGCTCCGAGCTGGTCGGCATCGACGTCGAGCACGTCGAGTTCGTCGCCGAGGGCATGGTGATCACGCTGCCGCGCTCCAAGACCGACCAGGAGGGCGCCGGGCGCAAGGTCGGCATCCCCTTCGGTCAGAACGCGCTCACCTGCCCAGTTGGCGCTCTGGCGGCCTGGCTCGAGGCGGCGGGCATCGAGAGCGGCGCCGGTCTTTCGTGCCGTCGATCGCTGCGGCCGCGTCGGTGCCGATCGTCTCGCCAACAGGTCCGTGGCGCTCCTAGTGAAGCACTACGTCGCGGCGCTCGGCCGGGACCCGCGAGTCTTCGCCGGCCACAGCCTGCGGGCCGGCCACGCCACGGCGGCGGCGCTGGCCGGCGTCGAGGAGCGCGACATCATGCGCCAGACAGGGCACCGCTCGACGACCATGCTGCGGCGCTACATCAGGGACGGCAGCCTGTTCAGGAGCAACTCGGCCGCGGCGCTGGGCCTCTAGGACGCCGCTATTCGCGGCCTGTACCGACGAGCCTGAGAGTCGTAGTCTGGTCCTGCTCAGACGGAGCTGGCGAGCGCGGGGGGTGTCATGAGTATGTTTATCGCGACCTTCAATCAGACGACGGGCTGGTCCGGCAAGACCATCACCTACGACGAGGACCGGCGCCGGTTCATTCTCCAAGACTACGGCCATATCCCTGGTCAAGTCGTCCTGGGCTACGACGCGCGCGGCCAACTCGATTGGGCAGACGAGAGTCTGCGCGAGTGGAGTCAGAAGGCAGCACAGGAAGAAGCCGAAGCGACGAAACAGGAGCCACCCGAATTGACGGAGCAGCCGGGGTGGGCCGAAAACAAGCCCAAGAAGGCGAAGTTCAAGTTCGTCAACTATGACGGTGGCTTCTCGTCACACCGCCAGGAGACGAAGGGCCTGTTCGTGCTAGATGCTGGCGCGCGCCATGGGTCGCCAGACGAGAGGATAGTGGTTTCGCTGGAATGGAGTGAGCGTCCGTCCTGGAGGAAGGGGGGGGAGGTGGCCATCGGGGGGAGCTTGGCGCGCTTTTCGGTGGGCGTGCAGGCAACGGGTCTCTCCTCGTGCCGAGTGGCAATTCGTGACGTGCTAGACCCATCCAAGGGGGGGTCCTTCGAACTCCCCAACAATGCCGCCTCCGACGTGGAAGCGGCACTCAAGGAGCGCGAGAGCGGTATCGCTGCGGCCAGAGAGGAGCTCGCCGCCCGCACCACGGAGCAGGCCGCGCAGAAATCGGCACCGCAACCCCCACAGAAGCCACTCGCCCCGGTCAGCTTCAACCCTGCGCACTACCTTGGCGGCCATCCAAACCTGGGCAGAGGGCGGTCGGGGACTCTCTGGTTCTCGCCATTGGAGGTCGGCATAGGGATCACAAGACCGAAGGTTGCTGTTCTCCAACTGGCCAATGTGGCTAGCGTTGAAGTGACCAGCACTCAGGTCGCCAAGAACAAGGTCAAAGCGGAGATCATGTTCGGCGTTCTTGGCGGTCTGGGCGCGAAAGGCAGTGAGACCGATACAGCCATCGCCGTCTATACCAAAGACGACCAAATCGCCTACTACCAGGTTGACAAGAAGACTGAAGCTCAAGTGCGAGCCAGAATCACGCCCGTTCTCCGGGCCGCAAGCGTACCCTTCCGCGATGAGGCCGCCGTCCAGACGCAACAGGAGGCCCTTCGCGAGGCTGTAGCACAGGCCGTGCAATCGGCGCAAGGTGGAGGCGCCCCGAGCGTGGCCGACGAACTGGCAAAGCTGGCGCAGCTGCGGGACCAAGGCATCCTCACGGATGAAGAGTTCGCGGCTCAGAAGGCCAAACTACTCCACTAGGGCGTCGATTCCCGGCCCCAGAGGCGGCCCCAGGAGCCCCGGGCCCGCAGACGTGCCAGCTCGGCGGCGGCCTCCTCGGCCTTCGCTTGGGCGGCGTCGCGTTCGTGCTGCGGCTCGGCGATGGGGGCGTTCAGGATGTCCTCGACGCGGCGGTCGGCCGGTGATCACTCCAGACTGATGCTCAGGCTGCGCCGGCCCATTTCTGGGACCGAGAAGACCATCGTATCGGTGGCCTGACGCCGCGCTTTCACCCCCCGCACGAAGTCTGTCACGAATCTTTTTGCCCTTCCCGTGAACCAAATGGCGCCAGAACGCGATAAAGAAGGTGATGGACGACGACGAGCTGATCGGGCGTTTGGCGACTGGCGACGACGTTGCGCTGCGGGAGTTGTTCTTTCGCGACGCGCCGTGGCTTGCGGCCCGCTTGCGCCTGATGCTCCCGGCGAGCGACGTCGAGGATGCTCTCCAGGAGACCTTTCTGGCCGCCTGGCGCGGCGCCAAGGGCTACCGGCCCGAAGGCGCGGCGAGCGCCTGGCTGTGGGGCATCGCCCGCCGTCGCGCGGCCGACTTGTTGCGCCGCCGCGGACCCGCTGAGCTGGCCTCGCTCGCGCTGCTCGCCGCCGATGCCCAGGGCGCTGGTGACCCGGCAGAGGCTGCCCTGTCGCGAGCGGAGCTTGAGGAGGCCGTCGCCGTCCTGGGCCCGCCCGGCAGCCCGGAGCGCGAGGTGTGGAGATTGCTCTACGTGGAGGACCGCCCGGTGGCCGAGGTGGCGCGGCTCATGGGTGTGCCCGAGGGCACCGTGAAGAGCCGCGCCCACCGGGCGCGCAAGCTGCTGCGGGCGGCCCTGCAGCAAGGCACGGCCGAAGGAGGAGTGCGATGACTGAACCGTTTGGAGGCCCGTTCGCCGAGCAGGAGCCCGCCGCGCGCGTCGAGGCGCCCGCCGACGTCGACCTCGAGCGTGTCTGGTTGCGCGTAGCGACTGAGGTCTGGCGCCGTGAGCCGGCCTGGCCGGAGCGGGCGGCGGCTCGGCTGCTGCGCTCGCCCGGCCTCGCCCGGGCGCTGCTCACCACGCCCTCGCTGCTGCTGCCCTGGCTGATCGCGAGCGTCGCTGTGCTCGCCGCCGGCGCGCTTGCCACCCTGGGCACCGGCGAGCCAATCGTCGCTCTGCTCGCACCCGCCGTGGCAGGGGCCGGCATCGCCTACGCCTACGGCCCCGGCATCGACCCGGCCTGGGAGCTCTCGCGCAGCGCCGCGGTGAGCGACCACATGGTGCTGCTCGTGCGGGCTTTGGCGGTCTTTGGCCTCGACGCCGCCCTCGGCCTGGCGGCCTCGGCCGCCTCGGGCAGCGCCGCCGCCCTGACCTTCGGCTGGCTCGTGCCAATGACGGCGGTCTGTGCCCTGGCCCTGGCGGCGGCCACGGTGAGCCGCTCGGCCTACGTCGGCGTGGCCGCGGGCCTCGCCGGCTGGGCCATCACCGTGCTCGGCGCGCAGGCCGGCGCCGGACGCCTCGATGCCGCCGTCACCGACTCGGCCTTGATCGTGCCCTACCTGGTCTTCGCGGCCTGCTGCGTTGTCGTCGCCCTCTACGCGACGCGTGTCCCCTCCAAAGCCAAAGGAGCATCGTGAACGTCAAGACAAGCAGACTCTCCCGCCGCTTCGGCCGCACCCAGGCCGTCGATGGGGTCGACCTAGAAGCCGGACCGGGCGTCTTTGGCCTGCTCGGTCCCAACGGCGCCGGCAAGACCAGCTTGCTGCGCATGCTGGCTACGGTGATCACACCGAGCGCGGGGCACCTGCGTCTGCTCGAACGCGACCCGCGCGCCTACAGCGAGCGCCGCGAGATCCGCCGCCGGCTGGGCTACCTGCCGCAAGACCTGGGCTACTACCCCGGCTTCACCGTCGCCGAGTTCGTCGAGTACTTCGCCCTGCTCAAAGAGATGCCGCCGGCGGCGATACCGGCGGGCGTGGCGAGCGCGGTCGAGGAGGTGGGCCTCGGCGACAGGGCACGGTCCAAGCTGCGCACGCTCTCGGGCGGCATGCTGCGCCGCGTGGGCATCGCCCAGGCGATCGTCAACTCACCGGAGCTGCTGCTCCTAGACGAACCCACCGCCGGCCTCGACCCCGAGCAGCGCGTCGCCTTTCGCGCCCTGCTGCGCAGACTCGGCGAGCGTGCCACCGTGCTCGTCAGCACGCACCTGGTCGAAGACGTCGGCGCCGCCTGCAGCGAGGTCGCCCTGATGGAGCGTGGCCAGCTCGTGTTCCACGGCACGCCGGAGGAGCTCGCCAGCCGTGGCGAGGGCCACGGCGTCGGCGACTCGTCGCTCGAGCGCGGCTACAGTGCGGTGCTCAGCGCGGCTCGTAACGGGGATCGCCGATGAGCACCATCGTCCATCGGGCGGAGCCGCTGGCCCCTCGCAGCGGCCGCTTGAAGCGTTCGCCGTGGGCATCCGCCGGCCGCCTGCTGCGCCTCGAGTTGCGCCGCAACCTGATGGTCTGGATGCTGCCGCTCATGGTCGGGCTCTTCCTGCTGCTCGGCTATCGCGACGCCGTGGCCTCGGGGCCCTTCTGGGCTGCGCGCAGTACCGTCATCCCGGGCGACCTTCTCACCGTCTTCGCGCCGCTTGTAGCCGGCGTCGCCGCCTGGACGGCCTCGCGCGATGGCCGGCGGCGCACCGTTGACCTGATCACAACCACACCGCGGGCACGCTGGACGGCCCGCCTTACAAGCTGGGCCGCGTGCTACGCCTGGGCGATGGTCGCCTACGGCGTCTGCGTTGCCATCCTCTATGGCCTCACCGCGCAGCAGACGACATGGGGCGGCCCGCCCTGGTGGCCGGTGGCCCTCGGCGCTGCGGGGGTGGCCGCCTTTAGCGCCATCGGCTTTCTCGCCGGCGCCTTCTGGCCGAGCCGCTTCACCGCACCTCTGGCCGCGCTCGGCCTGCTCCTCGCCATGAACCTCGCCTTCCGCCTCTCCCTGAACTACACACGCGGTGCAAGCGGCGTCCTCCTGCTCTCACCGATGAGCGCGATAGACCTGGTGTCTGCCGACGCCGGCGTCTTCTTCCCCTACCCGCCCGACCTCTTCATCGTGCAGACGATGCTCCTCGGCGGCCTTGCCGTCGCCGCGCTGGGCGCCCTCGGACTGCCCGTCCCCTCGGGCAGCCGCCTGCTGCGCCGCGCGGTCCTCGCCGCGACCGTCGCCGGCCTGGTGGCGGTGGGGGTGGCCGTGGGTCTGGCGAGCACCGCCCATGTCGAGCCGAACGGCTTCGTCGTCCCGGCGCTGCACAGTGCCGCAAGCGACCGGCCGCTCGCCTACAAGCCGGTCAGGGTCGCCGGTCCGGTACCGATCTACCTGCATCCCGCCTATCGCCCCTGGGCATCGACGTTCACCAGGGCCCTCGACCCGGCTCTGCGCGAGGTGGCCGGCCTGCCCGGCGCGCCCGTGCGCGTCGTCCAGACCGCCGGGCGTTCGAGACTGGGAGGGAACCCGCCGGTCTACCACATCTCGGCCGACCTCTTCGGTGCGCCCGCGTCTGCCAGCGACAACCGGACGCAGATGCGCCTTGCCTTCGTCGATGCCTTCGTGGGCGGCGACCAGGCTCCGTCGGGCCCGGCCGGCCAGAAGATCGTGGGCGGCGGCGCCGGCCAGAGCGGTGGCCCGTATATCGGCGGCCCGGCGCAGCAGGCGGTCGAGATCGCCCTCCTTGAGCTGAGCGGCACGCCGCTGCTTGCCCCGAGCGCGACGCACGCTGGCGGCATTGTCCAGTCCATCGCTCCCACGCCGGGCTCACCCATCTCCGCCGCGGCCAAGCGCTTCGTCGCCCTCTCACCGGCTGCCCGTCACGCCTGGCTTGCCGCGCACCTGAGCGCGCTGCGTGCTGACCGCATCAGTCTGGCGCAGCTGCCGTGAGAGACGTTCGCACCGCCAGACCACGCGCGGAGGCGCACCCGCCACGTGCCGGGACACCCGCGGAGCACGCAGGGTCGAGAGCCCATCCGGCGCTTCCCAGCCTGTGTCTCATCGGCCTGCACCTGCTCAGCCGCCGCGCGCCGGTCGTGGTCATCGCACTCGGCGCCTGCGGCGCCCTGCTGGCGACGGCGCTGCACTGGCACTGGATCTCGGCGGGCGGCGGCGGGCAGCGCATCGTCCCGATGCTGCTCGAGGCCGGCGCGGCCTCGCTCGTCGCCATGGCCTGCATCAGCCCCTTTGGTGAGCCGGAGCGCGCCACAGGGCGCTGGCTGCCTTGGCTGCGCCTGGGGACAGCCTTGGGCCTGACGGCCACGGCTTTCGGACTGCTGGCCGCCGGAGCGGCGGCTGGTGGTTTCCCGGGCGGCGACCTCGCACTCCTGCGCGATCTCGGCGGCATAACGGGCATCGCCCTGCTTGTCGCGGTCCTGCTGGGCGGCTCGCTCGCCTGGCTTGGGCCGATGGCCTACGTGATCCTCATCGAGGTCGCCTTCGCCGACTCCTGGCACACGCCCTGGATCTGGCCGGCGCGGCCGCCCCATGACCATGGGGCCGCGCTGTGCGCCGCCCTGGTCTTCGCTGCCGGGATGCTGGTCATCACGGTGCGCGGCGCGCGTGACTCGATCCGCGAGTAGGCATGTGGCAGGCCATCGGCCCGATTGCCTTTCTCTCAGCACCGGGCTGACGACCGATACTTGAGGCGTATCGGTGGCTAGCGCCGCGCCGTGCGCCAGCACGATCCCGCCATGGCTTCGAGTGTCGGCGCCGGCTACGCACCGGTGGTAGGCTGCGCTTCCCGTCACATGTCGAAAGTGAGAAACGATGGAGCCGCTCAAGGTGGCCCTGAACAAGGCCAGAGAGACCAAGAACACGGTGCGCTACGAGGAGCCCGAGTCAGACCAGCCGCTGGTGATCGGCACGCTCTACCTGCAGAAGTGGGCCGTCCATCGTCTTGAAGATCCGGAGACGATCATGGTGACGATCGCGACGACCTGACCGAGAGGCGCCTGGCGCGCCAGCTCGCCGTCGTGAAGGTCTTCACGGCAGGCTGGTGAACACTACGCTGTTTCCTACGGCGTCGATCGTGCGATTGGGGGCAGCGTGGCGATCTACCAGGACAAGGCCAAAGAGCGCATCCGCAAGAGTCTGCGTAAGTTCAAGCCGATCGCCGCCAAGCAGCGCGCCGACGCCGTCAACGAGGCCGATACGCGCGTGCTGGTGAACGCCATCCTTGCCGAGGCGCTCGGCTGGGACCCTTTTGCCAACCTCACCGGCGAGCACATGATCAAGGGCCAGTACTGCGACATCGAGATCAAGCAGGAGTCGGGCCTGCTGGCGGTCATCGAGGTCAAGGCGGCGGCCATCGCGCTCTCGCCCAAGCACCTCTACCAGGCTGTCGGCTACGCCGCCAGCGAGGGCGTTGACTGGGTGGTGCTGACCAACGGCGGCGAATGGCAGGTCTATCGCGTCGTCTTCGCCAAGCCCGTCAATCAGGATCTCGTCTTTGAGGTCTCGCTGCTCGATGAGGAGACCGCGCCTGCCAAGAAGGCCGAGCTGTTCTATCTCCTCTCGGCTGAAGCACAACGCAGCGGCGAGCTCCATGCCTACTATGAGAAGAAGGTCGCCCTCTGCGGCGCCAACATCGCCAAAGCCCTGCTCGGTCAGAAGATGTTGAACGCCCTGCGCCTCGAGATGCGACGCCTGCACGGCCACAACGTGAGTCCCCAGGAACTTGCGACGATGCTCGTCTCCGAGGTCTTTCGCCCCGACGTGCAGGGTGATGAGACCGCGCAGCTCATCCTCCGGGCTGCGGCGCAGAAGAGGGCCGCGAGTAGCGACGGCAAGTCGGCCGCCCTAGCGCGCGCCACGGCCACGCCCGAGAACCACCTCGCCAAGGCCGGCGGTGCTCTGCGCGGCGTCGCCAACGAGCTCTTCGCCTACGTCGCCGCCCTCGGCCCCGATGTCGCGGTCAAGCCCATGAGCTCCTGCATCGCCTTTCGCACGACACGCAACTTCTGCTGTCTCGACGTCTACGGCAAGCACCTCTTCGTCGTCTTGAGCCTCGACCCGTCCATGGCCGCTGACTGCGAGTTCGCGCGCGATGTGAGCAACGTCGGCCATCAAGGCACCGGCGACTTGCAGCTTCGCATCGAGGGTCCCGAACAGATCGACAAGGCCAAGGAGCTGGCTGCACGGGCCTACCGCGAGTCGCTACGGTCCTAATCTGGTCGCCTCGTTGGCGCAGGCCTGCTACTGGGCCCCGGCGAGCAGCCCCTCGATCGCATACTTGAAGATGAGGCCGCTCATGGGCTCGGAGTAGGAGCGGCCCCGCACCGTGAACGTGTAGGTGTGGTGGTCGAGGCCGAAGAAGAACTCGGTCTTCTCCTTGCCCGAGCGACGGATGGCGATGGCGTCCGAGTAGGCATCGATTGATATCAGCTTGCTCAGGAAGACCTCAAGGGAGCGCAGCCGGCCGGCAAAGCAGAGGCGCTTCGTGGTGAGCACCAGCGTGCCGGCGTCGATCTCCTTGAGCTCCTCGTGGCTCTGCGCCTGAAAGCCGCCGACGCGCAGCGTGAGGCCCTTGGCGACGTGGATCGCGGGGCCACCGTAGGCGCCGCGAGTGACGGCGCGGGGCTCGTGCAGGCTGGCCCCGGCGAGCACCAAGAGGGCCTCTTCGCCGCCCTTCAGCAGGATGGGACAGCCGTCTGCCGGCTGCAGGCGCATGCGGCCCGCCCGTAGCTCGCTCATGGCCTCGGCGAGGTCACTGTCTTGCTGTTCGGCGTCGGAGACGCCCCCGGTGGCGATGCGCTGCCACTCGGCCAGGGTGAGCCGCTGTCCGTGGTAGCGCTGCCAGCTGGGCTCGGAGGAGTCTCGCGTGGAGGTCAGCTCGAGGCGCTCGGGCGTGCCGGGGTGCTCGACAAACACGGCGCCGCAGCGCTCGCAGACGAGCTCCTGGCTGGTGTGTAGCAGGCCCTTGTGCTCGCTGGCCGTGAGGGTGCCGGCGCGACAGACGGGACAGGCGGCGCTCGCCGGCGGGGCGACGGGAGCGGGAGCCGGGATCGACGGCGCAGGGCTTGCACTTCGCGCGATCTTCGGCTCCGGCTCGATGACGGCGGTTGGTGCTGGAGGCGGGGCGGCTCCCGTCAGCCGGGCGCCGCAGTTCGCGCAGAAGTTGCCGCTCGCCTCCTGGCCACACTGGGGGCAGATCATGGGGGCCCTCCTTGTCTTGACGGCGTCGAGTCTCGGTGGTTCGGACGCGTCTTGGGTCATTCGCCGTCGGCGCCACATTACGCCAGGGGCATGACGGAAACGAGACGAGCGCCCGCCACGCTGGAGGTCGCCACGCCATGACCTACTCTGACAGCAGACGCGGCAGCGGGGACCCTTGTGCCTCCCAGCTCGGCCGGCTAGCATGTCGCCATGGGATACACCGTCTTCCGACTCGATGAGCTCGAGTTCCAGGCACCACGGCGGGGCGACCAGCGACGCCGTCTCGCGCCTCTTTCGGAGGCCCTCCACAACACGCGCGCCAACATCTGGCGCCTGCCACCCGGGGTGTGCAACAGGCGGCACCTGGAGCATGTTCAGGAGGAGATGTTCGTCGTCCTCGAAGGCACCGCGACCCTCCTCCTCGGCGAGCCGCCGGAGCGCGTCGAGCTGCCGCGTGGCTCGGTCGCCGTCGTCGAGAGCGAGACCGGGCTGCAACTGCGCAACGAGAGCGACGCCGAGATAGTCGTGCTTGCCGTGGGTGCCCCGCCGGAGCAGGGCCAGGCGGAGGTCCTGCCCGACGTGGACTAGCCGAGGCCGAATCTCGCAGCACACAGCAGCGTTGGCGTTCCTCGCGCCACACGATTGGTTCTGCACATGACGGACTGTAATGCGCCACCCCAAGTTCGAGGCTGTTTGAGGCCGCCCGGCAACGCGATGCAAACGCGCGAACCCGTATCGCGCACCGGTCGGTGAGGGCCTCGGTTCTACGAAGCAAGGGGTTCGGAGAGCTGCCCATGTTTCGTGGTCTGGCCGTGGCGCCTAGCACGTCGCTGCTCCGCCCCGGCAGCACCGCGCGTGCCGGCCATACTATTGGTAGCTGTTGTCGACTTCCCCCGGTTCAAGGTGAGCCTGTATGAAAGCCTCGTCGTTCAACTGGAGGTGCGCCAGGCCCTCGTGGCGTGCAAGCACGCTTCTAGTTGCCTTTGCCACCTTGCACCGGGTGCTGCGGTCTCCGTGGCAGAACACATGTCCCCGCCACTTTGTGCTGAAGTAGGTCACCAGCCAGTTGTCGGTTGGGAAGTAGTCGTCGAGAACGCCGAGTTCATCATTGGGTCCCTGAACTATGCCTTGCATCGCTTCGCGAAGCGAGGGCTCGCCAGGTATGTCGATCACCAGATCGTGAACAAGAACGCCGAGTCCGGGACACTTGTTCTTGAGTTCCTCAACTATTTGCCCGCGCAGCTCGCGTAGGATGGCAGGCTTGTCCGGGTTCTCCGTCAGAGCGAGGTAGTTCTCGATTCCGCTGTCAGTCGTAAACGAAGAGAGAACGGCAACACGCTTCGGAAGCTCGCGGTCCCGCAGCCGCTGACAGATCTTATTCAGGTAATCGTCGGCATGCTTCTGGAGGAGCCACTCGACGTCCGTGCGCTCAAGGTAATCGACCGGACCCTCGAAGACGTCGCCAGCAGTTCGCACCTCTGGATGTTCCCTCATGTACTCGACGTACGAGCTGAGCATCGAGTCGGCGGCTCTAATCTTGTGATGGTGGTAGACGGTCACGTACAGCTGCATCTTTGCGAAGAGGATTTGTTCGAGCGCCGAAACACCCGACGACCCCATGATGAGGCGACAAGGACGTCCGCCTGCAGCCCTGGCGCTTGGCTTCACCGAGATGCAGCGCCCATCCTTCTGACGCCTCTGCTTCATCTCTTGTTCGTCCACGACTGCCAGGGTCATCCCGTATAGCAGCCGATCGATGTCGAGAGACACTCTGAGCCCCGTGAAGTAAGCGTCTCGCGTAAGGTAGTCCAGCTTGTCGGCGTCGAAGTCCCCATTGATCATGTCGGCAAGGTATTTCTTACGATAGTGTGCGGCGCCAATGATCATGTCGGCGACGTCCTGAATTCGTACGCTCCTCAGCTCATTCTCAATCTGGTTATTGTCATAGAACGTCTGGAGCTGCTCCATGAACGACGCAAACGCCCTGCTCGTGACAATCAGGTAGGAGAGCAACTCGTGCGGCTTGGGCGTCTCGAACTTGGTGGCCTCGCTCCTAAGGGCGTTGATTGAGGGATCGTCTGTCAGCTGACGCTCACCGATGTGCGAGAGGCATACGTGCCCGCAATCATGCAGCAGCGCCGCTAAGCGAACGCTAAGAATGTCCACTCTGGATAGAGTCTCGCCGGAAGGCTGCCGAGGTCTTAGAGCATCGAGTAGCCTGCTAGCGGTCACCACGACGCCCAGGCTATGCTCGAACCGCGTGTGATTGGCGGCTGGATACGTAAGGTAGGCGAAAGATGTTTGTCGTATTCGCCTCAGTCTTTGCATCAAAGCAGTATCAAGTAGGGCTATCTCCCAAGGGTGAAAGATATGGGTGCCCCAAACAGCGTCATGAATGGCCTTCCCCTTTCTGGGGAGGGCTTCCGGGTTAACAGTGGGCAATCTCGCTGCCACGAAGCTGTTGACTGTGGCTCTAAGTGCCTCTGCCGTATTGGCGCCAGCGGTCGCAGGGCCTGCTTCTGCGTCAGTCACCGTCAACAGCCACAGGCGGCCTTCGAACTCTCCTGCAGTAGATCACGGAAGCGAGTGCCGGCTTCCTCAATGAACTTCTGGTCCTCTAAGTCAAAGTGGCTGAGGCGTTTCTCGACGAGAGTCCGTTGCTCGGACGACATCGTGTACGCCCGAAAATCAGGATTCATAGCAGACAACAGGCGACCGATCTGCAGACGCATCAGTGCAGCTTCGATCTGCTTTGAGAACGGGCACCAGTCGCCTTGAGAGAAGGAGACTCTCGCGAGAATCCGAGCGATGCCGTCCGGAATCTTCTCCTCGCGGCCAAGATCATTGAAAAAGCTGTGCATGGCAGCGGACCCGCAGCGAATCTGGTCTTCCCCGGCCTTGGCAAGAACACCTGCAACCAGGTCATCGATCGTCGGCCTGGAGAGCAAGGCCTCTAGCTTCGTGGCCATGCGGTTACCCCTCTTTCAGTCCGCTCCTGTGTTCCTGCCCTGCATCTGCCCGGGCGGCACCGTTGCCGCTGTTTACAACGTGGAGCGGAGAATCCACCGGCTCCAGATGGCCATGCTGTCGCGAATAGTACGGCAAGCCACCGGCAAAGACCATATCGGCGCGACACGTTGTCATCTTGACAGCGCTCCCCAGTCCGCCCAGGGACTGCATTCGACGTGGACGCGACGGGACCTTGACACAATTATGGCACGAACAGGTGTTCGTATCAATGCCTCCGCCCGATCGCGCAGCATCACTCCATATCCTGGGCCTTGCATGTTCCACGGCTGTTCGAGGCCTTCTGCCAACGAGTGGTCAACGCAACGTCAGGCGAGCGAGCGAACTGCTCCGGGTCGTCATGGAGCACCGCAGGCAGGCTCTGCATTCCGCGCGCCTGTGATTCACTCGGCGTTGAGGCCGAAACCCCACGGGTCGTCTAGCACGTGTTTGCGTCCTCTCTTCACGAGGTCTCCGTGACACACGATGTGGACGTTCCGCTTGTGCGCTTCGATCGCAGCGTCGTAGTCGACTCCCGACAAGACCATCTCTACCACCTGTTGTTTCTCTCCGATCGAAGTGCTCACCCGAACGATTCCTGCCAGGCCACCCTCAGGACGTTGAAGACCGACCACGGGGCCAACGGTCAGGTATCCGGTCTGCGGGCCTTCGCCGCTTAGCAGGTCCGCCGCAACGCCGAGTACCTTCGCATCGTCGCGTGAGAAGCGCGCTGCCCAGTGCGGTTCATCCGCGGGAACCGAGCGCCCCCAGGTCATGTTCATATCAACAGACTCTACGCCCGCGTTGGGCTCCACCATCTTGGCTAAGGCTCGGCAAAGATTGGCACTCACACCCTTCAGCACTCCAGTCATGAAGACGTCATAGTCGCGTCCATTTCGAACCTGTGCAACAGCGTCCTGTGTCGCGTCGATGGCCGTTACCAGTGTTCGAGTCACGCGCCGGCCGAACGGAACCGACTGAACCTCGAAGAGCCGATTGTCAGTCTCAGCCAGCGACGGCTCCTCAAGAGGGAGATATACGGTGAGTACATAACTTCCGACCTCGGTCTGGCCGAGCCGCACGCGTTCCAGGAATTCGGGGACCCCCGTGGGCTTACGCGATGGGTAGGACATTTGGGGCTGGAGCGCCGAGCAAGCTGCTGCCGTCATCGCGCTCCGTGCGCTCTCAACAAGGCGAACACCAGCCTCAATTGGGATGAGGCCGGTCGGCACATCCACGTCCTGCGCCCGAATCCGCAGCAGGTCGCTGGACCCCGCCAAGATGCTCGCGAGGACTTGGGCGCGCGAGAGGTCCGTGACAATCTCGAGAGCACTTAGCGCCTCATCCAGTCTGAGGTCGTAGTCGTGCAGCGTCTGTGATGCGGGAACGAGAACCTGGAGATCGCCTTCGTGTTTCCGCACGGTCCAGATGGCAAGGCGATCGGGGATGACCCGTACTTGAGTTGCCCCTAGCGACGTCAGATACCCTTCAAGATCGGCGGGACGGATCAGACTTGCGTTGTCGGGCGCCAAATCCATGGTCTAGATGTCTCCCGTAGCGTCAATGTGCCCCATGAGTTCCTGAAGCCCAAGCGTCCAAAACGGCTGGGAACGTGGCACAACGACGTTGACTGTCGCCGTGTTGGCGCGCTCGTGCATACCCCGCAAGCTGCGCCAGTAGCCGCACCGCCTCATGGCTAGCTGAGCCTCGGTCTCGACCACCCAATCATCCACGCATGCTGGCACAACGACCACGACCAGGATGAATGGTGCAGAACGGTGTCCTGCCCATCGAAGATCATCGTAGTTCTTGACTGGCAGCGAGTACACAATTCCGTCATCGCGCACCACGTCACCCGACGTCGCCTTCACTTGTACGTCAAGGGTGGGGTAGGAACGGCAGCGTCGAGGTCCCGCACCGGTAATGCGGACATCCACGCCGTAGTCGCGCCCAGGCCTGTCCGTGCAGAAGCCCGCCGCGGCAGCGACTGCATGCACGTAGGCCCAGCTGAACTCCTCTTTGTGATCGTTCTCGTCCAGCTTCACGTGGGCTGACCCTCTTCGCGTCAGTATGCACCAGGTTGGGAACGGCAGAGCTGCAGCCACACAGCATGCTATCACCCGACTCGGCGTGAGCGGCCTGGGCACTGGCGGTCCTTGCCCGACGACCACGGCTGGCGACCCCGCCCTCAAGGTCCAGCGACGCGGCGTCGCATCACTGGTTATCATGTGCTTCTCCCCCTTCGAGGCTATCCGGGCCGCCTGACAACGCGATTCCAACGCGTTGCGGCCTTCAGACTGCGCCAACGTTCGCCTGCGTTTGCTCCGGTTCCCTGCTCGCCGTCTCAGGTAACTCACCTACCCGCCCATGCAGTCCCGCTCGACCGCACCCAGATCGGCTCCGAGGGCGTGATGAGCGAAGAGGCCGCGAAGACGGTGCTCAAGGCGCTGACGTCGTCGTTCACCGTCCGCGACGCTACGCAGCCGCGTGGTCGCCGCCCGAGGCGGTGAACAAGGTCCCATCGCCCTCCCGCATCGCCACTGGGACGACACCACGTAGAGGGCCCGAACCCCGCCACTGTCTTGTCTGCGATGGTGACCAAGGGGTGTGTCACGCGCTGCAACTCGGACGGCATGGGAGACGTGGGCACGCACATAACTCTCAGACCTGTGACCGCCACAAAGCCGCTGCACACGGCAGTGCCGCCGACCGGCGGCCGACCAGATCTCGCAGCGCATGTAGCCGGAAAGGAGTCATGAGATGGGATGGGAAAGCCCAGAGGGGTCGCCTCAGCCATCACCGACCTCCCGCCACCAGTTGGCGCCCAGGCCTCCGCGACGGTTGCCCAGCGCGATGCGCTCGCGCGACACGGCCAGCGTGGTCTCGTCCGGTTCCAGCTCCGCGAGCTCGAACCTCGGCAGCCGGGGACCGCGGATCTCCTCGCGCCAGCGAGCGACCTGTGCGGCGAGCCGGTTGTAGCACTCGGCCGCTCGCCTCAGGTCCGCAAAGAGGCATTCCCCCACCACTGTGGCTGATGTCGTCTCGGACTCACCCGCTGCGACCTCTCGTGAGTCGCCGAGAAAGGCGATGCGCGTCACCTGGCTCGCCTCCCCGATCACCTGCAGGTAGGCGAGCAGCATGCAGGTGCAGGCCCGCGCCGCCGCACACATGTTCGTGAGCAGCTCCGCCAGCGGCCGCCCGTGGTGCGCCGCATAGTCGTGCGCGATGGCTCGCACGTCGAGCACGTCGCTGAGGCGCGCGAGCGCGTGGCTTCGGTAGCGGCCCTCGGCATCGAACTCGCCGAGCCCCGGCTCGACGACGATCGGCCATGCCCCTGTCACCCTCGACGCCCTCCAAGCCAGGGCTTGAACTCCTCCGCCCAGCGCCGCCACTCGGGCAGGCCCGCCGCCGAGAGCTGCTCGCCGGAGAGGTAGTGGTGCAAGCAGACGCTCTTCGTCAGCGGGCGCAGACCTCGCCGACCCAGTCGGAGATGTCGTAGCCCCCGGTGAGATCTCCCTGCGCGAGCGAGGCCTCGAGGCGCTCCGGATACGTCCAGTGCCCTGCCGCCGGCTCTGCTCACCTCGCGACGGTTGCACGCTGGCGGCCTCTGTTCCGTCTCGGCTCTACGCCTCCTGCCTCCGACCTCGGCGAGGTCCGCCAGCAGATCATCGTCGTCAGGAGCGAGCTCGGCCTCTTCGGCGCTTCCGCGAGGGTCATCAGGCTCGCCTTGTGAGCGAGCTTACCTGGGCTGAGCGTGCCGTTCTCGACCAGCTTCTCGATCTCTGCCTCTGCCGCCTCGTAGGCGGCGTCCCACCTCTTCTCGCTCGCCTCCTCGGCGCGCTCCCAGCCGCCGAGGCGCTCGATGGCGCGCTCTTCGATCACCTCGCCCAGGCAGTAGAGACGCGCCCGTAGGCACAGGCGCTGAGCTTCTCGCATCTTCGGCGTGACTCTGCCTGGAGACGAGCAGCGGCAGGTTCGCCGACAGCTGAGCGACCTCGGATGAGATCGCGTAGCGTTCGAGCTCGTGCCCGCAGCTCGCGCAGAAGCGAGACGGCCTGCAGGCTCGTGATCTGCGCCTCCGGGATCATCTCGCGCACGTGCGGTAGAGATCGAGCATGCGGTCGTAGGCGGCGCCGGCGGCGGAGCTCGCAGGCTGGCGCTTCAGGTCCTCGATGTCCTTGTCCGTGAGAAAGCCCTCCCCGCCGCGCTCGACCTCGAGGATGTGGCCTACGGCGAGGCGGCCGGCCTCCGTGCCCGAGAGGCCCTTGGCGAGCAGACGCGAGATGTCCTCCTTGCGCGCCACCGCTAAGACCTTCTCGCGTCGAGGGCGGCTTCGATGCGCTCAAGCTTCTCCTCGAGGGTGGTCTGCTCGATGGCGCGCAGCATGCCCTGCAGCAGAGCCAGCTCGTGGCTGCGCCTGCTCGGCGTCGATGGTCCCGGCGCGGTAGCGGCCAGGCGTGTCGTCCATGGCGCCGGCGATCTCGCGCGAGGTCAGCTCGCGCGTGGCAGCGAGCCTCGCCAGCTCGCCGTCGCCGGGCTCGGGCCGCGGCTTGCGGTCGATGCCCAGCAGCTCGCTGCGGCGCTTGGAGATCTGCAGAGCGACCCGCGCCGCGTGCTCGTCGCCCTTCTTCGCCCGCGGCCAGACGCCCATGAGCAGGCGGTCGAGGCGCGCGACCTCGACGCGTGCGCAGCTCCTCGGCCTTCTCGTCGGTCTCCGCGGCGTGACGCGTGAGGGCGCGATCGACGGCCTTGAAGGCGCCGCCGGGCTCATGCCAGAGGGCCTCGCCGATCTGGCGCGTAGGAGGCGCCGCCGAGGCGCAGCTCGAGAGCCTGCTCCTCGTGGCTGGCGAGCCTTCAGCTGCTCGCACCGAGGTGCGGCTCATCGCCCATTTCCTTGCGCTGTGTTTCCTGAGAGGCGCTGGGCCGCGACCTCGGCGAAGCTGCGCCCGTCGCCGTCGAGGGTCGCTTCCTTGCCTGCTGAATCGTTGCCAGCGTGTCAACAGCGACGTCGACGAACTCGGGTGCGAGCTCCATGGCGTAGCAGCGCCGGCCGGTTGTCTCGGCCGCGATGATCGCCGTGCCCGAGCCCGAAAACGGCTCGTAGATGAGCTCGCCGGGTTTGGTGTGCCACTCGATCGGCCGGCGCACCGTCTCAACTGGCTTGATCGTGG
Organism: uncultured Thermoleophilia bacterium; assembly: GCA_963751215.1. Taxonomy (GTDB): domain Bacteria; phylum Actinomycetota; class Thermoleophilia; order UBA2241; family UBA2241; genus CAIXSE01. The sequence goes on along the minus strand of CAVVTV010000018.1, from coordinate 6,627 downwards.
GATGGACGGAACCGAGGTCGGACTCGACGCCCTCGCGCTGGGCGATCTCCCAACAGGCAGTGGCGCTGGCGGGCGGGCGACGATCTTTGGTCGGCTGACGGCCCTTGGGCCAGCCGACCATGCAGGGCTCGTAGTCGTACATGAACCACGTGCGCCCCAGCACGCCCTTGGGCTTGCGCCACAGCACGACCTGGTGTGGCAGCACGTCATTGGCGACCCAGGCCTCAAAGACGAGCGGCGCACGCATCATGCCGAACCACTGGTAGAGGGCGGGGCGATCACTGAGCGCGTGCGCCAGGGCGGTGCAGAGGAAGTCCGTGTAGAACTGCACGCCATGGGCGTGGTCGATGTAATGGTCCCACTGCGTCTCCGGCGGCGGCGGACTGGGGCGCGTGCGCCCATCGGCCTTCACCGTCAGATGGTTCTTGCCGTCGTAGTCGACCAAGTAGGGCGGGTCGGTGAGCAGGGCCACGGCGCGTTCGTCGCCCATAAGCAACGTCACGTGGTCGGGATCGGTGGAGTCCCCGCACAGTAGCCGGTGTGCACCCAGTGCCCATAGGTCGCCCGGCCTTGTGACCGCCTGCGCGGGCGGTTCCGGCACCTCGTCTTCATCGACGAGGCCGCCCGAGGTCGGGAGATCGATTCCCTCCTGGCGGGCGATGGACTCGAGCAGAGCGATCAGCGCATCGTCACCGTCTTGGATCGAGGTAAGGAGCTCGGCGAGCCGCTCACGGTCGGCGTTCGCCATGGCAGCGAGCGGATCCAGTGAGGCAAGGAGAATGCGCTCCTCCTCTGGGTCGACGTCGATGTAGGTGACCGGGATCTTCGGCTCCCCTCGGCGCAGAGCAAGCTCGGCGCGAAGGTGGCCGTCCACGAGGTGCCCAGTGCGCGTGTTCACCAAGACGGTAGCCACGAGACCAATTCGCGTGAGCACATCCTCCAGGGCATCGCTCTGATGTTGCGGGTGTTGGCGCCAGTTGAGCGGGTTTGGCACGAGGTCGGCAGGCGCCACCTCTCCGTGGCCAACAATGCGGTTTGCCCAAGGCGGCGGGGTTGTGCTGGCAGCCATTACTCAGCTCCTCATTCCGGAAGGGGATGTCATCGTCATCGCTGAAGCCGGCGTCGGTGCTCGGCGCGTCAGCCGTCGCAGCGAACAGACTTCCTCTCTAGGAGAGGGGTCGCGGAAGTTCGCTGAACGAACTTCCGCAACCCCCGTGCGTTGCGTAAGTTCACTCGACGAACGCAGGGAGTCGAGTGGCAACGAACGGACTTCCGTGACCACACAGGTAGTGCGGAAGTTCGCAAGCTCACTCATCGTCGTCGCTCCTTAGCCAGTAGCCGTAGGCGCGTGAGCTGGCGTTGCCGGCGCCCTTCTCGCGGCAGACCATGCCGCGGCCCTCGTCCCAGAGTTGGCGCAGAAGGTCCTGAGCCAGGGTCTTGGCGGAGCCGGTCAGCTCAACGAGCGCCTCCGCCGTCAGGGCGTTCTCACGCTGCGACGGCAGGTGGTCGAGCAACGTCTCGAGCGTCTCGCGGCGCTGCACGTCGCTGGCGTCGCCGACCACGATGTAGGCGCCATCAACGAGCTCGATCACGACCTTGGCGGGCACGTCCGGTAGGGCGGCGCGGGCCACGGCCTCCAGCTCGCGGCGGTTCTCGTGGCCGCCGCCGCGCACGCGGTGCAGGGTCATGAGTACGTCGACCGCGCCGGGAAAGGCAGTCGAGCCCCGGCCCGACTCGGATATGTCGCCGCCGCCCTTACGTTCGTGGCGCAGGATGATGACGGCCACGCCTTGAGCCGCGAGTAGCTGGAGCTGGCGAACGGCGTACTCGGCGATCACCGGGTCGTTCGGGTCTTGGCCTACCTTCAGCATCCAGGGATCGCCCGTGTCGATGATGAGCAGGCCGATGTCGTGCTCGCGCACGTAGGTGCGCACCTCGGCGATCATGTCGCACCACTCCCGCTCCGTCGGGCAGGCGTTGCGAAAGAGGATGTGCAGATCCTCGCGGCCGGCGATTTCGGCGCCGATCAGAGGGGGGCCAAAGGACGCGGGCGACTCTTCAGTGAGGTAAGCGACGGGGGCATACACCGTCGCCTGACAGAGGAAGGGACGTCTGTTCAACACGGATGAGACGAGCCGGCGCACGAACTCCGTCTTGCCGCCCTTGGTCTTGCCCACGAGCTGGGTGATCAAGAAGCGCGCGAGGTAAGGGCGACAGATGTACTGCGGCTCGGGGATGACCAAGTTGGCGAGTTCGGCAGCGGTCATCCAGGGCAGCGGTTTCGGTCCGGCTTCCTCGGTGGCCTCCATCGCGAGGCCGCCGTCAACCGGCACGAACTCGTCGAGTGCCTTGCCCGCGGCCAGGTGATCGGCGGCGTCCTTGCCGGCGGCGGCCTCGATGATACGCACGCTGGTTACGTGGGGCCTCACGGAGGCGGCGACCTGCTCTGCGTGCTTGCGTCCTGGCTCATCCTTGTCGGCCACGATCACGGCGTCACAGCCGGCGAACTCCTTGCCGTACTCGGCTCGGAACTTGCCGGCGCCGCCCGGGTTGCACGTCGCGATCACGCCGGCCGCGCGCAGCGCATCGACGTCCTTCTCGCCCTCTGCGATCCAAACCTCAGGTGTGTCGCCCCGCCTGCGCGCTTCGCCGATCTCGCAGCGCAGCTCGTGCAACCCATAGAGCACACGCTCGACCGCCGAGAACCACTTGCGCGGCGCCGAAGCCGGCGTCCGGTCGTTAACCTTGCGCCAGTCTCCGTCCGTGACCTGCACGTACTCGCCGGCCGACAGGCCCCAGACGTGGTGACCGTCGCCGTCGGGGCGGCGCTGACGGAAGTCCTTGGCGGAGTAGCGGACAACCTGGTAGAGCAGTTGGCCCTTCTCGTCGGTGTAGTCGTAGGTGGCGACGATGCACTTGCCGTTGCTCGAGGGTTCCGGAGGCACCGTCAGCCGCTCGCCGACAAGCCGCTCCAGATAGTCCCTGGTCGCCGCGTGGTCACAGCCGGCGAGGCAGTGGTGAGCGAGTCGGCCTTGATCGTCAGCCCAGACATGAAGCGAGGGCGTGCGGTCTTCGTGACAGCCGCAGGGCACAAGCCAGCCACCGTTGCCATCGGACGTCGAGCGCGCCGTAGCGTCGACGATGCGCGCCAAGAGGGCCGGCGCATCGCTTGCCGTCCAGCCGGGACCGGGAGCCGCCGTCGCGCCCCATGTGCGCTGCTGCGCTGGTTGCGGAGGTGTGGCAACCTGCTCGCCTTCGTCGCCACCAGATGGGGGCTTGGGTGGATGGGAGGCAGCGTAGAGCTCGTCCCACTCGGATGTCGTGTCGTCTGGCATCGAGGGCGTGCCGCTCATGCCGCCACGCCTGTGCACGGCCTCGATCTCGAAGCACGGAGGGGCGCAGGACGGTTGGCGCTCCTCCCTGCTGGTGTATAGAGGGTCGCGGAGGCGTGGCCACGGTCTTCGGGATGGAACTGGGTGTCTTGAGGCGAGGTCACGGTCGGCCCGGTCGCGCCTCACGATCTTCACTGCATGGGCTGCTCGGGGCCTTGCTGTCCTTGTGCGTTCCGCTGCCAAGGAATTCAAGAAGCGAGCCCAGATCTTTGATCCCCAGCGCCCTGCAGAGGGCGCCCACGTCCGTCACGCCCAAGGCGCGCAGCTGAATCGCGGGCAGGCAGAAGAGGATGCGTCGGCCCAGGCGCGTGTAGAGTCCTTCACACTCGCCGCGCTCCATGGCGAGGCCGAGCCCCCCGAGGCTCATGCCGAGGATCCCGGCGGCGTCTTCCTTCGAGCAGAAGAGATTGTCAGGACGAGGCTCGTTCACCCTCGACCTCGTCGAGGAGCCGCTCGGGCGACTCCGAAAACCCCAGTCCGCTCGCGAGCTTCGCAAGCTGCGAGGGATAGGGCAGAAGGCGGCCGCTCTCCACGAGCGACACCGTGCTGTGGTGCAGGCCGGCACGCCGTGCCAGCTCGGCTTGGCTCATGCCGGCTTGCCCACGTAGTTGCGTGAGACGGAGCATCGCTTGCCTCCCTGACGTAGTGATGTTGACAACCACGCCAGGGACGCTACACTGCGAGCTGTCCCTGAGCAAAGGATACTTTCAGGGACAGCACTGGAGGAGAGAATGGCGAGCGGACTTGCGGACACCTGGTGGCACTTCGACCACTACGAGGTCGTGCTGCGCGAGAGCGAGCATCTGCCGGATCTTGTGATTCGACCTGCGGCGGGGGCGAGGCTGCAGAGCTACTCGGTCTCAGAGGTTCATCGCACTCTGGGCCACAGTCGCAGCGCCTGCCTGCAGCTGGCGCACATCGGCGCCGAGCTACGGGACTGGCTCTCTGCAGTGCCGTTCGAGTTCATCCAGATAGAGGACTCGTTCCGCTCGGTCGATGAGTCCTTCGAGTACCTCGACTGGGTCATGGGCCTTGAGGAAGTGCGGGAAAGGCACGGGGGCGCCCATAAGATACGCGAGCAGTACCGCCAGTGGCTCCAAGAGGCCCTGTCGCGCGGCCTTCATGAACCAGTTCTCGAGTGGTGCCAGCGTTTCGGGCTTCTCGGCGTGCCCGATCTCGGTGTGCAGGATGTTCCAAAGGTGGCGCAAAAGTCCCCCTATGAGTACTACCACGTCAGCAAACTGGACGAGATCGCGACTCTGGCGTGCGACGCGGAGTTCTGGAAGACCCGCGAGGAGAGCTTCCCCAGATTCGTGAACTGCGCCGTGGACGTCAACTGGGTCCTTCGCGGATTCGAGCATCCGGACGCAGACCACCGGGCGAGGTCGCTTCAGGGTCTGAACATCTACCTCGAGTCGGTCGGCCTGGTTGGCGCAGACGTTGCCGGCCACCCTACGCCGCAGTGGCGGAGCACCTCGCTTCTCGGCATGCTGGCCGCCACGGCCCTGTTCGATCTTGCAGGCGGCGTTCGCCTGGGCGTTTGCGAGCGCTGTGGCGCCCTCTTCTCCACACGGCGCGCTGACAAGCGCACCTGCTCGCCGCCTTGTCAGGAGGCGGCCAAGAAGAAGCGCCGCCGCGACGACCCGGAGTACCGGGCGCGCGAGCTCAAGCGCCAGCGCGATGCTCGGGCAGCTGGGCAACACGCGGACAACCCCGTCAACCAGAGGCGGCCACGCCGAGCGACGCACCCCGAGACGTGATCGATGCGGCGACCAAGCGTCGCCCGAAGATGAAGAGTGGCGTCAGGCCTCGCGGCGGCGGCTACTCGTTCACGCTCAACCTTGGCGTCATGCCGGCGCAGCGCTGCAACGACTGCAACGCGCGCTACTGGCGCGACCGCAAGCCGCTGAAGAAGTGCACGAAGTGCGGAGGCAGTCTGCGCGACACTCACGAGCGCCGCCAGCAGCAAGTCGACGGCTTTGTCCGCGAGAGAGAGGCTATCAAGGCTCGTGCTGACGCTATGCACGAACTCGGGCAAGGCACCTACGTGGTGCGAGCCAACGTCACGCTGGCGGAGTACTTGCAGGAGGAGTGGCTGCCGAGCCTCGAGATCAGCTCGCTGCGCGCGACGACCTTGGCCTCGTACCGGTCACACGTGCGCAACCATCTCGCGCCGACCAAGCTCGGCGGGGTGCGCCTGCAGCAGCTGCGCCGCGAGCAGATTGCCAGGCACTACGCCTGGCTGCTCGCTCATGGGCGCTGCGACAAGGAGACCAAGCCGATGTCGGCCTCGACGCTACGCCGCATCCACGCCACCCTACATCGCGCCCTGCGCGACGCCGTGCGCTCGCGCTGGATAGCGGTGAACCCGGCGAGCATGGTGGAGCTTCCGAGCGCCAACGTCAAGGAGCGCACCGCCTGGGACTCCTCTCAGGTGCGCCACTTCCTTGAGACGGTGAAAGGGGAGCGTCTCGCACCGCTCTGGCTGCTCTGCGCGACGACCGGCGCGCGCCGCGGTGAACTGCTAGCCCTGCACTGGGAGGACGTCGACCTTGAGGCGCAGACGATCAGAATCCGCCGTTCGCTCATCGAGGTCGGTGGGGTGCTGAGCGAGGGTGAGCCCAAGACACGCGCCGGCAAGCGCAGGATCGCCATCGACCCAGCGTCAGCCGCCGCCCTAAAGGCCCTCCACAAGGCTCAGACGGCCGAGCACCTGGCGGCAGGCCCACGGTGGCAGGACAAGGACATCGTCTTTGCCAACGAAGAGGGCGATTGGCTCGTGCCCAACCGCATCTCGAGCGCCTTTATCGCCGCTGCCAAGCGGTCGGGATTGCCGCCCCTCAGTCTTCACGGCCTGCGCCACAGCTTCGCCACGATCGCCCTGGTGGAGCGCCGGCAACCGGTCACCGTGGTGAGCGGCCGATTGGGTCACGCCAACGTGAGCATCACGCTCGACATCTACAGCCACTTCCTCAGCCGCCAGGACGAGGAGGCCGCCCTGGATGTCGCGAGCGTGGTCGTCCCGCAGGACTTCTGAAGCGCTTCCGCGCTTCGGCACGTCTCGCCTGAAGTCCATCCAGGCATACCCACGCCCATGGAGACACAGCACGCGCGTTGGCTGAATGTTGGCTGATCCGCATTGTGTGCTCGATTTCGCACAGATCTTGCGAGGTCAGAAATGGCCCTGAGCAGGAACTTTCCGCTCGACAACGTGCAAGATTGAAGCCAGAAGTTG
>CAVVTV010000017.1:0-60635 GCA_963751215.1 uncultured Thermoleophilia bacterium | reverse complement strand
GGACGCAAAGTGGACGCTCTGGAGCCCTGAATGCGCTGGTTGATCGGGGTTGGGACCCCATTTTGCGTCAGCATGTTGACTTACGCGCACCGTGGTCATGCGACGTGCGGCGGCAAGAAGGAGGCGAGAGCGTGGGTAGTCTCGGCAGTGGCGCCCAGTGCAGGCGTCTCGCCGTTGAGGAGTGTCGCGGCCTCGAATCGCCGAGCTCTGCGCCGCCGGGAATCGGCAAGTCCAGCTGCACGGCGAGATCCAATGGCGCGTCACCTACAACGGTGAGCTGCTGGCGCGTCTTGCCTACGAGATCAGACTTGCCTGCATCGCCGGGATGGCGTGCGACCCTTGAGATCGCCAGCGCTCGGGCTCAGTCGCGCACCTGATCGCTGCTTGAACCTCAGGGGATCAGGGGCTCGGCGCATGCGGGCTCGCCTGCCACTGCGTAGCCCATCGCGCGATACCCAGCGAGCCGTTTCTGATACATGCGCGCCAGCACGGACACGCCCTCGTCCACGTAGTCGTAGATGACCACCTCTGCCTTGCCCGTGTGCATACGGTGCAGCCGGCCGGCGTACTGTTGAAGGGCCCCTCGCCAAGCGACCGGCATGGCCAGGAAAAGCGTGTCCAGCCTGGCATCATCGAATCCTTCGCCGACGCAGCGGCCGGTGGCGACGATGACCCGTGCTGCCTTGGGGGGCTTGCCGCCATCGCCTCCGCGATCGCCCGCCGCTTCTTGGCGCCCATCCCGCCGGACATCACGAAGACGTGGGCGATCGACTCGCCGAGCGCCGCCGCCAGCTTGTCGCGGTGATCGGTGCGCTCCGTGAGTACAAGTGGTGAACGATTGGCCGCAACGGCGGCGAGCACGTCGGCGATGATGAGCCGGTTGCGGCTCGGGTCTGCCGCCAGCGCCGAGTAAACCGCCTGAATGCCTGGCTGATGTCCGCTGCCGGCATCGTGAAGGCCGTAGCTTCGTCATCACCCTGTGGTCGAAGGGACGGGCCGCGGCCTGGCTCCTGGCGTCCTTACGGTACCTGATCGCGCCGCACTGCATGGTGATGATCGGGTGGTGCCCGTCGCGACGGATCGGGGTCGCGGTGAGGCCCACGACGTACCTGGCCTTCACCTGCCTCATCACCTGTTCGAAGCTGAAGGCCGAGAGATGGTGGCACTCGTCGACGATCACCTGTCCGTAGTCGGCGACAAGATCGGCCACCACGCCTTTCTTGTTCAGCGATTGGATGACCGCGACATCGATGGCGCCGGTCGGCCGGGCGCGGCCGCCGCCGACCATGCCGATCGCGGCGGGCGACAGGTCGAGGAAGGCCGCGAGTCGCTCACGCCACTGATCCATGAGCTGGCGGCGGTGCACGAGCACCAGCGTGTTCACCTGGCGGGCGGCGATGAGCCAGGCACCGACAACCGTCTTGCCGAACGCCGTGGCAGCGCTCAAGACGCCGTTGTCGTGCGCCAGGATCGCCTCTGCAGCCTCGGCCTGGGCCGTGGTGAGTTCGCCCGCGAAGGTCACGTCGAGCGGCTGGCCGGCGCAGCGCTCGTCCTTGAGACGCGGCGCGATGGCATGACTCTCGAGCAGTTCGAGCACCTCGTCGAGGCAGCCGCGCGGCAGGGCGATGTAGCCGGCGATCTCCTCCGCGAGCAGATCAGGCGTGACTTTGCGAAGGTCGGCAGTCGCATCGCCGGGCGCGGTAGAACTCCGGGTTGTCGAACGCAGCTAGGCGAAGCAGGCGATCCTGCATGCCCTGCGGAAGACCGTCCTTACTGACGTACACAAGGTTGCTTGAGACCACATCGACTGCACCAGGAAGGGTCCCTTGATGCGGAACTCTGCCCGTCTTCCGGAGGGTGGGAGGCGCCATGGCGCCTCTGCATCGTCGGAGAGGGCAATGCGCGCGCCGAGGGCATCGCCTCCCTGGAGCACTCGCGCGAGCGCAGTTTCGACCTCGGCCATCGTCATGCGCTTCACGTCAGAGAGCAGCCGCCACTGGTCGCTCGCAGGCTGCAAGTCAGCTTCTACGAACACGCTCTTGCCTTCGTCGCGCGGCTGGCGCTGCAAGGGCAGCGCGATGAGATTGCCGAACCCGCCTTTGGGGAGCGTGTCCTGGCCGGGGAAGAGACGGTCGTAGGAATCGAGGCCGAGCTCATGGCGTTGTGCGGTCGTTTGGGTGAGAAGAGCCGAGCCCAGGCGCCGCGCCTGGACGGCTGGGACTTCCTGCGCGAAGAAGACCCACACGTGCGCGCCATTGCCAGACCGCGAGATCTCTATGTACGCCGGAACGTGGAGCTGAGCGCAGACGTTGATGAAGGCCGATACGTCCCGACGCCACTCGGCCTTGTCGAAGTCGAGTGCGAGGAAACGGCAGGTCTCTTCGAGCAGGAGCGGATAGACGCCGATGGTGTGCCGACCCGTGAGGTGGTCGCGTATCACCTCGTCGGTGACGGGAAGCAGCGCCCGGTTGGGACACTCGGCGCACTTGACCTTAGGCTTGCCGCACAGGGCGCGATCCCATTCGTGCGCGCACGCGGGTGCATAGCCTGATCGACCCCCCTTGCTTTGCCAGCGCACGGCGAAGACATCGTCGCGACCGCGGAAAAGCTTGCGGAACAGAGCGAGCTTGGCGGTGACGGGAGCGTTGGAAGTCACCAAGGTATCGGCGCTGGGCGGGACGGGAGTGGCTGCCGCGAGCGCCGCCACCGGAGGAGGCTGGGGCCGGGACGGATGGAACTCAGCCTCGGGAGGCGCCAGCAGCGACCTCAGGTGGTCATTCTCCGCGCGTAGGCGATCGCATTCAGCGCGCAGCGCGGCGACCTCTGCGCTTTCGCCATCGACGTTGCTCATGCTGGCATTGTCTCAGCCTGGAGTGCGAATCGGAACTCCTTCAAGGAGGCGCCCACTTCCGATCTGGCCCGCGGCGACAGGGTCGGATGCGCAGCAGTCTCTCCCGGAGACGGTGCTACTCCCCCGCGAACACCAGCCCCGCGATTAGCACGGCAGCTTCTTCTGCATCGCGGGGATGGCGTGCGAGTAGGTATCGAGCGTGATCGAGACGGTGGCGTGGCCGAGACGTTCACTGACCACCTTGGGGTGCACGCCGGCCTGCAGGGCCAGCGTGGCATGGGTGTGGCGCAGGTCGTGCAGGCGGATGGGCGGCAGCATCGACCTCGTGATCGCCTGCCGCCAATAGCGGGAGACTGACTCAGGGTCGAGAGCGGCGCCGTTCTCGGCCGTGAACACGAGGCCGCTTTCGACCCAGCCCTCGTCCCATTCCGTCTGTTCCTCAGCTGACGGGTGGCCTGGGCCTTCAGGACCTCGATGGTGACCGGGTCGAGGGCGACCACGCGCCGGCCCTTGGCGGTCTTCGGCTCTGAGACCACCACGTCGCGATTGATGGGGATCAGGGCGCGACGCACGGAGAGCCCGCGTTCTCGAGGTCGACGTCACTCCAGCGTAGGCCGATGGCCTCACCTCGTCTCATCCCGGTCATGGCGATGGTGTGCCAGAGCGGAGAGAGGCGATCATCAGCCACGGTGTCGAGGAATGCCTTGAGCTGCTCCTTCGTCCAGGTCCGCATCTCGCGGGTGCCGTCACCCTTCTTCCTCGGTGGGTCGGCAGCATCGAGTGGGTTCCTTGCGATGTGGCCCCACCTGACCGCATCCTTGCAGGCCTTGTGCAGACACGAGTGCACGTGGTGGATGGTCATCGCCGCGAGACCAGACTTGCTGTCCTTCTTGCCCGACTCGGCGAGCTTCGCGTAGAGAGCGTTCACCTGGCTACCCGTGAGCTTGGCGAGCTTCACCGAGCCGATGTGCGGCGCGATGTGGCACTCGACGTGCTGCACGTAGGAGTTGTAGGTGCTGGGGCGGATCGTGGCCTTGACGGCCGGCAGCCATTCCTTGGTGAGGTACTGTCTGATGTTGGCCTTGGTCGGCGCCGAGTAGTTGTGCTGCTCGACGGCGACCAGCAGCTTGTTCATCGCCGCCTGGCATTCCCTCTGCGTGGCGAAGCCGGCCTTGGTCTCACGACGACGCTCCTCGGTCTCGCGTAAGGCGCCGCCGCACTTGGTACAGCTCTCAGCCGGGCGGCGCTCGATCCAGAACCTCCCGTTGCAGCTCTCGCAGCGTTGCGCCGCGGCCAAGCCGATGTCGACGATGTACTCGAAGCTGCCCTGCTTCCCGCGCCTTCGCACGTGACCTCGCATGACCTTCCCCCAGACGCGCGTCTACTCTGTCACAGCAGCTTGGCTCTGCGGTGGGTGGGCAGCAACGCGATGTGGCGCACCATAGGCACGGAAGTGTGGCCGACCGCGAACCTGTTCGGTGCGCTGCCCGTCGGCAGGGCGGCGGCGGGCGTCATCTTCCACCACCTCGCCGCCACTTTCTGGGAGCGATTGAGGTTGGGGTGACCTGTGCCTGACGATGCCAGCAGTTCGGTCGCGGTACTATTGTCAGAAGCAAATGGGACCGGCCGTGGCCGGGGGTAGCGACTCCGTCGTCGCGACGATGGAGGGGCGTGTGAACGACAGAGATTTCATGCTGAGGGCGATTGATCTGGCCCGCGAATCTATTGGCGAGCCGGCCAAGATCTCGCCCAAGGTTGGCGCTATTGTCGTCCGCGACGGCATAGTGCTCGGCGAGGCGTTCCGCGGCGAGCTAGCCTCCGGTGAGCATGCGGAGTTCACGCTTCTCGAGAGGAAGCTGGCCACGGAAACACCGGCCGGTGCAACCCTCTTCACGACTCTTGAGCTATGTACATCTCGCAACCAGCCGAAGGTCGCGTGCGTTGAGCGCATTATCGAACGTAGGATCAAGCGGGTCGTCATCGGCGTGCTCGACCCCAATGACCGGATCCGGGGGCCCAGGCGCTCTCGGGCACTGCGCCGCACCTGCCGTCCCAAGGAGGATGGCATGCAGGCCCGCGCCCCGCTGATCAAAAGAGCATCGCCTGATCGAACGGATGCTCGAGGCGACGCGGCCATCGACTTTCTGCAGATCCCGCCCGAGAACAATGGCCGCTTCGTCTGCGGGGGCCCGTATCTGCGACTCGCCCGGGGGGGCGTTTCGCGCTTCCTGCCCTCCTATCCCCAGGGCCGTCTGATCCGAAGTCGGCCGGCCGGAGGACGGACCAGCATGAGCCGGCGGCGCTCGGGCTTGGCCGAGGCGGGTGCGACGGCGAGTGATGAGTCCGATCGGCAACGGCGATACCCCGACCCTGTCCATTCTGCCGGACGCTGTTCGTCTCTACTTCGACCACAATCGACAAAAAGAGGAAGCGATGAAGTACATGCTCCAGATCCACCAGGTCGACGCCCCGACGCCGTACGACGCGGAGGCGTGGGGACGACTGTCGAGTGAAGAGCAGCAAGCGATCGCCAGAGCCTACAAGGAGATCAGCCAGACTCCCGGTGTCGTGCCCGGCCAGCAGCTGCAGCCGCCTGAGACGGCCACTACTGTGCGCGTGCAGGGCGGCGAAACGCTCGTCACCGACGGCCCATTCGCCGCGGTCAAAGAAGCGCTGGGCGGCTGGCTCCTGTTCGACGCCGACGATCTGGACGCAGCTATCGAACTCGCGTCGCGTGTCCCTGCCGCCCGTATGGGTGGCGCCGTGGAGATACGACCGATCGTCGAGTACTAGGCTGCGGTCCGCCTCGGTGGCCTGCGATTCGACTTGGCTGTGACTGTCGATGTCGCTTGAGCAGACATTCCGCGATGAGTGGCCCCGAGTACTCGCCACACTGATCGGCTTCCTCGGCGACTTCGACCTCGCCGAGGAAGCTGCCCAAGAGGCGTTTGCGATCGCCGCCGAGCGCTGGCCTCGCGAGGGCGCGCCTGACAACGCTCGTGCTTGGCTGCTGGCCACCGCCCGCAATCGAGCCGTCGACCGGATCCGCCGCAATCGCGTGCTCGCTGACAAGCTTCGGCAAGTCGACGCGCCGTTGCCATGGGAAGACGACATGGAAGATGTATTGATGCCGGACGTTACGATCCGCGACGAGCGCCTCGAACTCATCTTCACGTGCTGTCATCCGGCCTTGTCACCCGAGGCCCAAGTATCACTTACGCTGCGCACACTCGGTGGGCTGAGCACGCGCGAGATCGCCCACGCGTTCCTCATCCCCGAGCAGACCATGGCCAAGCGGCTCGTCCGCGCCAAGCAGAAGATCAAGGCGGCGGGAATCCCCTTCCGGGTGCCACCAGCCCATCTGCTGCCGGACCGCCTTGCCGCGGTGCTCGCCGTCGTCTACCTCATCTTCAACCGGGGCTACGACGGCCGTGGCGAACTCGCCGTCGAGGCGATTCGCCTCGGCGGCCTGCTAGCCGAACTCATTGCCGGACGAGGCCGAGGCCCACGGCCTGCTGGCGTTGATGCTGCTGAACGACGCACGACGCGCTGCGCGTGTTGCGAATGGAACTATCATTCTCCTGCACGACCAGGACCGATCGTTATGGGACGAGCGCCAGATCGCCGCGGGGCGTGCGTCGCTCGCTTGTGCTCTCGGCCTTGCGGGCCGCGGCCAGTACACGCTGCAGGCGACGATCGCGGCGCTCCATGTGGAGGAGCCCCAGGACTGGAGCAGGCTGGCCGCGCTCTACGGAGAACTCGCCAAGGTCACACACTCCCCGGTCGTCGAACTCAACCAAGCCGCAGCGATGGCAGAAGCCGGCGACGTCGACGCGGCGCTTGCGCTGGTCGACCGCCTCGAGCTTGCGCACTACCACTACTTACACGCCACTCGTGCGGAGCTTCTGCGGCGCCTTGGCCGTCTCGATGAGGCGCGTGTCGCCTACCGTCGGGCTCTTGGACTCGTTGAGATCGACGCCGAGCGGCGCTTCCTCGAGCAACGCCTAGCTGAGCTTCCGCAGACGACGCATCAGCCCTGACCCTCGTTCCAAACGAGATCCAACAAGGGAGGACGACTCTGCACACCGGGGGATACTGGGAACGGCGAGGCGACGATCGACGACCGGCTCGGCGTGTACGCTCGGAGAGAGTGGCGTGTCCGTGCCGTCTTCCGCAGGCCGATGAGTTCGCGCACCCACCGCGCCCTGAGCAGCTGTAGTCTCAATCGCCATGGAGGCGCCGACATGAAGTTCCAAGCCAAGGTCATTCCTTCCGGCAACGCCACTGCCGTCGAGATTCCGGCAGAGATCATGGAGGCTCTCGGCTCCGGCCCTCGGCCCCTGATCGCCGTCACGATCAACGGCCATACGTGGCGCAGCAGGGTCGCGTCGATGCGCGGGCAGTGCCTCGTCGGGATCAGCGCTGCGAACCGCGCCGCGAGCGGGATCGCCGAAGGCGACGTCGTCGAGGTCGATCTTGAGCTCGACACCGAGCCGAGGGTGGTGTCCGAACCTGCGGACCTCGCCAAGGCTCTGCACGACGACCCGAAAGCCAGAGCCGCCTTTGACCGCCTGCCGTACGGTCTCAAGCGCAAGCACGTCGCCGCCATCGAAGAGGCCAGGACCTCAGAGGTGCGACGGAGCAGGATCACCAAGCTGATCACGACGATGCGGGACGCGCGGTCCTAGACTACTACAGCGAGCTGCCCCGACGGGGAGACGCGCCGTCGCTGAGGACTGCCGCTGGGCCGAGCCCGCGAGGCTTGTGTGCGGCGCTGATATCAGTTCAGAGGGGTGAGAAAGACGGCGCGAGGCCGATGCGGCGCGTCGATGTAGGCCTGAGTTCGAGTCTGTAGTGCGCCCGCGCCGCTGACCTCGGACACCACCCTTTCGCGAACACCAACCGCAATCAAGGTCCGGCCGCCTCAATCAGCGCCGGGATGGCCTGCGAGTAGGCGTCCGGGGTGATGGTGACGGTGACATGGCCACGGCGCTCCGAAGCGCCTGAGACAGGCCCTCAATGCCGGCTGCCGTCTTGGGGTGCGGCCCTTGACGAGACGCTTGCCGACGTAACCGGCATCGTGAGTCGGAAACGACGTCTCACCTCATCCGTCGGCTTCCCAGCGGCATCGTGGCTCCGTGCGGCATCTTCTGGCGCCGCACGGGGGACCTGTTTCTCTGGCCGCCATCCGTCGCCGGTGATAGCGTCTTACACAGATAGGGGCGGTCAGCGTGTCGCGTGTGCGGAGACTGCAGAATCCTCGTTAGATGCAGCAGGGGTGAGCGTCTGAGCAGGGTCAAAGTGATCTCGTTCGACGGCGACATGACGCTGTGGGACTTCGAGAAGGTCATGCGTCACTCGCTCGGTTGCGCGCTCGCCGAACTGCGCCGCCGCCTGCCGGGCGACGTCACGGCGCAGCTCACGGTCGACGCGATGATCGCCACCCGCGAGGCCGTCGCCGCCGAGCTGGCGGGCGCGACCTGCGACCTCGAGACCATCCGCTTGCAGGCGTTCCGTCGGACGCTCGAAGCGATTGGCGCGCCTGACGACGACCTCGCCGCTGAGCTGAATGCTCTCTACCTAGGGCATCGCTTCGAGCGGGTCGAGCTCTATCCCGACGTCCTGTCGGCACTGGATGAGCTCGGCCGCAGCTATCGTCTGGGGCTAATCTCAAACGGTAACGGCTATCCGATGCTCTGCGGTCTGGCGGAGCGCTTCGCCTTTCTCCTCTTCTCGCAGGACGTCGGTGTCGAGAAGCCCGACCCGCACATCTTCCTGCGTGCTTGCGAGCAATGCGCCTGTGCCCCCGAGCAGCTCATGCACGTCGGCGACTCGCTCGAGGCAGATGTTGCCGGTGCTAACGCGGTCGGGGCCGCCTCAGTGTGGCTCAATCGCAACCATACCGTGTGCGCCAGCGACATCGTGCCGGACTATGAAATCGCTTCGCTCGACCAGGTGAGGGGCTGTGCTCTGGCGCGTATCTGAGTCCAAGGTTGAAGCGGCCCCTGAGTCCGGCCGTGTCGGCGGCGCACCGACACCAGGGCCGATGTGCAGCGCGTTTCGCCGCCGTGCAGGGTCGCGAGACCTGTACATCCACCGTCCGTGCTTGGCGAGATCGGTGATTGTGCACACGAGGCGTCTCCTGTCAGAGGGCGGTGCAAGCAGATTAGAGATCCTCGTCGCGCAGGAACAGAAACGGACCAATCACGCTGGTCAACGGGCCCGCCACTGGGTCCAGCGGGGACAGCGTGAAGAGACGCGCCAAGGCCCGGGCAGCGCGGCGACAGTCGGCAACAAGGCAACGCCTGGCAGCTGTCTCCATCTGCAGGCCGCTCGATAACGTGGACATGCGCTCAGCCCAGTCGAGGAATTCACGCTGCATGACGTCGAACTCGACCTGACCCAATTCCTCGGAGGGCGATGACTCTGTCTCTTGAGGCTGTCCAAGAGCGGCGTCCATGTCGTGATAGCGCCCTGCCATGCCGTAATGGGCTAGGACACGCATGAGCCCGCGAAACACGGAGTCCGAGCGCAGGAACTGCGCGTCGTCCAGGATGGCCGGCGCTTGTCCAGGATAGAACGAGGGTGTGTAACAGCGACTGAGCACAAGATCGAGGAGTGCGACGACGTCATGACCCTTCACGGTTGACGGCCACGGTCTCCTTGACACCTTGCCGGTCGTCTGCAGGGCATGGAAGATCAAGACGACTTTCAGAAGGCGCTCAAAGCCGCTGGCCAAGTTCTGCAGCACGATGTGGTCAGCCTCGTCGCCCGCGTCGGGCTGTCCCAGACCGGCAATCCCTTCCTTCAGGAGGGTGACGGCTGTGACCGTCTCCTCTATCTGGGAGAGAGACTGTCTGAGATTGTTGTCGCTCGTGGTGGTCATGGGTATGGCGACGATAGCACGCGAGGGCGGACACGTCGCCAAGGCCGTCTTATCACCTTGACGACCGACGAGCCCAGGCAGGGTCTGCGCGTCGGCCTGCCGTCGGCCCTGTGTTGAGAGTCGCTGCAACTGTGGCGGTTATCAACTCCGCACAGAACGTGATGACCTGTCCGAGCGGCTTGTCTCTGCGGCCCTTGGGTCTCCGCTGGAGCCCGTGGCTCCGTCCGGGCATACCGCCAGAATGGGCGTGGCGCTTGCGTCGTTCGGCTGGACGTGCGCAGACTCAACCATCGACCACGCCAGCCACCACGGTGGCGCTGCAAGCCGGAGGACAATCGAGCAAATGAGCTGAGCCAGGACTGCCGCATGCCGCTTGAAGACAACTTCGACGCCACATTCGCAGCTGGGCTTGCCCTGCAGGAGAAGCAGATCCAGCAGAGCTATCGGCCGGTGATCGGCGTGCACAAGTGGTTCGCCCGGCGCCCGGGCACGCTGTTCCGCAACCTGCTCCTCTCTGAGTACAACGGCGACGTTCCTCTGCGCGACTCCTACTACCGCGTCGCACCAGCTCGGGGGCGTGATCGCTGACCCCTTCATGGGAGGCGGCACGCCGCTGATCGAAGCCAATCGCCTGGGTTTCGATGTCATCGGCAGCGACGTCAATCCGATGGCCTACTGGATCGTGCGTCAGGAGCTCTCGCCTATCGACGATGCGCAGCTTGCCGCGGCCGCGCAAGCCGTGATCGACGAGGTCGCGCAGGCAGATCGGCGATCTCTACCGCACGACCTGCGAGGAGTGTGGCGCCGACGCGCGCGTGAAGTACTTCCTCTGGGTCAAGCTGGCGCAATGCCCCGACTGCGGCGAGAAGGTGCCGCTGTTTCCCGGCTACCTGCTGGCCGAGAACGTGCGCCACCCGAAATGGGTGTTCGCCTGCTCTGAGTGCCGACAGCTCGTCGAGCTCGACGAACGGCCTTCGAACGGCGCGAGCGTCCCCTGCCCACACTGCGGCGGCGCCGTCGGCGGCGCCGGTCCGGCGCGGCGCGGCCATGTGCCCTGCAGCCGGTGCGGACACGATGTCGCCTACCCAGAGGCCTGCGCAACTCCTCCCGAGCACCTGATGTGGGCGCTTGAGTATCACTGCGAGCACTGCAAGCCGACTCATCGCGGGCGCTTCTTCAAGGCTCCGAGCGCCGCCGATCTCGAACTCTACGAGTCGGCACGACAGCAGGCTGGAGCGCACGTCGGCGCTGGCGATCCCCGAGCAGGCGATCCCCGAGGGTGATGAGACCACGCGGCTCCTGCGCTGGGGCTACCGGCGCTACCGCGACATGTTCAACGCGCGCCAGCTCTTCGGCCTGGCGACGCTGCTGGAGCGCATCCGCGCTGTTCCCGACGAGGCCTCGCGCGAAGCGCTGCTCACGGTCTTCTCCGACACCCTGCGCTACCAGAACATGCTCTGCCGCTACGACACCTATGCGCTCAAGGGCCAGGACGTCTTCTCGGTCCACGGCTTCCCCGTCGGCCTCGTGCAGTGTGAGGCCAACCTGCTCGGCATCCCCGCAGTCGGCTCCGGTGGCTTCTCGCATTTCGTCGAGAAGTACCGCCGCGCCAAGGCCTACTGCCGACAGCCCTTCGAGAGTCGTCGCGAGGGTTCGCGAAAGCAGCGTGTGAGCATCGCCGGCGAGCAGATCGCCGCCCAGGTCGTCGACCGCTATCCAGGGCACACGCAGCGAGAAGCCTGGCTCTCGGCCGCCCCGGCGACTGCGATCGAGCTGGCGCCCGACTCGCTGGACGGTGTCTTCACCGACCCGCCCTACTTCGCCAACGTGCAGTACGCCGAGCTCATGGACTTCTGCTACGTCTGGCTGCGGCTCGGGCTCAAGGAGCGCTTTCCGCAGTTCCGGCCTGAGACGACGCGCTCGGCGAGCGAGCTCACCGGCAACGTCACCCTGGGGCGCGACCTCGCCCACTTCGCCGAGGGACTCTCGCGCACCTACGTGCACTACGCGGCGGCCATGAAGGCAGGCGCACCGTTCGTGTTCACCTACCACCACAACGAGCTTGCCGCCTACGCGCCGCTCGTGGTCGCCGTGCTCGACGCCGGCATGATGTGCACCGCAGTGCTGCCGGCGCCGGCCGAGATGGGCGCCTCGCTGCACATCAACGGCACCGGCTCCTCGATCCTCGACAGCGTCTTCGTCTGCCGGCGCAGCTCGCCTCGGCCGTTCTCGCCTCCCGGCGCGGAGGAGATCCAGGCGCTTGCTGGTGAATGACTGCAGGGAGATGCAGGCCGGCGGTGTGCACGTCAGCGCGGGCGATGTGCGTTGCCTCGCCAACGGTCGTCTCACGCAGCTCGCCGTCGGCGCCTTGCGCGCAGACTGGAACCCAGACCGCGAGATCGAGGTACGCCTTGCCAGGCCACAGAGAAGCTTGAGTCACTACGCCGTGAGCTGCGCGCACAACTCCTGCCCGAGGAGATCCTCTCCAGGCTGCCCGTGCGGAGCGCGCAACCGTCGCTCGCGCTCTTCTGAGGCCGCCCGGTGAAGCAACCCTTCCAGGCGAGTGCGGTCGAGATTGAGCAAGACCTTGAGGTCTACGTCGATGCCGTCTACGCCAGCCTCGAGTCGCAGTTCCTGGTGCTGCCCAAGGGCGGCAACTTCGTCGAGTACCCGCGCTTCCAGGAAGCCTACGAGACCCTCAAGCGGGCGACCAAGGACTTC
This sequence comes from uncultured Thermoleophilia bacterium, assembly GCA_963751215.1. Classification (GTDB taxonomy): domain Bacteria; phylum Actinomycetota; class Thermoleophilia; order UBA2241; family UBA2241; genus CAIXSE01. The sequence continues at coordinate 48,177 of CAVVTV010000017.1, read as the reverse complement.
CGTGAGCTCAGGCCCTCCGCCGTCTGGGATGCGCTGCTCTCCGATAGCTTGTCGGCCGTCGTGCTGCGCTGCATCCTCGGCATGTCGCCGCCGGAGTGGGCCGAGCTCGCGGCCTCCGACTCGGGCCTGCCGATCACCCAGAACTTCGCCCGCTCGCTCGACGGCAAGGTGCGCTCAGACCGCGAGTACCTGGCTCGCCTGAGCTCGCGCAAGGCCGCCACTCTCGAGCGCGTCGACGCCATGGTCGAGACCGCCTGTCGGCGCGTCAGCGCCGGCGTCACCGAGACGGGCGCCCGACACCTTGCATCGCCTCGACAAGGTCGACACCGCCGAGGGCCTCGACTCGGTGCGCCGCGCGGCCGACTTCCATGTGCCCTACGCCATGCTGCTCTACGAGCGCCTGCTCGGCCGACCGTTCGCGAGCCACCGCGACTCGGTCTCTGAGCTCATCGGCGACGTCATGGAGAGCGCCGTGGAGGCAGAGCTGAACGCGCGCGGGGTCTCGTTCCGTAAGACCAAGCGTGCCGAGCGCGTGCCGGGCTTCGATCAGGCACCGGACTTCATCACGCCCGACGAGTATGCGCCGGCGGTCGTGATCGAGGCGAAGATCACCAACGACGATGGCACCGCGCGCGACAAGTTCACGCGCATCATCCACCTTGTCGAGCAGAGCAAGGACCGCTTGTCGCGAGGCGAGCCAGGCTTCGAGGTGATCGCCTGCATTGACGGACGCGGCTTCGGCATTCGCCGGGAGGACATGCGCCGACTGCTGATCGCCCTCGAGGGCAAGGTGTTCACGCTGGCGACGTTGGGTGACCTCGTGGCGCACACTGAGCTGGCGCGTTTCGCCGCGATTGCCGACTCAGAAGGTTCGGACTGATTCAGTGGGGCTCGTGGGCTTCCAGTTCGCTCAGCCCATCTGCGGCCTCGGAGACCAGCCGGGATAGGACGATGTTGGCTGTCGAACTCATCGGGACTTTCGCCGCGGCCGTTGCCGCCGTGGTCGGACTCAACGCGGCGGGTCGCACCGACGGCAGCAGAAGGAGCGCTGACTTCAACCTTGCGACACGACACCACACAGATTGACGAGGGTTTGACGGTCGACTCCATGGATCGGGTCATGTCGGGTCTGGCTGCACGTCGCCCGGTCTTCCACAGTGAGGCCGATCTGCAGTTCGCGTTCGCCTGGCAGCTCAAGCTGCACTACCCCGCTGCTCACATCCGCCTGGAGACTCGCCCTCGGCGCGACATGCGCCTCGACATCCTGACGGTACTGGGAGGCAGACGTGTCGCATTCGAGCTCAAGTACCTTGTCACGCGGCTCACGGCCGAGTACGAGGGCGAGGTCTTTGAGCTACCGTCTCAGGCGGCCCATGACATCCGCCGCTACGACTTCGTGAAGGACATCAGTCGGCTAGAGAGTCTCCTCGACGGCGGCCTCGCTGACCTGGGCTTCGCGCTGCTCCTGACAAACGACGCCAATCACTGGAGAGCCTGCACCCGGGTTGATGTGGCGGATGCAGCATTCCGTCTCACCGAAGGTCGCAGCCTGAGCGGCTCCCTGGGGTGGGCCACCTCCGCCGGATCCGGCACAATCAAAGGGCGTGAAGAGCCCATCGTTCTTCACGGCGCTTACGAACTCGCATGGCGACCTTTCGGTTCTGTTGGCGGCAAGGGATCCGGGGAGTTCCGATACCTGCTGGTGTCGCTCGGAGTTCTGAAGCCGAAGACTTCAGCTGTAGGGAAGGCGGCTGATGCGTCTGTCCGAGACGCTCGCTAGAGAGGCCGGACGTCGGGTCACGGCGGCGGAACCGGATGTGCTTGTTCACGAGCGCGCTGGGGAGGGGGGCTGCGACAAACTGAGAGCCGCCGTCTACTGCAGACGGTTGCGCGGGGTGAAGAGGCAATGTCTCAGGGACCCGGCCGGCCGGTTGGGAGGTCGGCTCGGCGTCGGCAGCCAGCACAGGTATGCTGCATCGGCGCCCTTTTGGCAGCGCGTGCAGAACTCCATGACCTGGTGCCGCGCCGACGAGCTCAGGCAATTGCGAAGCTTGCGTCGCCTTTAGTCGCCGCCTCGGCGATCTCGCCGCAGGAGGACCGCCACGTGCGCGAGCAGCTCCTCGTCGTCGTAGGGCTTGGGCAGGCAGTCGTCGGCTCCGGCGGCAAAGCAGGAGATCTGGTCGGCCGTCGAGGTCTTCCCACTGAGAAAGAGCACTCGGTGTTCCGATGCCGCGCTCACGCAGCTCTCGGCAGTGGTCGCGCCCATCGCAGTCGCGCAGCGCGGCACCGCGCCACGACATACCGTCCAACGCGAGCCATGGACCGATGAGCGGGGTCTGGTCAGGAGCAGGTCACCGCGTGCTCCCCCGGAAGTCCACGGAAGACCACAAACTATTGCGTTTGTCCACAAGAGGTGGTTAGGTATCCACAGCTCTTTTCGCGAGGCCAGCACGAAGGAGATGGGACCATGGGTGTGGCGATCCCGGAGGAGCGACGGCAGACGATACTCGGGTGGATGCGCAGCCGCCCTCTTTGTCAAGCCGGCCGAGCTTGCCGAGGAGCTGGGCGTATCGCTCGAGACCATCCGTCGCGACTTCGTGGCCCTCGAAGAGAAGGGTCTCCTTCGACGCGTCTACGGCGGCGCTACGCGCACCACGGCGCGAGCCTTCGAGCCCGCTTTCGAGAAGCGCCGCGTGAGCCATCGCGACCGCAAGATCGCGATCGCCCACCTTGCGGCGAGCCTGATCGAGCCGGGCGACACGCTAATCCTCGACGTCGGCACCACCGTCGCCGAGCTCGCCGACCGCCTGCCGCTCGCCCACCGCGGTATCGTCCTCACCAACTCGCTTCTGGTCGCCAACGCCCTGTCTGGACACGAGGGGATCGACGTGATCACTTCGGGCGGGCGCGTGCGTCCCGGCGACCTCGCCTGTTTCGGCCCCGTCTGCGAGGCCTTCTTTCGGGACTACTTCGCCGATAAGGCATTTCTGGGCTCGGGCGGCATCCACCCCGCCATGGGTCTCACTGACTACTACCCGGACGAGATCGCGACCCGTCGCGTGGTGCTCGAGCACGCGGCCGAATGCTACGCGCTGGCGGAGTCGTCGAAGCTCGGTCAGGTCGCCCTCGGCAAGGTCTGCGACCTGGATGCCCTGACCGCCGTCATCACCGACGACCGCGCCGACGCGGCCGAGGTCGAGCGCCTCGAGAAGGCCGGCCTCGCCGTCATGATCGCGCCGGTCGACAGCAGCACCGCCACTGAGGGACCGGATGAGGGAGGGCAGCACAGCAGAGTCTGACGTTCACGGGGGACCTTGGAACTTATCGGGCACACACGCGGCCGGAAGGCCCGACCCGCGGGCCCGCTAAAGGAGAGGGAATGGCCATACAGGAAGCCGAGAGTCATCTCGCACAGTACGGCTACACGCAGGAGTTCGACCGCTCGCTCAAACGATTCGCCTCGTTTGCGATCGGGTTCTCATTCATCTCGATCACGACCGGCATCTTCACGACGTACGGCTCGGTCCTGAACTCCTCGGGACCGCTCGGCATCTGGACGTGGCCGATCGTGATCGTCGGGCAGCTCGCGGTGGCTCTGGTCTTCGGTGCCCTGGCGGCCCGCATGCCGCTGGCCGGCTACACCTACCAGTGGATGTCGCGCCTGGCGAACCCGCTGATCGGTTGGCTGGTTGGCTGGTTCATGTTCGCCTTCCTGGTCGTCGACGCGGTCGCGGTCGACTACGCCGTCGCCTCCGCGGTCGCCCCGTCTCTGTTCGGCTACACGGGCACCACGGCCAATACCTGGTTCGTGACGGGCGCGGTCATCCTGGCGCAGTGCCTGCTGATCATGTTCTCGACGCTCTGGTCGGCACGCATCAACAGCGTCGCCGTGGGCACGGAGCTCGTCGGCATCGGCGGCCTCACGATCCTCATCCTGGTCGTCGGCGCTATCACCAGCAAGCTGTACTGGGGCCACCTCTTCAGCAAGGGCGCGGTTGCCGGCGTGCACTCGTACCTCGGCCTCGGCACTCTCAGCCACGACAGCCCGTGGGTGCTCGCCTTTCTGCTCGGCGCCTTCACCATCGTGGGCTTCGAAGCCTGCGGCAACCTGGCCGAGGAGACCGATGAGCCCGAGCGGGTCGTGCCACGCGCCATGTGGACGTCGGTACTGCTCTCCGGCATCCTCGGCTTCGCCTTTCTGATCGCGATCACGGTGGCCAGCTGGAACATCCCGGCCCTCACGTCGTCGGGCACGCCGGTGGCCGACATCGTCGACCACGTCCTCGGTTCGGTCGTCGGCAAGATCTTCCTGGTCATGGTCTTCTTCTCGATCTTCGCCTGCGGCCTTGTGATCTACATCACGGCGAGCCGCGTGACCTGGGCGATGTCGCGTGACGAGCGCTTCCCCGGCTGGCAGATCCTGCGCCGCGTCAGTCACTCGTACCGCACGCCGCTCATCGCCACGCTGGTCGTCGGCGTGATCCTCGAGGTCGTGCTGGCCGCCTTCGCCCAGAGCACCAACGTGCTCTTCAAGCTGTTCAGTGCGGCCACCCTGATGCCGGCCATCATCTACTTCATCACGGTGATCCTCTACCTGTTCGCCCGGCGCAAGCTGATCACCACCGGGAGGGGCTTCAGCCTCGGCGCCTGGGAGTGGCCGGTGATCATCGTCTCGCTCGTGTGGCTCGTGTTCGAGCTCTCGATCTTCCGCGATGCGTCGTTCAAGGACCCCTGGATCTACGTCGCCGTCATGATGGGCATCGGGATCGTCTACTTCATCTACCTGCTCGCCGCGCGGCGCTCGTTCGCCATGCCCGGCCAAGCCATCGAGCCCGAAGACGTAGCCTCGACCGAAGCCTAACTGCTGGGAGACGGCGGCACGAAAGCGGCGCAACGGCTCGGCCCCCCGCGGGCCCGTCGCGCCGCGCTCTCACGGTGACTGCAAGCAGACCAGCGACTAGCAGGAGCGACCGACCGGTGAACATCCTCGCGATCGACCAGGGAACCTCGAGCACGAAGGCCATCGTGTTCGGGCCGCAACGCGACGTCCTCGGCGAGGCCGAGGTCGCGGTCGCCTCGCGGACCACCGCCGAGGGCGCCGTCGAGCACGACCCCGAGAGCCTCTGGCGCTCGGTCGTCGACGCCGCCAGGGCGGCCCTCGCGAGGGCTGGTGAGCCCGTCGCCGGCGTCGGGCTGTCCAACCAGGGCGAGACGGTGCTCGCCTGGGACCCCGCGACGGGACGGCCGCTGTCGCCGGCCATCGTCTGGCAGGACCGGCGCGCCGTCGAGGTCACCGACGACTTGGCCGAGCGGCGGGCCGAGCTCGAGGCGCTCACCGGCCTGCGGCTCGACCCCTATTTCGCAGCACCTAAGATGGCCTGGCTGCGCCGTCACGTGACGGACGGCGGGGTCGCCACGACGTCGGACGTGTGGCTGCTGCACCGTCTGTGCGGCGCCTTCGCGAGCGACGCGGCGACCGCGTCGCGCACGATGCTGCTCGACCTCGACGCGACCGCCTGGTCGCCGGCGGCCTGTGACGCCTTCGGCATGCGCCCCGAGGAGCTTCCCGAGGTCGTGCCCTGCGACACCGTGATCGGCGAGACTCGGGCCTGGGGCACGCCAATTCCGGTGGCCGGCGCCTGCGTCGACCAGCAAGCGGCGCTCTTTGCCGAGAGCTGCCACGGCCCGGGTGAGGCCAAGTGCACGTTCGGCACGGGGGCCTTCCTGCTCGCGACCGTCGGCGCCGCTCCCGTGCGCTCACGCTCGGGTCTCGTGGGCTGCGTCGCCTGGCGCCTCGGCGACCGGACCACCTACTGCCTCGATGGCCAGGTCTACACCGCCGGCGCGGCGGTCGGCTGGCTCCAGGCTGTGGGCCTGATCGCGGGACCGGCCGACCTGGACGCGGTCGGCGGCAGCGTCGACTCGACGGGCGGCGCAGTCTTCGTGCCCGGTCTGGCCGGTCTCGGCGCGCCCTTCTGGAAGCCCGCCGCGCGCGGCTCGTTCGTCGGAATCTCGCTGGCGACAGGCCGCGCCCACCTTGTGCGCGCGGTGTGCGAGGGCATCGCCGCCGAGGTCGTGCTCCTTGCCACGGGAGCGGCGAACGACCTCGGCCGGCCGCTCGACCGGCTCCGCGTCGACGGCGGGCTCACGCGGTCGGCCACGCTCATGCAGATCCAGGCCGACCTCCTGCAATCGCCGGTCGAGGTCTACCCCATGCCGCACGCCACCGCCTTGGGGGTGGCCGCCTTCGCGCGTCTCGCTCTCGGCGCCGCAGCCACGCCCAGCGACGCCGTCGGCGCTTGGCGGCCTGCGGCCGTGTTCGAGCCCCGCATCTCGGCGGACGAGGCGGCGACCCGTCTCGCCGCGTGGCTCGCGGCGGCCGAGCGCACCGAGGGGCTGCAGGCCTGTCCCGCCGGGTCGACCGCCTCCGCCCATCCATCCCGACCGTAGCCCGAGAAAGGTTGCACGCATGGTGAAGAAGTACATCCTGGCCCACGACACCGGCACCGGCGGCGACAAGGCGGTGCTGACCGACCTCGAGGGCCGGGTCGTGCGCTCGGCCTACCGGCCCTACGACGTCTCCTACCCCCGCGCCGACTGGGCCGAGCAGGACCCCGACGAGCTCTGGCGGGCCTTCGCCGCCACCACGCGCGAGGTGCTCGAGGGCGTCGACCCGGCCGCAGTGCTCGGCGTCGGTGTCTCGGCCCAGATGTTCAACCTGTTGCCGGTCGACGAGGACTGCCGCCCCCTGACGCCCATGCTGAGCTGGCAGGACGTGCGCAGCGTGACGCAGGCCGACCGCCTGCTGGAGCCCGCCATGCGCGCCTTCCTGTTCGAGCGCACCGCCAACGTGCCGACGGCCAAGGACGTGATCCCCAAGATCCTCTGGCTCAAGGAAGAGCGCCCTGACCTGTGGGAGCGCACACGCTGGTTGCTGGATTGCAAGGAGTACATCCTCTTCCGGCTGACCGGCCTGGTCGCCATCGACTGGCACGGGGCGAGCGTCTTCTTCCTGTTCGACCCGCACGGCAAGACCTGGGACCGAGCCGTGTGCGAGCGCCTCGGCATCCCCGTCGACAAGCTGCCGCCCGCTTGGCCGCCAACGCAGGTGATCGGCGAGGTCACGGCCGAGGCGGCCGCACAGACCGGCCTCGCGCCCGGCACGCCCGTGGTGATCTGCGCCGGCGACGTGGCCGTAGCGCAGTCGGGCTCGGGCGCCAACCGCGAGGGCAGAGCCCACCTGTGCATCGGCACGGCGACCTGGGTCGGTGTGTCGAGCGCGACCCTGCGCAACGACCCCGAGACGCCGTTCTGGGCGCTCAACCACATCGACCCGGGCAAGTGGGTGATCGCCGGCGAGATGGAGTCGGGCGGCGGTGCCCTGCAGTGGTACCGGGATCTCCTGTGCGCAGAGGAAGCCCGTGAGGCACGCGAGCGCGGCGTGTCGACCTATCAGGTGCTCGACAAGCGGGCGGCCGCGGCACCGGCCGGCAGCGAGGGCCTGGTCTTCACGCCATGGCTGGCCGGCGAGCGCGCCCCGGTCCTCGACCACTACGCGCGCGGCGGCTTCACCGGCCTGTCGCTGGGCCACACCAAGGGTCACCTGACCCGGGCCGTCATGGAGGGGGTCGCCTACCACATCCGCTGGATCATCGAAGCCATGGAGCACGTCGGCTTTCGCATCGAGACGATGCAGGCGATCGGCGGCGGCAGCGCGAGCCCGCTGTGGACGCAGATCATCGCCGACGTCACCGACCGACGCCTGAACGTGGTCGAGCATCCTCTCGAGGCCGGCGCGATGGGCGCGGCGCTGACGGTCGCCGTGGGCCTCGGCGTGTACCCCGACATGGACGCGGTCGATGACCTCATCGAGGTGGCGCGCACCGTGGAGCCGCGGGCCGGCAACGAGGCCGTCTACGCCCGCGGGTACCGCACCTTCCGCGACCTCTACGCGGCGCTCGCGCCCATCTACCGCGGCGCTCCGGGCGAGAAGGCTGAGGGCGGTCGAATGGAGCCAACATCGATGGAGCATGCGTGATGTGCGCCGGCCGGCTACCACTGAGTGGGTCGCGGCCGCCCCACGAGCCAGAGCGACTCCGTAAGCGGCCACGGTCACACCTGGGCCTACCCGCAGAACGTCGCCACCGGCATCCAGGAGGGCATCAACTACGACTCGATGCCGCTCACCAGCCTCGCCATCACCCGTGACCCCCGTAACATAGAGACCAGCCGTGTCACCACGATCGCTAGTGGCACGACCGTGACGCGCACAGTCACCAGCCGCGACAGCGCAGACCGGGTGCCACACTGCAGCTCACGAACTGAGGCGCCCTCACCCTGGGCCGCGGCTTCGATGACGCCGGCCGGCAGAGCACACAGTCGGGCGCCGGCTTCGCTTCCGCCGGCAACTACTCCCAGAACGCCACCAGCGGCCTGGAGAGTAACCAGAAGTCCCGCCACTCAGCGACTGGGTGAGCTGGTTCGCGCTGTTGTAGCTGAAGGTCGTGCCGGCGCCGGTGGTGTCGCCGTGAGGTTGCCGGCGGGGTCGAAGGTGTAGGTGGCCCCGGAGCCGTTCCAGGTGTGCAGGCGACCGTCGGCGGAGTAGGTGTATGTGTCGTTCACGGTGCCGCCCTGGGAGAGCGGCAGGCACGACCGTCTACAACTGGGACGCCGCCAACGGCTGGCGCACCTGCAGGGCCCCAGTGTCAACCCCACCCAGATCCAGTACACCTACACGAAGAGCGGCGGCTCGACCTCGAACGACCGCCTGATGCGCCACCAGAACTCGGCCACCTCGACAGATGCGAGCTACGCCTACGACGCCGCCGGGCAGCGCACCGAGAGCACGGTGACCACCGCCGGCGTAACGACCACCACGGACTTCGCCTACGACGGCCTCACCCTGCTCAAGCTCGCCGCCACGCAGGGCTCTACCACCTGGCGGATCGACTACCTCTACGACGAGGACGGCACCCCCTACGAGGGCATCTACCGCGCCTCCGACGCCCCCGCAACGCCGATCCCCTTCACGATCGTCACGAACGCCCACGGCGACGTGCTCGAGCTGCTCGACGGAAACGGCGATGCCTTCGCGAGCTACCGCTACGACCTCTGGGGCTCGCCCCTGGCCGCGGGCACCACGACCCAGGTGACCAGCCCGATCGACCCGAGCACGGCGGCCAACATCGTCTCCCGTCAGATGCTACGCTACGCAGGCTATGCCTACGACTCAGGGAGCAGCCTCTACTACTGCAGCTCCCGCTACTACGACCCGGCTACCCGGCAGTTCACGACCTCGGACTCGGCCAAGGCCGACGGGGAGGAGAGTGCGTATCAGTACTGCGGCGGGGATCCGGTACGTAACGTTGACCCATCAGGAAGCGTCACCCATGAGATCTTGTTTCCTTCCCTGGGGCACTTGGGAGGGAAGGACTGAAGCGACTACTACCTGCTGGCCCTTGTGCTCGATGCCGGCTACGCCCAAGACCACCTGATGGCTCAGCTGAGCGCCAATCCTGTGCTCGGAGTGCCCAGGACGTGATGGTGGTGGGCCGCCGACATGGTCTACTCTCGGCGTCCTTGGGATCTCAAGCGGGCTGCACCAAACAATCAAGACACTCCATATATCCCGTTTCGGGGCAGGATGGTATCGCCGGATGATATCGGAAACGTCCATTACGGATACACTGGCACCGCGTTAGGCATGCCCCTGGATTTGCTTAAGGCAGGGAGCTTCGGAGCGAACATCAAAGACAACATCATTCCAGAGGCGAAGATGGGTGCGTTCCGCAAGATCTTCAAGTCCCTTGTCGGCGAGTACGATGGCGAGAAGATGATTAGCTGGGGCGCGGCACTCTTCCATAAGTACGGTGCCCTCGATGACAATGTTCATTTCGTCGCCTGAAGAGCCGCGCCGGCTGATGTGGCCTGAACATGTGATCGGGGGGGCTGGATGAGATGGCTCCAATATGTCGCGTTCGCAGGACTCACCGCAGTCCTAGGGACGACTTCAGTGGTGTGGATGGCCGTACCCGCCGACCACATGCGTTGGGGTCTTACTCCGGTGGCCTTCTTCGTGGTCGAGTCTGCGCTTTCCCTGCTATTCGCGTTCACGCTGACTCGCAGACCCGCCGGTGCACTCGTCGGGGTCGCCGTTGGATTGATCGTCGTGAGTGTATTGCCAGCGCTCAGTCTCGATCTGATCGGCACGTCATTTATGCCGACCGTCGGCGTGACCCTGAGCGCTGCTTGCATCTTTGCAGCACTCATTGTGGGCCGGCGCGGGCAGGGCGCTCGCAACTCAACCTCTCTCATGGTGATCGGTGTCCTAGTCGTACTTCCGCTTGCCGCGTTTTCGATGATTCTGGCCATTGACAACGCCAGCGGGGGACGCGTCACGTTTGTTCGCGCCGCGTCCAGGGACGGACGGTGGGTCGCGACTGGCTTCCAACTCGACACGCTCGCCACGAGCAGCGGACACACGGAGGTCGTCGTCCGTCGCGATGTGGCCGGTCTATTCCGAGAACAGATGAGCGCCTTCTCGTCAGAGAATCTTGGCATTCCTCGAGTGGCATGGATGAATGCATCGCATCTTGTCGTCGGCAAGAGAGTGATAACGCTTTCCGGACCTTGATCTGAAGGTCCGGGGGCACGAAGACCCCACATTCGCCATCAAGCCAGCGGTTCGCAAGAGCGCGGCGGTAGTCTCTTCACTTGTCCAGAACCACGGTGTCCTGTATGTGCTGGAGTCGTGACCGCTGTGTGGCCGCTCCTGACTGCGGCTCGTGCTTGGCCATCTTCGTTGGAGCTCGTGGGTCGCTCGTCGGCCGCTCGGTTGCCGACGTAATGCTGCCGAGACGCCTCGCCACGGCCCATACGCCTGAGCACAGGCCAGCACCAGGCTCGCGCAGAACCTGGACCGTGCAGATGGGATGAGAAGACCAGCCTCCACGGGGTACCGTTGGTCCCCACTCATTCGACGGACTCTTCAGGTCCATAGGGAGGCTGGCCATGAACGATGCTAGCACCATCATTGGCGAACGCGAGGTCACGGTGGGCCTAGACCTGGGCGATAAGTACACGCAGCTGTGCGCGATCGACGCGGATGGCGAGCTCGTCGAGGAGGCCCGACTGCGCACCACGCCGGCAGCCCTCCAGCGGCGCTTCTCGGGCATGCCTGCGGCGCGCCTGGTACTCGAGGCCGGCACCCACTCGCCCTGGGTCTCTCGCCTGCTTCAAGGACTGCGGTCATGAGGTCTACGTGGCTAACCCGCGCAAGCTGCGCCTGGTCTACGAAAACGACTCCAAGAGCGACCGCGTCGACGCGCAGTACCTGGCCCGCATCGGTCGTCTCGACCCGACCCTGCTCGCTCCCTTCCGCCACCGTCACGCCGCCACCCAGGCGGACCTCGCTCTCATCCGCAGCCGCGAGGTCTCAGTCAGGGCCCGCGTACGGCTCATCAACCACACACGCGGCGCGGTGAAGTCGGTCGGTGGGCGTCTGCGCGGGTGCTCCAGCAAGAGCTTCGTCTCACAGGCCGCGCCTCACCTGCCTGCAGAGCTGGGCCCGGCCCTCGCTCCCCTGCTTGAGATGATCGCGGCCCTGGACGCCCAGATCCGCGCCTACGACCGGCAGATCGAGGAGCTTGCGCGGCAGCGTTACCCTGAAACGGCGCTGCTGCGCCAGGTGCCCGGGGTCGGCAGCCTCACCGCCCTGGCCTACGTGCTGACCATCGAGGACCCGACCCGCTTCGCCGACGCGCGGGCGGTGGGCTCCTACCTGGGCCTACGTCCGCGTCGGGCCGACTCGGGCGCCCTCTCGCCGCAGCTGCACGTCACGAAGGCCGGCGATGAGATGCTTCGACGCCTGCTCGTCGGTGCGGCCCACTACATCCTCGGCCCCTTCGGCCCGGACACGGATCTGCGCCGCTGGGGCCTGGCCCTGGCGGCCCGGGGCGGCAAGCGCGGCAAGCGCATAGCCGTGGTCGCGGTGGCCCGCAAGCTGAGCGTCCTGCTGCTGCGCCTGTGGGTGACCGGCGAGGCCTACGAGCCCCTGCGCAACGCAACAACCACGTCTCGTCCACGCTCCGCGACGGCGTGAGCGACGCGGCCCGACAGGAGAGCAAGGAGGGCGGCTAGAACCACACAGGGACTTCCGTCCAACGGACGCTCCAGGAAGCGAAGAACCCTCTCCCGGGCGACTGCGCGATTGTGCCTTGGCGACCCGGACACCCCTCGGTGGCCGGCCGAAGCCCGACGTGCAGCTTGCAGCGCCCGGGTCCGTCGGGCCCCAACGTGCACCGAGCCCACAGAGCTCACAAGAGAGTGCGGATGGAAGCATGGCCATGGGCTCCTTCGCGTAGCGAGCGCACCCGCGACCTTCAGCTGAGGTGTTGACAACGGCTGGCCTTCTCATGGAAGCCACCCCACCTTCAGCTGAGGTGTTGACAACGGCTGGCCTTCTCATGGAAGCACAATCGCGCACGGGAGACTACTAGCCAGACAATACTCACAGGATTCCTAAACCTGGTGTCGGCTGTTCGATCCAGCCCGGGGGCACCAGATACTTCCTGCACAGGGCGATGTCGTGAAGCCATGTCGCCCGAATCCCATGCCAATCGAGCCGTCGGCGCCGACAAATGCCGACCTTGGCGTAGGCAGGGAGCGTGCACGATTCAGCGAGAACGACGATCTCTGCGGACCTCTGCAGAGCACCTCGCTCGTGCCCTCCTCAAGGCGTAAGCTTCTGAGCAGGGAAAAGGCGATCCCGGGCCGATTGTTGCGTGCGCCTGCAGGCACAGAAGCTGTCCCAATAGCTGACGTAAAGTGACGCAAAACGCGTCCGTGGAGGACCCAAGTGCACGGTTGGGCCGTGCCAACTGCGTCAATTCGGGCGCTTTTGGGAGCCGATTCTGACGCCGGATGTGCCGACTGTTGCATCCGGCGCCTGCCTGCGTTGCGACCGGTTGGGAGAGCGACCCGCGAACAGAAGGTGATTTTGTGGGCGGCCTCGGCAGCGGCCGGCGGCACACCCGTCTCGGCATCGATGAGTGCCGCGCCCTCGACGTCGGCGAGCTCTGTGACCGGGGCCGCTGGATGCGTCAGCCCCGCGGCGAGGTGCTCTGGCGCGCGCGGCGCGGGGGCAAGCAGCTCTGGCCCGCCTCACCTACGCGATCAGCGGGCAAGACGACGCCATCGAGGGTCTCCTCCTCGCTACCGCTACGGGCGCGACAGCGCGACGGCCCCTCCGCCGCGCACGAAGTCGAGCTCGACTGCGCCCCCGGGCAGCGCTCCTACGCTTCTGCCCCGCCTGTGGCCGCCGCTGCGCAGCTCTACGCGCCCCAGAGCGCCGGCTCTTCGCCTGCCGGGCCTGCTACCGTCTCGTCTACCGCAGCGCCCGCAGCTGACAGATGCTCGCCTACGTGCAGCAGGTCGCGGGTCCGGCGCTGCGGCAGCTCAGGCGCTGCCGAAACGCACCCGGCGGCGGGCGCGGCGTCGCTACGTACCCGCGCCTCCCGCCGCGCTCGCCCGCGAGCTCGAGGCAGAGCCGCCGTGCGGTGAGGCGAGCCCGCCTCTGGTGCCTACGCCTCCGTGCCGCCGGCCTCTCCTACCGCCAGATCGCCGCCCTCTCGAGTTCTCCAAGAGCAGCGTCGCGCGCATCTGCACTGCCGGCCCCAAGGCCATCGGCACCCAGGCCCTGGTGCGCGAGCGCCTCGAGCAAGACTCGCTCTGCCCCGCTCCGCCCGGGGACGACGACCCGCGCGCCTTGCCGCCTACCTTGCGCGCGATGCACCATCACGCCCTGCGCCTCGGCCTCTACCACCATCCCCTCAGCGAGAGCGAGAAGCGGGTGGTGATCCATGCGACGACTCACCGTAGAGCCCTGAGGCGACGGGCACGGGCGCAGGCCACTCTCTTCACTCGGCGAACACCAGCCCGGCGATCAGCGCCGCTGCCTCTTCCTGCAGCGCCGGGATGGCGTGCGAGTAGGTGTCCAGGGTGATCGAGACGGTGGCATGCCCGAGACGCTCACTGACCACCTTGGGATGCACCCCGGCCTGCAGCGCCAGGGTGGCATGGGTGTGGCGCAAGTCGTGCAGACGGATCGCCGGCAGCATCGCCTTCTTCACGGCCTGCCGCCAGTAGCGCGAGACCGACTCCGGGTCGAGGGCGGCGCCGTTCTCGGCGGTGAAGACGAGGCCGGTCTCGACCCAGGTCTCGTCGCACTCACTCTGCTCCTCGAGCTGGCGTGCGGCCTGAGCCTTCAGGACCTCGACGGTCACCGGGTCGAGGGCGACGACCCGGCGGCCCTTGGCCGTCTTCGGCTCGCTGACGACCACCTCTCTGTTGGTGGGGATCAGGGCGCGGCGTACCGAGAGGCGGGCGTTCTCGAGGTCGACATCCGACCAGCGCAGCCCGAGGGCCTCGCCTCTTCTCATGCCCGTCATGGCGATGGTGTGCCAGAGGCTGTAGAGACGGTCGTCCTTGACCGCCTCGAGGAACGCCTTGAGCTGCTCCTTGGTCCAGGTGCGCATCTCTCTGCTGCCGTCGCCCTTCTTGCGCGGCGGGTCGGCGGCGTCCAGGGGGTTCCTCGGGATGTGCCCCCACCTCACGGCGTCCTTGCAGGCCTTGTGCAGACAGGAGTGCACGTGGTGGATGGTCATCGCCGAGAGGCCGTGCTTGCCATCCTTGGAGCCCGACTCGGCGAGCTTCGCATAGAGAGCATTGACCTGGCTGCCCGTGAGCTTGGCCAGCTTCACCGAGCCGATGTGCGGCGCGATGTGGCACTCGACATGCTGCACGTAGGAGTTGTAGGTCGAGGGTCGGATCGTCGCCTTCACGGCCGGCAGCCACTCCTTGGTCAGGTACTGGCGCACGGTGGCCTTGCTCGGCGCGGTGTAGTTGTGCGCCTCGACGGCGACCAGCAGCTTGTTCATCGCCGCCTGGCACTCCTTCTGCGTTCCGAAGCCGGCCTTGGTCTCGCGGCGGCGCTCCTCGGTGTCACGTGAGAGTGCTGCCGCACCTCGGGCAGCTCTCCTTGGGCCGGCGCTCGACCCAGAAGCGCTCTGTTGCACACCGTGCAGCGTTGCGCCGCCGCCAGGCCGATGTCGACGATGTACTCCCAGGAGCCGGCGCGCTTCCTCACCGCGGTGGCGTATCGAGCCTCGCATGACCTCCCCCAGACGCGCGTCTACTCTGTCAGAGCAGCTTCGCTCTGGGCTGCGCGGTCAGCAACGAGAGAGGGCGGACCGAAAGCACGGAATAGTCTGCCGACGGTGAACCTGTTCGGTGCGCTCTCGGTCGGCAGGGCGGCGGCAGGCTCGCATTTCCACCAGCTTGTTGCCACTCTTTGGGGGCGATCGAGGTTGGCGTGACCGGTGCGGAGTTGACCCAGGGCGCCCGTTTCGAGAAAGGGCTCGCCCTGAGGTGCTACCCTCGAGGCGATCGCGTCGTCCCCATCAATGGAAAGACAGAGGTCATGACCGCCCATCTCTCTGCACCCCTCGCCTACATCCACATCACGATCGACCCGGTGATCGTCCAGTTCGGCGGCTTCGCGATCCACTGGTACGGCCTCATCATGGCCGTCGCCGCGATCGTCGGCACGTTCGTCTTCGCGGGGCAACTGGAGAAGCGCGGCATCGAGCGCAGTCACGCCTGGAACATGCTGCTCGTGGCCGTGCCCCTGGCCATCATCGGGGCACGCCTCTTCCACGTCCTCGACAACTTCAGCTTCTACTGGCACAACCCCGGCGAGATCGTCACCAAACAGCTCGTCGGCTTCGCCATCTACGGCGTCGTCACGGGCGGCGTGGCGGCCGTCATCATCTACTGCCGCTGGCAGCGGCTGCCCACCTGGCGAGCGCTCGACGGTCTCGCCCTCGCCATCCCCATCGGCCAGCTCATCGGGCGCTGCGCCAACATCATCAACGGCGACACCTGGGGCCCCGCGACGAAGCTGCCCTTCGGCCTCCTCTACACGAACCCACATGCCTTCCTGCCTGCCAACCTGCTGGGCGTGCCGACGCAGCCGACGCCGATCTACGAGCAGCTCTGGCTGATCGTCGTGATCATCGCGGTGTGGCGCATCCAGCCGCGCCTCAAAACCGACGGCCTGGCCTTCCTGCTCTACCTTGGCCTCTACGCCTTCGGGCGCTTCTTCCTCAGCTACCTGCGCGTCAACAACATCCTCTTCCTGGGGCTGCGCGAGGCGCAGCTGATCGCTCTCGTCGTGTTCATCGCCGTGTTCCCCGTCGGCTACTGGCTGCGGCGACGGGCGCAGCGGGCAGCGCCGGGTGCCGCGCTCGAGCACTAGCCGGAGGAAGAGCGATCCGAGTCGCGGCGCTTCCTCGACGCCATGGAGGGCGAGAAGCACGACGACGAGAGCGAGTAGGCCTGCCTCGCGGGCGTCCGCTGAGCACTGGCCGAGGTTGTGTGCAGGGGCCGATCACCGGGTCCCTTGTTGACCGTGATGCGGGCGATCACGGGCGCAAGCTTACCCGCTCGCTGCCTCGCCTGACCGCGCGGCTCGATCCGCCGGGCGACCTCGTCTCGCCATGGTCCACAGCATCGCCGCCGCGTAAGTCGCGGTGGCCACGCTGATGATGGCGAAGCTCGGCGGGAGCTGGGGCACAAGGTAGGCGATCGTGAGGCCGATCCACATCGCTCCGACCGAGAACGCCACCGACAACCCGAGCGCGACGTAGGGCCGGGCGCTGAGCTGCTGGGCGGCGCCGGCAGGGGCAGCCACCAGGCCGAGCACGAGCAGGGCGCCGACCGCCTGCGTCGCCTCGGCCGTCGTCGCGGCCACCAGCACCAAGAAGACGACCCCCAGCAGGCGCACCGGCACGCCGGCCGCCGCCGCCACCGCTTCGTCGAGGCTGGCAAACAGCAAGGGCCGGGCGATCACCAGGACGGCCCCACTGATCGCCGCGCCGATCGCGGCCGCAGTCGCCGCCTGCATGGTCGACACGCCGAAGATCGAGCCGAAGAGGTAGTTGACGCTGGCGACCCCGTTGGCGGTGCTGTGCCGGGTCGTGTAGAGGGTGAGAAACAGCACCCCGAGCCCCAGCACCCAGGCGAAGGTACCGCCGATCACGACGTCGTCGGCGCTGGCGCGCCGGCCAAGGGCGGCCATTGCCAGGGCGACCAGAATCGTGCCGGCGAACAGGCCCAGACGCGGGTCGAGCCCGAAGGCCAGGGCGCCGAGCGCCGCCGAAAAAGCGACGTGGCCCAAAGCGTCGCTGGTGAATACCTGGGCGCGCAGCACGAGGAAGTAACCGACCAGGCCGCAGGGCAGGGCGATCAACGTGCCCGCCAGAAAGGCGTTGCGCATGAAGGGCGTTCCGAGCAGCCACCCGAGCCCGGGAAGGGCCGCGGTCAACAGGCTCATGCCGGTCGGTCCAGGACCTCAAGCGGCGCCGCGCGCCGTGCGCCACGATGCCACGCGGCAGCCGCGAGGGCGGCCGCCACGTAGAGACCGAAGGCCAGGCTCGTCACCCAGAAGCCCAGCGGGTAGGGCGTGTAGTAGGCGACGGCTAGCGCCACCCAGATCACACCCAGGGCGATGGCCACCGATAGAGCGAGGCTCAGTGCCGGCCGGGCGGTCAGGCGCTGGGCGGTGGCCGCCGGCATGACCAGCAAGGCGAACACCAGCAGGGCGCCGGTGACTTGGGTGGTGGCCGCCGCCGTCAGGCCGAGCAGCACGAGAAAGGCGCCGCCCAGCAGCCGCACCGGCACGCCGTGGACGGCTGCCACGGCGGGATCGATCGAGGCGAACAGCAGGGGCCGCCCGACGAGCGCGAGCACTCCAAGGACGCCGATCGCGACGACGAGGAGGACGATGACCTGGCTCTGAGAGATGCCCAGGAAGGTACCGAACAGCAGGCCGTTCACGCCCTCCAGAAAGCCGTGGTAGAGGGCGACGAACAGAAAGCCGCCGGCCAGGGCGAAGGCTTGCACCGTGCCGATCACCGCCGACTCCTGGCTGAAGCCGCCCACGGCGCCGCTGCCGCGCGGCGCGAGGGCGATGATCAGGGCGGCGGCCAGACAGAAGCCGTAGTAGCCAAAACCGATGCTGACGCCGAGCAGGGTCGCCGCCGCGGCCCCGGGAAAGGCGACCACCGACAGCGTGTGGCCGGCGAAGGTCTGGCGACGCAGCACCATGAACCAGCCCACTGGCGCGGCCACCAGGGCGACGATCGTGCCCGCCTCGTAGGCGTTCACCATGAACTGGTAGGAAAGAAGGCCACGCGCATCGGCGAGCAGGCGGCCCGGCCAGGTCGCCTGTGTGGCGGCGAGCAGCGGCCATAGCATGCGCGCGGTGTCGCTCACGGTGCCCAGCCGGCGTGCCGGTCGCAGTGGCGGGCGGCCGGCTCAGGCACGCCGACGACGACGAGCTGACCGTCGCTGGAGCGCAGCACCTCGATGGGCGTGCGGTAGAGCCGGGTCAGCGTCTCGCCTGTCACGACCTCCTCGGGAGGGCCGCTGACGGTGCCTCCGGGGGCCAGGTAGATGACCTGGTCGAGGTAGCTGAGGATCGGGTTGATGTCGTGGGCGGCCATGAGCACGGCGACTCCCTGCCGGGCGCAGATGCGGCCGATCAGGGCGGCGACGGCCGCCTGGTTGGGCAGATCGAGGCTGTCGAGAGGCTCGTCCAGAATGAGCACGCGCGGCTCGCGCACCAGCGCCTGCGCGATCAACAGGCGCTGCTGCTCGCCGCCCGAGATCTGACCGACCAGACGGCGCGCATAGGCCGACGCGCCGACCAGCTCGAGCGCCTCCGCCACGCGACGGGCTCCCTGGCGCCGCCGCGCCCGGCTCAGGCCGGGCAGCGACAGTCCCCAGCGGTGAGCCGTCGAGGCCGAGCCGCACGATGTCCAAGCCGCGCACCCGCAACGAGGCGTCGAAACTGCGCCGCTGGGGCAGGTAGCCGATCCTGTCGCGGGCTTGGCCGGGCGCACGACCAAGGACGGTAACCCGACCGCTCGCGGGCCCCAGAAGGCCCAGGGCCATCCTGATCAGCGTCGTCTTGCCTACGCCGTTGGGGCCGAGCAGGGCGACGAACTGGCCCGCTTCAATGGCGAGATCGACGCCACTCCAGATGAGCCGCCCGTCGAGTCGCGCTGCGGCCTGCCGGAACTCGATCACGGTGGTCGCCGGCATTGTCTCTCTCTTCGAGGTGAGGGCTGCCATCGGACTGCCGCCGCGTCCCCTTTAGTGGCCGGTGGCCTTGGCAAGAGCCGCCTGCAGGGCTTCGAGCTCGTTGACCTGCCACGCCTGAAAGGTGGCCGTGGCGGGCACCAGGGTCTCGGTGATGGTCGTCACCGGAATGCCGGCGGCTCGTGCCGCCTGCACCTGGGCCTGCACGTCGGGGGTCGCGTTCTGCGAGTTGTAGACGTAGACCTTGATCTGGTGGGTGGCGATCTGGTGGTCGATCGTCAGCTTGTCGGCGGCCGTCGGCTCGGTGCCCTCGCTGATCGCCTTCAAGAAGGTCGGCGGCGTGAGCAGCTTCAGGCCGAGCGCCGGCGCGAGCTCCGCGAAGATGCTCTCGGAGGCGCCCACCGGCGTGCCGGCGTACCTCGCCTTGATGGCGGCGATGAGCCGGTCGTAGGTGGCCAGGCCGTGGCTGAGAAAGGCCGTGCGCCGGGAGGCGAAGTAGGCCGAGTCGGTCGCGTCGAGACGCTGGTAGTCGGCGGTGATCTGGTCGATCACGGCGTGCACGCTGGTCGGTGAGTACCACTGATGCGGGTTGCCGCCGATGGCGACGTGGACGAGCTGGCCGACGTTGAGCACCACGCGCCCGCTCACCGGGTTGGCCGCGAGAAGCTGGGTCGCCCAGGGGTCATAGCCGATGCCGTCGACGATCGCCATCTGCCCGCTCGCGAAGGTGCGGGCGTCGGCCGCCGTCGGCTCGTAGGAGTGCGGGTCGGTGTTGGGGTTGGTGATGATGCTCGTCACCGCGACCTTGCTACCGCCGAGCTGCGCGGCGATCGAGCCCCAGAAGTTCTCGGCGGCCACGACGTGAAGGGAGGCACCCGATCCCGCGTTCGTGCCGCCCGACCCCGTGTTCGTGGCGGCCGCCCCGCAGGCGGCAGCCAAGAGCACGAGCGCCCCGACCAGCCCGGCAACGACGATGCCGCGCCGAGCCCTGCCGGGAAGAGGGTTGCCGACGGACGGGCCGCCAGTGACGCTCACTCGTCGCATACGGTGTGGCATGGCCTTTTCCCCCATCAGGATGTGGTGGCGTTGCGCTCTTTGGCGGCACAGCCCGGGCAGATGCCGCTCAGCTGGATGACGTGATCGTCGATGCGAAAGCCGGTCTTTCGGGCGGCCGCTTCGACGAGCTCGTCACAGCCGCAGTCGAGGAGCTCGGAGGCGCTGCCGCAGCGTGAGCAGACGATGGTGTGGGAGTGCCGGCGTCCGGAGACGACGAAAGCCTCGCAGTGGTTGAGGCCGTGCACGCGCTCCACCGCGCCGGCCTCGGAGAGGATCTCGAGCGTGCGATAGACGGTGGTGAGGCCGACACCTGAGCGGCTCGCCCGCAAGCTGTCGTGGAGGTCCTGCGCGGTGAAGGACCCCTTGGCGTCGACGATGGCCTCGACGACGAGCCCGCGCGGCCGGGTGAGACGAAGGCCCCTGTCGGCAAGCAGCGCGCTGAAGCGAGACGTGTCTGGCATCGCATCCTCCATGGAAATGACAACGGTTCCCATTCTCTCCCGGACCACTGGTGCTGTAAACATCTCAGTCTGGCCGAGCAGCCGGGCTGAGGGCTGGCCCCAGGGAGGGAGATTGTCGCGGAGCTTCGTGATGGACTATTCTTACCCGTTCGCAGTCTGTCAGCAGAGTGGCGCTCGGCGTTCGGCACCCGAAGCTTGCACTGATGATCGACGCCCAGCTGGTGCGCATCTGCTGCACGAGAGCGATCTCAAAGAGAACGGCATCGAGGCGGCAGCCAGGGGAGAGGGCCTGCACTCAGCGTACTTCTGCCGGACGGACAGAACTGACGGTGATGTGCTACCGAGTTCGACTTCTCGCCGGTCCTACCGCCCCCGTCGCGACAGCCAGATCTCTGCGGCCACGCGCTCGTCACGGAAGGCGAGCACGCGATCGCGCCCGGTGTTCTTGGCCACGTACATCGCCCAGTCGGCCTTGTCGAGGAGCTCGTCCTTGGCGGCCGCGTTCTCGGGATAGCCGGCTACGCCGATGCTGACCGAGAGTGGTTGTCCCCCCTTGGCGCTCGCGATCCCGATCTCGGCGCGGATGCGCTCGGCGACGACGAGCGCGCCGCTGATGTCGGTGTCGACCAAGACAAGGACGAACTCCTCGCCGCCGTAGCGCGCCGCCACGTCGACTCGTCGACTGCACGATTCGATGACCTGGACGATGCGCGCGAGGGCGGCATCGCCGGCCTTGTGCCCGTAGGTGTCGTTGTAGATCTTGAAGTGGTCGCAGTCGCAGAACAGCAGCGCGAGCGGAGCGCCACGGCGGCGAGCGCGCTTGAGCTCCTCCTCGAGGCGCTCGTGCAGGTAACGGTGGTTGTAGAGACCCGTCAGGCCGTCGGTGATCGCCTCGACCTCGGCCCGGCTGAAGCGGATCGCGGCCGACTGCAGCATGGCCGCCAGCGTATGGGTGTGATCGCCCTGCAGCACGTGCGCGAGTGAGTCCACGGCGGGTAGGTCAACGTTGATGGCGGCCACGACCGCGCCCTTCTCATCGTGCAGCGGCGCGGTGCCCGACACCCAGACACCGAAGTCGTCGGCGTCCAAGACGTTGGCCTGCAATCTCTTGCCCGTGAGCACGCGCATCAGCTCATCGTCGGCCAGCCAGGGATCTCCGACATGGGAGAGCTCACCTTCCGTCTCGCCGGTGTCGAGGACGGTGATGCACTCATCGCCGTCCAAGGCGAAGCTCGTGATGAAGCGCACCGGTGGGTGGGCATCGCGGAAGCGACGCAGGGCACCCATCATCTCCCCGTAGGCGGGACGTGCCTCGTCTGCGCGGCTGCGTAGCTGAGCGTGGGCGAGCGGGTCGATCAGCTGTGCGGCCTCCTTGGCCAATACGCTGACCCGTGCCCGCCGCCGTCGCAGGCGTCGTAGCGTCCGCACGAAGACCTCGACCATCTCGGGATCGAACTGCGCACCAGCGCAGCGTCGCAGCTCGGCGAGGCAGTCGCGGTAGGAGAGCGCGTGTCGGTAGGGCCGCTCGCAGGACATGGCGTCGTAGCAGTCCACCACACAGAGGGCACGGGCGACCAGTGGGATCTCGCTGCCCGCCAAGCCGTCGGGGTAGCCCGCGCCGTCGTAGCGCTCGTGGTGGTGGCGCACGCCGGCCACGAGCTCCTCGGCGAACAGCGGCCGCACGATCTCGGCGCTGATGCCGGGGTGCTGGCGGATGAGCTCCCATTCCTCGGAGGTCAGCGGTCCGGCCTTGAGCAGCACGCGGTCGGAGACGCCGATCTTGCCGATGTCATGGCAGAAGGCGACGTTTTGCACGTCATCCAAGCGATCGTGCGGCCAGCCCAGCTCGCGGCCCAACATCGTCATGTAGGCCGCCACCCGGCTCGCGTGCCCCAGGGTGTAGTGATCCTTGGCTGAGAGCGCCGAGCTCAAGGCCCGCAGGTTACCGAGGTGGAGGCTCTTGACATCGTCGTAGAGCTGGGCGTGCTCGATCGCCTGAGCCACGAGCTGGGCGACGGCCTCGGCAGTGGCGATGTCCTCGGAGGTGAACTCGCGCTCGACGTGATCGAGCAGGTCGACCAAGCCCATGACCTTGTCGCGGGCGATGAGCGGCAGCGAGGCGAAACTGTGTTGGTCGTAGCGGCGGAGTTCCTCGCGCTCTGGTTCGCTCAGCCCGGGGTCGTCGCGGCTGGCCACGGTGACAGCGCGGCGCGTCTCGACGGCACGCCGGTGACACGGCCAGTCCGCCAGGCGAAACTGCTCGCCCACCCAGGTGGCGTCGTAGATGCCGTCGACGGCAGAGGCCAGACAGACAATGCGCTGATCACCGTCGAGCCGGTAGATGTCGCAATCGGGGATCTGCAGGGCTGCGCTCAGCCGGCGGGCCGCCGATTGTAGGATCTCAGTGAGATCCAGCGTGGAGGCCAGCTCGAGGCTCGTCTCGAAGAGAAGATGGTAGCGTCGTTCGGCAACCTCGGCTCGCCGCTGCGGGTCGCGGTGATCGTCTGAGGTCGCCACGAGTGCCTCAAGGTCGTGGCGCAGAAAGCGGCGCTGGCCGCTTGGCGCACGCAGGCATGCGAGCCTGCCATCAGCCGTCCAGCGCCGCACCGTGCTGGCGCTGACGCCGAGCAGATCGGCAGCCTGCTGCACGCGCAACCACTTGGACTGGTCCGTTGTCGCCCTCATCGCCGGCAGTATCGGCAACAGGGGGATGATTCTTGACCATCTCTGCCAGTCACTTACCGGCAGGTGGGACCAGCCGAGGGCACGCGGCACAGCGCTGCGCTGCCGCCGAGTCGGCGGCGTGGCGACTTGTTGAGCCCGGTCGCGTCGGCACGTCGTCGCCGCTGAGGCGGCGTGCAGCGGAAGGCTGGCCACGAGAGGTCTTGCGGACCTCCAGCGCTCCTCTGGCCACGGTGCTCACGGGCGAGCTTCCGGGCAGCGGCCCCGGCCGCTGAGCCCGCTGCCCGTCTTACGTTGCTCTTATGGAGCGCCGACGACAATGGCGGGCAGGGCTCTCGCCGGCGCGGTCGGCGAGGAGAGCACCCTTCGAGGGGGTTGCCACGAGAATGGGCGTTCGTAGGAGGCCGTTGCCTGACTGGCACTTGAGCCTGCAGCCCGACCCCCAGGATGCCCTCGCGAAAGCCCTCCGCCACCACCGCATCGACCTCTGGTACGGCGCCCACTACCTGCGCTTCACGCAGACCGACACCAGTGACGAGACGGTGCTCCTGCGCTTCGAGGAACGCGCCCGCCTCGTGACCGCCGACGGCATCGAGCCGACGCTGCTCGCGAAGGCGCGGTTGCCATCGCGGTTCCTCTACGAGGAGACCCTCTCGCTGCCGCGATACGAAGGGAGGGCAGGAGCCCGGAGGTGTTCGAGCGAGCAGAAAGGCATCACCCTCGGCCGCCTCTTCTTTGCGCGCGCGGCGCGACTGCTGGACGACGACGCTGGCCTGTGACGTGCGGCGTCGCGGCCGACCTCACACGCGGGGCTGCTAGACTCGTGCGACGGTACCCAAGTGCCTCGCGCCCCGCCCGGACAGTGCCTGCTGTCCGGGGCACCTCTTCGGTAGGTCGTGGCTGCGACGCTCTTGCGATGCTCCGCGCAGCCGTGCCTGACATGGACGAGGCTGCGAAAGACGGCCCGCTCCCGCGGCCTCACTTCGCCCTCGAAAGGGCTACAACTACACGATAGTCCGCTCGGCGCGGCGGTCAACCTGAGGTAGCGTTGCCTGCGCGAGGCTCGCGCCGGCGATCCTCGCGGTGGCCGGGCGTGATCGCAGGCGACAAGAGGCTTCGAGGTCGGCTCTGCGTCAGCTGGCTATGGGAAGTGGCTGCACGTGCGGACGCACGGACCGGACTGTGGGTGCCGCTTCTGCCGCTAAAGGCTCGCCCTCAGCAGCGCTCCCCGGCCAGGCCGCGGCGGGCAACAGCGCCGCACTGCCTGGCGGCCCGCGGCCGGAGCCGCTAGAGTGCGCCCATGGACGATCGCCGCGAACTCCTCATCCTCGGTGCCCCGATGGAGTCGGAGGCGCTGCTCGAGGGCGTCAACCTGATGCCCGCGGCGCTGCGCGCCGCCGGCCTCGTGGAGGCGCTCACCGCCACGGACCGCGGCGACTTGCCGATCGCGATCACCGATAGCGCTCGCGACCCGGCGACCGGCCTCGTCGCCTACGGACAGATCTGCGCCGCCACCGAGCTCCTCCGTGACGCCCTGCTGGAACTCCTCGCAGGCCCCGAGCTGCCGCTCATCGTCGGCGGCTGCTGCGGCATCTTGGTCGGCATCTTCGCCGCCCTGCAGCGGCGCCTCGGGCGCTGCGGCCTGGCCTTCATCGACGGCCACTACGACTTCTACGAGCCCGGCAGCGGACCGGCTGCGGCGCTCGCCGACAGCGAGCTGCGGGTGCTCACCGGCAGCGGCCCCGCGGCGCTCACGCGCGCTGGCGGCGCGGCGCCCCTGCTCGAGGCCGGCGACGCCTGGCTGCTCGCCTGCCGCGACGGCGAGGAGATGCGCAGCGCGGGCGCCCCCGACCCGCTCCTCGAGCTGCCTGCGGCGCACGTCTACGATGACGCCGAGCTGCGCGCCGCCGGAGCGGCGGCGGTGGGCGCCGCGGCTGCGGCCGCCCTGGCGGCGGCGCCCGGGCGCTACTGGCTGCACCTCGACCTCGACGCGCTCTCTGCCGCGGCCATGCCGGCGGTCGACTACCGGCTCCCGGGCGGCCTCGACTGGGGCGAGCTCGCCGCCCTGCTCCGGCCCCTGGCCGCCTCGCCGGCATTGCTCGGCCTGGACGTGACGATCTACAACCCGAGCCTCGACCCGGAGCGCACGCTGGCGGGGCCGATCGTGGCACTGCTGGCGGAGGTGCTCGGCGGGCGCGCCTGAGGGGAGCGAGGCGGCGTGGGTGTGCGCACGCTCCTCCGCTGCCCCGCCTCCCTGAGCGCCTTCCGTCGGCGTTTGGTCGGCGGCGAGGCCGGGTGCAGCAGGTTCTGGCGCAGCACGGGTGACCTGTGTCTTGGCCGCCATGCCGCGCCGGTCATAGCGTCTGATACAGAGAGGGGCAGCCCACATCTTTTGGCGCCCCGAGCGCCGACAGCAGTTCGCTGCCTAGACCCTGACCTGAAGGGTACATCTACTCCGATTCGTCACGTCGCCGCCGGCTCGTACCTTGATGATGAACGGGGACCAGCCCTCGCGAGGCAACCCTCGAGCGGTGCCGGTGCTCGGACACCTCCGTGACTGCGATGATCTGCTCACCGTCTGCTCTACGACGGTGGCGACCGCCGTGAAGCAGACCAGGGCATGGAAACGTCGCCATTCGGGAAGTTCATCGTAGTACGTGTACGATCCTCAAGGGGCAGGACGTGAACGGCAAACCTCTGCCGACGTGCCGGCGGCTCACGGACGAGGAACCCGGCGCTGAACTGCAGCGTGCCCGCCAGCGCATCGCCGACCTCGAAGCTGGCCGCGACAGTTTCAACTCGTGCCGAATCGACAGCTTCGCCCGGCACTTAGATGACGGGGTCTCGCTGCTCAGCCCCGAAGGCGTCCTCCTCGACGTCAACCCGGCCTTCGAGGCGATGTTCGGCTACAGCCACGCTGAGCTCGTGGGCGTCGGTCTGCCGCACCCGTACTGGCCACCGGAGGAGCGGGAGCACCTTGAGCACAGCCTGCGGGGGCATCTCGAGGGACAAAACCTCACCATCGAGACAACCTTCATGCGCAAGGACGGGGAACGCCTCCCCGTGCTGCTCACGGCCGCGGTCATCCGCGGCGAGACCGACGAGCCCATGTGCATCTTCGCCACGATCAGGGATATCAGCGAGTTCAAGCGGGCGCTGAGGGCGCTCGAGCACTCTGCGGCGCTGCTCAATCAAGGCGAGAGTCTCGCACATCTGGGGAGCTGGGAGTGGGACATCGCCTCAGGTGTACACACGGTCTCCGCAGAGTGGCGGCGGATCCACGGCCTTTCGGGCGAAGCCTTGTCGCCCGAAACGGTCATGCTGACCTGCCACGAGGACGATTGCGAGGCGATGCAGGCGGCACTGCAGCGAGCCGGCGCTGGGGAGCCCTATCGTCTTAACCACCGCATCGTCCGCCCCGACACGGGCGAGGTACGCCATCTCATGACCTATGGCGAGCCGCTCTTCGATGCTGAGGGCAACCTCGAGACGGTGATCGGCGCCTCGCTCGACGTCACCGAGCGCGTGCACGCCGATGAGGTCCTGCGCGAACGCGGGCAGCGCCTGCGGCGGGCCCTGCGCCAGACCGTGGCCACGCTCGGTGCGACTGTCGCCATGCGCGATCCCTACACCGCGGACCATGAGCGCCGCGTCTCCGAGCTCGTCGGTCCGATCGCTGAGCGTCTCGGTTGGGGCGCGGAAGCGCTCGAGCAGTTGCGCATGGCGGCCTTGGTACATGACCTCGGCAAGATCGCAGTCCCAGCCGAGATCCTCGCCAAGCCCGGTCGCCTGACGGAGATCGAGTTGGCGCTGGTCAGGAGCCATCCGCAGGCCGCCTACGAGACCCTCGCGCCGATCGAATTCAGCGGCAACCTGGCCGAGGTCGTTTTGCAGCACCACGAGCGCCTCGACGGCTCCGGCTATCCGCGCGGGCTGCGTGGCGAGGAGATCCTGCCCGGGGCGCGCATCCTGGCAGTTGCCGATGTCGTCGAAGCGATGATCAGCCACCGCCCCTACCGGCCGGCTTTGCCACTTGCCGAGGCAATGGCGGAGATCGGGCCCCAGTCTCGAGGTCGCTTTGACGCCGAGGTGGCCGAGATCTGCCGCAGGCTCTTCGCAGAGGGCTTCACGCTGCCAGAGTAGTGGGATCACTCAGACAACGCGCTTGCGCTCAGTCGTGCTCGCCCGACCGCTGGCGCCCCAGTCGGCCGTGGTTGGCAGCGCCAGCGAGGACATCAAGGGGACTTCCCGGTGCCTTCCCTTCTCTCACCCATGCACGGCAGGAGGACGCCCTCACCCGACGAAAACAGCAGCAGCGTGTCATCCTCCAGTAGGCCGACGCCAGGAAGGGCGAGTTCGTGGTAACCGTCTCCGAAGGCCTCGACTGCTCCGGTCTGCCTGAGCTCGGCGACTCGATCTGCGTCTACGACGAGGGCTTCATCGCCGCCCTGCTCGTGAGCCATGCCGGGCATCCCTTCATGGTCAAGGAGGTCGACTGCCGGTGCACCGGCGACGGCACCTGCCGTTTCACGGCTGATCTGATCGCTGAGTGAGCCAGAGGGCTACGTCGCGAAGGGACCTGCGATGCCGCACCATGCGCGCTTGAGTGTTACTGCCGAAGTTGCCGCGGCGATCACCTCAAGTCTCGTCATCGACGAGGTCCTCACCAACATCACAGTGCGCACCGCCAAGGCGCTCGAGGTGTCGGAGTGCGACATGTACGGCTACCATTGCAGCGCGGAGACGGCGACCTGCCTCGCCCTCTGGGCGCGCGAGCCTGCGTCGGGCGATGACGAGTGGGTGGGCAGACGCATCACGCTGGCCGCCCAGCCGGCGTTCGCCCATGTCTTGCGCGAGGGTCGCATGATGGCGGCCTACATCGACGATCCCAGCCTGCCGGAGGCAGAACGTGAGCGCATGGAGGCTTCGGCCGAGTTCGCTTGGCTACTCGCGCCGCTGGTCTTCAAGGATGAGGTGATTGGCTGCCTGCGACTGATCGAGAGGAGCCAGCGGCGGGTCTTCAGCGAGCGAGAGTGCGAGCTGGTGAAGACGCTGGCCACCTTGGCGGCGGTGGCGCTCGAGAACGCCCGACTGCACGCCAGGCTGGAAGAGGAGGTGGCCACCACCGAGCTCGAGCGCCAACGCCTCGAGCTCATCCTGGCGAACACCGCCGACGGCGTCGTGCTCGTCGATGGGCAGGGCAGCATCACCTTCACCAACCCGACGTTGCGGCGGCTGTTCGGGGCGACAGCGACGCCACCTACGGGATGGTCGAAGGTGACGGCGTGAAGATCGGCTTCGGGAAGATCGAAGGGTTCCAACCCGCGCAGTGGCCCGACGAGGCTGCGGCGAAGCGCTTCCACCTCGACCTACAGGTAGAGGACCTCGACAGCGCCGCCGAGCGGCTGTGTGCTCTCGGCGCCTGCCGACCGAATTTCCAGCCCGGAGCGGACCGGCGGCGGGTCCTCCTCGATCCCGACGGCCAGCCGTTCTGCCTGAGCCGGCGCCCGACGTCCTCGTCGTAGTACCGCCGTGGTCGAACTCCCCGAGCTTCTCGTCCCCGACGTCGGGGCCTGGCGAGCGTGGTTGGCCGAGCACCATGCCGACCAGCAGGGCGTCTGGCTGGTCCTGCACAAGAAGGGCGGGCGAACGACATCGCTGACCTATGCGCAAGCCCTGGACGAGGCACTGTGCTTCGGATGGATCGACGGGCAGATCGGTCGCCGCGACGAAGAAAGCTACCGCCAGCGATTTAAACCACGACGACCAACCAGCTCATGGTCCGCCCGCAACGTCGAGCACATAGCGCGTCTGTCCCAAGCCGGTCGAATGCAGCCGGCCGGAATCGCGGCAGTCGAGTCGGCGAAGTCTGACGGCCGATGGGACACGGCCTACGCCGGTCAGGCCAAAGCCGAGATCCCGCCCGATCTGTCCCAGGCGCTGACGGCCAACCCGGCTGCCGCTGCGGCATTCCAGCAGCTCAGCTCTGCCAACCGCTACGCGATCATCTACCGGCTCAACGCCGCGAAGCTGCCGCAGACCCGCAGCCGGAAGCTCGCGCAGTACATCGACATGCTCACCCGCGGCGAAGCTATCCATCCGCGAAGACCCCGAAGGGATCTGCCATGAGGGCTTCCACCAGGTGCGCCGTCGCGCCGTCACCACATCGATCGGCGCTCTGCTGATGGCCTACGGGCTCATCGCTCGCCTCGTCGCCAAGCCTGGTCAACGCGACGCCGTCCTAGCGCGCCTGAACGCGGCAGCGCGGAACCTCGACCAACTCGGCTGCCGGCAGTACGTCGTCGGCGCCGCACGCGCCCGGGCGAATCTGTGCCATCTCCTGTCGGCCAGAAGCGTCCCTGAATCCCATGCTTCAACCGAGTGAGCTTCCAATCTCGCCACCCGAACGACAGGACGGAAGCAATAGTGAGGCCGATTCGAGCCCTCAGGGCGCTCTCCGCTCGGCTGACATCATCGCTGTGGGCCGAGCCTATCTGGCCACTCAAGCCGCGAGTGAGGTTGGTTCAGGGGCAGTAGCAGACACCGGATTGATCGGCGATGTCGCGGGTCTACGGGCCGAGCTTCGCGCCGCCCAAATGTCGACTGCCCAATCCCTATCGACGGCAGCCTCGTCAAGGGCTTGGGCAGGGAGCCTACCGATGAAGAGTTCGTGCACGCCATCGTGCAGATGTGTGAGGCCCTGCACATCGACAGCGTGGCCGAGTACGTGGAGAGTGATGCCGTGCTTGCCGAGGTGCGCGACGCTGGCCTCGACTGCGCTCAGGGCTTCTGGGTCGGCAGACCCAAGCCGCTCGACGTATATCTGAAGTCGCGGCCCGGCAACGTGGCGTTGGAGCCACCCCAAACCTAGCCGGAACACCGCATCTGACAGAGACTGTCGCACAAAGACGGCGAGCCGCAGGATGACGAGATCGTCGCGATGATCGCCGAGTCGGAGGAGCTCGCCGCGAAGCGTCAGCCGTCGGGCAGCCGCAGCCTCCCAAAGGCCCGGCCGCGATTTGGTCCGCTACGGCGGCCCATATGGCTCGACCAGCGAGGGACGGCCGCTTCTTTGAGCGGCGCCAGGAGAGCATCCGGGAGTATCAAGGGGAGCGTGCTGAGCGACAAGGCGGCAACCTGGAGTGGCAATACGACCATCACCTACAACGGCAATGTGGTCGCCAGTATCCACACGGGCAGCTCGACGATTGCCGTGCTCGTGCCTGGCACTTAGGCGCAGATTCCGGCGAGCTGAGGTTTGGGCAGAAGACGCCTTCCGTGGCACGGGCGGCAGAGCAGGCGACAGCTCACGAGATGGAGGTGGTGCTCCACGCACGAGGCCTCTGGCAGAGGAGGCGGGCGGGACGCCAGGCCCGGCCCGCCCCATTTGTTTGCGGCCAGAGAGTTCGCCTGCCGACCCTGGAGTCCCAGCGTCGCTCGGTCGCTGGCCGCGCGGCTGGCAGCTTCAACTCCGGCATCCCGCGCTTCCACCAGGCCCGCGATTGGCGCCGTCGCCTGTAGCGTTCATCGACTGCCGCCCACCCGCGCACGTGGTACGCGGCCTTGACAAGCGCCCTGGAGAGCTACATGCATCAACCGCAGTTCTGCAGGCAGGACACCGACGCGGCATTGGCAGGGTCGGCCAGCAGGAGCCCGTGAGCGAGCTGAACTCCCCGCGGGCGCGCAGTGAACTCTTTGCTTGCCGCACGCCTTAATGGCAACGCAACAATCGCATACCACGATCACGGACAGGGACGGCGAGTGGACGCCCGCGGCGTAGCTGGGCGCACCCTGCAGCAAGGCCTGGCGGTGGACGGAGGTAGCGATGGGAGCGTTCTCCTGGACGCAGGTGCGCGCCGCCGCACGGCCCGCCTTCTGGGCGGGTGCCGAGGGCGAGTACCGCTTGGAACCCGACGGGGTCCTCTGGTTCAGCCCGTCCGGGGGCCATGCTTGGCGACGCCTGGAAGCGGAGGCCGCCGTTCCGCAGGAGGGCTGGCGGCACGCCGCGGGCTGCTACTGCGACCTCTGCCTAGAGGCGCGTCGAGGCGGCTAGCCGCTCGGCTAGACCCGCTGCTGGGCTGCCCCACCTCCATCGTCTCGTGACGCAGCGCCGGGCTCAAGCGGGCCGGGGCACAACGCGCGGCACCCGCTGGCGGGCGCCGCGCCGTCCTTGACAACCCAAGCCACTATGCCACTATGGTGCGGTTTCTGGCGGAG
Source organism: uncultured Thermoleophilia bacterium (assembly GCA_963751215.1). Classification (GTDB taxonomy): domain Bacteria; phylum Actinomycetota; class Thermoleophilia; order UBA2241; family UBA2241; genus CAIXSE01. The sequence goes on along the minus strand of CAVVTV010000017.1, from coordinate 16,600 downwards.
GGACCGTGACCTCAAGTGCCACGCAGATTGTCGCTTCCATCGGTGCCCGTCTTGCGGCCACACTGGAGGAAGATGAGCTGCTGCCCCGCGTGGTCTGCGAGGTAGGCCAAGCACTGCAGGCCACGACCTGCTGGCTCTACGACTACGCCGCGGGTCTTGAGCTTCTCACCCTGCGCGCCGTCTGGAGCGCCGACCAAGACCCCGACCTCGCTGCGCTCGTCAGTACCTCGTTTGCGCCGGGCGACCGTCCCAGCCTGCTTAGCGCCTTGGCTGAGCGCCGCATGGTCGAGATCCACGTCAACGACCCTGGCCTCTCGCAGGCGCTACGCGACGATCTGTGGAACGACTTGAGCTTGCTTGCTACCCCACTGCTCGATGACAAGAGCCCAAGCGGCCTGCTGACCGTCGGCCACAAGTCGATCCGCCACTTCAGCTCAGGGGAGCGCGAGGTCTTTGACGCCTTGGCTTTACATGTCGGGCCGGCGCTGCGCAACGCCCGCCTCTTCGCCCGTCAGGAGGATCGCAACTACCAGCTCGCCGCCCTCCTTGAGGCCAGCCGCGCGGTGAGCTCGACGGTCGTGCTTGACGACGTGCTGGCAACCGTGGCCCACAAGACGGCCGAGGCCCTGCACGTGGTGCGCTGCCTCATCTATGAGTGCGACCGCGCGGGCGAGCAGATCAGCCAGCGCGCCGACTACCTCGATCCTGCCTTCTCCGGCCAGCTGCCCGAGGCTCTCGACCCAGACGACCCTGACTCGATTCTGCGACGCGCCCTTGGCTCTGGCCAGCTTGCTAGCGAACGCCTCGAGAAGAAGCCCTCCGAAGCGCACCGTCGCCTCTGGCGCGGCAAGGCTCCCAGGCAGTACCAGACCCGCCTGGCGCTGCCCCTGCTCTTTGCCGGCAGCCCCGTTGGTGCGATCGTGCTCTTTGAGCCGCGCGGCGAGCGCGAGTTTAGCGCAGCCGAGCTTGAGCTCGCCGCTGGTCTTGCCGAGCAGGCCGCCGCCGCCATCCAAAACGCGCGGCTCTATGACCACCTCCAGCAGGAGGCGACAAGCGACGGCCTCACCGGCCTTGCCAACCACCGCCTCTTCTACGAACGCCTCCACGAAGAGGTTGCGCGGGCCCGTCGCTACCGCCTGCCGCTCTCGCTGCTGATGCTCGACTTAGACGACTTCAAGCATTTCAACGACAGCTACGGCCACCAGACCGGCGACCGGGCCTTGCGCCTCGTGGGCAGCGTCCTGCGCGAGCGCCTGCGCACCAAGATCGACCTCGCCGCGCGCTACGGTGGCGAGGAGTTTACAGTGCTTTTGCCCAACACGCCGCTCACCGGCGCCAGCGCGGCCGCTGCCAGGCTAGTGAGCGAGATCTCGCAGCTGGCCAACGTCGACGCATCGTCGTCCGGCGATGGCCATCCCGAGGGAGCCGCGGCGGTGGGCGAGCGGGTGCGTCAGACGATCGCAGCGGCCTCCAGCGATGTTGCGGCGCTGCCGGCACCGATCACCGTGAGCATCGGCATTGCCGAGCTTGCCGAGGGCATGGCCGGCGATGAGCTTGTGAGCGCTGCCGATCGCGCCCTCTACGAGGCCAAGCGAGCGGGCAAGAACCGCGTCTGCCTGGCTTCGTAGCGTTCGCCGCCCAGCCCGCAGCCGCCGCGACCACTGCAGTCGATCGCCTCGTACGTGAAGCCGGCTCATAGTCGGCCGCAGTGATGGCGTCGTGGATGCGCTTGTGGACCCAGTGGCGTTCGCCAAGGAGGTTCACCTGAGCCCATCGACCAGACACCGGGCCAAGCTGCGTGTGGCGTGGCAAGCAGCTCACGAGCTACCGCTCCGCGGACGACGTCCTCTGCCACCTGGGCAACATCGCCTGCTGCTGAAGCGGCGTAGGGCCCCCCTCTTGTGTGTCAGGAAGGCGTCTGAATGGCGAGCCACCAGCGCTGCCGGCCGGGTGCGCTGATCTGCACCTCATAGAGACCCCCGAGCCCGGTCACGGTTGCCTCACTGGCCGTCGTGCTCAGCGTCACGGCCTTGCTGGCCGGCGGCGGTGAGGCATTGGCCTGATCGATCGAGACGACGGCCGCGCTGAGGTGAGTCAAGGAAGCGCTGCGTGCCACGACGAGCAGCAGGCGGACCTCGTTGTAGGTCAAGAAGGGGGCGCCGACGATGCTTCCGCCGACGGCGTGCCGGTCGCTCGAGCTCATGGTCAGCACGATATGGAAGCGCGTGGCGTTTGGCGCCGGGTCGCTGGCACTCCAGGCCGCCAGCCCGACGGTCGCCACGCTGCTGAGCAGGGCGAGCACGCAGCAGAGTTCGACGGCACGCCGGCGAGGCTGGCCCGGAGGCGTTGGCTGGGCGACCGGTGGGGCAGCGAGCGGGGCCGCCGGGCGATCTGCCGGCTCTCCGCCATCGGTCTGCTCGGCGGCGTCTTGCGCCTCGGCGGAGGCCACGTTGCTCGGTACGCCTGCTGAGGGAGCCCGCACCTCTACAGTGGTCTCCCCCCTGATGAGGCGAGCAAGGCCTCTACCCATGACCACTCCCCGATTCACGGTGCCCAGCGGTCTTCAACGCCGACGGTGTCGTTCCCTGCGTGGCTTCAGGCTAAAGACCGCGCCGGCGCAGGACGAGCGAAGGCCGAGAAGTCTCGATCTTGCGGGCACCGGCTTCGTTGCAGCGTTTCCTAGCGATGCGTTTCCTGAGCGTGCCTAGCGCGGCGGTCAGAAGGCGAGGCCGCAGGGCGTCGGCAACCGGTCGGCGAGGAGACCGTGTGCAGGGGTTCCTCGCGCCACACATGTCGTGATGACATGCGCGTCCATCGCCGGGGACCATCGACGCGGGCTTCGTCCATCGAGTGCGTCTGGCGCCCTACTGTGATGAGGGACCTGGTTTGCTCCTCGGCTCTGCCCTGGCGGAGGCCTCCAAACCTGTGACTAGAGTAGGGGCATCGTGGACGCCCTCGAAGCCTACCTAGCCGAGCTCTCCGCCGACCGCCTCGCGGGGGCCGTGCCCGAGACCTCGGGCTACGGCCCTCTCCTCAGTCGAGCGGCAGCCGCAGGCTATAGCCCACGCCGCGCACGGTGTGCACCAGGGGCGGCAGGTCGTCCGTGTCGATCTTCTTGCGCAGGTAGCTCACGTAGGTCTCTACCACGTTGGCGCCCCCGCCGAAATCGTAGTCCCACACGCGGTCCATGATCTGGGCCTTGGAGAGCACACGCCGCGGGTTGAGCATGAAGTAGTGCAGCAGCTTGAACTCGGTGGGCGTGAGCTCCACCGGGCGCCCGCCGCGCAGCACCTCGTGGGTGTTCTCGGTCAGCTCCAGGTCGGCGAAGCTGAGCCGGGCGCCGTCCGGCGTTTGTGCGCCCTCGGTGCGCCGCAGGATGGCGCGGATGCGCGCCACCAGCTCCTCCACGCTGAAGGGCTTGGTGACGTAGTCGTCGCCGCCGATGGTGAGGCCGCGCACCTTGCCCTGGGCGCCGTCTCGCGCTGTGAGGAACAGGATAGGCACCATGGAACGCTCGGCGCGCAGCCGGCGCGCCACCTCGAAACCGTCGATGTCGGGCATCATCACATCAAGCACGATGAGGCTCGGCCGGAAGACGTTGGCCTTGGTGAGCGCCTCGAAGCCGTTGTGCGCCACGTCCGGGTGGAAGCCTTCGTAGCGCAATGCCATGGCCACGAGCTCGGTGATGCTGGCCTCGTCGTCCACGACCAGGATGCGCGTGCGCTGCTGCTCCGGTTGCTCCACGGTGAGCTCCTCCTCGTTACTGGTACCGCAGGGCCTCCGTCGGCTCCACGGAGCTCGCCTGCACGGCAGGACCGATGCCGGCGAGGATGCCGACCGCGGTGGCCACCGCCAGGGCGAGAGCCACCGTGGAGACCGAGAACACCGGCGACACCGACAGCGCCGAGCCGCCGATGTAGCCGGCGGCGATGCCGACCCCGAGGCCGAGCAGACCGCCGATCACGCTGATCACGATGGCGTAGACCAGGAACTGGGCGATGATGTCGCGACGCTGGGCCCCGACGGCGCGCCGGACACCGATCTCACGCGTGCGCTCTCGCACCGTGACGAGCATGACGTTGGCCACGCCGATGCCGCCTACCAGGAGGCTGATGGCGGCGATCGCGGCCATCAGCTTGGTGAGCGTCTTCGACGAGGAGGAGACGGCGGAGGCGATGGAGCTGGCGTTCACGATCTGGAAGTCGTTCTGGTCGCTGCCCGTCAGGTTGTGCTGCGTGCGTAGCGTGCTCTCGACCGCCGACTGGAAGCTGTTCACCGCCGACGGATAGGCCTGCACGCGGATCTGCGAGATGTCGGGGCGGAAGGACACGAGCCGGCCCTCGATCGAGCTGAGTGGCACGATGACGTCCGAGTCGATCGAGGCAAAGCCGACGCCGCCCTGCGCGGCGAGCACGCCGACCACCTGGAACTTCTCGCCGCCTATGCTGACGGTCTGGCCCACTGCGCGCAGCGGCGAGATGCCGAGGTCGCTCGCCACGGTGCTGCCGAGAACGGCCATGGGCAGGCCGTGGCCGGCATCGAAGGCGCTGAAGAACCTGCCCGCTTGTGTCGTGAGGTGGTCGATGCCGACGATCTTCGTCGAGGTGCCCATGACCGATTCAGTGGCACTCGAGGCGCCCAGGGTCACGGTGGCGTTGGTGGTGACCGCGGTGACGGTCTGCTTGACGCCCGGAGTGGCATTGATGGCCGCGACGTCGGAGCCGCTCAAGGGCTTCCCGCTGGACGTAAACGGGCTGGTCTGCACGGTGATCGTGTCGGAGCCGAAGGAGCTGAAGCTGCTCTCGACGCTCTGCGTCGAGCCCGAGCCGATCGAGGTCAGGGCGACCACGGCGGCGACCCCGATAACGATGCCCAGGATGGTGAGCACGGCGCGCAGCGTGTTCTGGCGCAGGCTCGTGAACGCCATCCTCAGCGACTCGAGCAGGATGATCATCGTGGGTCCTGGTCCGCAGCCTGCAGGGAGCGGGCCGGCATCATCCGCCGCCCCCACTGGGAACCTGGAAGGACCCGCCGCTGCCGGACGGGGCACGGAAGGACCCGCCGCTGCCGAGGCCGCCAAGGCCGCCGAGACCGCTGCCGCTCGTGCTCGTCGAGCTCGAGCTGGAGGCCGAGTTGGAGTAGGTGCCCGTGACGACGACCTCACCGGCCACGAGGCCGCTCTCGATCTGCGTGAGCGACGAGGTGGCAAGACCTGTGGTCACTTGGCGATAGGTGGGCTTGCCGTTCTGCATCACCTGCACGAAGCTCGCCGACGGCGTGCCGCTCACGGCGCTCGTGGGCACCACGAGCACGTTGCTGCGGCTCGCGATGGTCACCGACAGCGAGCCCGTCATGCCCGAGCGCGCGAGCGAGGGCAGCGCCGCGGTGTCGAGGTAGACTGTGTACTCGGTGGTGCTCGACGAGCTCGACGAGCTCGATGAGCTCGACGAGGCGGGCTGGGTCGAGATCGAGGTGATCTTGGCCGTGAAGGAGTTGTTGCTGGTCAGGCCGTCGATCGTGCAGGCTGCCTTCTGGCCGACCTTGAGCGACGACAGGTCGGCCTGGCTCACCTGGGCCTCGACGAGGAGGTCGTGGGGGAAGCTGATGGTGGCCAGCGCCGTGGAACTGCTCACGTGGCCGCCCAGGCCCACGTTCCACGACTCGATGGCGGCGCCCCGAGGCACCCAGACGAAGGTCGACTTCGTGACCTTGCCCGTCTTGCTCAGATGGTGATGGCCCTGCCACTTTTCGAGCGCGCTCTTCGTGCTCGAGGCGAAGCTGCCGTTCACCTTGCCGGTGTAGTAGCCGTCCGCCTTGAGCGCCTGCTGCAGGGCGGCCACGTTCGACTTCTGGCTGCCCGAGGCCAGGCTCGTGGAGAGCGTCTTGTAGAAGGGCTTCGTGCTCACGAAGGCGTAGATGGGCTTGCCCGAGAGCGTGAGCAGGCGCTGGAGCATCGTCGGCTTGGCGCCGGAGGCGAGGGCGATGTCGGTCACGACGCGGATCGATGTCGAGCTGCTGGAGCTCGAGGAACTGCTCACGCTCGACGAGCCGGTCGATCCGGTCGAGCCCGAGCTGATGCTCGACCCGCCGGAAGACGACGAGGCCCCGCTTGTGGAGCCGGAGGACGGTCTGCTGGTGGGACTCGCCGTGGGTCGCGGCTTCGGAGTCGCAGTGACCGTGAATGACGAGCCACTCGTGGCCGAGCCGGTCGAGGTGGTGACCGTGATGAGGCCGCTCTTCGCGCCGGCCGGCACGATGGTCTTGACCCGGGTATCGCTCACGACCTGGTAGAACGCCGCGCGGCCGTCGAAGGCAACCGAGGTGGCGGCGCTCAAGCCCGTGCCGGTGAGAACCACGGTCGTGCCCACTGGCCCCTTCGCCGGCGCAAAACCACTCAACTCGGGGGCCGGTGACGGGGAGGCCGTGTCGCTCGTGACTGCTGCCACGAAGGTCGCCGTCGCGGCAGACCGCGAGGACGCTATCACCGTGGTGGTCGCGGCTGCGCCGGACTCCGCCGCAGTGGTGCTTGCGGAGCTGCTGCTGCTTGACGAGCTCGACGGACTACCCGTGCCGCTCAGCGAGATCGTCATGGCGTCCTGTGCATTGTTCAACGTGAAGTCGGCTTGCACCGTCTGCGAGACCGTGCCGGTGGCTGACTTGGACGTCAGGTAGTGCACCCCCGACGAGCCGCCGCGGCCGTGCAGGTAAAGACCAACGCCGACCGCGGCGGCAGCGGCGATCGCGATGACCGACACGGTCAGCCACCAGCGACGCGTGCGCCTCTTCATGAAACCTCGGATCCTTTGCCTCGATGCCGCGGTGTCGGCTGCGGAGGCAGGCATCACCAGAGTATCGGCCTCGTCTGCTTGCAATCCGCTCATGCTCCACCTGTGGTCGTGGTCGACTGGTTACCGCCGCTCGGTAGGCCGCCCTGGCCGCCGCTCGGCATGCCGCCCTGGCCGCCGCCGGGGAAGCCGCTGAAGGTGCGTGTGTAGATGATGTTCTGGCCGGCAGACAGGCCTGCGGTGATTTCCGCCTCGGTCTGAGTCTCCTGGCCGACCGTGATGCCCTGGGTCACGGTGCTGCCGTTCTGGAGAAGCTGCACCGTGGCGTTTGAGCCGCTGCCCTTGATGGCGGCGCGGGGCACGATGAGCACGTTCTGGGCGAGTGTCTTGACCGTGACCTGCGCGAAGCCGGTGTACTTGGAGGTGACGCCGCTCGGCAGCTTGGCGATGGTGATGGTCGCCGTGGCCGAGCCGTTCTGCCCGGCCTGCACGGCCGTGACGGTCGCTGTGGTCTGCTTGGCGCCACGAAGCTGCGCGCCCTGGCCTGCGCCGCCGCCGAAGGAGCCGCCCTGCGCACCTGCACCCGAGCCGCCGAAGCCACTGCTGTTCGGGCTGGGCACGCCGCTGGGCACGCCGCCGCCGGCCTGACCACTGCCGGGGCTGGGGACGCCGCTCGGGCGCGCACCGCCGCCAATCCTTGCGCCCGCCGGCAGCTTGATGAAGGTCACGGTCGCGGTCTGGCCGGCCGCCACCTGAGCGGCCTCGGGGCCGATGAACTGGACGCTGGCCGTGGCTTTGCCTTTCGCGACCGAGGTGAGTTTCACGCTGCCACTTGCCGATTCCGTGAGGTCGCCGCTCTTCACCGTGTAGAGCACCTGGGCGCCGCGACTCGAGCTGGAACTCGTGGACGAGGTGTTCGTCTTGGCTGCGCTGCCGCACGCGGCCAGCACTACCGTGGCTGCTGCGACGAGCACAAGCCCGGCGCCGAGTCTCACGCCGCAGCTTCGTGACGGGCGGCGCACACGTGTTGGTGTCATCGCTTTCCCTCCATCGTGAGGTCATCGTGAAGGCGCCCCTCGCTCAGCACCAGCCTACGGTCAGCGCGGGCGGCGACGTCCTCTTCGTGGGTGATCATAAGGATGGTGCGGCCTTCGCGGTGCAGCGCGTCGAGCAACTCGAGCACCTCAGCCGTGGCGGTGAGGTCGAGGTTGCCGGTCGGTTCGTCGACAAGCAGCACCTCGGGGTCGCCCACCAGCGCGCGGGCTATGGCGACGCGCTGCATCTGGCCGCCCGAGAGCTGACTGGGGTCGTGGGCAGCGCGGTCGGCCAGGCCGACCGCCTCGAGGGCCGCCGCGGCGCGGCGCAGACGCTCTGGCCTCCGCACGCCGCGGTAGATCAGCGGCGCGGCGACGTTCTCGAGCGCACTTGTGCGGGGCAGCAGATTGTGGAGCTGGAAGACAAAGCCGAGCAGCACGCCGCGAAGGTGAGCTCGGGCGTTGTCGTCGAGGTCGCTCACGTCGTGACCCCCGAGCCAGTACTGGCCGCCGTCGGCGCTGTCGAGCAGGCCGAGGACGTGCAGCAGGGTCGACTTGCCGGAGCCCGAGCGCCCGGTGCAGGCGACCCACTCGCCGCGGCGCACCTCGAGGTCAAGATCGTAGAGCACCGGCACGGCGAACTCGCCCTGCCGGTAGGTGCGCTCGATGCCGCGCGCGACCATCACCTGGTCGTCGGCGGGTGGAGTTGCGGCGTTCAGCACAGTGCTCCCTTCGGAAAAGCGATCGGTCGACATCATGTGGCACGCTGCTGTGGTGCGGCTGAGGCGTTGCTGTGGTGGAGCTGAGAATGGCGCACCGGCACGCAGTGACGATGGCCGGCTTCGCAGGCGCTCGCACGTGCGAGATGGCCAAGTCCAGCTTGTGTGAGTCTTGAACGTGGATGGGCCGGCAGCGGTGCGGCCAGAGCGTCTGGCAGCATGCGCCAATCCTCGCCGGGGCCCGCCGTCACCCAGCTGCCTTGGGAAACGCGTATGGCCGGCAGTCGAAAATCCGCCGCTTACCGTACATGCGCACGGCCGAATCGCTCAGCGAGTCCTGCGGCAAAGCGCGCATCCGCAGCCGGACCGATGACTCCAGCCCTCCTGCGGGATGCCGCGGCCATCCGGCACCGGCCCCCACGGCCGCTCAGTGTCATCCTCGCCCAGGACCCGCCACCAGACGATTCCGGTGAAGGGGTCCAGCGTGAACTCCTCGCCCGCGCCGCGCCAGTACGCAGTCAACGCGAGGTCGTGCGCGTTCACGAAGCTGATTGTTCCAGCCATGGGAGTCTCCTTTGTGTCGCGTCATCGGAAGCACGGCTTGGCAGCGGGCTGCCTTCGCGCCACCCCGGAGGCTACGTCCGACTGCTAAGAGGGAGCTGGGGAGACGCTCACCGTTCGCTAAGGGCAGCGCCGCTGATTGATGTTGCGTGTCCTCGTTGGATGCGCGAGACGTTCCCGCCAGGCGTTGGGAGGCGTCAGGTCATGACGGCAGCTCTCGAGGGTTCGAGGCCGAAGTAGGGCTGCAGGATGTCCTCCATCGTGTAGAGGCCTGCCGGCCGGTCCTCGAGACAGCGCGCAGCGAACAGCACCGTCTTATCGGCATGAGGAGCAGCGGTGGCACCGGCCTGATGATGAGGAAACTCGGTGGGCGACCTCTTCTGCACCTCGCCTAAGGTCGACATGGTCACGCTCACGGGTTCGTTGGAGGTCGCCGTGCGCGTGATGCGCCAGGCTGCGGGTACGGTGAAGAAGGTCGGCCTCGAGCTGGGCGGCAAAAGCCCCAACATTGTGTTCGCCGATCTGAAAGGTACGCCACCTACTTGACGAGAAGCGTCAGCCAGCTGCTATGGGCTGGCGTGTTGGCGTTCGTCTTCGCGATCGTCACCTGGACGCGGTAGGTGCCCCTATGGCCGGGCTTGTAGGTGGTGCTGCGGTGGCCGTTCGTGTCGGTCGTGAGCGTGCGGCTGAGAACGCTGTTCCAGCGGCCGCTGTTCCGGCGCTGCACCATGAATCTGACCCGGCTGCCGGCCAGGAGCTTGGGGGTGAGACGGGCGCTCATGGTCACGCGGTTGCCGAGGCGCAGCACGCCGCGGCTGAGGCCACCCAGAGTGAGCGTCAGCTTTGCGGTCAGCGGCGTGACGGTGAAGGCAGTTGCGCTCTGGACTGTGCCGCCCGGTGTCGTGACGCTTATGGCGCCGCTCGTGGCGCCGGCCGGCACGGTCGCCGTGATCTTCGTGTCGCTGACCACGGTGAACTGCGCGGAGGTGCCGTTGAAGGCGACGGCGGTAGCGCCGCTGAGGCCCGTGCCCGCGAGCGTCACGATTGTGCCCACCGGGCCGCTGGCCGGTGAGAAGCCTGTGAGGGTGGGCGGCGCCGGCGGGGGCGGGGCGCCCCGGGCGACGGAGAAGCTGCCGCCGTCCGCGCCCAGGGCGGAGGTCGTCGCCAGCTTCGTGTTGCTCGACTGGTCGACCATGTCGATCTGCTGCCAGGGGGCGCTGGCAAGTGGGGACCCGTTGATAGTGCATGCCGAGAAGCTGACGGTGCCGAAGTCGGCCAGGGGCAGCACCCCGCTGTTGTCGCTGGGCGCCTCAGCGATGACCTCGGCCGAGGCGTCCTTGGCCTTGCTGCTGGACTTGGAGAACGTCTTCGTGACGCCCGTGGTCTGATCGGTGAGCATGAGCGTGAAGTTGCCGGCGCCGTCGCTGACGACCGAGCCCTGCAGCACATCGCCGGGGGTGATGGTCATGCCGCTGATCGTGACACTCGCCGCCGGATACATCTCATACCAGGCGTAGTAGCTGGGTGTGCCGTTGTCGTTGTCTGAGTCGGTGCCGATCTGCTCGACGGTGTTGCTGCCGTCGCCGTCGAGGCCGACCCAGAAGGCGCTGTAGCTGGCCTTGGTCGCGTCGGGCACCACGGCGGGCTGCGTCCAGGTGGCGCTGACGCTGGTGTACCCGCCGCCCGCTGCGTCATACCCGGCCCAGTTGCTGCTCTGCGTAGCCGCCTTGCTCTGGGCCAACGGCCCGAGGCCCGGCAGTGGGGAGCCGATGCGGATCATGGGTGCCGCGTGGGAGCGGTGGCCCGGTGCGGGGCTCGGCGAGCCGGCGTGGGCCGTGGCTGTGGGCACAAGGATGCACACCACAACCGCCGCGGCTGCCATGAGTGCGGCCAGTGACTTGTCCATAGACCCCTCCTCGAGCCCCGGCTCCCGATGGCCGCTCCCCACCATCACGACATCAGAAGTATGGCGTAGCGGCGAACCTACAGGGGGTTGCTGGCAGAAAGCCGAGGAGACGGCCAGATTCCGCTGAGAGACAGTAGCGTTGACTCGCGCACGTCTCAAATGGAGCAGCCTTGTTGGGGTTCCTCGCCGAGACGGCCACACCTTCTCCTTCAGTTCCGCCACAAGTCCGGCTGACATGTCGAATGTTGCGAAATCGACGAGTGCGAGGGAGGTGATGCTTGAGCGCTAAGGTAGCGGTGCGAGGGGGCCGCCGAGAGTATCTCGGGTGCGCGGGCGGTTCGGGCACGGCAATCATCGCCGCCGAGCAGACCAGACGCAGATGCTACGCCCTCGAGCTGGCCCCGCAGTTCGTCGACGTCGCAGTCCTCCGCTGGCAGCGCTACTCAGGCGAAGAGGCGACACTCGCGGGCGACGGGCGCTCCTACGCCGAGGTCGCCGCCGCGCGCAGCCCAGAAGGCTCTGCCCTGACGCAGAGAAGCGAATAGAAGGCGGTGGGCGAGATGAAGCGTCTCTTCAACCAGATCACGAGCCTGGAGCGCAAGCTGCGGGCGCTCGAGCTACGCAAGGCGGGTGCTACCTACCAGATGATCGCCGAGCAGCTCGGCCACGCCGGCCCCTCCGGCGCCCACAAGGCCGTCGCGGCCGCCCTGAAGCTCACCCTGCGTGAGCCTGCCGACGCGGTCCGCAAGCTCGAGCTCGAGCGTCTCGACGCGGCCCAGCTGGCCATCTGGCGGCGCGTGCAGGCCGGTGACTACGGGGCCATCGACCGCCTGCTCGGCATCATCGGCGCGCGCGCCAAGCTGACCGGCACTTTCGCGCCGCAGAAGCTCGAGCACAGCGGCGCGATCATGGCGCCGGAGGTGGACCACGAAGCCCTGCGGGAGAAGCTCGAGGCCAAGCTGCAGCAGATCGCAGACAACCTGGCCAAGGCACCCCCGGAGGGGCAACCAGAGGAGCAGTAGGCACGGCGCACACATCACCGCCGAACCTGTAGGGCACCTGAAGACGCTGCGACTGGCCAGTGCTGCCGACGGGCTGCCGACGTGACTGGGACCTCCATGGACACGCGCTCCCGTGACCATCCTCGCAGAGAGCCTCGCCCAAACCGGTGTGATCGCGGGGTCTGGAGTTGCTGCCGAGGCCTCGGCATCTTCCCCCGTTGGCTTTGCCGGCGTCAGCCGCCCGTTGCAGACTCTTGCCCGCCGTCAGGGAGCCAGGAGACCTCCGCGCGCCGTCATCCCTCAGCTCACCCCTCGTCACTCCCGGCCTCCGGCATGCGCACCCAGATGCGCTTCAGCGGCAGCTCCGCCTGCAGGGTGGGGGAGAGCGCCTCGTAGCGCCGCAGCAGATTGGCGACCACCTGGCCCGCGTCCCAGAGACGGATCTCGAAGTGCAGGTGGCGGGCCTCCTTGAGGAGCGGGCCGGCGAAACCACCCCAGGAGACGAGTAGCCCCTGATCAGCGCCGAAGTTCTTCATCGTGCCCTGCAGCTCGCGCAGCACCGCGGCCCCGATCGGCGACTCACCGGACTTCACCTGCACGCAGAGGCGCGGTGAGTCAAAGCCCATGGGACCGGAGCCGGCGATGATGTCGACGCCGCCGTCGGCGCCCTCCGGTGAGACCACCGTCTGGTAGCCCTGGGTGCGCAGGATCTCATCGACGAGGCGAGCCAGCTCGTGCCCTTTGAAGCGGCGCGTGATGAACTCGCTGAGGTCGTCCTCGGCGAACTGCTCGAGGTCGACCGGCGTGGCGGCCTCGTCGGCGTCGTCGTTCGCCAGCGCCGGTGGCGCCTGCCCGCCCACAATGGCCCGGATGCGCTCCTCGGCTTGGTGACGCTGGAGCTGGCAGACGGTCATGAAGGCGCCGAACATGTAGAGCAGGTCCTGGTCGAACCTGGAGCGCGGGATATCCGTCTTCAGCCACTTCGTCTCGCGCGTGTGGTGCGTCTCGGCGGGCAGGTCGGCGCGGTAGGCGTAGGGGCCCGCAATGGTGCCCACGGCGATCGCCGACTGCGTCTTCAACGGCAAGACGACGAGGTCGCCGACCTCGATGCGGCTGCGAAAGGCCCAGAGCTGGCCCACCCAGTTGGCGAGGCGGCCCTTGCTGGCGTCGGGGTAGGTGGTGCGCACGAGTTCCTCGATGTCCCCACGACAGTCAATGCTCGAGAGATCGGGTAGCTCCTCCCAGCCGATCACGGTGAGGCCCTTCTCGAGAGCCAATGTCTCGCGTTCACCGTAGCGCCCGGCACGCACCAGCCAAACCGTCATCTTTGCCCCGTTTCCCCCGTGGAGAGTCTGACTGGGCGATCCTACAGAAAGAGGCATGTGACTCATAGTCCGTAGACCCATGGTCAGCATGAGTCTTGACTTCGGGGGTGGACAGCTCGTCTTCAGACCCCTGTGTGGCTTTCGGCCGGCGACTCAAGGGGCTGCGCCTGGAGCGCGGCCTCTCGCAGGAGCAGCTCGCGGACCTCGCCCATCTCGACCGCACCTACGTGAGCAGCTGCGAGGCGGGGCGGCGCAATGCCACCATCAGGACCATCGCGCGGTTCGCTGCGGCACTCGAGGTCGACCCCGCCGCGCTGGTGTCGGATGCGGGTCTGGCTGCTAGCGAGGGCGGCCGCCAGCGCTAGCAGGCGGCGGCGAGGGAGCGCGGGCTTTGTCCACCAGCGCAGCCTGCGGGTCGGCATGGCGTCGGCAGGCGTTGATTTCCACCACCTTATTTCCACTCTTTCGCGGCGAATTAGGTCTGACGGACCTGTGCGGTCCGCCCGACGAAGGCAGAGAGTCGGACTCCCGTCCTGTCCACGACCTCGTCCGGGTTCTGCTCGGCAGGGGGGGTAAGGGGTTCGCCTGAAAAGTGAACACCTCTGGAGGACGCGGTGCTATCGTGTTCGCATGAGACGTGCCCTAGCCCTCCTCACCGTCGTCTTGCTGCTCGCCGGCTGCGCGGGGAAGTCGAATCCTCAGGCCGTGAGCAGTCCCTCTGCTGCGACTCCGACCCAGAACGCGTTAGCGGCGGCCCCGTACCAGCACTACCATACGTTCACCAGCCGCCGCCTCTACTTCTCCCTGACCTACGACGGGACCCAGGTCGCCCAAGGGATCATGCGGTCCACATCGGAACCCGGCTACGGCGCGCTCATCCTCTACTACCTACCCGGCCCGCCCATGGTAGACCTGTCGCCCCTCCAGCCGTACGGTCCTGGCGGTGGCCTCGGCGTGGAGGCAGTGGCAGAAGACCTCTCGCCAGGGAAGCCGCCGCTCTCTGTCGCCCGGGCCTCGGCGTCGAAGACCTACTTGGCCGCGAGTGATCTCCCGAGCGTCAGGGTCGCCACGATGAAGCGCAAGCGGCCGCACTTTGCGCTGGATGCGGTCGATCCGGTCACGCTCAACGGCGTCCCCGGCTACCGGGTCCGCTACTCGTGGACCGGCGGCTCCACCGAGACGCTGCTGCTGTACAAGGGGGCGATCGCCTACACGCTCACCGTCACGCTCCCCGACAAGGCCGCCACCTTCTTATATGGGCAGGCGCTCTACGCCGCGCTTCGCTCGTTCAAGGTGACCCTGCGTTGATGACGGCCGCGCTCGCCTTCCTCGCCGCCGCCGTGCTGCTGCCCGCGGGCTGCGGCGGCCAGCCCGGCGGAGTCACTACGGCGGTCAAATGACGTTCACGGCCACAACGCGATTGCAGCACCGAAGTCGAGACCCAACGGTGCACGGAACGGCAAGGCGCCACGCACACGCGGACTGGTCGAGGTCCACGCATCAGGCGTCTACGTGGACGCAACGTTCGAGCACCCCGAAAATCGTCCCCGCGTGGGCGGGTGCCCCCGGACCCGCCGGGCCGGTCGAGTCCCCTCCGGTCGGAACCGCGTTCTCCGTCACCACGCTCCTCCGCTCGCGTTTCCGGAAAAGTCATTCCGTATAGTCTTCCGCAAGGGCTTTTCACTTCGACTCCAGAGTACGGCATCGAAGGAACGCTCCCCACCCCAGCCACGACCGAGGGAGCGCCGTGGGTAAGCACAATCAGACGGCCATCAACCGCCGCGTGGCCGACATCTACGGGCTCGTGGTCGACGGCCTGCCCCTGGCTCAGATCAGTCGCTACGTGGCCGTAAACTGCGCCTGGCGGGCCTGCGACCGCAGCCTCTGCCGCTACATCGCCCGCGCCCGTGAGCTCATGGCAGAGGAGGCCAAGCTGGGCCGCAAGGAGGCTTTCGCCGAGTCGCTCGCCCGTAAGCAGCGCCTCTTCGCCCGGGCCAGCGTGGCCGGCCAGCTGAAGACGGCACTGGCGGTGCAGAACTCGATCGACCGCATGTTCGGCGACTTCGCCCACGATCGCGAGGAGGAGCTCTCCGAGCTGGAGCGTTTCCTCGACGCCATGGAGGGCGGGAAGCGTGACGACGAGGGCAAGTAGCGGGCGCTCGGGCGTCGGCCGGGCGTCGGCGCCGAGACCGTGTGCAGGGGTTTCTGAGGCTCGACAGGTGGGGGGGACCTGTGCCCGCCGCGTCGTCAGAGACCGGAGGGAGCCGCTCCGGGCCGGTTGACCCTCGGCCTCAGACACCTCCAGTGCTGTGTCTCTCCACTGCGTCCGTGAACCGCCCAAACCAGTCCGGGACACGAGAGATGATGTCGTTTGCCAACTCCTCCACGGCTTGCCTCGCCTTCAGTGAGTCAGCTGGCGCCGCTCCCTTGTCCAGCGTTTCGTAGCCCAGCGTGCCCATGGTTCGGCGTGGTCCGAGGTCAAGAGAGCCCTTGACGTGCACCAGGCCATCGTCAGTCACAGATATGCACCAGCCGATAGTCAGTGCGAGATCGATGGTGATCTCGTCGCCTGCGACCAGTCGCGTCGCACGAGCCTCCTGTGAGACCAGCCCGGGACTCCCGCAACACTCGGTGTAGCCGAGCAGGTTCTCGACGGCTTGGTCCCAGACGTCTGCCTCCACCAACGGGTACTCGTCGCGCAACAGGTGCACCACGGGTTTGAGTTGACGTGAGAGCTGATCGCCAAGCCCTCCACATATCTCCTCAAGGCGCTCGCGGCGCTGTCGCTCCGAGATCTGGGGCCCGGCTGCCTCCCGGAGGCGCCTTCCATAGGCACTCAGATCCGGGAGTGAGGTCGGGCCGTCGTCCAGGGTCAGCCAGGCCCGCAGATCATCAGCCACCTGTCGCATCGAAGGCCGGTCAGAAGGAGTGAACTTCGTGCACCGCGCCATCAGCTCGTCGATCTCTCGCAGCCGAGGGTGCGCCCGATACTGCCGGATGCTGAACGCAGCGTTGTCGGCGCTTTGTTCGCCGCCCGGTGGCCAGTGCTGCCCGGTGAGGAGCACCCAGAGCGTCTTTGTGAAGGAGTAGACATCTGCCGCGGCGGGGTCGGCGTCGGCTGGGCTGTTGAGCATCTCGTAAGGCACGAAGTTCGCTGGACCCAACGGCTTGTCGTTGACAGTGAGCTGGGCTGCATCGGGCAAGGCGGCCAAACCGAAGTCACCGACAGCGGGCCCGTTCTCGTACCAGTAGAGGTTGTTTGGTTTCCT
>CAVVTV010000016.1:0-12740 GCA_963751215.1 uncultured Thermoleophilia bacterium | reverse complement strand
CACAAAGGGACTTGACCGCCAAGTGCGCCGTCGGCGCCGACAAATGCCGACCTACGCGCAGGCTCGCATACGACATGATTCAGTGAGAAACACGCTGTTTGCGGACCTCCACGAAGACCATCGCGCAAGGCTCTCGGCAGGCGTAAGCTTTTGAGCAGGGAAAAGGCGGGCAGGCGGCCGAGGTAGCGTGCGCGCAGATGCACGTAAGCTGTCCCAAACGTGTCCTAAAGGGACGCATAATGCTCCCTGGGGACGCGATGTGCACGGTTGGGGACCCTTTCGGCGTCGTTTGGGACGCGTTTCGGTGCACTTCTACGGCTGTTGTGTTGATTTACGCTCAGCGTGGTCGCTGCCCTGCGGCAGCAAGAATGGGGTGGCGCGGCGGGTGGTCTCGGCAGTGGTGCCCAGCGCCAGCGTCTGGCCATCGAGGAGTGCCGCTCTGGAGATCGCCGAGCTCTGCCCCGCCGGCAGTCGGCAAACGCGGACGTGCAGCGAGGTCCAGTGGCGCGCCACCTACGACGGCAGGCTGCTCGCGTGTCTCAGCTACACGATCACCAGGGAGGAGGAGCGGAGCAGCTCTCTGCTCCTCAGCTACCGCTGCTGGCCCGATGGTTCTCTACTTGTGTCTGGTTAAGTCCGCCTCTGCCGGCAAGATGCCACCTCTGTGCCGCAGCCGGCCCCGCCACTCGCCTCCGTCAGGCATCGGCCCCCGACCCTTTGTGCGGTCGAGCGAGGTCGAACCGATCGAGTGCCATGACCTTGTCCCACGCGGCGACGAAGTCGCGCACAAGCTTCTCCTGCCCGTCGTCGCTTGCGTAGACCTCGGCGATGGCGCGCAGCTGGGAGTTCGACCCGAAGACCAGGTCGACGCGGCTTGCCGTCCACCGAATCTCGCCCGACGACCGGTCGCGGCCCTCGAAGGTCTCCTCGGCCTCGCTCACTGGCTGCCAGATCGTGCCCATGGCGAGCAGGTTGACGAAGAAGTCGTTGGTCAGCGTCTCCTTGCGGGTGGTGAGCACGCCGAGGTCAGACCCGTCGTAGTTCGTGCGCAGCACACGCAGACCGCCCACCAGCACCGTCATCTCGGGTGCCGTGAGCGTGAGCAGGCTCGCCTTGTCGACGAGCAGGTGCTCGGCAGGCTTCTGCCCGCCATCGCTGAGGTAGTTGCGGAACCCGTCCGCGGCCGGCTCGAGCACGGCGAACGACTCGATGTCAGTCTGCTCCTGCGTCGCGTCCGTGCGCCCCGGGGTGAAGGGCACCTCGATGTCGCAGCCGGCGTCCCTCGCGGCCTTCTCGACGGCGGCGCAGCCGCCCAGCACGATCAGGTCGGCGAGCGAGATCCGCGTGCCGTCGCTGGCCTGTGCCGCGAACTCCCGCCTGATCGCCTCCAGCGTGGACAGGACTTGCGCCAGCTGCGCGGGTTCGTTGACGGCCCACGTGTTCTGCGGCGCGAGGCGGATGCGGGCGCCGTTAGCGCCCCCGCGCTTGTCAGTGCCGCGGAACGTCGCCGCCGAGGCCCAGGCGGTGGAGACGAGCTCGGACACCGACAGGCCCGAGGCGAGGATCTTGTCCTTGAGGGCCGCGACCTCCTGCCTCCCCACCAGTGGGTGGGAGACCGCCGGCACGGGGTCCTGCCAGAGCTGTGGCTCGGCCGGCACCAGCGGACCGAGGTAACGGCTGCGCGGCCCCATGTCGCGGTGCGTCAACTTGAACCACGCCTTCGCGAAGGCCTCGGCGAGCTCCTCAGGGTGCTCGTGGAAGCGCCGCGAGATGGGCTCATAGACAGGGTCCATGCGCAGCGCGAGGTCGGTCGTGAGCATCACCGGGGCGTGGCGCTTCGAGGGCTCGTGGGGATCGGGCACGGCGTCTCTCGCCGCGGGGTCGGCAGGCACCCACTGCTTGGCGCCGGCCGGGCTCGCGGAGAGCTCCCACTCGTAGCCGAACAGCGTGTCGAAGAAGCTCGTGTCCCAGCTCACCGGCGTGGGCGTCCAGGCGCCCTCGAGGCCGCTCGTGATGGTGTCGTCGGCCTTGCCGGTGCCGTACGCGTTGCGCCACCCGAGCCCCATCTCCTGCAGCGGGGCGGCCTCGGGCTCCGGTCCCACGTTGGCGGCGTCGGCGGCGCCGTGGGTCTTGCCGAACGTGTGCCCGCCGGCGATGAGGGCGACGGTCTCCTCGTCGTTCATGGCCATGCGCCGGAACGTCTCGCGGATGTCTGAGGCCGCGGCGAGCGGGTCCGGATTTCCGCCCGGGCCCTCCGGATTCACGTAGATGAGGCCCATCTGGACGGCGGCAAGCGGGTTGTCGAGGTTGCGGTCGCCGCGGTAGCGCTCGTCGGCGAGCCAGGTGTGCTCGGCGCCCCAGTCGATGTCTTCGGGCTCCCAGGTGTCCACGCGACCGCCGCCGAAGCCGAAGGTCTCAAAGCCCATCGACTCCAGCGCGCAGTTGCCTGCGAGGATCATGAGGTCGGCCCAGGAGACCTTGCGGCCGTACTTGCGCTTGATGGGCCACAGCAGCCGGCGCGCCTTGTCGAGGTTGGCGTTGTCCGGCCAGCTGTTGACCGGGGCGAGCCGCTGCGCGCCCGCGCCCGCGCCGCCGCGACCGTCGCTGATGCGGTAGGTGCCCGCGCCGTGCCAGGCCATGCGGATGAACAGCGGGCCGTAGTGGCCGTAGTCGGCCGGCCACCACTCCTGCGAGTCGCTCATCAGGGCCAGGAGGTCGCGGCGGACGGCCTCGAGGTCGAGCGTGGCGAACTCGGCGGCGTAGTCGAAATCAGCGCCCAGCGGGCTGGCCGCCGGCGGGTTGCGGTGCAGCACCGTGAGGTCGAGCCGGTTGGGCCACCACTCCCGGACCGTCATCGCTCCGGCCGTGCGCCGGAGCGGGCCTGTGCTCTCGTCGGACATCTCGATCTCTCCTCTCATAGGCGGCTGGGGTGGCAAGTCTGTTCCCGGCGCTGGCGGTCTCTATACCCCAGCGGGACGCTGGGCCACCAGGAATCGAACAACGGTTGCTCCTGGGACCCGCCTGGCTTTGCCGGCTTGACCTCGGCCTGTCAGCGAAGGGGCCAGAAACCATGCCGGCGTGCTCGACTGACGGCGAGCACGTACACTGGCGCCTGCCAGGAAGCAGCGAGAAGGCGACGATCTCGTGTGACCGCCTACATCACCATCAACATCGACCCGGTGCTGCACCTGGGGCCGCTTACCCTGTACTGGTACGGCCTCATCATGGGCGTCGCGCTCGTCGCCGGCACGGTGATCTTCACCCGCAACGTGACGCGGCGCGGCATCGCCGACGAGGGCCACGTGATCGGCATGCTGCTCCTCGCCCTGCCGCTGGCCATCGTCGGCGCGCGGCTCTTCAACGTCGTCGACAACCTGGGCTTCTACTGGCACAGCCCTGCCCAGATCGTGAGCCTGCCGCTGACCGGCATGGCGATCTACGGTGTCCTTGCGGGTGGCGTGCTCGCGGTCGTCATCTACTGCTCCTGGCGGCATCTGCCGACCCTCAAGGTGCTCGACGCCCTGGCGCTGGCCATCCCCGTGGGTCAGATCATCGGGCGCTGCGCCAACATCATCAATGGCGACACCTGGGGCCCTGCCACCAAGCTGCCCTGGGGCTTCATCTACACCAACCCCAATGCCTTGATCCCGGGGAACCTGCTCGGTGTGCCGACGCACCCCACCCCGGTCTACGAGCAGATCTGGCTGGTCGTCATGGTGATCATCCTCTGGAGGGTCGTGCCCCGCCTGAAGACCGACGGCATGGCCCTCGTCGCCTACCTCGCGCTCTACTCGGCGGGGCGCTTTGTGATCTCCTTCTGGCGCGTGAACAACGTGCTCTTCATCGGCCTACGCGAGGCGCAGCTCGTGGCCCTCGGGCTGCTCATCGCACTGATCCCGTGCACCTGGTGGCTACGGCGGCGGGGGGCGCGGCAGGGCACGGCGGCCGTTTAGACCCCGAGGAACTGAGCCGCCAACAGGTAGACGTTCAAGGCGATGATGACGCCCGCGACTGCCCAGGCGGCCGAGCTGGTGAGGCGACCGTTGACGTGCTCGCCCATCACCGCGCGGCTCGAGGTGAGCAGCACGAGCGGCACCAGGGCGAAGGGGATGCCGAAGGAGAGCAAGACCTGGCTCAGAGACGAGGGCCGTGGTGGGACCCACGCCCCAGGCCAGCAGGGCGAGCGAGGGCGCCATGGTCACCGCCCGCCTAAGATGGAGCGGCACCCTGAGATTGACAAAGCCCGCCATCACGACCTGGCCGGCGTAGGTGCCGACCGACGAGGCCGAGACGCCCGAGGCAAGCAGGGCGACGGCGAAGGCCAGAGCCGCCCCGCCACCGATCATGCGCCCCAGCTGGAAATGGGCCTGCTCGATCGTGGAGACCGCGCTGTGCCCGCTGCCGAAGAAGAGCGTCGCCGCCATGGCGAGCATCGCCATGTTGATGAGGCCGGCGAGCCCCAGGGCGATCAGCACGTCGAGGCGCTCGAAGCGCAGGATGCGGCGCCGCTCGGCGTGGTTGCGGGCCGGCATGCGGCCCTTGGTGAGGGCCGAGTGCAGGTAGATGACGTGGGGCATGACGGTGGCGCCGATGATGCCGACGGCCAGCAGGATGGCGGCGCTGCTACCCAGGTGCGGCACGAGTCCGGCCAGCGAGGCCCTGGCCGGCGGCGTGATGCGTAGCGTCTCGTAGAGGAAGCCCAGCAAGATGATGCCGAGCAGCGCCGTGATGGCGAGCTCGAAGCGGCGCAGGCCGTGGCGCTGCAGCTCGAGGATGAGAAAGGCGATGGCGCCGGTGATGAAGCCCGCCGGCAGCAGGGGCACGCCGAACAGCAGGTTCAGCCCCAGAGCGGCGCCCATGAACTCGGCCACGTCGGTGGCCATCGCCATGGCCTCGGCCTGCAGCCAGAGAAACCAGGTGAGGATCCTCGGGTAGTGCTCACGGGCGAGCTCCGGGAGGTTCTTATCGGTAACGATGCCGAGCTTGGCCGAGAGGTATTGCACGAGCATCGCCATGAGGTTGGCCATGGCCACCACCCAGAGCAGCAGAAAGCCGAACTGGGCACCGCCCTGGATATTGGTCGCGAAGTTGCCGGGATCGACGTAGGCGATGGCGGCCACGAAGGCGGGGCCGAGCATCGCCAGGGTGGCGCGCACGCGACCGCGGGAGAGGAGCTGCTCGAGCGGCGAGAGCTCGCCGAGGGCGACGTCGCGCGCGGAGAGCGAAGCCTCATTGGCCGGCGGTGTCACGGCTCAACCTCCAGCGCCAGGGCACGAGCCGCGAGCGGACCCAGCCTGAGCGCGCGGTCAGCCACGGAGACGGTCAGCGAACCGCCGTAGGGATCTGCGGAGAGCACCTCGACCTCGTCTCCCAGGGCGATGCCCTGCGCATCGAGGTAGGCGAGCAAGGCAGCGTCGGCATCGAGGACGCGCACGAGACGGCCTCTGGCGCCCACCGGCAGGCCGTCCAGCGGCACCGTGTCGGCCTCGCTTACCTCGAGCTCGGCCGAGGGGATGGGGTCGCCGTGCGGGTCGCGCTCGGGATGGCCGAGCTTGGCCGCGATAGCACCGAGGAGCTCGTCGGAGATGGCGTGCTCGAGGGCCTCGGCCTCGTCGTGGACCGTCTCCCAGCCCAGGCCCAGCTCACGCACGAGATAGGTCTCAAGCAGACGATGGCGGCGCACCACGCGCAGAGCGGCGCGCCGGCCGCGCTCGGTGAGCTCGACCGTGCCGTAGCGCGCGTGGCGCACCAGGCCGTCGCGTGCCAAGCGCTCGAGCATGCCGGTCACCGAGGCCGGCCTGACCTCGAGGCGGGCGGCCAGCTTGCCGGCACGCACCGGCTCACTGCTCGACCCTTCCAGGAGGTAGATCGCCTTCAGGTAGTTCTCACCTGCCAGAGAGGGGACTGTGTCGTGTTCGAGCTGCGCGTTCATGAGCTTCTTGTTGCCGCGCTAGGACACCCTAAAACCATTAGTTAGGGATACCTAACTGCTCTGGAGCCGAAAGTGAGATCGCACCAGCCTCGCTGGCGGTCATCCAGGCAGGATCAGACAGCTGTGACAGACGGCAACCAGCGAGAATCCCACAGGCAACGGGGCGGCGTGGATTACGTGCCCGTGAACACCAGCCCGGCGATCAACACGGCGGCCTCCTCCTGCAGCGCCGGGATGGCGTGCGAGTAGGTGTCCAGCGTGATCGAGACGGTAGCGTGGCCGAGGCGCTCGGAGACGACCTTGGGATGAACACCGGCCTGCAGGGCCAGGGTGGCGTGGGTGTGGCGCAGGTCGTGCAGCCTGATCGGGGGCAGCATCGCCCTCTTCATTGCCTGACGCCAGTAGCGTGACACGGACTCGGGGTCGAGGGCGGCGCCGTTCTCGGTAGTGAAGACGAGGCCGGTCTCGACCCAGCCCTCGTGGCGCTCACTCTGCTCGTCGAGCTGGCGCGCGGCTTGAGCCTTCAGGACCTCGACCGTGACCGGGTCGAGGGCGACCACGCGGCGGCCCTTGGCGGTCTTCGGCTCGGAGACAACGACCTCTCTGTTGGTGGGGATCAGGGCACGGCGCACCGAGAGGCGGGCGTTCTCGAGGTCGACATCAGACCAGCGCAGGCCGAGGGCTTCTCCTCGTCTCATGCCGGTCATGGCGATCGTGTGCCAGAGGGCGTAGAGGCGCTCGTCCTTGACCGTCTCGAGGAAGGCCTTGAGCTGCTCCTTGGTCCAGGTGCGCATCTCGCGCGTGCCGTCACCCTTCTTGCGCGGTGGGTCGGCGGCGTCCAAGGGGTTTCTCGCGATGTGGCCCCACCTGACCGCGTCCTTGCAGGCTTTGTGCAGGCAGGAGTGCACATGATGGATGGTCATCGCGGAGAGGCCGTGCGTGCCATCCTTGGCACCCGACTCGGCGAGCTTCGCGTAGAGGGCGTTGACCTGAGAGCCCGTGAGCTTGGCGAGCTTCACTCGCGCCGATGTGTGGGGCGATGTGGCACTCGACGTGCTGCACGTAGGAGTTGTAGGTGGAGGGGCGGATGGTGGCCTTCACGGCCGGCAGCCACTCCCTGGTCAGGTAGGCGCGCACGGTGGCCTTGCTGGGCGCCGTGTAGTTGTGCGCCTCGACTGAGACCAGCAGCTTGTTCATCGCCGCCTGGCATTCCCTCTGCGTGGCAAAGCCGGCCTTGGTCTCGCGGCGGCGTTCCTCGGTCTCCTTCAGGGTGCCGCCGCACTTCGGGCAGCTCTCCAGCGAGCGGCGTTCGATCCAGAAGCGCCTGTTGCAGACCGTGCATCTCTGCGCCGCCGCCGGGCCGATGTCGACGATGTACTCGAAGCTGCCGGACTTGCCGCGCCTGCGCACGTGACCTCGCATGACCTTCCCCCAGACGCGCGTCTACTCTGTAACAGCAGCTTCGCTCTGGAGAGCGTGGCCAGCAACGAGACCTGGCGCACCATAGGCACGGAAGTGCGGCCGACCATGGACCTGTTCGGTGCGCTGGCGGTCGGCAGGGGGGCGGCAGGCATCATTTCCACCAGCTCGCCGCCACTTTCTGGGGGCGATTGAGGGGTGACCTGTGCGCCAGCGCGATGCCGCTGGGGCGGCCTCCCGGCCAAGCCGACCTGCGTGCCCGCGGCCTAGGACTCGCAGTCGTGGTTCAATTCCAACGCCGCCCGCCACGTTGTGGCTCTTCAGGTAAATGAGCAGCGTGGAGATGTAGAACTGCGTTGCGGCGCTCACCGCACAACCTCTTTCTGCGTCGCGACCTCAGAGATGATCCCCTGGGGCCTCACGAGAAGCACGACGATGAGGATCCCAAACGCGACGACCTGCTTGTAGTCGGGGCTGATGAGGGCGGCGGCCACCTCGCTCGAGATCCCGATCACCAGGGCTCCTAGCATCGCGCCGTAGGGTTGCCCAATGCCGCCAAGAACGGCCGCGGCGATGATCGGTATCAGGAACGTTCCGCCGGTCGCGGTCGTGAAGGTCGTCACGTTGATCATCAGAGCGACGCCTGCGAGACCGCACAGTGCCCCCGAGATGAGCCAAGCGACATCGACGACTACATCGGTCGCGATCCCGCAGTTGCGCGCCAATTCGGCATCGGTCGCGGTGGCCCGCATGGCCTTGCCGAGCTTCGTGTAGCGCAAGAGAAGGTGCATCAGAAGCATCGCGATGATTGCGATGCCGATGATCAGCAGTTGCGAGGTCGTGAAGATCATGTCTAGAACGTGGAACGAGTGGCCATTGGACACCGGGAGGCTGAAGAAGCCCGTCTTGAAGATCGCCTGCAGGCCGTACTGCACGATGAGGCTGAGTGAGATAGCGACGATGATCATGCCGAAGAGCTTCGTCCCGCGGCGGACAAAGGGCGTAAAGAGGCCGATGTTCACGGCGGGCGAGAAGACCGCGCCGAAGGTTGCACCGGCGAGCAGGCCAATCCAGACGTTGAAACCGGCACGCGTCACAAGGTAAGCGGCAAACGCAGACGCCGTCATGATGTCGGCATAAGCCAGATTGAGGATATTGGTGACGCCGAATTGCAAGGTAAAGCCGACTGCAGCAAGCGCGAGAATCGAGGCAGTGATAAGGCCAAACCCTATCGCCGGGACGAGTGTGTTCAAGGCCTCGACCAACGCGCCCATCGAGAGGGGAACTCGTGGACGTTCTGCCGCGATGCCCCCTGCCCATGCCGCACATTGCGGCGCTGAATGCCCTTGCCGCAAATCACCACGGAACTCGCTCACGGACGATTGATAGGACACTACGAAAGGGGAAATACCCCCCACGAAGCAAGCACACTCCAATCGGCAAGCTGTGCCGGCCCAGACGTGCGGTGGGCACGACTCAGGGTCAGCCTAATGTTACGTTGAGGCGGAAATCGCTCTGGGAGATCTCAACGAGCTGCGCGTCGAGCGCCAGCAGCTGCGCGTCGAGGGCATCGAGAACACGATCACCAGGGAGGAGGAGCGGAGCAGCTCTCTGCTCGCCTACCGCTACCGGCCGGAAGGCGCTAACAGCGGACGGAAGGCTCAGCTCACCCTCGGGTCCCTACCCGGCCGGGCGGCGTTACTACGCCACCTGCTCGCGCTGCGGCCGCCGTGTGCTGCGTCTCCACGCGCCCTCAGACGCACAGCGTTTCCTCTGCCGCGTCGGCTGGCTGATCGGCGCCGCGGCCTCTTCCTGTACCGCCGGGAGGAGTGACAGAGAGGCGTCTCGTTCGCGCGTACGACCGAAGCCTTGACGAGCACTACCCCTCGTCATGTGTGGCGCAGCGACCTTCGCTTCGCTCCGGCCGATATGGGTACAAGAGAAGTGCACTCCCGTGCCGGCGGCGCAATCGGCCGAGGAGAGGGGGCCGGAGATGCAGGGGCAGGGCGGTCACGACCCGATGGAAACATCATCGCGTGACGGCATCTCGGGCGAGCTCGCCGAGCAGCGCTACCAGCTGTTGCTCGACACCAGTCTCGACCTCGCCTCCAGCCTCGGTCTCAGCGAGGTTCTGCGGTCGGCCGCTCGACGCCTGAGCGCCGGTCTTCAGATCCCCGACTGCGACATCTATCGGCTCGAAGGCGGAGATCGCATGGTCTGCCTGGCCTCCACCGTCAGCGGCGTTCACGACGCCTCCTGGGTGGGCTATGGGTTTCTCATAAGCGACTGGCCCTGCCACCGGCTTGCCATCGAGACGCGCCGCACCGTCGTGGTGGCCGCTCTCAGTGACCCACTGCTCAGTGCGCCGGAACGTGAGGTAATGCGTCACTACGGCGAGCGCAGTTGCTTCGCGCTGCCCCTGATCGCGCACGACAAGGTCGTCGGCCTGGTCGACCTCCTCGACCACGTCGAACGGACGTTCACCGACGACGAGATCGCCGTCGCCGAAGCGGTCGGCCAGCTCGTCGCTCTGGCGCTCGAGCGCGCTCGACTCTACGAGGAGCAACGCGACATCGCCGTCACCCTCCAGGAGAACTTCGTTCATCCGCTGCCAGTGACTCCCTGCCTCGAACTGGGCGTGGTGGCCAGCACGGCCTTCGAGCCCGAGCTCGTAGGCGGCGACTTCAGCGACGTGTTCGTGTTGGACGACACTCATGTCCTGGTGCTGATCGGCGACGTGGCCGGCAAGGGTGTGCGGGCCGCCGGGTACGCCGAGACGGTTCGCAGCGAGGTGCGAGCGTTCGCCACCATCGAACCCTCACCGGCCTTCATCCTGGCCAAGACCAACGGGCTCCTGCTGAGAGGCGAGCCCGACGACCCGCACGTGACCGCCTTCTTGTGCGTGCTCGACCCCTGCAGCGGCCGTCTGAGCTACGCGAGCGCCGGTCACCCCGCGCCCGTCCACCTTGGCGCCTTCTCGTGTGGCGTCCTCGGGGTGTCCTTCGGCCCGCCCCTGGGCTCCTTCGAGCACCCCTACGCGGACGCCTACGCGATGCTGGCGCTTGGAGACTACCTGGTGTTCTACACCGACGGTGTCACCGAGGCCCGCCGAGCCGGTGAGATGCTCGGCGAGGACCGGCTGGTCGAGTCGGCCTCCAAGCTGCGCGGCCGCTCGGCTCAGGAGGTCGCCGCCGGCGTGCGCGAGGCCGCGCTCGCCTTTGCCGGTCGATTGCACGACGACCTGCAGGTGGTCGTTCTGCATCTGACCTAAGGGCCGCCGCCACGGCCCAGGGTCGCCCAACGGGTGGAGTAGTCCCTTTCGTGAAAGCCCGACGATTGAGAGGACAAGCTCCCGCGAAGCGAGCGCCGTGGAGGAACAGGCGGGACTACTCCCCCGCGAACACCAGCCCCGCGATCAACGCCGCCGCCGATTCCTGCAGTGCCGGGATGGCGTGCGAGTAGGTGTCGAGGGTGATCGGGACGGTGACATGGCCGAGGCGCTCGCTGACGACCTTGGGATGCACCCCGGCCTGCAGGGCCAGGGTGGCATGCGTGTGGCGGAGGTCATGGAGGCGGATCTCGGGCAGCTTCGCCTCCTTGACCGCCTGGCGCCAGTAGCGCGAGCCGCCTCTTCTCCGGCGTGGGGATCGCGGCCGGCACGAGACGCTCTCTGGTCATGCGGTGAGCCCAATGCCAAAGGCCTGCCGTCGGGGGTCACAGGCGGCAGGTCCTGGCGTGGTGATCTCAGCGGTGAGGGACCGCTTGAGATCTGTCAGTGCGGCGGAGGCCGCACTGAGCATCAGAGCCGTGATTATCTTACTCCCGGCTGAGTGTTTCATGACGTTGGCTGAGCAAGGCCGCTGACGACGGCCAAGGTCAGCTTGGGGCGTATCGTGGGCTCGGCTCCCGTGGACTGTTCGGAGGGAGAGTTGGACTCACTGGATAGAGACATAGTGGAGGTGCTGCAAAACGAGGGGCGCATCTCCAACCTGGCCCTGGCGCGCCGTTTCAAGCTCTCCCCGTCGGCCATGCTGGGCCGCGTGCGCCGGCTGGAGAAGAGCGGGGCGATTCAGACGCGCAGACCAGAGTGTCCTCGCACGCAACAAAGTAGGACCTTGTCGTCACGGCGGGCGGGTTTCGTTCGCACTCCTAACCAACAGCCGCTCGCCGTTACGCGGCACACCCGCAGGGAACAAGTCAAAGCAGAGCTGCCCGCCACGGGAGGCTCGCCATGGGGAGGGAGGAAGCCATGCTGCGCGTCGCCTGCAAAGACATCGGCATCGCCGACTGCGAGTTCGTGGCCGAGGGCGAGAAGGTCCGCAAGGTCGAGAGCACGATGATCGATCACCTGCGCGAGGAGCACCCCTTCATGGTCGCCGGGCTCACCGACCTGCAGCACAAGGAGCTCGAGACGCGCATCAAGAGCGGCATGCACGGCCTCGAGACGAGCATCCAGTCCGACGAGCTCGACAAGCACGTCATGCTGCGCATCTCCTGCGCGACCTTCGGTACACCGGGCTGCGAGTTCGTCGCCGAGGAGCGCAAGGTGCGCAAGCTCGAGGAGAAGTTCTTCGACCATCTGCGCAACGAACACCCGGAGATCGTCGCCGGCCTGGCCGACGCGCAGTACCGCGAGGTCGAGCACCGCGTGAAGGAAGCCATCGAGCACGAGTGAGCGCGCACTGACCGACCAGGCTGCCGCACGGCCAGTGTGGGCGTCCGGCACGTTTCGCGAGAGGTCGGCCATCTGACCGCTAGGCAAATCGGCCGGTCGCCCGCCTCACAGACCAGTCCGTGGGCCGATGCGACAGCACCGTCCTCCTGCCCAAAATAGACGTGACAGGCAGGCATGGAGGCCGCGACGAGTGTCTGCGCGCGAGACTGCGTGAGGGCACCATGAACGACTACAGCAACGACTCTGGTTCGCTGGATGAGGAGTTCAGTAGGCTGCTTGAAGAGGCACCACGCGACCCGCTATCCAACGATTCCTGGTGCATCCTTCTCGCCGTCGATCATTCGCCGGCGTCGCGTGTGGCGACGCTCGCCGCCGCCGCCCTGGCCGAGCGCAGTGGCGGGACGCTCGAGGTGCTGCACGTGCGAGAAGCACAGATCTACGGTCGCCCGGCTCCGCCGCTCGAGTCGATGGAGGAGTCAGTCGCGCTGATCGATACGGCACTCGCCGAGCTGCGCCGTCGCGGCCTGATCGCCCGGGGGCGGCTGCGCCGTGGCCGCCCGGGCGCCATCGCAGAGGGCATCGTGGCCGAGGCACGGGAGATCGGCGCCGACGTGATCGTCCTCGGCACGACCCGGCGATCGGGGCTCTGGAGGCTGCTTGCGCCCAGCGTGGCGGTCGCAGTGATCAGAGGCAGTTGCTGCCCCGTGCTCGTCG
>CAVVTV010000015.1:0-19825 GCA_963751215.1 uncultured Thermoleophilia bacterium | reverse complement strand
CGCGCTGAGAGTGCTACACGCGGCACGGAGTGCCAAGGCGGCGTGCATGTGCCCGAGCTCGTGCGGGACGCAACGCCGACGTCGTCACGGCGAACGGCAGATCAGCCAGCGGGGCGCGCTCCTCGCCAGCTTGGCCCGCCGTGGCGCGACGAGAGTGACCCGACCCGCGAGCGCCTGGCGATCCCCGGCTTCGCACGTCCGGCGCTGCTGCCACCGTGGCGGCCCTGGCATGGGCACTACTCGCTGAGCGCGCTGGGGGCGAGCCCGAGCCCCTCCGCGACGCCCACGTCCTCCTCGTCTGCTCGGCCAGCGCCGACACCGACGCACACCGCCGCGCCCACGCCGCGCCCACCCCGACGGTGACGCCCACCGCGGGAGCGATCAAGGGTGAAGGCGCCCGGAAACGGTTTGCTAACACGGCTCCGACAGACGCGGGAGACTGACTGGCGATGCTTGCGCGTTGCCCGGCGCTTTCGCGGAGACTCAGCACGGAAACCGAATCTCCCGGGCGCCCTTCAGGTCACAAGGCCTCCGTCACGACCTCGCGAACACCAGCTCCGCGATCAGCGCCGCGGCCGATTCCTGCATCGCCGGGATGGCGTGCGAGTAGGTGTCAAGCGTGATCGAGACGGTGGCATGGCCGAGACGCTCACTGACCACTTTAGGATGCACGCCGGCCTGCAAGGCCAAGGTGGCATGGGTATGTCTAAGGCCATGCAGCGTCAGCCTCGGCAGCAGCGACTGCTTTGCCGCTCGGCGCCAGTAGCGCGAGACACTCTCAGGGTCGAGAGCGCTGCCGTTCTCGGCCGTGAAAACGAGGCCTGATTCCACCCAGGTCTCGTCCTACTGCTTCTGCTCGTCGAGCTGGCGCGCGGCCTGGGCCTTCAGGACCTCGACCGTGACCGGGTCGAGGGCGACGACGCGGCGGCCCTTGGCGATCTTCGGCTCTGAGACCACCACCTCTCTGTTCGTGGGGATCAGGGCGCGGCGCACCGAGAGCCTTGAGTTCTCGAAGTCGACATCTGACCACCTGAGGCCGATGGCCTCGCCTCTCCTCATGCCGGTCATGGCGATCGTGTGCCAGAGGCCGTAGAGGCGATCGTCCTTGACCGACTCGAGGAACGCCTTCAGCTGCTCCTTGCTCCAGGTCTGCATCTCGCGCGTGCCGTCGCCCTTCTTGCGTGGCGGATCTGCGGCGTCCAAAGGGTTCCTTGCGATGTGGCCCCACCTGACGGCGTCCTTGCAGGCCTTGTGCAGGCAGGAGTGCACGTGGTGGATGGTCATCGCGGAGAGACCGTGCTCGCCATCCTTGGCCCCAGATTGGGCGAGCTTCGCGTAGAGCGCGTTGACCTGAGACCCCGTGAGCTTGGCCAGCTTCACCGAGCCGATGTGCGGCGCGATGTGGCACTCGACGTGCTGCACGTAGGAGTTGTAGGTGCTGGGTCTGATGGTGGCCTTCACGGCCGGCAGCCACTCGTTGGTCAGGTACTGGCGCACGGTGGCCTTGGTGGGCGCCGTGTAGTTGTGGGCCTCGACCGAGACCAAGAGCTTGTTCATCACCTGCTGGCACTCCTTCTGGGTGGCGAAGCCGGCCTTGGTCTCGCGGCGCCGCTCCTCGGTCTCTCTCAAGGCGCCGCCGCACTTGGGGCAGCTCTCAGCCGGGCGCCGCTCGATCCAGAAGCGCTTGGTGCAGACCGTGCACCTCTGCGCGGCCGCCAGGCCAATGTCGACGATGTACTCCCAGGAACCGGCGCGTTCCTCACCACGGTGGCGAATCGAGCCTCTCAAGCGAGTCCTTCCCCAGACGTGTGTCTACTCTGAACAGCTTCGCTCCGGGGTGTGAGGCTGGCAACGAGAAGTGGCGCACCGAAAGCACGGAAGTGCGGCTGACCGTGAACCTGTTCGGTGCGCTCCCTAGGCACGAGCTCTCGGAGCGACGGGGTGACCAGATGGGTTCGTAGGAGGTTGTCGCGCCGGAGCCTGCCCAAGAGGCGGACCGACGAAGAGGGTGTCGCCCGGGGGCATTGGCCGCAGAGCCCGCTGGGTCATAGCAGCGCCCGTCGGCTCACTCACTGTCGCCGCGAGGCAGCCGCTTCGGGAGGATTGGCGGCGCACGGACGCACACCCCGAACCCACCTGCGGCGTCGGCAGGGGTGAACCGATGCCGGGCGTCAGATCAGCTCCGGCGTCTACGCCGGCAACCGTCACTCCGCGCGTGTGAATCTCGCGTACAATGCAGTGGTGGCTAACGTCTACAACATGCCGAAGAAGCCAGCCACACCGGCGGCCCATCACCGCGGTCGACGCATCGCCATCGCTGCGGCGATCATCGTGCTCGCCCTAGTGCTGTTCGTGGTCTACCTCATGGCCTACACCGACTGGCTGTGGTTCGGCGAGGTCGGCCTGCGGGTGGTCTTCTGGCGGCAGATCTGGTCGCGGCTCGTCGTCGGCGTGGCCGGCGGCGCCATCTTCTTTGCCATCTTCTACGCCAACGTGGAGATCGCGCGCCGCCTCTCGCCGCGCTTGCGCGCCTTCGAGGGCATCGATGTCATGGAGTACGTCAACGAGCGCACCGTGCAGGCGCTGCGCTGGGGCGGCCTCGCGCTCTCGGCGCTGATCGCCGTCATCGTCGGAGTCAGCATGTCGGCCGACTGGCTGCTCTTCGAGCGTGCCCTGCAGAGCGTGCCCTTCGGCTCCTCTGACCCGGTCTTCCACCACGACATCGGCTTCTACGTCTTCACGTTGCCGGCCTGGCAGGCGCTCTACGGTCTGGTCATGGCAACGCTGATCGCGTCGTTCGTGGTGGCGGTGATCATTCACGGCGCCATGGGAGGCCTCGTCCAACCCAGGCAGAGCCCGGTCCAGTCGCCCGAAGAGCCCCGGCCGGCGGCGCGCGGCCCCTTCGGGCCGGGCGGCCCCTTCGGCTCCGGCGGTCCTGCAACGGTGGGCTTTGTCGTGCGGCCGCGCAGGCAGTCGGTCGCCCACCTCTCCGTACTGCTCGGGATCATCTTCGCGGTGGCCGGCTCGGGCTACATTTTCAAGGCCTGGGATCTGTTGGTCGCCAGTGACGGCGTGGTCGCCGGCGCCGGCTACACGGACCTACACGCCGGACTGCCCGGCATGCGCATTATGATGGTCATCGGCTGGGCTTTGGGTGCGCTGCTCATCGCCAATGCCTTCTGGCGCCGCCGCTGGCGCTGGCCGCTCTACGGCATCGGTGCCTGGGTCGTCGCCCTGATCGTCGTGCGGGTCGCGTTCCCGGCGCTGGTGCAGTCGCTCATCGTGAGCCCGAACCAGCAGGCCAAGGAAGGGCCCTACATCGCCCGCAACATCGCCGCGACGCGCGCCGCCTACCGGCTCGACCAGATCAGCCAGAGCCAGTATCCGCTCACCGGCGACCTGAGCACCGCCAAGCTCGCCGCCAACAACGGCACCGTCGGCAACATCCGCCTCTGGGACCAGAGCACCCTGCTCAGCAGCTACCACCAGCTGCAGCAACTGCGCAACTACTACCAGTTCACCACGGTGAGCATCGACAGATACGACGTCAACGGCGTCTACCGCGAGACCATGCTGGCCCCCCGCGAGCTGAACCTTGCCGGCCTGCCCTCGCAGAGCTGGGTGAACCAGCACGTGATCTACACGCACGGCTTCGGGGTCGTGACCTCGGCGGTCAACCAGGTCTCCGCGGACGGCTCGCCCGACTTCCTCGTGCAGAACGTGCCGCCGGTCTCGAGCGCACCCGACCTTGCCGTCAGCCAGCCGCGCATCTACTACGGTCTGCTGGGCACGAACTACACCCTGGTCGACACCAAGACGCCCGAGTTCGACTATCCGGGTGGGCCCAGCTACCACTACGCAGGCAGCGGCGGCATCCCCATCGGCTCGACCCTCAACAAGCTCGCCTTCGCGGTGCGCTTCGGCACGATCCGCTTCTTCACGGACACAACGATCGACGCCCAGAGCCGCATCATCATGCGCAACAACCTCATGACCCGCCTGCAGACGGCCGCGCCGTTTCTGACCTTCGACAAGGATCCCTACATGGTCGTCGCCGGAGGCAAGCTCTACTGGATCGCCGACGCCTACACGACGAGCGACCGCTACCCCTACTCGCAGCCCGACGGCGGCCTCAACTACATGCGCAACTCGGTGAAGGTCGTGATCGACGCCTACAACGGCTCAATGACGTTCTACGTGGCCGACCCGACCGATCCCATCATCCGCACCTACGAGAAGATCTTCCCGGGCATGTTCACGCCGCTTGCGAGCATGCCGCCGGCGCTGCTCGCCCACATCCGCTACCCGCAGGACCTCTTCGGGGTACAGGCTCAGATGTTCACCACCTATCACGTCACCCAGCCCGACGTGCTCTACAGCAAGAACAACCAGTGGGCGATCCCCACCGGCACCTCGCTGAGCGGCGCCAGCGGCCAGATGCAGCCCTACTACGTGATCATGCGGCTGCCCGGCCAGAGCCGCGACGAGTTCGTGCAGATCCTGCCCTTCGTGCCCAACGGGCGCCCCAACATGATCGGCTGGCTGGCCGCCCAGTCGGACATGCCGAACTACGGCCGGGCGGTAAGCTTCGCCTTCCCCAGTAACGCCACGGTCTACGGCCCGACCCAGGTCGAAGCCGCCGTGAACCAGGACCCGGCCGTCTCGCAGCAGCTCACCCTGTGGAATCAGCAAGGCTCGCACGTGATCATCGGCAACCTGCTCGTGATGCCGATCGAGGACTCGCTGCTCTACGTCGAGCCGCTCTACCTCGAATCGGCGACGACCCCGGTGCCTCAGCTCAAGCGGGTGATCGTCTTCTATCGGGCCAGCACCTCGGCGGGCGTCTCGCTGATCGGCGGCCAACAGCTGGTGGCGATGCAGCCGACCCTGGCCGCCGCCCTCACGCAGATCTTCGGCGCAGCGCCGGCGGCGGCGAGCAGCGGCACGCCCGTGACCAGCCCCGTGACAACCATCACCGGCCCCGTGTCGGCGCGCGCGAAGAGTCTCATTGCGCAGGCCGTCGCCCAGCTCCACGCCTCCCAAGCGGCGCTCAAGGGCTACGGTGCCCAGGTCAGGGCGCTCGCTGCCACGCTCAAGAAGCTGCAGGGCATCAAGTAGCGGCCTCGCGCCCGTGGGTCCGTGGCGCCCGGCAGGGGAGACCGACCGGGAAGCTGTTCGGTCCGCCGGTCGGCAGGGCGTCGGCAAACATCTATTTCCACCACCCGCCGCCACTTTTTCGGGGCGATTTAGGTCTGACGGACCTGTGCAGTCGCAGCCCAACGGCGTGCCGTCTGAAGCGTGCCCGCTTCCCCGATGGCTTGGGTATTTCTTCTTGGGCGCTCGTTCCATGGTGCGCCGGGCCGTCGCAGTCGAAGCTGTAGCTGTGATCAGTGAGCGAACGTCAAGATTGGCAACGTTTCTGCCGCAGGCTAACCACTGAACCACGCGTTCTTCACCCGCTCTTGACGAATGCTGCCGACACTGGCTGGAGCGGGAGGCCCTGCGATGCCGCTCGCCAGCTACAAGAGAGGGAGAGAACGACGATGAAGCGGTGGCACGAGACCTGTATTTGCATCCTGGCCGCCCTCGGCGCAGTCGTGTTTCTCGCCTCGTGTGGCTCGTCTTCTGCACCTGCACCCTCTGTCGTGACGGTCTCGGGTGCGGGGGCGACCTTCCCGCTGCCCCTCTACCAGCGCTGGGCGGCCGACTTCAGCAAGACGACGACGCGCGTGCAGGTCGTCTACAACGGCGGCGGCTCCGGTTTCGGACAGTCCGAGATCAAGGCGAGCGCCGTGAGCTTCGGTGGCAGCGATCAGCCGCTCTCCGCCGCCAGCCTGCGCAATGCGGGCCTCGTGCAGTTTCCGACCTGCGTGGGCGGCGCTGTCCCGGTCGTTAACCTTAGAGGCATTGGCCCCGCGAAGCTGAAGCTCACGGGCACGATTCTCGCCAACATCTTCCTCGGGAAGGTGACACGGTGGAACGATCCGTCGATCAGCGCCATCAACAGAGGGCTGGCGCTGCCGGCAGAGCCGATCGCCGTTGTGCACCGTGTAGACCCCTCGGGCACCACCTGGATCTTCACCAACTACCTCTCGCGGGCCTCTCGTTCATGGGCACGCCGCGTGGGAGCCGGGCTCTCCGTGGCCTGGCCGGGCGGCGCGAGCGGCAACGGTAACCCCGGCGTTGCGGCCGTGGTCAAGAGCCTGCCGGGCGCCATCGGCTACGTTGAGTATGCCTACGCGAAGGCTAACAAGCTCGCCTATGTGCGCTTGCGCAACAGGGCCCAACGATGGGTGCGGCCCTCGGTGGCCGCGTTTGCCGCCGCCGCTGCTTCGGCGCGCTGGAGCTGGGCCAACGACTTCTACACTATGCTGGTCGACGAGCCCGGCAGGTCCAGCTGGCCGATCGCTGGTGCCACCTTTGTTCTCGTGAGGCGTACACAGCCGTCGCGGGCGGCGGGCCGGACGACGCTCTCCTTCTTCGATTGGTGCTATCACAGCTCCGCCGCCCGGCGCGATGCGGCGTCCCTCAACTACGTCATGCTGCCTGCTTCGGTGGTCGCCAAGGTGGAGGCCTTCTGGGCGCAGAACGTCGCGAGTGGCGGCAAGCCGTGCTGGCCTTGAGCGGACGGCGTGACGCGGACTCTCAGGGCCGCAACGACCGCCGGATCACCCCCTCTGGTCAGACATGAGGCTGCTTTCGCGCTGGTACGCGAACCTGTCTGTGCGCGGCAAGGTGTTGGCGCCCTTCGTGGCCCTCTTCCTGGTTGAGTCGCTGGCTGCCGCGCTCATCGTCGGCAGTTCTCTGCAAGACACGACCTATCGCACGGCTCATCAGAACCTTCGCAGCCTCGCCGCGATGACCGCGCAGAGCCTGGACAACTCAGCGCAGGCACTGGGCCAGCAGGCCAGCTTGATCTCGGGTCAGGCGAGTCTCGGAGCGTTGGTTGCCAGGCGCGACGGCGCGCGAATCACCAGGTCCGTCGCCCGGGTCTGGTGGTCCAAGCCGCCGTTTCTCGTCGAGGTCCTCGACCGCCATGGGCACTGTCTGGCCAACCTGCTGCCTGATTCGATCCTTCAGCAGGCTCCGGCCGGCTTGCAGCGACTGCCCGCCGCGCTGGCGAGAGGGCAGATCGCCGCGGTGCTGCCCGGCGGCGATGGCCGTGCCGCCTACCTGGTGGGGGTGGCCCCCATCTCGTTGGCCGGCGTCACCGTCGGCCGCCTGGTGGTGGTCGACCGCGTCGACGATGCTCTTCTCAATAGCCTCAATGTTGGCGCGGGGCACGAGCTAGCCGTGGTTTCCGCGAAAGGTGTGGTTGCCGCGACTGTGCCGGGCCTCGACGGCAAGCTCTGGGCAACGGCCCCCTCGACTGCGACGAGCGGTAGCCTGGGCAAGCTCGACGGTCGCAGCTGGCTCGCCGATGCCGTGCCACTCACCTTGGGTGGGGGCGACCCTGCGCTGTGGGTCACGGCGGAGTTTCCCTCGGCGCCCGTCGCGAGCGCCGCCGCGGCCAGCTGGCTGCAAACCTGGCTGATCTTCACCGTCGGCAGCCTTGCTGCCGCTGTGATTGCAATTCTCGTGGCGGCGCGCATCGCGCGTCCGCTGCGACAGCTCACCGACGCGACCACTCGCTTGAGCGCGGGAGATTTCGAAGCGCGCGCGGCAGCTACTTCCACAGATGAGATCGGCAGGCTGGGCGCCGCCTTCAATCGCATGGCCGGCGAGCTGAAAGCACGCGCCGAGCACCTTGAGCAGGCGTTCGGCGAACTGCGCCGCCTGAGCGAGACTGACCATCTCACCCGCTTGCTCAACCGCCGTCGGCTCCAAGAGTACCTGGAGGAGGAGACAGAGAAGGCGCGCGCCAGCGACGGGATGCTTGCCCTGGTCATGCTCGACATCGACGACTTCAAGCTCTTGAACGATACCTACGGTCACCCCGCCGGCGACCGGGTGCTCACCCAGGTGGCCGCGCAGCTGACGGCTCTCAGTCGCGCCGGCGACCGGGCTGGACGCTACGGCGGCGACGAGTTCATGCTCATCCTCCGCGAGACGAGCCTGACCGACGCCGAACGTATCGCTCGGCGGCTCTGTGAGGCGCAGGCCGAGGCGCCCTTCGTCGCACCTGATGGCCGGCGCATACCCGTGCGCCTCAGTGTCGGTGTTGCCGGGTTCCCGGCCAGTGCCAAAGACGCCAATCAGCTCGTCGCCTGCGCAGACGCGAACCTCTACGCATCCAAGCGCCGCGGCGGCGACACGATCACCAGCGAGAGGCACCGGCGGCGGCGCAAGGCGACGGGTACGACGACCTTCGGCATGCTGGAGGCGCTTGTGACCACCGTCGACAACAAGGACTCCTACACGCGGCGACACTCCGAGCAGGTCACCGCCTTTGCTCTGGACATCGCCGATCGCCTGCGAATCTCAGCGCGCTCCCAGAACGCCCTGCGGGTCGCCGGTCTGCTGCACGATGTCGGAAAGATCGGGGTGCCGGATCACATCCTGCGCAAGCCGGGGCGACTGAGCGCCGACGAGTTTGCCGCGATGCGGCAGCATCCACTCCTCGGTGAGAGCATCATCACGGGCATCGACGACCTCGAGGAGATCCGGGCCGCCGTGGTGTCCCATCACGAGCGCTTCGACGGAGGCGGCTATCCGCGTGGGCTGGCCGGCGAGGAGATACCGCTGCTTGGGCGCGTGCTGGCCGTCGCCGATGCCTACTCCGCGATGGTCACCGACCGGCCCTACCGGCAGGCGCTCAGCGAGGCCGAAGCACTGGATCAGATCAGGCTTGGAGCCGGCAGCCAGTTCGACCCCCTCATTGCGGACGCCTTCCTTCTCACGAGGCAGGAGCAGAGCGCCGCCGAGAGGACGATTCTCTAGCGGGGGGCCACTGCCCTGGGCATTCCCGGCTGACGGGCTTCTTGCGAGCGCCAAGTGCGACGAGAATGCTCACGGTGAATACGAGAGGCGCGGCGGCCTGATGGTCTGGTCGTTCAATGGCCTGCTCGACGCCCATCGCGACAAGCTGCAGGGCTTGGTCGAAGACACCTGGGGCGACAACTGAGCCTGCACGTGGCGCGACAACCTCATGCACTTCGCTGATCAACTGGGTCCTTCGAGCGAACCCGCCGCCCCTGCTCCCGATATCTTCGTATACCCGGCGCGGGATGCTAGCCCAAGTAGCCCCAGCCGAGGCTGAACGAATGCAACTGCCCAGCCTCGCAGCGGGGAATAACACTCCGTAAGTAAGTCTCTCTCGAAGAGAAGGTGAGTAAGAAATGAGAGCTTGGCGTTTCGTCAGTCTTCTGGCCTTCATCGTGGTCCTCTTATCGGCCATCAACATCGGCTTCGTAGGCATCGCGCGCTACGACATCATCGGCCACCTGGCCCGTGGCACCTTCGGCGACGTGACCACCGGCAGCCGCATAGTGTTCACGCTGGTCGGCCTCGCCGGCCTGGTCATGATCCCCTGGCTCGTGCAGTTGGCCCTGGGGCGCATGGAGGCCAGGGAGGAGTATGAAACCTCCTACCCGTGGCGCATGACCGGCCTCGTGGCCCTGTTCGTGGCGACCCTGGGAGCCCTTAACTGGGGCTTCATCGGCATCGCCAAATACGACGTCGTGGGCGCCATCGCCCAGCTGCACTTCGGCACCCTGAGCGCTGGCAACCGCATCCCCTTCACGGTCGTCGGCATGGCCAGCCTGGTGCTGATCCCCTTCGTGGTCGCGCTGCTCTCGGGGCAGCTGAGTCTGCGGCGACCGGGCGAGGTAGTCGAGGTCGAGGCTGCGCCGCTGGAAGTGGTCAGCGGTGAACGGGCCGAGGAGAGGCCCGAGGAGGAGCACAAGCGGGCGGCATAGTGGCTGGACGCAGTCTTTCTGCAAGGCTGGTCTCTGTGGGTGGGGTGCCTGGACCGCTCCTTGGGTGCCCCACCCAAGCCCTGTCAGGGCCTCGGGTGGAGAGCACGTGCAGTCTACCGTGGGTCGCGGAGACCAGATCTAGCGGTAGCGCAACCTCAGGTAGGGGCCCGGGCTCACGTCACGTGAGGCCGGAGCCTCATTGAGGTCGCGAGAAGACATGCCGATATCGGGAACGGTAGTCGTGCGGATTGCACGGAAGGCTGGGAGAGGGGCCTATGGCCCAGCGCTTGCAACCCAATGCGGGGGCAGAGGCAGCGTTACTGCGCGTGAGCCGCGATCCGCTCACCGGTCTGCCAAACCGCGCTCTGCTTGGCGACCGCCTCACGGTGGCACTCGCACAGGCCGCCCGCCACGATGAGCTGGTCGTACTTGTCATCATCGACTTGAACAAGTCGGTTGAAGCACGAGCCGCCCTCGGGCTGGAGCGTTCGGAGCTTCTCACCCAAATGGTGGCCGACCACCTGCAACTCTTCGCACGCCGCTCCGACACCTTTGCCCACATCGGCAGCGACCTGTTCGGGATCGTCATGGCCAGGGTGCGCAGCCTGCCGCAGATACTGGGCCTCACCACGCGCCTCATGAAGCTCTTCGACGGCCCCTGGGAGCTCGATGGTCAGTCAC
The DNA here is from genome assembly GCA_963751215.1 of uncultured Thermoleophilia bacterium. GTDB lineage: Bacteria > Actinomycetota > Thermoleophilia > UBA2241 > UBA2241 > CAIXSE01. The sequence goes on along the minus strand of CAVVTV010000015.1, from coordinate 9,287 downwards.
TTCACCTGGCTCCCGGCGTGGGTGTTGCCTACTACCCCAAGAACGGCACCGAGCCCGATGAGCTGCTGGCGTCAGCGGTGGCCGCGGCCGGCAAGGCATCGCGCGGCGACACGAGCCGGCCGCATCTCGCCGACCCGCACTGGCACGCCCAGGCACGCGAACGTCTTGCTCTCGAGGTCGATCTGCGGCGTGCCCTGGAGCAGGAGGAGCTGCTGCTCCACTACCAGCCGCAGGTGAGTGCAATCGACGGCTGCGTCTCCGGCTTCGAGGCGCTGGCTCGTTGGCAGCATCCCGAACGTGGCCTTATGATGCCGAACGACTTCATCCCCTTGGCCGAGGACACCCACCTCATCGCCCCTATCGGCACTTGGGTGATCGATGAGGCCTGCCGGCAGATGGCCGCCTGGCGTGACCGGGGGCTGCCCGGGATGCGTGTGGCGGTCAATCTGGCCGCCGAGCAGCTGGCTGACGAGCATCTCCTCGACCAGGTCGCGGAGAGTCTTCGCCGTTACGATCTGCCCGCTAGCCTGCTCGAGATCGAGATCACCGAGAGCACTGCCTTCGCCAACGAGGCTCACACCGCCGCGGTTCTGATGGCCCTGGGTACCTTCGGCATACGCCTCACCCTCGACGACTTCGGCACCGGCTACTCGTCGGCACTCGCGGTGCGCAAGTACCGGTTCGACACACTGAAGATCGACCGCTCCTTCGTGATCCGCACAGTCGAGGATGCGCGCGAACGCGCGATCACCTCGGCGATCATCGCGCTCGGCCATGCCGCAGGCATGACTGTCGTGGCCGAGGGGGTGGAGACAGCCGAGCAGCTCTTCCTGCTGCGTGATCTCGGGGCTGATGAGATCCAGGGCTACTTCTTCTCGCGCCCAGTGCCAGCAGACGAGTGTGAACCGTTTCTCACCGGACGCTGCGACATTGAGCGCAGTGGCCCGAAGGGAGATGACGGTAGGACCATCGGGTCACAGGAGGCACGATGGAGTGCTACGTGATGAGCCGAGGCAGATCGCAGACGCTTGCGGACGCACTGCGCAAGAAGCACAAGCATCGCGGCGCGGCGATCACCCCTGAGTCGGTGCGAATGTATTGCGTCAGCAGCGCCGAGAACGAGCGTGACCCACTCGACTGGGATTGGCTCGAGTCCGGACCGATCGCCGACGTCGTAGCCTGGATAGACATCGAGAAGCTGCTTGGGGTGCGCCACTAGGGTGACGATCTCGACCCTTATTACTGGGCGGCGCTGCTCTTACGCCGGCGAGCTTGTTGAATGCCCCGTTCGAGGCAGCGCCGGTAGAGCGGCTCCTAGCGGGCGTTGTACCTCACGCTGCGAGCCCATCGGTATTGACCTCACCCGCCGCGGAGCCGCAGCGCTTCTTCGAGGTCGTTACGGCCTCAGGCAATGATCTCTTCGACCGTCTAGCCGCAGTCCCGCGCCATCGGCGGGCTCTTGATCTGGGTCAGGTGTTCATCAATGACCAGGTACACGACCAGCCGGCACCCCAAAGGATCTTCTTCCCCCGCCAAGGGTGGCCCCGCGAACCCCTTGCTGCGTCCGGGACGTTCAACTGCCTTGCGGAGAGCAGAAATGGGACGGCTGCCACCGGCAACCGCCCCATGTTGGCTGCACGTCTGCGAATGCGTCAGTTGGCTGTCGCCGTGCCAGATGACGTGGGCGTGGGCGATGACGATGGCATCGGCGTTGACGCCCCAGCCGGGATAGCGACCAGTGGACTAGAGCTGACCGAGTGGGGTGTGTCGGGGCCGTACTGCGAAGAAGAAGTATCTTCTGACTGGAAGACGAGATCCTCAGACACTATCTTCCACTGCCCGCTGACGTTGCGCATTACGTATTGGTAGGTGGGCGTGTCGTCGACTCTCGTTGTGTCCCCGGACGACTGATGCAGATCGACTTCACCATCCCAGAGCTTCGCCCAGATTACGCTGTCACCGTTGGGCAGCGTACCCTCATAGGTCAAGGCCAGGACCTCCGTCGTCAGCTGCGTGACCACGATGCCCAAGTTCTCATCACCTTCGAAGCTCGCCCCCATGTTGATGGAGCTGACGGAATCGACGTATGCCTGGGTGCCGACAGCCTGCATTCCGGCAAGGTAGTCGGCCTGAGCTTTGGCCACGTCGGCCTGTGGCGCCGTCGCGGCAAGCGCGTCTTTCGCCGGCAGCACCTGGTCCACTGCCGCCCACTTCGCATCGATGACAGCTTGAATTGCAGCCGAAGTGGTGGCGTTGGGAGGGCTCCACGGTGGCGCCGAAGGGGAGGAGTCCGCCATGAGGACAACCACCACGACAGAAACGCCTAGGGCTACGATCGCGGCGGTCGCGAGAGTCTTCCACGACCTGAACCAACGAGTTGGTTTGTTCATATCAGCCCCTTTGTGCCTTGTCGCACATTGCTAGCATCTCATGCATGTGATGCCAGCTAGTTCGTGAAGGCGTTGGTCATGTGCCACAGGCGAAAGACGGTGTGCATCAGGCTTTGCTTCGACATCCGATCACGGCAATGCCAGATCGCGTGGTGTGTGGCCTGAAATACAATGTGGACATGGAGTGGCGGGAGGCATCTCCTATGACGAGTACTGCTTCGACATGACTTCTGCGCCTTGAGCGGGGCTTGGTGGTGATGCGTCTGTGAGGCGTCGGGCCCTCTTCCTGGTTTGCGCGGCGCTCGCCGCAGCCGCGGCAGTGAATGCCTGTGGCAGTTCCACGCGCCCTTCTGCGTCGGCCGGCGGAGTGCCCCAGGCCGCCATGCCGGTCGGAGTCGCGACCCTACGGTATCCGCCGACCTACACCTGGCTATTTGCGGCGACGGGCCAGCGCGGCTTCGTCGTCGTCCTGCCGGCCGCAGACTTTCCCAAGTCGCGTGCCATCCGCGTCATCGAGATCGCGGGCGGCGGTCGGGTGGTCAGGCAACGCTCACTGGTGGTCGGACGCGTCTACGCGCAAGACATCGCGGACGTCTCGGCCGGCCCCGACGGGCTGTACATCGGGACCGGGGTGCTCCATCGCTTCTTCCCGACCGTCCCTGACGAGCTCCTGCGCATCGACCCGACGACCCTGAAGGTCGTCGCCAGGGCCAAGTTCCCGGCCGGTGTCACGGCCGTCGAGCAAGGGCGGCAGCTCTGGGCCACGATCGATGACGGTCGCGTCCTGCGGCTCGACCCGCGCACGCTGAAGGTCCGCGCTTCACGACGCGTCGTGCCCAAGCCGACTCCTCTCACGGCAGCAATGGTCTCGGTGTCGGCGCCGGCGATCGGGGCGGGCAGCCTCTGGGTGCTGGCCGCCGACGAGCATCAGCGTCTTGATCTCGTGCGCATGGACCCCACGAGCCTCGCGGTGCGCTCGCGCACGCCTGTCTACGGGAGGGGCAGCTCGATCCCCGCGGAAGACACAATCAGCTACGTCGCCGCCGGCAGCAGAGGCGTCTATCTCTGGGGAGACGAGACCATCGTCCGGGTGAACGCCCACGGGGCGGTCGAGGGGAAGCCGATCAGCGAGCCCAACCTGGGGTCGCTCGCCGTGGACGGCTCGACGCCTATCGCCCTGGTCGGACCGCCGGCCTCATTGGCCGAACTCGACGCGCAGGGACGCCTGCTCGCGCAGACCGCGCTGTCCGGCGCCACCGGCGACCTTGCGGTGAGCGGACGCGACGCCTGGTTCGTGGAGTTCGTGGAGGTCGAGCGGTTCGTTCATGTCCGACTGAACTTGCCTTGAGCGAGCACGCCATCTTGCGTTCAACGGTGCATTCCTGGCGGGCGTTCTCTTCGTCAGCTGCGCGATGAGGGTGCGTTCGGGGTTGAGTGCCGAGGCGACGCTCTCCTCTGCTCTGGGCCTCGTGGTTCGGACCCTAGGTAGGCTCGTGATGGTCTGGCGTGGTCTCATCGCGGCTGAAGCGGTGGGCGAGGGTGTGATCCTCGCCACCAGCGACGGCGGTGCCCGCTGGAAGCGGCAGGGCCGTGTGTCGCAGTACTACCTCGAAGACGCCGCCTGCACAGACGCCAGCCACGCCTGGGCCGTCAGGGACGACGGCTCCAACAGAAGCGTCATCCTCGCTACGGCGGACGGTGGCGCGACCTGTGCAGGCGGAGGCGCAGCGCTTCACATGCCCTCGACGTAGATGACGGCCCGCGTGCGCCGATGGGCGTTAACGGTGACCTTGGTCGTGCGCGAGGGGGCTGAGTTTCTCGGTTCCAAGACGCGCAGCATATACCGGCCCGGCGGCAGGTTGACGGTGAAGAAGGCGTGTGTGTTGAGCCGGCAACGGGCGACCGCGCGTCTCGCCTGTGGCCCGGAGGCGGCCCTCACCTGCACCACCCCGTAGGGGTAGAGGCGGCCCTCGAGGTGCGCGGGAAAGCCGGCTGGTAGGGGCGTCGGCGTGGCTATGCCGGGTCCGCCGCCGAGGAGCACGATGCCGTCGATGCCCGAGGGGTGGGTGGTCCCTGCAGAGCTGGCGCCACAAGCGGCCAGCGTGAAGGCAGGAAGTGCAACGAGCCACAGGCACAGGAGAGCTCGCCTGGCCAACATGGCACCATCCCTTTGAGTAAAAAGTGCATCCTCCCCGTGGGTCGTGGCAGGCTTCTCGGAGCGAGGCTGCGACTCCTGAAGAGACGCAGGTCGGTGACAAGGAGTTCGTGTCAGCGGCGCAGTGACCGACTCCTGCTGCAGCCCGGCCTGCCTCAGGCAGCGACACGGCCTCGCCGCTGCGGGACACCTCGGCAGGTGCCATTGAAAGAGCGACCGCAGGAAGCAGGAGGCCATGGCGAAGCTCGACTACTTGAGACGGCTCTCGGCCGCGCTCTCCCGGTCGGCGACTTGGCGCTCGGCAGTCCCCAGAAACGCGGGCGAGGACGGGATATCGACGGCGGCCTCCGAGTGGACGACCCATCTGGATGCGGTGCCGTTCCGGAGTTGGCCGAGCTGTCAGGGTTGGATGTTCTCTAGGTCCTGAAGCAGGCTCGGATGCGTCGGCTCCCAGCCGAGCGCCTCTCGGGTGTGAGTGCTGGAGGAGGGCTGGTCTCTTGCGAAGATCGGGCCGAGGGGGCCGAAGGTCTCTTGCGGGACTGCCTTGACCGGCAGCCCGAGGCGTCGCCCGATGACGGCTGCGATGTCACGTACAGCGTCGCCCTCGTCGGCCACGGCGTGCCAGGAGGTCCCGGCCGGTGCCAGTTCGAGGGCCAGCCGGAAAAGGACGGCCGCGTCGAGCGCGTGCACGGCCGGCCAGCGCTGGGTGCCGTCTCCTGGGTAGCCGGCCACTCCGGTTCGCCGCGCCACATCGGTCAGCACACCGGCGAACCCGCCGTTGCCCTCGCTGTGAACCGTGCGCGGCATACGCACGGCAGTGCTCCGCACACCACGCGAGGCCAGCCCGAGGACCGCGTTGACCGAACGGTCGCGGCCGCCGAGGGGCCCCTCGGTCAGCAGGGGATCGGCCTCGGTAGAGACGCGGCCGGGCACAGGTGGAGTTCCCGAGACAGTCACGAGTGGACGGTCACTGCCGACGAGTTCCTCGCCCAGGGTCGCTAGGGCGGCACTCTCCTCAGCGACCGCATGTTCTAGGGCTTCGGGGCTGCTGAAACTATTGGCGAACGCCAAGTGGATCACCGCGTTGGCCTGGCCAGCGCCGACTCGAAGCGCCTCCAGGTCGGCGAGCCCGCCGCGCACGGCCTTAGCACCGGCCTTCTCGAGAGCGAGCGCGGACGCGTCGGAGCGAGCGAGCGCGACAACAGTGTGGCCGTTGCCGAGCAGTTCGGCGACCACGGCCGAGCCGATGCGGCCAGTTCCTCCGGTGACAAAGACGTGCATGGAACCCTCCTAGCGATGATGGGACTTTTATCCCATCGACCGTAGCAGACCTCGAGCACGCCTTCGAGCGCTTCTCCCTACATCGCAAGTACAGTGGACCGGAGGTCGGGACGGGGCTCGGCCTGGCCATCGTCAAAGAACTCGCTGAGACCATGGGGGGCGTTGTCGAGGTCGTGAGCGAGGCCGGAGGCGGCAGCATTTTCCGCGTGCACCTCAGGACCGCGGACGTAGATCCGGTGGCATCGCCAACGCGGTAGGCCGAGTGGCCGGCCGGCACCGAGCAGACACACATTCGCGCCGGCTCCTCGTCGGCCTCGAGGCCTGGTGCAGCATCTACTGGCGCAGCACCGGAACGGAGGTGATGTGGCGTCTCGCACAGATTGGGGGCATGCTGCGTCTCGGGTCAGGCGCCGACCGTGGACCTTGTGTGAGCGATTGCCCGCGCGTCACGCCCTTAGGAGGGTCACTGTGAGAACACGTCTGATGCTCGCCTCGCTGCTGCTCATCGCAACCCTCGCCGGCTGTTCATCGTCGTCCGGTCCGGCCCCGTCGAGCACCGCACCGTCGCCGGCCGCCGCACGCGTGCAGGCCCTGCTTCACGGCGAGGGAGAGGCACGGGCAGTGGTAGCGCTCTTCGGGCGCCGACTTCAGAACGTCTCCCTGCAGTCTCCCAGCGTGGCCCGCCAGATGCGCACCCAGTATGCGGGTCTCGTGGCACCCGCCCTGCTTGGGCGCTGGCTGGCCGATGTTTCGGCGGCTCCCGGTCGCCAGGTCTCCAGCCCGTGGCCCGACCGCATCGCGATCAGCGCCCTGAGCTTCCATGGCTCCAGGGAGTGCATGGTCTCGGGCCACGTGGTGATGATGAGCAGCGTTGAGCTCGCAAGCGGCGGCTCCGCCGCACAGGTCCCGGTGCGTCTCCAGTTGCGCCGCAGCGACGACCGCTGGCTCATCGCGGGCTACTCCCAGGGGCTTTGACCGAGGGAGCCTGCTGACGCCTCGGTGAGCCTGTGTTCCGTCGGCACCTCGCCGGCATCGAGGCCATGTGCAGCGTCTTCTGACGCCGTGCAGGATTGATCTCCGATGTTGTCAAGGCCCCGGTGCGACAGTCTTCGAGCATTGCGCGGTAGATAACGTCAGCGAGGTGACGCTTGAGGCAACGCATGGCCTCCTTCCAGCTCTTGCCTTCAGCGCGTTTGCGCTCCATGTAGGTGCGCGCCGGCTCGTGGCAGCGAGCCTGGGTGAAGGCCACCGTGAACAGCGCAAGCGCCCGAGCCGTGCGCCATAGCCGGGAAGCAGCATCTGCAGGTCGGCGTGCAGGCGGACAGACGTGCGTTGGGTTGGACAGACTCCTATCAGGCCACGCTCGCTGGCTCGGCGGCGCGGGGAGACAATCAAACCTGAGGTCCTACGACGCAGCGTGGACAGCGAGACCTTGAGTCATCCCCTCGCCTGCCGGGCACCCTCGCACAAGCGAGGGCTACTGCAAAGCAAAACGCACGCGACCTGTGTCCGGCAGCGTGTAGCGTAGATGGCGGGCGCCGTCCAAATAGTCGGCATCGCTCCGCTGCAAGGGATCCCCGCAGCGCTTCTCGTCACAGAATCGCTGCCCTCGGCATTGAGTAGATGTAGGGTGTTCGACGACCGCGCACAAAGTGGGGGCCGTGCGAGACGCAGACAGATGTCGAGACGAGGACCTGCTCATTACCTCCGGCGAGGCAGCCCAGGTGTTCGTCGCCTTCTACGATCGCGCGATGCCCGGCCTGCTTCGCTTCTTCGCGCGTCGCACGCTGGATGGTCAGGTCGCTGCCGACCTGACCGCGGAGACCCTGGCGGACGCCTTCGCGTCGCGCCGTCGCTTCCGCGACCGTGGCGACGGCTCGGCCTATGCCTGGCTCTACACCATCGCACACCGCAAGCTGGGGCGCTTCGTCAAGCGTCGTCGGGTCGAGGACACGGCGCGACGTCGACTTGGCCTCGAGCTCCTCGAACTTGAGCCTGACGACATTGAGCGGGTCGAGGCGCTGATCGACTTCGAGCAGGTCGGGCGCGCTGTGGCGGCGGCCTTCAGGGACCTGCGACGCGAGCAGCGCGAGGCGCTCCGTCAGCGGGTCATCGAGGGACGGTCGTATCGGGAGATCGCGGGCGCGCTGGGCTGCAGCGAAGACGTCGTGCGGGCGCGCGTCAGCCGGGGCCTGAAGCGGCTTGCCGCGCAGCTGGACGAGTGAGGTGACCTGATGAATGCCGAAGACCCCCAGGGCCATATGGCCGATACCCGTTTTGCCGCAGAGCTGCGGCGTCAGTTCGAAACGTAGGGGGAGCGCGGCCAGAAGCCGCGCAGGCGTCAGCGCGCGGTCGTAATCGCTGCCGGGGTGGCCGCTACCGCGATGATCGGCGGCATCGCTTTGGCGAGCGGCTTCGACGCTGACAGGCCGCAGGCGCCCGCCGCCCGGCCGCAGGCGTCGCCGGCGACCCTGCGCCCGGCGATCTCCGTGTACCCGACAAACGCCAAGGGCCAGACCTACGGTCCCAACCTGCCGATGGTGGAGGAACCGGATCTCATCAAGGTCCAGGCCACGAACGGCAAGATCGGCTACGTTCTGCGCACAGATCTTGAGGGGCCCGCGCCGACGACGCCTCAGCAGGCGCTGAGCCAACAGGCCGCGCTAGCAGGCAAGGACCAGGCGATCCCTGTCTATGAGTCGGACGGAACCACGCCGATCGGCGTCCTTGTCGTCGAGCACTAGCGCGACTCCTCCGCTGTCGCAGTGGGCTGTACTGGTCCTGGGATGCGGCGTCATCTCCGACGACGTGCCGGCCTAGTCAAGGGACCGCCGGGCGTTTGGTCGGCTTGGCGTCGGCTGATTGCAGGAAGTGCCTGCACGTCCACGGCCTCCTGAACGGAGACAGAACGTAGACATGTGAGGAGGTGGAGACTGCCAAGGCAACGCGCCTTTCGCTTGTCTCCCGCCTGAGTTGGGGTTGGATCATCTGCTGGAGGGGGAGACGCGCGCTGCTGTCGACCGCGTCGGGGGTAACCGTGATCGCCGAGATGTGCGACCCGCACACCGGTGCCTGGCCAGCATTGCCACCTGTGTTCATCGAAGGCCAGACCATCCATACTGGCCGTGCGCCAAACCAGTATGAATCCGATTGGGGCCGTCTCATGCTGACGGAGAAGCGAGCACGCCCATGAACGCCATCGAGGTTCGCGACCTGCGGCGCACCTTCCACACCAGCGCTGGCCTGCTGCGCCGCCAGCGCATCCAGATCGAGGAGCGATCAGCTACCGGGCCCTCTTCAACTGGACCCACCCGTTCATGTACGTGACGACCCTCCTCCTGTCGCCAATGTTCCAGCTGCTGCGAGAAGGTGGGGGGCGCTAGACACGATCTAGGTCTTGAGGCGGCGTGCCGGCTTTCCGTCGGCCGTCGACGCAAAGGTGCTGCACAGGAGAAGAACGA
>CAVVTV010000014.1:0-12376 GCA_963751215.1 uncultured Thermoleophilia bacterium | reverse complement strand
ACTTGCGCTTGTGTAGTCCCGGTACCTGCGTGACACGGTGGCTCCGGTAGCTGTGTGACACTTCTGGGACGCGGCTCCGGTACCTGGGCGACACTGGCTCCGGTAGGTGTGTTACACCCCGCGCGCCCCAATCGCCGAGGCCACCGCCGTGCAGGCAGGCGATCCGAGGGGAGGGCAGCCGTCATGCTTCTTGACGTGGCCATCACAGAACAGCGTCAGCAGGCCGTGCTTGAGGTGATGCGTGGCCTCCCGGTCAGCGAGGTGGCGCGCCGCTACGGGGTCACGCGCCAGAGCGTGCACCGCTGGTTGCGGCGCTACGCCGCCTCCGGCCTCGGCGGCCTCGCCGACCACTCCTCGCGTCCCGCGATGTGTCCCCACCAGATGCCGCCGGCCCTCGAAGCGCACATCGTCGAGCTGCGCCTCGCGCACCCCGGCTGGGGCCGCGCACCATCGCCCATCAGCTGGCCCTCAAGGATGTCGAGCCCCTGCCGGGGCGCTCCTCGATCTACCGCTGCCTTGTGCGTCACGGCCTCGTCGACCCGCAGCGCCGGCGCCGCCGCAAGCGCGAGGACTACCGCCGCTGGGAACGCAGCCGCCCCATGGAGCTCTGGCAGATGGACGTCATGGGCGGTGTGCGCCTGGAAGACGGCAGAGAGCTCAAGGTCGTCACCGGCATCGACGACCACTCGCGCTTCTGCGTCTCGGCGCTGCTCACGCGCGTGCCACGGCACGTCCCGTCTGCGAGGCGCTGCTGGCCGCCCTCAAGCGTCACGGCACGCCCGACCAGATCCTCACCGACAACGGCAAGGTGTTCAGCGGTCGCTTCGGGCCCGGGAAGGGCGTCGTGCTCTTCGACCGCATCTGCCACGAGAACGGCGTGCGCCACCTGCTCACCGCGCCGCGCAGCCCGACCACCACTGGCAAGGTCGAGCGCTTCCATAAGACCCTGCGCGACGAGTTCCTCGCTGGGCGCAGCTTCGCCTCGCTCGCCGAGGCGCAGCGCGAGCTCGACCTCTGGGTCGAGCGCTACAACCGCGAGCGGCCCCATCAGGGCATCGGCATGGTGGCTCCGGCACGGCGCTTCGCCTCGGCCGCGGAGGCGCCGCAGCCGCCGCTCGTGCTCGCTGCCTCGCCCGGCCCGAGCTCCGCGAGCCGGCCGCGGCGGCGCGCACCTGGTCAGCCGGCGGGTGGACCGCCGTGGCACGATCAGCCTTGAGGCCTGCGCCTACCAGGTCGGCGCCTGGCTCGCCGGCGAGACCGTCGAGCGTGGCCCTGCGCGAGAGCGGCCTGCTCGAGATCAGCCACCACGGCGTGCTCATCGCCTGCCACGTCCGCCGTCAGGCGCCGGGCAAGACCGCGAGCGTGCACCCGCTCAGGCCGCGCTCGCCACGGGCGCGGCCCGAGACCGTGGGGCGGCCGGTGCTGCGCACCGTCGACCCGCAGGGCAACATCAGCTTCGCCGGCATGGGCTACCCGGTGGGGCGGCGCCACCGGGCGCCCGCGTCGAGGTGCGCCTCGTCGGGCAACATCGTGCAGATCTCGCTGGCCGGCAGGATCCTGCGCACGCACGCCGCCCGCCACGATCCCGAGAAACTGCACGGCGCCTTCGCCATCGCCAAAGGCAGGCCGCGCTCACACGATGGCGCTCAGAAGGGAGAACTCTCAAACGTTGCAATAGCAGAGTGATCGATCTGTAACACGGGTACTGGGACTCCACAGCACCACCCGCCGGCAGGAACTGGCGGGTACTGGGCGTGTACTGGGACTCCACAGCCGACAAGAAGTCGGGGCGCCGCTCCTAGTCGACACGAACTAATACGTTATGATGCTGGTAGGTGCATGGCGGTGAGCCCGCCGTGAGTGTCAGGGAGGGGGCATGGCGCATCAGGTCGATTCTCGCCGCGGGGGCGGATCGCGTGCCAACGCCTCACCCGGTTCAGGTCACTTTGTCTGCTTCTGGCTGTCGCGGTGATCTTCGGTGTCGTGCTGACCGCGGCCCGTCCAGCATTCGCCGAAGACACGACTCCTCCCCAGGTCACGGCCTTTAGCATCACGCCCTCGTCGCTCGACACGAGCTCTGCCAGCCAGTCCGTCACGGTGACGGCGACGCTCACCGACAATTCCTCGGGTGTCGCCTCGGGCATCGGTTCCAGTCCATGGGTCGTGCTTCACGCTCCCGGCGTCACGGGACAGATGGCACAGGCCGTGGGCTTTGCGTTGTCTCGCGTCTCGGGCGACCCGCTGGACGGTGTGTACTCGGGTACGGTGCTCCTGCCGCGCTACAGCCAGGCGAGCGTCTGGACGGCCGAGCTTCGCGCGACCGATCTGGTCGGCAACGAGGGGGACGACCAAGCCGCGGCCATCGACGCTGCCAGCGGCGCGGGCAGTGCCGAGCTGACGAACACAGCCGCGATCGACGACACCACGCCGCCCCGGGTCACTGCCTTCAGCCTCACGCCCTCGCAGGTCGACACGGGACTGGCCTCTCAGACGGTGACCGCGACCGTCGCTTTGAGCGACGACCTGTCTGGCGGATCCCCCGTACTGGAGATGTACAGGCGCCGTTGCCCTGCCAGCAAAGCGTGATAGTCGAACTCACGCGCGTCTCGGGCGACGCCCTGAGCGGCGTCTACACCGGCACGGCCACGCTGCCCAGAGGCAGCCAGCCGGGGATTTCCCACGCTGCCCCACCACGCGTCGGGCATGGTCGCGGAACTGGGTCGTCAACGCACGCACGAAGAGCGCCTCGCCGAGAGGACCGAGGCGTCCTAGGGCTTCGGCGAGCGCGCCGCTCTCGGCTCGCGCGGGCTCGGCACCTTCGCCGAGCTGCTGCTCGGGAGTGTTGCGCACAAAGTGATCCAGCTGGCTCGCTGCCCGGTCGTCGTCGTGCGCTAGATCCAACTCCACCCGAGACGCTGCGCAAGTGGGTGCGAGCCGCTGAGACTGGCCCAGCTGGCCTTGCCGCGTTGTCGCGCGTAACCCTGCATTGAACCGCCGGCTTTCCTGCAGCCTCCAACCCTTGAGAGGACGGGCGGCAAGGCAGCGAACCAGCTGGGCTGGGCTTGCACGCTTCCGCACGGGCTTCCGTCCGAGGCCGCGCGTAGCATGGTTGCTCTCGTCGAGCCGAGTCTCGGGGGGGAGGGGTCATGTACGAGCAGATCGCGGCGAACAAACGCGCCACCGTGCTGCTGTTCACGGTCGTGGTCGCAGTACTGCTTGGTCTGGGCTTTCTCATCGGCCTGATCTGGACCGACCATGTCGCCGGCGGCCTGGTGGTGGGCAGCGTGCTTGGCCTCATCGCCCTGCTCTGGGGCCTCATCGGCCATTTCCGCGGCGGCGCCATCGTGCTCGCTGTGAGCAGAGCCCGCGAAGTGGACCGCGCCACGCAGCCGCAGCTCTGCAACGTGGTCGAGGAGATGGCCATCGCCGCCGGCCTGCCGCTGCCCACCATCTATGTGATCGACGACCCGGCTCCCAACGCCCTGACCGCCGGCCGCGATCCCGCGCACGCGGCCGTGGCGGTGACGAGCGGCCTGCTCGCCACCCTGAAGCGGCAGGAGCTGCAGGGCGTCATCGCGCACGAGATGGCCCACGTGCGCAATTACGACATTCGCTTCGCTACCTTGGTCGCCGTCATGGTGGGCCTCGTTGCTGCGGTGGGTGGCTTCTTTCTCGGGCTCAGCGCCATCGGTTTCCGTGCGGCGGCCGCGCTGGGCGCGGCGCCGCGCCGCCGCCGGCGGCGTAAGAGCAATGAGCCTGACTTCGGCGTCATCCTCGGCCTGCTCTTCATCTGGGTGGCGTTCCTCGCCCTCGGCAGCGCGCTCGCCGCCGTCCTCGCCTACCCGGCCGTCGGTCTGCTGCAGATGGCCATCTCGCGGCGGCGCGAGTACCTCGCCGACGCTTCGGCCGTCCAGCTCAGTCGCGACCCCCTCGCCTCGGCGCGTGCCCTGGAGAAGATCGCCGCCTACCCGGGAGCGCTGCGTGCCGGTGGTGCGGCGACCGCGCATCTCTACATCGCCAGTCCTTTCGGCAAGGTCCGTGACTCGCTGACCAGGCTGTTCGACACTCACCCGCCGATCGAGAAGCGCATCGCGATCCTGCGTGAGATCGGTCACGAGTCCAAGCAGGTCGAGGCACTGCAGGACGCCCCGAAGCTTGCCTCAAAGACGCAGGCTACGGAGGCGGGGTCGAGCAGGGCGGGCGATGCGGGGAGTCGCAGGCGCCGCGGGGCGGCGTGATCGCGCCTACTGTCTATGACGTCAGGGCTGTCGGCGATTGGTGCGTCAAAGGGGTGTATCACGGGCTTGGTTGGCAGGTCTTGCGCGAGAAGCGTGTGCCCGACCCCGTCTCGTAAGGCCGTGTCACGCGGGGGAGGGCTGCGCGGGGTTCTCTTCCCGTGATCGAGTATTTGCACCCCACGCCACGGGATAGGCATGTCGCGGCAAATCGCCGGTGGGCGCACGTGACTCGAACGAAACGCCCGTGCCCGGCGTCACCGCGCGCGATCTGCTATACTAATCGGAGTCGGGCCGAGTGAGCCCGCTGAATTGCGACGTGACACACCGCATTTCTATGCGAAAGTCACGTCGTTTTGTATTTGCCCCTATGGGGCGAGAGGATTGATCTCATGGCAGACGGTAAAGTCAAGTGGTTCAGCGCCGACAAGGGCTACGGATTCATCGAGCACGGCGGCGAGGACCTCTTCGTTCACTTCTCGGAGATCCAGAGCGAGGGCTTCAAGTCCCTCGACGAGGGTCAGGCCGTGTCGTTTGAGCCCGGCACCGGCAAGAACAACAAGCCGCAGGCGACCAACGTGCGCGTGATTTCGTAACAGCCGCGGCTGCTTCGCAGCGCCGCTGAGAGACCGGGCGACTCTGAGAGCCGTCCGGTCTCTTCTCTTTCACTGCCGGATGACGATGACAGGCCGTCGGGTGCAAATACTCGAGCATGTCCCTCCACAGCACCCTTGCGAACACCTCTCGCGCATATCACAGGGCTCCGAGAACGGACCGCGGCTGCTCTGCTGGTGGCCAACCGCTACGGGGTGATCAGAGGCGGCATGGTGTCGGTCGAGGCCGGCACAGCGGATGCGGGGGCGGGGGCGGCGGGTGACCTGCCCTCGCGGCCGGTCTCAGTCAGTCCAGGCCCTTCGCATCCAAGAAGCGCGGCGTGATCGAGTACTTGCACCCCACGCGACTCTTAGGCGGCCGAACTGCGCAGGCCGCCGTGGCGCGTGAGCCGGCTGCCGTTCAGCCGGCGCTGAGGGCTCAACGTTCCTGCCTTCCTGGAGTTCTCGCCGCATCATCACTCAGTCTCCCTGTTGCCGCCGTGCGCTGGTCGCGCTAGGGTTGAGGGGCCGATCAAGGGGCCACCGTGCCGCAAGGACGATACAGACTCACTCACCTCGAGATCAGCGGCGTGGCCGTGCCGTTGACCTCCGGGCAGATCACGAGGGGCGCGAATCCCGCGCAGTGGGACGTGCGGGCGGAGGGCGTGCCGCAACAACTGTTCGACAGTCTCGTGAACGTCATCGGCCCCGACGTCAAGAGCACGGCGCTCACGTTCACGGACGACCAAGGCGTAGCGCACCACGCATCCTGCCACGTTGTGAGACGCAGCAAGGCCGACCCCGGCTTCAACTTGTCCACAGCCGGCCTGACCTTCAGCTTCGAGGGGCCGATCAAGTAGGGCCCGAGCAATCGAGCAGATCGCCGGCCATACCACGCCGAGCGTCTTGCGCCACTGGACCGAGGCCGACTTCCGTAGCGCCGGCCTGTACCTCATCGACCCGGGCAGCTGCGGCCTCGGCTCGCGCGACCACCCGCGCCACTAGCCGTGGGGACAGATACTCGATCGTGCCCGTCCGGCGAGCTTCAAGGCCTCGGCATGCGAGTCTCGGCGACGACCATTGCCATGAGAGGCTTCCTTCTGGGCGCACGCATCTGTGTCGCGGGATGTGGCGGATGGCTGCCTCGGCGGAGGGGTGGCCACCGTCGCAAACTCCGCTCGGCCTGGAACGGGTTGGAGCAGCCGAACCGTGAGCTACCGGCGTGACCCGGGCCTGCCGACGCGATCGTGCACCGAACAGAAGTGCGCAGGGTTGTAGGTCGAGAGGACGGTGTTGCAGTCCAAGACCCCGCAGATGCGCCCGCGCCCGTATGCATCGATCCGGTCGCTGATCTTGCCAGTGCTCGGGAGGATGAACGCGCCTGCCGCGCGGGACTTCACGAGTGGGACGGAGCGGAGCAGAGATAGTCCATGGGTGGACCCTTCCTTTGACCGTGCAAGCCTACGCCTATTTTCGTAGAAAAGCCAACCAGCGGGCTGGCAACGTTCACCAGCCGAGTGCGCGTGAGGTACAAATACTCGATCGTGCCCGCCTATTGTGTTCACCTCGAGCCGGGACTGACCGCATGACAAGCCGAACAGCTCGGGGCTACGCCATGGTGGTCGCCTCCTACCTGTTCATTGGTCTGTCCGGCACCCTGGTGACGTGGGCCACTGCCCCTGTTAGCCTGCTGCTGGTGCTCCGCTTCGCCGTCGCCGCACTCGTGCTCGGCGCCGTCTTCGCGCAGGGGTCGCTTGACCGGGCTGCTCGTGTCCGCCATGTGGCCCCGGCTCCCGCTGATGAGCGCGTTCGACGCCGGTGCGGTGCTGCTATCTGGGATCAGTCTGCCACGAAGCGAGCAGCTGTCGATGAGCGTGGCGGGGAGGAACTCATGTCGCAAGTGAACGCCGGGACCCGCAAGCACTCGCATCGCATCGGCCGAACCCAACGAACAGCTCTTCGGGCTCTCTCATACACGGCATCTGCCGGTCTCGCTTGGCCGTGGTGGACGCCCTCCTGCACCCCAAGTATCCGGTGCCGGCCGCCTGCTCTACCCACGTCGGCAACGCTGCCAGGCAATCGTCGCCCGCCTCGCTTTGCTACAATCGCGCCACGCTCCCAAGGAGGCCGGCGATGGACGCCCTTGCCCTGATGCTCGCCCGGCGCAGCATTCGCCGCTACACTGCCGGCGACGTCTCGCTTGAAGACGAGCAGAGACTAGTCGAGGCCGCTTTCGCGGCACCGAGCGCCAACAACGCCAGGCCGTGGCACTTCGTCTTCGTGCGCGATCCGCAGATACGGCAGCGCCTGAGCAAGGTACATCAATGGGCAACCATGTGCCGCCGCGCCCCGCTCGTCGTCGCCGTACTCGGGCGCGCCGACTCGACCTGGTGGGTTGAGGACTGCAGCGCCGCCACCGAGAATATCCTGCTCGAGACGCAAGCTCTCGGCCTGGGCGCCGTGTGGATTGGCATCCGCGACGAGTCGACCGAGGGCTACGGTAACGAGAGGGAGACGCTGGAGGCGGTCGGCGCGCCGACCGACACTTGGCGATGCCTGTGTCTCGTTGCCATCGGCCCCCCTGCCGAGGCAAAGCCGCCCCGTACGCAAGTTCAGGCGAGCAAGCTGTCGTTCGAGCGCTTCGGCAAGCATTCCCGCTAGACGTCGACTATGGGCAACTCGCGACTCTCAAGGAGGGCTGAAGGGCACACAAACCTCTGATCCAGCTCAAGCGACATCTCGTAGTCGAGATCTTCTCAGTGGACAGATCCACGAGCACGAGATCGCGGGACGATCGAGTATTTGCACCCCACGGGCCCATCGGCCGGAGGTGGGTGAGGAGAGTGACGGCGAGATAGGCCACCAAGGGTTGACCGCGAGGCCTCGCCTCCGTAGGCCCAGGTCCCTTCAAGGATTGGAGCCTCCAGGAAAGTCGGCGGTTCACTCAGGATGCGACGGACGGTCTTGTCTAGAACAGCACGTAATGTCCGATGAGTACGGCGATGATCCAGACCGGCGTCGAGACTACGACCACCATGCGCAGCATGGCAGAGTCCAGGTCATAGACACGCGCCAGGATGATCGGGTTGAAGGCCACCGGCGTGGCCGCCAGTAGCAGGCAGACGCCGGGCATGTGCACACCGGTTGCGCGCGCTAGTCCGAGTAGCAACAGCGGTGCCACGGCGCAGCGCAGCGTCAGCGTCGCGGCGGCCGGGGCCAGGTAAGCGAGCCGATGCGCCAGGCGTTCGAGCGGCGTGGCCAGACCCAGCTGAAAGAAGCCGAACATGCCGGTCGCCAGGCCGGCTGGCGGTCCAAGCGGCGCGACGACGTGGCGCAAGTCGATCCCGCTGTAATGAAACGCGAGCGCAGCGATGCCCGACGCCACGAGCGGATTGAGCAGCCAGCTGTATAGGAGTGACCACAAGCCCGGCTCGGACTGCGCTCGTGAGCCGGGCCCCGCGTAGTGGCGCGCCACGCCTCGCTGCACCGCGAGGGCCGGAATGAGGAACTGAAACTCCGAATAGACGACGGCGAGCGCAAGACCGGCGGGGCCGAACACCGTGATCGCCAGCGGGTACCCTACATATGAGGTGTTGCCCACGGCGCTTCCCAGGGCGACGGCGCCGCGCTCGCGATTGTCACGGCTGCTGATCGCGCCGCAGGCGACGCCCAATCCCAGCACGAGCCACGAGCTCGTGACGACGATGGCGCCCACCGCCAGCAGACGGGCATCGAAGCGCACCGTGGTGTAGGCGAAGAAGACAAGCACCGGCTCGGTCACCCAGAACATGACGGCAAACAGTATGTGAGAGAGCCGTCCCGCGTCGCGCAAGCGGCGCTGAAGGTAGAGGCCCAGGACCAGGCAGACGGTCCAGCCGATGACGGTAGGGATCAGCGGCACGGCGAAGGAGCCCGCGGCGCGCAATCCAGTGGCGCGCCTATCAAAGCCGCGATCGCCGGTCGCGCAGGTACCGCACGCGCTGGAGGTCGAGCCAAAGCAATTCAGCCACACCGATGCTGGCGACCACAAACGCCATCGTCGTTACCTTGGGGGCAATGGTGCCTTCGTACGGGCGCTTCATAAGCCTGCCTGACCCCCGGGACTAGCGATTGGGTGCCCGCTCGCGTGCTTATCAAGTTCTTGTCAACTTTGGAGTTCCTTGGGCTTCGCTTATCGTCGCCTGTCGCGCCCTCGGGAGCTGCTCACCGCGCAGGTTTGCGAAATGCTGCGGGCGGAGTCACGTAGAGCACCGTCCCGACCGAGAATGAACCAGCAGCCGGTGTCACGGGCGGACCGGTGCGCCCGTGACACCGTGGCATTCTCCCCTACGCTCGTGACGGATTGACGGACTCGACGGAAGGCGAGTGCGTTGTCGCGTCAGTCGAGCCCTACACTCGTACGCGGTTCTTCTCTTCGATTTCCTCGTAAGCGACCAGGATGTTCTTGGCATTCAGGTAGACGGGCGTGTCGACCATCTTGCCATTCAGGGAAATGGCAGCGGTGCCCTTGGCGAGCGCCTCTTCTTCAAAAGCCTTGACCACGCTGCTCGCCCATTCGACCTCGGCTGGGTCCGGCGCATAGAGGCGGTTGCTGACCTCGACTTGGCTTGGATGGATGATCATGCGGCCTTCGTAACCCATCTGGCGGCCGTCGCGCACGTTGGCCTCGAATGCCTCCATGTCCTGATAGGCCACGAAGGGGGCGTCAATCGCAACAACGCCCGCTGCACGGGCGGCCACTGCCATATGCCGGCGCGCGTATTTCTGCTCCTCACCTTCGGAGGTGAGCTTGACCCGCATGTCTTTCGTGAAGTCGACGGCGCCGAAGATCGCGCTCACGACGCGCGGGCTGGCGACGCACGACTCGTAAGCGAAAATGATGCCCTTGGCGGTCTTGAGAAGTAGAGAGGCCTTGATGGCGCCGACTTCAAGACCACGCCGTTGCTTGAGCTCCTCGAGCTTCCAGTCCAGACGTTTGACATTGTCGGGATGTCCGCATTTGGCCAGGGTCACTCCCGCAAGACCTTCGCTGACGATCGCCTCCAGATCATCGTTGGTCATCTCGGTTTCCCAGTTGTTGACGCGCACGTACACCTCAGCCCCGCCGGAGCCGGCGGCGATCAGGCTTCTAGCCACCAGCTCACGAGCCGCGCTTTTTCTGCCGGGGGGACAGAGTCCTCGAGGTCGAGCGTAATGATGTCAGCCGGTATGCCCGACGCCTTTGCCACCATCTTCTCGTTGTTGCCCGGTACGTATTGCACGGAGCGCATCACAGCCATGGTCAGCTACCTCCTAGTGAACCGATGTGATCTTTGAGAATGTCAGGAATGTCGTTGGGGCTGGCCGCCACGAACCCACCGCATTCCTCGACGGCGTTCATCTTACCTTTGGCCGAGCCGCGGCCACGCTCGACGATGCTGGAAGCGTGCGAGAACCGCTGCCCCTCGGGAGCCCAAGCGCCGGCGACGAACACGACAAATGGCTTGGTGAAGCCGCCGGCGGCGATGACCTCGGCGCACTCCTCCTCCTGTGTGCCGCCGATCTCCGCGAAGACGGCCACGCCCTTGGTCTGCGCGTCGGCTTCAAAGAGAGGCAGGAGATCTGCCATCGAGGTCCCCACGATGGGCCAGTACCGGTGTGCACCGCCGTGCTGATCCCAAGGCCAGCACGGCGCAGGACCCAGGGAATCGTGCCCGACTGGCCGCCGCTACGCGAAAAGACGCCAATAGGACCAGGAGCAAAAAAGCTCGTGGCCCAGTCAAGGCTGCCGCCGAGCCAGCCGACGACGGCTTCACCCGGGGTGATCACGCCGATAGACCGAGGTCCGATCACGCGCGTGCCTCGTCTGGCACAGTACTTGACCATGGCCATGGCGTCGTGCACAGGCACGGACTCGACGCAGCACACGACGTTCGGCACGCCGGCGTCTGCGGCCTCTTTGACTGCCGGGAGAAGCACGCGGCCGGGCACGAAGATTACGCTGAAGTCGACTTGGCCGCAGGCGTCGACCGACTCACGAACCGTGTGGTAAACAGGGACCCCCTCGACCGTTTGGCCACCCTTGCCGGGACTCGTGCCAGCTACGACGTTGGTGCCGTACTGCTTCATGTAGCGAGCACGCAAAGAACCCTCGCGGCCGGTGATACCCTGGATGATGACGCGCGTGGTTCGATCGACCAAGATGCTCATCGAGCGCCTTCCCTGGTGTCCGGCATGTACTCCGTCGCCTGCGTGGCGCGGTAGTCGTCGAGACCCTCGATGGGAATCTCAATGGAAAGGGCGCCCTTGCCGCGGACCCGACATTCGTACTCGCAGGCGAGGCATTCGGTGCCCTTGCGGGCAACCTCGCGCGGCGCCAGGTGTTCGACCGAGGGCAGACCGCCCTTCAAGTCCAGAATGCCGCGACTGTATGTGTCACAAGCCGCCACGCAGGCTTTAGTCTCGCAAGAAGTGCAGACGTCCGTGTCGATGGTCACGGTGATCGTTCTTTCAGAGAAACTCGAGCATGGGCGCCTCCCTTCAATTCAGCCTGGTAGTCCTCGACGAGCGCCCGCATGCGCCCCGCGACGAAAAGCGTATCGGTGACGTGCTCTCGACCGTAGATCTCCACGCGGCTGGCCCCCGGGCAATCGGCTAGGCCCTCGCGCAGAATGGCCAGCGACTCCTCTTCCTTGTTGCCGCACACGAGCAGCACACAGGGCAAGCCGGGCCTCTGCGGCAGGGTCTCCCGTAGCGCCTTGACCACGGCATGCCCGTGGTGCCACTGCTCCTGGTTGGCCATCATGAACCCGCCAAGGAGATAACCTTGGATGTTGGGTTGAGAGAGTATGACCTTGGCGACGCGGTAGATCTTGGATCCCACCGGGTTCCCGCTCGTGTCCGCGTAGTTGGCAGGCTTCAGACGCACGTGGTTGAGGGCGTCCATGGCCATCATCGCCGAGCCGCCGCCGATGGGGTGAAAACCGATGTAGCCGGGGCTGACCCCGTCGTAGCCCATGTCCATGACAAAGCCCTGAACCTCTGAGGTCGGCTTTCTCGATGCCCCAACCTACGATGTCGAGCGCGGTCGGCTCGTGGCCGAAATCGCGAGCCACTTCGATACCCAGCCCAGGGTGGCGAAAGACGGCGGCGTTGTCGATCTGCATCTTGCAGTCGGCACAGATGAGATCTCCCCCCTTCGTCAAGACCAGTGGGTTGATCTCAGGGCGAAACAGTCGTACTTCTTGTGGGCGCGCGCAAGGAGCGAGCAAGCGCTCGCAATGGGCACGAGGAGGTCGCCCGGAATCTTCGCCTCGACCAGCAGGTCCAGCGCCTGGTAGATCTTGAGGCCATCCAAAGGAGAGATATGCAAGCGTTTGATGGATTCGCCGGGCACGCCCTCGATATCGACGCCACCATCGCTGCTGAACATCAGCAGAGGACGCCGGAACTGCGCGCAGAGTCGAGAATGATCGCGACGTAGAACTCGTTGGCGATCTTCGAGCTTCTCTTCAACGAGGACTTCGCGAACGACGAGACCCTTGATTCTCGCGCCGAGCAGTTCCGACG
>CAVVTV010000013.1:0-57449 GCA_963751215.1 uncultured Thermoleophilia bacterium | reverse complement strand
CGGCCGGCCGAGGTGCGGGACCTGCCGCAGGATCCGCCGTTGTCGGGGCGGGATCTCACCGCGGAGGCGAGGCCAGCCTGTTGGCGCGGCAACAGGCCACAAGTCTCCTTCGCGCAGATGGCCAACGTCGGATGCTCGGTCATTTCATCGACGCACTGTTCCACGCCCGCGGCCGAAGACGACGGCATCGTCCTCGTGGCGGCTCTATGTCCATCTGCACTTTGGACTCTGCTGGTCGTCGAAAATGCGATTGTCTCCCTCTCCCTTCTGCCGTACACCGTCAGCCCTGTGCCAGCCACTCCCTCAGCAGTTCGAGGCCTTCGCGGATCTGGTCGACGCTTATCCCCGAGTACGCGATGCGAACATGGCGACGGGTCTCACTCGACAAGGCGCGGCCGAAGTGCAGCCTGGTACAGAACGAACAGCCGGTCTTCTCGAGAGCGGCCAGGCGGAACTCGTCGTAATCGGTGGCGCCCACGCGCTCCATCGCCTCTGTGACGTCTGGGAAAAGGTAGAAGGTGGCCGTCGGCGAGTAGCAGCTCACGCCCGGGATGCAGTTGAGCAGCTCGACCGCCACGTCGCGACGCTGCTGCAGGACCCTCAGGATCTCCTGCGCCCCCGTCTGGTCGCCGGTGAGGGCCTCCACGCCGGCAAACTGGACGAAGTGGTTGGTGCAGCTCTCCTCGTTGACGTTGAGCGTGGCGATCACCGCGATGACGTCCTTGGGGCCGATGGCGCCGCCGAGGCGCCAGCCGGTCATCGCAAACTTCTTGCTGAACGTGTATAGGATCACCGTCCGCTCCGCCATGCCTGACATGGAAGCGATCGAAAGAGAGTCGCCGGCGTAGCTGATGTCCCAGTACGCTTCGTCGCTGAGCACGTAAAGGTCGTGTCTTAGGCAGAGCTCGGCGATTGCCTCTATCTCTTCTTGCGAACTAACGGCACCCGTTGGGTTGTGCAGGTTGTTGAAGATGATCGCTCGGGTGCGGGAGGTGATAGAGCGCTCAATGGCCTCGATGTCGAGCAGGAAGTTGTTCTCGCCGAGAACGAAGCCGTAAGGGACAGCCTTGGCCCCCTGGAACTCGATCTGCGACTCATAGATTGGGAAGCCGGGGTTGGGGTACAGCACCTCATCGCCCGGGTTCACCAGGCTGAGCAGGAACTTCTCGATCACCGGCTTGCCGCCAGGTTGGATGGCGACGTTCTCGGCCCCATAAGACACACCATGCGTGCGCGAGACTTCGGCAGCCAGAGCCTCGCGGAGCGGCATGATACCAGGGTTGGGGCAGTAGCCGGTCTTGCCGTCCCGGATGGCGCGGACGGCAGCTTCCTGGATGTTCTGCGGCGTCGCCAGGTTCAGGTCGCCGATGTGGAAGGGGTAGACCTTGTTGCCCCTGGCGGCGTGGGCGGTGGCCTCGGCTGATACCGCAAAGGCGGTCTCTGTTCCCAGGCGTGAGACTCGCTGGGCCAGCTTCAATGTACTCTTGGGCACTCTCACTCTAGTCATTCCATCCCTCTGCATTCCGACTCGGGGCATAGCGACCTTTACTGCCGGCCCGAAAGGGCCTCATCTTCGCTAGCGCCAGATCGTGGAGCTGCCCTCCTTCTCATGTGGCAACATCTACAATGTAGATGCCGGGCTGCACGTACACGGGTTTGTCGAGGCCCAACTCTCTCCGGGCAACTTGCCGCCGGGCGACGGTGGCTCGCGGACCGGTCCACAGGGCCGCAGGGTCAGCAGGAACGACCCCTGGTCGGCAGGAACGTGGGCACGAGAACGCCGAAGATGATGAAAATGCTCTGAACCACTCTCCTTACGGCGAACCCGAGCAAGCCTCAACCTTTCGTTCACTCTGTGGCTGGACAACCGCCACGACCCGAGCCCGTCCAGGGCGCTGAAGCGCTCGGCGAAGTCAGCGACCTTGCAGCATTCTGGCAAGTATAGGGACTGCCCTTGCTTGAGAACGTGGGGTTAACGCGTACCTACTGATAGTGCGAGACCTATCAGGAGCTCGACGAGCTCCTTCTTGGAGTCTCCGATGGGCAGCTTCGCTCCCCCTCGTCCAACAAGTGACCGGCAGCGCGGTCATGCGGTCCCCTCGACCGCGCGACCTCGCCGTGCCAAGCGACGGAGCCGGTCGCTGCCTCCCCCCTCGTAACGGAGTTCGGCTTCAATCCGAGCCCAGCCCAAGCGCATCATGCAGATCTGCAACCACGTCCTCAGCCAGGTCTTTTGGGACCAGACACGACTGGCTCAATGATGTCTGAATCAAACGAGCTGCAACGCCGTGGCGACGCAACACGGATGCAACTGCGGCTCCGGTCTCGGCTGCTTCAGCGGCCCGTCCAACAACACTCACCCGAGACGTACTCTTGTCGACAGAATAGGCGCAGACTTGCTCACTTCGGAGACCCGAGAGCGCCGCGGCAGCCCGAGTCGACGCCCCCTCGGCAAGCACGAGTGAGATGTCGCCATTCGACTCCCTCACCAGATAGTCCACGGCAACTCCGGTCTGAGCGATAGCCTCGAGGATTCGGGATTCGGCGGCTCGGTCCTCGAGGCCCGTGATTGTCAGGACGCTCTCGTCGGTCGTGAAGGCGACTCCGCAGATTCGATTCGGCGCATTCATGGCGCCAGCTCTTACCAGGGTACCTTCCGTGGTGGTGAAACTAGAGCGAACACGCAGTGGCATCTGATGGCGGCGAGCTAGGAGCACAGATCGCAAGGCCAGCACCTCAGCTCCCGCCGCTGTCAGCCCGATCATCTCATCGAGAGTGACATCAGTCATCAGACGGGCGCTCGCCACGACGCTCGGATTCGCCGAATAGACGCCGTCCACATCCGTATAGATCTCGCATAGCTCGGCACCGAGGGCGTGGGCCAGGGCGACCGCGGAGGTATCCGACCCGCCCCTGCCCAGTGTTGTCACCTCGTTCTCCGTTGACACACCCTGGAACCCAGCCACGAGAGCGATCTTCCCCTGCTCCAGAGCCATCTCGACGCGGTTCGCTCGAACCTCCACAATCTGGGCTTCGCCGTGGCCGGTATCGGTCACGATGCCCGCCTGGGAGCCGGTGAAGCTCACGGCAGGTCGTCGGAGACGCTCCACAGCCATGGCCACGAGAGCGCAACTGATGCGTTCACCGGCGGATAGCAACATGTCGAGTTCGCGCCTGGGGGGATGTGGCGACACCTCAGCGGCGAGTCGCAGGAGATCGTCAGTCGTGTCGCCACATGCCGAAACGACCGCACAGACGAGCCGCCCTCCGTCGAAGGTCTCGACGATTCGCCGCGCAACGTTACTGATGCCTGCAGCGTCAGCCACTGAACTGCCACCATACTTCTGGACGACTATGCTCACGGCGATCTCCTAGTGGTGCACTTGAGCAGACACGATTAGCCCCGAGCGGACAAGCGCTGTCGCGCGACGGCGAACTGGTCCGCCGCGAAGTCAAGGTCCGAGGCTTCGTGCTCGGCTGAGACCTGGACGCGAATGCGCGCCTCGCCCTTCGGCACGACCGGGTAGAAGAACCCGACAGCGAAGACGCCGAGCTCGAGAAGGACGTCAGCCATGGCCTGAGCCTCCGACGCGTCACCGATCATCACGGGGATGATGGGGTGATCTGCCCCCCTGGTCTCAAAGCCCCTGGCTTCGATGGCGCTGCGGAAGTGCTTGGAGTTGGCCCGAAGGCGCTCGAGGAGCTGCGGCGAGCGCAGGAGGATGTCGAATGCCGCCATCGAGGCTGCGACGATCACGGGGGACACAGAATTGGAGAAGAGATACGGGCGGGATCGCTGCCGCAGGAGCTCAATGATCTCATTGTGACCGCACGTGAAGCCGCCGCTAGCACCGCCCATGGCCTTGCCCAGTGTGCCCGTGATCACGTCAACTCGGTCCATGACGCCGCAATGCTCTAGCGCGCCGCGGCCGCGCTCGCCCAGGACGCCTAACGAGTGCGAATCGTCTACCATCACCAGCGCCCCGTATCGTTCCGCGAGGTCACAGATGTCCGCCAATGGAGCGATGACGCCATCCATGGAGAAGGTCCCGTCTGTGGCGATCACACGCGTCGACGCATGGCTCGCATCCTTCAGCTTCTCTTCGAGATCGGCCATGTCGCAGTTGCGATACCGGAAGCGCTCCGCCTTACAGAGGCGGACGCCGTCAATGATGCTGGCGTGGTTGAGAGAATCACTGATCACCGCGTCCTCCGGGCCGAACAGTGTTTCGAAGAACCCGCCGTTGGCATCGAAGCATGACGAATAGAGGATCGCGTCATCCATCTCCATGAACCCTGAGATTGTTTCCTCGAGACGACCGTGCAGGACTTGGGTTCCGCAGATGAAGCGCACCGAGGACATCCCGTAGCCCCAGTCATGCAGTGCCTGTGCCGCCGCCGCCACGACCTCTTGGTTCGATGACAATCCGAGGTAGTTGTTGGCGCACATGTTGAGAACGCGCCGCCCGTCGGCTAGTCGAACCCACGTACTCTGGGCCCCCCAATCGAGTGTTCGGTCTTGTACAAGCCCTCCTGTCGCGTGGCCTGCAACTGAGACCCCAACTTGCGCCTCATCTCATCGGTGAACATGGCTCTCCCATGGGTCGGCTTCGCTGCAGCCTGTCACTGACGCCGCCGGCCACTCAAGAATGATCTTTCCTGAGCTCCCAGAGCGCATGATTTCGAAGGCATTCTCGTACTCAGTGATGGGAAAATGGTGGGTGATGACGGGCGTCACATCCAAGCCGCTCTGCACCATCGCCGTCATCTTGTGCCAGGTCTCGAACATCTCACGTCCGTACACGCCCTTGATTGTCAAGCCGCCGAAGATGACGGGCTCCAGCTGCACTTGGGTATCACCCGGCATGAAGCCGAGCAGAGCGACATGGCCACCGTGAGCCATGGACGAGACCATGCCCCGTAAGGCCGTGACATTGCCGGACATTTCCAGGCCGACATCGAACCCTTCATTCATGCCCAGCTCTGCCATGGCTTGATTCAGGTCTGAAGTGCGGACATCCAGGGCCAGTGAGGCGCCCATCTTCTCGGCCAGAGCAAGGCGTGACGGGTTGATGTCGGTCGTGACGACGTGACGTGCCCCGCAGAAGCGGACGACAGCAGTCGCCAAACATCCGATGGGCCCGGCGCCCGTGATTAGGACGTCTTCGCCGACAAGGTCAAACGACAGCGCGGTGTGCACAGCGTTGCCCAGCGGGTCGAAGACTGCCAAAGTGTCCTGCGGAATCGATTCATCCACGGGCCACACGTTCATCGCGGGCAGTGTCAGGTACTCTGCGAAGGCGCCTGGAGCAGTCGCTCCGATACTCTTGTTGTGCGCGCAGAGATGCCGTCGTCCCGCGCGGCAGTTGCGGCACATCCCGCAGACGATGTGGCCTTCCCCAGTCACAAGCTGTCCGGTGTCGAGTCCACGCACCCCCTCACCCACCTCGACAATCCTGCCGACGAACTCGTGTCCCGCGATCAGCGGGAGAGGCACCGTGCGCTGCGCCCATTCATTCCACTCGTATATGTGCACGTCGGTCCCGCAGATCGCTGTCTTCAGTACTCTGATGAGCACCTCTCCGGCACCTGCACGGGCCGTCGGCACTTGCTGCAGCGTGAGGCCCGGTGCGCTGGCAGTCTTCACGAGCGCGAGCATCGTGTTCACAGTAGTCCTCCGCGATTTCCGGCTGGACACAGGGTCAGGACGATCCCGTGCCGCTGGGCAGTCTCCCTGAGTGTCGCCCTGACATGACCCATGGCTCCTGGGCCTCCCGTCACTGCGAGTCTCATCAGAAGCGCGAACCCGTCCGGTGTTGTCTGGCAACTCGCCTCCACGATCTGCGACTCTTGGATCAGTAATCCGGCCAGGAGTTCGACTGCGCTGGCAGGCGTCTGACATCCAGAGGCAGCTACAAGCAGCGACTCAGGTCGCTGCTGCGGCCGTCGCCGGACGATCGCACGTGTTGTGCACACTCTCATCACACACCTTCGCATTCCTCGACATACTCGTCCCGATTCCAGCAGCCGCCGCCGGGCGCACCGCACGCTCGTCCCCGACAGAATCACTCAGATGGAGGTGGGCAGGCACCGGTCTCCTCCGCCAGATCGACGAGATGGTTCTCGATGATCTGCCTGCGGTCGAACTTCTCCAATCGCAGCAAATGCTCAGGGCAGCCAACGAGTGCTTCCTGCGGCAACGTTCCGACGACCTGGGTGCCGATCACGGACGCAACACCGTAGCGGGCCGCCTCGGAGCGGATCATGTTGAACACGCGGTAGATCGGCATCGCAGGCCGAAGCCGCCACTCGGACCCCGAACCATCCGGGCGATGGCCTTGGCGATCGACAGGTCCGTGGTCTCAGGCAAGACGTTCACTGCCACGGGTCCCAATCTGGAGACACTGATGATGGTCGCGCCGGCGGTCGGATGAAGCCGCAGTAGGCCGTCGGGGCCAGAAGATTCCAAGCCAGCAATCCACGCTGAATGACTCTCTCCGAGTGCGGCTTCCCGCCGATGCCGCTATGGAGGATGTCGAACAAGAAGACGGATCCGTGAGAACCCAACCGGTCCTTCTCTCTAGCGCTGAGGGAAGGCCAGAGGCCTCAACGTGCTACGCTTGAGGACGTATTTAGATGGCAGTACATCTTCCGGTGCTGCCTTGCCAGCGACCACTACGAGCGTCAACTCAGAAACGCGTTGGCCCACGCTGTGAGCGCACTCCAGCCCAATCTCGTCTCGGAGCAAGGCGTCCTTGCCGGACATGCTCTCGCCAATTCCCGTCCAACAGGCAGCGCCGATATACGCGCCTGGCGCTGCATCTCCCGAAACCACCACGTTGCCGTTCACGAGGCAGGCGTTGACTGGTATGAGAGCGTCATCTCTGCACCGCCGTTTCGGTGCCGACCAACCGCGAGAACGCCACAGACTTTGCTGGGTCTCGGTAGCGTCGTGCCGTGTTGAACGCAGTAGCTGGCCTCCGAATTAGCCATTCTGTCTATCGCGGCCTTCATGTTCGCTGGGACTGACATCACATAGATGAGAGCTCCCCATATCACGCCGTCGGCGGCCCAGTACTCACGAACGAAATCGTCTACGTCGTCATCGATGGAGCAATGGCCCGTTTCACAGCACTTGCCACAGTCCGTGCAGGGCTTCATCTTCTTCCCGCAGAATTGATAGAGCCGGGTTTCGATTCCCGGCAGTCTGCCAGCAGCTTCCAGTGCTCGCTGGACGGCGATAGTAGTGTTCGCGTCTTTTCGCTGGCTTCCCGAGATACCCAGTATTATTGCTTTCCTCATACTTCCCTCACTTCTTCTGAACAGCGCTTGCCCAAGCCCAGTTCCTGAGATGCTGCGGGCGTCTGCGTCCCCACGAGAGCGGTTTGCTCCGCTGTACGACAGGCGAGATGCTTCCGAGAAGACACTTCACCTGGCTGTCAAAACGGCAGACAACGGAGCTCTCTCGGCAGTGAAGGCAGGAGCTCACAACCATCTTTGGTGACTACGATGAGGTCTTCATTGCCGTAGACGTCGGCATCGTCTGATGCACGTGAAGAATCGCTCCACGCGTCCACCACCCAGACCTCAATGGCCAGCACCATCCCTTCCCGAATCACGCCCTCCTCGCCTCTGGCCACCATAGGTGGCTCGTGCAGGCCCAGACCCACGCCATGTCCGGACTGCCCGTCACCGGGATATGCGATGCCTTCGTCACCCAAGACGTCGGCGACTACCTGAACGAGGTCGCCGGATCGCACGCCGGGCCTGGTCGCTCGGAAGGCAGCCTCTTGCGCTCGGTCCGTTAGCTCAGCCTTGCGCAGTGCTTCATCGGAAAGAGGCCCGATCTGGAAGACCCGTGCGCAGCTTCCACAGTAGCCTTTGTGTGTGGGCAAAGGCTCACACACCACGCAATCCCCGATCGATAGGGCCACCTCGTTGTAGAACGAAGGTGTATCCGGCATGGCGATGCGGGAGCAGGCAGTAGCTATGGGCGGCGTGCAGTCTTCGGTGTACTTGAGGATGGCGTTGCGGAGCATCGAAGCCACGTCTCTCTCGCTCATCCCGAGCTCAAAGCTTGCTCCCACGTCGCCGTAGGCGCGCACGACCGCTTCAGAAGCGTGGCGTACGGCCTCCACCTCACTTGGTGATTTGATCATCCGACAGCTCCAGATGACGCCGCAGGCATCGACAAACGTGGCATCGTCGAGCGTCTTTCGAAAGTAGTCGATGTCGTTTAAGGGGCGTGGGATGGTCATGCCACCCAGCCAACCAGATTCCAAGCCGATGCGTTGGCGACTACACCCCAGGACCTTGACCGCGTTGGCGACATCTGCCGGGAACTCCCTGATGTTCTGCGTAACATGCGGGTCAACCACATATCGGATGTCATCCAGGTAGGTGTATCCCTCAGCAACCCCGGCAAAAAAGTCGGGGACCACAATCACGGGGTCTTGGTCGAGAGGAAGCAAGTACACTGCGGGCTGAAAGCTCATGCACGGCCAGTGCAGCGAATGAAAACCGCTGAAGTATCGGATATTGGCGCTATCCCAGAGAACGAGGAGATCAATCTTCGACTTCTCCATACCTTGCCTCGCGCGCTCCACGCGGTCTTCGTACTCTGACCGAGGGAAATCGGAGTAAGGTGGAGAACCCACAACTCTCTCTTGCGTATTCGTGATCATAGCCCTGCCTCTCTCTTTGTAGGTGCATCCCCGTAGGGCACCGCCTTGGCCCCAAGAAGCTCGATCTGCGACTCGTAAATGGGAAACCCGGGACTGGGATAGAGCACCTCATCGCCGGGATTGACCAGCGCGAGAAGGAACTTCGCGATGACTGGCTTGCCATCCGGTTGGATGGCGACGTTCTCCGCAGAGAGCGACATCCCGTGGGTGCGGGAGAGCTCTGTCACCAGGGCTTCGCGCAGGGGCATGATGCCCAGTTCGAACAGTAGCCCGTCTTGCCGTCCCTCATAGCGTGAATCGCCGCCTCCCGCACGTTCTCCGGAGTCGGCGGGTTCAGATCGCTGATGTGAAACGCATACACCTCGTTGCCCCGGCTGGCGTGCGCGGTCGCCTCAGCGGACACGGCGAACGCTGTCTCAGTGCCGAGGCGGGAGACTGGGTCAGCTAGCTTCAACCTTGTCCGTCCTTACCGCCACATGGTATTCAGGGGGCAACGCGCTCTGCGCCGCATCCCTTCCCCGGCGAATGATCGTGGCCATCTCCGCGACGCGTTGCCCGACGCTACGCGCGCATGCGAGGCCAATCTCATCGGGCGCCAGTGCCCCATCTTCCTCCAAGTCACGATCGTCGCCGGACCAGCAGGCAGCTCCCAGATATGCCCCAATCTGGATGTCTCCGGGAACAACGACGTTCCGACCGAGCATGCAGACCTCGATAAGCTGCGTGAGCGTGAGTTCCATGCCGCCGTTCCGATGCCCGCCGACGGCGATCACACCACACGCTTTCATTGGTCTTGCCAGCTCGCCTCCCTTGGCAAGACAGAGTGATAGCTCTGGGTTGATCAACCGTTCGAGAGCCGCCTTTAGCTTTGCCGGAACCGACATGAGGTAGACGGGAGCTCCCCATATCACTCCGTCGGCCTCACGATAGAGAGTAGCGAGCGCCTCGAAATCGTCCTTCAGGATGCAGCGTCCTGTCTCGCTGCAGCGCCCGCAATCCTGGCAAGGCTTGATGCGCTTTCCCGCAAGCTCGTACAGGCGAGTGCCGATGCCGTTGACTCCTTCTGCGGCCTGTAGGGCGGCCTGAACCGCCCTCGACGTGCTCCGATTGCGGTGGGGACTACCGGAGACGCCCAGAATCCTGATCGTCTCCACTGTCCGCCGGCTCATCGCCGTCACCGCTGTGACCATGAGTTGCGGGGCGGGGAGAAGGGCAGACATCTCAATGGCCTGGGCAAGAAGGGAAGCGGGTCACATCCCTCTGCAGTCACCACCACGAGGTCCTCGCAGCCGAAGAGGTCCGATGGCTCCAGACCCTCACCATAGCCCACCTGGCCACCCGTGACCCACGTCTCCACGGCGAGCACCATCCCCTCTTCTATGAGAGCCTCTTCGCCACGCGTAATCATTGGCGGCTCGTGGCCAGTCAAGCCAATGGAATGGCCAGCCTGCCCGTCACCTGGGAAGGCAAGACCACCACCGGTCAGTACGTCGTTGATGACGTCAACGATTTCCTTGGCACGAAGTCCTGGCCTAATGGCATCAATCGCCGCCTCCTGCGCCGCATCCACGAGCACGGCCTTGCGCTCGCACGCCTGCGTCATCTCGCCGATGTTTAGCACGCGACAACAACTGCCGTAGTAGCCCTTGTGAACGCCCAAGGGCTCGAGGACCAGACGGTCACCTGCCGGGATTGGAGGTCCGGAGAAGAGTGCTGCGGTGTCCGGCATCGGTACCAGCCGGGACGATGCCTCGAGGTACGGCGAATCGCAGTCCTCGATTTGCTCCAGGATTCGGCTGCGCAAGATCTGCGAGACGTCTCGTTCGGTCATGCCCAGCTGAAAGAGGCGACCAAGGTCGTAGAATGCGTTGACGATTGCCTGAGTCGCTTCGCGGATGACTTCGACCTCGCACGCTGACTTGATGACCCGGCACTTCCAGATGACGTCAGCGCCGTCCAGGAAGGTGGCCGTCGAGAGGGCGCCGCGGAAGGCGTCGATATCGTTGAGCGGCCGCGGAATCGCCATGTTGCCGAGCCGTCCACCCTCCAGAGCAATGCGACCTTCTGCAAGCCCCAGCTGTCTCACGATGTCGGCGATGGCGAACGGCAGATCTCGGACGTGATCGGTGCGTTGCGGCTCGTCGATCAGGCGCACATCATCCGCGTAGGCGCACCCGTCCACGACCCCAACGAAGAAGTCGGGGACAACAATGATCGTGGCCTCGTGGGCAGGCACAAGCAGGACTGCTGGCTGCGTACTCATGACGCGCCAGTGCAGCGATCTGAAGCCGCAGAAGTAGCGGATATTGGCGGCATCCCAGAGGACCAGCAGATCCACGTTGGACGACTCCATGAGTTCCCGCACGCGATCGACGCGCCGCGTATACTCCGACCGCGGGAAGTCGGCGTAGGGAGCATACCCAAACCCGGCCTCCCCCCGTGCGCTGACTAGCATCTCGCCCCACCTCGCGCCTGGGCGATCCACCACGTCGTCGAGCCCTCTCCTGGGAGGCGGCGCAGCGCGGAGTTCCAGGAGATGAGAGGCGGTGGGGAACTCGACGATCCTGACTCCAACGGCTGACTGTGCGTTACTTGCGATGCACGAAGTACCACTGCACCACCCCCGCGTAGGCTGGATTCAACTTGACTCCGGCAAGTGTGGGAGACACTCCGTCCGCGTAGACAATGTCTCCGGCAAAGATGTACGGGGCAGCCTGAATGACGACGTTCTGTGCCTGGTCGATGAGTGATGCCGCCTTGGTGCGACTGCTTGCGGAGGCAGCCGACGCCATGTCGGTAAGCTTGGTGACCCTAGGGTTGCTCCAGTAAGATAAGTTGTAGTTGATGGTGTGTTCTGGGTAGAGCAGGTTGTAGAACCAGTCCGTAGGGCTTGACACAGTCGGCCACCAGTAGAACTGGAAGATATCCTGCCTCTTCGTGGGGTCGTTAAGCTTGGCGAGCTGCCACTGCGTCTCGAACGGCATCTGTCGCAGGGTCAGCTGGATGTTGAGGAGGCTCAACTCACTCCTGAATAGCTCGCCGACGGCCTTCTCCAACTCGTCCCCAGAGTTATAGGTCATCAGAAGCGAGAACCCGCCGCTGGGATAGCCCGCCTGCTTCAGCAGCTGCCGCGCCTTCGCGAGATTGGTGCTGTACTGGAAGGCGCTCGGGTCGTAGCCCCACATTGCTCTCGGGATTATCCCGTGCGCCTGGGTCATGAGGCCGCCAGCGGCGGATGCGCAAGCCTCCGTGTAGGGGAATGCATACGAGATCGCCTTGCGAACAAGGGGGTTGTTGAGCGGTGGCTTCTGGGTGTTCAAGGCCAGGAGGTCATTCTGGAACGACTGCTCCTTCACGATTGTCACTTTGGTGGGTTCCTTCTCCATGGCCGCAACGTCCTCAGGGCTGAGACCGTCCGTGAAATCGGCGCCACCCTTCTCCATGAGCTGACGACGACTGGACTCCTCGGCGACCGTATTCATGACCACATACTGGAAATGAGATCCGTTCCAGCCCCGCCAATAGTCAGGAAACGCCTTGAGAACGGCCTGGCTCCCCGCCTGGAAGGAAGAGAGCGTGTACGGTCCCGTTCCCGCGTCGTGCCCCTCCGAGAGCCAGTTTGCAGGATGGCTCCTGACCGCAGTCGGCGAGAGGATGTAGGCGCCATACGGCGCGGCGGCGATCAGGTCGAGGGGCGCAGGGTAGTTGAGGTGGAACACAACGGTGGTCGCATTGGGCGTGTCGATGCTCTTGACGGGCCCCCAGATGTACGCTGCACCTTGCCCCAGCTTGATCTCTCGCTCAATCGAGAATTTGACGGCTTGCGCATTAAGCGTCGTGCCATCATGGAACTTGACTCCCTGACGGATGGTGAACGTCCATGTCAGTCCGTTGCTTGAATGCTCGTACTTGGTTGCTAGGACGTAATCGAACGTGCCTGTGCTCGGCTCATACCTAAGGAGCGTTTCGTAGATGTTCGCGGCGGCGTACACCCACTCAGACTCGATAGCCGGATCCCAGTTGCCGTCGGGCGGATTCTGGAGCGCCTGCGTGGCAATCCCGTGAACACCGGAGCTTTGGCCGGCAGCGCTCGACTGGCCGCAGGCACTGACAACCAGTGTCAACACGACCGTAGCAAGCGCTGTCGCTACTGCAAGATAAGTTCGCTTCTCACGTAGTCTCATGAGGTCCCCCTTTGTTCCAGGCTTTGGTCAACTCCGGGAATAGTCTTTGGCTGGCGAGCGGCCACCTGCGTCATCGCAGCCGCTCCGGTATGAGCTCACGTGCAAAGACGTCGTCGTAGGTCTCGCGCCGTTTGATGACGTCTGCCTCTGCGCCACGGACGAGCACGGTGGCCGGCCGCGGCAGCGCGTTGAAGTTGCTCGCACTCGCCTCGTCGTAGGCGCCTGTGTCGAGCAACGCCAGAACGTCGCCAGCCGCTGTCGTCGCGGCGAGGCGCGCGTCGGGCACGAGGAGGTCGAAGCCGCAGCTCTGGCCAACGACGTCAGCCACGAAGGAGCATGACTCGCCCGCCCTGCCAGCGTTGAGAGCAGGCCACTGCCAGCCCTCGGTGAAGACGTCCGCAAGGAAGGCCTCGGAGGTATCCACCTCGACCCACCGCCGCCGCTGCGGCTCATCCTGCCGCTTCACGTTGCGCACGCTCGTCAGGTGCAGACCTGCGTTCGCATAGAGGCTGCGTCCCGGCTCCACTTCGAGCGTCACGCCGTCGATGGCGAGCCCACGGCGGCGAAACTCCTCCCGCACCGCGCTCGTCACTGCCTCGCCGTAGTCGCGAACGGTCGGTATGCTCTCGTCGACGGTCTGCGGGACCTGGCGCCATGCCTTCGCCACGGGATCACGGTAGGGGGCAAAGCCACCGCCCACGTCAATCTCCCGAGGGTTCCAGCCGTCCAGTAGGTCGCGCAACTTCGCGACCACATCGGCGAAGCTGCGGATGGCCAAGCGCCACATGTCGGTCTCGCTGCGATGCCTGCCAATGTGGTAGTGCAGTCCCGCAGGTCCATATTGGGGGAGTGGAGCGCACGTGGGGCTACGGACATCAGGTCGGCCTCGGGCAGGCCTGGCTTGTAGCGCTGCGCGACGTCGCGGACCATCCTAGGATCCGGACTCAACTGTGAGATCATCTTGAGTTCTTCGTAGCGCGGCCTGACGCGAAAGCGGATGACAGCGGCCTTACCGAGCTCGGCGGCAATCGCGTCAAGGCGGAAGAACTCATCCACGCTGTCCAGAGTGACGCGAGCACCCGTCTGGACGGCCTGGCGCAACAGGGCAGTGCTCTTCACCGACCCGTTCACCGAAATCAACTCGGGTGGAACGCCACACAGGAGCGCAGCGCGCAACTCGCCTTCCCCGAAAGTGTCGCAGCCCATTCCCTCCTGCGAAAGGATGCGCCGCAGGGCAAAGCAGTAGTTTGCTTTGATTGAGGGCAGGATGTTGGCCCTGCCCTCCGGCCACGCCGCGGCGAAGGCATCTCTGAACTCCTTCGCCCTCGATCGCAACTGCGTCTCCGAAATCACGAACAGAGGCGTGCCAAAGGATTGAGCGAGGGCCAGCGTATCCCAGTCCTCGATGAACAGACGGTCACCACGGATGGATAGATGGTCATCACGACTGACGAGGTCGCTGGGCCTGGCCCACGTGACATCGGCGTCGTCACCACCACTCATCTTTGCTCGCACTGCCGTGCCTCCCCATCGGTCACATGTAACTCCCAGAGCGCACTTCAACTAAGAAACCTGCGCTTGTGAGCCGAGTATAGTGAGAGGCGGACGGCAATAGGCGATAGGTTATATACTGGCTAACACTAGGTCTCTGCCAGTGTCGTGCCAAATTGGAGGAACGTCATGCCGAGAAGCGGCAGCCCCCGCCGGTCCCAGCGTCCCGACATCGCTGCGTTGCCCTGCCCCGCGGCCATCGTCGACCTCGATGAGCATCGCCTGGAGACCGCAAACAGTGCCTTCCGCCAGGCGTTCGGCGAACCAGACACGCGCCTCGAGGAGAACGAAATTCTAGCGCGCTTGCTTGGCCTGCCTGCGTTGCGTCTGAGCGCGCGCTCAATCACATGCGGCCGGGCGAGCTGCTTCCCGTCGAGTCCAACGTTGCACACGACCGCAGCGGCGCCGCCGTCTGCGCCATGAGGCTGGCGGACGACGACGCAAACCGCTTGCTTGTCATGGTGCTCGACCATACGTCGCCTGCACCCTCGGACGAGCCCGCAGAGGCTGGCGTCCTCGCGGCACTTCTCCATTGCAGCTTCGACGATCTGTGGACCCTCAACGTAGATTGCGATGAGTACGGGATGGTGAGCACCGACGTGACCCTCGGATATGCCCCAGGCACCATCCGTGACACAGAGACCTTCCTCGCGCTGGTCCATCCCGAGGACCGCCAGACCGTGCTTGAGGGCCTCGAGCAGATTACTGAGACGGGTGGCAGCGTCTCCGACCGCTTCCGAATGAGGCGCGCGGACGGAACGTGGGGGATGGTAGACGACCGCGCAGTGATGCTGGATAGAGGAGCGGAGGGCGGCCGGGTCATGGTGGGTGCACTGCGGGACGTCTCCTCGGAAAACGAGAAGGAGCTCGCGACCCGCAAGGCGCGGTCTCTGTATTCCGCTCTCTTCCTCAACGCCACCTACCCCGCAGTCGAGTTTGACGAGAACAACAGGATCGTAGGAGTCAATGTGGCGGCCGCGAAGTACTTTGACGTCGGCAGAGTCGGGTTGCTCAGCAAGCCCCTCTCCGTTCTGATGGGCAAGACGGGCGCTGCTCTCGTCGTAGGATTGGCTACAGACGGTCAGAGCGGACCCACCGAGATCACAGTTGGTGAGGCTGATGAAGCACGCTATCTTCTGGTCAACGTGATCGCTTGCGACACCCGTGAGAGCACAACCTGGTTCGCCCTGGGCATGGACGTGACAAGCCAGCGCGGCATCTCCATGGCCCTGGAGGCTTCACAGGCGCTGCTGACAGAGCGCACAAGCGCGCTTGAAGACACGAACACAGCGCTCCGAGTGGTTCTCGAACAGACCGACAAGAGCAAGCGAGAGCTGGAGGACAATGTCACCAGCAACATGAACTCGCTCGTTTCTCCACTGCTCGACCGTCTGGGTCGGAGCCTAAGACATCGGCCAGAGGAGCAGCAGGTCATCGCTCTGCGCACCACTTTGCAGCAGATCACGAAGCCTCTGCGGCGCACGTTGACTGCCGAGTGCGTGCCGCGGCAGCCACTCACGCCCCGGGAGACCGAGGTGCTCCATCTCGTCAAGTGTGGGCTAACCTCGCGACAGATCGCCGAGTCACTGCACCTGTCAGAGCCGACCGTGACCTTCCACCGCTCCAACATCCGCAAGAAGCTTGGGCTCACCGGCGCCCGCGCGCGGCTGACCACACAGCTCGGTTTCATGGCCGGCGACTCCAAAGAAGAGGGCTGAGCAGAGCCGGTGCATCCCACACGGCCGCGCCGCTCCGGCTCACCCGTCCACATCCGACATGTCCGGAAACCGCGCACCGCTGGTGCTGCCGGCTGAGACACCGAATGATCGACGCGGTGCTGATAGTACAGGTCGATGCGGTCGACCCCAAGGCGTTTCAAGGAGGCCTCGCACGCGCTCTTTCACATACTCCGGTCCGCCGTGGATGGCCCTCCAGCGCCCATCCTCGCCGCGACGTTGCCAGACTAAGGGCCTATCCCTGTAGGGCCGTCGCGAGCCGTTTGGCGTGCGCCTTCTTGAAGGCGATCAGGCCGCTTGCCAGCTGCAGCAGGGCGAGGTGGTTCTCGGCCTTCTTCGACCAGCGGATGAGCAGGGCGCGGTTGCGGTTCAGCCAGGAGTGGCAGGCCTCGACGACCCAGCGCCGGGCTCGCCAGCCGGGCGTGCGCAGCTTCTCGCCGATCTCCTCGCCGCGGCTGCGGATGTGGGGCACGAAGCGCTGCGAAGCGGCCAACTCGCGGATGTCCGCATAGTCGTAGCCGGCGTCGAGGCACAGGCCCTGCGGATGATCCGCATCGGGGATCGGGCGGCCGATCGGCACCGAGGCGAGGGTCTGCTCAAGCAGCTTCTTGTCGTGGCGGTTGGCACCGTCGCACGCCAGCCCGATCGGCACCCCCGCGGCCTCGCAGAGAAGCGAACGTTTCGCCCCTTTTTGCTCGATCGGTGGGATTGGGGCCGCTGTGCGGGCCACCCAGGGGCGCCTTGGTCATCGCCCCGTCGGCGGCCAGCCAAGCCCAGTCGATGCCGATCTGCTCGTCGTAGTCGAGCAGCCCCTGCCGCCAGATCTCGTGGAAGACGCCGGCCCGCTCCCACTCCTGAAAGCGGCGATGGGCGGTGCTGGAGTTGCAGATGCCGGTGGCGGCAAGGGCGTTCCACTGCATGCCGGTGCGCAGCACCAGCAGGATGGCATCCATGACGCGCCGGTCGGGGATGCGCGGCCGGTGGCAGCCCAGCGGATGTGGCGGCGGCGGTGGCAGCAAGGGCGCGATCTTCTGCCATAGCCAGTCCGGCATGCGCCAGCCGTCGTCGCGTTCGATGAGTCCCATGAGAACCTCCCCGACGCGCCACTCGACTCGCTCAGAGAGGAGATTCACCGGCTCATTCTGGACTCCTACGGGGATAGGCCCTGAATCGCCAGCACGACCTGGTCGTGCCGTCCCGTGGCCAAAACGGTCAATCCCTGGCCTACGACCCGGCGCTCCATCACTCTGCTCGCTCCTCATGCAAATTGGCGCAGCGAAATGAGACCGGCGGGAGATCTCCCCGCCGGGCTCCATCAGATGCCCACGTGCCTGCTCACACATGAGCACTCTTTCTTTGGCTGGCTGCTCGAACGTCAAGCGCGGCCACTTTCCGTTCCCCATATGGCACGTCCGCGAGCTGGATACTCGGGACCTCCCTTGCGAGAAGCCAGCACGCGGCCCAATGGTTCGCCCCCACAGTCGTCACAGGCGGCTCCTCTTCCCGGCACCGCTCCAAAGCACTGGGGCAGCGTGTGTGGAAGCGGCACCCAACAGGTGGGTGCAATGCGCTTGGCACCTCTCCCTGAAGAGACACCAGTTCGCTCACGCCTTTTGCATGACGAGTCGGGCACAGCCGCGAAAAGGGCCCGCGTATATGGATGCACGGGCGAGCTCGAAGACCTGGCCGGTTCGCCCGTATTCGACGACTTTGCCGAGGTACATGACCGCGATGTGGGTCGCGAAGTAGCTAACAACTGAGAGATCGTGGCTAACGAGGACGAAGGTGAGATGCAGACGATCCTTGAGCTCATCGAGCATGAGGAGAATCTGATACTGAGAGAGCACATCGATTGCGGACGTAGGCTCGTCAAGAACTAGCAGTCGCGGATTCAGCGCCAGAGCGCGCGCAATCGCGATACGCTGCCGGGCGCCGCCCGAGAACTCGTGCGGGTACCTATACAGGGCGTCATCCGAGAGCCCCACCGTGGCCAGCAGATCAGCGACACGCTAAGCCTGTCGTTGCTCAAGAGGTGCTCGTGAACACGAAGCGGTTCACCGACGACGTCGCGAATCAGCCAGCGCGGGTTCAGCGACCAGTAGGGGTCTTGGAAGACGGCCTGAATCTGACGACGGAGATGCCTCATTCGATTGCCGCGGCAGTGAGCGAGGTCCTGACCGTCAAGAGAATCCGTCCGCTGGTGAGCGGATCGAGTCTGAAGCAATCGCGTTGACGAGGGTCGTCTTCCCACAGCCGGACTCGCCCACCAGTCCCAGGGCGTCACCGGCCTCGACGGAGAGCGTGACCCCGTCGACCGCCTTGACCCACGCCTGGGGTCGGTTCAAGATGCCTCCGCGCACCGGGAATAGAGCCTGGCATCCCGCAGCTCGACGAGGGGTTCTCTGGCAAGCCGCTCACTGGCGCTCACCGCCTCACGATGACAGGCCACCTCATGGGTGCCCCCTACGTTAGCGAGCGCCGGAGAGCTCCCGCTTTCGCACTCGGGACCTCGACTGCGCAGCGGTCGT
Source organism: uncultured Thermoleophilia bacterium (assembly GCA_963751215.1). Lineage (GTDB taxonomy): Bacteria > Actinomycetota > Thermoleophilia > UBA2241 > UBA2241 > CAIXSE01. Next base: position 38,766 of record CAVVTV010000013.1, on the reverse strand, counting down.
AGAAGGAACAGCGCAGCTCGGCTCTCTGCACGGCGGTCGGAAGCCCGGCCATCGCGGATCTGGGCCCCGCAAGCGGCGTGACCATCGATTCCCCACGAGTCGGCATCACTCGTAACAGCATGTGGGTGTAGGGATGACGTGCATCCCCAATCACCTCGTCGACGCTGCCGGACTCCACGATCCCGCCATTGAGAAGGATGTTGACACGATCACACATGGCCGACACCAGGGCCGGTTGTTGGCTATGAACAGCAAGCTCACACCGAGCTCCGCCCGCAGCCGAGCGATCGTCTTGAGAATGGCGGCCTGCACAGTCACATCGAGGTTGCGCGTAGGCTCGTCTGCGATGAGGAACTTGGCGTCACAGCAGAGCGCCAGAGCGATGATTACCCGCTGACGCTGACCGCCCGAGAGCTGATGCGGATACTTCGCCAACATGCTCTCGGCATCCGGGAGGCCGACGAGGTGATGAACTGCAGCGCGCGCGCCCTGGCGTCCGCTCTTGAGGCACCGTGAATGCGACGAATTACGTTGATGAGCTGCGACCCAACGGTGAAGACGGGGTTCAGGGCGCTCATCGGGTCCTGGAAGATCATGGCAACCTCTCGGCCACGCAAGCTCCGCATCTCTTTCTCGGCGAGGTCCAGGAGCTCGCGGCCCTCCAGCTGGAGGCAGCCGGCTTCGATTGTCGCCGGTGGCGTACGCAGGAGGCGCATGATCGTCAGCGCCAGCACACTCTTGCCCGACCCTGACTCGCCGACCAAGCCCACCGCCTCTCCTTGACTCACGTCCAGGTGACCAAGGTCGAGAGCCTGTTTCCACCCCTCGTAGGTCCTGAAGCCCACCCGTAAGCGCCGGATCCTCAGGCTGTTCGCGCCGCTTGTCATCTCAGTACGACCTACTCTTTGGGTCCAGGACCTCTCGGATCCCGTCACCGATGACGTTGAAGGCCAAGACCGTGAGCGTGATTGCCATCCCCGGGAAGAACATGTACCACCAGGCTCCAAGGAAGTAGTTGCGGCTCTCGTTCACCATCAGGCCCCACTCAGGAGTCGGTGGCTGGGCCCCGAGTCCCAAGAACGACAGAGCAGCAAGCGTGAGAATGACCGAGCCCAAATCGAGAGAGGCCATGACGATCGTGGGGCCCATCGCATTTGGCAGGATGTGGCGGAAGACGATGGTGCGGCGCGGAGAGCCGATCACCTTAGCGCTTCGCACGAACTGCCGTTGGCGGAGCGATATGGCCTGATTGCGCACCAGGCGTGCGTAGAAGGGCCACCAGCTAACGGCGATAGCGATGATGGCATTGCGCAGACTCGGCCCCAAGAAGGCCGCTATGGCGATTGCCAGCAAGACTCCCGGAAAGGCGAGGAATACGTCGGTGACCCGCATGAGGACTGCGTGGACAAGTCCCCCGATGCCGCCGGCGATGGCACCGAGCGGCACGCCGATGCCCAAAGCGACGGCCAACGTGACGATGGCCGCCCCTAGGCTGATACGCGTGCCGTACAGCACGCGGCTAAAGATGTCGCGCCCTTCCTCGTCAGTGCCGAAGGGGTAGGTCAACGAGGGGGGCTGCAACTTCGCCTCCGGGATGAGGCGTTCCCGCGATGGCATCTGGGTGTGGTGCCACATAGGGCGCCAGGACGGCGACCAGAACGAGGGCCAAGCAGTAGACTCAGCGCGACCTTCTGCAGATTGTTACGCCAGAAGATGCGGAATTGGATAGTTGCTTCGTGGAGACGGGCCCTAAGCGCAGACTGGGCGACCCGAGGGCAGTCTTCTCGGTGACTCAATCATCTCAGTTGAGCCGCACACGCGGGTCGAGGGCGACGATCAGGTCGGCGACGGTGTTCAGCACCACGTAGGCGATCGCCGACACCAACGTGACGCCGAGAATCACCGGGTAGTCCAGGGTGACCGCAGCGTTCGCAATGTAAGCTCCAATCCCCGGCCAGGAGAACAGGGTTTCGACCAGGAACGTGTTGACGAGGAGCCAGCCTGCGCCGAGCGCAACAACCGTCGCAAGAGGACCGAGTGAGTTCTTCAGTCCGTACCGCCACAGAATCATGCTCTTCGGCAGGCCGTAGGAACGCGCCGACGTGATGTAGTCCTCGTTGGTGATCTCCACCATGGCAGACCGCGTCATCCGTTGGATCATGCCCAAAGCGCCACCGCAGAGGGCGAGCGCTGGAAGCAAGAATGTGCCTCAAACCATCCTCTAGAGCCGTCCAGTTACCCGTAATCGCGGCGTCCACAAGGGGAAACCCAGTCACGCGGTGCACAGGATGAAGAGCTGCGTGGCTTCGGAGAACTCGCCACCAATGGGAAGGACGTTGAACCGTGCGTAGAACACGCTCTGCAGCATGAGTGCGATCCAAAATACCGGCATCGCAATGGCCATAGCAGACAACACGCGGCTGGCATGGTCCTGCCAGTGGTTCTGCTTGTCTACTGAGAGCACCCCCAAGGGCAGGCCAATGACGACCGCGATCAACATGGCGACATGACTAGCTCGATCGTCGCCGGCAGGAAGGACGCCAACTGGCTTGAGATCGGCTGCCTGCTTTCCAGCGAGGTTCCCAGATTGCCGGCAGCGACGTCCTTGATATAGATGCCAAGCTGGACATAGACGGGCTTGTCGAGGCCGAGCTCTCTCCTGGCAGCTTGCTGCTGGGCGACGGTGGCTCGCGGGCCAGCCCACAGCGCAGCGGGGTCAGCCGGCACCACCCTAGTGATCACGAACGTGATCACTAGGACGCCAAAGACGACGAAGATGCTCTTGAACCAGCCTTCTCACGGTGAACCCCAGCAAGACTCAGCCTTTCCGTTCTCTCGTTCTGGACAACTCAGCTGCCACGATCCTTGCAAAGTGCTCAAGCGCCGAGCGAGGTCGGCAGTGGTAGGTCACAGTGCAGAGTATAGTCGCTGTCTCTTGCTGAAGAACGATGGGTTAACGCGGAGTTAGTGCCAGTGTGAGACCTGTTGGAATGCCTGCCAGCTTCCCCTCCCTTTGCGACTCGACGAGGGCAACGCGGAGCCCCGCCCAGGTGCTCTCGCACCACTGCGGACGTGTGAAGAGAATCCAACCCCTCACGTCCGATCGGCCTCGAACTGCCTGGCCCGCCACGGTCGTCTGTGTCACCGATTCCAGTCGCTCTGCGACAGACCAACCAAAGCGGCGAGAAGCCCTGCCTGCCCCCGTCCCTTCGGTGCGCCCTGTCGCGTTGATCTCTGGGCCCGAACGAGCGCATGTCTTGCTGTCGGCACAGCGACAGACAAGGAGGAGCGATGCAGGGCCACATCAGGCGCCGCGGCAAGGGCGGCAGCTATGAGTACATCATCGACATCGGCGAGGCGCAGGCGCAGCGCTGCGCGGGCTGCGGGCGGCGCTTCTGGGTGGAGCACGCGGAGCTCGCGGCCTGTCCGCGCTGCGGCGGCACGCTGCGCCCCAGCCGCGAGCGCCGCCGCCAGACCAAGGCGGGCTTCGCCAGCCGCAAGGAGGCGCGGGCGGCCATGAACAAGGTGCTGGCGGCCGTGGCGGAGCACAGCTACGTGGCCGCCACGCGGCTCACCGTGGAGCAGTTCCTCGAAGAGCAGTGGCTGCCGGCGATCGAGTCCACGGTGCGCCTCACCACCTACCGCTCCTACGTGCAGCACGTGACGCTGGCACATCGCGCCTCACCTGGGAGAGGTGCCGCTGCAGTCACTCTCGGGGTCACAGATCAACGCCCTCTACGCGACGCTTGCCGCCTCGGGCAGGCGCGGCGGCAAGAGCGGCCTCTCAGCGCTCACCATCCGCCACGTCCATGCCGTCTTGCACCGGGCCTTGAAGGACGCGGTGCGCTGGGGCGTACTGGCCCGCAACCCGATCGCGGCGGCCGACCCGCCACGGCATCTGCACGTGCCGGGAGATGAAGACCTGGAGCGCCGAGCAGCTCGAGGCCTTCCTTGCGTTCACGAAGGACGACCGCCTGCATGCCCTCTGGCAGCTGCTCGCCCTGAGCGGCATGCGCCGCGGCGAGGCCTGCGGGCTGCGCTGGTGCTGACTGCGACCTAGATGAGGGGCGCATCGCCGTGCGACGCGCCCTGGTGCCGGTGGCGCGCACGGTGCTCGTCTCAGAGCCAAAGACGGCGCACGGCCGGCGCTCGATCGCCCTCGACGAGAGGACCGTGGCGGTGCTGCGGGCCCACGCCGCCACGCCAGCGCGCCGAGCGCGAAAGCGCGGAAGAGTGGAGCGAGACGGGGCTCGTCTTCACCCGCCCAGACGGACAGGCCCTGCCGCCCAACTCGGTGAGCCGCTGCTTTGTGCGGGCGGTACGAAGGCCAAGCTGCCGGAGATCCGTCTCCATGACCTGCGCCACACGCACGCCACCCTGGCCCTGCGGGCCGGCATCCATCCCAAGGTCGTCTCCGAGCGCCTGGGGCATGCCACCGTGGCGATCACCCTGGACACCTACTCGCACGCCATCCCGGCCCTGCAGGAGGAGGCGGCGGAGAGGATCGCGGGGCTCGTCTTTGCCGGCAAGTAGGCTGGCAAGTAGGCAAGGAGGCCGAATGTCGGCGCGAATGTCGGCACGCGGCCCGTACAGAGACCGGCACGCGTCCGCGAAGGTGGCCAGGTGCAGGAGAGAAGCTTGGAGGCGGCGGCCGGAGTCGAACCGGCGATTAAGGTTTTGCAGACGTGAGTCGGCGGTGCTGGGCGGTAGTCAGGTAGACGCGATTGTGGTGCACTGTCCAAGGTTTCGCGCGGGCTCGGTGATGGGCTGTCCTCAGGTGTGTTGGGCCGTGGGTTGCCGTCTCGTCGGCAACACGTCGGCAGCTGGGCGGCCGCCATGGGCGGCCGCCAGCGCATCGTGGACGGCCGCTGCCCAGATGGCGAACCGGGGGCTTGGCGCCCTACACTACACTGCGCACTGAAGCAACAGCTGCATGAGAAGCAGTGCATCACCTAAGAACCCCGTTAGCTGTCCAGGCGAACTCGGCCACTTCTCTTTTCGCGTCAGGGGGCGCATGCCGCTCCTCTGAGCATCTGTGCCGACATCGCTGGCGAGCCCATGCTGTACTAATTCTCACGACGCCGTCAACAACAGCGCCATGCACCACCCTGTCGGAAATTGAGTTCCGTGCCGCCAGCTTTCAGGCTCTCAAGTCGGGGGAGCAGCTTTGCGATCTCGTCGCGGTGTCTCCACAGAATGAGCAGGGGCGGAGAACGGTCGTCGAGCATCCCGACTCGAGCACGCGGTGAGCTGGTAGGGTGCACGCCGCCGGCATTTCGGTCTCACGGTGAAGGCGCGGCAGGCTTCAAGATCCTACTCTGTACCCCGTACCATGCGGTAATAAGACCGCTCGTAGCCGACGGCTGTCCCAAGGCAGCTCTAAACAGCTGGAGAACATCTGCGGACCCCGAGCCTACCGACGTGTAGAGTACCGTGTCCGCGTGGTATCTCGAAACGAAGTCACGAAAGTCCCGCACAAGCGCTGCATTGAACACTGGGGTCTTGGGATCAGGGAAGGGCGGACCTCCGGCGACCTCGCCCCACAAGTAGCTCTCGACCTGCCTGGGAACGAGGATTGCGGGGAAGTTGGTACAGCTTCCCGAGGAATCTCTGAGCTGCGCATACCCCCCGATCATCTTGAATCGGTCGCCAGCGGCGGCCTGCCATAGGAGTGTCTGCGGATCCATGACCGAGGGATACGGAGAGATCAGGACCACGCTTCCCAGCGGAATCCGATTGACGGCAAGGGAGGAGAAGTATGGGGGCACGCCGGCCGGATCGGTGCCGGGGTAGGGCCAGCGGGGGACCAGCAGAATGACTGATACCAGGCAAACAACGGCAACGCCCCACGTCTCGAATCTGGTAGGACGTAAGCATCGGAGTGAGCCTGCAGCGGAAGCATCGCCACGACGAAACCTCGCGTTCGGCCGGTAATTGCCAAGCCCACGGGCAATTACCAAGGAAGCAAACAATACCACGAACAGCGTCAATCGAACGGATAGGAGGCTCTCGAGTAGGGGCACGTGCTGGAAGACCGCCCACGGCCCCGGCACGGCGGTTGTCTTCCCGTTGATCGTCACCCTAGCGCCGAGTGAGAGTACCCAAGTTGCCACGAGCATGACGGCGGCAAAGAGGATCCAGCGATCGCGACGGAAGCGAACAACCAGAAACGCGAGGAGCAGCACCAGGGGAATGCCTAGGTAGCTGCCGTTCTCAGGGATGTTGCCCGCAACTAGTCTGCTGCCCACTGCGATCCAGCTCGCCGGTGCAAAGCGCTGCATCGAGGTTGGGATGACGGCCCCGAGCAGGTCGGCACCAAGGCCGCCGGGGTGTGCTGGGCCGCCGTAGTGGTATGGCCCTGCCACCGCAGCCCAGAAAGGGTATGCGAGTGCAACTGCCGCAATGAGTAGACCAAGCACGAGGCCTGGCAGCGCCCATCGCAGATGGGCCACCACCTGTGAAGGACGATCCAGCGCAATCAGCGCGGCGCCAAGCAAGGCGACCATCAACGTCGTGACCGCAACTTCCTGGGCAATCAAGGCCTGAGCAACGATGAGTAATCCGAACGCAGCGCCCCACCTCCTTGAGCTTCCTGACTGGCGGACCAAGAGCTCATAAGCACAGAGGAGCATTAGTGGTGGCAGCGGAACAAAAGCGACGTCCATGTGGCCGAGTCCCTGCCCGACGACATACGGAGAGAATCCGTAGAGCGCACCGCCGAAGAAGGCAGCGAGAGGCCACTTGGTCCATCGGTGCAGCACGAAGTACATGGCCGACGCAGAGGCAGGAAAAGCGAGCCAATTCAGGAGGTTGAGGCTCGCGATGGCGCCGCCCATCATCGTCAAAGGGCTGACCAGGATAGACAGTAGCGGCATGGACGTGTTGCCGGCCAGGTTGATTCCGACTGGGTAATTCATGGCCGTCGTGAAGAATGGATTCAGCCCGTGCGCGATCGCATGGGGCCACCAGGATAGGAACCACTCTATGAGCCAGGGGTCGCCAGCTCTGGTCAGTGATGGATTACCAGGCCATGCCGGCCAATTCGCGGCGAGGCCCAGAGTTCCATAGATCAAGACGGCAGAGAGTGACCAGCGCCAGGATCTTGGAGCCCTCGGCCTACTCCGCTCCAAGTCGATCATGCCCTCCATTCCAAGCGGATCACGGTCTGTCCAAAGAGCTTCGGTCATGACCGTTGCATACGGGACGTTTCGTCTCGACGCCCAGTCTACATGCGTCTCCAAGACCCCGCTGGACGAGCAGCCTCAGGACTCACCTCCTGCTGGCACCCGTACACCGACGATGGCGTCGAACACCTACTCGAGGCCCTCAGAAACCGGCGAAGCGTGGTACTCTCGACGGGCAGAGGGGTTGACCAGAGAGGGGGGCCGTGGGCCGCAGAAGCCATGCATGAGACCAGCCGCTCGCCGCTCGTGTCCATCGTCGTGCCTGCCTACAACCACGAGGCCTTCGTGACCAAGGCGCTGGACAGCACGCTCAACAGTGGGCTCGAGCCCGTCGAACTGCTCGTCTGCGATGACCACTCCAGTGACCGCACGCCCGATATCGTCCAGGCGTGGGCACGTCTGCACGCAGATCGGTTCAGCCGTTTCGCCTTGATACGGCACCGCGTCAACGCGGGCACGTCCTGCGTGTTGAACGAGCTCATCGGCGAGTCGCGTGGCGAGGTCATCCATGGGCTAGCGAGTGACGACTTCTACGTGCCCGGCGGGCTGCTCACCAAGACGCAGCGCATGCTGGCCAATCCCGACTGGGCGGGAGCGTTCTGCGACGGCTTGGCCGTGGGCCTCGACGGACACACCTACGTGAGCAGCCTCATGGCTGCGAGCGTTATGGATCCAGAACGCTTCGGCCCGGGGGAGATCGCGGAGGAACTCCTCCGTCATTGGGGAGCGCCCGCGAACCTCCTGAGCTGGCGGCGCTGGGCCTTCAAGGCCCACGGCGGAGAGTTCGAGTACGACAGCAGAGTGTTCTGCGAGGACCTGGACTTCGCCTGGTGGGCGATGAGCCGAGACGCGCTCGGCTATGTGCCGGCCGTCTGCTTTGCCTACCGCTGCCGGTCGTGGCCGCAGGCCAACGCACGCGACGCGGTGCGCGAGCTTCGCGATGTCGCTCACGTCCTAGCTAAGTACGCGCCGGCGTTCCCGCCGTATCTCGCCGACTCCATGCGCACCCTGGCGCTCTCCCACTTCTACCGGGCTGCAGGTGACGTGAAGCTCGCTGACGACCACATGCAGTGTTTCCTTGCGGGCACCGGTAGCCCGGGTCGCTCTCCGGAGACGGGCGCACCCCGCACAGACTGCGCCACTTGACGGCATCCGGTCCGGGCTCCCGTCACAAGCGGCAATGGTGCCGGCGGCGGCCAGGTCAGCGTCGCCGTCGTCCGCTACAAGCACGTGTCTGAGACGGTCTTCGGAGGCACGTGCCCTTCGTGTTTCGGACTGGCTGGTCGCTGTCGTGACTGTTCGCATGTCTCGTGGTCCGCTTGATACACTACGCGGCAGGCTGGTTGCTAGTCAGTGTTGACGTGGATGCCTTGGGCGTTGACCGGTGTTTCGCCTCATTCCCCAACGTCATCTTGCTCCTCACGGCGACATCCCTGCTCAACAGATGGCTTCTCACACGAAAGGTGTACCGTGACGAGGTCGGATCGTCTCAGTGAGGCGTCCTTGTTGGGAATCATCCAATTCCAAGCTTGTCTCGGTTCTTCACATTCGCTTCCAGCGCAGGATGGCCATTTGGAAGGCCCCGATGACCGTTGACCCCGAACGCTTCGCCCATCTCCGCTACGAGGATTTCAAGGACCTCGCCCGCGAGGCGGGCCTGTCGGAGCACGAACGCATCGGTTTTCCAGATGCGTACCGCGAAGGTCAAGAAGAGGCGATCCTCAGGGACCTCAGGCAGAAGGCCTCCAACCTCGAGACGCCGGGCCGCACTGTGTTGGACGTCGGTTGTGGCTGCGGGGCTCTCGCGAAGCGACTGGTCAACTACTGCGAATCAAAGCAGGATCGCTTGATTCTGGTCGATTCGCAGGAGGTCCTCGCCCGTCTCCCGGAAACCCCGAATGTCCTGCGGTTTCCAGGTCGGTTCCCCCAAGAGACCGCCACAGCCCTCTCGGATTACTGTGGCAAAGTGGACGTTATGATTGCCTACAGCGTCCTTCACTATGTCGTTATCGACGCGAACCCCTTCGATTTCGTCGACCGAGCGCTGGAGTTGTTGGCTCCGCAGGGGCAGCTGCTCGTGGGGGACATCCCGAATCTCTCGATGCGTCGTCGCTTCTTCAGTAGTGCGTCCGGCAAGGCCTATCACCGCGCATTCACAGGCATAGATGCCGACCCCGAAGTCGTCTTCAACACCCTGGTTCGCGACAGCATCGACGACAGTGTGCTCCTCGCATTGGCGTCGCGGGCGCGAGCGGGGGGCTATGACGCGTATCTGCTTCCCCAGAGCGCAGAGCTCAGTCTGGCCAACAGACGTGAAGACCTTCTCTTCCGCAGGCCCTGAATGGCGGATGCCTTGGAGAGATCACTAGTTATAGTTGGGGACAGCGCGTTCGCGCAGATCGCATTCGAGTATTTCAGCGTGGACACGGCCTACAACGTCGTGGCATTCGCTGTCGAGCGTGAGTACCGGCAGCGCTCGGAACTCTTCGGCTTGCCGGTGATCGACTTCGAAGACCTGCCAGCGTTGTATCCCCCGGCGGAGCATGCCTTCTTCGTAGCACTGGTCTATACGGAAGGCAACCTTCCGCGGGCCCGTCTGTACCGCGCAGCCAAGGAGATGGGTTACGCCCCAGCGTCCTATGTCAGCCCACGCGCCTTCGTCTGGCGTAACGTTCGGCTCGGTGAACACGTTTTTGTCTTTGAGGGGAATGTGATCCAGCCGTTCGCATCCGTCGGCAACAACGTGGTGCTTTGGAGCGGCAACCACGTCGGGCATCACTCGTCCATCGGCGACGACACGTTCGTGTCGTCACACGTGGTCATCTCCGGCTTCGTGAACGTGGGGAAATCCGCGTTTCTCGGCGTGAACTCGACCATAGTGAACAATGTTGATGTCGGAGACGCGTGCATCCTTGGTGCTGGTGCCCTGGTCCTGCGAGATGTTCCGAGGGGGAAAACAGTGGTAGGCAAGTGGCACGGGGAGCCCGCTGAGTGATGCCGCGAGCGGACCGATGAAGTGGCGGAAGCTAGGTCGCGTTTGGGCGCCGGATGGTAGCCTGTGGTGGGCCAAGAGCTACGCGCTTCTCCCTACTGTCGAGATCACAAACGCCGAGCGTTTGCGTGTCTACTTCGCGTCTTTGGACAAGGAGATGTTCGGGCGTGTGGGATTCTTGGACCTCGACGCCCGCGATCCACGTCGTGTGGTGGCGGTCCACGAGAATCCCGTGCTAGATATGGGCCCGCTCGGCGCCTTTGACGACTCAGGGGTGAATCCCTCCTGTTTGCTCCGGTGGGGAGACCAGCGGGCTCTTTACTACATTGGGTGGCAGCGCTGCGCTCGCGTTCCATACATGCTGTTTGGCGGTCTGGCCGTCTGGAGCGACGAGATGAGCGCCTTCCGACGCCAGCAAGAGACCCCCGTGTTAGACCGCAACCCCCTTGAGCCGTTCTCTCGCGCCGCACCGTTCGTTCTCCCGGTCGAGGGTGGCTTCCGCGCCTGGTACTGGTCGTGTGTCGGCTGGACGGAGGGGCCGGAAGGGGTGCACTACAACAACGTCATCCGGAGCACGACATCGAGAGACGGCCAGGTTTGGGATTCCGAATCGGCCATCTGCCTCGAGCCTTCCTTCGGGACAGAGTATTCACTCGGGCGTCCTTGGGTGATTCGTCAGGGGGACTCCTGGCGTATGTGGTTCTCAGCTCGCTCTTTCGACCTGCGCTACGTGATCGGCTACGCCGAGTCGCACGACGGGGTGGAATGGAGGCGGCGCGACGGCGTGGTCGGTATCTCAGCCTCGGATTCTGGCTGGGACTCCGAGATGGTCTGCTATCCCTGCGTGCTCGACGTGGGCGATCGCCGATACATGTTCTACAACGGCAATCGACACGGTTTCACGGGGTTTGGTGTGGCGATCCTGGAGGAGGACTGACTCGTGTTCTCCGTAGAACCTTTCAGCACAGAACTGGGCGACGAGTGGGACGACTTCGTTCGCAGCAGTCGAAACGGCACCTTCCTTTTCGAGCGCGGCTACATGGACTATCACGCCGACCGCTTTCAGGATGACTCGCTGATCTTCCGCGATCGCCGTGGAGCAGTGGCTGGGCTTCTCCCAGCCAGTCGTTTGGGAAGTCACGTATCGAGCCACGGCGGGTTGACGTACGGTGGCCTGGTTCTTGGAATGAACATTCGAACAAGTGCTGTCATCAGCATACTTGATTCGGCCGCCGCGTATTACCGCGCGTCCGGTGTCACATCGGTCGAGTACAAGTGCGTGCCTCGAATTTACCATCGCCTCGCTTCTGAGGACGATCTCTACGCGCTCTTTCGGCTGGGCGCCAGGCTGGTCCGCCGCGACGTGTCGTCGACGGTCCAACCGGCCGAACGCCCCGCCTCGCAGGCTCGGCGCCTGCGCGGCGCTCGCAAGGCACGACTGGCGGGCATCTCGGTGTGCGAGTCGACGGACTTCACTGCTTTCTGGCCAGTGTTGGAGGCCACCCTCTCCGATCGCCACGGCGTGCAGCCCGTTCACGATGTGGACGAGATCACGCTGCTTGCAGGTCGCTTCCCGAGAGCCATAAGGCTGTTCACGGCCCTCGATGGCACCGAGGTCGTGGCGGGCGTCGTCATCTACGAAACGCCCCTGGTAGCCCATGCACAGTACATCGGGAGCAGTCGCCGCGGCAGAGATGCGGCGGCGCTCGATCTGCTCTTTGAGGAGCTGATCGACGTTGTTTATCCGGACAAGCGGTACTTCGACTTCGGCATTTCTACGGAAGCCGACGGACGCGACCTGAACGCCGGCCTGATCCAGTACAAGGAAGGGTTCGGCGCGACGGCCACTGTGCACGACTTCTATTGTCTCGATCTTGCACCAGCAGAGGGGAGAGCTTGTGGGTCTTGATCGCTGCAAGCTGATGCACTTTCCTCGAGTCGAGGACCCCAGGGGCAACCTCACGTTCATCGAGGGCACACGACACATCCCCTTCGAGATAAGGCGCGTGTACTATCTTTACGATGTCCCCGGCGGCGCCACGAGGGCGGCTCACGCGCACAAGGCTCTGCACCAGCTCCTGATCGCCATGTCCGGCAGCTTCGACGTGACTCTGGACGATGGGCACGATCGGCGGCGGTTTCATCTGAACCGGTCGTACTTTGGGCTCTACATCCCTCCCATGATCTGGCGCGACATCGACAACTTCTCGTCCGGCTCCGTATGCATGGCGCTGGCGTCGGAGTTCTTCTCGGAGGACGACTACTATCGCGACTACTCCGAGTTTCGCGCTGCTCGGGAAGCCCTCGGCCTGTGAGGGCCGTGTCGTTTCTCAACGTGCGGGCGGCCTACGAAGAGCTCGAGGAGGAGCTGAATCTTGCCTGCAGCCGCGTCATGAAGTCCGGCGCGTATGTACTGGGTGAGGAACTCAAGGCTTTCGAGACGGAATGGGCTGAGTACTGCGGCGTCAGGCACTGTGTCGGCGTCGGCAACGGGCTTGACGCTCTCCACCTGACGCTGCGAGCCATGGGCATCGGTCCGGGTGATGAAGTGATTGTCCCTTCGAGCACGTACATCGCCACATGGCTGGCAGTCAGCAACTGCGGTGCCACCCCTGTGCCTGTTGAGCCACAACCACTCACCTGCACTCTGGACCCCGCACGCATCGAGGCCGCCATCACGCCTCGGACTCGAGCGATCATGCCGGTCCACCTGTACGGCATGCCAGCGGACATGAGTGCGATTCTCGCCGTCGCGCGCAGACATGGACTCTCCGTCGTAGAGGATGCGGCGCAGGCTCACGGCGCCACCTTCAAAGGGCAGAAGTGCGGGAGTCTGGGAGACGCCGCCGGATTCTCCTTCTACCCCACCAAGAACCTCGGCGCCATGGGTGATGCGGGAGCTATGACCACGGACAGCGACGAGATCGCTAGCCGAGTGCGAGTCCTACGCAATTACGGGTCACGGATTAAGTACATGAACGAAGCGAAGGGCTGGAACTCCCGACTAGACCCTCTCCAAGCGGCCTTGCTAAGAGTCAAGTTGCGGTATCTGGACAAGTGGAACTCCCGTCGACGAGATTGGGCGCGCCAGTACTTCGCTGAGCTTTCTGGCACCCTGGGCTTGTGTCTCCCAGTGGTCCCCGAGTCGAGCGAACCAGCCTGGCACCTGTTCGTGGTCCGTCATCCAAGGCGGGACGAGCTCAGGGCCGCGCTGGACGCCGAGGGAGTGGAGACGCTGATGCATTACCCCATCCCCCCACACCTCTCAGAGGCCTACGCTGAGATGGGTTACGGGCTTGGCTCGCTCCCTCTGGCGGAGGAAATCAGCCGAAGCGTCCTGAGCCTGCCAATGGGTCCCCATCTGACTCGCGACGACCTTTCTGTCGTGGTGGAGGTGACGAGGGTGGCTGTCGGCCGACTGGGCCTCGCGCCCAACCCGGCATCTGGGTAAGCCGGCTCTTCGTGGCGTTTGGTCCAAGCAGCGACCATGCCTTCGACCACGACCAGCCTCGTCACGAGGGTGCCGACACCCTTCTCCGCCTCTGCGGTTCAGCGAATCCAGACCTCGATGTCAGAGCCGTCGGAGAGGGGCACAGTGCGCTTGAGCGTAAACCTCAACTTGAGGAGCGAACTGCGGACAACCCTCTGGTCAAGAACTGGCGGGAACATCCCGCGAGGGTCAGAGGAGAGCAGGACTACGCCATGCCCCAACCCCAGCATCTGATCGATCTGCGCCGAGTAGCCAGCTTCGCCGTTCGCAGCAGCGCTCAACAAGTAGATAGCGGGGCTGACGCCGTGGTACATGAGCTCGTCCCATTGGGGGGTGTTCGTGTTGATGAGGCTGTGGTCGAAGGCAAACACGACGGGCACTCCGGGACGGGCACTACCAGCAGCAGCGTCGACGGCCGACATGAGTGCGTCGTTTGCCCGTCTCCACTCAGTGCCACCGGGATCTCGCGGATTGAACTCCCCCTCCTTTGAGGCGTATGTAAGGTAATCGTCCCTGGCGTCGACGACGTTGAATGACCCTAGATACGGGACCTTGAGTGTCACAGGTTGCCCCGCAGTCGTGTTGAAGACTGTCGTCGTGATGAGCGACGGGAGGCACAGGGCCGCGACAGCGCCCAAGGCGATGTACGCGTGCCTCTGTCGCCCCACGCAGACCCTCGCAAGACCTGCGACTGCCAAAACGAACATCGCCGGAAAGATGATCGTAGGAAATCCGGACCCAGAATTCCGTGAAGACTGTAGGGCCAACAGACCTTCCCCCACGACCACACCCAGATAGAACCACGAAGAACCTATGACGGTCCGTAAGGAAGGGAGCGGACGGCGCGCGAGCCTCATTGCCAAGCAGGTCAAGAGTGCCACTGCACCGCTGACGAGCACGACCGCGAGCGGTAGCCAGATGTATTCGCTGACATTGGTCTGAGCGGTCGTCATCCACGAGGCCGGGGAAAGCACCGACCGCGCGGCCCCATACTGCGCCCCTGCAGCACCGTAGCCGAACGAAGTCAGGTACTGCCAGACACTGTAGCCCTGTGCTGAGTACCAGGGGCCGGCCACAAGCACGCCTGCCCCTAGACCGCAGGCAACGCCGATCAGGGACCGTTTGCGCTGTGGCGACGCCGCTACTTGCAGGACGGCCATGAGACCGAAGGCGGGCAGCAAAGCGATGGTCATCGTGCGAGCGATCAGCATCGAGCCAAGAGCGAGTCCCCAGACGACGGTGAATCGCTTGAGCCTCATCCAATCCGCTCGCAGGGCCGCCCAGATTGCGACAGTTGCTGCAGCGGCGGCTGGCACCGCAAAACTGTACTCGTGGATGTAGTGGACCATTATCGGCAGGGAGGCAGTGGCGAGCGCCGACACGAGGCCCACCCATCGGTTTGCTATCAACGAACCTATCGCGTAGGTCGCAACAATGACGATCAGGTAGGCGAAGAGCTGCGCGGCGAACGCCCCCAGGAACGTTGGCCTGCCGCGGACGAGGTACACGAGCGCAGTAAGCTCAGGCACGAGTGGAGCTTGCGTCGGCTGGGCCTCGACGGTCCTCGCGAACCCTTCGAGGCCACCCTGCGTAAGGGCGTGGTAGTCGTTGATCGACATGCTCAGATAGCCCGCTTCGTCGATATCCATGGCGCCGCCGTGTCTGTAAGCCGACAGCCAAACCACGTCCGCGAGAACGAGAGCCAGAATCAGGGCGACAAGCAAAACGAGCGGCTTGGTCGCGGCCAGCCGCGGCCAGATTCTTGCCCGTGGCAAGGTCTAGCGCTCCTTGCTTGCGCGAACGAGGACGATGCTCATGCGCTCGTGCACCAGAATTTCAGTTGCATCGCCAGTCAGTCTGTCGAGCGGCACAGGCAACCGAAGTCTCCAAGCTACCGGCCGCACTCCGGCCGTTACCCATCGTCTTCTGACAGTGGGCGTGTTGCCTTTGCGCAGTAGTCTATGGGCAGAATCCACTGCGTGTCGAAACCAGAGAGCGAGCCGATCAAGTCGGCGAGGTGCTGCATCATCTTCGCGACGAGTCCGCGCTGCTCATCGAAGCCATCCTGCGCTTCACCCATGAGGTATCCGAGATCCCCGACAAGCTGGGCCAGCGTAGTAAAGGCATCGGTAAGTGGCAGGATCTCGATTGCGGAGAATCGGGCGCGTTCTAGCAGATGCCGGAGCCCCTGAGGCGTGAAGCGATAGTAATCGTACGGCTGCTCATGCAAATACCACACCAGGGGAGCCGTGATCCAAATCTTGCCTCCGGGTCGTATCACCCGATGGAATTCCTCGAGCACTGACCACGGTTCTGCGAGGTGCTCCAAGACCTGTGTGCACAGAATCGCGTCGAACGACGCATCTTCCACGGGGATTCGCTCTGCCGAGGCAAGTATGTCGGGCGGCGTGGGAGGCGCGTAGATCGAATGCTCCCAGTCGCAAGTGACATAGCGAGCGTGGTTGAACAGCTCGCGATAGGGCGCCATGCCGGAGCCGACGTCAAGGATCGACTCCTGCGGAGCGAGCTCGCTCGCCGCCCTTCTTAGGAAGGAGAGATGCGGTTCCCGCGCTCTTGGCGCTGCGGCGATGAACTTGCGCAGCTCATCCGAGATCTCATCCAAAGGGTGCTTCCCCTCGTCAGGCCAAGCCGCCGAGACGAGCCGTCCGCTCGTCGTCGTGTGCGGCCGAACGGCCTCGCAGGCCCTGGCAAAGGCTGCGTCGCGTGCGCTCGAAGACGGTGCTTCGTCGGCCATGGCAGAGTGGCCAACCTCGTCGGGCATCGCCGATCGGCCGGCCGTGAGCTCGCGGAACAGATCTGAGTAGGACTCGCCGTAGTTCGTCGACCGATGCCGCTCGCGCACGCGAGTCTGGGCGCACAAGCCCATCGTCCGCCGTGCCTCCGGGTCCAGGTCAAGCACCCTGCGCAGGGCAGCGACCAGCGCGCGCATGTCGCGCGGTTCGAACAGCCACCCGTTCTCGGTGTCGTGAATCAGCTCCGGGACACCATACACGGCGGCCGACAGCACCGGCACTCCGAAAGCCATGGCTTCCAGCATGGACCGCGGTAGGGACTCGACGTCTGATGCAGAGACGAGTACATCGGAGAGCGCATACCACTCCCAGATGTCTCTGGTGGCAGGTAGTAGTCGGACGCGCTCGCCAAGCCCCAACCCTGCGATCAAGCCGTGAAGCGCTGTCGAGTACGCTCCGGGCCGGTCTCCGACGAGGGCGAGGGTAGCACCGGGGTAGTCGCCAGCGACCTCCGCGAAAGCCTCAACGAGGCAAGCCTGAGACTTGCGCTCCTCCACAGTTCCAACACAGAGCAGCACCGTGCTGTCCGCTGCAACAGCGTGGTGACTGCGCCGCGCCGCCTTGTCGAAGCCGGACACGTAGTTGGTGATACCGTCGGTGTCTACTCCATATGGGACCACCCGCCTACGCTCGCTAGTGGCCAGACCAGCGAACATGTCGCTCGTGGCCCGCGACTCGAAGACCAGACGAGTGGCGGCCCCGAGACTCGACTTCACTCGGTCCCCAACGTATGGATGAGGACCGCCGCGGCCAAAACGCATCTCGAGCCAGTGATCGACCTCGAAGCTCTCGTGGATTGCCCACACGCTCGGGACACCGAGACGAGCCGCCGCATCCACGGCCCCAAAGTCACCAAGCGTGTTCACCAGAACGACCTGGCACGCCGAGTCGAGGATAAGCATGGAGTGCTCGCGCACTTGACCCTCGTAGGTCGCCATATCCATCGGTGGCGCCATACCCGTGATGATCACGTCGATCCCGAGTAGCTGCAGCTCACGGCGCAGTTCCCCGTCCGAGGGCGAAACGACAGTGCACGACTCAAGGACTGGCGCCAGTTGCCGGAGGAGTTCCTGGAGGTACAACTGTCCGCCGCCCAGGTCCAACTGATGCGTGAACACCAAGACGCGGTAGCGCCCGTCGTGGGATAGTGGGGGTTCGGGTTGAGCCAGCCTGTCCAGAACTGTGAGGGTCCTCGCACGGAGCAGAGCCGCCTCCTTAGTCTCCGCCTGCGTGACCCCCCGGTGCACCACTTTCACTTTGCGCTCGCCGATACGAAAATCTCCGCCCTTCATGCCCGAGACCACGGCGCCAATAGTGTGAGTCGTGGCTGACCGCCGAGCATCTAACACGATCGCGTGCTCGAAGCCGGCGAACAGGGCAGAGGAATGCACCGCCCCCGACGTGAATGTTGGCAGACGCAGGCGCGCCCGCCCAACGGAATCGCCGTCTACTTCGATGTCGACGGTCGCTGGGCACCGCCCGTCAATCAGTGCCTGCCCGCGCACTGTAAGCACGCTCCCAAGTATTTCGGCCGGCATGTCGAATGAGCCGACACACTCGTGCGCTCTGAGTCGATAGCTGCGGTCCGAAAGCACCTCCTCCTTTCCTGAGAGCCCCCGCGCGACCACACTTATTCGGGCTTCGGGATAGGGCCAGCCGGAGAGGTCGATCTCCCCGACCCACCCTGACAGGTTGGAAGCATCCACCTCGTTCAGCGCAATCGGGACGTCGAGCCGGGGGACCTCAAGCCGTGCCGCAGCTTCTGCTGGCCATCGAGCACGATGTCCACCCCCGCGGCGGGTTCGGAACCCTCCATTGCCCAGCCGCTGAACATGATAGGCACTGCACTCAGAAGCTCCGCGTTGGCCGCGGGTGAATCCACATAGCCTCGGATTTGAGGTGAATCCGTGGCGCCCTCTGGGTCCGCGGGCCGCTGTTGCTTACGACGGAGAAACGCCCTCATGGGGACCAGAGGCCGTCGAGAAACCGGACGGCGCCAGCCGTCGGCCAGAGTTCACACATCGTCATCAGCAATCGCCGTCGCCGCATGTAGTGCGCAGCCATTCCACCGTTCGTGCAATGCCCTCCCTCAGGCTCACGCGCGGCTCCCAGCCAAGCTCTCGCGCAGCGAGCGAATTGTCGAGAATGCTCACCGGGATGTCAAACGGCCGGCCGGGGTAGTAGGTGCGTGCGACCTGGAGACCTAAGACGCTCTCCATCAGCGTCAGCAGCTCGTTCAGACTGACACCGAAGCCCGAGCTGATGTTGAAGACCGAGTGTTCACCAGCGTAGTCAACGGCGCATGCGAATGCCTCCGCGACATCGCCGATGAACACGAAATCCCTAACGACGCCGCCGTCCCCCCAGATCTCGCAGGGTTGATTCAGCACCGCCTTGCTTAGGAACGTACTCACGGCGCCCTGACCCGTGCCCGGCCTCTGCCTGGGACCGTACGGATTTGCTACCCGCAGGATGGTCGCCTCCATGCCGTGAAGGTACTCAAACATGCGCACGTACTTCTCGACGGCAAGTTTGGTGATGCCATAAGGCACTCGAGGCTCAGTGGGATGCCTCTCATCAACCGGCAGATACGCCGGCTGACCGTAGACAGTCCCACCCGACGAAATGAACACTATCTTTCGGACCTTTCTGGCAACCATCAGCTTAAGCAACTGCACTGATGCGACGAGATTGCTGTCGATGTCGAAGATCGGATCGTCGGTCGAGGTCGCGGGGATGGTGGTCGACGCGACGTGAATGACCACCTCGACGCCGTCTATGGCGCTGTCCGCGTCGTGTATGTTCATCAAGTCACCCGTCAGCCACTCGACCTTCTCGTGTGCCAAGAACTGGCGATGAGGCTTCACACGAGGGCGCTCGAGAATGCGCAGCTCGTGGGCGTCCTCGAGCAGACGGTCTACCACGGCGGATCCGATGAAGCCGCCCCCTCCACAAACCGCGACCTTCACGGTCTCACCGCTTCGAATCCGTTTGCACGGTAGCGCACCTCCTTGGGCGGTGCAGCCCGCTGGAGAAGCAGTCTGATGAACTCATGAGCACATCAGTGGTGCGCACCGTGTGAGGCAGGGAGGCACGAGGAGACAAGACCCGGATCAAGACCGCGCGATGCCACGATACCTCCATGCCACGATTTCATGCCCCGCTGGATAGGCTGCCCACTTGGGTATCCGCATGGATGACGGTGTCGCTTGTGCATCCTGTTCGCCACGGAAAGCCCTTCCGCTGTTGGCCCACCGTTCCCATGCCAGCTGACTCCCGCCAACTGTCGCAGCACATACTACTCCATGTATCCGGGCCCTCGCCCCGCCGCCGAGAGCGCATCGGCTACGTGTGGCCACCTAGGTGCACATGTCACCACGACCTGAAGGACCGTGGATATCGCTGCACCTGGCAGGGCCGCCGACGCGCTGCCGACCAGGCCCCCACGGGGGACATGATCCCGCTACGCCACCAGGACATCCCAGGATCTCGGCGCGCCGGACAAAGCTGGTCTTGCAGCGTTTGCCAGGAGAGGGTCCCCAGCCTTCCGCCATGATCTTCCTTACCTCGTTTTGGTCGGATGCCCCGAGTGCCGCGGCAGCATCGGCGTTTCGACTGCGGCTTGGGCAAACCTCTGATAGGCGGCCGGCTGCCAGTTCGTGAAGGTTGAGGGGAAGTCGAGAACCTTTGGAACTTGCCCAGCTCGTGCTTCAGCCAGATGCATCGCGCGAGACCCAGCGCCAAGTTGGCCGATGCGAGGCCGGACTCCCGATGCTTGGCCCTCCTTGCCCAGACGCGAATCATCTCGGGAGAACCAAGCCGCTACGAATCCGGAGGTCAGTTGCGGCCCGGTCGGCATGGCTCCGCGTAGGCGGCAGGATACGGCGAACGACCGAGTTGAGGGCGAAAGGCGCCACGTCTGATGCATCTCGTCGAGCCGGACGACGCAACAACACGGCAAGCGCCTCCCATCGCTCTGAGCTCATGCAAATCGCAACCGCTGCCTGCATCGCCAGGTACCGCCACCGCTGCCCGAGGGCGTTCTGAGAATGGGGCCCTCGAACCCTTCGTGATGTTCGTCGCGACGCGCTACGAAGAAGGTCGATGTCATACTCGCTTGCCAGGCGATGAGCTCGACAGCGCGAGACGCAGATGTGAAGGACTACTTCCTTGAGAGCCTCCTGCAGCCGGCCGGCGCCGATGTCGTTGATAGGAATCAAGCGGCCTTATGGCTCTTCCAGCTGAGCGTCGCAGAGGGTACGAGCTGCTTATGCGCTGCAGGAATTCTCCGCGTTTGCCCTCTGCCACGATCGATTCGGGATCGCGCTCGTAGCATGAGATTCACGGCCGGGTGCGGCTGCCTGCCGCGCTCGCTCTGGCCCGCCAAGGTCTCAGCGAGCGACTTGGCCACCCTCTCGTCAAGGTCGGCCAGACCCATCTGTCCGTCGGCGTACATGTTGCAGCGCCAGTGCTCCTTGTCGAAGGGGAGATCCGCATCGCTGCCGGCAACCAGGACTGGCTTGTGCCCAAGGGACTCGGTGAAGCCCAACTCGTAGAAGACATTGGCGTTCCTGCCGGTGCAGACGGCCAGAACCACGTCTGCCCTGCTCAGATCATCTAGAACCTGGTCGATGACCATTCCTGAGGCGAAGACATCGTCCGCCCTCTTGAGTTCGACACCCGCTATCTTCGCGGCACGACAGAGGGCGTCCTGGACAGCCTGATAGTCGTCTGGCGACTCGTTCCCAGCGGACTTGGCGCTGAAAGGAGTCAGAAGTAGCAGATTGTCACGGCTCACCTCCGTCATTCGCCGACAGTGCGTATTCCGCCGCAAGCCGAACACCGATTCCACGCCAAGGCGAACACTGATTCCACCGCAAGCCGAACACCGATTCCACGGCAAGGCGAACAGTGATTCCACGGCAAGGCGAACAGTTTCCTAGGCCCGGCGTGGAACCCGGAGGCCAGTAGAAGCGACGCATGGACGAGACCGCCAGACTCTCCTCGACAAGGACGACGAGGAGGGGCCGGTGGCCTACAGGAGAGTGTCCATGCGAAAGACCAGGGAGATCCTGCGGCTCAAGTTCGAGACGCAGCTCTCGCAGCGCGCCATCGCCCGCGCCGTGGGCGTCTCCAACGCGACGGTCTGGGACGTGCTGGCCCGCCTTGCGGCCTCGGGCCTCGCCTGGCCGCTGCCCGCGGGCATCGAGCGACGCCGAGCTTGAGGCGCGCCTCTACCGCGAGCACGGCCAGCGCGCCCCCGACCCCCGCGAGCCCGACTGGGCGACCGTGCACGCAGAGCTGCGCGCACAAGCACGTCACCCTGCGGCTGCTCTGGGGCGAGTACCGCGAAGCCCACCCCGACGGCTACGGCTACTCCTACTTCTGCCAGCACTACCGCGCCTGGCAGGGGCGCATCGACGTCGTCATGCGCCAGGACCACAAGGCCGGCGAGAAGCTCTTCGTCGACTGGGCCGGCGACACGCTCCCTACATCGACGCCGAGAGCGGCGAGCTGAAAGACGCCTACCTCTTCCTCGCCGTGCTCGGGGCCTCCAACTACACCTACGCCGAGGCCTTCGCCGATCAGGCCACGGAGAGCTTCCTCGACCGCCCACGTGCACGCCTTCGCGTTCTTCGGCGGGGTGCCCGAGCTCGTCGTGCCCGACAACCTGAAGACCGGCGTGGCGCGCGCCGACCGCTACGAGGCCGAGATCTACGCGCCCTACGCGGAGCTCGCCGCCCACTACGGCACCGCGGTCATGCCGGCGCGCGTCGCGAAGCCCCGCGACAAGGCGAAGGTCGAAAATCGGCGTGCTGATCGCCTACCGCTGGATCTACGCCGCGCTGCGCAACCGCACCTTCTACAGCCTCGCCGAGATGAACGCGGCGATCGCCGTGCAGCTCGCGGCCCTGAACGCGCGGCCCTTCGCCAAGCTGCCCGGCGTCACGGGCGAGCGTCTTTGCCGAGCGCGAGGCGCCGCTGCTGCGGCCGCTGCCCGCCGAGCCCTTCGCCTACCGCACGCGCAAGCTCGCGAGGGTGCACATCGACTACCACGTCGAGCTCCAAGGCCACTACTACTCGGTGCCCTACCACCTCGTGCGCGAGCAGGTCGAGCTGCGCTTCGATGCGCGCACCGTCGAGGTCTACCACGCGGGTGAGCGCGTCGCCCTGCACGTGCGCAGCAACCGCAAGGGACGCGCGACGCACCGAGGAGGCGCACATGCCGGCCGCCCATCGCGCGGTGGCCTCCTGGACGCCCGCGCGGATCGCCGCCTGGGCGGCCAAGACGGGGCCCCAGACGGCGGCCCTCTGCGCGGCGATCATGGCCGCCCGCCCGCACCCCGAGCTGGGCTACCGCAGCTGCCTCGGGGTCCTGCGCCTCGAGGGCAAGTACGGACCCGCACGCCTTGAGGCAGCCTGCGCGCGCTCACTCGCCGCCGGGGGGCGCTCGTATCGCTCCGTGCGCTCGATCCTCGAGCGCGGCCTCGACCGCCTGGCAGACGAGCCCGACGGCGCCCCGCCGGCGATCCGCCACGCCAACGTGCGCGGCGCTGACTACTACGACTGAAAGGACGAGCAAGATGAACGATGCCCTGACCATCGAGCGCCTCTACGACCTGCGCCTGGGAGCGATGGCCGAGGCCTTCGCCGAGGAGGTCAAGCGCGCCGGCGACCCGGCACTTTCCTTTGCCGAACGCTTCGCCCTCGTGGTCGAACGCCAATGGACGGCGCGCGAGGAGGGCCGCCTGGCCCGGCGCTTGAAGGCCGCCCAGCTGAAGATCGAGGCCTCCGTCGAGGAGATCGACTTCCGCGCCGCCCGCGGGCTCGATCGGGCCACCTTCTTGGAGCTCGCCGAGCTCGGCTTCCTACGAAGCACCGGCAACGTGATCGTCACCGGCGCCACCGGCCTGGGGAAGACCTACCTCGCCTGTGCGCTCGCCGACCGGGCGCTGCGTCGGGGTCACACGGCGCTCTACCGTACGGCTGCCGAAGCTGATCTTCGAGCTTGCCCTCGCGCGCGCCGACGGCAGCTACCTGAAGACACTCGAGAGGATCGCCAAGGTCGAGCTGCTGGTGCTCGACGACTGGGGCCTCTCGCAGGTCGAGGGACAGGCGGCCAACGACCTGATGGACGTCATCGACGACCGCGCCGGGGTGCGCTCGACGATCGTCGCCAGCCAGCTGCCGGTCAGCGACTGGCACCACGTGATCAACGACCCGAGCATCGCCGACGCGCTGCTCGACCGCCTCGTACACCGCTCTGTGAGGATCGAGCTGAAGGGAGAATCGCTACGCAAGAGACCACCGGAAAGCGCCCCACAGTTGACCTGAAGGCGAACAGTACGTCAACCTTAGAAGAGCAAACGCGTCGCTTCGCTCCGAGGTGTTCGCCTTGCCGTGGAATCACTGTTCGGCTTGCGGCGGAACGAGTGTTCGGCTTGCGTGGAATGCGCACCGACAGCGTTGCAGATCTCGGCGCTGTTCCGTTCTGCCATCTTGACCCAAACATGGCGGCGAGCGCACGGAACCGGCGCAGACGTAGGTCACGCGTGCCCATCAGGCAGCATAAGTCGCTGCACTCGGCCTCTTCGCCGACTGCCTGCCCGACTCGTCCTGGGCCATCGAGAACTGACCTGTTTGGCCCTTGCGTGGCTTGCTCGGCTGCCTCTGCTCGGTCCCGAGCTGGCTGCAGCCACTCCTACTATGACGCTAGGCAAACCAAGGCGTGGCGCGAGCTGGAGTTGTCAGGTTGGACGAACTCGATCGAGTCGACTCCATGATCAATCCCCGTGTGGCCACTCCGCCGGTGCCCGACGAAACGCTCACCCGCCGTCAAGATCACTTCTGCCCCAAACCAGCGATGGATACGAACAACAGGGCCGCGTACATGACCGCGAACACGACGATCGCGAGATACGAGGCGAGTGACGCGGTGAGCCGCCTGCTGAACCAGCTCATTTGCAGATTCCTCGGGCCATTCTCGAGCGAGACCGAGACCATATCCCCATCGGCGAATGCCCCGCCGCGAGAAATGACCACGACCTGGTCACCGAGCCGGGACTCGAGCTCTCGCGCAGCGAAGATCCAATAGATGTATTGGTCGAATCCACGCTTTGTCAGGGCGAACCACACCAGGCAGAGGACCAGACCAAGGCAACTCGTGACGCGCGGCAGCACCTGAGGCCCGCTACCAACCGAGAACCCAATGATGGCGGCGAGTACGCTATTCGCCAACAGCATTGCGTTGAACTTCGACCAGATAGTGCTGCCCTCATAGGTCCAGAGAGCGATGGCCGCCTGATAAGCCAGCCGCAACTCCTCGCTGTCCGAGTCGCGTGAGTCTGCCTGCAAACCAGGTACCTCGGCTTCCGACGCCACCGCCCCCTCGCAAGATTGTCGCCAACCACGGGCATGCCTCCGGGCAGCACCACTCTGAAAGCCTACGCTGTCCTGCGTATCCAGTCCATGGAGCCGAAGGGAGCATGTTGCGTGCGTTAGGCATCCAGGAGGGTGTTGGCGATTGCGAAAACGATGACCTCGCCGGACGCACAACACCCCCGTTCACGCGAGGCGCCAGAAGACGCTGCACGGGGCCAACTCGCTGACGGGCCACTAGCAATCGGAGGGATTCTTCAGAGTCAAATGCGTGATCGGCGCTAGTGTCGTGGCGCCGGAGGTCTACCAAACGTGTGGCCGCCCACGGATACGCCTATGTGCAGCCGCTTCCCGCAGCGAGCCGACGCCGCACCGGCGGCAGCGCCTCTGGGTCGCCAACCCCTTACGCCAGCAACTCCCTGGTCACCGTATCGGGGAACCTCTGGCCGAGCGCTCGCACCGGGGCTCTGCTGAGGAGCAGCGCCAGCCCCAGCAAGTCGAGCGTGGGTTCGTCTCGTAGCTCCAGCCTGAGCGCGAAAGAGAGGTCCATCAGCGCCCCGATCAGGGAGCGGTTCTTCGTGGCGGCGATCACGGCCTCGCGCGTGGCGGCGACTTCACGCTCGCTGACGGCGGTCGGAATACCGAGGCCGGCAAGGACACGCGCCAGAGCCTCGGGGAAGGTGGCGAGGAGTCCCTTCACCTCGCGAGACGGCACGATGATCGGCAGGCAGGAGCGCTCGCTAATCAGCAGGATGAGACGCTGAGCGCCGTTGCCAACCGGTGTCGCATACCAGTCGCCGAGCAGCGTCGTGGTGGGCTTGCTCGCGGGGCTGGCAGGACCGATGTGCTCAAGCAACCTCTGCGTGCAACGAATGGCGACCATTGCTTCGTGTTCCCCTGTCAGTCTGGCCAGCGCTGGCCTGCAGGTCAGCGCGGCGCGCGGCAGCGATCTTCACTACGACCCTGCATGTATCTCTCCGGGTGCAGCGCGAAGCGCATGCGGCAGCGCTCCGAGCAGAAGGGGTAGAGCACACCGCCAAGGTCGGTGAGCAGCAGCTCCTGCCCCGCGCTGATCTCTCTGCCGCAGACAGGGTCGTGCCTAAGCTGTGGGGTGTCGTCGCCGATGGTTTCCATCTCCACTCTCATCTTCGTTTCGCGAGCATCGCTCGCACCGCATGACATCATCACAGATGCGCTGTGAAGCGCTCGTGAAGACGGTGTTCGGTTTGGTAAAGGCGCCGCGAAGAAGCGCCTGCCGCGCCCGCGAGGGGCGAGGGCACCGCTGGGCATTCCTTAGTCGAGCAGCTCGAGCTCATGCCACTCAGGCTCGGGCACGGTCACCACGCGCCGTGGCGCGCCGCACGTGGCGCGGAGGTTCACCGTCACCGATGCCTGAGCCTCGTCGGCGTGGCCCTCTGACGACGCGCCCCTCGTCGCCTTGGTAGCGCACGCGACGTCCGAGCAGATCCTCAAGCTTCACCTGTCCTCCGTGGGAAAGGGCCCCGGGTGGGGCGGCGCTCGCGGCAAGCGTGCCGCCCAGAAGGCTGCTTCCTAGCGTAGCACGACGGAGCAGCCAAGCCTTGCTCATGCCCCGTGCCACTGAGATAGCGGTGATAGTCTGACCGCGGAAGGAAGGCCAGGTTGTCACTCAGGCGCACATCACTCTGTCTCGCGCTCGTGGCGCTGCTCGTGCTCGCGCTCGCCGCCTGTGGCGCCAGCTCCACCGGGACCACCCACCCCTCGGGCATCGACGGCATGGTGCTCTTCCAGGGCGGAGAGCAGATCATGAGTCTCTCGCCACTGCCTGACGGCTTCGGCTCGGGCCTCCAGGGACGCCCCGACCCCTTCTGCACGGTGCAGGTGCAAGTCAGCGTCGGGACCGCACGCCGGCGAAGACGTAGCCCGGGTGAGGGCGAACGCCGCGGCTCTCTTCTCGGTGAACCTGCCGCCGGGCAGCTACGTGCTGTGGCCGCTTCTGCCCACAAGCGGCGGCAGGGCACACTTCACCACGGTCACGGTGCGCGCCGGGCAGCGCACGCGGGCGCTGGTCCTCCTTGACGTCATGTAGAGCTTCGCAAGCTTCCCCCCTGGGGGCTCGCCGCCGGCAGGCAGAAGAGGGGGGCGCGGTGTGGCCACCGGCATTCACGACCACGCCGCGGCAATGCGCAACGCACGACACGACAAAGAAGTGCCCCGGACAGTGGCCGTCTGTCCGGGGCGGTGCGCGGTACTTGGGTGCCGCGCACGGGGAGAAGCTTACCCGCGCCGCCCGCGGTGTTGGCAACCTCTGGACGCCTCCCACCTCGCAGCTGAAGGCAACGGGCTCGCCGTGACGGCAGACTGCGAACCGGCCTGTGTGACGCCTGCTGTGTCTGGGACGGCGCAGATAACCGCAGAACCTGTCGGCATCCAGAACCGGCTGCACACGGCAACGCGGCCGACGCGAAGCCAACGTAGCTCTTTGGATATACTGCCGACCATGTCCTCAATGCCGACACGGTCGACCGAGACCCCCGAGCGCTCTGTGGCAGAACGCCGCGCCGCACTGGCGCAAGCCAATCGGGTGCGCTCTGAGCGGGCGCCGCTCAAGGCCGATCTGAAGCGCGGGGCGGTCTGCATCACCGCCCTCATCGGCGACCCCCCGCAGTACCTGGCCTCGGCCAAGCTGGCGGATGTGCTCAGGGCCCTGCCGAGCTACGGGCTCGCCAAGGTCACGCGCCTTCTGGAGCACTGCCAGGTGAGCCCGAGGAAGAGCTTCGCCGGCCTCACGCACCGCCAGCGCCGAGACCTGGTCAGCGTCCTCGATGAGGGACGAGAGCGCCGTCAAGACACATCAGGGGGATGAGCGAGATGGAACCGCTGCGGGTCAGCCTGCATCGCGCCAAGGAGACCAAGAACACGGTGCGCTACGAGGAGCCCGAGTCAGACCAGCCCCTGGTGATCGGCACGCTCTACCTGCAGAAGTGGGCCGTCCACCGTCTCGAAGACCCGGAGACGATCACCGTGACCATCGCGGCGTCGTGAGCGAGAAGGAGCAGGGTAGCTCAGCGCCATCGTGGCACAGGGGCGTAGCATGGCGGACACATCCTTCAGAGTGAGCGCGCGAGTGAGCAGCGACAACCTCGCCGCCGCGAAGGCAGTGCTCGACGGATTGCTCCCGCAAGGAGCGGTGAGCGAGAGCGAGGGCGAGCTGCTCGTTGAGGCCGGACTTACCGGCGCGAGCGCCAAGGAACTCAATCGCGCGCTCCTCTCGGCCCTACGCAGGGCCGAGAAGAAGACCCGCCTGCGCGCCGAGTGGACCTCACCCGAGGGCACCACGGAACACTACTTCGACTACGTCTTGACGAAGACGACCGGAGGCTAGACGTCTCTGCAGAAGATTCTGAGCGGGGCCCCAGCGCGGAATGCCAGCGCGGCACGAGGATTCTCGCACTCCCCCAACGCGCCCCCCGAATACACGTTCAGAAGACCATCACCCCGATGCCGCGCTGCCCCGCCTCGGCCTCGGCCACGTCGACCGCCATGGCCAGGGCGATGGCCCCGTCGATCTTCGCCTCGGCGTCGGGCTTGGTGAAGCGAAAGCCGCCCTGACGGCCGGTCTTCACGGCGGCGTTCAAGACGTACTCCTCGAGCACCTCGTCGCCGCCGTGACGCACTCTCTCCTCGGCCACGGCGTCGAAGAGCCGCTGACAGGCGCGCGTCATGTTCTGGTCTGACTGCGCGAACTCCTCGATCGGTAGGCCTTCGGCCAGCAGCTGGCCCATCAGGCGCACGTTGTAGGCACGGTCACAGGGGATGCGCGTGACGTTGTAGGAGGCACAGAGCTCGCGGATCAGCTCACCCACGGCGTCGGTGTCGATGGCGCTCATGATCTCGCCCTCCTCCTCGGCGGCGAAGGCGAAGCAGATGACGTTGTGGCGTCCCTCTTCGTCCATCTGGTCGAGCACCACGGCGGTGTGGTCACGCCGCTGCGAGGCATCGACGCCGAGCACGCAGGGGCGCTCGGGGTCGATGTGCGGGCGCGCTGAACAGGCCCGCCACCGCTCCGGCTCGAAGACGCGGTTGGCGCCATGGGCGGGCGCGCGATTGAGGTGGTAGCGCTCCCAGCTCGCTAGGGGCAGGCTGCGGTAGAGCTTCGCCAGGCGTTCCTCGCTCACCCAGCTCGCCGGGTTGGCGGCGCGCCAGACCTTCGGATCTCTGGCATCCTCGTCGTCAGCTGCGCCCTTCCAGTAGACGTAGGCGGAGGGGTCCTCGCGCCACTCCTTACGCACCTCCCACCAGACGCCCCGGCGTTGCTCGCCGGCCGTGGTGATGACGATGAGGAGAGGCTCCTCGCGGCCCGCCATGCCGGTCAGCATGGCGTCGAGCATGCGCCGGTCCTTGTGCACGTGGAGCTCGTCGACGACACAGAAGGAGGGGTGAAAGCCCTGCGCCGTGTCGGCGTCGTGGGGCAGGCAGCGAAACACGCAGCCCGTCTCCTTGACCTCGATCTCGTGGCGGTAGACGTTACAGGCGGCGGCGAGCTCGGGGTTGGCGTTCACCATCTTCCTCGCCGTGTCGAAGAGGATCGCGGCCTGGGCGCGCGAGGCGGCGACGGCGTAGCACTCGCCGTCGGGGACGGGCTCCAAGAAGAGGTGGTGCAGGGCCAGCAGGGCGGCCGTCTCGTCCTTGCCGTTCCAGCGCGGCAGGCCGATCAGCGCCTTGTCGTAGCGGCGCTTGCCGCGGCGGTCGAGACGTCCGTAGATGGGCAGCACGATGTTCTCGTACTGCCAGTCCTCTAAGATGAAGGGCTCACCCGCCCAGCGGTCCTTACGGTGGGTGAGCCAGCCGGCGGCGAAGCTCCGCACCAGGGCGGCACGCTCACGGCCGCGCTGACCGATCCGCAGGCTCACGGCTCGGCCGCCTTGGCGACGCGCTCGGCCAAGCCCACGAGCAACGACTGCCCGGCGAGCGCCAGGAAGCCGAGGCGCACGCGGGCGGCCGGCGAGAGACCCAGGGTCTCGGCCAGGCGCACGTAGGCGAGCATCGTGTCGCGCTCGACGCGCAGCATGGGGTTGGCGATCGGCCGTGCCACGCCGCGGTAGGTGACAAGCTCCCCGTAGCGCTCGATGTGGGCGCGGGCACGGCGGTGGCGGTGGATGGTCGCGCAGAGCATCTCCACGAGGGGCAGATCGGCCTCGCGTAGCCCTCGCGAAAGCAGGTCCTCGCAGACCACGCGCCACTCTTCTCGCACCGGCTCGGGCAGGCTCTCGGGTGGCGGCGGCACCATGATGCGCGCCTCGCCGCCGACGGCAATCGCCGCCGTCTGCGCCTTGGCCTGGCCGGGCCGGGGGCGGTGACCGGTGCTGCGCTGGGCGCGCGTGGGATCGGGGGGCCGGCCCTTAGCCACCGTGGACGGCCTTGGCCCTTGAGGCCCTGACCTCGGCGAAGCTGCAGGCCTCGCTCTCGTGGCTCGCCTGCTTACCCGTGAAGTTCTGCCAGCGCACCATGGCCACGTCGCAGAAGGCCGGGCTGATCTCAAGCGCGCAGCAGACGCGACCGCTCTCCTCGCAGGCGATGAGCGCCGTGCCGGAGCCCGAGAAGGGCTCGTAGAGCACATCGCCCGCTTGCGTGTGGTAGGCGATCGGCCGGCGCACCGTCTCGATCGGCTTCATCGTTGGGTGCACGCCCGTAGCGCCGTCCTCGATGCGCGAGTCGATCGGCCACACGGCGCGCGCGTTGGCCGGCGGCTTGGAGGCGGGCATGTGGCCCTTCTTCCAGCCGTACATGCAGGGCTCGTAGTCCCACATGTAGTGCGAGCGCGCGAGCACCGGGCGGCTCTTCACCCAGATGAGCTGCTGGTGGGCGAGCAGACCCACCGCCCGCCAGGCCTCGAGGACAACGTCGGCGCGCATGGCGCCAAACCACTGATAGACGGCGGCTGACTCAATCAGGGCGCCCTCTAGGGCGAGACCAAGGAAGGCCGCGTAGAAGGCCACCGAGCTCTCGTGGTCGGTGTAGGAGTCCCAGTGCTTCTCCTTGGTAGCGGGCCGGTTGGCGTAGCTCTGCGGGTGGTTACCGCCGTCGTAGTCGACCAAATACGGCGGGTCGGTGGCCATCAGCGTGGCGCGCTGGCCGTTCATGAGGCGCGCGACGCATTCTTTGTCTGTGGCGTCGCCGCAGAGCAGGCGGTGGGGGCCTAACGTCCAGAGGTCGCCCACCCGGCTGACCGGCCGCTCGGGTGGCTCCGGGACCTCGTCGGGGTCGGTGAGGCCGGGGTTCGGCGCCGGGGCGAGCAGGCGGGCGAACTCCTCCTCGTCGAAGCCCAGCACAGCGAGGTCGGCGCCCAGCTCGATCAGGTCGGCGAGCTCGAGCGGCAGGAGCTCCTCGTCCCAGGAGGTCTCTGATGCCGTACGGTTGTCGGCGATCCGCAGCGCCTTGACCTGGGCCGCGGAGAGGTCTGCGCAGACGATCACGGGCACCTGCCCAAGCTCCAGGCGCCGTGCCGCGAGCAGCCGCGTGTGACCGGCGATGATGACGCCCTCGCGGTCGACCAAGATGGGATTCTTGAAGCCGAACTCGTGGATGCTCGCGGCCACCTTGCTGATCGCGCTCTCGGGGCAGACGCGGGCGTTGCGCGCGTAGGGGATGGGCTTCGCGATGGGCCAGAGCTCGACGCTCAGGGTGTTGTTCGTCGTCATGGTCACTCAACTCCCGGGAAGTAGGTGGACAGGGCGGACTTGAGGATCTCGGCGAGCCTCTGGCAGCGAAAGGCCAGGGGACGACGGGCAGTGCCTCCCAGGCGGGCGAAGCTGGCCGCCAGGGCGCGGGCATCGCAGTAGGCGCGCACCACCTCCTCGTCGGGCGAGGTGGTGGGCGCCTGCCAGGCGAGCTCGGGCGCATCGTCTCGCCTGGGCAGAAGCGGTGCGCAGCGCAGGCGCTCGCGACGGGCGGCCTGGCGGCAGGCAGCGGAGCAGTACACGCGCGGGCGCCCACGCTGCACGCGCCGGGTGGGAAGCTCGGTCGAGCACCAGGCGCAGTTCGGGATGCGAAGGTCCATGAGAGCATCATGCAGCGCGCGTCACGCGCACTTCTTCTGGGGCAATTTCGTGATGGCCATGTCGCGAATACTGTGACTGCAGAATCGCCATTTTCGGGCGCGATTGAGCTCGGGAGCGCGCGAGGTCTGGGAGGCCGAGGCCCAATGGGGACCCCCTTACCGGTCTTGGTGCCGGATCGGCCTCCGACGCTTCGTGCTCGCTGGCCAGTGGTCGGTAGCCGACGGCACGAGGCAGGGCTTCTTCGACTACCTTCTCAGGAAAACTACGACGAGCTGACCGTAATAGATCGTCCGATGGCCTGGAGTAGCTGGCCTGTACCTCTGCATGCGTTCTGTAGGTCGGCCGCTGCTCTTCGGCGAAGACCTCATCTTCGTCGCAGGCAACGTGCGACCCGTTCGTACCCATCATGGTCGGTCGGGCTCCTCTTGCCGCCTCTCGCCCTGGCGTTGCCCCGCCTCGTGGCGCGCGATCTGCTCGCCGGCAAAGCGCTCGTAGGCCACCAGCCCCTCACAGAAGGTCGGCAGGTCCCCGCTGTCATGGGCGACGCGGAGACGCTGCTCGGCCGCCCGCCAAGCCTCGCCGTCGAGGGGACAACCGGCCGCGACGCGCTCGGCGATGCGCTCAGAGACGGCAAGCAGCATGCGGTCGGCACGCTCGCAGTACTCCAGGTAGAAGAGCAGCTCCTCGCGATGCTCGACGAGCCGCCGACGAAGATCGGCGAGAAGCGGCCGCCCGAGCGGTGAGTCGACGTGCACGCGCTCGTCACGACGCGAGAGCAGAAGGCCACTCTTGAGCGCCTCGGCAACGAGTTCGACGGCGCAGCTCACAGGTCCAGCCCCTCTTCCGGCAATTCATCCGCAACAAGCGCAACATCGCTGCAAACGGGGTCATTCTCATGTGCAACACGGGTGAGCGATGTTGCACTTGGAAAACTGCCTGTTTGCAGGCATGTTGCGCTTGTTGCACTTCGCTCGGGCAGGTAGCGCTCGAAGGCATCGTCGAAGTGCTCGCGCAGGTAGCCGCGCTTCGTGCCCTCCCCCGGGAAGCGCACCGTCTCCGGCGAGATGCCGAAGGGAGAAAGCAGGCGGGCGACCTGGCGGGCGCTAATCGGCTTGCCGGCTCGCCACTCGGGCCAGGGGCGCTCCTCCATGACGATGAGGGACTTGACGATCGCCTCCGAGGTCAGGCGGTCGGCCCCCTCGCGCGCGAAGAGGTCGCGCAGGTCACCGAGCAGCACGACGCCGGCGCTGTCTTGCGACGACTCCTTACCCTGCAACGCGCGTACGGCGGCTCGGCCGCGCTCGGGCCACTGCCCGCCGGCGAGCTCGGCGATGGCGATGAGCGGCCGCCAGTTGTCGGCGCTACGGTCGCTGCCGAGGTCGGGAAGCACGGGCTTGCTCCCGCGCAGGGCGTCGAAGCAGTCGGCCGCCCAGCGTGCCGCCTGCGAGCGTAGTGGCGCAAGCGCGTGCAGGCACTCGTCGGTGAGTGCTTCAATCACCTCGTGCGGCGCACGGCGACGCATCTGCACAACCAGGGAGCGATCCTCAAGCGTCGCCGGCAGGCGGCCGATCTGGGCGATCGCGACCGGGCCCCAGGTCGAGAAGATCGTGGGCTCAAAGTCGTCGCCCACGGTGCGCAGCACGACGGCCATGTCCTTGGTGTGGCCGCTGTTGAGGATGCCGCGCAGCTCCTCCTTGTCGGCCAGGAAGGTGTCGGCCTCGTCGATCAGAAGCGTTGGTCGGTACCTCTCGATCGCGCGAAAGACGACGGCCGTGGTGACGTTGCTCGCCGGCAGGGGGCGCTGACAGAGGTACAGGCAGAGGGTCAGGAGCCTGGTCTTGCCGCAGCGCTTGTCGGGCGAGCAGACCGCCAGGCGGGGCGTCACCGAGAAGGCGTCGAAGCAGTAGGTGTGCACGACCCAGAGGGCGAGCGCGGCGGCGGCACCCTCGGGCAGGGCGAGATGGCGCGCATAGGTGCTCGCAAGCTCGTCGAGCAGGGCGGCCCCGTCGACCTCGTCCGGCCAGGGCTCGGGCTCGCTCAGCACGACGGTGCTGCCGCGGGCGGCGGCGTCTCCGGCCTCGTCGCTGCGCAGTGAGCCGAGGGCGGCATCGACGACGCGCGCCGGCGCCTTGAGGGTGCCCTTCAGCTCGGCGATCTTGGCGTCGCGGGCAAGCTCGCGCTCGAGCGCTGAGAGCCGAGATGTCTCCTCGGCCCAGGAACTGAGCTGCTCATGAAGCGACTCCTGTTCACTTGCATCGTGATCATGTTCGGCATCGACTTCGTCGCTCCACGGGATCGCGGTGGCCACCAAGGCCTGCCAGCGCTCAGGGAAGGTCTTAGGGTCTTGCAAATAGAAGGCGCTCACGTCCTTGGCCTCGGGCGTCATGCGCACGAGCCAGGCGCGGCTGCGGATACTCGAGCGGGCCAGCCAGCGGAGCACGGCCTCGCCGCCGCTGTCGGGCTCGAGCACGACGATGATGCGCTCGATGTCGCTATCGAGGTAGTGCGCCCACTCCTCACGCCAAGCGTTGGCGCTGGGCAGTGCTAAGGCCGGCTCGTTGTGCAGCCACAGGGTCTGAGCGTCACTCGGACCCTCGGGCATGACGACATACCCCAAGAACTGCGCCGTCCCCAGCCGCGAGAGGCCGTAGAGCTGCGGCTGATGACCGGCCTGCCAGCGAAAGCGCTGGTCGGCGCTGTCGCAGCGCTTGTCGAGTTCGAGACGGAACTGCACGGCAAGCTCTTCGTCTTCGAGACCGTGATAGGGGGTACGCAGGGCGCGAACCGTCCCGCCGCGGCCGTCGGGATAGTTCACCTCGGTCACGCCGAGGCCTTCGAGATAGGCGACAGGCAAGCCCTTCGCGGCGGCGTAGACGGCCAGGGTGCAGCCGGCAGGCGGTGCGCCGTCCATCAGCGATGCCTCCTCGTGAAGCGGCGCTCCCGAGCCGGAAAGAGGTCACCCCAGGAGAGGCCGAGAGCGGCGAGCACCGCCTGCGTCTGGCAACCAGCCCAGCAGTGCAGAAGCACGCGCCCGTCCTTGCCTTCGCTGATGCTCAAGCTAGGCGCACGGTCATGGTGGGCGGGGCAGCGGGCGAGGTAGCCGCTGGCGGTCTTGCTGACGCCCACCAGGCGGCTGAGCATGAGTGCAAGGGGCGCGTCCATCTCACTCCTCGCCCAAACCGAGTGTCTTCTCCAGCCAGCTCGCCGTGACGAGGCGACGGTGGCCGAGCCTGAGCGCCGCGATCTCCTTGCAACCATACGTCGCAGAGCGCGAGAGTCCGAGAGCGCGACCGGCAAACGGCCAGAGGCTCACGGTCTTTGCCTGGTGCAGATAGGCGGCAAGCTCGGCGCGCGTCAAGCTGCGGGGATCAGGCTCATGAGTCGTGTGGCTGCACAGCAGGCGAAGGTTTTCCTCAGAGACGGGTGTCATCGTCGACCTCCTCGAGCAGGCACTCCGGATCCTCTGCGACGCCCAGTGCGGCGGCGAGCTTCTCAAGCTGGCCGCGGTAGGGTCGCAGACGGCCACCTTCCACAAGGCAGATGGTGCTGTGGTGCAGGCAGGCGCGGCGGGCAAGCGCGGACTGGCCTAGGCCCGCCTGCCTGCGCAAGACGCTGAGTCGCAGCATGGTCGGCTCCTTTTGTGACGTACACCTTGACAAGGCCAATCAAAGCAGGTTTCATGGGAACAGTGCTACGGTTAATTAGCTCTTTTGCCGTTCCCTCAGGCAGGACATGGCGGACAGATGACGTCGAAGGCCAGAAACAAACGACTCCCCGGCGAGTGGTGGTGCCACGGCGATTACGTGCTCGACGAAAATGGCGCCCTGTTTCTCAAGCGCGGCGGCCGGGTGGAGCCCTACGACCCCTGGGGCGCCGATGCCGAGGCACGATTGCACTCCGAAGAGGAACGTCCCTACAAGCAGCTCATGCGCCTCGCCCAGCAGATCGACCTGCGCGGCGAAGGTCTACCGACGCGCAAGCGCAAGCGCCTCGAGGCCTGGGTGAGAAGAAACGGCCTGCTCGGCGTCCTGCCCCACCAGACACTCTCCCTCACCACGGCGCCGCGCTGGGTCAATCGCGACGAGTACCTGGCCGCGCTACGTCCCGACGAGCCAGTGTCCGAGAAGCGCCTCTGGGCGGTTCAGCGATCGGTCTACCGCGTGGCCGGAGCATGGCGAGAGCACTACGAAGGACCGCTCGACGGCCGCCTCTACAACCGGGACTACCTCAACCAGCTCGCAAAGGCTGAGGACCTCGCGCGGGAAGCCCGACCGACTGAAGCAATCCTGCAGAGCCTCAGGGATGGCCAGGTCAGGCACGTCAAACTGACCGAACCCACCTGGTGGAGTCACTTCCACTTGGGCGCGACCGGCCTGGCGGACTACCCCACCTTCGGTAGCGACCGCTTCTGGCTCGCCTACGGAGAGACCCTTGGCCATCTCCTTGGGGCCGTACGACAGCTTACGGGTGCTTTGGAGGACGTTCGCCGAGGCAGGGCAGCGAAAGACGAGGCCCTCCTCGGACACGGCTACGCGCGGCTTGAGGGTCTCGCGGGCCCCGCTTCCCTTGCCGCCTTTGCCACCGACGCCGGCCCGGCCCTGGGCTTCTCTACGCCGTCGCTGCTTTCTTGCTTTGCCATCCTCGCCCTGCAGGATCTGGCCGGCGGCCAAGAGATTCGCCAGTGCGAGAACTGCGGCGCCCTCTTTCCGACCAAGGCTCGAGAGGCGAGGTTCTGCTCCACCACCTGCCGCACGTCGAGCTACAAGCGCGAGTGGCGCGCCAGGAACGTGCCATGAGAGGCTCGCTACGCCACCGCGGCGAGGAGCGCGCCGGCTCCTGGGAGTACGTCGTCGACATCGGCCTGGCGAGCGCCCAGCGCTGCCAGGTCTGCAACAAGCGCTTCTGGGTCGAGCGTAAACCGCAGAAGGCCTGCCCGGCCTGCGGGGGAGCGCTCACCGAGACCGAGGAGCGCCGCCGCGCCATCAAGGCCGGCTTTCGCACGCGCAAGGAATGCCTCGCGGCGATGAACAAGGTGATGGTCAGCGTCGAGGAGCAGACTTTCGTCGCGCCCACCAAGCTGACGGTCAAGCAGTATCTGGTGAAGGAGTGGCTGCCGGCCATCGAGTCGACGGTCCGCCCCACCACCTACCGCTCCTACGTACAGCACGTCGAGTTCCACATCGTGCCGCACATCGGTGCGCTGCGCCTTGAGAAGGTTACGGGAGCGACGCTCAACGCGCTCTATGCGAAGCTCGCCTCAGAGGGCAAGCGCGACGGCAAGACGGGCCTCTCCCCCATGACCGTGCACCACGTCCATGCCTGCCTGCACCGCGCCTTCAAAGACGCCGTGCGCTGGAACCGGCTCTTCCGTAACCCGGTCGATGCCGCCGACCCGCCCAAGGTCGCAGGGCCCGGCGGCCGCGAGATGAAGACCTGGAACGCCACGCAGGTCAGGGCTTTCCTCGAGGCGACCCGCAACGACCGTCTCCACCCCCTCTGGCGCCTGCTGGCGATGACCGGCATGCGAAGAGGCGAGGTGCTGGGTCTCAAGTGGGAGGACATCGACTTCGAGGCCGGGCGCCTTGCGGTGCGCCGCTCGCTCATCCCCCTGGGCGGCGAGGTCATCGTCAGCGAGCCCAAGACGGCTCGCGGCCGGCGCGTGGTCGCCCTGGACGCAGAGACGGTCGAGGTGCTCAAGGCGCAGGCCGCCCCCCAGCTCGCCGAACAGCAGAGGTCGGGCGAAGCCTGGGCCGACTCGGGCTACATCTGCACCAAGGAAGACGGCACGCCCTACCATCCCGAGGTCGTCAGTCGCTACTTCAGGCAGGCGGTCAAGGAAGCCAAGCTGCCGACGATCCGGCCCCACGACCTGCGCCACACCCATGCCACCTTGGCCCTTCGAGCCGGCATCCATCCCAAGCTCGTCTCCGAGCGCCTCGGCCATGCCACCGTCTCGATCACCCTCGACACCTACTCGCACGCCATCCCCGCTATGCAGGAAGAGGCGGCGACGCTGATCGCGGCGCTGGTGTTCGCGCAGACCTGACGGCCCGATGTCACGGAGAGCATGCTGCTCGCCATCAAGGCCCGCCCGATGCCGGCGACGTCGCTGGCGCGCAAGAAGAGGACGCCGTCCCTTGGCGAGGTGCCCCAAGGACCTCGGCCGACGCCTGCCGGTGCGACTGCCTTTGCCTGGCTGAGCGCCCTCATCACGGCGCCTTACGTGCCGATAGAGATAGCGTTGCACGCTTTACTGTACGGAAGGACTCACGAGTGCTCGTCGCAACTCTGCAGGCGGCGTCCTGCCAGCGCCAGAGGATCACCTTCATCGACGAGTGCTATCTGCTCGAGGGCCAGGGTCGCATCGGCGCCGCAGACGTACTCGAGTACGAGCGCCTGGGCCAGCTTGAGTGGGCCGAGTCCCGGCATACAGTCTTGGCTCATGGCCAAGGCGGCCGCCGAGCGGGCGGGCGTGATCGCAAGGCTGGTGGAGTCTGGCGCGCAGCGGAGTCGCGCGCTGCGCTTCACGGAAGCAGGCTTTCTGCTCGAGGCGCATGGCGCGATCACGCCGGAGGAGATCATGGGCCACGATCGCCTCGGCCAGCTGCAGTGGCGCGACCAGGGAACCCGAGCCTGGGTGGGCTCGAAGGCCCGCGCTGCCGAGGCTCCGCAGACTGCCACGGTCGGGCAACGGGCGCACGGCATCTGGCAGCTTGCCAGCGCTTGGCTTCGTCGCCAGCTCATTGAGCCCTCGCTGGCCGCCCTCGGCAAGGTGACGCACGGGCAGGCCACCTAGTCCCTGAGCCTGACGTTCTTAGGCGCCCAGTCGATGCCACGCTTCACATCCTGATTGAGCCATGCCCTCCCG
>CAVVTV010000012.1:0-16705 GCA_963751215.1 uncultured Thermoleophilia bacterium | reverse complement strand
TACTCCTGGGCACTCTCACTCCAGTCATTCCATCCCTCTGCATTTCGACTCGGGGCATAGCGACCTCTACTGCCGGCCCGAAAGGGCCTCGTCTTCGCTAGCGCCAGATCGTGGAGCTGCCCTCCCTCTCAGGAAAGAGCGCGTGGTACTCTGGGGGCAACACGGCCTGCGCCGCATCCCTTCCCCGACGTATGATCGTGGCCATCTCCGCGACGCGTTGGCCGACGCTGCGCGCGCATGCCAGGCCAATCTCATCGGGTGCCACTGCCCCGTCTTTCTCCAAGTCCCGATCGTCGCCGGACCAGCAGGCAGCTCCCAGATACGCGCCAATCTGGATGTCTCCGGGAACAACGACGTTCCGACCGAGCAGGCAGACATGATAAGCTGCATAAGCGTCAGTTCCGTCCCGCCGTTCCGATGTCCGCCCACCGCGATCACGCCGCATGCCTTCATTGGTCTTGGCAGCTCGCCTCCTTTGGCATGCAGAATGAGAGCTCTGGGTTGATCAGCCGCTCGAGAGCCGCCTTCAGCGTGGCGGGAACCGACATGAGGTATACGGGAGCTCCCCATATCACCGCATCGGCCTGCCGGTAGAGCTCGTCGAACTCCTCGAAATCGTCCTTCAGGATGCAGCGTCCCGTCTCGCTGCACTGCCGCAATCGTTGCAGGCTTTGATGCGCTTCGCCGCAAACTCGTACAGGACTGGTGTCGACTGCAGCCACGCCTGCGGCTGCTTTCAAGGCAGCGAGAACCGCCTTCGACGTGCTTCCGCCGCGACGGGGACTGCCGGAGACGCCCAGTATCCTCAGCCTCTCTGCAGTGCACCGAGCTCATCGCGAGCCTCGCCGGCACGACCGTATGAGCGCGTCGACACCATCGCCCAGTCACGGAAACGGCACACTTGCACATCTCTAGGAAGGACGGAAGCCGATCACATCCCTTCGCGAGTCACAACGACGAGGTCCTCGCAGCCGAAGAGGTCCGACGGCTCCAGGCCCTCGCTGTAGCCGGCCTTGCCGCCGGTCACCCAGGTCTCCACGGCGAGGACCATCTCCTCTCGATGACTCCCTCCTCGCCACGCGCAATCATTGGTGGCTCATGGCCGGTCATGCCAATCGAATGCCCCGCCTGACCTCACCCGGAAAGGCAAGACCTCCATCCGTCAGTACGTCGTTGATGACGTCGACGACTTCACTGACCCGCAACCCGGGCCGGATGGCGTGATCGCGGCTTCCTGGGCCGCATCGACGAGCTCCGCCTTCCGCTGGTATCCGGCGCCATCTCGCCTACGTTCAGCACTCGGCAGCAGCTGCCGTAGTAACCCTTGTGGATTGCCATGGGTTCGAGCACCAGACGGTCGCCGGCGGGATTGGCGGGCCCGATGAAAGCGCCGTCGGTATCCGGCATGGCCACCAGCCGGGACGATGTCTCCAGGTACGGCGGATCGGCAGTCGTCCGACCTGCTCCAGGATTCGAGCACGGACATCTGTGAGACGTCGCGTTCAGTCATTCCCAACTCGAACCGACGCCCGAGGTCGTGGTATGCATTGACCACCGCTTGCGTCGCCTCGCGCATCGCCTCGATCTCGACGGCCGACTTCTCGATCGGCACTGCCAGATCATGTCGCACCCGTCGACGAGGGTGGCCGAGAGCCAGTGCACCGCGAAACGCGTCGATGTCGTTGAGCGGCCGGGGAATCGCCATGTTGCCGAGCCGTCCGCACTCCAATGCGATGCGCCCCTGCCCAGCCCGAGTTCTCGGATGATGCTCGCTATATCGAGGGGCAGGCTGCGAATGTTCTCAGTGCGATGCGGTTCGCGAATCGAGCGAACGTCATCGACGAATGCGCAACCGTCGACCACCCCAGCGAAGAAGTCGGGGACGACGATCATCGACGCGCCATCCGCCGCACAGCAACACGGCGGGCTGAGTGCTCATGTTGTGCCA
The DNA here is from genome assembly GCA_963751215.1 of uncultured Thermoleophilia bacterium. GTDB lineage: Bacteria > Actinomycetota > Thermoleophilia > UBA2241 > UBA2241 > CAIXSE01. Next base: position 14,757 of record CAVVTV010000012.1, on the reverse strand, counting down.
ATGCAGCGACCTGAAGCCGCAGAAGTAGCGGATGTTGGTGGCATCCCACAGCACGAGCAAGTCAACCTCGTGGGACTCCATGAGCTCCCGGGCACGCCCGGTCCGCCGCTGGCATATCAGAGCGCGGGAAGTCCGCGTAGGGCGCGTGGTCAACGGCGGCCTCGGCGCGTCTTTCGATCATGACCGCTCTCACGTCCTGCCAGTTCGGCGCTTCGCCTGCACCTGGCCTGGGGTCCTGCGATCGGGGCCCTGCCGACATGCGGCGCAGCGATCATGGGGCCATCCCACCTTCGGCGTCACTCAGTACGATCGCCAGTCCGGACGCCGCACCTTTGGACCTAGGCGCGATGCGCGTAAGTACCACAGCACAACGCCGCTGTAGGCCGGATTCAGACTTGACCCCAGCAAGTGCTGGGAGACACCCCGTAGGCGCCGATCATGTCGTAGGCGAAGATGTCCGGGGCTGCCTGAATGACGATGTCCTGCCGCTGGATGATCTTCGCGGCTTGGTGCGGCTGGAGCCGGAGACGGCAGACGCCTTCGTCTACGAGCTTCGTGACCTGCGGCTGGCTCCAGTAGGAGAGGTTGTAAAGGACGGGGTTCTGCGGATACGCGAGGTTGTAGAACCAGTCCGTTGGTGAAGGCACATTGGGCCACCAGAGCACCGCGAAGATGTCCTGGCGCTGTTATCGGGCTGCCGTGACCGCGCCATCTGCCAGCGGGTCTCGAACGGCATCTGCCGCAGGTTGAGCGTGATGTTGAGCTGACTCAGCTCGGCTCGCGAAGGCTTCGCCGACTCTCTTCTCCGCCTCATCGCCCGAGTCGTAGGTCATCAGGAGTGAGAACCGCCCTTGGCATAACCAGCCTGCTCAGCAACTGGCGCGCCTTGGAGAGGTTCGTGCTGTACTGAAACGCGTGCGGATCGTAGCCCCACACGGTCCGTGGAATCAGCCCGTGCGCCTGTGTCAGCGAGTCCGCCAGCGGCGTCGCTCACGGCCTCAGCGTAGGGGAAGGCATACGAAAGTGCCTGGCGCACGAGGACGTTGTTGAGGGGTGGCTTCAGGGTGTTCAAGGCCAGGACGAGATTCTCGAACTCGGGCGACTCGAGGATCTTGACCTTGGCCGGCTCCTTCGCCATCGCTGCGAGTCCAGCGGGCGTGATGTTGTCCGCGAAATCCGCGCCCCCCTTCTCCACCAGCTCACGGCGACTGGACGCCTCGGTCACCGTGTTGATCACCACGTACTGGAAATGCGGCCCCTTCCAGCCCTGCCAGTACTGGGGGAACGCCTTGAGAACGACCTGCGTCCCCGGCTGGAAGGAGTAGAGCTCATAGGGCCCGCTGCCTGCATCGTGACCCGCTGTCAACCAGTTCGCCGGGTGCGACTGGACCGCGGTCGGCGACATGATGAAGGCGCCGTACGGCGAAGAAGCTATGAGGTCGATCGGGGCAGGGTAGTTCAGGTGGAAGACCACAGTCCGTGCGTTGGGCGCGTCGATGGTCTTCACGGGAGCCCAAATGAAAGCAACGCCCTGGTTGAGCTTGATCTCGCGTTCAATCGAGAACTGAACCGCCTGCGCGTTCAGAGTTGTGCCGTCGTGGAACTTGACCCCCTGACGAATGGTGAACGTCCACGTGAGCCCATCCTTGGAATGCGTATAGGCAGTAGCTAGAGACATGAATGAATGAGTTGGTGCTGGGGTCGTACCTTAGAAGCGTTTCATAGATGTTGCTCAGGGCAGTGTCGTACTCACTTTCGAGACAGGGGTCCCAGTTGGAGTAGGCTTGGAAGGCCGTCGCCCACGTCACAATCGAGTGGGCGTTGCTGCCTTGGGTACTCTGGGCCGTCGACTTGCCGCTGCCACACGCACGCGACCAGCACAGCGGTCAGCGTCACCACAATCAAGACAACCACTAGACCACGCATCTTCTTCATGTGCATGACGCCTCCCAATCCTCCTTGACTTCTTGAATTCCAGTCGTCTCTCTTGCATGATCGCGTGCCACCCATTAGCGCAAGCGCTGCGGTATGACCTCTCGCCTGAACACGTCGTCGTACGTCTCCCGCCGTTTGACGATTTCTGCTTGGTTTCGGCACACGAGCACCGTCGCTGGTCGGGGCATGGCGTTGAAGTTGCTCGCGGAGGGCTCGTCGTAGGCCCCTGTGTCAAGGAGCGCTATCGTGTCCCCCGGTGTCACGCTTGCGGGAAGAAGCGCGTCCGGCACCAACAAGTCAAAACCGCAGCTTTGTCCAACCACGTCCGCAACCAGGGTGCGTGACTCCTCGGCTCTGTTTGCGACGAGCACGGGCCATCGCCACCCTTCGACGAACAGGTCAGAAGGAACGCCTCGGAGGTGTCGGTCTCGACCCAGCAGTGACGCGTCGGCTCGCTCTCGCGCTTGACATTGCACACGCTCGACAGATGGATGCCGGCATTGGTATAGACGGCGCGCCCTGGCTCCACTTCGAGCGTGACGGCGTCTGTGACGATGCCGCGCTGGCGAAACTCCTCGCGGAGGGCGGAGCCTACTGCTTGCGCATACTCCCGAATCGTCGGGACCTCCTCGTCTACCGTCTGGGGGACTTGGCGCCAGGCCCTCGCCACTGGGTCGCGATACGGCGCGAATCCGCCGCCGACGTCGATCTCTCTCGGCAGCCATCCACCTAGCAACGTGTGCACTTTCGCGACGACATCAGCGAAGCTGCAGATCGCAAGACGCCAGAAGTCGACTTCGTATCGATGCCTGCCGACGTGGTAGTGCAAGCCTCGAAAGTCAACGTGCGGCGAGGCGGCAGCGCGCGGCGCCACAGCCAACAGGTCGGCTTCGGGCAAACCCGGCTTGTAGCGCTGCGCTGCTTCACGAACGAGTGGTTGGTTCCGCGCTCAGCTGAGAGATCATGTCGAGCGCGGCAAAACGCGGCCGCACGCGGAATCGAATTGCCGCAACCTTGCCAAGCTCTCGGGCGAGGTCCTCGAGACCGTCGAACTCACTCACGCTGTCCAGAGTGATGCGAGCACCCGCTTCAACAGCCTGCGGAGCAGGCGTCTCGTCTTGACCGACCCGTTTACGGAGATGAGCTCGGGGGCCACGCCGCACGTCAGCGCAGCCCTTAGTTCACCTTCGCCGAATGTGTCACAGCCCGCGCCCTCTTGAGAGAGGATGCGCCGGAGTGCAAAGCAGTAGTTGGCTTTGATCGAGGGAAGGATGCGGACAGCGCCCTCCGGCCAAGCCGCGGCGAAGGCATCCTTGAACTCCTTCGCTCTCGTGCGCAGTTGCGTCTCTGAGATCACGAACAGCGGCGTGCCGAACGACTCGGCGAGGGTCACCGTGTCACACTCCTCGATGAACAGATGGTCACCGCGGATGGACAGATGGTCGTCACGGCAAATCAAGTCGCCGGGACTGGCCCAAGCGACGTCCGCGTCGCCACTCAGTATCTTGGCTCCCTCCGCCATGCCTCCCTCATTGGTCGGACCCGGTTCGCAGAGGCGTACCTTGGCGGCGACGCCCGCGCCCTTGGCCGCAGTATAGTGAGCGATCGCTGGTGGGAGGCGATGGGTTATATACTGGCTAACGCTAGGTCTCTACCAGTGTCGTGTCAGATAGGAGGGTCATGCGCGCGAGCGCCAGCCGCCGCGGGCTTCCAGGGTCCGTCCAATGCCCCAACATCGATGCGTTGCCCTGCCCCGCGGCCATCTTCGACCTCGATGAGCATCGCCTGGAGGCCGCCAACGATGGCTTCCACGAAGCGTTCGGCAGACCAGGCACGCGCGCCGAGGGGCACGATGTTCTCGTACGCCTGCTTGGCCTGCCTTCGGCCCGTCTGAGCGTGCGCCTCAGTCATATGCGACCGGGCGAGCTGCTTTCCGCCGGGTCCGATGCTGGGCACGACCGAGGCGCTTGCGACACCGTCGTCTGCGCCATCAGGCTCGCTGGCGACGACGCCGGACGGCTGCTTGTCCTAGTGCTCGACCATGCGCCGCCGGCACCCTCGGATGAGCTCGCGAAGGCCGATGTCCTGCGGACGCTTCTCGACTGCAGCTTTGATGACCTGTGGGCGTTGAACGTGGATAGCGGTAAGTACGAGATGATGAGCACCGATGTGACGCTGGGATATGCCTCGGGCACCATCCGAGACGAGGAGACCTTCTTTGCGCTGATCCATCCCGACGACCGCCAGACTGTGCTGGAGGGCACCGAGCAGATCATCAAGACGGGTGGCAGCGTCGCCGGCCGCTACCGCATGAGGCGCGCTGACGGAATGTGGGCGATGATAGACGACCGCGCAGTCATGCTGGAGAGCGGGGCGGACAGCAAGCGGGTCATGGTCGGCGCATTGCGGGACGTGTCCTCGGAGTACGAAAAGGAGCTCGCGACCCGCAAGGCACAGTCTCTATATAGCTCTCTCTTCCTCAATGCCACTTACCCTGCAGTCGAGTTCGACGACAACAACAGGATCATAGAGGTCAACGTGGCGGCCGCGAAGTACTTCGGCGTCGACAGACAGAGGGTCGTCAACAGGTCACTCTTCGTCTTGATGGGCAAAGCTGGCGCTGCCCTCGTTACAGGCTTGGCTACAGGTGGTGAGAGCGGATCCACCGAGATCACAGTCGGTGAGGGCGATGAAGCCCGCTACCTTCTGGTCAGCGTGATCGGCTGCGACACCGGGCAGAGCACAACCTGGTTCGCCCTGGGCGTGGACGTGACCAGCCAGCGCCGCACGTCGATGGCCCTGGAAGCTTCACAAGCGCTGCTGACTGAGCGCACGGCCGCGCTCGAGGACACGAACACCGCCCTCCGGGTGGTCCTCGACCAGACCGACAAGGGTAGGCGAGAGCTGGAGCGCAATGTCATCAGCAATGTGGACGCGCTCATCTCGCCCCTGCTCGACCGTCTGGGTCGCAGTCTGAAGCACCGGCCAGAGGAGCAGCAGATCATCGCCCTGCGCACCACGCTGCAGCAGATCGCGAAGCCTCTACGGCGAACACTGACCGCCGAGTACGTGCCGCAGGAGCCACTCACGCCGCGGGAGACCGAGGTGCTGCATCTGGTCAAGTGCGGGCTAACCTCGGCACAGATCGCCGAGTCACTGCACCTTTCGGAGCCAACCGTGGCCTTCCACCGCTCCAACATCCGCAAGAAGCTCGGGCTCACCGGTGCCCGCGCGCGGCTGTCTACGCAGCTCGGCTCTATCGGCCGGGGGCATCGAGGAAGAGGGCTGAGCGGAGCAAGGCAGGCCGTCCCGGCGAGGCGGACAGAGACTGACTGACGGCAGCAACGAGGCGAGGAGGCATCTGCTCCGGTGCAGCCTACACGGTCCCCCGCCTCTCTCACCCGTTCACGTCCGACATGTCTGGATACCGGGCACCGGTGGTGCTGCCGGGTGGGGCCGCCTCGTCGAGCCGCCGCAGATCGTCGTGGCTGAGCACGACCTTGAGTGCCGCCACGTTCTCCTCCAGGTAGGCGCGCCGCTTCGTGCCCGGGATGGGCACGATGTCCTCGCCCTGTGCCAGCACCCAGGCGAGCGCGAGCTGCGCCGGCGTCACGCCCTTCTCGCGCGGCGATGCGCTCGACGCGCTCCGACCAGCGCCAGGTTCTGCTGCGAAGTTCTCGCCCTGGAACCGCGGGTGGTTCCGGCGAACAGTCCCGCTCGCCGGCCAGGTCCTCGGGCCAGCGGAATCGGCCCGGCAGGAAGCCGCGTCCCAGCGGGCTGTAGGCCACGAAGCCGATGCCCAGCTCGCGCACGGTCGGCAGGATCGCCTCCTCCGGCTCGCGCGCCCACAGCGAGTACTCCGTCTGCAGCGCCGTGATGGGGTGCACGGCGTGCGCGCGGCGGATGGTCTGCGGCGCCGCCTCCGACAGGCCCAGGTAGCGCACCTTGCCCTCGCGCACCAGCTCGGCCATGGCGCCCACCGTCTCCTCGATCGGCACCGTGCGGTCCACGCGGTGCTGGTAATAGAGGTCGATGTGGTCGACGCCGAGGCGCATCAAGGAGGCCTCGCAGGCGCTCGTCACGTACTCGGGCCGGCCGTTGATCGCCCTTCCAGCTGCCGTCCTCGCCGCGCACGTTGCCGAACTTGGTGGCCAGCACGACCTGGTCGCGCCGTCCGGCGATGGCCCTCCCCACGAGCCCCTCGTTGGTGAACGGCCCGTACATGTCGGCCGTGTCGAGGAAAGTGACGCCGAGGTCGAGGGCGCGATGGATGGTGGCGACCGCTTCGTCTTCGTCGCGGCGTCCGTAGAACTCCGACATGCCCATGCAGCCGAGTCCCATGGCCGAAACGGTCAATCCCTGGCCCAGCGTGCGGCGCTCCATCCCTGTTTCCTCCTCATCCGAATCGCTCGGCATGAGACCCCCCTCCTGGCCCGTCAAATACCCACGGCCTGCTCACACGTGAGCATTCTTCCCTTGGCTATCTTGCGCGAACGTCATGCACGGCCACCTGCCGTTTGCTACCCGGCAGGTCAGCCAGCTTCGCGCTCGAGTCGGTTCTCGCGAGAAGCCAGCACGCGGCCCAATGGTTCGCCCCCACGGCAATCTCGGCCGGCTCCTCTTCGCGGCAACGGTCCGTGACGCTGGGGCAGCGTGTGTGGAAGCGGCAGCCGGCAGGGGGGTGCAGCGCGCTGGGCACCTCCCCCTCGGGAGACACGAGCTTGTCCACGCCTTTCACGGATGGGTCGGGCACTGCAGCGAACAGTGCTTGTGTATAGGGATGCGCAGGCGAGGCGAATACCTGGCGGGTCGGCCCGTACTCGACGATCTTGCCCAGGTACATGACCGCAATGTGGGTCGCTAAGTAGCTGACAACGGAGAGATCGTGGCTGACGAGGATGAAGGTGAGGTGCAGACGTTCCTTGAGCTCGTCGAGCATAAGCAGGATCTGATACTGAGAGAGCACGTCGATGGCGGACGTGGGCTCGTCAAGCACAAGCAGTCGCGGATGGAGCGCCACGGCGCGAGCGATCGCGATGCGCTGCCGGGCCCCGCCCGAGAACTCGTGCGGGTACTTATACAGGGCGTCGTCCGAGAGGCCCACCGTCGCCAGCAGATCTGTCACGCGCTGAAGCCTGTCCGAAGCGGAGAGGCGCTCGTGAACACGAAGGGGTTCACCGACGACATCGCGAATCAGCCAGCGCGGGTTCAGGGACCAGTAGGGATCCTGGAAGACGGCCTGCATTTGGCGACGCAAGTGCCGCAGTCGACTGCCGCGGACCTGAGTGAGGTCGTGACCGTCGAAGAGAATCCGTCCGCTGGTGAGCGGATCGAGCTGAAGCAAGCCGTTGACGAGGGTCGTCTTCCCGCAGCCGGACTCGCCCACTAGTCCCAGGGCGTCACCAGCCTCGATGGAGAGCGTGACCCCGTCGAGCGCCTTGACCCATGCCCGGGGTCGGTTCAAGATGCCGCCGCGCACAGGGAAGTAGAGCCTGACATCCTGCAGCTCGACGAGGGGGTTCTCAGGCAAGCCGCTCACTGGACGCTCACTGCCTCACGATGACAGGCCACCTCGTGGGTGCCCCCTACGTTGGCGAGCACCGGGAGGGTCTCGCTTTCGCACTCGGGACCTCGACTTGCGCAGCGGTCGTAGTAGGAACAGCGCAGCTCGGCTCTCTGCACGACTGTCGGAAGCCCGGCCATCGCGGATCCGTGCCCCGCAAGCGGCGTGGCCATCGATTCCCCACGAGTCGGGATCACCCGCAACAGCATGTTGGTGTAGGGATGACGAGGATCCCCGATCACCTCATCGACGCTGCCGGACTCCACGATCCCGCCATCGAGAAGGATGCTGACGCGATCGCACATGGCCGACACCAAGGCCAGGTTGTTGGCTATGAACAGCAGGCTCACACCGAGATCCGCCCGCAAGTGAGCGATCGTCTTGAGAATGGCGGCCTGCACAGTCACATCGAGGTTGCGCGTAGGCTCGTCTGCGATGAGGAACTTGGCGTCACAGCAGAGCGCCAGAGCGATGATTACCCGCTGACGCTGACCGCCGGAGAGCTGGTGCGGGTACTTCGCCAACATGCTCTCAGGGTCCGGGAGGCCGACGAGAGTGATGAACTGCAGGGCGCGCGCCCTGGCGTCCGCCGCTGAGGCACCGTGAATGCGACGAATTACGTTGGTGAGCTGCGATCCAACGGTGAAGACGGGGTTCAGGGCGCTCATCGGGTCCTGGAAGATCATGGCAACCTCACGGCCACGCAAGCTCCGCATCTCGTTCTCGGCGAGGTTCAAGAGCTCGCGTCCCTCGAGCTGAAGGCAGTCAGCTTCGATCGTCGCCGGCGGCGTACGCAGGAGGCGCATGATCGTCAGCGCCAGCACACTCTTGCCCGACCCCGACTCACCGACCAAGCCCACCGCCTCTCCTTGCCTTACGTCCAAGTGACCAAGGTCGAGAACCTGTTTCCACCCCTCATAGGTTCTGAAGCCCACCCGTAAGCGCCGGATCCTCAGGCTGTTCGCGTCGCCGGTCATCTCAGTACGACCTACTCTTTGGATCTAGGACCTCCCTGATCCCGTCACCAATGACGTTGAAGGCCAGCACTGTGAGCGTGATTGCCATGCCCGGGAAGAACATGTACCACCAGCTTTGGAGGAAGTAATTGCGACTCTCATTGACCAACAGACCCCACTCAGGAGTCGGCGGCTGGGCACCGAGCCCCAGGAACGACAGAGCCGCAAGGGTGAGAATGACAGAGCCCAGATCCAGGGAGGCCATGACGATCGTGGGGCCCATCGCATTCGGCAGGATGTGGCGAAAGATGATGGCACGGCGCGGTGAGCCGATCACCTGAGCGCTTCGCACGAACTGTCGCTGCCGGAGCGATAGGGCCTGATTGCGCACCAGGCGCGCGTAGAACGGCCACCAGCTGACGGCGATGGCGATAATGGCGTTGCGTAGACTCGGCCCCAGGAAGGCCGCCACGGCGATTGCGAGCAAGACCCCTGGAAAAGCGAGGAACACGTCGGTGACTCGCATGAGGATTGTGTCGACGATACCTCCGATGCCGCCGGCGATGGCACCCAGGGGCACGCCGATGCCCAGAGCGATGGCCAGCGTGACGACGGCCGCCAACAAGCTGATCCGCGTGCCGTAGAGCACGCGACTGAAGATATCGCGCCCTTCCTCGTCGGTGCCGAACGGGTAGGTCAACGACGGGGATTGCAACTTTGCCTCTGGATGAGGCACTCCGGCGATGGCGTCTGGGTGCGGTGCCACATAGGGAGCCAGGACGGCGACCAGAACGAGGGCCAGACAGTAGCTCAGCGCAACCTTCTGCAGATTGTTGCGCCAGAAGATGCGGAACTGGATGGCGCTTTCGTGGAGGCGGGCCCTGAGCGCAGACTGGGCGGCCCCGGTGCGGGTTTCTGCGGTTGACTCAACCATGTCAGTTGAGCCGCACGCGCGGGTCGAGGGCGACGATCAGGTCAGCGACGGTGTTTAGCACCACATACGCGACTGCCGACACCAACGTGACACCGAGGATCACCGGGTAGTCGAGAGTGACAGCAGCGTTCGCAATGTAAGCTCCGATGCCCGGCCACGAGAAGAGTGTCTCGACCAGAAACGTGTTGACCAGGAGCCAGCCCGCGCCGAGTGCAACAACTGTCGCCGTGGGACCGAGCGAGTTCTTCAGCGCGTATCGCCACAGCACCGTGCTCTTGGGCAGGCCGTATGATCGCGCGGCCGTGATGTAGTCCTCGTTGGTGATCTCTACCATAGCTGACCGCGTCATCCGTTGGATCATGCCCAAAGCGCCACCGCAGAGGGCCAGCGCTGGAAGCAAGATATGCCTTAGGCCGTCGCCGAGAGCCGCCCAGTTGCCCGTGACGGCAGCATCCAAAAGAGGGAACCCAGTCACGCGGTGGACGGGATTGAAGAGCTGCGTGGTTTCGGAGAACTCGCCGCCAATGGGAAGGATGTTGAACCGGGCGTAAAAGATGCTCTGCATCATGAGTGCGGTCCAGAATACTGGCATCGCAATGGCCATCGCAGACAAGACCCGGCTGGCATGGTCCTGCCAGAGATTCTGCTTGTCGACCGAGAGTACGCCCAGCGGCAGGGCAACGGCGAGCGCTATGAACATAGCCACAGTGACAAGCTCGATCGTCGCCGGCAGGAACGTCGCCAAATCGCTCGAGATGGGCCGCTTGCTTTCCAAGGACGTTCCCAGGTTGCCGGTGGCAACGTCTTTGATGTAGATGCCAAGCTGCACGTACACGGGCTTGTCGAGGCCCAACTCTCTCCGGGCAACTTGCCGCTGGGCGACGGTGGCTCGCGGGCCGGCCCACAGAGCCGCAGGGTCAGCAGGAACTACCCTGGTCATCAAGAAGGTGAGCACGAGAACACCGAAGATGACGAAGATGCTCTGAACCACTCTCCTAACGGTGAACCCGAGCAAGCCTCCACCTTTCGTTCACTCTGAGTCTGGCCACCCACCACGACCCCGAGCCGCTCTGGGCGCTGAAGCGCTCGGCGAACTCAGCAACGGTGCAGCACTCTGGCAAGTATAGTGACTGCCCCTGCTTGAGAACGTGGGGTTAATGCGTACCTACTGATAGTGTGAGACCTATCAGGAGTCTTGCTAGACGCTCCGCAGCCGGTGCAGAGTATGCTCACCGAGCAGCTCACCCACACGGGCCGTCTGAACCACCCGCAGGTTCACTCGAAGTTGCTGGAGATCTTCGAGACCTCACCTGCGCCCAAAAGAGGGCCTTGTGCAGCCGCTCTCTTCGAACCGACGGAGTGCTGCCGACGTGCCGCGCGAGGTAAGTGAGTCACGTGAGGTATCGCAGGTCTCGAAGACTCGGATCGCTCGATGACCCTGGTCGCGCGCTCGGCACGCGCGCTTCAACACCCGAGCGTAGCCCGACTTCCCGTTAGCGTTGGCGCCGTAGATGACTGTGATGCCATCAGGACAGAACGACAGGACTTGATTCTCCGCAAGCCTGTTCACGCTCGTGAGGTCTCGCATGGCCTTCAAGACAACGCGCGGGCTAGGAGCCGGCGCGGGCAGGCTTTCCTGCGAAAGCGGCAGCGGCTCTCCCGGCGTTTCGCAGGAGATTCCATGCGCCGACTTCAGAAGCTCATACGAATCGCAGAAGTCCTCTACTGTGAGATCGCTCCCCTTCTCGAACAGGCGTCTGACGGCATCTTGCTGCCAGTCAGTGAGCTCGGACTGACTCCACACGAGGATGTCTGTAAGGAGACTCACTCGCCGCCACGCCTCAGCGCGACTGTCGGAACCCGCATTGATGACTTCCGCAAGCTCCGAATCATTGCTGAGCCGACCTGCGAGTCGTCGCGTACACCTTCAGCACCATCAGGCGCCGACCACCCCGCACCAGCGCATAGCGATGAGGGCCACGGCCGCGGAGTGATCGACGAGATCCGCGACCGGCACGCTCTCGTCGATGGTGTGGGCCGCCTCGATACCGCCCGGTCCAAAGGAGATCGTCGGCACACCGCCGCGCCGGATGAACACCGCCGGATCGTGCCAGGAGTTCATGCCCTCGGCAATGCCCGCATGTCCCACGTGCGCCCCTGCCCGCAGCGCCTCGAGCACGACAGGATGGTCGGCCGGCAACTCCGCCGGCACGATGTCGCAGGGCCACTCCCAGCTCGGCGGGTGAGCGGCCAGCCAAGGATCGGCGGCGGCGGCGGCATTCACGTGGCGCTCGACCTCGCGGAAAACGGCGCGGCCCGTGCCCTCCTCGTCGACCTGGGCCGGCAGGTACTGCACGTCCAGGGTCACCTCGCATGAGGAGGGGTACGTGACCATCCATTCGCCGCCGCGGATCATCGTCGGAACGATGTCCCCCGGGCTGAGGTACGGGTGCTTCCTATCCCCACGTGACCGCCAGTCGTCTCGAAGGGTACGGATGCCCTGCATCACCAGCATGGCCTTATCGATCGCGTTGACCGCTCCGCCCTCGCGCCAGCCGGGATGGACCATCTCGGCATGACCGGCGCGGCCCTCCACCGTGACCGTCGCATTCACGGCACCGCGACAGGCGATCCAGGCATTGAACCCGGTGGGTTCGCCACAGAGCCCGGCGTCGGCCTTGACACCGTGCTCGACGCAGGCGTAGGAGCCGGCGCCGCTCGACTCCTCATCGGTGTTGGTGCAGAAGACGACATCGCCGGCGAGGCGCACGCCGAGCCGGTGCAGGACGATGAGCGCGAAGAGCTGGTCGGCGATGCCGCCCTTCATGTCGCAGCTGCCACGACCGTACAGGTGGCCGTCGCGCACCTCCGCCCTAAACGGGTCACTCGTCCACTGCTCGAGTGGCTCGGCCGAGACGGCATCGATGTGACCGTTGAGGAGGAGACTGCGACCACCGCCGCGGCCCGGCAGGTGGACGGCGAGTTGCGGTCGGCCGCGAAAGTCGAGGCCACGCGGCAGGATCGGGTGATCCTTCGCGGTCGCCTCCGGCTCCCACAGGTCGGGTTCGCCGCCGATGTCCCAGAGACGGTCGCTCAGATACTCCTGCAGCCGTGCCTCGTCGCGCGCGGGCTCGCCCGGCAGGCGCGCCGTGGTGTCGCAGGCGATCAGATCGGCGGCGATCGCCACGAGCTCCTCGACGCTGTCGCGAACCGTCTGCACCACGCGCTCCTCGAGCGCCGACGCAAGCCGTGGTTCACTCTCCATCTGGTCCTCCTTGTGGACGCGCGTCCACGTCGCGGGGTCGGGCCGCGTCTCCGGGGGTGAGGAGACGCGGCCCGGCGAAGAGCGAAGCTGGACAGATGTGGCCCCGCCCTGCCTCACTCCGGCGGCAGCTCGCCGTAGGTGACGCTCACGTCGACGCCCACCTTCTTGCTGCGGCTCTTCCAGAAGTAGTACCAGGCGATGCCGATGGCCCACACGACCACGAAGATGATCGCCTTCTTTCCGGTGATGTCACGCGTCGCCTTGTTGAGAAAGGCGTAGTAGAGCAGGACGACGACGTAGGCGACGTAGACGACCGCGGCGATGGTGATGTAGGGGATGCCCGCGAGCTTCCAGTTCTTGTAGGGTGACGAGTCCCAGATGCCCTTGACCTTCTTGCGGTACGCGAAGAGCACGCCCGAGATGCCGGTGACCAGGAACACCGAGACGAGCTGCAGGCCGCCGGCCACGAGGCCGGTGAGCTGGTTCTGGAACCAGAAGATGTAGCCCACCGTGAGCACGATTTGGACTCCTGTGATGAAGGCGTAGAGCTTGATCGGCGAGGCCCAGCGCGGGCTGATGTCGGTGAACCACTTGGGACCCATGCGTCCATGCCCCAGGCGAACAGCGCCCTGGGCACGAGCATCACGTCGATCACGATCAGCCAATAGCTAGTGAGCATGAAGGTGAACGAGGCGATGATGGCGATCACCCAGCTGCGCCCCGAGGCGAGCCAGGAGAGCGTCATGTAGCTGGTCGAGAACGGGAAGTTGTAACCCTTCACGCCACCGAAGAGGTCGTTGTAGGCGGCAGCGCCGATGAACTGGAAGCTGGCGATGTGGTAGAGCCCGAAGAACGTCCAGAAGCCGAGGATGGCGGGCACCAGCACGGCCGTCCAGCTCGCCTTGAGCACCGTCTTGTCGGGCCGCTTCACCTCGCCGCTCACGTACACCAGGGCGTAGGCATAGATGAACAGGAAGAAGACGCCGGTCGTGACGCCCAGGGTGTCGCCCCAGTTCCAGGTGGTCGGCATCGCGGCGCCGGCAGTCTTGCCCACGGCGCCGATAAAGGCGCTGTAGCTGAGCGAGTGGTACTTCACCGCGGCGGTGTTCCAGTGCGCGATGAAGTTCGACCGTGAGCAGAGCGAGAGTACGATGGCCAGGATCACCGGCCCGCCGATGCCGATGGCAATGAATGGCCGCTGGATCACGCGGAAGACGTTGACGCCGAAGGCGACTGCGAGAAACGCCATCAAGAAGCAGATGGTCGAGAGCACCGCGACGCCGGCCTTGCTCGAGACGAAGTTCGTGAGCCCCGTCCAGCCCATGTACTGGCCGAGGATGGCGAGCGCCGGGCTGGCGATCCAGGTGGAGATGAAGATGTTCCAGTACGTGATGGCGATGACGTTGGCGAAGCTCGCGCCCATGGCGATGGCGGGGTGCAGAATGCGCGAGTTGAACACGTACTCGCCGCCGCTGCGCGGCATCGAGGCGCCCAGGATGCCCCAGACCACCGGCGCGCAGAGGCCGCAGGTGACTGCCGAGATGAGTGTGGCGATGAGCAGGTTGCCGCCGCGAAAGAGGCCGACGCCCACCTGCATCGAGTACCAGATGGCATAGATGGGCTGAATGACGGCCAGCCCTATGCCGAACGTGTTCCAGAACGAGAGCCCACGGACGAGTCCGCTGGCCTTACGCGCGAAAGCTAGTTCTTCAGGCATGTGATCTCCCCTTTGCCGGTCGTAGTCTGCGTGACCTGCGGCGTCCGCGGAGGGCGGAAGCGCGTCCTGCCCGCTCCCGATTACGGACCCGGAACGCTTAGATGTCCGCCATATCCCCCCCCATCCTCGACCGGTCGGAGGCTGGCAGAGCACTCAGCTCGGTGACGATCGTGGCTCGCCGCCGTGGCTTTCTGTCGAAGGAGATGTCGCACGTCGCACAAGAGGAACAGTCCCACCCGCACTCACACCCGACTGCGGTTCCTCGCTCCAGGTCAGCGTCTGAAGGCGACCATGCGGATCATCGATTGTTGGCGGCATGACGTCAGCGCTCCACGCCTCGAGTGGCTGCTGCCAAAGGATCGTTTCCAAGAGAGCGGCTGAAGCCGC
>CAVVTV010000011.1:0-13846 GCA_963751215.1 uncultured Thermoleophilia bacterium | reverse complement strand
ATCTGGCACGATCCGCGGGCCGGCCTCGCCGGGCATGGCCGGTACGACCTCGGTGAGGCTGGCGATCAGCGCCTCGCCGCCGCTCGCTACGAAGCGCAGGCAGGCGGCGACCTGGTCCCATGCTGCCGGCCTTGAAGTGTCCGGCGGCCGCGTAGACCTCCATCTCGGCGAGGGTCACGGTGTCCAGGGCGCGCTGCTGCGGGGTGTTGTAGTCGATGTACACCTTGGGCACGTCGGTGAGGATGAGCAGCGCGTCGGCGCCCACGTCGGCGGCGAGCACGGCGGCGGCAAGGTCCTTGTCGATGACCGCGTCGATGCCGCTGAGGGCGCCGTCACGGGACGCACCACGGGCACGCCGCCGCCGCCCGAGCAGATCACGCAGATGCCGTCCTTGACCATGTCGAGGATCGCCTGGCGGGGCACGATCTCCTTGGCTCGGGGCTGGGCACCACGCGCCGCCAGCCGCGACCGGCGTCCTCGCGCATGGCGAGGCCCTCCTCGAGCATCATGCTCTGGCCTCGCTCGCTGTAGAAAGGGCCCACGGGCTTGGAGGGCTTGTCGAAGGCCTTGTCCTTGGCATCCACGGCGACCTGGGTGAGCACGGTCACCACGGGCACCTCGAGGCGGCGCTTGCGCAGGTGGTTGAGGAGCGTCTGCTCGAGCATGTAGCCGATCTGGCCCTGGCTCTCGGCGCCGCAGACGTCCATGGGCATGGGCGCCACGGTCTTGGCTGCCAGGGCGTTCTGGATCAGCAGGTTGCCGACCTGAGGGCCGTTGCCGTGGGTGAGCACCACCCGCCAGCCGTCCTCAATAAGCTCGGCGATGCGGCGCATGGCGGCGTCGACGTTGACCAGCTGCTCCTCGAAGGTGCCCACCTGGCCGGGCTGCAGGATGGCGTTGCCGCCCAGGGCGACGACGACGGTCTTGCCGGTCTTCGGTCATGTCTCCCTTACCTTCCTTGCACGAGCCGGACGTCTGGGGGAAGGCCTACGCCAGCAGCGCGCTGCCGATGGGCCGCAGCTCGGGGTCGGCGGGCAGGTCGTCGATGCCGATCAAGGCCAGCATGAGCGCCTTCTGGAAGTGCATGTGGTTTTGGGCAGGGCGAAGATGATGGAGGCCTCGCCGTCGGCCACCTCGTCGGCGACTTCTTCGCCGCGCATCGCCGGCAGGCAGTGCATGAAGCGCGCCCCGGTCTTGGTCTTGGCCCACAGTTCGGCGTTCACCTGGAAGGGCTGGAAAGCGGCCACGCGGTCCTGGTACTCATCCTCCTGACCGGTCCACCACCAGCAGTCGGTGTAGACGAAATCGGCGCCCTCGATGGCCTCGAGGGGATCGTTGGTGAGCAAGAAGGAACCGCCGCTCTGCGCGGCGAAAGCGGTCGCTTTGGCGGCCAGCTCGGGGGCGATCTCGTAGCCGGGGGCGTTGCCGACGCGCACGTGCAGACCGAGCTTGGTAAGCGTCGTGCTGAGCGAGTTGCAGGGGTGGGCGGCGTCGCCCAGGTAGGCAAACGTGACGCCGGCCAGGGTGCCGGCCGTCTCGAGGATCGTGAATGCGTCGCTCATGCTCTGGCAGGGGTGACGGTCGTGGTCCATGCCGTTGATCACCGGCACGCTCGCCCACTCGGCGAGCTCGTTCACGGTCTCGTTCGCCTGGGCGCGGATCTCGATGGCGGCGTTGTACTGCGAGAGCGTGCGGGCCGTGTCGGCGATGCTCTCGCGGCCGGGCAGATGGATTTCACCGGGGCGCAGGTACAGGGCGTTGCCGCCGAGCTCCGCGAAGCCGTTCTCGAAACTCACCCTGGTGCGCGTGGAGGCGGCCTCGAAGATCATGGCCAGGTGCCGGCCTGGCAGGAAGGGAGTGAGCGGCCTGCGACGCCACAGCTCCTTCAGGTTCACGGCCAGCCTGAGCAGGTCTTCGAGCTCCTCACGGGTGTAGTCGAGGTCGCTGAGGAAGTGGCGGCCGCGGAGCTTGCGGAGGGCGCGGAGCGTGGTATCCAATCGAGGTACCTCCAGCGAGACGTTCGGGCTTTGATGCTACACCGGCCGGGAAGGCAGGCCTGAGAGGTGCGACGGCAGCTTGGCCAGACGGCTTGTCTGTCCGGACGGACAAATGGATACTATCAGTGAGTGCATATCCTCACAAGTATCGCCAGCGAAGAGGAAGGACGCAAGATGAGCGTCACCGACCACAGGCGCAGAAGCTTGGCCCGGGGCGAGGGGCTGCCCGAACCGCTCCTCCTGGAAGATCCCATGGAGGCTTTGGCGCCTACCGCGCAGCGTCTCCTCGCGGCCGCGCAACGCCTCCTCAGTTCCGGCGGCTTCGAGGCCCTGAAGCTTTCGGCCATCGCCCGCGAAGCCGGGGAGTCCAAGGCCAGCATAGGCTATCACTTCGGCAACAAGGCGGGTCTCGTGACCGCCCTGGTCGACTCGCTTGCGCACGACGCCAATCGCAGCCTCATCGAGGAGACCGGGCGCCTGCCGCAGGGCGCCCAGCGCGTCCACGCGCTGATCGACGGCGAGACGCGCATCGCCGCCGACGCCGAGTCGTTCATGGCCTTCTTCGAGGTCCTGCCGCACGCTCTGCGCGAGCCCGACTTGCGTGAACGAGTGGCGGCTCTCTACGACGGCTATCGTGAGACCGTGACGCGTTGTCTCGACGCCGGCCATGCAGCGTCCGCGGTGCGTCTGCGGCCGTTCGCCATGCTCATGATCGCCATTGTCGACGGCCTCGCCATTCAGCACGGTCTCGATCCCGAGGGCGCCGACGTGGCCGCTGCTACGGCGCTGTGGGAGCGGCTGGCGCGACCCTACCTTGCCGAGTCCGGCCCGGCGACGGAGCGCTGACGCGGCACGCCGGGTGACGGTCGTGCCGCCGGCGACCGGGGCCGGCAGGCGGGGCTGGCAGCCGGGGCGCGCGGCCACGCGCGTTGGCCAGGCCGGCCGCGGCCGAGTATTCTAGGTGGCATGAACATCGCCATCATCTGGGACGAGGCCTACGCCGCGCACGACACCGGCGCTCATCCGGAGGGCGCCGATCGCATCGACACCGTGGTCGATCACCTGCGCGGCGGCGATCTGTGGGCGCGGCTCACCGTGGTCAAGCCGGTGCCGGCGAGCGAAGAAGACGTGCTGCGCGTGCACACCCGCCCGCATCTCGACATGATCAAGCAGGTTGCGGCGAGCGGCGGCCGCTGGATCGACCCCGACACGCACGTGTCGCCGAGAAGCTATGAGATAGCGCTGCTCTCAGCCGGGGGGGCCATCACGGCCACCAGGCTGTGGGACGAGGGTCTGGTGCCCTTCGCCCTCATCCGGCCTCCGGGCCACCACGCCACGCCCGATCGGGCCATGGGGTTCTGTCTGTTCAACAACGTCGCCATCGCCGCCGCAAGGCTGCTCGCGGAAGGGTACGAGAGAGTGGCGATCATCGACTGGGATGTGCATCACGGCAACGGTACCCAGGCGGTCTTCTACGACGAGCCACGAGTCCTGTACGTGAGCCTGCATCAGTGGCCGCACTACCCGGGCAGCGGCTTCTTCACGGAATGTGGCGCAGGGCAGGCCGAGGGTCGCACCGTGAATGTTCCCCTGCCGGCCTCCGCCAACGACGGCGACTACGCGCAGGCGTTCGAAGTTATCGTGGAGCCCATCGTCACGCAGTTCGCAGCGCAGGCGATCCTCGTCTCGGCCGGCCAGGATATCCACGCCGGCGACCCCCTCGGCGACATGCTGGTCGACGAGGCCGGCTTCGCCGACATGGCGCTCCGCTGCGCCCGCCTGGCGCAGGATCTCTGCGGAGGTCGGCTGGCCTTCATCCTCGAGGGAGGGTACGACCGCGATGCTTCGGCGCGCGCTGTGGAGGCCATTTTGCGCGCTCTCGCCGACGAGGAGGCGCCCGCCGTGGGGGAGGGTACCGAGCGAGGCAGCGCCGCCATCGCGCGGGCGCGCGAAGTTCAGGCGGCGCACTGGCAGGTTTAGACCGGGGGGGCCGCGTACGTCGGCCGGGGTCCGTCGCAAGCAAGGGGGGATCGCGACGGGCCCCGGCCACGTGGTGGCGTGCAGGCCTACCGGGATAGGCTCTTACGAGACGGGAACCTCGAGCCCCATGGCGGCGAGCTCGGAGCGCACGTCGTCTATGGCCTTCTGGAACTCGCTATTTACGATCTTCTTGGTCTTGAGGTCGTAGACCTCCTGGAAGGTCATGCCCTTGTCGGGGTCCTTGAGCTTGTCGCCGAAAAGCGGGTACAGCTTCTGGCAGATCGGCTCGGCCTCGGCGCGCGTAAGCTTGGCGGCCGCCAGACCCATCTCGGCGTGGAACTTGTGGTCGTCGGGCACCAGCGAGTCGGCCTGCACGGCCATGGCCGGGTGACCGCTGAAGACGTTGCCGCCCGAGGTGACGACGGCGAGCATGTAGCAGGCCATCTCGTAGTGGAACTGCTTGGTGCCGGAGCCGCCGCCCAGGTACGGGAGGTTGACCATCGGGTAGCCCATGTTGCGGCCGATGGCGGCGTTGCTCATCGCGATCGCCCAGATGAGCGGCTTGGTGGACGAGAGGTGGAGCTTGCTGTGCAGCGGCGCGTTGTAGTGGTAGCTGCCGCGGAAGATCAAGTTGCCCATGATCATGTAGCAGGTCGCCGTCACGGCCACGCCCTCGGCCCGCCCGCGTAGCCGCCGAAGAGCGGCGTGGAGGTGGAGCCGATGTTGCTGCTGAGGCTGTTGTAGAAGGCGACCTTCTGCAGGGCCTCGTAGCCCACCGCGAGCTCGGAGAGGAAGTCGATGAGAAAGCCGTCGCTCGGGCGCAGGCCGAAGGCGGGGTGGGTGGCGGCGAACATCGAGGCGGGCTGCGAGGCCGCCGAGATGCCGTTGATGATCGGCATGCCGGCACGGCCGGAGCGGCGGATACCCTCGCGCGCCAGGCGCACGGTCTTGCAGGCCGAGAGGATCTCCTGCGGCGAGCGCACGCGGGCGTCTTTGCCACGCAGATGCAGAATCGACGGTACGCTGACCGAGTCGACGATGTTGAACGACGCCATCTTCTCGACGATGTCCACGTACACCGACTCGTCGGTGGTGTAGAGGCCGCCGCCAACATGCACCCACGGACGATCGTCGGTGGTGTCGGGCTTGCGGCCGTACATGGTCTTGCGCTCACGATCCTCGCCGAACGTGGCGGCCGTGGGGGCTTGCGAGCAGGCGAGCACGATCTCGTCGCGCGTGAACTCCATCACCCGGTTGGTCTCGGGGCAGTCGCACCGGCCTCGGCGAGGAGGTCGACGGCGGCTTGAAAGACGCGGTCGGTGAGGTCGTCGTCGGTGTTGACGATGGTCTCCTTGTCCCACTTGATCTTGTAGCGCGCGATGATCTCGCTGAGCTTGGGCACAAAGCGCTTCATGTAGTAGTCGGTCTCGGACGTGAGCGGTCCGGTCTCGGCGCGGTCGAAAACCTCGATCAAGTCGATCATTTTGGGTCTCCTGGAAGTCAGGGTTACGCGTGCTGGCGGTTGGGGCTTGCTACGAGACCAGCCGGGTGGCGAGGTTGACGGCGTCATAGGCGCTGCCCGACCAGCCGTCGGCGCCGATGGTGTTGGCCCATTCCTGGGTGGTGGCGCCGCCGCCGATGATCACCTTGTACTTGTCGCGCGTGCCCTGATCCTTGAGAGCGTCGATGACGTCCCTCTGGCCGATGAGCGTGGTCGTGAGCAGGGCCGACATGGCGATGATGTCGGCGTTGACCTCTTTGGCCTTGTCGATGAACTTGAACAGGTCAACATCGATGCCGAGGTCGTACACCTCAAAGCCCGAGGTCTCGAAGAGGAGCTTGAGGATGTTCTTGCCGATCGAGTGAAGGTCGCCCTTCACCGTGCCGAGCACGATCGTGCCCTTCTTCTCGGCGGGGCCGCCGGCTTCTTTGATCTTGGGCTCGAGCACACCCATCGCCGCCTGGAAGGCGAGCGCGGCCTGCATGAGCTCGGGCAGGAAGATGTCTTCACACTCGAACTGCTCACCGATCACGTTGAGGCCCGGAAGCAGCCCCTCGGTGATGATGCTGTTCGGGTCGATGCCCTCGTCCAGCGCCTTGTTGACGGCAGCCAAGACTTCGTCTTCATCCGAGTCTATGATCGACTTCTTGAGCAGCTCGAACGTGGCCTCGTTTCCCATGTCTGCTTCCCCTCGTCTCTCTGTTTTGAGTTCCGCGACCGCGGCCCTGAGTGTTCCGCCGGCCGTTCTCTTGCCCCGCGCCCACGAGCTCGTCTCGCCGGCGCGCCTGTCATGCGCTCTGGCGCGTACCGTCAGGCGTGCACCTCCGCCCCGGCCCACACGGCGTCACCGGCCACCATGCCCGGGAAAGCCGCCCTGATGCGTTCATCGAGATCGCCGTTCCACACCGCCGGGTTGGGCTTGCTCAAGATGCTCTCGGCCACGGCGCGCGCGCGCGACTGCGCGTCCGGCCGACCGGCCGCCTCCCACTGCGCGCGCATGCCGCGGTTGGCGACCTTGGGAAACACCGCGGTGGTCTTCATCAGCGCCTTGGTGTGCCTGGACTTCATGAAGTCGCCGCCGGGGCCCACCTCGGCGATCACGTCGAGGGCCAGGCTCTCTTCGCTGAACTCGAGCCCGCGCAGCACGCGCTTGTTCATGAGAGCGATCTCGTCGTCTACCACGGCCTTGCCGAAGTCGAAGGCCATCAGCGAGCTGAACAGGCCGCCCATGTTGAGGAGCGTGGCGCCGGCCAGGACCGCGCCGAGCGTGTTCATGCCGGTCTCGTAGCCGGACTGTGCGTCGTTGTCGTGGGCGTTGGTCAGGCCGATGTAGCCGCCCGTGGGAACGTGATAGAAGTTGCCGAGCTGCGCCTGGGCCATGCAGAGCATGCCGGTCTCGATAGCGCCCGGGGCGTAGGCACCGGTGCGCATGTCGGCGACCGTCGGCAGGCTCGCGTAGATGAGGGGCGTGCCCTCTTTGAGCATCTGCTGGTACACCGAGATGGCGAGAAACTCGGCGTTGCCTACTACCAATGTGCCCATGAGCGTCATCGGCGAGGTGAGCCCCGCGTTGGGCACCACCGTGGTATAGACGGGCAGTCCCTGCTCGGTGAGGTACGTGACGGCCTCGGTGGAATCGACGTCCATGGTGAGCGGCGAGACCATGGGGCAGTAGTGATGGTTGATGATCGGTCGCTCACGATACGCTTCGGCTCCGCCGACGATAAGCTCCCCGAGCTTGAGCACCATGTGCAGATCGTTCATGTTCGGTGTGTTGCTGCGCACCGGCTTGAGGCAGTTCTTCAGCGCAGGGTAGAAGCGCGACAGGCTGAACTGGCCCTCGGGCGCGTCGGCCGCCAGCGTCGAGATGGAGAAGATGTCGAAGCCCTTGAGCTCGTTGATCAGGTAGGCGATGTTGGCGATGTCGGCCGACGTGGCGCGCCGCTCGACGCCGCTCAGGGGGTCGACCACGTTGGGCGCCGAGCTGCCGGTGACGACCACAGGACCGTCGTCGGGGATCGTGCGGTCGTAGCGGGGATCACGTCCGCGGAAGGTGAAGCTCGGCGGAACCGCCTTCATGTACTGCTCCACCACGGCGGGCGGGAACTTGACGAGGCCGTTCTCGTCCACCGAGCAGCCGTGCGCCTTGAAGACATCGCGCGCCCTGGGGTGGTGCGCGAGGATGCCCACGTTCTCGAGGACCCAGAGCGAGGCGTCGTGCACACGCTGGACCTGATCGGTAGTGAGCAACTCAGCGAACTTCATGCGTATCAGATCCTCTCTTCAAAAGCCGACAAGCGGGCGGGTCGCTGAGCTTCCCGTCGTGAACATCCCGTGCGAGCGTCCCGCTTCGTCCACATCCTGCTCGTGCATCCCATGGCGTGCGTCCCGTGGCGACCCACCCGCCCGTGTGTCGGCTTCTCTCGGCTCGTGCCGCCGGACCGGCTTCGCCGCCGGCGGCACGCTGAGCCTCTTTTCGGTCACTTCCTCCAAGTTGCGGTCGGGCCGGCGCTGCGGTCGCCGCAGTAGATGCCCGTGTCTCAACTCGCGGTCTGCGTAAACGCCGCCGGAGCGGGCTGCATGAGCGCCACCAGCTCGGGCATATGCTCTTCAATGAATTCGAGGACCATGACGTTGTGCTTGAGGTACTTGATGTACTTGTCGACGTCCGGCTCGGGGTCTTCGTAGTAGGCGCTCAGGTCCCAGTTGAGCACGAACAGGTTGCCGTTGGCGATCATGCGCGGCAGCACCGCGAGCTCGCTCTCGCCCATGGGCCCGGGGGCCGTGTATTTGGCCGACTCTTCCTGATAGGCGCGCACGAAGATGGCAGTCTTGTCGAGCCAGAGCGCGCCGCTATCGTCGCCGTCCCACGAGGTGCAGAAGTACGCGATGGCGAGACCCACGTCGAAGGTGCGGTAGTCGATCTTGGACCAGTCGAAGTCGAACAGCGCCACGGCCTGCTCGGCGACCCACTTGAGATTCCCCGGGTGGTAGTCGCAGTGCACCGGGATCATCGGCGTGCCCTCGAGGTCGTGGCCGGCGATGCCCTGGCCCAGCGCGAGGGCGCGCATGATGTTGGCGAAGTGCGCCTCGTAGTACTCGTCGAAAGCGGTGCCCCTCTTGTCGGCGGCCCAGGCGCGAAACGCGCCGTCGAGGGTGGGGATGAACTCCATGATGGGAGGCTGCTTGCGGGCGAGGTCGCCGGGCGCGAAATCGGCGGCGCAGTGGTGGAAGTCTGCGAGCACGCGCGCGGCCGCGGCGTACTCGCGGTCGGCGAGACGGTTTCTGAACCAGTCGTACTTGTCTTCGCCGTCCAGGCATTCGTACACGGCGAAGAAGCGCTTGATCTTCTCGCCGCCCCGTACCTCTTCGCGTGTCGCGAAGGTGTCGCCCCGGCGCGTCGGGTAGACCTTGGCCGCCAAGCCGAAGCCCCTGTCGATGATGTGATTGACGAGGGCGTGCTCGAAGCGCACCTCGGGCTCGCTGATGCCATCGTTGTACTTGCGCACGAAGTATTTGTGCCGGACGCCCTCGGTCTCGGTCCAGATGCCGCAGCTCACGTTCACGGCGCCGCCGAAGATCTGCTCGATGCGCAGCACGCGTCCGAGGTCGTAGTCGTCGCCCATGACCTCTTCGAGCTGCTGCCTGAGAAACTCCCAGCGCAGCGTGTCGCGCAGCCTCACCGTGTCGACCGCCAGGCGCTCCGCCAGCTCGAGAAGATCGTTTGCCTCGTCCGCATTCACTGCCCGTCTCCTTCGCTTAATACTGGTCGAGAGCCCGCCGATCGCGCGCGACCGTCACAAGCGGCTCAGACCACGATCACCCTCAGGCCACGGCGCAGCATCTCGTTGCGCACGTCGTCATCAACGCCTTCGTCGACGATCACCGTCTGAACGGCGTCGAGCGAGCAGATCACGGCGTCGCCGACCACGCCGATCTTGGTGCGATCGGCGAGCGCCACCACTTCGCCGCGCGTCTGCCGGATCATGGCGCGTTCAACCGCGGCCAAGCCCACGCTGGGCGTGGTGATGCCCTCTTCGAGGCTGATGCCGTCGACCCCGATGATGAAGCGCGAAGCGTGGAAGCTGCCCACCACTTCGATGGGCACGCTACCCTCGAGGGCGTTCGAGCGTGGCCGGCAGACGCCACCGATGAGGATGAGCTCGAGAGACGTGCCCTGCGCCTCGGCCACGGCACCCAGGTTGTGCGTGAGGATGCGCGCCCGCAGGTGCGGGTCGACGTGGCTTAGCACTTGGGCGGCGGTGGTGCCGGAGCTCAGGAACACGGTCTCACCGGGTTGTATGAGCGTGGCGGCCGCGCGTGCGATACGCTGCTTCTCCTCCGCGTTGGCGCGCACGTTGTTCACGTACAGCGGCTCTTCTACGAGGTGCTGCTTGAGGATGGCGCCGCCGTGGGTGCGGGAGAGCAGGCCCTTGGCCTCGAGACGTTCGAGGTCGCGCCGGATGGTCATCTCCGACACAGCGAGAATCTCGCTGAGAGACGCGACGCGCACCGCTCGCTGATCGCTAAGTATCTCCAGGATGCGTCCTTGCCTTTCGGCAGGGAACATCTCACGGATTCCCGATGACGGCACAAACCCCCCGAGGCTGCGGCGTGTTGTCACAATCGCGCAGAATCGAACGCACTTTCGAACATCATAGGCACACAGTGCCCAATGTCAAGTGTCCATCTGTGTGCGACTGCGCGTCGCCCTGGGAAATCGCTCAGAGGGCGCTGCGGCCTCGCGCCGAGTGCCGGCGCGGCGCCCGCCGCCGACGCCGCGTGGCGGCCACCAGCCGAGCGTGCGGTGCCTCGTGGCGGGTGGCGGCGGGTGGCGGCGGGTGGCGCTACGCCGCCCCCGGCGTTGATCCGCTGGCGATCAATAGTCGGCGTCGGCGGCCTTCACCTTGCCCTTGAACGTCGTGTAGATGAGCGCCGTGTAGGCGAGGACGATGGGCGTGCCTATGAGGGCGATGATGAGCATCACCTCGAGGGTGAGGTGCCCCGAGGCGGCGCTGGTCACGGTGAGACTGGTGGACGCGGGCGTGCCGCGGGCCGGCACGATCTCGGGGTAGTTGCCCACCGCGGCAATGCCGGCCAGGGCGACGATCGTGAGAGCCGACCCGAGGAAGGAACCCAGCTCGCCGCCGCTGCGCAGCATCTGCCAGATCGTGTACAGGAGAGAAAGCGCGAGCACGGCGAGGAACAACCAGCCCAGAGGCCTGCCGAACACGTGGTTGGAGGCCCTCGACACGCCGGCGATGGTGGCCGCCGAGGTGGCCACCGCGAGCACGGCGAACAGCACGAACGTGAGCCGGCGGTAGCCGGTGACGCGCTGGTGCAGGGCGCCCTCGGACTTGAAGGCGAGCCAGGCGGCGCCGTGCGTGACGATCAGCAGTAAGCCGGTGACGCCCACCAGCAGCGCGTAGGGGTTGAGGAGCTGCAGAAAGGTGCCCGTGTAGTCGCCGTTGGCGTTCATGGGCACGCCGCGGATGACGTTGCCCAGGGCGACGCCCACGAGGAGGGCCGGTACCAGGCTGCCGAGGAAGAAGGCGGCGTCCCAAACCCTCGCCCAGCGCTTGTCGGCGTGGCGGAACTCCAGGGACACGGCGCGCAGGATGAGCCCGAACAGCAGCAGCATGATGGCCAGGTAGAAGCCGCTGAAGGCCATCGCGTACACGGCCGGGAAGGCGGCAAACACGGCGCCGGCGCCGGTGAGGAGCCACACCTCGTTGCCGTCCCACAGCGGGCCTATGCTGGCCCGCACCACGCCGCGCTCGTCCTCGCTGCGGGCGACGAACGGATAGAGCACGCCGGCACCGAGGTCGAAGCCGTCCAGCACTACGTAGCCGGTGAGCAGGAAAGCCACGAGGAAGAACCAGATGTTGTGCAGAGACATCACATCACCTCCCGGCGCCGGCGCTCGCCGGCGCTCCCGGCGCCGCCGTCGCGATGGTGTTGACGACGACGTCGTTGGGGCCCTTGCGAACGATGCCCAGGAAGATCCGCAGCCAGGCGACGAACAAGACGAGGTAGAGCAGGGCGAAGATGATGAGCGTGGTGAGCACCTCGCCGCCGGAGACGACCGGTGAGACTCCGGCCGTGGTACGCAGCACCCCTTGCACGATCCACGGCTGGCGGCCCACCTCGGCCGACATCCATCCCAGGTTCATGGCGATGATGGGCAGCGGGAAGCACACCACCAGCAGCCAGAGCAGCCAGCGATGCTGCTCGAGGCGTTTGCGCCAGTACATGAAGAGCGCCAGCGCCATGACCACGATGAACACGAAGGAGAGCGCGATCATGATGTGGTAGCTCTGAAAGACGAGTTGCTCGGGAGGCCGGTCGCCGGCCGGCACCGACTGCAGGCCGGTGATGCGCGCGTTGGGATTGAGGTGCAAGATGAGACTGAGCCCTTTGGGTATCTTGAGCCCGACCGGGCTGCTGCTGCCGTCGGGCTTCGTCGTCACCCAGCCGCCGAGCCACAGCGGCGCGCCGTTCTTCGTCTGGTACACGTCCTCGAAGGCCGCCATCTTGATGGGCTGATGCTTGGCCACCACGAGTGATCCCCAGTGGCCCACCAGCGGCATGGCGAGCGTGGCGATGAGGCCCACGATCAGGCTGGTGCGGAGAGTGCGGCGGGCGAAATCGCGGTGCCGCCCCTTGAGCAGATACCACGCGCAGATGCTGGCGACGACGAAGGTGCCGACGATGATGGCCCCGGTGACGGTGTGCACATAGCGAGGCGCCGTAGAGGGATTGAAGGCGGCCGCCCAGAAGTTGGTGAGCACGGCTTTGCCGCCCACGATCTTGTACCCCCCGGGCGTCTGCTGCCACGAATTGGCGATGATGATCCACAGGGCCGAAAGGAAGGCGCCGAACATCACGAGCCAGGTGGATACATAGTAGAAGCGCTTAGACACCTTGGTACGCCCGAAGAGCAGCACCCCGAGAAAGGTCGACTCGAGGAAGAACGAGAACAGGCCCTCGGCGGCCAGGGGGGCTCCGAAGATGTTGCCCACGAAGCGCGAGTAGTTGGCCCAGTTGGTGCCGAACGCGAACTCCATGGTGATCCCGGTGGCGACGCCGACCGCGAAGGTGGTCGTGAATAGCTTTATCCAGAAGGTGGAGGCCGCCCTGTCGGCCAGATCGCCGCTCTTGTAGAAGCGGCGCTCCGCGGCCACGACCACGAGGGCCAGGCCGATGCTGATGGGCACGAAGATGAAGTGAAAACCGACGGTGAAGGCGAACTGGATGCGGGCGAGCAGCAAGGAGTCCATGCGTGTACGGCACCTCCATGGCAAGCGACAGGACAGGGCTATCTTCACCGAGATGGGGCAATGTCAACGGAATTGCCGTTGCAGGAATCCGGGGCGCGAAAGCATAGAGAGATGAATAAGCAGTATTAAGTGCAGGTTAAGCGGCCTGTTCAGGCTGAGGGACCCTGTGCTACCATGCGCCAGGGTCGGCAACGTTCGCCGGCCGTTCTGCTGTAGGAGGCTGATCCTGTTGGCTGAAGAACTGCTCGAATGCCAGGAATGCTCGGCACAGTGCGAGAAGGTCGTCTACCCGGCGGCTTGTCTCAGCATCAACTGCCGGTTTCTGTACGCGTTCAAGGAGGACGGCGACACCTTCTTCGGGTGTATCGAGAAGGTGTTTCCGCATGAGATCGACCTGAAGATGTTCGAAGACATCGAGCGCGGCAAGGGCGGATTCGGCGTGGTCAAGGTGGCCCGCACCCCGCTGCCGCAGTGCTCGGTAGCGGTGCAGAGCTGCTACGCCACCGGCGAGGGCCCGCTGTGCCGCAACATGTACTTCCGACGTCGCGACAGGCGAGAGGTGCAGACGGTCGAAGACTAGCCACCGTAGGTGAGCTAACGTGCGGGGCGCCGTGGGCGCACCGCACACTGACCGGCGCATCTGAGTTGTGCAGCGAAACCGCGGCTCCGCCGCGGTTTCGCCGTCTCTGGGCACTGGTATACTCAGGCGTGCAGCCACCAGGCTGCCCATGGGGGCGAACAGGTCTCGACATGGGCTGTACCGCGGTGGGAGCAGCAGGCCGAGGTCCGGTGGCCTCGTTAAACTGCCGGAACCATATACTTGCCGAGAATAACACTCTCGCACTCGCCGCCTAGTAACTAGGTAGCGCATCGCGCCCAGCTCGTCCACGGCCGGGGTCCGCGGTGTCATCAAGTGGACTGGGGTGCGGTCGCGCTGCTCCGAGCGAGCGCTCCCGAGACTGATCGGGGCTGGCAACCGGCACCCGGCCGACGCGGGGGCCGCGCGCGAGACCAAAAGCGCCGGCTATGCCTGTAGAGACTCCGCCGAGGCGTCCGTGGACGCGGGTTCGATTCCCGCCGCCTCCACC
>CAVVTV010000010.1:0-20992 GCA_963751215.1 uncultured Thermoleophilia bacterium | reverse complement strand
AGGGCGCCCTCGGACTTGAAGGCGAGCCATGCGGCGCCGTGCGTGACGATCAGAAGACAGCCGGTCACGCCGCCCAGCAGCGCGTAGGGGTTGAGGAGCAGAAAGGTGCCGGTGTAATCGCCGCCAGCGTTCATCGGCACGCCGCCCATCATGTTGGCCAAGGCGACGCCCACGAGCAGGGCCGGTACCAGGCTGCCGAGGAAGAAGGCGGCGTCCCAAACCCTCGCCCAGCGCTTGTCGGCGTGGCGGAACTCCAGGTACACGGCGCGCAGGATGAGCCCGAACAGCACCAGCATGATGGCCAGGTAGAAGCCGCTGAAGGCCATCGCGTACACGGCCGGGAAGGCGGCAAACACGGCGCCGGCGCCGGTGAGGAGCCACACCTCGTTGCCGTCCCACAGCGGGCCTATGCTGGCTCGCACCACGCCGCGCTCGTCCCGCTGCGGGCGACGAACGGATAGAGCACGCCGGCACCGAGGTCGAAGCCGTCCAGCACTACGTAGCCGGTGAGCAGGAAAGCCACGAGGAAGAACCAGATGTTGTGCAGAGACATCACATCACCTCCGGCGCCGGCGTCCCGCCGGTGCTCCCGGCGCCGCCGTCGCGATGGTGTTGACGATGACGTCGTTGGGGCCCTTGCGGACGATGCCCAGGAAGATCCGCAGCCAGGCGACGAACAAGACGAGGTAGAGCAGGGCGAAGATGATGAGCGTGGTGAGCACCTCGCCGCCGGAGACGACCGGCGAGACTCCGGCCGTGGTACGTAGCACCCCTTGCACGATCCACGGCTGGCGGCCCACCTCGGCCGACATCCATCCCAGGTTCATGGCGATGATGGGCAGCGGGAAGCACACCACCAGCAGCCAGAGCAGCCAGCGATGCTGCTCGAGGCGTTTGCGCCAGTACATGAAGAGCGCTAGCGCCATGACCACGATGAACACGAAGGAGAGCGCGATCATGATGTGGTAGCTCTGAAAGACGAGTTGCTCGGGAGGCCGGTCGCCGGCCGGCACCGACTGCAGGCCGGTGATGCGCGCGTTGGGATTGAGGTGCAAGATGAGACTGAGCCCTTTGGGTATCTTG
Organism: uncultured Thermoleophilia bacterium; assembly: GCA_963751215.1. Taxonomy (GTDB): domain Bacteria; phylum Actinomycetota; class Thermoleophilia; order UBA2241; family UBA2241; genus CAIXSE01. The sequence goes on along the minus strand of CAVVTV010000010.1, from coordinate 19,909 downwards.
AGCCCGACCGGGCTGCTGCTGCCGTCGGGCTTCGTCGTCACCCAGCCGCCGAGCCACAGCGGCGCGCCGTTCTTCGTCGGTACACGTCCTCGAAGGCCGCCATCTTGATGGGCTGATGCTTGGCCACCACGAGTGATCCCCAGTGGCCCACGAACGGCATGGCGAGCGTGGCGATAAGGCCCACGATCAGGCTGGTGCGGAGAGTGCGGCGGGCGAAATCGCGGTGCCGCCCCTTGAGCAGATACCACGCGCAGATGCTGGCGACGACGAAGGTGCCGACGATGATGGCCCCGGTGACGGTGTGCACGTAGCGAGGCGCCGTAGAGGGATTCAAGGCGGCCGCCCAGAAGTTGGTGAGCACGGCCTTGCCGCCCACGATCTTGTACCCCCCGGGTGTCTGCTGCCACGAATTGGCGATGATGATCCACAGGGCCGAAAGGAAGGCGCCGAACATCACGAGCCAGGTGGATACATAGTAGAAGCGCTTAGACACCTTGGTACGCCCGAAGAGCAGCACCCCGAGAAGGTCGACTCGAGGAAGAACGAGAACAGGCCCTCGGCGGCCAGGGGGGCTCCGAAGATGTTGCCGACGAAGCGCGAGTAGTTGGCCCAGTTGGTGCCGAACGCGAACTCCATGGTGATCCCGGTGGCGACGCCGACCGCGAAGGTGGTCGTGAAGAGCTTTATCCAGAAGGTGGAGGCCGCCCTGTCGGCCAGATCGCCGCTCTTGTAGAAGCGGCGCTCCGCGGCCACGACCACGAGGGCCAGACCGATGCTGATGGGCACGAAGATGAAGTGAAAACCGACGGTGAAGGCGAACTGGATGCGGGCGAGCAGCAAGGAGTCCATGCGTGTACGGCACCTCCATGGCAAGCGACAGGACAGGGCTATCTTCACCGAGATGGGGCAATGTCAACGGAATTGCCGTTGCAGGAATCCGGGGCGCGAAAGCATAGAGAGATGAATAAGCAGTATTAAGTGCAGGTTAAGCGGCCTGTTCAGGCTGAGGGACCCTGTGCTACCATGCGCCAGGGTCGGCAACGTTCGCCGGCCGTTCTGCTGTAGGAGGCTGATCCTGTTGGCTGAAGAACTGCTCGAATGCCAGGAATGCTCGGCACAGTGCGAGAAGGTCGTCTACCCGGCGGCTTGTCTCAGCATCAACTGCCGGTTTCTGTACGCGTTCAAGGAGGACGGCGACACCTTCTTCGGGTGTATCGAGAAGGTATTTCCGCATGAGATCGACCTGAAGATGTTCGAAGACATCGAGCGCGGCAAGGGCGGATTCGGCGTGGTCAAGGTGGCCCGCACCCCGCTACCGCAGTGCTCGGTAGCGGTGCAGAGCTGCTACGCCACCGGCGAGGGCCCGCTGTGCCGCAACATGTACTTCCGACGTCGCGACAGGCGAGAGGTGCAGACCGTCGAAGACTAGCCACCGTAGGTGAGCTAACGTGCGGGGCGCCGTAGGCGCACCGCACACTGACCGGCGCATCTGAGTTGTGCAGCGAAACCGCGGCTCCGCCGCGGTTTCGCCGTCTCTGGGCACTGGTATACTCAGGCGTGCAGCCACCAGGCTGCCCATGGGGGCGAACAGGTCTCGACATGGGCTGTACCGCGGTGGGAGCAGCAGGCCGAGGTCCGGTGGCCTCGTTAAACTGCCGGAACCATATACTTGCCGAGAATAACACTCTCGCACTCGCCGCCTAGTAACTAGGTAGCGCATCGCGCCCAGCTCGTCCACGGCCGGGGTCCGCGGTGTCATCAAGTGGACTGGGGTGCGGTCGCGCTGCTCCGAGCGAGCGCACCCGAGACTGATCGGGGCTGGCAACCGGCACCCGGCCGACGCGGGGGCCGCGCGCGAGACCAAAAGCGCCGGCTATGCCTGTAGAGACTCCGCCGAGGCGTCCGTGGACGCGGGTTCGATTCCCGCCGCCTCCACCACGAGCTTCCATCAAGTGAGGGAAAAGCGTCTCGGTATAGCGAGCTGCACGCGAGTGAGCACCCCTTGGGGCGTCGCTGGTGTTCCACTCCGAATCTCCTCTGCCGCGAATCCTGAGCGTGGTCACTGCGCCCGTCTCTGACCGTAGCCGCTGCATGCTAGTCCGTACAGTCGGAGGGGGGCAGCATGCACCGCGATCCGCGCCGGGTGGCCGAGCTTCTTCGTGACCATCTGGCATCGCATGACCGCAGACTCGCCTTCCTGTTCGGAGCGGGCGTCTCCCCGTCAATCAACATCGCGCCACCGCCAGCGCCGGGAGAGCACCCAACGTATGAGCCTCTCATCCCAGCCGTTGACCAACTCACGGACATATGTCGCGAGAAGGTCGTGGCAATGGGACCGGATTTCCAGACCGCGTGGACGAGCCTGTGCGGGGAGCCGGACTCGCTTGGACTCCCCCCAATGTCGAGAACATACTGACCAGACTCCGGCTCAAGATCGACTCAGCGGGACCTGCCGACAGCCCGCTCGGCCTTTCTTTGGACGATCTCGTGGCTTTGGAGACGGCGGTCCGCGAGACCATTGTAGATGTTGACGGTGAACGGGGCCTGGCCGGCACTGGTGTCCATAGTCGCTTGATAACTGCTGTGGCTATCCGGGCCAAGAATCGTGAGCTTTGTGCCGTTCGTACCGTCCTTCCAGGTACCGACGGCGGTTTCGCCCGCCGGGCTCGGGCCCGGCTGCATTAGGTCGCCTTCCTCGTAGTAGTTCTGAGTCGTGACGCCCAGGACCTGGTCGTCCCATGTCACGGTCAGCGAGTGTGTGCCTTGCAGGGTGATCGTGTCGCCCGGAGTGATGTTGGTCGACTTGAAGACCGAGGTGGTGTGTTCGTCGCATAGATGTTGAAGGTGTTCGGCGCGGCACCAACGCCCCCGCCATTGTCCCAAGTCCGGGGATGACGAACCCGCCACCATGGTTGGCGAGAGCGAGTAAGGCCTGGGCCAAGTCGGATTTTCCTTCATCGATCTCAAGGTCAAGCCAGCCTTGACCTCGATGTCGAGGGGTCCTCAAGAGGGCCACGAGTCTCTCCTTTAGCTCATCCACCCGGTTCCCATGCTTCATCATGAGTACGGTCAGCTATCCGACGACGCAACCAGGCCTCCGCAGATCGTTCAACACTCGTCAGGGAGGTTCGCCACATGACAACCGAGAGACCAATGCCCGTAAGCCTCGCAGAAGGCGTCCCTGGGCTTGCCGTTGAACTACTCCATGTGGCCGTTCTCCGAAGGGCTGCCGGGTTCGATGAAGAGAGTCGTGACCCTGGAGAACGGCGACTCCACCGTCGTCGAGCCAATGGCTTTCACGCGCGAGGGCGTGGGCCGCGACACGCGTCTCTTCCAGGCCCCCAAGAGGGGCGGCGTGTTCGTCGCCCGCCTCGACCCGGCCGCGCTGCGCGAGTGGCGCCGCACTGAGGTCTGGGGCGGCGTCCACCAGCGCCCCGGATTCTGTCGGCGAATCACCGCAAGCGCCCCCTCCGACCGCCGGGCGTGATTCTTGAACGGAGATCGCCCCGGACAGAGCGCGGTCGCGGCTCCCCCAAAGGGCTACTCATCCCGCACGCTACACTCCACACCGTCAGTTCGGTGACAGCTGGCGGTCGTCGACTCTGTCGACGTAATGCGTGTGGCTGGGACCCCGACGGTCCGTGCGGTGCAAGTTCGGCAAAGCGCGCACTGACGCCCGTTCGCCTTGCGGCCCACGACGGCGATCGGCCCGCCACACGACCATTCGTTCGCGGTCGGCCGCGCTCGCGGATGATGTCGCGGCGGCGCCGAGCAGTGGCACGGTCACGTAGGCTCCGAGTCCAGGCGGCTCGGCGTCCGAACGTGTTGCGACCCTGTACCAGCGCTCTTCCCACAGGGAGCTCGAGGCGGCGTTCTCCGTCCTGCACGCCGCGGAGGGATTGGGAAGAGAGCCGTGCCCCTCCACAGCATCTTCGCTGCGTGCATCCGTCGAGCGCTTCGGCGCGAGACCCAGCGAGAAACGCTTTCTGACGAGCTGTGCGATGTTCCCCAGCCCATCGGTGATCGTGTTCAGCTTCGTCTCACCGGCCCGCGCCCGGTAATCAATCTCGACTTCATCACAATTGAAGCCCCTCACAAACGCTTCAATCTTCACCTCCTGGGAAAACGGCATGCCAGAAGAGCGCACCTCCAAGGCATCCCACACGTAGCGCTTGAAGATCCACATTCCCGATTGCGAGTCCTTGTGCGGCCAGCCGAAGAGCACTTTCGTGGCCAAGGAGAGCAGCCAGTTGCCAAACACGTGTGAGCGCGTCATGACACCCGTTCTAAGGCTGCTGAGGCGGTCAGTCGAGACGAACTCGAGCTGCCTTTCTTGCATCAGCTGGAGGATCTTGGGGAGGTCGCTGAAGGGGTAGCTGAGGTCGGCGTCGCCCGTCGCCACCACATCGCCGGTCGCGTACGCAAAGCCGGCCTTGTAGGCGTTGCCGTATCCTCGTATGGGCTGCAGCACGACCGTGGCTCGATGCATGCACGCCACATGTGTCGTGCTGTCCACCGAGCCGTTGTCGACGACGATGACCTCGACCTCGTACCCCATACCCGCGAGTTCGGCGATCGGGATCTCTCTCAGTACGTCGCCAATGCTGTGCTCTTCATTGAGCGCCGGGATCACGACAGAGAGCCGCATACTCACCCCCCCACTTTGCTCACCCGGGCAGCATGGGTCCCCTGAAGGGGATGTAACGTGCCACCCCGATGATATGCGCCGCCCCGGAGACTCCGCGGGTACCCGTCAGTGGGGCCCCCGCGGACTGCGCCCGCATGCCCCGGGGAGCCGAACCACACCCTATGTCACGACGGCGCACGTGGCAATGACTTGCCTGTGCTCAAACTCGCAGGAGTGTCGTCGGCTGCGTATACGGCTGCGACCGTGGACGGCCTCGCAATGCGGAAGCCAGCATCATGAGGAGGTGTGTTTGTCACGCCTGACGATAGGATGGTGAGCACCGCTGCCAACTCGGAGCAGGGTACTCGTGGACGGCATCATGAGACCTCGACTGGACTGGGTGAGCACGTGCTAGTGCAACTGGACGGAAGTCAAGGAATGGATGGCTTGTCTGCCGTCCCTTCGAATGGACAGGACCGCGAGATGCTCTCTCGCACGTGATGGGCGACCGGGACATCAAATGGGTGTGTTCCTGCTGCGGCGCTGTATTCCTCACTCGCGAAGCGCTGGCAGCGCACACCGCCGCCGGCCATGAGGGTTACGGCCCCAGAAACGCTCCGAGGCAGGACTCTGCCAAGCCGGGAGCAGCGCTCAGCGAATCCGCTCGGCCGCCGAATGGGCCCCCCCAGACAGGGTCCGTCATCGCTCGCCGGTCTGGTCCGGACGCTATCGCCGCCGCGTCCAGCGAGGAGCCGGCTGCTGATGCGACTGCCGCCGACCGAGGAGGCATGCCGTCCGAGAGTACCCGCAGCCAAGATGCAGTGAACCCGAGCGTCACAGAAGAAGCACCGGAGGTATCAGCACGGGATCCCCAGCCGCCGCATGCAGTCCTGGCGCGCCTGCCCGAGGTGACCTCTTCCATTGGCGCGGCGAGCGAGGAGCCGACCGCTGCTCCGGCCATCGAGCGCCACCGTCACAGTCCGACCTCGCCGAGTCGAGCCTTGGGCTGGCTTGCGGTGGCCGCCATCTGCATTGTGGCCGCGGGCCTCGTCGTTGCCTTCCCTCGTCAGATCGCCCATCAAATCGCCCTCAGCGTGACCAGACAGCCGCAGCCGTTCACCGAGCTGTATTTCAGCAACGCCAAGAGCCTGCCGAGGTCGCTGAGCTTCTCGCGCCCCAACGTGTTCGGTTTCACGGTCGTCAACCACGAAGCGCGTGACACCACCTACTCCTATGTTGTCACATTAGCCAGTTTGTATGGCAGCTCGACCATAGCGCAGGGCCGCGTTGACCTAAGGAACAACAAGGGTGCCACCACAGTGGTCCACGTGAGTCCGACCCGGCGCGCCACAAAGTACTTGATAACCGTGAGTCTCTTGGGACGGGCCGAGAACGTCTGGTTCAGGGCGGTTTCGCACTGAGAGTACGTGTGAGGGAATCCCGGAAAACCGCACGTGGCGAGGCGCCTGCGTGGTAGTCGCGCTGCGCCGGACTGGCGATCAACCGTGCCTGTCCTTGTCATCGTGTGGGCCGTGGCAGCGCTGTTGCCGAGCGCCGAGCAGGTTCGAACGGGCTCGGCTCCTTCCCGAGCCAGGCACCGGGGCATCAAGTTTGATGCTCGAGGATATCCAAAGGACTACGTGGTACTTGCAAGCAAGGAACGATAGACAGATCGGTCAACAATCGCGTAACGCAGAACAGCTAGTCGGGAAGCAAGCCACGTCGTCTGCCTACTTGTTGAAGTCTTTCGTACGTTGTAGCGGCGATACCAACGTATGTCGGGATGACCCGGTTCAGACGTGAGATGTACTCCTCTCTGCTGGCAATGAGCTCCTGCGCCATGGTGACGAGTCTCGATGCCGAGGCATCTTCGATTCGCACGACCCACTGTTCAAGACCAAGCTCACGCATAATCCCTCTCGTCTTATGCTCATATTCGATGGCGCACGCTGGCACCAGTCCACACAGCGCAAAGAGCACTGAATGGAAACGTGTTCCAATCAGGTAGTCGACAGTCGCGCACAGTTCCCGAACGGTCACGTAGTCAACATCCTGAGTGATGACCTCCACCATTGCCTCGGATCGCATGAATGCTCGCACTCTCGCAGCAACCTCGCGATCGTCGTCATTGTGATGCACGCTGGTTACTTGAGGAATGAAGACCACGTAGTAGCCCTCCGAAACGAAGTAGTCGCCTAGCTGGGCGATGCTCTTCTCGAAGGCGGTTTGCCTTTCACCAGAGAGCCATGCTCTCACCGTGATACCCACCAGAGGCTTGTGGCCTTTAAGCATCTCGATGCATTCGTCGTTTCGCATTGTCGCTCTGCCTGAAAGAGAGAATGCTCCGTCAACAGACCGCACAACCTCCGAATGCACTTTCATTTCCTCGATGAGCCGCATACTGATGTCTTCGCGAACCAACACCATTTCCGCGGCGTTCAGGGCGTGGCGGACGAGTGCCCTTTGAGCACGATTGCCAAATGGGCCGACAGACTGAGGGTACAAGACGGTAGGCGTGCCTAAGATGGCGGCCAGGCAGATAGGATGGACTTGCAGAGCCAGCGTCACAGTGCTCGCCAAGCCAGGCTTCCCGCGGAGATACCCACCACCAACTGTCACCACGATGTCCGCATCGCGATAGAGATGGCAGAGCGACTTGAGACTTGGCGGAACTGGGGCACGCATGCCCATCCGAACCGCAAGTGCCCACGCTAGAGACGAAATCACTATCAGAGCGCTTGATATCAACTTGAACGGCCTATATTTCGTCGCATATAGCGCATAGTGCATGAACGAGGCCTTCAGCGGGACGCCTTCGAAGGATGCGGATGGTTCGATTGCGTCGAGCGTGAGGGCGACCAGATTTGGGTTTCCAAAGGCCCGCTTGACGTCGGCAATCAGGGCAGCGAGAAGAGCAGCGTCACCTTTGTTGTCCTTCGAATAGCAGTGAGATATCAGTACCTTCAACTGAGATTGGGGCACCGATAGGCGTTTCTTTGCATCAGTCACTGCGCTTGACTCCACAGCCGCAAGGTTGGCAGCCATCGGCTTGACTCCCTTCGTTGGTGTGGTCGCGGTCGCGGTGCCGAAAACGGTTGCCGCGATAGCATCGCCTTGCTCCAGCGGGCATGCGGAAACCACTGCGGGAGGGTCATTCGGCGTTGGCAAGCGCCCGCCAAGCAGGCTCCAGGGGCGTCAAGCGCCATCCGGCCCGCGAATAGGGAAGATCGGCTCGCGGAGGCAACTGGGTGATGGGAAAGCTGGCTCATCATGCTGGCACGTTGGACAGATGGTCGTCGCATCACAAGCAACGCGAGCATCGGCGATCCTGAATAACGCGCGGGCTGCATCGCGGGATGCTGTGCATGGGCTGGCGGAGGTCGCCTTTGCCAGTGAAGTCTAGCGCTTGGGGCGTGTGCGCAAGCTCATTGCGCGCGGGAGCGCAATTGACTTGCAGGACGAGGCGACCGAAGGTCTGTATCTTTGCCGTGCGATCGTGGTGACGAGGGCGTCGGGATGTCACTTGTCACTACCTTCAGCCACTTGGCCGCTGCGAAACCAAGGGCTGGCACGGAGATGAGCTGCCGCAAGCCCGGAGGCCAAGGCGCCTGCTACCATGTTGCCAAGAAGCCAGCCGACGGCCACCCATTGGAGGCCATGCTTTGCCGCCGCGAGAGTCAGACCGACGACGACGGCTGCAAACACGGCGTTTGTTGCCACGAGCGCCCGTAGCTGCTTCGTAATTCGCAGCACAGTCGTCGCAGCGGAGAACAGCGCGACAAATGGGGTCGACAGAGCGAGCACGGCCAGAGCCAATGTAGCATTCGCGGTGTAGTCGTGGCCGAAGAGAAGAAGGAGCCAGTGGCCGGCAGCCGCGACAAGGATGCTGGAGGGCACGCACACAAGGACCAACACCTTTGCTGACCGTCGCATCAAGGAGGGAAGAAGGGAGCCTTCGTGTGAGCCCTCCGCGAGCAACGACGCCGATACCGCATAGCCAGCAGAGAACAGCAGACTCGCCAGTTGAAATGCAATGTAGTAGAAGGCCGTCTGGCGAGATCCTCGAACCTCCAGCACGATCAAGGGGATCACGAGTAACGAACCCACGGTGAGAAGATTCGCCACGTAGTTTGCGGCTGAGTACTCCCACGTCCGCCGGAGTACCTTGGGCGACAACAACAGTCTGGGCCTGTAGCCCACGGTGCGCATCATGAGGATGATGCTCGCAATCACCGCGACCACCGCCGCTATCCCAGAGGACATGAAGATCCCGAACGCGCCGAAGCCGACCATAAGCGCTGGAAGGGCGAGCTTGACTGCGCCCTGAACAGCCCCGTCGACCAGAAGGTTGAACTGTGCCTTTCGGAAGGCGATGAAGACGCTATCTGTGACGAGGTTGACTGCCCAGAACGCCGTCAGCACAACGAATGCGGCCGAGAGCCCGAAAGATTCCCGCAGGAAGGCCAGCCGGGGAACTATCGAGGGGATGAGCACAACGTACAGAGTCGCGGCAGCCAGCGCAGTCGCGAACACGATCAACAGCCCCGTGTTGATCTCGTGGTTTCTGTGTCGGGATGCAGGCAGGAACCGAACGAATGTGATGTTGAAGCCGACTAGACTCACGTAAGTGATGAGGGATGCGCCTGAGATGAGGACGGTGGCTCTCCCTATCTCCTCGGCCGTGAACAAACGGGAGTTTAGAAGCCAGAATACGAAGCCTACTGCCGCAACCGTTGCGCTGTTTAAAGTCAGATAGAACGAGCTGCGAAGAAGTGCATCGCGTGCGAGAAGACGCACGGCAGACGCCGTCCATGTCCGGGGAAGCGCTCTCAGCCTGTAACCCCTCACGTCACGATGCCCAAGGGAGCAACGCAAAGCGGCGGACCGTCCAGGGATTTCGGCTCCTATCGGTAGATCCTCGCACCGCCGTCAACGAAGATGAGGTCCTTTTCGCGGTCGAGAAGGCTGATGGGATATTCATAGAGGATGAGATCTCCTTTGTAAGAGATTGCCGCCTGTGCCTTCTGGACAGTCTGCGTGCCAAGGAAGACGTAGGCGTTCTTCCTGAGGAGGCCGGGCCAGATGTCCGATTCAGGGCTAACACCAGCGTAAGTCTGAACTCTGTTGAACGTGTAGCGGTCGGTCTGAATCTCCAATTGAGTCTGTCCAGGCTTGCCAGATACGAGCCCTCCAAGCCAGCGAATTGCGGCCACTTCTTGGGGATGAGGATAGTAGAGGTCGTAGTACTCCCCTGCGTTATTGAGATTCAGTTGAGGTGGATACCCGCCGAGCACTTGTGGGAGGACACCGGACAGGGAGAGGAACAGGAGTATTGCCACAGCGGACGACAGTGCAAGCGACCAGCGGTCGCCCAGCCACTTGAACAACGCAATCGTGCCGAAGGCGACAAAGGGGCTCATTACGATCAGCGCTTGCTGAAATGCGCGCAAGATTCCGTAGTCGATCGAGACAATCGGCAGGACCACCTGGACCGCGACCACAACGGTGGCACCCCATGCCAGGGCGTAGAAGTCGACGCCGCGCGCCAACCCTCGCCGTTTCGAGAATAGTACGGCAAACAAGCCGACTCCCAGCAGCACTTGGTACAGCCTTGCGGCTCCCTGGCGAATAACCGAGTTCACGTACGCCGCGTGAACGTGAACCTTACCCAAGTCTCGACCAACTCTGGTCACAGGCATGGCTTTCTGCGTGACCATCGGAGTCGGGTACTGCGAAAGCAGTTGTTTCGGATAGTAGACGCCGGCAGCACGGCCAGCCTGAGTCTCTCTAAGCATTGCGCTCATGTAGTCCCGCCATACTTCGCCTTCACTGGGCGTGCGGAATGAGAAGAGGCTGTACGAGACGTCCGCGGACCGGCTGCCCGGGGCGGGGGATCCCCGGATGCTTTGAACAACTGAGCTGAGCGTTTGAGTCAATCCACGTTCTGTGCGGGTGTAAGCACCGGTCCATAGCAGGCTTGCGACGACGAGGACGAGGATGTTCAGAAGCCCAATAGCAGACGTTGCACGAACCGGACGGACAATCAGTCCGGGCAAGTGTCGCCATCGCCGAGCAATGTTCACCGCTGGCAAGAGAAACGGTGTGGCTCGTCTTAGCAGCCAAGCAGCGAGCAAGGTGCCGATGAGGACATACGCGGTCGAGTAGTGCGAAATCACGACCCCAACAGAACACAGTGCAACGAACGATCGTCGCGTCGTGAGCGGGGCGCTCCCATTGGTCATCATCAAGAAGGCGCCTGCGACGAATAGAAAGGCGATCTCCTGGCGATCGATAAAGGGAACGTCATTAATGAACGTAGGAAACGCAATGAAGTAGATGACCGCCAGGAGGGCGACTCCCATCGAGGCGTAGCGGCGAGCCAGTTTGTACACCATGACGGAACAATAGGCAAAGATGAGTTGAAAGATCAGCTTGTAAACGTATGGGTCAGCAATACGGGTAAGTTGCGCAACCATGGTCGGAAGGATGGTGATACTCAGGCATGCGTTGTAGGGGTCGTTGAAGCGACTCATGCGCCAGCTACCGTTTGCTTTTGTCAGCTGGAAGACTCGGTATTCTAGCTGAATGTCGTGACCGGTGATGTACCAACCGCGTAGCGATGTCATTAGGAGAAGTGCTGCTGCAAGGCAGTACACGGCCCAGGTCACGACCCTCGCGTCCAGCGAGCGACGCCAAGCGAGTAGCAACGCTAGCATCATCGCTGCCGCCACTAGCATGGCGAGGGTCACACCACCCCCCGCATCGTTGTTGAGTCGGATAGCTCCCGCGATCGAGGCCAGAAGGATGCCAACGCAGAAGGCAAGCACAGTCTTGTCTTTGCCGGATAGCCAAGGTAGGCGTCTGGCCGTGGCCCTCGGCCAATGATGGCGCCTCCAAAGTGCGAGCGCCAGGAGAACCGCGTCCGCCGCAAGCAACACCGGTAGGCGGTCGAGCGGTCTGCTGACGCCGACATGCGGCAACACGATGTTGATTGCCAACCCCATACACATGAGCATGAGAAGCGTTAGTACGAGCGAGTAGCCGAGGCGTTCACTCGGGTCAGCCCATTGCCAGTCCAGCTTCGAGTAGAGCAGAAACATCGGCAGCCCGAAGAGAAGCACACACCCAGCCACTGGGCTGAGCCAGGGTACGGGTTTGCCGAGCAGCACGACGACGTTCGCCGCCAGCACGGTCGTCGTGAGCGCGAGCGGCATGCGATACGCGCTAGCCCGCGCGGTGTCCGACGGGGCGATCACGTCATTAGGCTACGGGAGGCGTTGTGGAGATTCCCGCGTACATGGCCTCGAGGCGGCCGATCAAGCGAGGGCCACGAGTGCTCCTGAGCTCTGAGCAGACTCCGTCTAGAGAGGTCAGCTCGCAGATCCGCATCGCCAGCCACGCGGTCGAGGGCGCGCGCAAGGGACTGCGGGTCGGGTGCGGATAGCACGCCGGCTTCGCCGAGAGTCTCTCGGGAGCCGGGCACGTCGGTCGCCACCACGGGCAGGCCAACGGCCATCGCCTCCAACATGGCCAACGGCATGCCCTCCTTTTCGGAGGGCAGAACGAAGACGTCAGCCCAGCGGTACCAGCGCAGAAGGTCGTCTCCCCGCTGAACCCCCACGAGCCGAACGTTGCCAAGGCCAAGCCTGTCTACGAGCTCTCGGATCGTCGCAGCGTCCTCGCCTTGACCCACGATTGCCAGATCGACAGGCTGCACCATCTGCGAGAGCGCATGAATGAGCCGAGGCAGTGCCTTCTGGGGACTGATCCGGCCGACATAGAGTAGCCGACACGGCCCAGATCTCGGGTCGTCGGGTGCTGGGTCGGGACAGAACTGAGCGCAAACGGCGTTCGGTACGACTACGATCGCTTTCGGATCAACGCCATGCTGGCGCACCAGTAGCTGCGCCTGATCGGCCGAGAGAGCGACGACCCGTGCGGCTGCCCGCAGCGTGCGGCCAAGCGAGTGCCGCTTGTAGACGAGAAAGAGCGGACCTAGACGGCCGGACGGGTCGAGGTCCAGGTGAAAATGGGCTACGAAAGGACGGCGGCGAACGACCGACGTGAACCAGACAATCTCCGGCGTCAAAGCTCCCGCGATGTGCACGTGCACGATGGCGCGACGCGGGGCGCGAAGGAGGTGCAGGAGTAGGCCCGGTGCGACTGCAGTGTGCGCGAACTCAATCGCGGGCAAACGGCGCACGGTCACACCTGCAGCACGCTCGTAGCGTGGCGCCCCTGTCGCTCCCACCGTCGTAGTCAGGACCTCGACGTCGTGTCGCGCGGCCAGTCCCTCCGCCATTCCTTGGACCACGTTCTCCACGCCGCCGAGGTGTGGGGGATAGATGCCGTGACCTGCACAATCGGTCGGCGGTCGAGATTCGTCAGCGCTTCTTCTGTCCTGGGACGTGTGGTATTCCCATCGCGCCTTCGCTTCACGAATACCTCCCTGAGTGAATGGTCTGGAGAGGCTCTGAGGTCGTCGTTGACCCGGAACAACTCGAAGTGGCTTGGCACTGGCCGGGGCCCCGAATGTCGCGTTGACTCTTTGGTGACCATCTCTGGTGCCGCTCGCTTTGCACCTCGTCGAGAAGACATCTTAGACGCTGTATGTGTCGATCTCGCCCAAACTCGCGAAGCGCAAAATCGGAAGAGTAGCGGCCCATCGCTGCGCGTCGTTGCGGATCGAGAGCAAGAGACAAGAGCGCGTCCCTGATTGCCAATGGAGTCGGTTCAATCAGGAGTACCTGTTCGCGGTCAAGGCCGTACACGCGGTAGCCGGGGTCATCGCTCATCACAATGGGAAGCCCTGACGCCATCGCCTCCTGCACCGTGAGCGGAAAGCCTTCGTGCTCCGAAGGCAACACGAAGAGATCACATGCTCTATAGACCTGGCTAAGCTGCTTGGGGTCCAGCCTCCCGAGGAATATGCAGCGTCCATTGGTACCGCACTTGGGCGGGGGGTCGCCGCCAACCATCACGAGCACGTACTCGTCTCCGGCCGCCTTCAGAAGCTTGTCCCAGCCCTTGTTGGGAGCGAAGCGGCCCACGAAAAGTGCGAGCACGCGCCCAATCGGCAAGCCGAATGACGCGCGCAGTTGGTTGGCTTCGCCCGTACGCGCTGGACGGAAGAGGTTGGTATCAACACTGTTCGGCATCAGCCTGATGCGCCAATCCGCGACGCCCAGCGTGCGGAGGAAGTCTGCCACACGCGCGTTAACTACCGCCACACGCCGCGCTGTTCTCACGACCAGCAGGCCGAGGGTTGCGTAGACCGCGCTCTGGACGACGATTACCGACCGCCGAGGGTGCGCAACCATCTCGGTGTGCTGGGTAACCAGAAGGGGTGTCTGCGTGATTCGACACCATGCGGCGGTAACCCACGACGAGGGGTACAGGCTATCGTGGACGTGCACGACATCGGCCCATCGAACGAGGCGGCAACTATGGAACAGCAACGACGGCGAGAAGACCGGGAATGCAGCGCCCAACCTCGCCTCGAAGCCGTTCCACGCAGGCACCCGACACACTGCGGGCTGCTCTGCTTCCTTTGTCAGCGCCTTCCCAAGGCCGCATGCGCTCGTCAAGACTTTCACCACTTCACCGGCTTCGGAGAGGTCGGTGGCCTCATGCCACGCAACTTGCTCTATGCCGCCGATATGGGGAGGGAAGTAGTGGCTTACGATAAGCAGGCGGCGAGCCTCTCTAGGCCGCCCCGCATGGGGACTCTCACGGCGCATCACATGGCCGAACTCTCTAAGCCGCCGATGATTTCGGGCAAATCTCCATTACTGACATAGAAGATCCCCGATCGCTGGCTGATGTGAGCGAACACGCGCTCCAGCCGGTCCCATCCCCGGCTCGCGTCGACTTGCCAGCTATGTCCCCAGAAGTGAAACACGCCGCCGGTGACCAGAATCTGGTCGAAGAGCTCGCAGGCGATCATGTCCCAGTTCCAGAAGGCACGGTGAGCCAGTCTGAGTCGGTGCCCGTAGGTCCGCAGTAGGGCGGTCCCGTCCCTGAGATGCCTGTATGCATCAGCGGTGGTGGGCATCTCGAGCGGGGGTGATGCAACAGATGAGTACCGTTTGACCGTGCGCCCAACGCTGAAGCCCACATCCCTCACGAGGGTCACATGCTGCGGCAGATACGATCCACCGGGATAGCAGAAGCTGCGCACTTCCCGACCGATCGTGTCCTCCAGCTCTGCTTTACCGCTGACGATCTCCTCCTGGGCAGCGGCCAGGGAAAGCGTGGGCAGCCGCAAGTGTAGACGCGTGTGCGCCCCGATCTCGAAACGCTCGGCGAGCGACTGCGTGCCGTGAGGGTCTAGTCGATCCCGCGGGCTTAGTTCGACGTTCTGGGTCGCTACGTAGAACGTGCCGGGCAGGTGGTAGGCGTCGAGGAGGCTGGCGAGCTTGTGGTCAAGGACGTGTCCATCGTCCCAGCTCGTTGTGACAAGAACCGCACCTCGTGCTGCGCCATCGCCGGGGCGGCCAAGCACAAGCACTCCCTCCATCCGGCTAATGTCGGCGTCACCGTGCTGGTTGACATGCGCCGCGAACAATCAGACATGTTCCATCATCTCTGCGCCGCTGGCAACGCGGCGCCCACCTGCAGGCACGTCCTGACACTCGTGGGCTATGGTCTTCGACTGGCACCCGTACGCGGCAATGAAGGGAAATGCCTCGCTCGGCCACCCTTGCCTGCTGCTCGTCCTCGTCTCGAGGTGGCCCATCGGTGAAGCGGTTGGCGAGGTGGTGACGGCCGTGCTTGCCCAGGGTCCGCCTATCGACGGCCGCAGACCGAATGACGCGTGGTGCTGACTCAGGTTCTGGCCCAGACGAAGGTCCTGGTCGCGCGACTTGTGTGAAGAGGCGTATTCCCTGCGCCGCCACGGACCGGCGCGACTTCCACCTTGCTGGCCGAATGCCACGGCCCCCCGTTGCCCGACCGTGGGCGCCCGTAACGCGACTTGGTGCTTGGAGACCACGAAGGCGGCCAACTCTCGTCGGCGCGACGCTGACGCGCACAGTGCACTCATGGCCTCACTTGAGCGTAGACGCGCTCCAGGCGTTCAATGAGTCGCGGCCAAGAGTACTCTTCAGCCCGAATCAAGCTGCGTGCCGCGAGCGTGCCACGCAGTTGCTCATCACTCGCGACCTTGTCCAGCACCGTTGCAAGGGACTGCGGGTCGGGTGCGGACAGCACCCCGGCTTCGCCGAGCGTCTCTCGGGAGCCAGGCACGTCGGTCGCCACCACGGGGAGGCCGACGGCCATCGCCTCCAACATGGCGAGTGGCATGCCCTCCTTGTCGGAGGGCAGAACGAAGACGTCAGCCCAGCGGTACCAGCGGAGAAGGTCGTCCCCCCGCTGAACCCCCACGAGCCGAACGTTTTCGAGGTGCAGGTCACGCACAAGCCTCTCGACTTTGGGGAAATCGGCGCCATCGCCCACTATGACGGCGTCCACCGGCTCTCGCATCAGGGCGACGGCACGAACCAATCGCGGTACTGCCTTCACCGGGTGGATTCGCCCAACATACAACAGGCGACATGCCCCAGTTCTCGGATGCTCGGTTCGCGGGGCGTGACGGAACTGTGGGCCCGCCGCGTTTGGCAGGACGGTGATGGCGTCAGGGTTGACGCGGAAATGGCCGGCGAGCCACTGTGCTTGCTCGTCGTTCAAGACGATGACCTTGGAAGCAGCGCGCAGAGTCCTCGAGAGGACTGTCCGCATATAGACGAGGAATATCCACCGTCCGAATACACTGCCGGGATATCCAACGCCGTGGAAATGTGCGATGAAGGGGCGATGCCGCAACGCTGAGGCGAGCCAGACTATCTCCGGTGTAAGTGGCATAGCCGTATGGACGTGGACGACGGCATCTCTCGGGGCACA
The DNA here is from genome assembly GCA_963751215.1 of uncultured Thermoleophilia bacterium. Classification (GTDB taxonomy): domain Bacteria; phylum Actinomycetota; class Thermoleophilia; order UBA2241; family UBA2241; genus CAIXSE01. Next base: position 3,381 of record CAVVTV010000010.1, on the reverse strand, counting down.
CAGGACCCGCACGAGAAGTCCTGGTGACACCGGAGTGTGTAGCAACTCGATTGCGCGATGGCGCCTCACCGTGAGATTGCCAGCGCGGACCATCCGAGGCTCGCCACCCGCACCACAGGTCGTGGTCAGCACTTCCACAGAGTGGCGTTCAGCCAAAGCCTCCGCTAGGTCTCTTGTAACCCTCTCCACTCCACCTAGGTGAGGAGGGTAGTACGGCGTGACATGAAGGATGGTGCGGTGACCTGACGTTAGCATGACGCGCTAAGGTGGCTGACTGGCGCAATCATGATGACCAATCTGGCCTCCCGTCGACCGCCCTCACGGCATGCCCTTTGCTTGAGGAAAGGCGCGCCATCTTCGCAGAATCCGTGACCGCGATCCGAAGATCGGCAGACAGCGCGGACGACATGGCCCCATTCGTCGATGCGCATTCTATGATAACGCTAGGCACGTGTCTCCTGTTAGCGCCGAGGCGTGCAGTGGGCAGGCGAGAATCGCGGGTCGGCGACTCTCCGCGCTTGCGTCCCGAGTGAGAGATCATGCAGCCATAGCTGGGAAGTAGGGATGCTGATGAAGACCCGCCCGGCCAGTCGTCGTTTGGGCTGCGGTCCGCCAACTGACTACGGTGTCGGCTGGTCGGCCTCGGCTTGGCTGATCGCACTCTGGAGCGCGTAGAAGGCGGGTTTTGGAGTGCCGTCCGCTCGGCGCAGGCCGAAGAAGTGTTCCGACGTGCTCGGGTCGGTTCCCGAGTCTTTGTCTGTGTACCAGAAAAGCGCCTCTACGCCAGACGTGTTGAGCGCCGCCTGAACCGAGTCCGTGGCAAGCTGAGCTTGGAAGTCCTCATCAACGTAGTACGAGCCTGACGCCGAGGGACCGTAGCCCTCCGCGGTGGCCTCGGTGCCAGGTCCTCCGGTTGGCGCTCCATACTCGGTGGCCCATATGGGGAGCGACGGAGTCCCGAACTTCGCGAGAATGGAGCGCAGAGAGGGATTGGTCGCCGCAATTTGCGGCCATGGGTTCCAAGCCGCCGGATTCTGCGGAGCGACCGGGAATGAATACGGGTGATACCCGATGGCGTCGACAAGTCTGTTGGCCCCCAGGGAGCACATAGCCGCGAGGAAGTCGAGTTGCGAGATGTTCTGGCCGTCGCTCGGTGATGGGGCCAGCCCGCCTGAAACGATGAAGGCCTGCGGGTCAGCTGCGCGCATGGCGGCAGCGGCCAGACTAATGAGTCGCACATAGGCTGTCGGGTCCGGTCTTGGTGCCCAGAAACCGGTGATGTTCGGCTCGTTCCAGATTTCCCACGTGTGGACGCCAAGAGGTGCGTAACGACGTACTGCAGCAGCGGCGAAGTCGGCGAACTGCGATGGGTCGGCTGGCGCCCACTGCGCGCTCGTTGCCCCTGCCGGGCGAGCCCAAGCCGGTGTGTAGGCAATGGTGGGCAACACAGACAAGCCGCGAGATCTAGCTGCGTTTACTACCCGGTCGAAGTTGGTCCATTGATATGACGCAGGGCCGTCTGGTTGGACCTCGCTCCAATCGAGGTCCAATCGTACCCAGCCCATCCCGAGCGCTTTCACGTCGTCCAGCGCGGCGGCGAGGTCCTGCGCATTCATCCAAACGAGCGTGTCTCCGAACGACATCCCGAACTTCGTCTCAGGTGCCATTGCTGGGGTCGGGGTAGGCGATGGCGTCGGTGCGATGGTTGGCGTCAAGGCTGCTGTAGGGGTGGGCGTTGGTGTTGGGGTTGGCGTGGGCGTCGGGGGCCTGACCGCATGGATTCTCTGTAGGTACACGCTAGCAACGGTGCGCCGAACCACGTGAAACCGTACTTCGGCGTTCCCGACGAGGTGCGCTTGTCCATGTGCCACCAGGACACGGCGGCAGCCGCGTTTCGCAACCACATAGTGGGATGTGTGCCTGACGATGGTGTAGCGAAGCGTGAGGGCGCGCGCGTTTGCATTGGGCAGGGCGGCCGCTGCAAGGGCTGTAGCAATCGCCGCCCACGATGTTTCTGGATGGAAGTTCTGAACCGCGACACTGGTCGGGGCTGCCATACCCGCGCCGGATGACGCTCCACACGGATCCGATGCTCCGGCGGCTTGTGGCCACAGCACCAGCAGCGCACACACCAGCGCAATCGTCGGCAAGGGCGACCGCCAAAAGGTCTGCGGCACCCTCGCACCCGCGACAAGTGGCCAGGCTGGCTTTGCTCCGTGTCGCTTCACCGGATGAGCCCTCCAGGGGGGTGAGCTACCATTTGATTCATCGGCAGGTCGGGGCCTCCCCGGCACGGATTCCGTAGCCAAGACTGAAGACGCGTGGCTCCGGCCCGCACGTCGGGCAGACCGGGCCTTCAGGATCCCCTTGAGAAGCAGTCACCAGTAGACAAGCCGCATCGGGGGCACAAATGGGGTGGACCCGGAGCACGCTTCGATTTCCTGAGTCACTGTGGAGCGCACGCACGCAGACACTGACGGCGAGTCCCATCTTCCAAGACGAAAAGCTGCGGGAGGCCAATCACTCCGCGGGCCGCATCGCGGCCAACGTCTCCGCGGTTGTCTTGGGCGGGGAAGAGGTGATCCGGTCGGTGCGTGCTCGGCGACGACTATCGCCATCTGGCGCTCGTTGTAGCGCGGGCGGGCTGCGTGAAGCGGTTACGAGCTCGGGCGTATATCCCATCCAGACAGACGAGGCGGCGTGACGGCATCCCTGAAATCGGTCCAGGTTGAAGTAGGTTTTGCGACCGATAAAGGAGGCAGATCATGCCGCAGAAGCGCCATCGCCTCGAGGAGATCGTCGCCAGGCTGCGCCAGGCCGACGTGCTGTTCGGTGAGGGCAAGAAGATCCCGGAGGTCATCAAGACCCCGGGGCATCCACGAGGTCACCTATTACCGCTGGCGCAAAGAGTGCGGCGGGCTCAAGGTCTCTCAGGCGAAACGGCTCAGGGACCTGGAGCGCGAGAATGCACGGCTATGGTGCAGACCGCAGTGAAGGTCGTCGAGCGACAGGAGGCCTCACCTGCGATCGACGGCGGATCAATTGCCTGGACCTGGAAGGACGCCCAGAATGCGTGGATCGAGATTGTCCACCCGACACTCGGAGATTGATAGTGGCGTTCTTGCGATCGAGAGACAGAAACGCGGCTGACGAGAGTCCGACCAGGGAAGTGCGCCAAGCGGGGGGCGCCTCTCTCAGCGAGCGCCTGGGGGTTTCGCGGGAACGGGTGCTCTTCTGGCTCCTGCTGACGCTCACTGCCGCCAATGCGGCCGATCTGCTGCTCTCAAGGCGATCGGCGACGGCAATGCCGTCGAGGACCTGCGCGCCGAAGTCGCTCTGGCCAGGTCAACAGTGCGCACCGGCCCAGACCCGCCGTCCACC
>CAVVTV010000009.1:0-12731 GCA_963751215.1 uncultured Thermoleophilia bacterium | reverse complement strand
CCGGTGCGCATGTCGGCGACCGTCGGCAGGCTCGCGTAGATGAGGGGCGTGCCCTCTTTGAGCATCTGCTGGTACACCGAGATGGCGAGAAACTCGGCGTTGCCTACTACCAATGTGCCCATGAGCGTCATCGGCGAGGTGAGCCCCGCGTTGGGCACCACCGTGGTATAGACGGGCAGTCCCTGCTCGGTGAGGTACGTGACGGCCTCGGTGGAATCGACGTCCATGGTGAGCGGCGAGACCATGGGGCAGTAGTGATGGTTGATGATCGGTCGCTCACGATACGCTTCGGCTCCGCCGACGATAAGCTCCCCGAGCTTGAGCACCATGTGCAGATCGTTCATGTTCGGTGTGTTGCTGCGCACCGGCTTGAGGCAGTTCTTCAGCGCAGGGTAGAAGCGCGACAGGCTGAACTGGCCCTCGGGCGCGTCGGCCGCCAGCGTCGAGATGGAGAAGATGTTGAAGCCCTTGAGCTCGTTGATCAGGTAGGCGATGTTGGCGATGTCGGCCGACGTGGCGCGCCGCTCGACGCCGCTCAGGGGGTCGACCACGTTGGGCGCCGAGCTGCCGGTGACGACCACAGGACCGTCGTCGGGGATCGTGCGGTCGTAGCGGGGATCACGTCCGCGGAAGGTGAAGCTCGGCGGAACCGCCTTCATGTACTGCTCCACCACGGCGGGCGGGAACTTGACGAGGCCGTTCTCGTCCACCGAGCAGCCGTGCGCCTTGAAGACATCGCGCGCCCTGGGTGGTGCGCGAGGATGCCCACGTTCTCGAGGACCCAGAGCGAGGCGTCGTGCACACGCTGGACCTGATCGGTAGTGAGCAACTCAGCGAACTTCATGCGTATCAGATCCTCTCTTCAAAAGCCGACAAGCGGGCGGGTCGCTGAGCTTCCCGTCGTGAACATCCCGTGCGAGCGTCCCGCTTCGTCCACATCCTGCTCGTGCATCCCATGGCGTGCGTCCCGTGGCGACCCACCCGCCCGTGTGTCGGCTTCTCTCGGCTCGTGCCGCCGGACCGGCTTCGCCGCCGGCGGCACGCTGAGCCTCTTTTCGGTCACTTCCTCCAAGTTGCGGTCGGGCCGGCGCTGCGGTCGCCGCAGTAGATGCCCGTGTCTCAACTCGCGGTCTGCGTAAACGCCGCCGGAGCGGGCTGCATGAGCGCCACCAGCTCGGGCATATGCTCTTCAATGAATTCGAGGACCATGACGTTGTGCTTGAGGTACTTGATGTACTTGTCGACGTCCGGCTCGGGGTCTTCGTAGTAGGCGCTCAGGTCCCAGTTGAGCACGAACAGGTTGCCGTTGGCGATCATGCGCGGCAGCACCGCGAGCTCGCTCTCGCCCATGGGCCCGGGGGCCGTGTATTTGGCCGACTCTTCCTGATAGGCGCGCACGAAGATGGCAGTCTTGTCGAGCCAGAGCGCGCCGCTATCGTCGCCGTCCCACGAGGTGCAGAAGTACGCGATGGCGAGACCCACGTCGAAGGTGCGGTAGTCGATCTTGGACCAGTCGAAGTCGAACAGCGCCACGGCCTGCTCGGCGACCCACTTGAGATTCCCCGGGTGGTAGTCGCAGTGCACCGGGATCATCGGCGTGCCCTCGAGGTCGTGGCCGGCGATGCCCTGGCCCAGCGCGAGGGCGCGCATGATGTTGGCGAAGTGCGCCTCGTAGTACTCGTCGAAAGCGGTGCCCCTCTTGTCGGCGGCCCAGGCGCGAAACGCGCCGTCGAGGGTGGGGATGAACTCCATGATGGGAGGCTGCTTGCGGGCGAGGTCGCCGGGCGCGAAATCGGCGGCGCAGTGGTGGAAGTCTGCGAGCACGCGCGCGGCCGCGGCGTACTCGCGGTCGGCGAGACGGTTTCTGAACCAGTCGTACTTGTCTTCGCCGTCCAGGCATTCGTACACGGCGAAGAAGCGCTTGATCTTCTCGCCGCCCCGTACCTCTTCGCGTGTCGCGAAGGTGTCGCCCCGGCGCGTCGGGTAGACCTTGGCCGCCAAGCCGAAGCCCCTGTTGATGATGTGATTGACGAGGGCGTGCTCGAAGCGCACCTCGGGCTCGCTGATGCCATCGTTGTACTTGCGCACGAAGTATTTGTGCCGGACGCCCTCGGTCTCGGTCCAGATGCCGCAGCTCACGTTCACGGCGCCGCCGAAGATCTGCTCGATGCGCAGCACGCGTCCGAGGTCGTAGTCGTCGCCCATGACCTCTTCGAGCTGCTGCCTGAGAAACTCCCAGCGCAGCGTGTCGCGCAGCCTCACCGTGTCGACCGCCAGGCGCTCCGCCAGCTCGAGAAGATCGTTTGCCTCGTCCGCATTCACTGCCCGTCTCCTTCGCTTAATACTGGTCGAGAGCCCGCCGATCGCGCGCGACCGTCACAAGCGGCTCAGACCACGATCACCCTCAGGCCACGGCGCAGCATCTCGTTGCGCACGTCGTCATCAACGCCTTCGTCGACGATCACCGTCTGAACGGCGTCGAGCGAGCAGATCACGGCGTCGCCGACCACGCCGATCTTGGTGCGATCGGCGAGCGCCACCACTTCGCCGCGCGTCTGCCGGATCATGGCGCGTTCAACCGCGGCCAAGCCCACGCTGGGCGTGGTGATGCCCTCTTCGAGGCTGATGCCGTCGACCCCGATGATGAAGCGCGAAGCGTGGAAGCTGCCCACCACTTCGATGGGCACGCTACCCTCGAGGGCGTTCGAGCGTGGCCGGCAGACGCCACCGATGAGGATGAGCTCGAGAGACGTGCCCTGCGCCTCGGCCACGGCACCCAGGTTGTGCGTGAGGATGCGCGCCCGCAGGTGCGGGTCGACGTGGCTTAGCACTTGGGCGGCGGTGGTGCCGGAGCTCAGGAACACGGTCTCACCGGGTTGTATGAGCGTGGCGGCCGCGCGTGCGATACGCTGCTTCTCCTCCGCGTTGGCGCGCACGTTGTTCACGTACAGCGGCTCTTCTACGAGGTGCTGCTTGAGGATGGCGCCGCCGTGGGTGCGGGAGAGCAGGCCCTTGGCCTCGAGACGTTCGAGGTCGCGCCGGATGGTCATCTCCGACACAGCGAGAATCTCGCTGAGAGACGCGACGCGCACCGCTCGCTGATCGCTAAGTATCTCCAGGATGCGTCCTTGCCTTTCGGCAGGGAACATCTCACGGATTCCCGATGACGGCACAAACCCCCCGAGGCTGCGGCGTGTTGTCACAATCGCGCAGAATCGAACGCACTTTCGAACATCATAGGCACACAGTGCCCAATGTCAAGTGTCCATCTGTGTGCGACTGCGCGTCGCCCTGGGAAATCGCTCAGGGGGCGCTGCGGCCTCGCGCCGAGTGCCGGCGCGGCGCCCGCCGCCGGCGCCGCGTGGCGGCCACCAGCCGAGCGTGCGGCGCCTCGTGGCGGGTGGCGGCGGGTGGCGCCTACGCCGCCCCCGGCGTTGATTCGCTAACGGCGATCAATAGTCGGCGTCGGCGGCCTTCACCTTGCCTTTGAACGTCGTGTAGATGAGCGCTGTGTAGGCGAGGACGATGGGGGTGCCTATGAGGGCGATGATGAGCATCACCTCGAGGGTGAGATGCCCCGAGGCGGCGCTGGTCACGGTGAGACTGGTGGACGCGGGCGTGCCGCGGGCCGGCACGATCTCGGGGAAGTTGCCCACCGCGGCAATGCCGGCCAGAGCGACGATCGTGAGAGCCGACCCGAGAAAGGAACCCAGCTCACCGCCGCTGCGCAGCATCTGCCAGATCGTGTACAGGAGAGAAAGCGCGAGCGCGGCGAGGAACAACCAGCCCAGAGGCCTGCCGAACACGTGGTTGGAGGCCCTCGACACGCCGGCGATGGTGGCCGCCGAGGTGGCCACCGCGAGCACGGCGAACAGCACGAACGTGAGCCGGCGGTAGCCGCTGACGCGGTGGTGCAGAGCGCCCTCGGACTTGAAGGCGAGCCAGGCGGCGCCGTGCGTGACGATCAGCAGTAAGCCGGTGACGCCCACCAGCAGCGCGTAGGGGTTGAGGAGCTGCAGAAAGGTGCCCGTGTAGTCGCCGTTGGCGTTCATGGGCACGCCGCGGATGACGTTGCCCAGGGCGACGCCCACGAGGAGGGCCGGTACCAGGCTGCCGAGGAAGAAGGCGGCGTCCCAAACCCTCGCCCAGCGCTTGTCGGCGTGGCGGAACTCCAGGGACACGGCGCGCAGGATGAGCCCGAACAGCACCAGCATGATGGCCAGGTAGAAGCCGCTGAAGGCCATCGCGTACACGGCCGGGAAGGCGGCAAACACGGCGCCGGCGCCGGTGAGGAGCCACACCTCGTTGCCGTCCCACAGCGGGCCGATGCTGGCCCGCACCACGCCGCGCTCGTCCTCGCTGCGGGCGACGAACGGATAGAGCACGCCGGCACCGAGGTCGAAGCCGTCCAGCACTACGTAGCCGGTGAGCAGGAAAGCCACGAGGAAGAACCAGATGTTGTGCAGAGACATCACATCACCTCCCGGCGCCGGCGGTCGCTGGCGCTCCCGGCGCCGCCGTCGCGATGGTGTTGACGACGACGTCGTTGGGGCCCTTGCGAACGATGCCCAGGAAGATCCGCAGCCAGGCGACGAACAAGACCAGGTAGAGCAGGGCGAAGATGATGAGCGTGGTGAGCACCTCGCCGCCGGAGACGACCGGTGAGACTCCGGCTGTGGTACGCAGCACCCCTTGCACGATCCACGGCTGGCGGCCCACCTCGGCTGACATCCATCCCAGGTTCATGGCGATGATGGGCAGCGGGAAGCACACCACCAGCAGCCAGAGCAGCCAGCGATGCTGCTCGAGGCGTTTGCGCCAGAACATGAAGAGCGCCAGCGCCATGACCACGATGAACACGAAGGAGAGCGCGATCATGATGTGGTAGCTCTGAAAGACGAGTTGTTCGGGAGGCCGGTCGCCGGCCGGCACCGACTGCAGGCCGGTGATGCGCGCGTTGGGATTGAGGTGCAAGATGAGACTGAGCCCTTTGGGTATCTTGAGCCCGACCGGGCTGCTGCTGCCGTCGGGCTTCGTCGTCACCCAGCCGCCGAGCCACAGCGGCGCGCCGTTCTTCGTCTGGTACACATCCTCGAAGGCCGCCATCTTGATGGGCTGATGCTTGGCCACCACGAGTGATCCCCAGTGGCCCACGAACGGCATGGCGAGCGTGGCGATAAGGCCCACGATCAGGCTGGTGCGGAGAGTGCGGCGGGCGAAATCCCGGTGCCGCCCCTTGAGCAGATACCACGCGCAGATGCTGGCGACGACGAAGGTGCCGACGATGATGGCCCCGGTGACGGTGTGCACGTAGCGAGGCGCCGTAGAGGGATTGAAGGCGGCCGCCCAGAAGTTGGTGAGCACGGCCTTGCCGCCCACGATCTTGTACCCCCCGGGCGTCTGCTGCCACGAATTGGCGATGATGATCCACAGGGCCGAAAGGAAGGCGCCGAACATCACGAGCCAGGTGGATACATAGTAGAAGCGCTTAGACACCTTGGCACGCCCGAAGAGCAGCACGCCGAGAAAGGTCGACTCGAGGAAGAACGAGAACAGGCCCTCGGCGGCCAGGGGGGCTCCGAAGATGTTGCCCACGAAGCGCGAGTAGTTGGCCCAGTTGGTGCCGAACGCGAACTCCATGGTGATCCCGGTGGCGACGCCGACCGCGAAGGTGGTCGTGAATAGCTTTATCCAGAAGGTGGAGGCCGCCCTGTCGGCCAGATCGTCGCTCTTGTAGAAGCGGCGCTCCGCGGCCACGACCATGAGGGCCAGACCGATGCTGATGGGCACGAAGATGAAGTGAAAACCGACGGTGAAGGCGAACTGGATGCGGGCGAGCAGCAAGGAGTCCATGCGTGTACGGCACCTCCATGGCAAGCGACAGGACAGGGCTATCTTCACCGGGACGGGGCAATGTCAACGGAATTGCCGTTGCAGGAATTCGGGGCGCGAAAGCATAGAGAGATGAATAAGCAGTATTAAGTGCAGGTTAAGCGGCCTGTTCAGGCTGAGGGACCCTGTGCTACCATGCGCCAGGGTCGGCAACGTTCGCCGGCCGTTCTGCTGTAGGAGGCTGATCCTGTTGGCTGAAGAACTGCTCGAATGCCAGGAATGCTCGGCACAGTGCGAGAAGGTCGTCTACCCGGCGGCCTGTCTCAGCATCAACTGCCGGTTTCTGTACGCGTTCAAGGAGGACGGCGACACCTTCTTCGGTTGTATCGAGAAGGTGTTTCCGCATGAGATCGACCTGAAGATGTTCGAAGACATCGAGCGCGGCAAGGGCGGATTCGGCGTGGTCAAGGTGGCCCGCACCCCGCTGCCGCAGTGCTCGGTAGCGGTGCAGAGCTGCTACGCCACCGGCGAGGGCCCGCTGTGCCGCAACATGTACTTCCGACGTCGCGACAGGCGAGAGGTGCAGACGGTCGAAGATTAGCCACCGTAGGTGAGCTAACGTGCGGGGCGCCGTAGGCGCACCGCACACTGACCGGCGCATCTGAGTTGTGCAGCGAAACCGCGGATCCGCCGCGGTTTCGCCGTCTCTGGGCACTGGTATACTCAGGCGTGCAGCCACCAGGCTGCCCATGGGGGCGAACAGGTCTCGACATGGGCTGTACCGCGGTGGGAGCAGCAGGCCGAGGTCCGGTGGCCTCGTTAAACTGCCGGAACCATATACTTGCCGAGAATAACACTCTCGCACTCGCTGCCTAGTAACTAGGTAGCGCATCGCGCCCAGCTCGTCCACGGCCGGGGTCCGCGGTGTCATCAAGTGGACTGGGGTGCGGTCGCGCTGCTCCGAGCGAGCGCTCCCGAGACTGATCGGGGCTGGCAACCGGCACCCGGCCGACGCGGGGGCCGCGCGCGAGACTAAAAGCGCCGGCTATGCCTGTAGAGACTCCGCCGAGGCGTCCGTGGACGCGGGTTCGATTCCCGCCGCCTCCACCATGAATTATCATTATAGTATCACGTGGGGTATAGGGACCGCCCAGCAAGTGAGCACCGCTGGGACAACGATTGCGACGTCAACAGGGTCCCGGCCCAGGCAAGCTGAACGCCCCGCCCTGCTGTCTGTTTCCAGCACGTTGTGAGTCAGGAGCGCTCGGTCTACTGCGGTGAGATATCGTCGAAGCTGAGCTGGCCGGGAAAGGCGCCCAAGGCAATCAGGTACTCACGACATCCGACGTCCCAGCTCGCGACCTCTCTACGCATGTCCTCAGACGACAGCCCCGCGAAGCCCCGAAGGAACTGAACCTGACCAGGCTGTTCGTCTGTCTTGACGAGCAGATAGCCGCCGAGACCTTCCTGAAGCCCTCGGCGCAGCACCTTGATCACTGTCTTTGTCAACTCCGCTCGATAGCTCTGATCCAGCCACATCCAGAGCGGGTGTACGAGCGAGACGAATCCGTCGATCGGCATGGAGACTTCGCCTCTCCGAAGGCATGAGAAGACGGCCGGGACGGGATGCCGCGCGATTCCCACTCCGTCGTTTCACGGTCGAAGGGTACGTACCCCATCGGGGGATCTGCCTCGCCAATATCCATGCCCTGTCGGAGTGTTTCGTCGACCTCGGCATCGCCGAGACTCATTTGCGACAACTGGATGCGCTCGTCAGAGACCACCACTAGATGATTGATTCCACGCCCACACCCTCAGGCGCAGTAGTCGACGAGTGCTCGGCTGGGCCTTCCCAGCCGGTGGTTGAGACAGATGCAAGCCGCCAGGCAGAGGAACCTCTGCAGGACACGCTCGCGCAGACCGGCGATCGTGCGGGCTCCATGGCGCTCCAGCGTGAGGATGTCCTTGGCGGTCCAGAAGATCGACTCGATGCGCTGGCGGATGGGCGCCAGGTGCGGCCCGCGAGAAGGCTCGTCTGCACGGGCAGGACGCACGACGAGCACGCGCAGCTGCGCGGCATCGTCGGCGAAGTCGCGACCAGCGTAGCCCTTGTCGCAGACCAGGCAGGCGACGGCCTCGCGCTTGGTGCGTTCGAGCAACACCAGCGCGACCTCGCGCTCGTCACGCGAGGGATGAGCAAGCTCCAGCGCCCGAGGCGTGCCGTCAGGGGCGCAGAGCGCATGCAGGCGCATGCCCCAGAACCAGCGCGAGTGCGCGGCGCAGTAGCCGTAGCCGGCCACCTCGGCGAGCGCCGAGCGCTTGGCCGTCTCGCGGCTGCGGCCGCACTCGACCGGGGTCGAGTCGATGAGCAGCAGATCGTCGCACGCTCCCGGGCTCTCGCCGGCGAAGTGTGCCATGAGCCACTCGAGCACGTCGGCCAGCTTACGGCGACGCCTCCAGTAGGCCGATTGCGTGGGCAGAGCCGGAAAGAGGTGGGAAAGCTGCTTGCGAGCTGTGGCGAGGAACCGGCGATCAGAGGGGATGCCCATGATCGCCTGGGCCACGCAGAGGGTGACGAGCTCGGCGTCCGTGACCTGACGGCGGGCGTTGGGCCGTGCTTCTGGCAAGAGGTCGTCGGCTGTGCAATAAACCACGGTGCAGAGAGTGTCGAGGTCGGCGTCCATCGTGGCCTCCAGGCAGACGGTGACTTAGGCACCGTCGGCTTCGGCCTCTCTGCTTTGTTTTCCTTGAGCGAGGCTGATCTCGTGGAATCAATCATCTAGGGGGATGTCACTCAGTGTGTCCAGACCAACATTGATGCGAGTCTAGCACTACGATCTTCTTGACTCTGCCGGAAGAGCACGGCCGACACTGACCGGCTCACGGCACCGTGATCAGCCCCGCGTGCAGCTTCTCTAGGTGGTCAATCATGGCGGGTCCCAACGCGTACCGGTCGCCACCGGGAACGCGCTGGCCGTCCACCGAAACAATCACGTCTCCCAGCTGAAGAACCCCTGCGGCAGGCGACCCCGAGACAGTCCCTCTGAGCTCCATCGGTGATGACGCTGACGACGAGTCTACGGCGCTGACGCCTGCGCCGAGCCAAGGGCGATTGTCGCTGACGACGCCTACCTGGCCCCGAGCGGATGCCAGAATGAACTGGTAGTCACGCACTGGGGCGGACAGCGGATTTACTGGCGAGAACAACCGCTGGGGTGTGCGGCGGCTGGCACCCGAGTCGGGGCTCTCGCTAGGGCTGGTCTGCGGAATCAGGCTCGGCACGAAGAGGCTAACTGAGCGGTCGGCGCAGCGGCTGAGCGATGCCGTCGCGCGACTGCGGGCCGAGGAGCGTGACATGGGCACGTATTGCGAGCACTGCAAATGAGGCTAGCGGCGAGCGACGAAAGCGGTTTCCGTATTCCGCTGTGGCAACGCAAACATTATACCTTCGTCGTACGTTCTGTATTTCCTCTGCGACGGGTTTATAGTTGAGGCCCTCGCTCAGACACGAGGTGGCCCTGTGCGGGCTGTGTGGCCGGCGGGTGAGGCAAAGCCGGCGCTGGCAAGGCAACGCGAACCGAAACGCTGCGCCCTCGTCATCGAAGCCACACGAAGCAGGGTTAGGTTAGACGCTGTGCCGAACCGGCACACAGGAGGCGCTAACCAATAGCTGTGCGCAGACGGAGGGGGGTGGCAGGCTGATTCACCGTTGCACGGTCCGGCTGCGCCCTGTCTGAGCATGCCGCTGCCAATGCCGCTTGATCCCCGAGATGGACTCTGTGACATCAGCAGTATCGGCACAGAAGGCAAGGAACTTGAGCCGGGACTTCTCTCAACATGCATTGGAGGGGAATTCCACTATGAAGAAGCTCCTCAAGAAGCGGTTTCTCATCCCGCTGATCGTGGTCGCAATCATAGCGATCGGCGCTGTCGTCGCCTACGCGGCCTTCACGAGCAGTGCGACGTCGACTGTCACTGCGACGACGGCAACCCTGGGCGTCCAAGCCAACGGCACTGCCACAGACACTTGGTCATTCCCCGCAGCGGACCGCCTCGTGCCCGCGAGCCCGGTGATCACTGTCTCAGGCACGCCGAAGGTTCTGGCATGCACCGCCGTAAGCGGTGGCACTCCTCACACCGTTGCCTACACCGGCGACACTGCGATCATCCAGACCGACACAAACGTGATTGCCGCCTACTGGCACACGGTGACCCTTACGAACAACGGCGATGTGACGGAGAATATCAACCTCTCCGCCATCACCGCCGCTGACGGCCCTAGCCCGGGTTGGGCTTCGGTCATGGACACCACCGTGTACACGGTGAGCGCGAACGGCAGTGGAGTCCTGGATACGCTTGATGTGGGGCCGACGACCGTCGCGGGCTTCACTCCGCCCACTATGTCCCTCGCCGGGCTCGCGCCAGGCGCGACCGCTACTCTTGAAATAGGCGTGTGGCTCGACTCGAGCGCGGGCAACGCCTTCCAGGGCGGAAGCCCAACCATCACGTACACCTTCTCGGGGGTTGTCCCCAATAGCTGATCGTCACTAGTCGCTCTCTTGCAGGCACGGACTTCGGCTGACGTTCGCCATCTCTGGCCAGCCGTGGCATCGGCAGCGACACGTAGCTCACGCTAAAGTGAGCCGGGAGGGGCGCTGGAGCCCCTCCCGGCTCGGGGGAGTGCGAACTAGAACGTGAACCAACCGGCACACGTGGCAGACGGTCTGTGATGCGACGCTCTGTAGCGACCTTCGAATGCTCGCACTGCGGCGCGACCTTCGCCGATTGCTGGGGACTGCGGGAGCACCTCCGCGGGCACGGCGTTGTTGCCGCCGCTTCCTGGCAGCTGTCGGCGGAACCCAAGCCGCGCGTGGCGGCCCTGCCTCACGAGCTCTCGGGCCGGCGTGGCATCGGCCTCACGCAGAAGACCACCCCGCCATGCAACGTTGCGAAACGGCGCCCCCGCCGCCGAGTGGCCGTGAGAGGCTTGGTCCTCGCGGCTGCCGCGGCCCTGTTGGTGCTGCTCAGCGTGGCGACGGCTTCTGCCTGGTTCACCGCGTCCGCGACCACCTCGACGAAGCTGTCGACAGGTACCTGGGGGAACTACCTGAGCTTCAGCCCCGGCTCCGCCAAGGCGGTGCGCTGGCCTTCCTGCGGCCAATCCCAGCTATCCCCCATCGCCGTGCTCGACCAGCAAGGCAATCTCTCGCTCGACTTCGGCGACGCCCTGCTGGGGGCGAGCAGCAGTTGGGGCGACGTCTTCCGCGTGACCTCGAACGCTCCGGTGTCGCTCCACGTCTCGTTCACCGTAGGCGGCGCCATTGCCCCCTTCATCCGTGGTGTGGCCTTCGCCAGCGACACGACCGCCGGCCTTCTGAGGCCGAGGCAGACGCGGAGCGTCACGGCCCAGCTCGTCGTCTCGCGCACAGCCGTCCCCGGCACCTACAGCGGCACGCTCACCGTGGCCGTCGTCGGCGGCACCGAGCGTCACGTGATCCCCATGACCGTCAGAATCCTCGCGCGGAAGCCGTGCCCGTCGCCTAGTCCCACGTGTTCGCCGAGCCCCACGTGTTCGCCTAGGCCCACGTGTTCGCCGAGCCCCACGTGTTCGCCCAGTCCCACGTGTTCGCCCAGTCCCACGTGTTCGCCGAGGCCGACCTGCTCGCCGAGCCCGACCTGCTCGCCGAGCCCGACGCGCACGCCCCAGCCCATGCCGTCGCCGACCGTCAGTCCATGCTTTACGCTGAGTCCGGGTCTGTCGACGGTGCTACCGGGCTGGTGCACCCAAGCGCCGGCGCCCAAGGTGGCCCAAGTGCAGCCCAACGGCACGCTCACGCTCGCGTTCGGGGACGTGCTGTGTGGCCAGACGATCGCCTTCGGTGACGTCGTGCGCATGACGTCGACGGTCGGCGCGACCGCCGATGTGACGCTGACGCTTTCCGGTCCAGCAGCCAGCGACGTCCAACATGTCGGCTTCTGGGACGGCAAGCGCGGTGTGCTCTCTACCGGCCTCACGCTCGAAGCGGGGCAGACGGCCCAGGTGGCTTTCGAGTTCGATCTCGCCAAGACCACACCCCTCGGCGACCAAGCGGGCACGCTGACCATCACCGCCGCGCCGCCTGAGGGCCAGCTCCAGCAGTGCGTCCTGCCCTTCACGGTCAGGGTCGTATCCGCCGACCCGCCTCCAAGCGCCTCGCCGTCGCCGAGTCCGGCGTCCTCGCCTGCCGTCTCACCGAGCCCCTCGTTGCAGCCCTCAGCCGCATCGCCGAGCCCCTCGCCTAGTCCCGACTGGTCGCCCGCGCCATCACCCTCGGCTAGCGCCACGCCGACCCCGACGCCGAGTCCTTCGATTACTGCCTCTCTGATGTCGCTCGTTAGCGGCCTTGCGCGGGCCGTCGCATCTCTCGTCTAAGCAGCTGCTCGGCGGCGGTGGTTCCTCGACGGATAGGCGTATCTCACGACGGAACCCAGACATGGGAAAACCCGCCAGAAGTGAGCGTGCAAAGCAGAGGCTTGGCGGGTTTGCTGACTAGATTACCGGCTCCATTTCCGAGAATCACAAGTCCCAATCGCGAACCGATGCGTTAGACGATCTTGTTCAAGCGCGGAACAAACGCCTGTTGTCGGCCGTAGCCCTGTAGTTTCTGCCAGTGCATGCAGGAGGGCTTCCTCTCGTCGTGCGAGTTCCTCAGCGGCAGCGATCATCTCTTGCCTATCGTGACGGCCGCCCGCGTCGGCAACTCGGCGTCCAGCTGCTTCCATGGCCTCAACCTTTGCTGGACAAAGCTCGCGTGCACCGGGCTCGAGGAGTTCCCGGCCGACGAGATAGCGGCCTCGATCGACATCGGTGCCTATCTGGCGGTGGAGCTATGTGACAAACGCGTCGCGCTGCGCCGCGA
>CAVVTV010000008.1:0-100264 GCA_963751215.1 uncultured Thermoleophilia bacterium | reverse complement strand
GCACGACGAAATCCATGAGCCGCAGGCCTGCCTGCGGGAACTGATCTGCGGCGTAGAGGCTTGGCGTTCCGCTCGGCGAACCAGCGTGACGCGCTGACGCGTGCGGCCCAGGTCCGCCGCCCACCCGCTCAGCGCTTGCGTCCCCCGCGCCGTTGCCGGCGCGAGAGATGCGGCCGCGCCTGAGGGACAGGTGAACCCGCCCCCGCCTGACCGGCGGGCGCGGTCGCACGGGCCCGGGTCAATCGGGCCTGCTGTATGGTGATGAACATGAACGCGATGCTGCCCATGACGAGGCGCATCACGATCCCGGTGACCGTCCCTCCAAGCGTCAGCAGTCCGGTCACAATACCGGTGATGCCCATCGCCCACATGACGAGGTGCACGTCGGCCGTCATTCTCCGAGGTATGAACGGCAGGAACGATGCGTTCAGCGCCATGACGAGCATGAGTAGCGCGGCGCCGGTGGTGAGCGCGAGGGTCACATACATCGGCCCGGCCTTCACCGCCGGATCGGGCCTGAGCACGAACCCGGCGAGCGACACGACCATGAGCAGGGCCACACCGCCGACCACGCAGACGAGCAGCAGAAGGCTGACATTGCGGATCGATCGGGCGCCCGGCGTGGGGGCGAATGCCCCGCCGGGACCTCGCCGGCCCGGCCTTCGCGTGGTTGACCTGCTGCGACTCATGCTTTCTCCATTCTGACCTAACAGCCTGGCGCGCGATACCGGCGCCGACGAGGTGCCGGGCAAGCGCCCGGGCCCGGACCGCACCCTGCACTATACTGCGAGTATGAGCACGCGTCGTGACATCCTGGCTATATCCGGCTCATCCGTAGCCGTGCCGCCAGCGTCACGCCGCACGCGCGTGCTTGATCCCCTGCTCGTGAGCATCGCGCTGGCGCTGGTCTTCACCGTGGCCGGCCTGGTGGAGCTCCTGGCTCGCGGGCCCGTGCCGGCCGAGTTCCGCGCCGACAACGCCGTGCTCACGGTGCTCACCCTCGCCAGCACCCTGTCGCTGGCCATCTTGTGGTGGTCGCCGCTCACCGGCCTGGGCCTTGTCTCGGCGCTGCTGTGCGCGCAGTCCGTGGCCGGCTACAACTTCACGCAAGCGGCGGTGTGGACGGTAGTGGTGGCCTCGTTCGCGACGGTCGTCTTCGACGAGTGGCGGCGCGCGATGGCGGCCGGTTTTGTGGTGGTGGCCGCGTTGCTCGTGATCATCATAACCATCCATTCCATCACCTGGCAGACGATCGTCACCGCGTGGGTGGTGCTCTCGGTCGTCTGGGTCGTGGGGATAGTGATTCGCGCCTATCGCGCCAGCATCGAGCGCGCGGAGCGACGCGCGGCCCTGTTCGCCGCCGATCGTGAGGCGCGCGCCCGTGAGGCGGTGGCCGAAGAACGTGCCCGCCTGGCCCGCGAGCTGCACGACAGCGTGGGCCATGCGCTCAACGTGGTCGTGCTGCATGCCGGCGCCGCGCAGCGCGCCCTCGACGCCAGGCCGGAGCTGGCTCACGAGGCGCTCGGCAGCATCGAGACCGCTGGCCGCCAGGCGCTCAGCGACATAGAGCGCATGCTGGGCATCTTGCGAGCCACCGACGAGGAGGCGCGCTACGACGTCACCCCGGGGCTGTCGCAGCTCGAGGTGCTGTGCCGGCAGGTGGAGGAGGCCGGCTTGCCGGTGGTGCTGACGGTGGCCGGCGAGCCGCGGCCATTGCCGGCGAGCCTCGATCTCACGGCCTACCGGATCGTGCAGGAGGCGCTCACCAACTCCCTGAAGCATGCCGGCAAGACGCGCGCCACGGTGAGCGTGACCTATGAGGGTGGGGCTCTCGCCATCGAGGTGCTCGACGAGGGCCGGGGAGTTGCCGCCGGCGCGGCCGGCGGCGGCCGCGGATTGCTGGGCATGCGCGAGCGGGTCGCCACGTTTAATGGAGAGCTGGAGGCGGGTGCGCGCGCCGAGGGCGGCTTCGCCGTACGCGCGCGGCTGCCCCTGGGAACGGAGGGCACATGAGCATCACGGTCGTTCTCGCCGACGACGAGCAGATGGTCCGTGCGGGCCTGCGGCTGATCCTGGAAACGGAGCCCGACATACACGTGGTGGGGGAGGCCGGCGACGGCGCCGAGGCGCTGCGGCTGACGAGGCGCCTCGACCCCGACGTGGTGCTCATGGACGTGCAGATGCCGGTGATGAACGGCATCGAGGCCACGCGCGAGATCGTCGCCCTGGGACGCGACGAGAGCTCGCGCGTGCTGATCCTCACCACGTTCGACCTCGACGAGTACGTGTACGAAGGCTTCAAGGCCGGGGCCAGCGGTTTCTTGCTCAAGCGCACGCCGGCCGCCGATCTGGTAGCCGGCATTCGCGTGGTGGCCGCCGGCGACGGCATGATCACACCGTCGGTGACCACTCGCCTCATCGCCACCTTTCGCGCTCAGGAGGCCCGGACCGTGTCGCCCCGCGACGCCCGCGTGCTCGACGATCTCACCGAGCGTGAGCGCGAGGTGCTGGTGCTGGTCGCTCGCGGCATGACCAATGGCGACATCGCCTCACATCTGTTCCTCAGCGAGGGCACCGTGAAGACGCACGTGAAGCGCATCTTCGCAAAGCTCGCGCTGCACGACCGCACGCAGGCGGTGATCCTCGCCTACGAGGTCGGGCTGGTGCGACCGGGCGAGGGCGACGCCGCCTGAGCCTGAGCCTGAGCCGGGCTCCGGGCGCGAGCCGCCGTACCCCCATGGGGGTACGGGAGCACGCTCTCGAATCCCCCTTCGGCCTCCCTCGATTCCCGCCCTGGGGTGACGACCACGCGCCTTCGCGGGGCTAGGCTTCTTCTGCAAGCTGAAGAAGAAGATCTCCGAGGAGGTGCACATGGGCGACTCGCCGCTGGGCCGGTTCTTCGGCGTGGTCACGCGCCCTCGCACCTGGCTCAACCTCCTGTTCCACGTGCTCGCCTTCCCGCTCGGCCTGTTCTACTTCATCTTCCTGATCGTCGGGCTGGCGCTGGGCCTCGGCCTCGTGATCATCTGGGTCGGCATTCCCATTCTGCTCGTGGTGGCGGGCGCCTGGTGGCTGTTCGGCGCCTTCGAGCGGCTCACGGCCCAGCATCTTCTGGGCGCCGACGTGGGGCCCGCGCCGCGCGCCTGGGAAAACGTGAACGGCGTATGGGGCAGGCTGAAGGCGCATTTCGGCAGCGGCTCAACCTGGAAAGACCTTGCGTACCTGCTGGCCAAGCTCCCGTTCGGTATCGTGTCGTTCACGCTGCTCGTCGTCTGGGGTGCGATCGCCGGCTGGCTCCTGGCCTTTCCGGTCGCGTGGAACTGGCACTTTCACGTCATCACCTGGGACAGCAACAGGGGCTTCACCCCTCCGCTCTGGCTCGCCATCCTGGCCGTCCCGGGCGCCGTGCTCATGTTCTTCGCGGGCCTTCATCTGATGAATGCCTGGAGCTGGATCTGTGCCCGCTGGGCGGAAATCATGCTGCGCACCGCGCCGTCGCCGGCGGTGGCCGTAGTTGCGCCGCTGCCACTGGTGACTACCGCTCCACCGGCGGCTCCCGCTGCTCCGGCATCTCTCCGCACCGCCGCCGGTGGCCGTCGTTGCGCCCGTGCCTCTGGTGACTCCCGCGCCGCCGCCGGCTCCCGCTCCACCGGCAGCTCCCGCGCCGCCGCCGGCTCCCGCTCCGCCGGCTGCGGAGCTTCCCGACGATCATACGAACTGACCCGCTTGGAGGTGTGGTCATGAGGACTGCTCGAGTGTTCAAGATCCTGCGCCCGTCGCTGGCCCTGGTGGCCATCACCGTCGCGCTCATCCTGCTCGGCCTGGCGCTCACGCGTTCGGCCGGTGCGGCAACCATGACGCCGGCGACGACGGTGCCGGCGGCGACGTGCCGGCCGTGACCACTAATCAGCGCGGCAACGTGGTGGAGTTCGGTCAGGCCGTCACCGTGCCGGCCGGGCAGAGCGTGCACAACGTGGTCGCCGCCGGCGGTGATGTGGTCGTCAACGGGAGCGTCGCGCGCGACGTGGTCACCTTTGGCGGCAATGTGCTCATCCGCGGCACGGTGGGCGGCGACGTGGTCGCCTTCGGAGGCAACGTGCACCTCGCGCCGAGCGCGGTCGTGGGCAGTTCCCCAACCTCGGGCGGTCATGCGCTGGTGGTCTTCGGCGGGTCGATCACACGCGACGCGGGGTCGCAGGTGAACGGGTCGGTCAGGCACTTTGTGCGCGGCAACTTGTTGGGTTCGCTCGGCTGGGGAGCGCGGCACACGTTCATCCGGCCATGGGTGGGCTTCACGTTGATCGGCTGGGTCGTGCAGACGGCGATCTTCCTCGTGCTGGCGCTGGTCGTGGCGGCGCTCATGCCGAACCAGCTGCGCGCGGTGCAGCGGCATCTGGCCGCCAAGCCCGCCGCGGCGCTGGGCTGGGGCGCCCTCGGCTTCTTCGTGGCCGTCCCGGCGGTGCTCATCGTTCTGGTCGTCAGCCTGGTCGGCCTGCTGCTGGTACTGCCCTATGCCGTGGTGGTGCTTCTCTTCTACTTCTTCGTGATCACGGCGGTGGCCGCGTTCATCGCCGAGCGCGTGCTGGCCGGCACGCAGCAGAAGAGCAATCTCATGCTGGCCGTCACGCTCGGTGTGGTGGGCACGACGATCGTCTCGCGCATCCCGGTGGCCGGGATCCTGGCTCTGATCGTGATGGCCGTGTTCGGCATCGGCGCCGCGGCCATGGCGCTCGTGGAATGGCGTCGCACCAAGAAGGCCGCCGCGGCCGCGGCCGTGCCGGCTGGTGGGCCTCCGGCCGGCGCTACGCCAGGGGGCGGCCAGCCCGCCGGTGGTCCCCCCGCGGGTGGCTCGCCTGCCGGCGGCCAGCCGCTGAGCGGGCTTGCCGAAGGGCCCTCCGCCGATCGGCTCGGGGACGGACCGGCCGGCGGACCAGTGGTCGCCGGCCCGGCGGCCGCGCCGGAGCCGTCGGCGTGACGCCTGACCGCTCTGGGCGGTCGCTGGCGCAAGGAGGTCAGGCTGGGCCCTGATGCGCGGGCAGCAAGCGGCAGACACGAGTTGAGGGACGTAGCGGGCCGCGCCGCAAGGCGCGGCCCTCACGCGGCCGCCCAGGGCGGCTGTAACCATAGGGGGCAGATGTGAACGAGCAGCAGCAGGCCGCGACCGAGCAGACCGCGCCGCAGAGCGACGCAGTCGTCCAGGCCCGCGGCCTCGCCCGCGTCTACGGCGCCGGCGACGCCTGCGTGCACGCCCTGAGCGGCGTGAGTATCGACCTTCAGCGCGGGGCGTACACCGCCATCATGGGTCCTTCGGGGTCGGGCAAGTCGACCCTCATGCACATTCTCGCCGGCCTCGATCGGCCGAGCGCCGGCACCGTGCGGCTCGATGGCACCGAGATCACCACGCTCAAAGAGCGCGCCCTCACGCAGTTGCGTCGCGACAAGATCGGCTTCATCTTCCAGACCTTCAACCTGCTGCCCACCCTCACGGCGCATGAGAATATCCTGTTGCCGCTCACGATCGCCGGGCGCAAGACCGACGGCCCATGGGTCGACCAGCTGATTGCCACGGTCGGTCTGGGCGACCGCCTCAAGCACAAGCCGTCCGCGCTCTCCGGCGGGCAGCAGCAGCGCGTCGCAGTGGCTCGCGCCCTGGCCTCGCGGCCGGCGGTTCTGTTCGCCGACGAGCCCACCGGCAACCTCGACTCGCGCACCGGCGAGGAGGTGCTGCAGCTCCTGCGCCACTCGTGCGACGACCTCGGGCAGACGATCGTGATGGTCACACACGATGCCCACGCCGCCACCTACGCCGATCGCATCGTCTTCCTCAAGGACGGCGCGGTGGCGCGAGACTGCGGTCACCTGACTCGCGACGAGATCTTCGACGTGATCAGGTCGCTGGAGGACGTGCAATGATCCGCATTGCGTGGCGGAGCCTCACCGCGCACAAGCTTCGCACGATCCTCACGGTCCTGGCCGTGCTCCTCGACGAGCTCCTGCGGCTCGCGGCGGCGTTGCGCGCACGGTTTCTCTAGCTTGGCGCGGCCGCGCCGGGTGAGCGGGGCGTCGCCGCGGGGCGCGACTCCGGAGGTCGCAGGGCGGCCTACTGCGGATCGCGCAGGGTCTTCAGCTCTTCCATGAAGTCGAGGTTGCGGGCATCTCTGCGCCACGAGCGGATGGTCCAGCGCCCCCAGCTCTTGAGCAGCAACTTGGTGGGGCTGAACGAGAGCAGCGCCTTCAGCCACTGCCCGACGGAGTAGAAGCGCGTGTACACCCTGAGCACGTCGCTCTGCAGCTGATAGGCGCTCATGTTCTTCGGCCGGAACACGACATGGTGCGAGTCGTAGTGCTCCCAACGGTGGTCGAAGATGCGCCCCGCCGCCTCGAGATCGTCGTACTGGGGCGTGCCCGGCAGAGGTGTGAGGGCGCTCAGCATGATGGAGTCGATGGCGTTGCGCAGGGCGAAGTCGACTGTCTCCTGGATAGTGCGCGGCGTATCTGAGTCGGCGCCCAGCACGAACATGCCGTGGCTGAGGATGCCATGCGCGTGCAGCTTGCGGATGCTCGTGGCGATGTCCTCGACGGTCTGGTGCTTATCGTAGGCGTCCAAGGTGTCCTGGCTCACCGATTCGAGCCCGAGGAACACGATGAGGCAGCCCGAGCGATGCATGAGGTCGAGCAGTTCGTCGTCGCGGGCCACGTCGGCGCGCACCTGCCCCATCCAT
Source organism: uncultured Thermoleophilia bacterium (assembly GCA_963751215.1). GTDB lineage: Bacteria > Actinomycetota > Thermoleophilia > UBA2241 > UBA2241 > CAIXSE01. The sequence continues at coordinate 93,542 of CAVVTV010000008.1, read as the reverse complement.
TGCACGTGCACATCTTCGGCGATCATGCGACGCAGCAGCTCCTTGAGGCGGCGCTTGTCGGCGGCCAGATTGTCGTCGTAGAAGAAGATGCGTTTGGGCTTCTTCTCGCGGATCTCGGCGAGCACGCTGTCGGCGCTGCGATAGCGGTACTTCTTGCCGAACATCGCCGTCACCGAGCAGAAGTTGCAGTTGAACGGGCACCCCCAGCTGGTCATGATCGGTGTGGTGAGGAGCTTCTCGTGACCGTGGATGGCGGTGAGGTCGGGGAAGGGTAGGTCGTCGAGCACGGTGCACCAGCCGCGCCACTCGTTGTGCACGGCGGCACCGTGGCGCGTGAACGAGAGCCCCGCCACCGTGTCCAGGTCCCGTTCGCCCCGAAGCGCCTCGATGAGCTCGGGCATGAGCAGCTCTCCGCCCTCTCCGCGAGCCACGTAGTCGGCGTGAGCGAGGGCCTCATCGGCCATGAAGGTGACGTGCGAGCCACCCATGATGACCGGCGTGCCGTGCGCTCGCAGGTCGTCCGCGAAGCGGTAGCCCTCGACCGCCGTAGACGTGGTGGTGGAGATGCCCACGAGGTCGGACGAGCGCACGTCGTCCCAGTCTACGGGAGCCATCTGCGGCGCGTAGATGGCCACGTCGTGCCCCTGCTTCTTGAGCGTGGCGGCGATGAGGGGGAGGCCCAAGCGGGGCAGCAGCACCTTGCTGAACGTATGGATGCCAGGTGGCTCCGGCTCGATAAGCCTGATCTTCACGGGCCCTCCAGGTCGCCGCTCAGATATCGCTGCACCGTGGGTCCGACGGCGGCTACGATCTGGTCTACCGACGCCGACTCCATGGGCTCGAAACCGACGACGTAGCGCATCATCGCCAGCCCGATGAACTGCGAGCCTACCAGAGTGGCACGCAGGTCCGCATCCGGTATCTGAAGGGCCGCGGTGATGGGGCCGAACACACGGCGATCGAGGAACTCGCGCACCATCGCCTGGGCCACGTCGTTGGTCATCGCCGAGCGCACCATGGCGATCAGCGCCGGGCGCGTCTCGGCGGGCTCCCAGGCGTTGAGAAAAGCACGTACGATGACCTCGCCCAGGCGGTCCGGGTCGGCGCCGAGGGCCGCTCTCAGCACCTCGCCGGGCGTGAATGGAATCTGCAGGGCGGCGCCGAACAGGCGTTCCTTGGAACCGAAGTAGTGCAGCACGAGAGCAGGGTCCACCGCGGCGCGGGCGGCGATACCACGTATGGTCGCCTTGTCGTACCCCTGCTCGGCAAACGCGGCGCGCGCGGCGCTCAGGATGGCCTCTCGCGTGCCGCTGTCGCCGGGCCGGCGGCCGCTGCGCCGGACGCGCGAGGGCGGGTGCTCTCGCACCGAGCTCGCGGTCCGACCGGCCTCTTCGGCCGCCGATCTGCCGGCCGCCGGACTCATGTCTGCTGCTCGGCCACCTGCTCGGCGCGCTCGGCGCGGGTCAGCTCGTGGTGGCCGGCGTGCTCACCGATCCGGCGCCCGGTGAGGAGGGCCGGGATGATGGCCAGGAAGGCGGCCAGCGCGGCGAGGTAGTAAGACGTACGAAACGATTTCGCGAGGTCGTCTTTGAAGATGGTTGCGATGCTCTCGTGCAGCTTGGCCTGCTCCTGCGCCTGAGGCGAGCCGGGAGCTGCCGCCGGGCCGCCGATGACGACGTTCTGCGAGGTGAGCGTGGCGCCGTCCTTGAGCGCCGCGGCGACGCCCCGCCTGATCTGAGCGTTGATCTGGCCACGAGCCGCCGCCGGCAGAACCGTCTGCGAGCTGACGTAGCGTTGTGCCGTCCGTGAAGCGGCCTGCACGTTGGTCGTCATCTGGCTCGTGAAGATGGCCACCAGCACGGCCACTCCCAGAGAGAACCCGACCTGGCGCAAGGTGTTGAGCGCTCCCGACCCGACCCCGACCACGGCCCGCGGCAGGGAGCCCATGGCTGCCGATGACAGCGATGGGAAGATGAACCCCATGCCGGCGCCCGCGAAGAGCACGCGCCACGTTGTATCGATCAGGGTGCTGCTGCCGTTGAGGCCGGCCAGGAGCACCATGCCGACACCGAAGAAGGCGGCGCCGACGGCGGCCGGGAAGCGCGGGCCGACACGGTCGGTGAGGCGGCCCACCATGGGCGCCACCACGAGTGCGACCAGCGGCATGGGCGTGATGGCCACCGCCGCCCGGAGCTCGCTGTAGCCCAGCACCGAGACGAGGAAGATGACGAGCAGAAACATGGCGCCGCCCATGGTGGCGCCGATGAGCATCATGGCGGAGTTGGCGGCCGTGAACGAGCGGATGCGCAGCAGACGAAAGTCGAACATGGGGGAGGGCGAGCGCACCTCCCACCACACGAACAGCGGGAACGAGACGACCGCCGCGGTGAACAACGCCAGGGTGCGCCCCGAGGTCCAGCCCCACGCGCTCGTCTGGATGAGGGCCAGGACGAGGCAGAAGAGTCCCGTCGCCGAGATGGCCACGCCGAGCACGTCGAAGCGCGCCGCACCGCTCTTCTCCCTGAGGCTCGGTACAACCCACCAGGCAAGGGCCAGCGCTATGAGGCCCACCGGCACGTTGATGAAGAACACCCAGTGCCAGCTCACGTACTCGATGAGCAGGCCACCCAGGGAAGGGCCGACCGCCGCCGCGACCGTGCCCAGGGCGCCCCACAGGCCCACGGCCATACCCTGCTGGCGCCGAGGGAAGACGCTCATCACGATGGCCAGGGAGATGGGGGCCATGGCGGCGCCGCCGATTCCCTGGGCGACGCGGAAGACGATCAGCCACTGGATGTTCGGCGCCAGGCCGCAGAGCAGCGAGAACGTGGTGAACACCACGAGGCCGAAGAGGAACAGGCGCTTGCGCCCGTACCTGTCGGCCAGTCCCCCCATGGAGAGGAACAGCACGGCGAGCGCCAGGCTGTAGGCGTTGATGACCCAGGTGACCTCTATCACAGTGGTGTTGAGGTCGTTGAGGATCGCGGGGATCGCGATGTTGACGATCGTGACGTCGAGCAGCGTCATGAACATGCCCAGAGACACGGCCGCGAGGATCCACCACTTGCGAGGATGACCCTGGTCGAGCGTTGCCGCGGACGGTGCGCTCCCTTCGTGTGGAGTCGCCGCCGGGGCGGGGCTCGTGCGGAGGGTCGTGTCGGTCATGGTGTCTTCCTCTCGATCGGCGGCGCAGGGGCCGTGTCGCTACTGGTCTGCTGGGCGCGTTGCGGCGCGCCGGCCAGCGTTACGAAGGTCTCTTCAAGGGTCGCGGGCACGCCGCGCAAGTGGGCGGCGATGTGGCGCGCGTCGAGCGCAGCCTGCACGCGCGCCACATCACCGCCCGATACCCGCAGTGTGCGCCCAATGAGGGCCACGGGCAAGCCGTCCTTGAGCACGATCGCCCACATGGCATCTCCTCGGTCGCTAAGGCAACGCGCGTTGCGCTAAGTCAACGATCGTTGACTTCTACATCAGTTGAATTACCCGGTCAAGACCGGTTTCGCGACCCATTTCGCCGGAGGGGCCGGACCCCGTCGACGTTCACCCCCCGAAATCCTGCACTTGAGCCGTTGAGATTCCTCTGGTACCTTTCTCTGTTGTCCCTCGCGGCGCGGTCGGCGCGCCGCCTCTGGGGGGCGCGCGGGGTGCCAGTCTGGCACGCCGCATCCATCAAGGAGGCGAGCTGGACAGCAGCCACCCGAGACGCCCGGTCAAGACCGTAGCGCTGGTCGGCCTGCTCGTGCTGGCGGGCGCCGTGGTGGGGGCCGTGCCGGCGCGCGCCGGCGCGGGCACGATCCAGGTCGATCGGGTGAAGGCCCGCCACCTGGCCGCGGAGGTCTCCGGCCTCGACGGTCGCATCGACTCGGTCGTGACACGGTATGCGAGGGCCACCGAGGCGCTTCGTGCGGTACGGCAGCAGATCGCCGACAACAAGCGCCTTCAGTTCGTCGCGGAGAACGAGCTGGGGGTGGCACGCACCACGCTCGCGGTGCGTGCGGTCAGCCTGTACAAGCGCGCTGATGTCTCGTCTCTCGATGCCCTCTTCACGGCCGCCGACTTCGACCAGCTCATCGATCAGGAGACCATGCTGCGCAGCCTCGCGCGCGGCGATAGAGAGGTGCTGCACACTGTCGTAGACACGAAGCAGGAGCTCGCCGATCAGGCGGTTTCCCTGGTGGCCGATCGCAAGACCGTCGAGAAGCTCGTCGCCGCCCGCCGAGACGAGGTCAAGGGCATCCGCGCCGAGCTCGCCGCCCGCCGCGGTCTTCTCCGGGGAGTGCGCTCCGCGATCCGTGGCTTGGTCACCAAGATGACCGAGGCCGCGCCGTCGCCTCACCCCGGCGCGACACCCACCTCGGGAGGCAACATCGACGGGCACGGCCCCTGGTGGATGTTGATCCGGCAGTCGGCCGCCGCCAACGGTGTCGACCCTCACGGCATGTACCGTCTCATGATGATCGAATCGGGCGGCAGCGCCTCCGCCGTCGGTCCCGGCGGCTACTACGGCCTCTTCCAGTACGCTCTGTCCACCTGGAAGAGCCCCTGGAATCCTTGCCGGTCGTCGAGCATCACCGACGGTGCCGCCCAGATCCGCGCCACGGCCGCGGCCATCAAGATGGGCCACGGACCCTCGTGGTGGAATCCTACGTACACCCTGGCCTTCGGCGGGTGACGAAACCACTCCTCATGCTCGACTACGACGGTGTCGTGGTCGATTCCTGGGAGATCTTCAGCGCGGCACTCATCGCCGCCTGCCGGCAAGTCGGCGTGCCGCAGGTCGAGACTTCGGAAGATGTTCTCGCGCTGTTCCGGGAGAACGTATTCGACCAGCTGCGTGCCACGGGCGCCGCGGTGGAGCAGATCCACGAGGCTCTGCGGCGCACCACGCGGACGCTTCACGTGGCACTGCCGGCGATGCGGCCGTTCCCCCTCATGCCGCAGGTGCTGGCCGAGATCGGGGAGGCGCGCCACGTGGTCATCGTTACCTCGAACGCCGGCGACGTGGTCGAGTCCTTTCTGCGGCGGCACGACATCGCCGGAGTGGCCGAGGTCGCCGGGGCCGAGGCCGGGGAGGGGAAGGTCGCCAAGATCGAGGCACTCATGGCGCGCTTTCCCAGCCAGCCCAGATACTGGTTTGTGAGCGACACCACCGGCGACATGCGCGAAGCGCGCCTCGCCGGCGCCACGCCGCTTGGGGTCGCTTGGGGTTGGCATGAACCGGAGATGCTCACGGAGGCCGGCGCGGAGCGCATCGCGGCCACACCGGCCGATCTCCTGGCCATCGTGGCGCCGGAGCTTGTGCCGGACTTTCTGGGCATGGGATAAGGGGTGCGCGCCGGCCCGCCGCAGGCGCGGCCGGCCTATCGCCGGCGTAGCTGCCGAAAGTGCTCGAGGTCGCCGGGGTGCAGCGTGTCACTGCTCCGGACCTCGCGTAGGCTTTCCGCCTGAGGCCCTCGCAGCCCGTACACACCGTGGCCGAGCTCCGTCAGTATGGGGGAGTAGGCGATACGGTTGTTGAAGCTCGACAGCTTCATGCCTTCGGCACGGCACAGGACTTCGAGCTCGCGGCGTTCCATGGGGCCGCCGTGCGCTCTGAGGATGGAGAGGAAGGTCAGCTCAGTCTTCTCCAAGACGTCGTGGGGTTCCACGGGCCGCAGCGCCTGCACCCGTCTGCCTTCCACGGTCACACCGGGGATGCGTTCGCAAAGCTCCGCCAGTATGTACTCGGGCATGACGAACTCCTTCATGCGCTCGTCGCGGCGAATGCCGGCATGAAGGTTGCCGATGTCGATGGAAGCGGCCACGCTGAGGACCTTGACAACCCGTGAAACGACGGCGTTCCTGGCGACCGAGCGTAGCAAGAACCAGCCGCTACGCCGTTCGAGCCACACGAAGTCGTCCTGTTCCGAGGCGATGGCGGTCACGAGGGAATCGTCCACCCATACGGCGAGGGTGGCTGCCACACGGCCTGTGACGTCACTGGTGCGAGCCGCTCCGGCGCGCCTCACAACGGCGCGCGCCACATCCAGGATCGCGGCAATGACGGCGCCCGTATCGGCCGTAGGGTCGGGCGGGTTAGGAAGCACCACGCGCACGTCCTTTACCACCTCGAGGCTGAACGGTGCCTCCAGGCCCAGCACTCTCGCCGCCTGCAGCAGACCCTCGGGATCAAATGGTCGGGCCGCCACGTGCTCGTCCGCCAAGCAACGTGCGAGAACCTGTGCCGTCGTGGGCGCGAGATGAGCGGCCAGCAGGAGGGCACGCTCCAGCCTGGGTGCTCCCGTAGTGCAGGGCGGCGTGGCGTCGCCGGCGCGCAGCCTCGAGGCCACTCGTTCGCAGAGCTGTCGCACGCGCTCGCGGGTGATGCCGTCGAACTCGCGTCCCGTGGCTTCGAGGGTCGCCCCCCCACGCCCGTCCCACCCCCAATGCCTGATGGCGATGTGGGAGGTGCGGCCGGCCTCGGCACTCTCCGCGAGCGCGGCCAGCTCGGCCTCCAGTGATGGTAGTGTAGTCGACAGCTCCACAGGAATCTCCGCTCCGCGCTGCTCGCTTGCCTCAGCATACTACAGCGCCCTGCCGCAGAGCCTCTCCCGCAGAGCCTCTCCCGCAGCCGTCAGGCCTGGATTATGATGGGGACGATAACGAAGCTCTGCGCCCAGAGGAGCCCGATGCCTGCCGACAAGCCTAAGAACAGCAAGAAGCAAGACGTGAAGAGCGGCGCCGACCAGCCGTCCAAGAGGCTGGATCGCGACACGTATGAGGCCGAGATTCACAAGCTGCAGATCGAGCTCGTCAAGCTTCAAGAGTGGATCAAGCACGCCGGCTTGCGGGTCGCCGTCATATTCGAGGGTCGCGACGCGGCCGGCAAGGGCGGCACCATCAAGCGCATTACGGAGTACCTCAACCCGCGCGTGGTGCGCATTGCCGCGCTACATACGCCCACCGAGCGCGAGAAGACCGAGTGGTACTTTCAACGCTATGTCGCCCATCTGCCCGCCGCCGGCGAGATGGTGCTGTTCGACCGCTCGTGGTACAACCGCCCCGGCGTCGAACGGGTCATGGGATTCTGCAGCGAAGACGAGGTCTGGGATTTCTTTCGCGCCTGTCCCGAGTTCGAGCGCATGCTGCGGCGCAGCGGCATCATCCTCGTCAAGTACTGGTTCAGTGTGAGCGACGACGAGCAGGAGAGGCGCTTCCAGGCTCGCGTGAAGGACCCGCTCAAGCAGTGGAAGCTCAGCCCTATGGATCTCGAGAGTCGCATGCGCTGGGTGGAGTACTCGCAGGCCAAAGACGAGATGTTCAGCTACACCGACACCAAGGATTCGCCCTGGTGGGTCGTGAACGCCGACGACAAGCGGCGCGCGCGTCTCAACTGCGTCCACCATCTGTTGGGCCTGATTCCGTACGACGACGTTACCCCCAAGAACCTCGAGCTGCCGGCTCGTCCGCCGGACAAGGGGTACGTGCGTCCGCCCATAGATTCGCAGACGTTCGTGCCTGAGACCTACTGAGACACGGCCGCGCGGCAGGCCGCCCGTCGCCGCCGGCGGGCCCGTGGGCAGGCCCGTGGGCAGGCCCGTGGGCGGGCCCGTGGGCGGGCGGCTCAGCGGTCAAGACGGCTGGGCGGCATGCGGGGTCCTCGCAACAGCAGAGCAGGCAGTCGCTCGGGTGCTTCTGTGCCGGTGCCCGTGAGCTCGCCGGGCAGCGGCTGGGCCTCACAATCATCGTGCAGCGCCGCCGCGAGGCGCTCGGTGCAGAGAACTGTGAGGCGACGCTCTAGAGCGGGCCAGGGTGCGACCACGGCGGCCAGGCGGGCGATGCGCGCGCGGCGCAGAGCCGTCATGGCGTTGAAGCCCTCTACCGTGAGACAGATGCGCGGGCTGCGGGGGATGGCCCAGCCTCTGTGCCTGAACACGAGTCCGCGCGCCTCGAGCCGGTCGAGATGCCGCCCGATGGTGCTGCGTTCGAGGGTGAGGGCGCGCGCGATGTCGATTGGGCGGGGACGAATGAGATCCTCAACGATCGCCAGCACCGGATAGAGCCCGGCGTCGACGAGCTCGGCGGCAGGCAGGCAGACCGGCGTGGCAAAGGCCGCGGGATCGGTGATCAGCCGGTAGTTCAGATCAGCCGCTCGCCGCGCTACGGCCTTCACCCGCCGGGCACGGCGTTCGCGCCAGGTCTCGACGTGATGGAGGCCGGCCCGCTCGATCGTCCGTTGGTGCTGGCGGCGCCCTCCCGTGAAGCGTGCGAGGACAAGCAGCGCGCGCTCAATCGCGGCGCAGTCCTCTTCCAGGGAGCGCGCAGGTCTTGCGGCGCTCCTGCATGCCTCCCGTGCGGTCTGCATGCACCCTCCTTGCGCGTGGCTACCGTGCCTCGTTGCGCCGCGGCTGATGCACGCTGCGCGAAGCTCAATCTCGTTGTGTTTTACAACCATCTCTAGCCTTGCGGCGAGGTGGATGTGCGGGCCGCTGCGGTGACGCTGGGCGAACGTGATCGACGGAGGCGACGCTTTCCACTACTGAAACGGTGAGATCTCGCCTGGCAGCGGGTACACAGTGTGCGAGAAGGAGCGCAGCAATGAATGAACCTAACCCTGCGGAAGACAGAACTCGCGAGGCGGTCGTCGAGCACACGACCGTCGGTCGTGCGTTGGCCCTCAGCAGCGTGGGTCTATGGTTGGTAACGCTGCTCCTGCTGGCCAGCCACGCCGGCGCGCACGGCTTCTGACTGGCAACCAGAGACCAGACCTGCGAAGACGCCCCCGGAGGGCTGACAAGGCCGTCCGGGGGTGTCTTCTCGGGTTATCTGCAGTAATCACTGCGAGCGGCGGTACTGTGCGTGGGCCGGTAACCGGGCCGGCCCTTCCCCGATTAGTCTGTGCCGTCTTGGCCGCCAAATGGCTCGCCGATAAACGGCAGCTCAGGCGGCTCGCAGAGGGTCTCAAGTACCGTGAGAGCCACGGTGTCGACCAGCACCTGCCGGCGCTCGGCGGCGTCGTCGTCTCGCCAGGATTCGAACGGGGCAGCGAAGCGAGCCAACTGTTCTGGCGAGGGGGGTCGTGCGGCGCCGACTCGCAGCGTGGGCACGCGAACTACCCAGGTCAGCTGCTCGTCGACGGCGACAGTGCGCATGAGGCTCGGCATGGCGACTCCTTCTGAGGTCGTTGAATGAGTGACGGTGCAGAGATGAACATGAACACCGCCGCCGGTCATGACGACGCGGGTTTGCAGCGACCGGTCGCGAGCTGTGCCGGCGTCTTGCGACGGCCGGCATCCGGCGGCGGTGTTCGAGGGCCAGTGTAGGGGCAGGGGCGGACAGATGTTCGTGTTCCGCAGTCACCGGGCGTTTCGGAATCGGGCGTCTGCGGTGAGAATCGTGCACTACCACCGCAGGCCAGCCAGTGAAGGAGACCCTGATGTCCAACAGCGTGTACAAGGTCATGGAAGTCATCGGTTCGAGCTCCACCTCGTGGGAGGAGGCGGCCAAGACGGCTGTGGAGCAGGCGGGGATCCATCGCGAGGACTTGCGCGTGGCTGAGGTCGTCGAGCTGGACATGAAGATCGACAACAAGCAGATTGTCGCATACAGGGCCAAGGTGAAGCTCTCGTACAAGTACCACGAGATGGTCTGAAGCCCGCGGGGCAACGGCTGGCCCGCTGCCACGACGGCGCTGCCGCGGCCTCAGGCGCGGCAGCGCCGTCGTGGACCGCGGACTCTCGCCGGCGGCGGCCTGCGTGGTACCCTTGAGGCATGCCGATCTATGTGTACCGATGTGAAGGATGCGGTGAAGTGTTCGAGGTCATCGCGCCGTTTGGCCGTCGAGAGGCGGCGGCTGTGTGCTCGGCCTGCGGCGGCCGAGAGGTCTCGCCGAGATATGGCTCGGTGAGCCTGGGAGGCTCCCGGACTTCCTTCAACCCTGGGACCTTCGTGCGTCCCGATCGACCAGGCGGCAAACCCCGGCACTCCATGAGTTGAGGCGGCGGGGGCGGGTGGGAGGCGCGTTCCGCGCCGGTCAGCCCGCCCCGCCGGTCAGCCCGCCCGCCCGGTCAGCCCGCGCGCCGGTCAGCCCGCCCCGCCGGTCAGCCTGCCATCGATGGGCCTCAGCAGGCGCGGCGAGGCACCTGCCGGGGCAGGAGCTCCCGGAGGAATGGGTGCAGATCCTGTGGCCGGTCGGCGCAGGTGATGAGTGTCGACTCTTGGGCGCGGGTGACGCCGACGTAGAGCACGCGCCTCTCCTCCTCCACCTGGTCGGGTGGTAGACACGACAGGTCGCAGGAGAACTCGGGGATCACCACCGAGCTGTATTCGCGCCCCTTGGCGGCGTGGATGGTGCCGATGGCAACGCAGTCTGCGGCCGGGGGCTCGTGCGACGCGGCCGGGCCGGTCGCTTCTGTGGCGCGCGCCTCGGCGGCGCCGAGGCGCTCCCATTCGGCGAGAAAGGTCGCCGAGTCGGGGTGGCTCTCGGCCACGAGAAGAAGGGCATCGAGCACCTGGAGCCGGCCGGCGTCGTGACGCCCAGCTTCGCCGCCGCGCCCGTCTGCGCGAAGGGTCTGGGAGGCTTCCAGAGCCTCCCAGTAGTCTTCCAGCGCGAACCCGTCGACGACCGCCCACACGAGTTCTTGCGCAGAGAGCTTCTCGCGGCCCTCGGCGCCGGTCAGCTCGTCGTGTAAGGCTGTGACCTGGGCCACGAGAGACCGCAGGGGATGCGGGGCATCGGTGGCGCCCGGCGAGGTCGTGCCCGGCGAGGTCGTGCCCGGCGAGGTCATCTCGAGCAGTTTGGCCCAGGGGCACGCCGTCAGCGCCGCGGCCTCAACGTCGGCGCTACGCGCATAGCGCTCGGGGCGGTTGGCCAGCAGCCGCAGATCGGCGCCCTTCAGGGCCCGCGGCTCCAGCGCTGTTCTGATGTACGTGTGCAGCAGCCGGGCGGCCGGATGTGAGAACAGCCTGTAGCTGAGAAGCGCGGAGCGCGGGATGCCGCGGGCGTCGAGGGCCAAGGCCAAGGGGAGTTGCTGCGAGCGGTAGCGGCAAAGGACGGCAAGGGCGCGCCAGGCGCAGCCCATGCGCGCTCGCTCGGCGCTGAGGAAATCGCAGACGGCGGCGGCACGCTGCGGCCAGCCGTCGGCGCAGAAGACGTCTACGGAGCCCTCCGTCGCAGAGTCTCTGGGGCTCATGCTCTTGGCCTCGCGGCGGCGGTTGTTGGCGATGAGGCGGTTGCCAGCGGCCACCACCGCGCGCGAACAACGGTAGTTGGTGCGCAGCAGATAGGTAGCCGACCATGGCCGAGGAGGAAGACGCTCGTGGAAGTCCAAGATGCCGCTCGCGTCGGCGTGCCGCCAACCGTAGATGAGCTGGTCGTCGTCACCCACGACGAAGAGGTCTCGCCAAGGTCGTGAGAGCACGTCGACCAGCGCGAGCTGCGCGGCGCTCAGATCCTGGAACTCGTCTACCAGAACGTAGGGGTAACGACCCTGGATAAAGGCGCGATGTCTCGGGCTGGCCAGCATGTCGAGAAGCGCCAGGTAGACCTGGTCGTCGAACGACGCGCGAGCGCTCCGCATCTGGAGCTCGGTGAAGCGATCGTGTACGGCGGCAAACGGGACGACGATGCGCGGCGAGTCGCCGGCTGACGCCACCTGCACGCTCACGGCCGCGGGGTCCTCCAGCTGCGTGCGCACGCGGGCGAGCGCGCTGAGGAACGTGCCCACGGGGTCGCTACCGCGGGCTGGCCTGAGCTCGTCGAGGCCGTGCCCGGACTCCTCGAGAGCACGCCGCATGAGGCTGCGCTGCGCGGCGCCGCGATCGTCTAGCGTGACGTGCGACCCGGCGACCTCCTTCTGGTAGCGCCTACCGAAGGCGTTGAACGTGGCGCAGTGCACGGCGTGAGGGTGGGCACCGCGTATCTGCCGGGTAGTCGCGATGTGCAGAGCGGCGAGGCGCTCTTCGAACTGCTCGGCAGCCATGCGGTTGAAGGCTAGCAGCACGATGGCGCTTGGGTCGACGCCGCGGGCGATGAGCGTGGCGACCCGGCTGACAAGCGTTTTAGTCTTGCCGGCACCCGCTGGTGCGAGCACGCGAGCGGGGCCGCGAGCGTGCTCGACGGCGAGGCGCTGCCACGGGTCGAGCCCGTCGAGGTGGGCGGGCGGCCGCGGCGCGGCGGGTCGCCTGGGCCGGCCGCCGGTCCGCGGGCGGCCGAGCAGCGTGCCGATATCTTCGAGATCGAGCGGGGTTCTGTCGAAGCTCTTGAGCGATTGCCGGGCGAGGACGTCGGCGGCGAAGGGGAAAGCGACACCATAGGGCTGCCCCCCGACGGCCAGAGGATAGACGAACCGCAGGAGCACCTCGGTGGCTCGGGCCCTCAAGGCCGTACCATCCGAGGGCCAGAGCCACAACCCGACCCGGCCGCGGCGCGGCCGCGGCGCGCTTGTCCACGATCGCTCGCGGGCCCAGCGCATCTCGGGATGTGCGTCCCGCAAGCGCCGCTGGAGCTCGCGTCGTCCGGAGGCGTCGAACACTAGGAGATGGGGCGTGGTGCGGTGGTCGGCCCAAGCCTCCGCAGCGTCGCTGCCGCCGGATCCGGTCGAGGGGCGAGAACAAGTGTCTTCTCGTGAAGTGCGCATGGTCGTTGGGCCGCCGGGCCGGCCCGCCTGCGGCGGGCCCGGCGGCCCAACGACGCTACCATCTCGGAGCGAGGGGCACGAGGGTGACGAGGGTGACGAGGGTGGACGTTCTCGCCGTCTGCGGCCGGAGCGCGGCCGCCGGCCTACTGGCTTTGCGCGCGCCAGGTGTCTTCGAGCATCGCCATGTAGTAGACGTTCCAGAACTTCGTGCCGACGCGCCGCGCCTCCACGAAATGGCCCTCGGTTCTGAATCCGAGGCGCTCGTAGAGGCGGATCGCGGCCAGGTTGAAGTCGAGCACATACAAGTCGAGGCGATGCAGCTCGAGCTGGCCGAAGGCGATCTCGAGCAGGGCGGTGACGATCTGTGCGCCCATGCCCTTACCGCGGCTGGCCGACTCGCCGACCAGGAGACGTGCTACTGACGCCGAGCGGTTGCGGCGGTCGATGCGGCTGAGCTCGACGTGACCCACCACCTCGTCGCTGTCGGCGTCGACCGCCACGTAGATCTGCCGCTTGGCGTTGGCGCCCTGAGCCGAGGCCAGATGCTTCTCGAGCTGCGCCTCATCCAGCGGGAAATCGAACTCACTGCCGGCCCACTGCACGAGGAACTCAGGACCACCGAGGGTGACCCACTCGATGAGGCGGGCGAAGTCGTCGCGCACGAATGGCCGAAGGGTGACTGCCATGGGGCGATTGTACCCTAGCGGTGCAAGGGGCGCAGCCACCGCGCAGCGTGGTGGCGGAAGGCGGGTGGTGAGCGCCTCTGCGAAGTTCGCCGAAGGAGCCTCGGCCGGCGCCTGCGAGGATTGTCCATCTGGTGGCTTCGCGGGGGCGATGGTATGAATGGGGGCAGTGTTCGCGAGCTGGAGGCGCCAGTGCCATCAATCGAACGTCCGCCCGTGCAGCCGCTGAGAAGCGCCTTCACCCCCGGACGGCATACCGTTGAGGAGCTCGACCTCCTCAAGCAGGCCACACTTGACATCATGCAGAACGTGGGCGTGCGGTTCCGGTCGGCCAAGGCACTCGACGTGCTCGCCGAGCACGGGATCGCGGTCGACCGCGCCACGCAGGTGGCCAAGTTCCCACCCGATCTCGTCATGAAGGTCATGGCCGAGGCGCCGCGCCGCTTCGCTCTCGGCGCTCGCGATCCACTCTGCGATATCGCCGTAGGCGACGGCAACACGTACTGCACAACCGACGGCTGCGGCGTCGAGACCGTCGACTTCGTCACCCGCGAACGGCGGCCAAGTACCAAGGCCGACCTGGCCGATATCACGCGCCTGCAAGACTACCTTTCAAGCATCGCCTTCTGGTGGCCCACGGTGAGTGCCGGCGACTGCGGCGAAACCGCGCAGCTGCACGAGCTCGACGCCGGCTGGAACAACACCGTGAAGCACCTGCAAGGAATGGTCAACGGCGAGCGCGCGGCGCGCTACGCCGTGGAGATGGCGACGGTGATCGCCGGCGGGCCCGAGGGGCTCCGCCGCCGGCCGGTCATGAGCGATCTCATCGGCACCATCTCGCCGCTGGTGCACGACAAGGACGGCATCGAAGCGGCCTTGGTGTTCGCCGCGGCGGGTATTCCGGTGTGCTTCGTCACCATGCCCACGCTGGGCACCACGGCGCCGGCCACGAGGGCCGGCGCCTACGCGCTCGGCGCGGCCGAGCTCGTGAGCGCCACGGTGCTCCTGCAGCTCGCCTACCCGGGAGCGCCCGTGCTGCACTCGATCATGCAGAGCTGGGCCGACCCGCGCAGCGGTGGCCTGGTGAGCTTCCCGCAAGACAGTCGCTGTCGCGGTCTGAGCACCGAGCTTGCCCATCACTGGGGCGTACCGTCCGAGTCGGCGGCCGGCGGCACCGACTCGCCGCGGCCCGGCACCTGGCAGGCGGGTGTAGAGGAGGCCGTCGATTTCGTACAGGCGGCCCAGGAGGGCTCCGACTTGCTGCCCAGCATCGGGCTGGTCAACGTCTACACGCTGTTCTACCCCGAGCACATCATCCTCGGCGACGACATCTACCACCGTGCCCGCTACGCGGTCATGAATATCTGCTTCGACGAAGAGGCGTTTGCCCTGCAGGCCATCGCCGACGTGGGCCCCGGCGGCCACTTCCTGGCTCACAAGCACACGCGCGCGCATATGCGCGAGGCGGTCAGACCGGCCATCACCCACCAGGCGGGTCCGGGCGGGGCCTATCGCGACCCGGTCGACGCGGCCCGCGAGAAGGCCGAGTGGATCTGGCGCGAGTACCATCCGGAGCCGCTGGCGGCCGACAAGGCCGCCGAGCTCACAAAGATCCTCGCGGCGGCCGACGCCGAGCTACGCGGGTGAGAGCCTATCCCGGTAGGCCTGCACGCCCGGATGTGCCCGTGGGCACATCCGCGCTCGCGGCCCCTCCCCGGCTCCCACATAGCTCGGCTACGAGGGAGCCGTCTCGGAACCGCCCCACTCGGCCCACGAACACCCCGGTCACACATCCCTACCGGGATAGGCTCTGAGGCACCCGGCACACTGGCGGCGCCCCTCGGACGGGAGTAGTATGCCGGCCGATGAGTGCTGCACAACGTCTCCAAGAAGTGATGGCCGAGCTCGCCGGCAGGGGCAGTGAGCGCGACCGTGATGGCATGGCACGCTACGGCATCAACGTGCGGAACGCGTTCGGAGTGTCGGTGTACGAGCTGCGCCGCGTGGCAAAGGGCCTGGGTCGCGACCACGAGCTCGCCCTGGCTCTGTGGAAGACCGGCAATCACGAGGCGCGCTTACTGGCCAGCATGGTCGACGATCCGGCTCTCGTGAGCCCGGCACAGATGGATGCATGGGTGACGCAGTTCGACTCATGGGATGTGTGCGACCAGGTCACATCCAACCTCTTCGACAAGACGGTCTGCGCCTACGACAAGGTCAACGAGTGGAGCACCGCCGAAGACGAATGGGTCAAGCGCGCCGCCTTCGCCACCGCCGCCGCCCTGGCGGTGCAAGATAAGAAGGCTCCCGACGAGCGCTTCGTGGCGATTCTCGCACTGGTGCGGCGCGAGGCCGGCGACGGTCGCAACTTCGTGAAGAAGGCCGTGAACTGGGCGCTGCGCAACATCGGTAAGCGCAACGCGGCGCTGCACGCGGCGGCGATAGAGTCGGCCGAGGCCATCCTGGCCTCGGCCGACGCCCTCGCCGCCGCCGGCCGCCGCGACCCGGCGGCGCGCAGCGCGCGTTGGGTGGCCCGTGACGCGCTGCGCGAGCTGCGCTCGGAGAAGGTGCTTCGCCGGGTGAGAACCGGCCCCTGAGCGGCCGCTCGCCGCCGCGCGTCTCGGAGGCCGAGCGGGTGGCTCGCCGCGGGCTCGCGGTGGATCGCCGGCTGGGCAGCTCTCGCGGCGTGGGGTAAGATGGCATCTCTCCGCTGATGCGGTCTGCACCGACGGGCAGGGGGTCACGTGGTCGCGGAGCAAGGAAGCGCCTACGGGGTCACCGAGCGTCGCCATCCGCGGCTAGTGCAGCACGCGACGTGGCTGCGCCGGCATCCTGTCGCGGTGAGCGTCATCGCCGGCGGTGTCATCGTCGCAATCTTCATCCTCGACATCGTGTGGCACCCGATTACCATGGCCGGCTTCTACCTGGTGCCGCTCACCCTGCTCGCCGTGTCGCTGCGCGCTCGCGTGGTCGCCGCCAGCGGGGTCGTGTGCGGCCTCTTCGCCGTGCTCGCCATGGCCTCCCACAACACGCTGGATACCAGTAACGCCATCAACCTGTTCTACGGCGCTCTGGCCGGCGTGGGCCTCGTGCTGCTGGCGTACCTCATCCGGCGCCTTTCGACGATCAGCGACCACGCGGCCTTGCGCGCCCATCTCTCGGAGGCCGGCGCCGACATCCTTACGAGCGGTGGCACGCGTGACGACCTGGACCAGCTGCTCCAGTACGCCCTCGAGCGACTCGGCGAGCAGCTCGACGCCACCGGCGGGGCCGTCTTGCTCCTGGAGAAAGGGTCGTGGGTGGGGCGCGCCGGGTTTGGCCTGGGCCTCGACGCTCGCGAGATCGTCGCCGAGTACGACGAGCTGCCACTGGCTGTGGAGGTATTGCGCGGCGATACCGGCGTGGTCAGGGAGCTGGAGGGACGCGGTTCGCTTCTCGGCCCGTTGTTCGAGCTGCTGCCGCTGGAGCGTGTCTTGATCGTGCCGATGCGGGCGCTCGAGCGAGAGGTCGGCGTGGTGGTCTACAACCGGCCCCAAGTGAGTGGTGACTACAGTGGCGAGCAGGTGAGCCTGGCGGAGGGCCTGGCGCGCTATCTCGGCGTGGCCGTCGACAACGTGCGGCTCATGCTCGAGCTCAGCACCAAGAGTCGCGACCTGGAGCTGGTACGCGACTCGAGTCTCGACTTCGCGCAGAGTCTCGACATGACCGAAGTGCTTGAAGCGGTGGTCTCGCGCCTTCTCGACGCTCTCGCGATGCATGCCTGCGACGTCTACGAGGTGGACGAGGACGCGGGCGTGCTGCGCGTCCTGGTGAGCTACGACGATCAGGTATTTCATTCGGAAGACTGGACCAGCCGCGAGCTCGCTCTCGACTACTTCGCCTCCAGCGCTCTGGCCGTGAACAGCCGGCGTCCGGTGCTCATCACGTCACTGGACGACCCGCGTTTGAACGCCACCGAGCGCCAGCTCATGGAGCGCATGGGCCACCGGACCCTGCTCAGCGTGCCGCTGCGCATCCGCGAGCGCGTGATCGCGCTCGTGGAGCTGTTCGATCAGGAGTCTCGCCAGCTGAGTGACGAGGAGATCGACCTCGCGCGCACGATCTGTCGGTTCGCGGCGCTGGCGGTGGAGAAGGCCAGACTCTTCGACCGTCAGCGAGCCACCACCGAACGTCGCGATCGGCTGGCGCGCAGGCTGCAGCGTCTGCAGTCGTTCGCCGTCGACCTCAACCGGCGCTTGGACAGGGCCGATCTTCAGGATGTGCTTGACGAGGTGGCCAGGGCGGCGGTCGACCTGCTGCACGTGCGCACGGCGGCCGTTCTCAGCGGCGGTGGCGACTACCTGGCTACCAGGTCTTTGGCAGTGGCGGGCTCGCCTTCGGCGGGCATGACCGCCGTGGCGGAGTCCGACCTTCTGGAACGCTGCCGGGCGGCGTTCGGATGGGATGCCGACGAGGCCCTCGCCGGCGGCGGGCTGGTGACACCCATGGTGACACAGAACAAAGGTATGCTGTTCGCCCCGCTGGAAGGCGAGACGGCCCAGCAGGCGTCTACACTGGTGGTCGCCGACAAGCTGGACGGCGCCTTCGACGACGAGGATCGTCTGCTCGTGGCGACGCTCGCCGCGCAACTCAGCGCGAGCCTGCACAACGCGACCGCTTATCAACGCGAGCACGCCATCGCCGAGACCTTTCAGACGGCCCTCCTCATGGAGGCGCCGGCGATCCCCGGCATCGAGGTGGGCGTGCGCTATCGCGCCGCCACCGACGCGGCTCGCGTGGGCGGCGATTTCTACGATCTGGTAACCCTGGGCCCCGGGCGTCTCATGATTACCGTGGGCGATGTGTGCGGCAAGAGCTTGAGTGCCGCGGCGCAGTCGGCGGTGGTGCGCTACATGCTGCGCGCCTACGCCGCCGAGGGGTCGCCGGGAGAGGCGCTCTCCCGGCTCAACTCGGCGGTGATTGCGCAGGCCCCCAACCAGCCCTTCGTGACCCTCGTTGTGGCCTACGTCGACGTGGCCCGGCACATGTTCGAGTTCGCCGTCGCCGGCCATCCGCGACCCATCATCCTGGCGGGCCATGGCGAGTTTCCCATGGCCGGCGAAGGCAACGTTCCCGTGGGCATCTTCCGGGGCGCCGTGTACCCCACAAACCGTGCCATCCTGCCGGACGACTCATGTGTGGTGCTGTACACGGATGGCATCACCGATGCGCGCCAGAACGGCGTGCTGTTCACCGACGCGCGTCTGCGGCAGACCGTGCGCGCCAACCTCACCCTGCCCGCCCAAGCGCTCGCAGACACCCTGCTGGAGACGGTGGAAGACTACTCCGGCGGCGTGCTGGCCGACGACTGCGCGGTGGTGACGATCAGGCTGCCGTAGGGCCGGTCGCGTCGCGCTCGGCGTGCTCGGCGGCACGCTGCAGGCGCACGAAGCGGTCGATCGCCGCCGGATCGATGAAACCGAGCAGGCGGCCCTCGCCCATCACGGCGATGCGGTCCTTGCGGCGCAGGCGCATGACGCGCAGCACCTCCACCGCCGGCGTCTCGGGCGCCACCGTGAGCACCGTCCCGACACGCGACACCACATCACGCACACGATCGCTGTCCCAGCGCTCGCGCGGGGCTCTCGCCAGGTCGTCCCGGCAGAGGAGCCCTCCAAACGTCTCGTCGCTCTCCTCCGACTCTACCGGCAGGCAGCGGGTATCGTAGTCGCGAAAGCCGCGCTCGGCGGCCGCGCTGAGCGTGATGAACGGCCGCACCCACTCCTGGGGGCGCGTCATGAGTCGCAAGGCGGTAACGCCCTCGAGCTCGCGGTCGAGGTCGGCTTGCGCCGCGCCGGCGCGGGAGGCCTGTATCAGTATCCAGCCTACGAACCCCAGGAAGATGCCGGTGAGGAGCGCGCCACCCAGCACCTCCACAGCCGCGAAGGCGATGAACAGGTAGCCGAAGACCTGTCCCACGGCGGCGGCCCGGCGCGTCGCCCGGGCGAAGTCTCGCGAGCGCCACCAGAACAGGGCTCGCAGCACCCGGCCACCGTCCAGCGGGAATCCGGGCAACAGGTTGAAGACCGCGAGAGTCACGTTCGCGAAGGCGAGGTAGATGAGCACCGCCCTCACCTGCTGCGGCGCCGTGATCAGCAGAGCGAGGCCCCAGGAGGCCACCCCGATCGCCAGGCTCACCAGCGGCCCAACGCCGGCCATGACCACCTCACGGCCCGGCGACGACGCCTCGGCCTCGATGGTAGACACGCCGCCGAGTAGGAACAGCGTGATGTTCTTGACCGGTATGCCCTGCGACCTCGCGACGAGAGAATGACCGAGCTCGTGAGCCACCACCGAGGCAAACAGCAGCAAGGTCGCGACGATGGCCACGATCCACGCGGTCAGTGGGCTCCATGAGGCGTAGGCCCGGGGGAACACGCTGGTTGCCAGGGAGTACGAGAACAGCACCAGCACCACGAACCAGCTCGGATGGATGGCCAGCTCTATGCCGAAGATGCGACCTATGCGAAAACCACTCATCTTCCGTCTCCTACCGTCACCCACATGATTCCCGCTGGTGGGCGAGATCGAGCACCACAGACGAAAGTGGCGGCTCGGGGGGTCAGGCCTGGCGGACCACGGTGGCCATCGCGTCGGCGACGGCGAGCACGCGGGCGCGGCGGCCGAGCCGAGCCTCGCACGTCGCCACGGCCGCGTCGACGGAGTCGAACGCGGCCACGCCGAGCGGCTCTAGAAATGATGGATCGTGGGCCCCCACCACTCCCAGGCGAAAGCGTTCGAGCACGCGCGCCACCACGAACGAGCGCTGACCGCCGGGGCCGAGCGGCTCGCGCAGCCCGCGCGCCACGAGCGCGGCCGGCGAGGTTGCGGCCGCCAGCACCTCGGCGCAGTTGCGCTCGCCGGGTCCGGTGCCGGCTCCCTGAGGGAGGTCGGCGCAGAGCACGAGCAAGCCGCCCCGGCCAAGAGCCGGGCGGGCGGCCAGGCCCGCGTAGGTCGCCGCGCGGCTTGCCTGGTAGAAGTTGTCGCTCTTGGGGGCGTGCACGCCGGCCACGATAACGTCGAACGGTCCGGCGACCGGCCGCAGCCAGGCGTGGCGGTGTGCCGTCGCCAGAGACGCCTGCACAGTCACGGGGTCCCCGGCCGCCGCCGCAGCCGCCTCGCCACGCTCGTTCATCACCAGATTGACGGCCCAGGCGAGCGGTGTGCGGGCGGCGATCTCGTGCAGAGTCTCCTGAAACGGGTTGCCGTTCAGCTCGCCGAGCACCACGCCAGGCGCCGAGACGAAGGCCGGACGGTGCGTCCAGGCGATCGTCTCGCGGCCGGCGCAGCCGATGGCCACGCCTTTCACGCCGCCCGAGAACCCGGCGTAGAGGTGTGGCTCCACTACGCCGACGGTGAGCGCCAGATCAGCCTCGGCCAGGCGCTGCGCGATGTGCACCGGCGCGCCGCGCGAGGTGACCCCCAGATGGACGCTGCGCGTCTCGATCCCCTGCGCGTCCACGACCTCGACGCGCGTGGCGACGTGCCGGCCGACGAGGCCCTCGCGCTCGCCTGTCGAGGTGGTGGCATGGAGGCCGCAACCGACCACGATCAGCACACCGTCATCGCTCACGCCGGCCTGGCGCAGTTCGTCGAGGAGCGCTCTCAGCACGGCCGGGTTGGGGCATGGCCGGGACGCGTCGGGGATGGCTATGGCCACCGTGGTTGCGCCGCGCGCCAGCTCGCGCAGGCGCGGCGCCGCCAGGGGGTCGGCTAGAGCGCACGCGACGGCCTGGTCGATGTCTTGGGACGGGTCCAGGTGAGCGGGCGGTTCGAACGCGTCGGCGCGAGGCACCGGCAGGCGGGTAGTGCCGCAGAACACCCAGGGCAGGCTGCTCACGCCGGCGGGTCCGAGTGTGCGCCGGGCGTGGCGGCCGGCGCGGCCGGCGTGGCGTCTCCCGTGCGTCTGGCCTGTCGCCATAACACCACCATGATGAGCACACCGGCCAGTGGCAGCAGAGAGGCGAAGAAGGCCGCCGCCAGCCAGTTCAGAAGGCTGCCGGCTTTCTCTCTCGCGGTCAGATAGCCCAGGGCGAGGCAGACGGCCAGCTGCGGACCGAGGGCGTAGAACGCCCAGCCTAGCTTGTAGAGGTCGTAGACGATCCCGGCGAACATCATGGCCGGTAGAGCGCGAGGATGCGCTGCAGCGCGGCGCTCAGGTCGCTGAGCGCCTCGGGAGGCGCCAGGGGGCGGGCCTCCCCGGCGAAACGCAGCAAGTAGCGGGTGAGCCAGTGCTCGTCGACGAAAGGCTGCTCCGCGAGGCACGACCCGTCGGCCAGCGGACGCACGGGCTGGCGCTCCGCGATCCAGCGCCGTACGGTCGCGCTGTACCACACCGTCGCCGACTTGGGGGCGTAGCTGCCGGTGGCGGGGATGCCTTCGCGGCGGTAAAGGTCGAGCTGCAGATCGGGGCGCGGCTCGAAGGTCTCTTCCAGAAGCTGCGCCTGCTTGGTCGTGGCCACGCGAAACACGCGTCTGCCGCCGGCCCGGCGGCACCAGCACACGAAGTACCACTCGCCGCGGCTATGGATGAGCAGGTAGGGCTCCACCAGCCTCTGGCTGACGCGTTCGCTGCCCTCGGTCCAGTACTCGAGCTCGAGGAGCCGATGCTCCACGATAGCGGTGTTCACGGCGTTCAGCACGCCATCGGCGGGCACGAGCAGGTCGCTGCTCACCAGCGTTGGCGGCGCGCCTCGGCGCGCGCGCCGCACCTTGTCGGCGGCGCTCGCAAGGGCGGCGCCGGTGGCCGTGGGAAGCTGGCCGCCGACGAGCTCGACCGCCAGCAGAAGAGTGTCGGCCTGCAGCGGCGAGAGGCGTGCCGGGCGCGCCAAGGCGGGCCCGGCGAGGTCGCACCACACGTGCAGCCTGCCGCGACCCTCGTACTCGGCGTACAGAAGGGCGCCGTCGCCACCGAAGTTGACAAGATTGAGCAGGCGCACGTCGGCGCGCAGCTCGTCGGCGCTCACGCCCAGGGCGGCGCGTACGCGGGCGACCTCGAGAACCGTCTCGTCGGCGGCGCAACTCTGCAGCAGGTGCGTGGCGAGGGCCGTAAGCCTCGTGAAACGGTCGACCTCCACGCGCCAGTCGTCGGACGGCCGGCGCCGGCGGCGCGCGCTGGAGGCCGGCGCGCGGCCGGCGGGGGCGCGTGGCGCCACGGGGGGGGCTCCGTGGCGCAGCCCGTTGCGCACGCGCTGCAGCTGGACCGCGAGCTGCTCGCGCAGCACGGCCGGCGCCAGCAGCTCCGCCGCATCGGCCAGGCCGAGCAGCCAGCTCAGCAGCGGCCGGGCATCGGCGTACTCCGTCTCGTAGATGATGCCGCCATCTTCTTGCGGCTCCACGGTGCCACAGTGCGACCAGTGAGCTGCGACCCACCAGGCCATGGCCGCCGTTACACGGATGCGTGCGGTGGCGCGCGGTTCGGCGAGCTGCCAGGCCGGCCGGTCGCGATAGGCGCTGAGGTCGAAGTCGCCGGGGATCGCGAAGTCGTGCGGCGCACGCGTGGCATGAGTGACTCGGGAACGGACGCGAGAGAGCCTGAACGTGCGCGTCGCGGCGCGCAGGTGGCAGCGACCGATGAGGTACCACTCGCCGGCAACCAGCTGCAGGCCGTAGGGGTCGACGGTGCGCTCCATCTCTTCGTCGCGGCTGATGGCGTAGTAGGCGAACTTGACGGTCTTGCGCTCGGCAATGGCCGCCTGCAGCTTGGGCAGCACCGACGCACCGGGGTCGGCCTCGGGCACCACGGTGAGCGGCGCGGAGTCGGCGTCGGCGAGCAGCTCGGGGCGCCCCTGAGCCAGGCTGAGGAGCGCCAGTCGCAGAGGCTGCGAGTAGGCAAAGCGGTCTTCGAGCACCGTCAGGCAAGCCGCCAGAGCTGCCAGCTCGGGGGGGGTGAGCTCGACAGGTTGCAGGTAGTAGGCGCTGCCCGGCAGGCTGTAGAGCTCGGCCCCGTCGGCGCCGGCCTCGGCGGCGATCTCGATACCCAGACCGGCCAGCTCGGCGCGGTCCTCGTAGAAGCGGCGCTTGAAGGCCTCCTCGGTCATGGTCGGATAGCCCTCCACGCTGCCTCTGATCTGGGCCACGCTCACCGGCTGGCCACGACGCGAGAGCAGCAGGGCGACCAGAGAGAGACGGCGCACGAGCTTGTCGGCATCTTTGGAGAAACCCTGCTCGCGGATCCTGCTACCCATGTGCATCATGCTATCGCAGAGCCCGGCGCGGCGCAGGGGCGGCGCGCCCCGGAAGGGCGCTCGCAGGCGGTCGCTCCATCGCAGAGGCCGGCGCGGCGCAGGGGCGGCGCGCTCCGGAAGGGCGCTCGCTGCGCTCGCTCCACTCGGCCGCAGGCCGCTGCTGCGCCGCAGTTGACGAATGCGGTGCCGCCAGAGGGCGGCTTGCCACCGCAGGCGATCGTCAACCACGGACTCCGCAGCGGCCGCCTCGCGAGCCTTCCGGCGCGCGCCGCCCCTGCGCCGCGCCGGCCGCGACGCGGTGCTCCAGCGCGCGTCTGAGAGCGGCACCGGCCGCCCTCGTGGGCGTGGACGGCCTGCTGCGCAGCGCCCTGTGGAAGGCTTCCTGCGGGTGACAAGAACCGGGTGTATCGGGCGTTCCGCCGCTGGCGCGAGGTGCGCGTGAGCTTGGACCGGGTGTCTCTCGGTGTCTCTCTGTTCGCCGCGCGCGAAGCGCGCGCATCCGCCGCCTCCCCATCAGAGAGGCGTGGCCGCCGAGGGCCTCGGCAGCGCTGGCCGGCCGGGTTTCGTCGGCTCATCGCCGCGGCCCTGAGCAGCACGACGCCGCGCCGCCGTGGCTGGCGGAACAGCACGGTCCATGCCCCGTATGTGCGGTTGTGGCGTCGCCGCACCTACGGCTGGGTCGAGGCGCGCGCGGAGGGGCGCCGCGTCGCAGGGGGCTCGCGAGGCGGCCGCTGCGGAGTCGGTGGGTTGACGATAGCCTGCGGTGGACACGCCGCTTTCTGGCCGCACCGCATTCGTCAACTCCCGCGCAGCAGCGACCTGCGTGCCGAGCGCAGCGAGCGGAGCGAGCGTCCCCCTGCGACGCGGCGCCCCTCCGCGCGCGCCTCGACTCGCGCAGCGTACGCGGTCGGAGCCGGCCCTGCGCACGGGGGATGGCATGTGCGCAGGGCCGGCTCCGTCAACGCGACGCGGCCGGTATGGGGTCACACGGCCGCTGCGGCGATGATGTGGTCGAACTCCCTGCCGAGATCGGCGGGGAACGGTTGTGGCTTGGCGGCCAGGATCTCGCGCACCTTCTGCTGTGCCTTGTCGGTAGTGCTGAGCGCGCCGGCGTTCTTCCAGCCCTCGTAGCTGCCGGTCTCACCCAGCGTGGGCTGCCAGAGCTCGCGCACGTGCTTGCGCGTGTGGGCGTCGAAGAGGTAGTTGCCGCTGAAGCCCATCTTCTTGATGAGGTCGACGGCGAGGGTCTCGTCGCTCACCTCAATGCCGCGCAGCACGCGCTTGACCATGCCGATGATCTCGTCGTCCACCACCATGTTCTCGAGGCAGAGGATGCGCGAACCGTCGAGCAGCCCGGTGCCGAACGTTACGTCGGCGCCGTTGGCATAGGCCATGAACATGGCCAGCGTGTTCTCGTAGGCGCTCTGGATACCGGGCTCCTTGGCGGTGGTCGCGCCGGCGCCGTACCAGGCCGGCATGTGGTAGAAGTCGGCCATGTGGCCCTGCACGCTGCGCAGCAGCATCGCCTCCGGTGAGTTGCTCGCGTAGGCGCCCGAGCTCATGTACATCGCCGTAGGCCCTCCGCCGTGGATCACCTTGGCGCCCGGGTGGGCGAGCTGCACGAGGACCGTGCCACTGACCATCTCGGCGTTGTTCACCACGGCCGAGCCGGCGATGGTGACGGGGCCGGTAGCGCCGAGGATGGGCATGGGGTAGAAGCTGATCGGGATGCCGGCCGCGGCCAGGGTGAGCGCCAGATCCATGCCGAAGCGCTCCTGATGGAGCGGGCTCACGGTGCAGATGATGGCCGTGAACATGGGCCGCCGGCGCAGCTCCTCGGAGCCCCCGGCCAGCGCCTCGGCCATCCTGATGAGGCTGCGCGCCTCCCAATCTTCCTTGATGCTGACGACGATGGTGTGCTTCTCGCTACTGCGCACGCAGGCGTCGAACTCGTGCAGCACGCGGGTCTCGGGCGGGCAGTCCTGGGCCGACACCACCGCCGAGGTGGCCGAGACGTTGTCGAGCGCCTGCACCACCCTGGCGCAGTCTTGCAGATCCTGCTTGCGCGACGGCCGCACGTGGCCGTCGAAGTCGCGGCAGAACACGCCGCAGCCGTCGGCGCTGATGTACACGTGCTCGCCGTCGAGCGGCAGGTCGTACTCGGGGTTGCGGGCGCCGAGGATGAACTTCTCGGGCACGGTGGCGAGTGCCTTCTGCACCACCTCGGCGGGGATCTTGGCGATCGTCGAGACGCGGTCGACCGCGACCCCGTTGGCCTCGAGCACGTCGAGGGCTCTCTGCGAGTGAAACTTCACGCCCACGTTCTCGATCACGTCGAGAGTCGCGGCGTGGATCTGGGCCACTTCCTCGGGACTCAGTAGCTCGAGCTTCACGCGCTTGCCCACGTAACAGTTGTCTGCATAAGCCATGCTTGGCTCCCTTCAGAGGCGGCCGCATTCGGCCGCCGCGATGATCTCGTCGAAGGTGCGTCCGAGTTGCGCCGGAAAGTCTGGCGCGGGCGCCGCGAGCAGGCCGTCGGCGACGGCCCTGGCCTTGTCGCGCAAGCGTGGGCGACCGGCGTTCTGCCAGCTCTCGTAGGTGCCCGTCTCGCTGAGGTGCGCCTGCCAGAGCTCGCGGACATGCTCACGCGTGTGCGGCTGGCGCAGGTAGTCTCCCGCGAAGCCCACCTTCTTGATAACGTCTACGGCCAGCGTCTCGCGGTTCACGGCAACGCCTCGCAGCAGCCGCGTTACCATGCCGAACACCTCGTCGGCGATCACGAGCTCTTCCAGCGACATCTGTTGCACGCTGTCGAGCAGGCCGGCGCCGAAGAGAAAGTCCGCCCCGGCAAGCAGCTCCAGGAGCATGCCCGTGGTGTTCTCGTAGGCCGCTTGCGCGTCGGGCATCTTGGCCTTGGTGCCGCCCCAGCCGAGGCCTGCCGGCAGGCCGTAGAACCGTGCCATCTGGGCCTGCAGGCCGCGCAGCAGCAGGGCCTCGGGGACGTTCGCGAAGTAGGCGCCGGTGCGCATGAAGAGCGCGGTGGGCCCGCCGGCATGGATGAGCGGGGCTCCCGGGCAGGCCAGTTGTATGGCCGTCACGGCGGCGAGGATCTCGGTGTTGTTCACCACGGCCGTGCCGGCCGGCGTGACCGGCGCGGTGGCGCCGAGGATGGGCATCGGATACAGCATCACAGGTATGCCGGCCGTGGCCAGCGTGAACGCCAGCTCCATGCCGAAGCGCTCCTGGTGGAGCGGGCTCACCGTGCAGAGGATCGCCGAGAAGGTGGGCCGGGCGCGCAGCTCCGCTGCTCCGCCGGCCACGGCCTTCGCCATGCGAATCAGGGGCTCGGCCTCGGCCGCATCCTTGAGGCTCACCACGATGGTGTGCTTGCGCGAGGCGCGCAGGCAGGCGTCGAACTCGTGCAGCACGCGAGACTCGGGCGGGGCGTCTTGCGCCGACACGAGGGCCGAGGTGGCCGAGAGATTGGCGAGGCCATCGACGACGCGGGCCGCCTCGTAGACGTCCTGCTTGGTGCTTGCTCGCACCGTGCCGTCGGCGTCGCGCACGAAGGTGGCGCAGCCGTCCGAGGTGAGGTACGCGTGCTCCCCGTCGAGTGGCAGATCGAACTCCGGCGTGCGTCCTCCCAAGGTGAAAGCGTGGGGTAGGGTCGAGAGGGCTTCCTCCACTGCTGCCGCGGGGATGCGGGCCACCGTGGTCTCGCGGTCGACGGTCGCGCCGTGAGCCTCGAGCACGTCGAGCGCCCTGTGAGAGTGGAACATGACACCCACGTCGGCGAGCACGTCGAGGGACGCCAGGTGGATGCGCTCCACATCGTCTGTGGAGACGATGTGGAGCGGCCGGCGAGGGCCGACGTAACGGCTCTCCGCATGCTGAGTCATGAACGATTCCTCCGTACCGCGGACGGCGTCCGGGTGATGAGCTCCTTGGCGACGAAAGGCGAGGTCATGGCGCGCACGAGCGCGTCGTAGTCGACGGCGAAGGAGACCGTGTCGCCGGGCCGCAGAGGTTTGGGGGTGATGAGCACGCTCACATCGCTGGTCGCGCCGGCCAAGTACGACCCCTCGAGCAGCGGCTTGAGACCGCGTGGGTCGCAGTCACGCCGGCCCAGGTTGATCAGCGCGTAGCAGGCGTCCTCACTGGGGAGGTCTGTCTCGGGCACATGTCCGAACGCGTCACGACCGGTCA
Source organism: uncultured Thermoleophilia bacterium (assembly GCA_963751215.1). Classification (GTDB taxonomy): domain Bacteria; phylum Actinomycetota; class Thermoleophilia; order UBA2241; family UBA2241; genus CAIXSE01. Next base: position 65,810 of record CAVVTV010000008.1, on the reverse strand, counting down.
GACCCGGGGGAGATGGTGGCTTGTCGTAGCACTCCAGCACGGCCGCGGTGAGCACCGGATCGGTGCGCTCCAAGCCGTCGAGCTCCGCCATGGTGACGAAGTCGTAGCCGTACACCAGACCTCCGCCCGAGCGGATCTCGGTGCGAAAGCGCGGCTGGTAGCCGGCGAGGTGCTGCAGGCAGCAGGTGCCGCCGAGAGAGAGCAGAGGCCGGCCGGAACACTCCCCGGCGACCGCGTCGAGCACATCTTCGGCCTGCCGGAACAGCGTGGCCGACGGGAGCTGCCCCGACAAGCACGCGAAGTTGACGGAGATGCCGACCAGCTCTACACCAGGCAGGCGGCCGAGCCGCCGGGCGAGCGCCGGGGCGGCGTCCGGCAGGACACCTTCGCGGCGGTCGCCGAGGTCTACCGTGAGGAGGATCTCGATGGGCGCGCCGGGCGCTTGCTCACCCAGCAGGCGGGCCGTCTGGGGATCGGAGAGCAGCACCCGGTCGGCCACCTGGGCCACCATGTCGAGCTCGTCCATCTGTGGCGGCCGTATGAGGGTGAGGGGTGCCAGGGCATGGGCGGCGAGCCGCACCAGCGAGGGCAGGCGAGAATCCGCGAGGCCGGCACAGCCCGCCTCGAGCATCGCCCGACCCACGCCGGGTTCGCCGTCCACGCACTTGGTGACGCCGACCAGGGCGAAGCCGCCGGCGAGCAGCCGCGCAGACAGACGCCGCGAGTTCTCGGCCACGGCGGCAAGGTCGACGGAGAGGCGAGGGTAGCCCGCCACGGTCAGGTCGCGGCTCGCCGCGCGCTGCCGGCGCGGGGGTCGTGGCCGCGGCGGGCGCCGGCCTCGCGGGACGTGGTACGGAAAAGGGTCGTGATCGCTATCCTCCATCGCGCATCGTCGTTTGACGGACGCCGGTGCCGCGCGGCCGAGCACGGGCCCGGCTCAGGGAGGGCCGGGCGCGCCGCGGGCCTGGGCACGGCCGTGGCGAGATCGCATGACTCACGCAGCCTACCCGCTGGACGGCAGGCGAAGCGTGGCGTGAGCTAGAGACGGAGGGTTCTAAAAGTCGTGAAACTTGCCGCCCGAGAAGGCGGCGCGGCGGTGATCGTGGGACTTGACGTCGGCCACTCGGTTCACATGCTTCTCCGAAGCCGGTGGGGCGGAGTTAGGGAGGCAGTATACTGCGCTCGCATCTTGGCGCACAAGTGAGGTGGTCTCGTGCAAGACGACGACGCGTTGCTGGCCGTTCACGGCGGCCGCCTCTGGTTCGACGGCGTCGATCTTGCGGAGCTCGCGGGGCGCGTGGCGACCCCCTTCTTCGTCTTCAGCGAGCGGCGCCTGCGCGCCAACATCGGCGATCTGCGGCGCTCGTTTGGCGAGCGGCATCCGGCCACCGAGGTGTTCTTCGCGAGCAAGGCCTGCTCCAACCTGTGGTTTCTGGCGACGGTGCGCAAGACCGGCATCAATGTGGAGGTCAACTCGGGCGGCGAGCTCGAGAACGCTCTGCGGGTGGGATTCGAGCCGCGTCAGATCATCTTCAACGGGGTGGCGAAGACCCGCGCCGAGATAGCCGCGGCGGTGAAGGCCGGCGTGCGGGCGCTGCTGGTCGACTCGCTGTTCGAGCTGGGTCGCATCGCCGCGGTGGCCGCCGATCTGGGCCGTCCGGCGGCCGTGGCGCCGCGCATCGACGTGAACGTCCCTACACTCACCCATCCAGGGCTGGAGACCGCCCACGGGGGCAAGGCGGGCATCGACCGCGACGACGCCGGCGAGGCCTTTCGCCGGGCCGCGGCCGAAGCTCATCTGCGGCTGGTGGGCCTTCACCTTCATGTCGGTTCGCAGATCACCAGCGTGGAGCCCTATAGTCGGGCGGTCGGCATCGCCCTCGATCTGGTGGCGGAGGCGGAGGCCGCGGCCGGTACGCGGCTGGCATTCGTCAACGTCGGCGGCGGGTTCGCCGTGCCGTACCGAGAAGCGCCCGTGGCATGCCATCCGGCCGACTACTTCTGCTCTCGTGTGACGTTCGACGACTACGCCGCCGCCGTCTGCGGGCCACTCGTCGAGCGACGGCCCGACCTGACCCTCCTCCTGGAGCCCGGCCGCTCCATCGCGGCGAGCACGGCGGTGCTCGTGACGAGCGTGGAGAACGAGAAGGTCAAGGGACTGCGCGACGCCGCGGGGCGGCGCCTACGCGACGAACGCTGGCTGATGGTCGACGCGGGCTTCAACACGCTGCTCGAGCACACCAACTACCACTGGTACTACCGCACCATCGTGATCAACCGGGCGGGAGAGCCGGCCGACACGGAGTTCCGCCTGGCCGGCCCGCTGTGCGACGGCGGCGACGTGTTCGTCGGCGATGGCGACTCGCCGTACCGTCTCATGCCCGCCGCCACGGGAGTGGGGGATGTGATCGCCTTTCTCGATACCGGGGCCTACAGCCTCGAGATGATGAACCCCTATAACATGCGGCCGCGGGCGGCGGCCTACGCCGTGACGGAGACCGGCGACCTCCTCGAAGTACGTCGCCGCGAGACGCAGGCGGAGATGCTCGCTCACGATCTCGCGCCCAGCGCCGGCAGCCAGTCGCCGCCGGTCATCTGATCTTCGGCGGTCGACGGCGGCGCGGTTCGCGACTCGCGCCGCCGTCGGCGTTGACAGCGGATGCCATTGATCCCTATTCTTGACTGGAATTATCGGGTATTGGCCCGATGCGGCGAAAGCGGATCGGCCATGAACATCTCCATGAAGAGTAGATACGCCGTGCGCGCCCTCACCGAGCTGGCGCGCCTCGAGCAGATCCAGCCCGGCAAGCCGGTGCGCCTCGGCACCATCGCGGATAGCCGCGAGATGCCGCTGCAGTTTCTCGAGCAGGTCTTCGCCGCGCTGCGCCGCGGTGGAGTGGTGCACAGCCAGCGTGGGGCGGCCGGCGGCTACTCTCTGGCGCGACCCGCCGCCACGATCACTGTGCTCGAGGTAGTCGCGGCACTTGATGGCGTGCCCTCGCCCGCCGAGTGTACGCAGGGTGTCTGCGACAAGATCGACGGTTGCGGGGCGTCGTCGGTATGGATAGAGGCACAGCAGGCACTGGAGCGAGTCCTTTCTGGCACCACCATCGCCGACTTGCTGGAGCGCGAAGCCGCGCTGCGCGGCCGCGCCCTTATGTACCATATCTAACCAGCTGCAAGAACAGGCCCGGGAAGTGGGCAAGGAGCACGAATGAAGCGGGCAGCCAGCATCACGGAGCTCATCGGGCGCACCCCCCTGGTGCGGCTCAATCGCATCTCCGACGAGAGCGGCGCCGAGGTGCTGGGCAAGCTCGAGTCGTTCAACCCCGGTGGCAGCGTCAAAGATCGCATCGGCCTCTCCATGATCGCCGCGGCGGAGCGCGAGGGGCGCATCAGCCCCGGCAAGACCACCATCATTGAGCCCACCAGCGGCAACACCGGCATCGCGCTGGCGATGGTCTGCGCGGCGCGCGGGTACACGCTGGTGCTTACGATGCCCGACAGCTTCAGCGTCGAGCGGCGCGTGATGCTCAAGGCGTACGGGGCGCGCTTGGTGCTCACGCCGGGCGCGGAGGGCATGCGCGGCGCCGTAGACCGGGCCCTGGCGCTGGCCGAGGAGGGTGACGACAGCTTCGTGCCGCAGCAGTTCGACAACCCCGCCAACCCGGAAGCGCATCGGCTCACGACGGCGGAAGAGATCTGGGCCGACACGGATGGTGAGGTCGACGCCTTCGTCGCCGGGGTGGGCACCGGCGGCACCCTGAGCGGCGTCGGAGGGGTGCTCAAGGAACGCCGTCCGGGTGTGCTGGTCGTGGCCGTGGAGCCCGCGGAATCGCCGGTGCTGGCCGGCGGTCGGGCCGGGCCGCACAAGATCCAGGGTATCGGCGCCGGCTTCGTGCCCAAGGTCCTTGATGTCGAGGTCTTCGACGAAGTGCTGGCCGTGCCTGCCGCCGCCGCGTTCGCGACCACCCGTGACCTGGCCTCCCATGAGGGACTGCTCGTGGGCATCTCCGCCGGCGCCAACGCATGGGCCGCCGCCCAGGTGGCGCGGCGACCCGAGATGCGGGGCAAGGTGGTGGTCACCATCTTGTGTGACACCGGCGAGCGGTATCTCTCCACGCCGCTGTTCGGCGACCTCCCGGAGGTGGAGTCTTGAGCGTGCCGCGGAGCGCCACCCTGCCGCGCCGCCGGACGACTGTGGCGCGGACGTGCTGATCAGCGGCCATGAGCGGTTGCGCTACGACTGCCAGCTCGTGCTCAAAGACGTCGGCGAGCGCGGGCAGGAGCGACTGCGTCGCGCCTCGGTGCTCGTGGTGGGCGCCGGTGGGCTCGGGGCGCCGGCGCTTTACTACCTGGTGGCCGCCGGCGTGGGTCGCGTGAGCATCGTCGACGACGATGTCGTGGAGCTGTCGAACCTGCAACGCCAGATCCTCTTCACCAGCGGCGACATCGGCAGGAGCAAGGCAGAGGTGGCCGCGGAACGCCTTGCGGCCCTTAACCCCGAGGTTCGCCTCGAGCCGCACGCGCTGCGCCTCAAGGCCGCCAATGCGCGTGCCCTGGTGCGGGCTCACGACGTGGTCGTCACCGCGGTCGACAACTTTCCCGCACGGTATCTGCTAAACGACGCCTGCGTACTCGAGCGCAAGACACTGGTAGACGGCGCGGTGCTGCGCATGATCGGACTCGCCATGACCATCAAGGGCGGCGAGACCGCCTGCTACCGCTGCCTGTTTCCGGAGCCGCCGCCGGCGGCCGCCGTGGTGAGCTGCTCGGAGGCCGGCGTGCTGGGCCCCATCCCAGGAACGATCGGCGCTATCCAGGGGCTCGAAGTGCTCAAGGTCCTCACCGGCGCCGGGCACCCGCTCTACGATCGCCTGTTGCAGTTCGACGGCGCGGCTCTGAGCTTCACCGAGGTCGCCGTCTCACGGGTGCCTACCTGCCCGGTATGCGGCGACGCACCCACCGTTACAGAGCTGGTCGACTACGATGTCTGAGCCGCCCGCGCTAGCGCGGCTGGAAGCCGAGCTGGCGCGCCTGTCCTCGGCCTGCGTCGCCTTCTCGGGCGGTGTCGACTCGAGCCTTGTGCTCGCCGGCGCGGCGCGCGTTCTGGGGGCTCAGAATGTGGTGGCCTTCACCGCCGTGTCGGCGACCTACCTTCCCGAGGAGCTCGAGGCGGCCAGCCGCCTGGCAGCCGACCTGGGGGTTGCCCACGTCGTCACGGAGACGGCCGAGTTCGACGATCCCGGCTTCGTCAGCAACCCGCGGGACCGCTGCTACTACTGCAAGCGCGAGCTCCTCGGGAAGATGGCGCGAGTGGCGGCGCAGAGAGGCTGCGCCGCGCTCCTCGACGGCGCCAACCTGGACGATCTCGGCGATCACCGGCCGGGCATGCGGGCCGCGGAGGAGCGCGGCGTGCGGCACCCGCTGCTGGCCGCCGGCATCGGCAAGAACGAGGTGCGCAAGCTCTCGCGACGGCTTGGTCTGCCCACCTGGAACGCGCCTCAACAGGCTTGTCTCGCGTCGCGCATCCCCTACGGAGATCTCATTACTCACGAGAAGCTGGCCGCGGTGGCGGCCGCCGAGACGGCGCTGCGCGAGCTCGGCTTCAGTCAGTGTCGCGTGCGCCACCATGGCGCTGTCGCGCGCGTGGAGGTAGACGAGAATCAGATCAGGCGTGCCGCAGGTCCGGCCCGAGGCGCGATCACGCGGAGGTTGCTCGAGCTAGGGTTCACATACGTGACGCTCGACCTGCAAGGTTTCCGCTCGGGAAGCATGAACGAAGCACCGCACTGCGGCGAGCTGCCGGAAGCTGAATCTGCCTGCGGCGGCCCTTCGCGCGCCGGCGACGCCACGTGACGTCGTACCGCCGCGCGCCGCACTCGGCAACGAACGGGAGGTGATGGTCGTGATCCGCAAGCTCCTGGGCCTTCTGGGCCTGGCCGCCGCCGGCTGCTGGTTTCTGGGCAAAGGCGCGCGGGCCTGCCGTCCCGTGAACGACGCGGTCGAGACGGTGCGCCAAGATCTGAGTACGGCGGTCGCCGAGATCAGCCGCGATGTGGCCGCGGTGCAGGAGCGCGACCCCGCGGCCACCTCCAAGCTGGAGATCATCACCTCCTACTCCGGGCTTCACGCCCTCTGGATGCACCGTCTGGCACACAAGCTGAGCGACGTCGGTGTGCCGGTGGTGCCGCGCTGGATCAGCCAGATCAACCGTCTGCTCACGGGCATCGAGATCCACCCGCGCGCCACGATAGGTCGGGGACTGTTCATCGACCATGGCTCGGGCGTGGTGATCGGCGAGACCACCGAGATCGGCGACAACGTTACCATGTACCAGGGGGTCACCCTGGGGGGCACCGGCAAAGAGACCGGCAAGCGGCATCCTACGGTGGGGGACAACGTCGTGTTCGGCGCCGGCGCCAAGGTGCTGGGGGCGATCTCGATCGGAGACAACGCCAAGATCGGTGCCGGTAGCGTGGTGGTCACCGATGTGCCGAAGAACTCCACCGTGGTGGGCAACCCGGGCCGGCCGGTGCTGCTCGAGGGGCAGCGCGTGGGCATCCCCGACATCGACTACCGTCACCTGCCGGACCCTGTGGCCGAGGCCATCAAGTGCCTGGTCGCGCGGATCGTCGAGATGGAACAGGAGCTCGACGAGATCCATCCCGAGCGCAAGGGCAAGCGCCAGGAGGCCGTGCGGCAGACGCAGGAGATGCTCGCCGAGTTCCTGCACTTCGACGCGGGCGCCGGTATCTGAAGGATCGCGGGGCTCGCGGGCGCGGGCCTGGCGGCCCGGCGTACCGCGGCCGGCGGAGACGGTCAGCCGGGCGAGCCGACTTTGGGCCGGCGCTTTAGCCCATGCCGCACGCTGGCGAGCGACTGGGCGGCTTGCGTGAAGCCGTTGTCGTGCAAGAAGGCGACGGCGTCGACCATACCCAGCCAGCGCCAGTGAGAGCCGTGGTCGGTGGTCGCGTAGAGAACGCCGTCGTCGCTCACGATGTAGTCGAGTATGGGGCGATCCTCGGGGGCCTCCTGGGCCAGAACAACGGTGAATCCGTTCACGGAGCTGTTCACTTGCGCACCTCCCTTACGTGGCTCTCGGGCGCCCCTTGCGCGCCGTCGCTACGGTCATCGGTGGGGGGACGTGGGCAATGATGAGGCGCCGGCCTCATTTGCAATGGGGAATCGTGTGCCCGGCGGCATAGCGGCACGATGCCCTGCCGCGGGCCCTGGGTATGCTACGATTACAGCCATTCTCAAGCGACTCGCGAACGGAGCGTGATCACCACATGAGCGAGGTCAGGCGTCTCGTGCTCGACGTGCTCAAGCCTCACCAGCCAACGATCCTCGTCCTGGCCGACAAGCTGGGCGACCTCGAGGGCGTGCACGGCGTCGACATCACGCTCATCGAGATCGACAATAAGGTCGAGAACATCAAGATCACGCTCGAGGGTGACGACGTCGACTTTCAGGATGTCGCCGAGGTGGTGCAGGAGTCCGGTGCCAGCATCCACTCCATCGACAAGGTCTCCACGGGCAAGCGCCTCATCGACGAGGTCGAGACGCCGCAAGACCCGGGCGCCAGCTGGCTGCGCTGAGCTCGCGGCGCCGCGTCGACGCACCTGAACCGTGAGCTCCGGGGCACAGCCCAGCCTAGCCGCACGTCTGCACGACGTGATCGCCACCGTGCGTCGATACCACGAGATCGCCGGCGTAGGCGAGATCGCGCGACGGTACTTCGTCATTAACGCCTTCGACGGATCGCTCACCACCCTCGGCGTGCTGGCCGGCGGCTACGCCGGCGGGGTGCATGCCGCCGGTGCTCTGATCGCCGTCATCATGTCCACCGCCGTGAGCATCGGCGTCGCCGGTTTTTACGGGTCGTACCAGGTGGAACGCGCGGAGCGCGCGCTGGCCTTGCGCGAGATCGAGGAGTCCACGCTCACGAGCCTTCACGACACGACGCTGTGGTCGGCTTCGCGCTACGCTACCCTTCTGGTGGCGGCCGTCGACGGCCTTTCGCCGCTGATCACCTCGCTGCTCATCATGATCCCCTTCTTCTTCGTGCCGCCGCTGGGCCTCCATACGGCGTTCGTGGTCGGCGGCGCAATCGCCTTCGTCGAGCTCTTCCTTCTCGGCATCTTCCTCGGGCGTGTGTCCCGCGAGCGGCTCTGGATGTCTGGCGTGAAGCTCATGGCGGCCGGATTCGTGGCACTGGCCCTTAGCCTCCTGCTGAGCAGGGGGCGGCCCGGTGAGCGCGGCGCGCAAGAAGCGGGCGGCCGGCGAGAGACATGCTCTGGCTGCGCCGGAGCACCCACTGCTCGCCGGCCTGAACGAGCCGCAGCGCCAGGCCGTGATGCATAGCGAAGGGCCGCTGCTCATCCTGGCCGGCGCCGGCTCCGGCAAGACTCGCGTGCTCACGCACCGCGTCGCCTACCTGATCGAGGTGCACGGCGTGCGCCCCGACGAGATCGTGGCCATCACGTTCACCAACAAGGCCGCCGGCGAGATGAAGGAGCGCATCGAGGGCCTCGTCGGGCCCATGGCGCGCACCATGTGGATCAGCACGTTCCACAGCATGTGCGCGCGCCTGCTGCGGCGCGAGGCCCAGCGCATCGGCTACAAGAGCAGTTTCACGATCCACGACGAAGACGACCGCCGCCGGCTCATCAAGCGCTGCCTGGAGGAGCTCAACCTCGACCCCAAGCGCTTCCCGCCAGACGCGCTGGCTCGGCAGATCAGCGACGCCAAGAACCAGCTCCTCGGGCCAGACGAGTTTCGCGAGCGCAGCGGCGGCCATTTCGCCAAGGCGTCGGCCGACGTGTACGAGCTCTACGAGAAGCGCCACGCCGCCATGAACGCCATGGACTTCGACGATCTGCTCATGAAGACCGTGCAGCTCCTCGAGGCGTTGCCCGACCGCCTGCGGCACTACCAGGAGGCTTTTCGCTACGTGCTCATCGACGAGTACCAGGACACGAACCACGCTCAGTACCGTCTCGCCAACCTGCTCGCCGGGCTCCATCACAATCTGGCCGTGGTGGGCGACGACGACCAGTCGATCTACTCGTGGCGCGGCGCCGACATTCGCAATATCCTCGAGTTCGAGCGTGACTACCCCGACGCCACGGTGATCCGCTTGGAGCAGAACTACCGCTCCACGCAGGCCATACTCGACGTGGCCAACGCCGTGGTCACCCACAACCGCAAGCGCAAGGGCAAGAACCTCTGGACGCCGCGCGGTACGGGCGCGCTGGTACAAGTGGTCGAGGTCAACGATGAGCGCGCCGAGGCGCAGTTCGTGGCCAGCGAGGTGCAGAAGCTGCTGGAGGGCGAGGCCGGGGCCGACAGGGCCGTGCGGCCGGACGAGATCGCCGTGCTGTACCGCACGAACGCGCAGAGCCGCGTGCTCGAGGAGCAGTTCGGCCGGTACGCGATCGCCTACCAGGTGATCGGCGGGCCCAAGTTCTACGAACGCGCCGAGATCCGCGACGCCATCGCCTACCTCACGGCACTGGTCAACCCCGACGACACGCAGCGCCTGCTGCGCGTCGTCAATGTGCCCAAGCGCGGCATCGGGACTACCAGCCTGCAGCGCCTGCAGGCGCACGCCGCGGCTATGGGGGAGGGCCTTTGGGGCGCCATGCGCGCGGCCGCCGATGTGCCGGGCCTCTCGACCGGCGCCGTGAACGGGCTGCTCGCCTTCGTCCACCTCGTGGAGAGTCTGCAGGCCGGGCTCTCCGGCCGTCCCGTCGCGGCGCTTGTGCGCAGCGTGCTCGAGGAGAGCGGCTACGAGGCGGCCCTCAAGGCCCAGAAGACGCTCGAGGCGGAGGGCCGCCTCGAGAACCTGGAGGAGCTCGTGGGCGTGGCCGCCGAGTACGACAAGCGCGCCGAGGAACCCAGCCTCGAGGGCTTCCTGCAGGAGATCTCGCTGTACTCCGACAGCGACGCGTTCGCCGATACGACGGCCTTCATCACGCTGATGACGCTGCACAACGCCAAGGGCCTCGAGTTTCCCGTGGTGTTCATCGCCGGCATGGAGGAGGGCGTGTTTCCGCACCAGCGCGCGCTCGACGAGCAGAACGTAGAGGAGGAGCGTCGCCTCGCCTATGTGGGCATCACGCGCGCCATGGACCGTCTCTACCTGGTGCACGCCCGGGCACGCACGCTGTGGGGCGCCTCGCAGTACAACATGCCGTCGCGCTTCATCGCCGAGATCCCCGAGCGGCTCTACGAGCGGCAGGCTCTTGGCGGCCGGCAGGCCGGTGGCCGGGAGGGCGACGGCTGGAGCCAGGGCGGCTGGGGCGGCGGCTGGGGCGGCGAGTCTCGTCGCGGCAGCGTGTGGGGCGAGCGCGCCGGTGAGCGCTCCGCCGGCGGCCGCGAAGGCCCGGCTGGCGCCGGAGTCGCCGGCCGTCGCGAGAGACATCCCAGTCGTGCTAAGGCCCTCGACGAAGAGGTCGTCGAGCAGTACTTCGCGGCCGGCGAGCGCGTGCTGCACGCGACCCTCGGCGAGGGCACGGTGCTCGCCGTCGAGGGCGGTGGCATCGTGCTGGTGCGCTTTGAGAACGACGGCTCCGAGCGGCGCCTGATGGCCAGCGTGGCGCCGCTGCGCAAGCTGCGCGGCTAGAGACTCGCCAGGGCCGGCGCCGCCGCGACCGGCAACGGGTGGACTACGCCGCGACCTGCGGCGGGCGGGCTACGCCGCGACCTGCGGCGTCGGGCTCAGCTCGAGAACCAGTCTTCGACCTGGAGCTGGAGGCGAGCTGGGTCGGGTGGGGCCGGTGCGGTAGAGTTGGCACGCGAGCTTCCACCCACCGCGAAGGAGGGTCTCTCATGGCCGTCGAGGTCACCCGCGAAGGCGCCGTCGCCGTCGTCACCGTCAGCCGACCCGAGGCGCTCAACGCGTTGAACGGCGAGACTAACGAGCTGCTGCGCGGCGCGGTCGGCGAGCTCTCCGCCGACGAGCGCGTGCGCGCCGTGGTGCTCACCGGCGGCGGCGACAAGGCGTTCGTGGCCGGCGCCGACATCGCCGAGATGAGCACCCTGAGCGCCGAGGAGGCGCGCCGCTTCAGTGCTCTCGGGCAGGCTGTGATGAGCGGCATCGAGGCGGCGCCGCAGCCCTGGATCGCCGCCGTGAACGGCTTCGCCCTGGGCGGCGGCTGCGAACTGGCTCTGGCCTGCGACATCCGCCTGGCGAGCGACAGCGCCAAGTTCGGCCAGCCCGAGATCAATCTGGGCATCACGCCGGGTTTCGGGGGCACTCAGCGCCTGCCCCGCGCCCTGGGTGACGGCTGGGCGAAGTACCTGGTGCTCAGCGGTCGCCATATCCGTGCCGACGAGGCCCTGCGCATCGGGCTCGTGCAGGCCGTGTTTCCCAAGGACGACCTCATGACGCAGGCCATGAAGCTGGCCGAGGAGCTGGCCGGCAAGAGCCCCCTGGCGATGCGCTACTGCAAGGCCGCCGTGCACGCCGCGGCGAACAGCGACATCGCCACGGGTCAAGGCATAGAGCGCGATCTCTTCGCCCTCGCCTTCGCGAGCGACGATCAGAGTGAGGGGATGAGCGCCTTTCTCCAGAAGCGCGCCGCGAAGTTCAGCGGGCGCTGAAGGCGCTCGGCCTGGGCCGGCGGGGCGCGAGCGGCCGGAGCGCCCGGCCGGTCCATGCTGCCGGCCGCCATGGTTCTGGCCGCCTCGCGCGTCAGCCGCCCGTCGCGGCCAGCAGCCGCGTGAGCACTTCGTACATGCCGGGTGTAGCGCGCACCAGCACGTCGGCCTCGTCGGTCACCGCTTGCGGCGTCTCGGCAGTGACGGCTGCCACGGCGCAGGCCGTGCGCCGCGCGTCGCCACGGCTCCATTCGTGGATCGCCTGGAAACCGGTGACGTCGGTGAGGTCGTCGCCGCAGAAGAGTGCCGTCAGGTAGTCGCCGGCGCCTAGCAGGCGGCGCGTGGCCGTACCTTTGCTGAACGGCAGCGGGGGGCGCACCTCAAAGACGTAGTGACCGGTGGAGACGGTCAACCCTCGGCCGCGGGCCGGCTCCACGACGCGCGTGAGAATCTCATGGCGAGTGCGCGCCGGGTCGGGTGCCAGACGGTAGTGGATGGCGAGCATCGTGCGCTTGTCCTCGAGCACCACACCGAGGGCGTCGCAGTCGAGGTCGGCGTGCGCCGCGCGGGCTACCTCGCGCACCTCGGCTACGTACCGCTCGGCCTGCGGTTCACTGAACGCCTCGCCGTCACGACCCACGATCTCCAAGCCGTGTGTACCTACGTAGGCGGCGCCCGCCAGCGGGATCATGCGCCGCCCGTCGTCGAGTGTCCGCCCGGTGACGAAGGCCACCAGCCCCAGCCGCTCCACGAGGCCGGCGAGCACGTCGCGAAAGCGCGCCGGCACCTCGGCGTCGTCGGGCCGCGCCGCGATCGGCGAGACGGTGCCGTCGATGTCGCAGAGCAAGGCCCCGGCGCGCGGTGCCCGAGCCAGGGCGGCAGCGCAGGCGTCAAGCTCGTCCCGGCCCCTCGTGATCAGTGTGTCGCGGTACATGAGGCTCCTTACAGCGTAGGTGAGCACAGGGTACCCCAGGCCCGCGTAGCGGTTCCAACGATGACTCTCGTTGTGGTCAAGCAACGCGCCCCGTATGCCGAAAAGATGCCCAGGCGACGAGCAGGGGAGGCGCGGTGGCACAGGCCAACGATATCCAGCGTGCGGACCGGCCGGGCGGCAAGGTGCGCGACGTGCGCGGTGATCCGTACCTCAAGTCCATGCTCCTGGGGCTCATCGAAGACAGCTACCTGCACACCGGCACGCTCACGCAGTTCGCCGCCGAAGTGCTCCAGGTGATCGCCTACGCCGTCACCGTGCCGGTGGCCTTTACCGAAGGATTCCTGCGGGCCTACCTCTCCATCGAGCGCGTTGTGGAAGACAACGACGGGCGCATCAAGATCATCCCCAAGATGAGCGCCTCCATCGAAGACATGATCCGCGACGTGGACGAGATCACCGCCCAGGTCGATCCCGGAGCCGTGTTCAACCCGGTCGTGCGCGCCAAGCTCGATGCCGTGCATCAGACGTCCAGCAGGGCCATGAAGTGGGACATCAACACGCTCTCCAACATGGACGACGACGAGCTCATGGAGGTCTTGCGGCAGATGCAGGCGGAGTCCGAGCGCTTGAGCAGCGAGGACCAGGCCGAGCGCGACGAGGCCACCGACTACGTACGCGCCAAGATCGCCGCCGTGCGCCGCAACGTACGGCAGTTCCAGGCGCAGCAACGCGAGAAGATCGAGGCCCAGAAGCAGGTCGACGCGACCCTGACCGACGATCCCGGCGAGCCCGACGATCCCGGCGAGCCCGACGATCCTGGCGCGCCCGGCGCGCCCGCCGGCGCACCGGCGCCGGCGTCCACCGCGGAGCCCTCGGGGGGCGCCGCTCTCATCTAGTGTCGCGGCGCGTGGGCGCCTCGGCGCCAGGGTATTTCCAACCCGCCTCTCGAATCAGGTAGGATAGGCGCGCTTCTCGGGAGGCGGGCATGAGGCATTTCTCGGACGATCTGGCGGCAGCCATCAGGGCACGGCGTAGTGTCGTGTGCGTCGGCCTGGATCCGATGCTCGAACACATGCCGCCGCAGCTGCTCGACAAGTACCGGCCGCAGGCCGCCGAGATCGGCGACGACGCGGCCGTGGCGGCCTGCTTTCAGGAGTTCTGCAGCAGCATCATCGACGCGGTGGCCGAGACGGCCGCCTGCGTAAAGCCTCAAGCGGCGTTCTTCGAGCAGTACGGCGCCGCCGGCTGGCACGCCCTGGGCGCCGTCATCCGCTGCGCGCACCAGTACCAGTTGCCTGTGATCCTCGACGTAAAGCGCGGCGACATAGCGTCGACCGGCGCGGCGTATGGGCGCGCCGCCTTCGGCGGCGCGCCGGGCTTCGCCGCGCCGGTCGACGGCCTCGCCGCCGACGCCATCACCGCCAGCCCGTACTTGGGCGACGATTCCCTCGAGCCCCTCGTCGCGCACTGCCGCGAGGGCAAGGGTGTCTTCGTGCTCACGCGCACCAGCAACCCGGGCGCGACACTCTTGCAGGAGAGGGTTGCCGACGGCAAGGCATTGTACCTTCACGTGGCCGACCTGGTCGCGAAGCTCGGCGCCGAGCATGTGGGCGCGAGCGGCTACAGCGACGTGGGCGCGGTCGTCGGAGCGACCGCGCCGGCGGCGCTGCGGCGCGTGCGTGATGCTCTGCCGCAGGCCTTCTTGCTGGTGCCGGGGTTCGGCGCCCAAGGCGGCGCCGCGGACGCACTCGCGGGCATCGCCGCCGGCGACGCGGCCGGTTTCGTGGTGAACGCGTCGCGTTCCGTGATCTTCGCGTGGCGGCACGCCGGCGGCGATTTTCGCAGGGCTGCCGCGGAGGCCGCCGAATCTATGCGCAGGGAGCTCGCATTCACGCCATGACTGACGACCCACAAAACCAGAATCGTGGCCGTGCGCGGCGCGCGCGGGCAGGCGGGGAGCCCGCGCAGGAACCGCGGTCGGCGAATCACTTCGTCGACCCGGCGGCCGGCGCGGCGGACGCCGATGACCCCATGGTTGCTCTTGAGCGCCTGCAATCACTCGGTACCTCTGCTACGGCGGCCGCCACCGGGCAGGCCCCTACAGCCCTGCAGCGGACGAGGACGGAACCGGCGGCGCGCGCTTCGCGATCGCGGCCACGGGCGGCCGCGGCCTCCGGTAACGGTCGCATGGCAGCCCGCATCGCTGCTCCAGCCGTCTTTCTGGTGGCCCTCATCGCGCTCGTCAGCATCGTCTTCTCGTCCGGCGTGCTCAGCGGCAGCAAGCCGTCGACCTCGTCCACGCCGCCGCCGGCCAAGACCAAGAGCAGCGGGTCGCACTCCGCGACCAAGATGTACAGGGTCAAGTCTGGCGACACCCTGTCGGGCATCGCCGCCAAGTTCAACACCACGATGAGCGAGATCCAGACGCTTAACCCCACCATGAGCAGCACGCTGGTGACGGGCCAGAAGATCCGCGTGCCCAAACATTAGCCACCGCAGGCGGGCTACCGTGTGGTGAGTCGTAGGCACACCACACATTAGCCGCCACACCTCGTGGTGCCGCTCGCCGGGCGCCACGTCGCCTACTCCCCGGTTCTCCACCGCGGCTGGGCGCGGCAGGCGAGCTCAGATTGCCCTGACCCTACGGACGACTCGCCTGACCCCGATGGCCGCTCGCGTTCTCCACGGGCGTCCTTACGGGGGGCTCTTTTCGCGTGCCCTCAGCGCCCTCCCGAGCCGTGTCGCCGGCAGGTGTCGCAAGGTGGGGAATTGGTGGTGAAAGTTGTTGCATTGTGGGGAGCAGTGGGGTACAGTGGCGCACATGCAGCGGCCAGTCTTGGTGGGGGAGTACGAGTTCACTTTGGATGCGAAGAATCGCATTGCCGTCCCGGCGCGTCTGCGCCCGGTCTTCAGCGAAGGGATCTACGTCACTCGCGGGCACGAGCGCTGCCTCGCCGGTTACGCACCCGACGAGTTTCAGCAGCACCTCGAGCAGCAGACGCAAGAGGCCTCGCCGCTCAGCAGCAAACGCCGTGCTTTGCAGCGGTTCACGGCGGCCAGCGCGATGTACCAGGAGCTCGACCGTCAGGGCCGAGTCACGGTGCCGGCGCGGCATCTCGAGTTCGCCGGTATCACGCGCGAGGTAACCATCATCGGGGTCCAGGACCACGTTGAGATCTGGGACCGTGCGGCGTGGGCCGAGTACCTGTCTCACCTGGAGGAGGAGGCCGATGCTACCGCAGACGAGCTTGCAACTTCGTGAGTACGAGATGGCCCTAGCCCACACGCCGGTACTTCTCGAGGAGCTGCTCGAGCTCCTGCGGCCCGCGAAGGGTGAGGTGGCGATCGATTGCACCTTCGGCGGCGGCGGCCACGCCGAGGCCGTGGCGGCGCTGCTCGGCCCCAAGGGCCGTCTGCTCGCCGTCGACCGCGACCCCAGCGTCGCCGAGTACTTCCGCGACGTGGCGCGCGCCGCGCCCTGCGCCTGCGAGCTGTTCCACGGCAACTTCGCCGAGGTGCTGGCTGCGCGCCGCGACGCCTCGGCGGACATCGTCTACATGGACCTCGGCGTTTCGTCGATGCAGCTCGACCGCCGCGAGCGGGGTTTCAGCTACGCCTATGACGCGCCGCTCGACATGCGCATGGACCCCGATCTGCAGGTCACCGCCGCCGACCTCGTCAATACGCTTCCCGAGGACGAGCTCACCGACATCTTTCGGCGCTACGGCGAGGAGCGGTACGCCAAGGGCATCGCGCGCGGGATTGTTCAGACGCGCAAGAAGACACCCTTCACCAGCACCTGCGAGCTGGTGGAGGTGATCAAGCGCAACATCCCGACGCCGGCGCGCTTCGGCGCCGGTAACCCGGCACGCCGTGTTTTCCAGGCGCTGCGCATCGTCGTGAACGACGAGCTCGAGTCGCTGGCCCGCGGCCTGGACGAGGCCTACAGGGTCCTGCGGCCGGGCGGCCGCCTCGCGGCGATGAGCTTTCACTCGCTCGAGGACCGCATGGTCAAGGAGTTCTTCAGGGGCCACGCGGCGGGCTGCATCTGCCCGCCCGGATTGCCGCAGTGCGTCTGCGGCCACGAGCCCACCATGCGCGTGCTCACACGCCGGCCCGTGACGCCGCGCCTCAAAGAGGTCGAGATCAACCCGCGCAGCAAGTCGGCAAAGCTGCGGGTGGGCGTGAAACTCTAGGAGGGGATGTGGCGGCAGCGGCACAAGCGCGGCGCGCGGTAGCAGTCCCGCGCCCCGGCGAGCAGACGGAGCGCCGGCCGGCGCGACCCGCCGTACGGCGGGCGCCGCAGGCGCGCCGCCGGGCGGCCCAGCGCGCCCGTCTCACGCGGGCCTTCGTGGTCTTCATCGCGTGCCTCTCGGTGCTCGCCGTGGGGCGCGTCGCGCTCAGCTTCGCCGTGGTGCAGAAGAGCCTGCAGACCGACGCCATCGTGCGTCAGGAGCGCAACGTGAGCGCCGCCAACGCGCAGCTCGCCGAGACGGTGGCGCAGCTTGCCTCTACGGTGCGCATCCGTCACCTCGCGCAGACCCAGCTTGGGCTGGTTGACCCGACTCACGTCCAGTACCTTACGGTGGCGAGCGGGCGCACGCCCGTCAAGGTGGCCGAGAGGCCCTGATGGCGGGCGGCACGCCACGTCGGGGTCGCGCGTCGGGAAGGGGTCGCGCGACCGGCCGGCGTGGCGACGGACGCACGGCCAATCGTGGCGGTGCACGCGCCGCGCGCGGGGGCGCGCCCCGCGGCGGCACTCTGCGCACTCTCTCCCGTGTGATGGCTCGCGGCGGTGGCGTGGGGGGCGGCAGCGGCGTCAATGGCCGCATCCGGCTGCTCGGTATCGGGCTCACCGCCTTCCTCTTCCTGGTGGGCTTCCGAGCGGTCGCGCTGGCCTCGTCGTCGGCCAACCTCGGCAGGATCGCCCAGGAGCAGCAGACCGCCACCATCACGCTGCCGTCGCACCGCGGCTCGATCCTCGACCGCGCCGGCAATGAGCTGGCCGTGGGCCAGCCCGCGCAAACCGTCTATGCGACCCCGTATCTCCTGCACGGCCAGGCCGCCGCCGTGAGCGCCGCCGACAAGCTCTGCGGCGCCCTGCGCATTCACAAGAAGAGCCAGCGCCGGGCGCTCGAGAAGGCGCTCTCGCAGTCCAAGAGCGGCTTCGCCTACGTGGCCCGCATGGTCGATCCGCAACTGGCCAAGGCCGCGCTGGCGCTCAACATCCCCGGCGTAGGGTCCTATGCCGAGGAGGAGCGCGTCTACCCCATGAAGGATTCGGCCACGCAGCTGCTCGGCGTGACCGGCGTAGACAACAACGGGCTGGCCGGCCTCGAGCTCGAGTACAACAAGGCGTTGAGCGGCAAGGCGGGCAGCGAAACGGTGGTCCGCGACCCGGCAGGCCAGACGCTCAAGGTGGTGCACCAGACGCAGCCCGTGAGCGGCGCCGACGTGCGACTCACGATCGACGAAGAGATCCAGTGCACGGCCGAGGCCGTCCTTAAGCAGACGTTGCACACGTCGGGGGCCAAGCAGGCCACGGCGATCGTCATGGATCCGCGCAGCGGTGAGGTTCTGGCCATGGCCAACCTGCCCATGGAGGCCAATGCCAACTATGGCGATAAGCCGGCGTGGGACCGCAACCGCGCCGTTACCGACGTGTACGAGCCGGGCTCGATCTTCAAGCTCGTGACGGTCTCCGGGGCACTGGCCGAAGGACTGGTGACACCGCAGCAGAGGTTCTGGTGTCCGCCCACACTGCGCGTGGCCGACCGCGTTATTCACGAGGCCGAGACGCGCGGTGGCAAAGACTTCTCGGTCACCGACATCATCGCGCAGTCGAGCAACATCGGCGCCGTGAAGATCGGCAAGCTGGTGGGCATGGACGGCCTCATTCACTGGATGAAGGTCTTCGGCTTCGACAAGCCCACCGGCGTGGGATTCCCCGGTGAGGTGGGCGGCATCGTGCCGGCGGCCGGCCAGTGGTCGGGCTCGTCGATCGCCAACATCCCCATCGGCCAGGGCGTCGCGGTCACGCCTATCCAGATGGCGGCGGCCTTCTCGGCGGTCGCCAATGACGGCGTGTACGTGAAGCCCCGGCTGGTCGCCCAGGTGGGCACCAAGGTGTACGACACGCCGCAGGAGCACCGCATCCTACCCGTGACCGTGGCTCGGGAGATGCGCAAGATGCTGGTGGCCGCGGTCGACCACGGCACCGGCACCAAAGCGCAGATCCCCGGCTATGTTGTGGGTGGCAAGACCGGCACGGCGCAGAAGCCCGACAGCCACGGCGGCTACTCAGACACCAACTTCGTGGCCTCGTTCGTCGGCATGGTGCCCGCCGGTCACCCTCAACTCGTGGTGCTGGTCTCGGTCGACGAGCCGCGTAGCTCCATCTACGGCGGCGACATCGCGGCGCCGGCGGTCAAGCAGATCATGCAGTTCTGCCTGCAGCACCTGGAGATAGCCCCGTGAGGCGGCGTCGCGGCCCGGCAAGGCATCAGCGGCCGGCTCCGCAACGCGCCTTCGGGCGGCCGTGCGGCGCCGCTGCCGCGCGGGTGGAGCCGGGGCGGCGCTTTGATAGAATCGGTGGCGATGAAGCTTGCTGAGCTGGTCGAGGGAGTCGCTGGTGCCATGGTGCGCGGCGACCCATCCACCGAGATCCAAGGCCTCGCCTACCACACGCGTGACGTCGCCGGCGGCACGCTTTTCTTTTGCGTCCCCGGGCTCAAGGTCGACGGTCATCGGTTCGCGGCAGAGGCCGTGGCCGGCGGCGCCGCGGCGCTCGTTTGTGAGCACGACACCGGCCAGGCCGCGGCCCAGGTGATCGTGCCTTCGGTGCGCCTCGCCATGGCGCTCATGGCGGCGCGCTGGTACGGTGCTCCTTCACACGAGCTGCGCGTCGTGGGCATCACCGGCACCAACGGGAAGACCACCACGGCGCACCTGGTGGCGGGCATCTGCGCCGCCGCCGGCGAGCCGGCGGGGCTGCTCGGCACGGTGGTCAATCGCATCGGTGGTCGCGACCGCGCCGTGAAGCTCACCACGGCCGAAGCGCTCGACCTGCAGCGCATGTTTCGCGAGATGGTGAGCGCCGGCGACCTGGCCTGTGCCCTGGAGATCTCTTCGCACGCCCTGGCCCTCGAGCGCGCCGCCGGCATCGAGTTCGACGCGGTGGTGTTCAGCAACCTCACCCGTGACCACCTCGACTTTCACGCCGATCTGGACGACTACTTCAGCGCCAAGCGGCGCCTCTTCCTGCCCGCTGAGACGCGCAATGGCGCGGCCCGGGCGATCGTGAACGTGGGCGACGAGTTCGGCCTGCGCCTGGCCAGCGACTGCCGGCTGGCGTACGGCGACGACCTCTGGACCTACGCCGTTGCCGGTTCGGCAGAGGGGGCGGCCGGCCGCGGCGCCGCGGCCGATGCCCTGGCCCACGATCTCGAGTTGCGCGCCGGCTCCTCGGCGTTCACGCTCAGCGTGCCGCGTCTGGGCGTCGAGCAGCGCGTCGAGCTGCGGCTGGCGGCGCGCTTCAACGTGGAGAACGCCTTGGCCGCGGCCACGACCTGCCTTGCGCTGGGGCTGCCGCTGGCCGCCGTGGTGGACGGATTGGCGGTCGCCGAGGGGGTACCAGGCCGCTTTGAAGCCGTGCGCGCGGGGCAACCCTTCGGCGTGATCGTCGACTACTCTCACACCCCGGATTCGCTGGAGAACGCCTTGCGCGCGGCGCGCGCCGTGACCGGCGGTCGCGTGCTCGTGGTGTTCGGCTGCGGCGGCGATCGCGATCGCGGCAAGCGCCCGCTCATGGGCGAGATCGCGGTGCGTCTGGCCGATCGCGCCGTGGTGACCTCCGACAACCCGCGCGGCGAGGAGCCCCTGGCGATCATCGCGGAGATTCTCAGCGGGGTGCCGGCCGCGCTGGCCGGTGCGGTGACGGCGGAACCCGACCGCCGGACGGCCATTCGCATGGCCCTGACCCAGGCTCGACCGGGAGACACGGTGGTGATCGCCGGCAAGGGTCACGAGCAGGGCCAGATCGTGGGCGACCGGCGCCTGCCGTTCGACGACCGCCAGGTTGCCGAGGACCTGCTGGGCGAGCTCTCTGGGGAGTGGTGAGGCCGTGATCCCCATGACGCTGAGCGATGTCGCGGCCGCCTGCGGCGGCCGCCTCGAAGGCGGCCAGGCAGGCACCGTGGTCGGCGGCGTCGGCACCGACACGCGGACGCTGCGCCCGGGCGACCTGTTCGTAGCCCTGCGCGGCGACACGCACGACGGCGACGTGTACGCGGCGCAGGCCCTGGCGGCCGGCGCCGTGGCCGTGGTGGTGCGCGCCGAGACGGCCGCCGCTCTGCCCGCCGCCGCTCTGCGCATCGTCGTCGACGACGGATTGCCGGCGCTGCAAGGTCTGGCCACCGAGGTGCGCCGGCGTGCCGGCGCCAAGGTGGTGGCCATCACCGGCAGCGCCGGTAAGACCTCGACCAAAGATATCCTCGCGGCTCTGTTGCGGCCTGTAGCGCGCACGGTCGCCACCAGTGCCAACCTCAACAACGAGATCGGGGTGCCGCTCACGCTGCTCGACATCGCGCCCGACACCGAGGTGGCGGTGGTGGAGATGGCCATGAGGGGCAGCGGGCAGATCCGCGAGCTGGCTCGCGTAGCGCTTCCCGATGTGGGCGTGATCACCAACATCGCCCCCGTACATCTGGAGCTGGTGGGCACCATGCACGACGTTGCCGCGGCCAAGGCCGAGCTCATCGACGAGCTGCAAGGCGGCGCCGCGGTGGTGCCGGCCGAGGAGCCGCTCCTCGCGCACCATGTGAGCCGTCACCGCGGTCGCGTGGTCACGTTCGGCACGCCGCAGGCCGACGTTCACATCGTCGACGAGGAGCGCCGCGGCGAGAGCACGCACGTGCTGATCGACGCCTTCGGGCATCGCGGCACGCTCGACTTCAATTTCACCGGTGGCCACTACTTGCAAGACGCACTGGCCGCCGTGGGCGCGTTCATGGAGCTGGGCTACCGTCTGGATCAGGCGCGAGAGGGCGCCGCGCAGGTCGCCTTCAGCGACCTGCGCGGCGCCCTCTCCGCGTTGCCCGGCGGCGGCCTGCTGCTCAACGACGCCTACAACGCCAATCCCGTGGCCATGGAGGCCGCTATCGACCACCTGGCGAGCATCGCCGACGGCCGCCCCATGGTGGCCGTGCTCGGCGACATGTACGAGCTGGGCGCGAGCGCCGACATCTTCCACCACGCCGTGGGTGAGCACTGTGCCGCGGCCGGCGCGCGCCTGGTGGCCGTGGGCGAGCTGGCGCGCGCCTATCTCAGCGGCTCCCCCGGTGAGCGCTGGTTCGCGAGCGTGGACGAATGCCTGGCGGCGCTGCCGGAAGTGGTGCCGCAAGGCAGCGCCGTGCTGGTCAAGGCTTCACGGCTCCTTCGTCTGGAGCGGGTGGCCGAAGCTCTGGTTGCCGGCGGGGAGGCTGCGCCTTCCGCCGGCCCGGCCAGGCCCTCCGCGATTCCGCCCGCACCTGCCGCCTCGCCCTCTTCGAGAGAGGACCACGATGCTTAGGGCGATGGCCGCCGGTGTGGTGGCGATGGTGCTCATGCTGGTCATCGGGCCGGCGTTCATTCGCTGGCTGCGCCTCAATGAGTTCGGCCAGAACATCCGCGAAGACGGGCCCGCGGCCCACAAGACCAAGGAGGGCACCCCCACCATGGGGGGTGTGCTCATCTGGTTTGCCGTGCTGGTGCCGTTCATCGTGTTCAGCCGTCTCTCGGTGGCTTCGCTCACCGTGATGATCGCCGCCTTCGGTAACGCGCTCATCGGCTTCGTCGACGATTGGACCAAGATCGTGCGCAAGCGCTCCCTGGGCCTCTCGGCGCGCTACAAGTTGCTGCTGCAACTCGCGCTCGCGCTGTTCATCGGCTTCATCGCCTTGCACTTCGTGGGCCTCGACACGCGCGTGAGCGTGCCGTTCACCTCTTGGAAGCTTCAGCTCGGCACCCTGGGGTTCTACGCCCTCATCTTCCTCACGCTGGCGGGGTTCTCCAACGCCGTGAACCTCACCGACGGCCTCGACGGCCTGGCTGCGGGGGCCAGCGCCATCGTCCTCGTGGCGCTGGCCGGTATTGCGTTCATCATCGGCCGTAACGCCCATGATCCGGGCATCACCGACCTCATGGTGGTCTCGGGTTGCATCGGCGGCGCGTGCCTGGGCTTTCTCTGGTACAACACCTTTCCCGCCGACGTGTTCATGGGTGATACGGGGTCGCTCGGCCTGGGTGGCGCCGTGGCCGGCATGGCGGTGCTCACGCGCACGGAGTTCGTGCTGCTCATCATCGGCGGGTTGTTCGTCATCGAGGCCGCGTCGGTGGCGGCCCAGGTGATCGCCTTCAAGCTCTTCCATCGCCGTGTGCTGCTCATGGCGCCGCTACACCACCACTTCGAGCTCAAGGCCTGGTCGGAGACCAAGATCATCGTGCGCTTCTGGATCATTGCCGCCATCTGTGCCGGCGCCGGATTCGCCGTGTACTACGCGACCTTCTAGGCGGGGAAGGGGAGAGTGGAACTCGACGACGTTCGCTGCCTGGCCGTGGTGGGCTTGCGGCGCAGCGGCCGGCCGGCGGCGCTGCTTGGCCGCCGCCGGCTGCCGGCGGCGCGTGTCGTGGCCCTCGACGAGGGCGAGGCGCCGCCGGACGACACGGCCGACGAGCTGCGCGCCGCCGGCGTGCAGGTGCTGATCGGCGCCGCGGCGCTGCTGCCCGCCGGCGTCGATCTGCTGGTGAAGAGCCCCGGCGTGCCCGACGAAAGCCCGGCGGTGCAAGAGGCCCTGCGCCGCGGCGTGCCCCTCTGGAGCGAGGTGGAGTTCGCCGCCCGTTTCTTCACCAACCGCCTGATCGGCATCACCGGTACCAACGGCAAGACGACCACGACGGAGCTCACCGGGGCCATCGTGCGCCATGCCGGCCTGCCGGTGGCGGTTGGGGGCAACGTGGGCTACGCTCTCGCCGGCATGCCCGACGAGGTGCCGCCCGAGGCCCTCATCGTGGCTGAGCTTTCGAGCTTCCAGCTTGAGCACATCGAGCGTTTTCGCGCCCCGCTGGGGGTGCTGCTCAATCTCACGGAAGACCATCTCGACCGTCATGGCAGCTACGGCCGCTATGTAGCGGCCAAGTTACGCCTGTTCGAAAACCAGGAGGCCGACGATCTCGCCCTGCTCAACGCCGACGACAGGGGCACGCTCGACGAGCTCGCCGCCGATCATCTGGCGGGCCGCGGCCGGCGCGCCTGGTTCTCCGCCGTGCGGGGGCGCGAGGAAGGCCCGCGGGGTGTGCCGTTGCAGGCGGGCGTCGCGGCCGGCGGGCAGCTGTGGCTGTGTCTCGCCGGGGAGCGCGTGGGTCTCTGTGCGGCCGACGAGCTTGCCCTCAAGGGCGAGCACAACCTGCAGAACTCACTGGCGGCGGCCGCGGCAGCCTGCGCCGCGGGCGTCCCCGCCGCCGCGGCCGCCGAGACGCTGCGCAGCTTCGAAGGGGTCGCCCACCGGCTCCAGGTCGCCGGCGTCGTCGCCGGCGTCACCTACGTGAACGACTCCAAAGCCACCAACATCGATGCCACCCTCAAGGCGCTCACCGCTTACTCCGGCGCCGTGCAACTGATCCTGGGCGGCTACGATAAGGGTGCCACGTACGATGGGCTGGCCATGGCTATCGAGGGGCTCGTGCAGAGAGTGCTGCTGATCGGCGCCACGGCGCCGCGGCTGGAGGCGGCGTTCGCCGCCCGGGCGTCGCTGCCCGGCGCGCATCCGACCCGTACGTGAGGTGCGGCGGGCTCGAGAACGCCGTACGGCTGGCCGCGCGCGAGGCCGCGCCGGGCGGGGTGGTGCTGCTCAGCCCCGCCTGCGCGAGCTGGGACCAGTACAGGGACTACGTGGAGCGGGGCGAACACTTCCTTATGCTGGTGAACGAGCTGCGAGGAGCCAACCTGTCATGACGTCCCGGGGGCGCGGCGCAGGCAAGGTCGACCTCGACCGTCAAGAGTGGGTGAACGACGTGCGCGACGGTGCGCGCCGTCCTGAGCGACGCACGCAAGAGCGGCGCCGCGGTGAAGCCGCCACGGCGGCGCAGGAGCGCCGGCGCCGCGGCGAGCGTCGCGCCGGCGCCGGCAGCTCCACCGGCGAGCCGGGCGCGGGGAGGGTTCGCAGCAAAGCCCGTGGCTCGACGCGGCGCACGACCGCCGTCTCGGCGGCACCAGGCGTGAGCGAACGACGGGCCGTCGTTCTGATCACCTTCCTGCTCATGCTCTACGGCCTGGTGATGGCCTACAGCGCCTCGTCGGCGCAGTCCTACTTCACGTATCACACCAGCTTCTACTTCGCCGAGCGGCAGCTCGCGTGGGCGCTCGTCGGGGTGATCGTCATGTGGGTACTGGCACGCGTGGACTACGCCTGGTGGCGGCGTCTCGCGCTGCCTCTGGCCGGCCTTGCCGTGCTCGTGCTCGCGGCCGTGCTGGTACCCGGCATCGGCGCCCGCATCAATGGTGCCCGCCGCTGGATCATGATCGGCGGGCAGGGCATTCAGCCCAGCGAGTTCGCCAAGCTGGCGGCGGTGATCCTGGTCGCGGCGCTCATCGCCCGGCGGCCCCGTGAGATAGAGTCGCCCAAGGGCTTTCTCGGGCTGGCTGCCATCGGCATCCTTCCGGCCGCGGGGCTCGTGATGCTCGAGCCCGACCTGGGCACTACTGTCGTGCTCGTGGTGGCGGTGGTCGCGGTGCTGGTCGCGGCGGGCACGCCGCTGCGCTACCTTTTCGGCTTGTTCGCGGGCGGCGCGGCGTGCGTTCTCGGCCTCATCGTGGTGGAGCCCTATCGCTTGCAGCGCCTCACCACGTTTCTCGACCCTTGGAAAGACCCTCAGGGCAGCGGCTTCCAGGCCACTCAGTCGCTCATCTCCATCGCCTCGGGGCACATCTTCGGGGTGGGGCTCGGCAACTCGATCCAGAAGTTCGGCTATCTGCCTGCCCAGGGCACAGACATGATCACCGGCATCATCGGCGAGGAGCTGGGTCTCGTGGGCCTCATCGTCCTGTTACTGCTCTACGGGGCGCTCGCCTGGGCCGGCCTGCGCATAGCCATCAACTGCAAGGAGCTGTTCGGCAAGCTGCTCGCCACCGGCATCACGGCCATCATCGTGGGTCAGGCCTGCATCAATATCGGTGCCGCCCTCGGAGTGCTGCCACTCACCGGCGTGCCGCTGCCGCTCGTCTCTCTGGGGGGTACCAGCGTCGTGGCGGTGCTGGGGGGCCTCGGCATCCTGCTGAACATCGCCACCAATCGAAGGAGCTACATTGTCGTCAGCGCTCAGCGGGGCGACGGTTCTGATCGCGGCGGGCGGCACCGGCGGTCATCTGCAGCCGGCGCTCGCCGTCGCGGCTGAGGCTCGCGCCCGCGGCGCCCGCGTCGTGATCGTCACGACGCCGTCGCAGGTGGAGCGCGTCGCGGACCAGTATCAGACCTACGCCCTGGAGCTCAAGGGATTCTCGCGCCGCCTGGCACCGGGCGAGCATCTTGCCACGCTCAGGCTGCTGGCCGCCGCCGTTCCTCGGGCGCGCCGTATTCTCGCTCAAGTGTGCCCCAGCGTGGCCGTCGGCGGGGGCGGTTTCGCGAGCGGGCCCGTGGTGGCGCTGGCGGCCGTTCGCGGCGTGCCGGCGCTTGCTCTGGAGGCCGACGCTCATCTGGGCGTTGCCAACCGTCTGCTGCGCCCGTTTGTGAAACGCATCTGCCTGAGCTTTCCCATCGCCGGCCTGGAGCCGCCCAAGTACGTGCTCACGGGACGGCCGCTGGCGCCGGCCCAGCTCGCCGCCACGGCCGCCGAAGGACGTGACCTGTTCGCTCTGCGCGACGACCTGCCCGCGGTGCTCGCTTTCGGCGGTAGTCAAGGAGCACAGAGCATCAACCGCGCCTGCGTGGAGGCGTTCGGTGCGCACCCGCTGGGCTTCGAACTGGTGCACGTCTGCGGCCCGCGCAACTACGACGCCGTGCGTGCGGAGCTCGTCGCCAAGGGCGAGCGGTTTGAGCGTTACCACCTGGTGCCCTACACTGACCGCCTGGCGGCGGCGATGGCCGCCGCCGACCTGGTGGTAGCCCGCGCGGGCGGATCGGTGGCCGAGCTGGCCGCGCTGGGTAAGCCGGCGGTGCTCGTGCCGTATCCTTTCGCGACCGCCGACCACCAACGCAAGAACGCGCGCTGGATGGTCGACGGCGGGGCGGCGCGGCTGGTCGACGACGCCGAGCTGAGCGGCGCCCTTCTGAAGACGCTGGTCGTCGATCTGTTGGGCGACCGTGACCGCCTCGCGGCCATGGCCGCGGCCAGCGCCGCCCTCGGACGTCCGCAGGCCACACGGCGAGTGGTGGACGAGGTAGAGAGTATCCTGAGACGATGAGGGGGAGCATGAACGACGATGCCGTGACCACGTTTCCGCAACCCGTGCATTTCATAGGCATCGGGGGCGCGGGCATGAGCGGCATCGCGATGGTGCTGGCCAAGCTGGGCGTACGCGTCACCGGCTCAGACCTCAAGGTCTCACGCTACACGCGGCACCTCGAGGAGGCCGGCATCGCGGTGCTCATCGGGCACGCCGCTGAGAATCTCGACGACGCGGCGCTCGTGGTGATCTCCTCGGCGATCCCCGAGACCAACCCGGAGCTTCGCGCGGCGCGGGCCGCCGGGCTGCCGGTGCTCGCCCGTGCCGAGATGCTGGCGCGCATCATGGCGATGCGGCGAGGCATCGCCGTGGCGGGCACTCACGGCAAGACGACCACGTCTTCCATGATCGCGCACGTCTTGTACCAGCGCGGCCGCGAACCCACGTTCCTCGTGGGCGGCGAGCTCAACGACATCGGCTCCAACGCGGGGGTGGGGCAGGGGGAGTGGCTGGTGGCCGAGTCGGACGAGAGTGATGGCAGCCTGCTCTTCTTGCGTCCCGAGGTCGCGATCGTGGGCAACGTGGAGCTCGACCACCACGCAAATTACGGCTGCCTCGAAGACGTACGCGAAGTATTTCGCCGCTTCGTCGCCCTCCTGCCGGCTCACGGCTTGCTGGTGCTGGTGGCCGGCAGCGGCGGGGAGGAGCTGGCGGCGTATACCTCGGCGAGGGTGATACGGGTGGGCATCGGGGCCGGCGACCTGCAAGCCGAGGTGGAGCGTGTGGCCGATTGCGGCAGCGAGTTCACGGTGCGCGACGCCGGCGCCGAGCTCGCCCGCGTGACGCTGCGCCTGCCCGGCGAGCACAACGTGTACAACGCCCTCGCCGCCCTCGCCGTGCTGCGCCATGTGGGCATCGAGCCGGCAGATGCGGCTCCGCACCTGGCCACGTTCAGCGGCGCCGCGCGCCGTTTTCAGGAGCTCGGCCGTCACGACGGCGTCATCGTGGTCGACGACTATGCCCATCATCCCACCGAGATCGTGGCGACCCTCAAGGCCGCCAAGCTGGGCGATCACAGGCGCGTGATCGCCGTGTTTCAGCCGCACCTGTTCTCTCGCACACGCTACCTGCAGCGCGAGTTCGGACGGGCACTCACGCTTGCCGACCAGGCCATCGTCACCGACATCTTCCCGGCCCGCGAGGAGCCCGAGCCGGGCATTACCGGCAAGCTCGTGGTGGACGCCTACTTGAGCGAGCGTCCCGGCGGACCGGTGGCGTACATGCCCCGACTGGGAGATGTGGTGCGGCATCTGGCGCCGCGTGTGCGTGACGGCGACCTGGTGCTCACGCTGGGTGCCGGCGACGTGTTTCGTGCCGGCGAGATGCTGCTCGCCAGGCTCGCCGGGCAAGGGGAAGACCCGCTCGTCGCCGAATAGTCAAAGGTAGCTGTTCTCCCCCAGAGAAGGTCCGGCGCCATGGCCAGAAGACGCGCAGCGAGCCGCCCCCGGTTTCGTTTGCTTGCGACGGTGTTGCTCACCGCGGCGATCCTTGGGCTGCCCACCGCCGTGTACGCCTGGGGCCGCAGCTCATCGTCTTTCGCCATCCGCGACATCCAGGTGACCGGCACCAACCTCGTGCCCAAGAAGCGTGCCCTGAGCCTGCTGCGACGCGACTACCTGGCTCACAACCTCTTCACGGTAACCACAGCCGACGTGCGTCATTCCCTGGCGTCGCTGCGCTACGTCGCCGGTGTGTCTGTAAACCGCGACTTCCCCCACACGTTGCGGGTGACCATCGTGGAGCATAGACCCGTCGCGTACGCGCTGGCGGCCGACCACTGGTACGTGGTCGGCGACGACGGCTTCGTAATCTTGGAGGTCAAGCAGGCGCCGAAATCCGGTAAGCCGGCGCGGGCCCAGGCAGGCTCTGCCGGAAAGACCGGGGCGGCGGTCGGCTCCGCCGGCGCCTCGCCGGGCTCGGCCTCGAGCGCCGCGACCGGGAGCGCATCGAGTAACGGCGGCACGGCCGCGAAAGGCGCGACCACCGCTGCCGGAGCGGCGGCCAGGAGCGCAACGCTGGCGGCGCTGAAGGCCGGTCCGCCACATGCGGCGCTACGACTGCCTAGGGTGGTGGCGACGGGGTCGGTACGTGCCGGCGCGATCATCGCAGACGGCAGCCTGCGGGCTGCCCTGCCCGTCATCGCCGGCCTGCCTCGTGGTTTGCAGAGCAGCCTCGACGTTCTGCAGACGAGCGCCGCCGGTCTGCTTACGCTGCGTTTTCACGGGGGTCCCACGGTGATGTGGGGAAACACGCAACGCTCAGTCGCCAAGACGCTGGCGCTCCGCGCGGTGCTGGCGCGCTACACCGCCGTCGGCAAGACGTGCACGTTCGTAGACGTCTCCACGCCCGATACGGCCCTGGCAAGACCGACCCTCAAGTGATGCCTGAGTGATGCCTCAAGTGATGGTCGAGGTCGGGCAAAGACGCCGGTTTGCGACGGCGCTGATTGACACCCTTGGGGGGCGCCAGTATGTTAAGTCAAGGGTTGGGTGAACGGCGTTTTCTGCGTACCGAATCCCCGCAGGGATTGCTGCAAATCGGCCTGTTCTGGGGCTTGGATGCGATGATCGGCGCAGACCCTTGAGTGCCCCATGAGGGTCTTGCCGAGGGCTTGGCGGCGAGTCTCCACGACGACAGGAGGGTCAGCATCATGATCGACGCTTCAGCGAACTACCTCGCCGTCATCAAGGTCGTCGGCATCGGCGGCGGCGGCACCAACGCGGTCAATCGGATGGTCGACGCGGGCCTGCGCGGAGTCGAGTTCATCGCCGTCAACACCGACGCCCAGGCGTTGCAGATGTGCGACGCCGACGTGAAGATCCACATCGGCAGCAAGATCACCAGAGGCCTCGGCGCGGGCGCCAACCCTACGATCGGCTACCAGGCCGCGGTTGAGAGCAAGGATGAGCTGCGCGACGCCCTCAAGGGTGCCGACATGGTGTTCGTCACGGCCGGCAAGGGCGGGGGCACCGGCACCGGCGCGGCGCCGGTGGTGGCCGAGCTCGCCAAGGAGCTCATGGCGCTCACCGTGGGAGTGGTCACGCGGCCGTTCGCCTTCGAAGGCAAGCGTCGCGCCCGGCAGGCCGAAGACGGCATCCAGAGTCTGCGCGAGAAGGTCGACACGCTCATCATCATCCCGAACGACCGTCTCCTGCAGGTGGTGGAGCGTCGCACGTCGGTGATCGAGGCGTTCAAGGTCGCCGACGACGTGCTGCGTCAGGGTGTGCAAGGCATCACCGACCTCATCACCGTGCCGGGGCTCATCAACCTGGACTTCGCCGACGTGCGCACCATCATGAAAGACGCCGGTTCGGCGCTCATGGGCATCGGCGTGGCCGGCGGCGAGAACCGGGCCGTCGAGGCGGCGCGCGCGGCCATCAGCTCGCCTCTTCTGGAAGCCAGCGTAGAGGGTGCCCGCGGCATCCTTCTGAACATCACCGGCGGCACCGACCTGGGCCTCTTCGAGATCAACGAGGCCGCGGAGATCATCAGCAGCGCCGCCGACAGCGACTGCAACATCATCTTCGGCGCCGTCATTGACCCGTCGCTGGGCGATGAGGTGAGGGTCACCGTGATCGCGACGGGCTTCGATGGTCCCGCGTCGCAAGAAGTCACCGCCCCCCGTGAGAGCGCCGAGCGTGAGCCCAAGGGCACGCCGCTGTTCGCCGAGCACAAGCCGTCGTTCGAGGTCGACGACGACGTTCTAGACATTCCCAGCTTCTTGCGTGACCACTGATCGCCGGGCTACTCGCAGGCTCGTCGCCGGCGTGCTGCCCGCGAGTTGCGCCGGTCCCTGCAAGTCGGGTACTCTGAGGCGCCCGGCGGTCTCTGGGTGGGCGCCGGTATCGTGAACAATTGAGAACACACAGAAACCTCATCATCCTGCTGGTGGTGGCCGCCTTGGTGGCGGTCTCGGTATTCTTTATCATCCCTCCGGGCACGAAGACGCATCTGGGGCTCGACCTTCAGGGCGGTCTGCAGATCGTCTACACGGCCAGGACGGCCACCGGCGGCACACCCACCAGCGCGCAGCTCGATCAGACGGTCGGCATCCTCGATCGTCGCGTGAACGGGCTTGGGGTCACCGAGTCGCAGATCCAGAGGCAGGGCACGAATCAGGTCTCCATCGCGTTGCCCGGTATCAAGAACACGGAGCAGGCGCTCCAAGTGATCGGCAAGACGGCGCAGCTCCAGTTCTTCAAAGACAACTCGCAGTCGCGTCCTGTCGCCCCTGTAGCCACCAAGGCGGAGGCGCTCAAACAGCTGGCCCAGCAGGGCGTGTCGCAGGCCGAGGTCAACAAGGTCTCCAACGCAGACAGCCTCAAGTACGAGGTGGTGCAGATCCCCGTCGGCACGGCGGGCAACAGCGCCCAGGAGTGGGCGGTGTACCGGCTGCCGCCGGCGATGTACGGCGCCGCGGTCTCCAGCGCCACGGCCGGCTTCGGCTCAGACGGCAAGCCGCAGGTGAGCATCAACTTCACGTCGAGCGGCAGCAAGACGTTCCAGAACATCACCCGTGAGCTCTTCAACACCGGACTGCTGGCGAATACGCCGCAGACATTCGCCATCGTGCTCGACGGCCAGATGGCCTCGGATCCCGAGATCGACTACACGAAGCAAGACCTGGCCAACGGCATCAGCGGCGGGGCCGTCATATCGGGCGGCAACATGACCGTGACAGACTCGAAGAACCTCGCCTTCGTGCTCAACATCGGGGCGTTGCCGGTAAGGCTCGTCATCACGTATCAGCAGCAGGTCTCGGCCACCCTGGGCAAAGACTCGCTCAACCAGGGGCTCATCGCCGGTGCCATCGGCCTCGCCATCGTGCTCGTCTATATGCTCTTCTACTACCGTTTTCTGGGTCTGGTCGCCGATCTCGCGCTCATCGTCTATGGCGTGCTGCTGTACGGCCTGTTCAACGCCATCCCGGTCACGCTCACGCTGCCCGGTATCGCCGGCATGATCCTTACGATCGGCGTCGCGGCCGACGCCAACGTGGTCATCTTCGAACGCATCAAGGAAGAGGTGCGGCATGGCAAGACGGTGCGCTCGGCGGTCAACTCCGGGTACGCACGTGGCTTTCGCACCATCCTCGACGCCAACATCCTTACCATGCTCACCGCCGGCGTGCTCTTCGTCTTCGCCAGCGCGCAGCCCAAGGGCTTCGCCCTCACGCTCATCCTCGGTGTGCTCGTCAGCATGATCACCGCGGTGCTCTTCACGCGCGCCATGCTCGGCGTGCTGGCCGGCTTCGCATTCTTCAGCAAGCCGGCCTTCATGGGCGTGCACCAGAACCAGATCGAGGCCGCGGCACCCGTGAACAGCCGTTCCGCTACCACCACGCGTCGCAGGGCGCCCGCCGTCGCCGGCGGCAGCGGCACACCCGGCGAAGCCGCCGCCGCCGAGGCGCTCGCCCCGGCACGACCAGGCAGATCTGCCGGCGGCCGGCGCACGTCGACATCGCGCAAGAAGAGAAAGCGGAGATAGATCGGTGAACGCGTTCCGACGCATCTACTCGTTCGACTACATGCGCCACAAGAAGTGGTGGTTCGCAATCTCCGGCATCATCATCGCGGCCGGCCTCATCAGCCTGTTCGCGCGGGGCGGCGGGAACCCGGCCAAAGGCCTCAACTACGGTCTCGAATTCAAGCAAGGCACGCGCATCACCGTGGCGTTCGCCAAGCAACCGACGATCGCCGAGGTACGCTCGGTCGTCTCGAGCGCGGGCTACGCCGATGCGCAGATCCAGCAGTCGCCCAGCGTGTCGGGCACGCATTACATGGGGTACCAGATCCAGACCGTCACGCTCTCTACGACGGCCCAGGAGAAGCTCAAGCAGGCGCTCGTCAGCGCCTATGGCAACACCGAGGTATTCAACCTCGAGACGGTGGGGGCGACCTTCGGTCAGCAGGTTGTGAGCTCGTCGATCAAGGCTATCGTGATTGCTCTTCTGCTGATCCTTGTGTACGTGTCGTTCCGCTTTCAGTGGAAGTTCGCGGTGGGCGCCATCGCCGCCGAGATCCACGACCTTCTGGTGGTGGTGGGCATCTATTCCCTCACCGGCCGTGAGGTCACGACGGCAACGATCGCCGCCGTGCTCACGATCCTCGGTTACTCCCTCTACGACACGGTCATCGTGTTCGACCGCATCCGCGAGAACCAGCCCAAGCTGAGCCGCACGCCTTACGGAGATATGGTCAACGTCTCCATCTGGGAGACGCTCACCCGTTCCATCAACACCACGATGATCACGCTGCTGCCCGTGGTCTGCCTGCTGCTGTTCGGCGGTGCCACCCTCAAAGACTTCGCCTTCGCGTTGCTGGTCGGCATCATGTCGGGTGCCTACTCATCGATCTTCGTGGCGAGCCCCATCCTCACCATCCTCAAGGAGCGCGAGCCCAACTACCGCAAGCTCAGGCCGGCGGTGCGCGCGAACGAGCGTTCGTAACCCGAGGCCGTCGCTGCCCCGCGGCGCTGTGCTCCGCCGACCCTCAGCCATTACTTGAGGGAGCCTCAACCACAGGGAGAGACTTATCCCAGCGCTCACGCTGGGGGATAGCTTCACGCGCAAAGCTGCCAAAACTGCCGGCGCAAGGCTTTACACCTTGGTCATGGTCTCCTAACGTGATGCTCACGCCCCTGCGGGGGCGGGGGGCTACCACGGGGCATGCTGCGCCGGCGCCACGTTCTCGCCGGCTGGGCTGGGCATCTGAGGAGGTTGCGCGATGGCACGTTCGCTTAGTGACCCTCATGAGCTCATCGCTCACAAGGCAGGTCTACGCCTCACCCGGCCCCAGGGAGTCAAAACGGCCGCGCCTGCGGTGCTCGAGCTCGAGGGGGAGTTCGACCTCGACACTGTACCGGATATCGACCGCTTTCTGCGCCGCAATCTGGGCCCGCTCTACCATCAGCAGCATCTCATCATCGATCTCTCGGCCACCACGTTCGTCGACTCGACCTTCCTCGCCTTCCTCATGCATCTGGTGAACGATCAGCGGGCGAAGCGCAAGGAGCTTGTGCTGGTGCGGCCTGAGGGACAGGTGCGCAGGGTGCTGAGCCTGGTGGGGCTGCCCAACGTGGTGCCCGTGTACGAGTCTGTGCAAGAAGCCGTCAGCGCCCTCGGCACAGGCAACCTGCCGATGATCCCGCCGGCGTTCGGGGCCCTGCGGTCATAGCTGCCGGCTGGGCTCTTGGGCCGGCGCCGTGGAAGGTGACGTTGAACGGCGCCGTGGAACGCGGCGCTCAGCTGGCGCGGCGCACGTCGCTGACGTCGATCATGTGCCGTGCCGCCATCACCCTCGCCTGGAAGGCCTTCATGCGGCAGGCATCGCTACAGTACTTCTTGGCCGGATTCGTGGTGATGAACTCCCGCGCGCACGCCGCGAAGGCACAACGGCGGTTGATCTCTTCGCGCTGGCTCGACTTGCGCGAGCTGTGGTGGAAGTCTTCCTGCCAGGCACCGCCGTGGAGAGCGCATACGCTCGACGGGTTGTAGGCCGACAGACGTGTGCCGCACCCATCGACTCTGCAGATACGCCCAACCCCGTATGTCTTGGTCTTCAGCATCCGGTCGGCCACACTGTGGAGCCTGCGGCCCCGAAACCCACTTGCGCTGCGGAACTCCATCTTGATCGCCCCCGACGGTCGCTGCGTGACCTGGCTGCGACCGTCCTCCTTCGTGTGCTGGCGCGCGCTCAGGACACCGCCGCCTTGATGGCCTCGCCGCGTGAGGGGTAGATGCCGAAGATGCGGTCGAGACCGGTGATCTCGAAGATCCTGATGATGTTCTCGTCGGTGCAGATGATGTCGAGGTTGCCGTTACGCGGCCGCACCCGTTTCGCACCGCTCACGAGGACTCCCAGTGCGGTGGAATCGATGAAGGTCACCTTGGAGAGATCGACGATCATCTTTCGCGCGCCGGCCTCGATCCCGTTGACCAGCACTTCCTTGAATTCCGGCGCAGAGTAGATGTCGATCTCGCCTTCAAGGACTACGACCCCTACGTCGTCGGAGGGCGTTTCGTAGCCAACGCGAAACTGCGGTCCGTTCTCCATGCGCGCCTCCTCAGGTAGCAGCGAGTGACCACACCGCAAGCGCGACCACCCGGTGCACGTGCCCCGATACTTTCCGGAGGGCCGGGGCGCTAAACCCCGGCGGGCGGCTCGCGGACCTTCGCGGCAGGCGGTCTTCGCATCTCCCGAGCAAGCCTGGTGCGCGCCTCGCGACGGGGCCGGCAGGGTGCGTCAGTGCGGCGCCGTGGGCAGCAGCTGCTCGTTCTCGACGGTGCCCCGCAGGGCATACTCGGCGATCATGCGGTCGGTGACCCATTCCACGGGGCAGAGGTCGTCGGTCCAGGGGCGGACCGCGGGCGCTACGCCACGCAGGGTGGTGGCAAACAGTGTGGTGATGGGCCGCAGAGCGGCCGGCGCCGCCGCGAGGCGAGCGCTCATGACGGCCCGCGAGAGCGGGGCCGTCAGCCCCACGACAAGCTGGTTGAAGCGTAGCGCCTGCCAGGTCACCACCTCGGGGAACTCCGTGGCGAGCGTACCGGAGATCCCTTCGGCCAGCCGGTAATCGCCGGGCACCGTGGAGACGTTGAGGGCGATGATCCCCCCGGGTCGCAGATGCTTTCGCGCCAGGGCGAAGAACTCTCGTGTGGCCAGGTAGAAGGGTACGTAGGGCTGCCGGTAGGCGTCGATGAGGATGAGGTCATACTTCTGCCGAGTCGTCTCCAGGAAGGGGCGTGCGTCGGCTGTGATCACCGTGAGACGGGGGTTGTCGTCGAGGCCGAAGAAGCGGCGCCCCACGGCAGTGACCGCGGGGTCTATCTCGACGCCGTCGATGTGCGCTTGCGGGTAGTAGACGCCGAAGGCGCGCGCGGTGGTGCCGCCGGCGTTGCCCAGGATGGCGACACGCGCCGCGGTACGGCCGAGAAGAGGAGGCGTCGTGAGGAACATGTCCCACTCGCCCCCGGTGAGCACCGTATGCGGCCGCCACACGGAGTGGATCGCGTAGCCCTCATTCAGGTAAAGAAGTCTCACGTCGCCGGTCTGCACGACCTGGATGAACTGGTAGCGGGACTCCTGTTCGAACAGGAGTCCCGCGCGGTCCTTGACCACCCCCGGAGGAACGGCGAGCAGGCCCGCGATGGCGGCCACCGCGACGAGGCCCGGCAGCAGCCGTCGGCGTGGCAGCAGCGGCAGCGCCGCGGCGGCGATGATCGCCGCCGCGCCCAGCAGCGTGCGTTGCGTGCCGATGAGCTCGATGGTAACGAGAGCCGGTAGGAAGGTGCCCACGATGCTGCCGGCCGTGGACAGCGCGAAGATGCGACCGGCGACCCGACCGGCGTCGCTTACGCCGGTGGTGGCGAGGCGGATGGCGAACGGCGTCACCATGCCGAGCAGGATCACCGGAGGCGCGAACAGTACGAGGGCGGCGGCGAACGAGCCCACGACGGCTCCGGTGGACACGGTGTTGATGCCCTTCACCGACAGCTCCAGGAAGGGGTGGGCCAGGAACGGCACGGCGGCGACCAGCGCGGCCGCCACGACGACGATGACCGCGAGGAGCGGCGGCGCAGGGTGGCGGTCGGCCAGACGGCCGCCCAGCCAGTAGCCGAGCGAGAGTGAGACGAGGATGAGCCCTATGATGTTGGCCCACACAACGGTGGAGGAGCCGTAATACGGCGCCAGCAGACGCGAGGCGCAGATCTCGGTGGCCATGGAGCCGATGCCCGCGAAGAAGACGAGCACCGTGAGGGCGAGACGGCTGCGATCTGGGCGGACGGTTGTGGCCACAACCCGAGAGTGTACTCGAAGGCAGCGGCGTCGAGGCCGCCGGATCGGCGCGTATACTGGTCGGGTGCTTCACCTGCCGCCGACATTCGACCTTCCGCCCCAGGTGCGCACGCACCTGGAGAACGTGGCCGACAACCTGCAGCTGGTCGCCGACCTCGGCTACGGAGACGTCGCGCTGGCCGCGGCCGGCGACGACGGCGAGCTCGTGGTGGTGGCCGACGCCCGGCCGAGCACCGCGGTGGACCCCTTTCCGGGGTCGCGCGTGGGCGCCGTGCTCTCGCGCCGCGAAGAACCGGAGGCCTACGCCGCCCTCGAGGGCGAGCACCGCGTCCGCGGCCTCAGCCGCCGAGTCGCGCGCGGTATCTTCTACGGTACCGAGGCCCATGCCATCGGCGCCCCCCGGCCCACGGCGGCGGTGCTGCGCACCTTCGCGGAGCACGTAGAAGCCAACCCGAGCCGCATGGAGCAGGCTTTCATCGATTCGGCCCGCGACCTGCTCGACGCGCTGCGCCCGGGACCGCTCGTCGATACGCACACGGGCGAGCCCTTTGCAACCACGCGGCGGGCGGGCGACGGCATCCTTCGAGTGAGCCGGCGCGGACACATCACCTACGCCTCACCCAACGCGGTGACGATCCTGAGGTTGGCCGGCGTCGAAGGCCGGGTCACCGGCATGCGTGCCTCCGAGTTGCCGGGAGGCGGGCTGGGGATCTCACCCCTGCTCGGTGGCACAGGGGCGCTCAGCGCCGAGATAGAGGTGGCCGAGCGCGTGCTCGGCTATCGTTCCCTGGCTCTGCCCGGCGATGCCCTGGTGCTCATCGAAGACCTCACCGAGGCGCGGCGCCGCGAGCGCGAGATCGGGATCATGGAGACGACCATCCGCGAGGTGCACCATCGCGTGAAGAACAACTTGCAGACCATCGCCAGCCTGCTCCGCCTGCAGGCGCGACGCAGCGACAGCCCCGAGGTGCGCCGGGCCCTCACCGAGGCCACCGAGCGGGCCGCCTCCATGGCGGCGGTGCACGACCTGCTGGCGCGCTCCGACCATGAGGTCGTCGACTTCGCCGAGGCCGCACGCAGGGTGGTCGAGATGGTACGCCGCGGCCTCGTCGGCGACGACCGGCGCATCTCGGTCACGGTGAGCGGTAGCACGGGTCTCATCGACGCCAACACGGCCACGTCGCTGGCTCTGGCCTTGGCGGAGCTCGTCCACAACGCGCTCGAGCATGCTTTCGCGCCCGGTGCCGGCGGGCTTGTGGAAGTGATCCTCGAGCGCCAGCCCGAGGAGCTCGTCCTGAGGGTCAGCGACAACGGCCGCGGGCTGACGCCCGGCTTTGACCCAGTCTACTCGTCGAGCCTCGGGTTCTCTATTATCCGCACACTCGTGGAAGACGACTTGCGCGGCGCCTTGGCCGCCACCGGCGGGGACGGCACCAGCGTGACCATCAGAGTCCCGCTCCGCAAGAAGAGCGGGGAGACGGCAGAACGATGACGGAGAGGAGGGCACATGCGCGTTCTGATCGCCGAGGATGAAGCCCTCATTCGCATGGACTTGCGGGAGATGCTCGAGGAGGAGGGCCATGAGGTGGTCGGCGAGGCGCGCGACGGCGCCGAGGCGGTGGCTCTGGCACGTGCGCTCGCCCCGGATGTGGTCTTCATGGACATCAACATGCCGCACGTGAGCGGCATCGAGGCGGCGTCCATCATCGCCGAAGAGGCACTGGCGGCCGTGG
The DNA here is from genome assembly GCA_963751215.1 of uncultured Thermoleophilia bacterium. Lineage (GTDB taxonomy): Bacteria > Actinomycetota > Thermoleophilia > UBA2241 > UBA2241 > CAIXSE01. The sequence continues at coordinate 27,263 of CAVVTV010000008.1, read as the reverse complement.
TGATGGTCACGGCGTTCCCGCAGGCCACACAGGTGGAGCAAGCGGCTCGTGCCGGCGCCATGGGCTATGTGGTCAAGCCGTTCTCTCGTAACGACATCATCCCGGCCATGCAGGTCGCCGTGGCGCGCTACACCGAAGTCGCGATGCTGGCCAAAGAGGTTGGCGACCTCAGTGAACGGCTGGAGACGCGCAAGGCACTCGATAGAGCCAAGGGCATCCTCATGGCTAACGGCCTCAGCGAGGCGGAGGCGTTCCGCCGGCTGCAGAAGCTGGCCATGGATAAGCGCAAGACGCTGCGCGAGGTGGCCGAGGCGATCATCACGGCCAGCGACGCCTTGGAGTAGCCGTCCGCCGCGGGCTGTCGCCGCCGCAGACCGTGCGCGGTAGAGATTCTTGTTTTCAGCGTTGCCCAGACGTGGTACCATGATTGCGGCACAACGGCGTGCCGACTCATAGAAGAAGAGGGAGCAATGGCGCTCTCCGGTCTTGGCGACCGGGGGGCGTTTCTCGTTTGTTGGGCTCCCTTCACTATGGAACGGCGAACGCGGGGGCCGACCCCCTGGCGACGCGAAGGTACAGATGGAGGTGCCACATGGCCACCGGTTGGAGTCCGACTTCGATGCCCAGGCGCGAGGCGCAGTTCGCGCTGCTCTATCCCGATCTCAGCCGTAGCGCGCGTGAGATGGAGGCCGCCGAAGAGTTCGCGGCTCGCGAAGAGGCATAGGCGCCTGACGGCGCGGAACGCCTCGTCGAGGCGTGCGGTCCGGTACGCAGGCGTACCGACAAGATAAGAGAGCAATGGCGCTCTCCGGTCGTAGGCGACCGGGGAGCGCCTTCTCGTCTCCGGCGACTCGTCTCCGGCGACCGAGCGAGAAAGGGTCAGCAGAGGCATGAGGGAGCTCGCGGTCTTCTGGGGTTGCACGATCCCCGCGCGCCTGCCGTTCATCGAGAAGGCGACGCGCGTTATCTTCGCCGATCTGCAGGTGCAGGTCCGCGAGCTGCCCGGTTTCACATGCTGCCCGGAGGGCACGCTGGTGAAGGCGCACGACCCAGCGATGTTCTACTCTACCGCGGCCCGCAACCTGGCCCTCGTGGGGCGCGCCGGCCTCGATCTGGTAACCCCGTGCAACGGCTGCTACTCCACGTTCAAAGAGACGCAGAACCATGTTCTGCAGGGGCCTCGCGAGCGCTCTTTCGTCGAGGTCCGGCTGGCGGTCGAGGGCCTGCAGTGGCCGGAGTCGCTGCGCGTGCTGCACCTGGCGGAGTGGCTGGCCGACGTGCAGGGAGCGGCTGCGCTGGCGAGTCGCGCCGTGAAGAGCCTGGCCGGCCTGCGGATCGCCGTTCACTACGGCTGCCATCTCCTGCGCCCTCAGCCCGCCGTGAGCTGGGACGATGCGCTCGAGCCCACCAAGGTCGAGACCATTGTCGGCGCGCTGGGCGCGCGCGTGGTCGACTACCCGAGCAAGATGCTCTGCTGCGGGGGGGCGCTCGATCGCGCCGCTCAGCGCGACGCCTCGCTGGCTTTCGCCCGGCACAAGCTCAGCGACCTCGCCGAGCGCGATGTCGACGCGCTCGTCGTGGTGTGCCCGAGCTGCTTCCAGCAGTTCGACCTCAACCAGGCGGCCCTGCAACGCGCCGGGGAGCTCGTCGGCTTGCCGGTGCTCTATCTCTCCGAGCTGATCGCCCTGGCCTACGGCCACTCGCCCGCGGAGATCGGCCTGAGCATGCACCGTGTAAGCGTGGAACCGTTCTTGACGAAGTGGGCCGAGAGGGAGGCCGGTCGGGCGCGGGCGGAGCGGTCGTTCGACCTATCGCTGCTGGAGCGCTGCGACGCGTGCCGCGCCTGCGCCGACGATTGCCCCGTGGCCAAGATAGATCCCTCGTTCGCGCCTAATGAGCTGGTGGCGCAGGTGCTCGCCGGAGAGCTCGAGGCGGCGCTGGACGGTGGGCAGGCGTGGAAGTGCCTCGAGTGCTACACCTGCCTGGAATTGTGCCCTTCACGCATCGGCCTGACCGAGACACTACGCGCGCTCAAGGAACGTGGGGCCGCGCGGGGCTGGCAGCCGGAGCCGCTGCGCCGGGCCTTCGACCTGTTCAGGCGCGAAGGCGTGCTGGCGACGCCGCGCGGCGGCGCTCGTGCCAAGCTGAGCCTGCCGGCCTTGCCGGCCGCCGGCGGCGAGGCCCTCAGGCAGATGCTCGCCGCTGAGCGCGTCGGGGAGGAACCGTGAGCCGGGGCTGGGAGGCCGGGCCGGCGCGGCCGGCGTATCGCGAAGAGGCGCCGTACAAGATCCACGGCGGCTGCGGCCTGGTGGGCATCTGCGACCAAACCGGGGCGCCGCTGAGCGCCGAGGTGGCGATTCGCGCCATGGCGGCGCAGAGAGACCGCGGCAACGGCTTGGGCGGCGGCTTCGCCGGCTATGGCATCTATCCCGACTACGCCGACCACTACTGCCTGCACGTGATGTACCACGACGAGCGCGCGCGCGCCGCCGCCGAGGGCGTGATCGGCGCATCCTTCGTGGTCGACCAGGCCGAGCCTATCCCCACCCGTCCGGTGGAGGGCATCGTCGACCCGCCGCTGCTCTGGCGCTACTTCGTCCTTGCCGACGAGGCGCGCCTGCACGCTGCGATGCAGCCCGCCGACGACCTGGTGGTGCGCACCGTGATGCACATCAACACCACGGTCGACGGCGCCTTCGTGGCCTCGTCGGGCAAGAACATGGGCGCCTTCAAGGGGGTGGGGTTCCCGGAGGAGATCGCCGCCTTCTTCCGCCTCGAGGAGTATCGCGGTCACACCTGGCTGGGCCACAACCGCTTTCCCACGAACACGCCTGGCTGGTGGGGCGGCGCTCATCCGTTCGTGCTCCTCGACTGGGCGGTGGTGCACAACGGCGAGCTCTCCAGCTACGGCATCAACCGTCGTTACCTGGAGCAGTTCGGCTATCGCTGCGCGCTAGGCACCGACACTGAGGTGGCGGCCTACCTGTTCGACCTCCTGCTACGCCGCCACGAGCTGCCCCTGGAGCTCGCCTGCATGGCGCTGGCCAGCCCGTTGTGGAGCGAGATCGACCGTATGCCGCCGGCCCAGCGTGAGATGGCGCAGGCGCTGCGCGTGGTGTACGGGTCGGCCATGCTCAACGGTCCGTTCGCCATGGTGCTGGGCTTCAACGGCGGCATGGTAGCGCTCAACGATCGCATCAAGCTGCGTCCACTGGTGGCCGCCCGTCAGGGCGAGCTGCTCATGGTCGCCTCGGAGGAGAGCGTGCTGCACGAGGTGCTCGAGGCGCCCGATGCCATCTGGGCGCCGCGCGCCGGCGAGCCGCTGGTGGCGCATGTCAAAGGAATGCCGTGGCCCATCCCGGGCGACCGGGGTCACGCCCCGGGAGGCGTCTCACAAGGTGCCGGCGCCCCGCCGGCCGGCCTCGCGAACGCGCCGTGCCGGCTGCGTCGGGGGCGACGTGATGCCGGCACACATGGTGCAACCCGAGTTTCGCGTGAAGGTCGACGCCGAGCGCTGCCGCAAGTGCGGCCGCTGCGTGCAGCAGTGCGGCTGGGGCGTGTTCTCGTTCGCCGAGCGGCCCATCCCCGACCACGCCGGCTGCCGCGCCTGCCACCGCTGCGTCACGTTCTGCCCGGCGCAGGCCATCACCATCGAGAAGAACCCTCTGGCCTACCGCGAGAACCCGGCGTGGCCGGTGGCCCTGCGCAAGGCAATCTGGCGGCAGGCCGAGACGGCCGGCGTGCTGCTCACGGGCATGGGCAACGACCTGCCCTACCTGAGCATCTTCGACCACCTCGTGCTCGACGCCTGCCAGGTCACCAACCCGTCCATCGACCCGCTGCGCGAGCCCATGGAGCTGCGCACCTACCTGGGCGGCAAGCCGGACAGGGTGGAGGTTGAAGCGCGGTGCCGCCGGCGGCTTCGCCGTGAAGAACGCCGCCGGACTGGCCAAGAACATCCGGCTCGAGGCTCCCATCCTGTTCGCGCCCATGAGCTACGGCTCGGTGAGCCTCAACGTGCACAAGTCGCTGGCTCTGGCGGCGCGGCGCTGCGGGATCCTCATGAACACCGGCGAGGGCGGGCTGCACGCCGACCTCTACCCGTACCAGGACAACGTCATCGTGCAGGTGGCCTCGGGCCGGTTCGGCGTCGATACCGAGTACCTCAACCGCGGGGCCGCCGTGGAGATCAAGGTGGGCCAGGGGGCCAAGCCCGGCATCGGCGGCCACCTGCCGGGCGAGAAGGCCGACAAAGACATCGCCACGACGCGCATGATCCCGCAGGGCTCAGACGCCATCTCGCCGGCGCCGCACCACGACATCTACTCCATCGAGGACCTGCGGCAGCTCATCTACTCCATCAAGGAGGCCACCGACTACAAGCCGGTGGGCGTGAAGATCGCCGCCGTGCACAACGTGGCCGCCATCGCCTCGGGCATCGTGCGTGCCGGCGCGGACTATGTGTACCTGGACGGGTTCCGCGGCGGTACCGGGGCCGCGCCGCAGGTGATCCGCGACCACGTGGGCATCCCTCTGGAGATCGCCGTCGCGGTGGTCGACCAGCGCTTGCGCGACGAAGGCATCCGCCACCAGGCCTCGCTCATCGCGGCCGGTTCGGTCCGCTCCTCGGCCGACCTGGCCAAGGCGATCGCGCTGGGCGCCGACGCGGTCGCCATCGGCTCGGCGGCGCTGCTCGCCCTGGGCTGCCACCTGTGCCAGGGGTGCCACACCGGGAGCTGCAGTTGGGGCCTCGCCACGCACAAGCCCGAGCTCGTGCGCCGGCTCGACCCGGAGTGGGGCGCCGAGCGGCTCAGCAACCTCGTCACGGCCTGGAGCCACGAGCTCAAGGAGATCCTTGGCGCGCTCGGCGTCAACGCCATCGAGTCGCTGCGCGGCAGCCGCGAGCGTCTGCGCGGCGTGGGCCTCGACGCCCAGACCTGCGCGATCATCGGCGTCAAGCCGGCCGGAGTATGAAGGGAGTGAGCACCGTGAGCACAGTGGCCTCGTGCTATCTGGACATGGGTCGCACTGCGTCACTGGGCGCGACCGAGCGGTCCGGAGATGTGGCGAGCATCGACTGCCGGAGCGTCCACTACAAGATGGTGAACGAGGCGGTCCGGGCGGCTGCGGCGAGTGGAGCCACGACCGTGCGCCTGGTCAATGTGAACGGCCAGCGCTACATCGGCACCGGCCTCCGGGGAGCCGGTCTGCGCATCGAGGTGCACGGCACGCCCGGTCAGGCCGTGGCCATGTTCATGGACGGCCCCACCGTCGAGATCTACGGCAACGCCCAGGACGGCGTGGGCAACACCATGAACTCCGGCGAGGTGATCGTGCATGGCAGCGCCGGCGACGTGCTGGGCTACGGCATGCGCAGCGGCCGGATCTTCGTCGAGGGCGACGTAGGCTACCGTACGGGCATCCACATGAAGGCGCGCGGCGGTCTGCACCCGGTGATCGTGTGCGGCGGCAAGGCACGCGACTTCTTCGGCGAGTACATGGCCGGCGGTGTGCTGGTGCTGCTGGGTATGGGCTCCAAGCTCGACGGCCCTGCTCTCGGCACGCATGTGGGCGCCGGCATGCACGGCGGCGAGATCTTCGTGCGCGGTGAGCTCGAGCCTTGGCAGTGCGGCGAAGAGGTGCGCATTCTCGTCGCGACCGAGGCGGAGAAGACGGCACTCGGCGGAGTGCTGGCCGACTACTGCCGGGCCTTCGGCATGGATGTGCGCGACGTGCTGGCGGCGCCGTTCGCACGCATCGTGCCGGCCGGCTCCAGGCCCTATGCAGGGCTCTATACGTACCTGTGAGGCGGCCGTTCATGAGAGCCGCACGGGCGACGATCGGCATACTTACGAGCAGAGGGAGGCGCGGCACGAACGAGTGAGGCACCGGCCCGGCGGGCGCCGGCCCCATATACACGCAGACCACGCACGCTGCGCCTCTAGGCGCGGAACACGGCCTCAAAGGAAGACACATGAATAATGCGCTCCAGGCCAATATCCGCCGGCAGGTTGCCGTTCACGACGTCAGGCACATCCAGTTGTGGTTCACCGACCACATGGGGGAGCTCGACATGGTGGAGATCCCCGGTAGCCGCCTCGACGGCCTGCTCCAGAGCGGCGCTCTGCCCAACGACTCGTCGACGGCTGGATTCGGCGTGAGCTCGGGAGCGGACATCGTCGCCGTGCCGGACTGGACCACCTTCAGGATCATGCCCGGGCGGCCCGCCCGCGGCCGTACCGCGCGTGTATTCTGCAGTCTCAGCTCTCTCGGGTTCTACGCTGTGTAGCAGGCAGATGGCCGCCGGGCCCCGGCGGCGGGGGTGGTCCCGCCCCCGGCCCGCGCCCGGGCGGAGGCGGATGCCCCTCGGGGAAGTGCTCCTCGTTCATCCCGGTGGCCTCACGGAACGCCTTGCGCTGGTAGAGCACGCGCAGCGCGAGCTCTACCAGCAGCGTCTCGTCGTCGGCCTCGGCGGCGCGGCGGATGTCGCGTTCGGCGAGCTCCTTCAGCATGCGCACGCCCTCGACGCCGACCCCTGAGTCCATGAGCCGCTTCGTGAGGCGGGCGATGGCCATGTCGCGGGGAGAGTAGCGCAGCTTGCCGTGCTCGCGCGTCGGGCTGATGAGCCCCTGGCCTTCCCAGTAGCGCAGGACGCGCGGCGTCACGCCGATGCGCGCGGCGATCCGCGGGATCGCCATGAGCTCGTCGTCGTCGCGGGGTGGTTTCGGCGGCACGTTAGTATCTGCCATGATCGTGTAACATTCTAAGAAGGCTCCAGGCAGCCCGTCAAGCCCTCTTGAAGCGACACAGGCCGCAGATGAGTACGGACGCCCATCATGCTGCCAGACAGAGACTTAGAATCCGACACGATCAAGGCACGTCGGGACCCGCTCAGCTACGCGCTCTGGGGAGCGGCGGCAATTCTCGTCGGCGCCGCACTCCTGGTCGACCCGCTGCGGCTGTGGCCGGCGGCGCGGTCGGCGGGCGGACCGTTCCTCACCTTGGCCGCCCTCATCGCTGGCGGGGCGCTCGCCGACCGCGCCGGGCTGTTCAGACAGGTGGCGCGGCTGCTGATCTCCTCGCACGCTTCTCCGCGAGTCGCGTTCGCCGCCGTCCTCGTCTTCACGGCCATCCTGAGCGGCTTCGTCAACCTCGACGTCGCGGTCGTTGTGGCGATGCCGGTCGCACTGCGCGTGGCTCGGCGTGCCGGGCTGTCGGCAAGCCGCCTCTGCATGGCCACCGCCCTCACCGCCAACGCCGCGTCGATCTTGCTGCCGACCGCGAACCTGACCACCCTGCTCATCCTCAGCCGGGCCTCGATGCCGACCTTGGAGTATGTGCGAGAGAGCTGGGCGGCCTGGCTTCTGGTGTGTGTGGTGACGGTATGTGGTCTGACGCTCGCCCTCGCACGGCCGGGCGCAAGCGGGTGCGCCTCCGCCGACCGGCAGATGACGCCACGCGCACTTCTCGACCTCGTGCCGGTCTTCCTCTGTGCCTCAGCCATCCGGGCACTACTCGGCCTCGGGCTGACCTTCCAGGGCCGCTTTGCGCAGCAGCTGACGGCCGGGATCGTCTTGGCCGCCACAGCAAACAACCTGCCGGCCGCGGCGGCAGTTCACCCCTCAGGGTTGAGTGAGACCTGGGCGATGGTCCTGGCCATGGCCGTCGGACCCAACCTCCTCATCACTGGGTCGATCGCCACGCTCATCTGCCGGCGGATCGCCCGCGATGACGGCGTGCCGTTCGACGTCGCGGCCTTCTCCTTGCTTGGGCTCGTCCTGGTGCCTCTCCAGGTCGCCGCCGCCGTGGGAGGACTGTTCGTCAGCGGCGTAGTGCATTGAGGTGCCCGGCCTTCCCGAGCCGCAGGGTACACCTGCGCAGGGCTCGTGAGCGACAAACGCCGTGGCCTGCAGGTAGGCGACGACGAACAGTCACCACGGGATATTTGCGTTTTCCCAGCGCGTGAACGTACCTGTTGGGCGTTGAGAGCCGCCTTGGACGCAGAGTAAACAGGGCCGAAGGACTTGTGGTAGGGGGAGGCAGGGTCCGCGTTCGCTGTCAGCGAGCCAACACCACCGGCGCTTCAGACACTTCTTGCGTCCGCGGTAGCCGCTGGCGCAGTCCGCACCGATTTGACCGCCGCGGACCTTTTGGATGCGGTCGCAAGCTTGTGCATGAGAGCGTACGATCGCGGACCCGACCACGCTCGGCGTATGGTCGCTCTGCTCGTTGATGGACTCCGCTACGGCACGAGCCGATCGGACAGCTCCATGTAGATCTCCAGTGCCGCCTCCTCCAGCCGGCCTTGTGTGTTTGGTTGGGCATGCTGATGACAGTAACTGACGGCGCCTGCCTTGAGGCAAGCTTTGCCGCGAGGGCAGTCATGTACTGGAGGTAGTCCTCATGCGCATATTTGTTGCTGGCGCGTCCGGCTGGATCGGCTCCGCAGTCGTCCCCGAGCTCATCGGCGCGGGTCACCAGGTCGTGGGCCTGGCTCGCTCGGATACCTCGGCCGCTGCCCTTGTCGCTGCCGGGGCACAGGTGCAGGGCGGCACTCTTGACGATCTCGACGTCCTGCGCAGTGCGGCTGCCGCGTCGGATGGCGTGATCCACCTCGCGTTCAAGCACGCGCCGGCTGCTCGATGCCAGTTCGAATCCCTGATTCTGGAATCGACGAGCCGAAACGCAGTGCGGCGCTACCGGGCTCTGGAAGTGGGCGCCTCTTCTAGATCACGCGCTGCACCGGCGGCTCCGTCCACTTGCCCCGTATGGCTTCCTCTTTCGGCCAATAGAGGCGCAAGGCCATCATGAAGGATCCCTCAGGCGCGGGCAGCCAGTTGGCCTCCCTGTCTTTGCCGGGGGAGTCGTGCTGTACGAGGAGGGTCAGTCCGCCGTCCGCATCACGCTGAAGCTGAGGCAGCATCAGCGAGTTGAGCAGGTAGCGGTTGAGAGGGTTGGTCACCAGGAGGCTCTCCGGCAGTCGGTACATGGTGAGCGACCAGAAGGCGTTGACGGGCGGCAGCCGGCTCGGCGCGAAGCGCATGGCGTATCGGTTGGCTCCGCTCAGGGGCTGCCCGTCCGCATCGGCGGCAGAGAACCAGTACATCACTTCCTGCTTCGAGTGGCCGTAGATAGCGAGCACGGCGGCGGCCATGCGGTAGAGGTAGTTGTTCTTCAGGTGCTCGCGCGTGCCGTAAAGGGCGGCGGCGGTCAGTTGCTTGGTGTCCAAGCGCTGCTTCTTGAAGTCCGCGAAGGTGGCCCAGGCGTCGGCCATGCCCTGCTCGAGAGCGGTCTTCATGTCGGGCGAGAGGCCGCCGATGTCGATTCTCTTGCCGGCGCCTACGCCGATCGTGGCGAAACGCGCCATGAGGTCGCTCTCAGACGGGTGCGTGGGGCAGAATTGCAGAACGAAGTTCAGGACGTTGAAGAACTCCAGCGAGACCTTCTGCGCGGCGCGCGCGAGCGGTTTGATGAAATCGATCTGCGGCGCGGCCTCAGGCGCCGGCTCGCCGAGAAAGGCCGAGAGCGGCTGCACCCGGTAACCCGCCTGGACCCTCTTCGCATTGTCGAGATCGTCTGTGTGGAAGAGCTGCGTGCGGCCGATGGCGAGGGCGAATTCGGTTTCCGAACGGAAGACCTTCCGTACGCCTCTCGGCGCCTCGCCGCTCCAGCGCGGTCCGGCGACCAGGAAGCTGCCGCCATCGTTGCCTGTGGCACGGCTGCCGAGGTAGCCGAAATTGTGCGTGTAGGCGTCGATAAGCTGGAAGCTGAAGTACCGCTGCTTCTCAATGGACGGCACGGTGAGAATCATGGGTTCGCGGCGCAGGTCCATACCGACCATCGAGTAAGGCGTGTCAGAGTTGGGCGACCCGATGGTCGTGTCGTTCGCCGTGTAGACGCGGGAGACGTTGAGAAGCTGGTTCCAGGGGGCCGCGAAGTCGGGGTTCTTGCGATCCTCGAAGTACTCGTACTGGATGCGGTAGCTATCCACCATCGGGTAGCCGTAGATGCAGGCCTCCTTGGCGATAACTCTTGCGCTCGTGGCATCCATGCTATTGCCTCCGTGCTCCTGCCGGCGATCGGCTCGCCAGCCAGGCGGTGGTCCTTGCCGCGCAAGACGCTTTGTAAACGTGCGGTCCTGCCCGTCAGGATCAAGCTGACGCCGTCACGTGGGAGCACTTCGGTAGGAAGACGGAGCCGAATGGTGCGCTCGTGCGAAACTCGTGAGCGACCGGGTGGGCGACCGGACACCAGAAACCGGCACTGAGCGGGGAGAACGTTGTGACAGTGACAACGAGTTGGTGGACCTTCTTGGGGAACTCTCGAACCTTCGGGACGAGGTCTGGCGGTTGCTCGAGAATCATTCCCGTTCATGACGGCGCGCCGTGGCGTAGTCCGTCGATAAGGCGCGCGACCATACGTTGGCCGTATGCGGCTCTCTCGTCAGCCACGGGCAGACACAGACTGGTGACGACGTACAGGAGATCGTTAGGGCCGATGTCGGCGCGGATCTCTCCACTCGCCGCTGCGGCTTCAAGCAGCGATCCAAGGGCGGGTCCGAACCGCCGCATGAAGTAGCCGGCTGCTCGTCGAACGCCGGATCGCCTGAGCGAAAGGCCGTACCGAGTCCTCGTTTGGTCGCGAGGAACTCGGTGTACTTATACGGCATCGACAAGCGTCCCAGCACACCTCGCCGGCAAACCTCAGGAGAGACCACATGAAGTACCGCACCCTCGGCCGGACCGGCATCAGGGTCAGCCCCTACGGGCTCGGCGCACTGATGTTCGCCACGTCTATCGGCAACCCCGACCACGACGACTCGGTTCGCATCATCCACAAAGCGCTGGACGCGGGGATCAACCTCATCGACACCGCCGACTCCTACGGCGACTCCGAAGAGGTCGTGGGCAAAGCGCTCAAGGGGCATCGTGACAGCGTCGTTCTCGCGACCAAGTTCAGTCGCCCGATGGGCGACGATCCCAATCGGCAAGGCACCTCGCGACGCTGGATCATGACCGCGGTCGAGGACTCGCTGCGCCGCCTGCAGACCGACCACATCGACCTCTACCAGATTCACGTGCCGGACCCCGCCACCGACATCGAGGAGACGCTCTCCGCGCTCAGCGACCTGATCCACAGCGGCAAGGTCCGTGCGATCGGGCGGTCCAACATGCCCGTCTCCGACATCGTCGAAGCGCAGTGGGTGGCCGAGCGCCGCGGCCTGGAACGGTTCCGCACCGAGCAACTGCCCTACTCGCTCCTCAACCGCGGCGTGGAGCGCGAGGTGCTGCCGGTCGCGCAACGCTACGGGATGGGCACGCTGGTGTGGGGCCCGCTTGGGCAGGGGATGCTCACCGGCCGCGTCCGCAAGGGGCAGCAGAACGAGCTGCGCCGCGCCACCTTCTTCAAGGCCATGAGTGACGAGCGCCGGCTCGACGTCGTCGAGCAGTTCGTGCCGCTCGCCGAAGAGGCAGGCCTGCCGATGGCCCACCTCGCGATGGCGTTTGCCATCGCTCATCCGGGCGTGACCAGCGCGCTCCTTGGGCCACACACGATGGAGCAGCTCGACGATCTCCTGGCCGGTTTCGAGGTCGCGCTCAGCGATGAGATCCTCGACCGCATCGACGAGATCGTCCCGCCCGGCAGCGACGTCGGCACGCTCGACCAGGCCTACGTGCCCCCAGCACTCCAGCGCCCGAGCCTCCGGCGCCGACCGGTCAGCGAACGCGCCGCTACTTGAGATAGGGCGACGGCCCGGTCCGACGCGCACACGATGCCAATATTGACTGACTGAACGCTCTCTTATAGGGTATATCCACGATAGATGTTGGGATGGAACATGGCCAGACCGAGAAGTGAGGACAAACGCAGCGCGATCATGGCGGCGGCGATCCGCGCGATCGCCTCCCGGGGACCGGGCGCGCCAACGGCGACGATCGCGAAGGAAGCAGGCGTCTCCAACGGGTCACTGTTCACCTACTTCGAGACGAAGGCCGACTTGTTGAACCAGCTCTACAGAGAGATCAAGGGGGATATGGCCGCGGCCGCCTTGGACGGACTCCCGACCGAGAGCGACATCCGCGAGCAGGCGCTGTACATGTGGTCACACCAGCTAACCTGGGCCACGACGTACCCCGAGAAGCGCCGGACGCTTGCGCATCTCGGCGTGTCGGACGACATCACCGCGGAAAGCCATCAGGCCGCGAGCCAAACGATGGCTGGCGTAGCCAAACTACTGGAACGTAGCCGCGAGAACGGACCGCTGCGGGATGCCCCGTTGGGCTTCGTCGTTGCGTTGATGGGCGCGCTGGCGGACGCGACCATCGACTTCATGATCCATGATCCGGCCAACGCCGACGACCATTGCATGGCCGGGTTCGAAGCTTTCTGGCGGGTGGTCGCCTGAGCACCCCTTTTTTCACTCATTAATGACTGACTAGACACACAAGTATATGCGAGGAACAGATGTCGAATCCTACTTTGGAGAATCGATCAGATCGCAAGGCGTACATCATCACCGGTCCGACCTCCGGCATAGGCCGCCGCACTGCATTCGAGCTGGCCAAGCAAGGCACGGTCGTTTTGGTCGGCCGTGATCGCCGAAAGCTCGACGAGGTGCAAACGGCCATTGAGCAGAAGCGCCAGCACGCGGTTTCGGTCGTGTGCGACCTGTCGGATATTGCGAGCGTGAGGCAGGCGGCTGCGGAGATCGTCGCGCTACATCTTCCGATCGCCGGCCTGCTCAACAACGCGGGCATCATGCAGATGCGCGGCGCCACGAAGAACTCGCTGGGCTGGGACATGACGTTTGCGACGAATCACCTTGGCCCGTTTGCGCTGACAGAGGCGCTCGTGCCGCATCTTCCCGACGGTGCGAACGTCGTCTTCGTCGTCTCCGCCGTAGAGAATCCCGAGCACAGGCCCGCCAAGGCCGCCGGCTATCGCGGTGGTCGCTACATCTCGGCGGAGGCGAGCGCGCGCGGCGAGTGGAAACCCGCCGGGTCCAAGCACCCGGGCGCAGACGCCTACGCCACGTCCAAGCAAGCCGTCCTCGCCGCGGCGATGGCGTTCTCCCGTGAGACTCCACGGCTGCACTTCAACGCGATCGAGCCGGGCCTGAATCCGACCACCAATCTGGGGGGCGATGTCGGCACCTTCCTGCGCCTCCTACAGGCATCCGCCATTCCGCTGCTCGTGCCGTTGCTCATGCCTTTCATCAAAATCTTGAGCACCCCGAAGCGAGCCGCGCGCGTGATCACCAAGATCCTAATCGACCCGTCCGGTCAAGCTGGTGTCTACTACGACGAGGGCGGCCACCCATGGCTCGGCTCCGCGCTTGTGCGCGACCCGAAGTTCCAAGACCGCGTCGTCGCCGAAACGCGCGCCTTGCTGGCGACGATTGCGACCCGAGCTCGTCAAACGCAGTAATCCAGGAGGCTGAGCTCGTTGGGCCTCGAGTGTCTTGCGCCGGTGGTCAGTGGCCCGCGGTCACGGCCTTGAGTGCGTCGAAGGACTCCCGGATGAGCTGCGGCAAGTCTCGCTGGTTGGTCTCGGTCATCCAGCGCTCGAACGCGATCCTGAAGGCGGCCATCCCCGCTTCGGCAGTCAGGCTGGCGGCCAGCTCGCTGCCGCATCGACCGCGCAACGCGTTGCTCATCGCCGCGGCGAGTGACGCGAGCTTCAGCAGCTCGCGTTCGTGGAGCCCCGGGTTGGCGGCGATAATTGCTTGACGCCTGAGGGCGAACTCCCGGCGCTCCTCGATGAGGGCGCCGGCAGCCTCGAAGGCTGCGGCGACCGCATCGATCGGCGCCACGGAATCAGGGGCGCCGGTGACAGCGCTCACGAGACGTTCCTGCAGTATGCCCTGGCCGCCGAAGAGAACCTCGCGCTTGTCGGCGAAGTAGCGGAAGAACGTGCGCTCCGTGAGCCCCGCGCGGTCGGCGATCTCCGCCACCGTCGCCTGCTCAAAGCCGTGCTCGACGTAGAGCTCCAGTGCCGCCTGCTCCAGCCGGCCGCGCGCGTTTGGCTCCCATCGGCTCATGCCTTGATTATAGTTGATAACAGTTACTGACATTGGGTATACTGATGTCAGTAACTGACGTCGACCGATCTGTCTTCGCCTCAGGCTTGGAACGAGGACGGTCAACCTCTTGGAGGCTATCTCATGCGTATCTTCATCACCGGTGCGTCCGGCTGGATCGGCTCCGCTGTGGTCCCCGAGCTCCTCGGCGAGGGCCATCAGGTCGTCGGGTTGGCCCGCTCGGACGCGTCCGCGACGAAGCTGGAAGCCGCCGGGGCAGAGGTGCTCCGCGGCACTCTCGACGATCTCGACGTCCTGCGGAGTGCGGCTGCTGCAGCGGATGGCGTGATCCATCTTGCCTTCAAGCACGACCTCGCTTTCTCAGGGGGCTTTCAGGACGCTGCCGACGCGGATCGTCGCGCCGTGGAGACCCTCGGCGAGGCGCTTGCCGGTTCCGGCCGACCGTTTGTCATCGCCTCCGGCACGCTGGGCCTCGTGCCGGGACGGTTGGCGACCGAGCAGGACGGCCACGGTCTCGACCCTGCGCTGGCGGCCGGGGCCGGCGGTCCACAGATTCGGCACGCCACCGGCGAGTTCGTTCTCTCCCTTGCCTCGCGCAGCGTCCGCTCGTCGATCGTGCGGCTTCCCCCGACGAATCACGGCGACGGGGATCACGGCTTTCTTGCGGCGATCGTTGGCATCGCTCGCGACAAGGGCGTCTCCGCCTATATCGGTGACGGGTCTAGCCGCTGGCCTGCCGTGCACCGGCTCGATTCCGCGCACCTCTTTCGCTTGGCGCTGGAGAATGCCCCGGCGGGTTCGACCCTGCACGCGGTGGCGGACGAGGGAGTGCCCACCCGCGACATTGCCGAGGTGATCGGCCGTCACCTGGACCTGCCGATGACCTCCATCGCTCTCGAGCAGGCAGCCGAGCACTTCACGTGGCTGGCCGGCCCTCTCGCGCTCGACAGCCCCGCCTCGAGCGCGCTGACCCGCGATCTGTTCGGGTGGCAGCCGACGCATGCGGGGCTCATCGACGACCTCGAACAGGGCCACTACTTCCACAACCCGTCCGCACGATTGGCGACCCGGGAGTGACGAAGCCGCCCCGCTGGTCCGTCCCGGCGCTCTGACCTTCTCTCACACTGTCGCTCTGTGGTGTGCAGACACAGCAGGTCATCGATGCCCGACATCTGTGCGATCGAGCCCGTAGTCCGAGCCATCGACGGCGGCTCTGACCCGCGTTGCCGCCGCCCACTGCGCGCACTAGAAGGCACTGACTCGTCAGCCGTCACAAAACGAGGTTGGCCAAGACCAGGCGACTCCAGATGCACGTTAGTGGAGGACTCTCGAACCTCAGGGTCGAGCCGAGGCGCCTACTGGAATCGCGACCGAACCATCGAAGCATGCACTGTGCGCTCCCCTCGTGAAGCTAGGCACTGGGGACGGCGCCCGCCGCGGCTGGCCCATGCGTGGAGGCATGTGGGGTGGAGCGAGGACCATACCGGGGTTTTCGGAATCGAAATCGGCCCTTCTCGCAGCACAAGTATAGCGCGGGGTGGGGGCCTTGAAGCAAGAAGCTCGCACGTGCTTCCATTATTCACGGTCGGTCAGCACGACAGAGAAAGGACGAGATGAGGCCGTGCCAAACGCGGGGTTCGATGGAGCCCGTCATGCCGCAGGCTCAGCCGGCTCCCGCAGTGCAATGGGGCACGGCCACCCTGGACGTATCGCAATGACTGAACCCTACGTATTGGATCTCCAGGAGATCGACCAGACGCAGGTCGCGCTCGTCGGCGGCAAGGGCGCGAGCCTCGGGGAGTTGGCGCGAATCGATGGCATCCGGGTGCCCCGCGGCTTCTGCGTCACGACGGATGCGTTCCGGCGGATCATGGCGAGCGCGTTTGCGGTCGACGAAGCGCTCGATCGGCTGACGCAACTGGACCCCGGCGACCGCGACGGGATCCGCACGCACGCCGCGGAGCTCCGCAAGACCATCGAAGCGATCGCAATGCCTGACGATCTGGCCGCGGCGATCATCAGCGAGGTGGCGCGGCTCGACGAGCACGTTGCCTACGCGGTTCGGTCGAGCGCGACGGCAGAGGACCTGCCCACCGCATCCTTCGCTGGCCAGCAAGACACGTTCCTGAACGTTGTGGGGCCGGCGGCGATCCTCGAACACGTCAGCCGGTGCTGGGCTTCGCTCTTCACCGAGCGCGCAGTCACCTATCGCCTGCGCAACAGCATCGACCATCGTCAGGTGCACATGGCAGTGGTGCTGCAGCAGATGGTCATCCCGCAGGCGTCCGGCATCCTGTTCACAGCCGACCCTGTCACCGGCAACCGGAAGATTGAGTCCGTGGACGCGAGCTTTGGCCTAGGCGAGGCGCTCGTGTCCGGTCTGGTCAATCCGGACATGTTCAAGGTGCGCGACGACGAGATCGTCCAGAAGATCGTCACCTCAAAGGAGCTCGCGATCGAAGCGTTCCCCGGAGGAGGCACGCAGCACGTCGCGATCGACCCTGTCCGGCAGGCGCAACCTGCGCTCACGGACGCACAGGTAGTCGAGCTGGCGCGACTGGGTCGGAGGGTCGAGGCGCACTTCGGGCGACCCCAGGACATCGAGTGGTGCCTGGTCGACGGCGCCTTCCACATCGTGCAGAGCCGGCCGATCACCACGCTGTTCCCCATCCCCGCCGCGGCCGACGACGGCCCCCACGTGTACGTGTCCGTCGGCCACCAGCAGATGATGACCGATCCCATGAAGCCCCTCGGAGTCTCGTTCTGGCAGCTGACCGCGGCGGCACCCATGCACCCGGCCGGTGGTCGTTTGTTCGTCGACGTCAGCCACCGCCTCGCGTCGCCCACCAACCGCGACCGCCTCGTCGCCGTATTCGAGAAGTATGATCCGCTGACCGGGGACGCACTCCGCACCATCGTCGAGCGCGACTTCATCCCGTTTGTTCCCGAGGACGGTCCGGTGCCAAGATTCTTCCCGCCCCCCGACCCGATCGAGACCGATCCGACAATCGTTGACGAGCTCATCGCCGCCAACCGGGCGTCGGTCGCAGCCCTGCGGCGCGACATCGCGCCGAAGACCGGATCGGCGCTGATCGACACCATCCTTGAGGACCTGCCGGAGATGAGGCGGGTCCTGTTCGAGCCACGCAGCAGGCAGGTATTCATGTTGGCGATGGAGGCCGCCGGATGGCTCAACGAGCACTTGGAGGAGTGGCTCGGCGAGAAGAACGTGGCCGACACCCTTACGCAGTCCGTCCCCAACAACGTCACCTCCGAGATGGGCTTAGCCCTCTTGGACGTCGCCGACGCGATCCGCCCGCATCCCGATGTAATCGCATTCCTGCAACGCGTCGACGATGACGACTTTCTCGACGAGCTCTCGACGCTCGAAGGCGGCCCTCGGGCGCAGGCCGCCATTCGGGCCTATCTCGACGAGTACGGCATGCGCTGCGTGGGCGAGATCGACATCACACGGCCGCGCTGGAGCGAGCGGCCGGCCATGTTGGTGCCGGTGATCCTCGCCAACATCGGGAACTTCGAGGCGGGAGAGGCAACGCGGCGCTTCGAGCAGGGGCGCGTCGAGGCCGAGGCGAAGGAGCGCGAGGTGCTCGAGCGCCTGCGGGCGTTGCCCGATGGCGACGCGAAGGCCGACGAGACCAAGCAAATGATCGACCGAGTGCGGACCTTCATCGGCTATCGCGAGTATCACAAGTACGGCATGGTCAGCCGCTACTTCGTGTACAAGCGGGCATTGCTCGACGAGGCCGAGCGGCTGGTGCAGGCGGGCGTTCTGGACGAGGCGGAAGACGTGTTCTTCCTCACGTTCCCCGAGATCGAAGACGTGGTGCGCACGCAAGAGGTCGACAGCGAGCTCATTCGCGAGCGCAAGGACGCCTTCGCGTCGTACTACGCGCTTACGCCCCCGCGCGTGCTCACCTCCGAAGGCGAAGCGATCGCGGGCTCGTACCGGCGCAAGGACGTGCCGGCGGGCGCGCTGGTTGGCTTGCCGGTGTCCGCCGGGACGATCGAGGGGCGGGCCCGCGTGATCGTCGACATAGAGCAGGCCGGACCTCAATAACGGGCGACATCTTGGTCACCGCGTTCACGGACCCGAGCTGGTCGCCGCTGTTCGTCGCGATCAAGGGCCTGGTGACGGAGGTGGGAGGCCTGATGACCCATGGCGCGGTGATCGCACGCGAGTACGGCTTGCCCGCCGTCGTGGGCGTGGAGCGCGCCACCCGGCTGATCCGAGACGGGCAGCGGATCCGCGTGCATGGAACGGACGGATACGTCGAGCTGTTGTCGTGAGGCATCGGTGCTTGACTCGTATTAGGCGCGAATAAGGCGCCAGGCGGACGGCCCGCTTCGTCGGTGCTTAGAGCTCAGGTGAGAGCGATGGTCGTTCCTCCTCAAGGGGCGCCTCGGGCAGTACACCTGATGCTCCATTGGGCGGATCGGCGCGCGCAGAATGTCGGTCAGGTCGCACTCCGGAGCGTCGAGAACGGAGCGCAAAGATTCGGCGATCGGCGCTTATGTTCCGGGGCTCGAGGCCTCGATATGTGCCAGCGACGTGACTTAGGACACGCCTCGCCGCGGCGCACAGATGATCGGCGCGCGACCAAGCTCGACGCAGCGTGAACCCACGGCCTTGGGATGGTGGAGCGACGCGAGCACGGTTAGTCGCATCCCGATCGCCGAGACACGGTTGAGAGCAACTCGTTCTATTGTAGCATTGTCGTATGACAGTAGATAAAGATGACAGCGAGGTGGCGGTTCCGCCGCGAAGTCTCGCCGATCGAGTTCCGCCTCGATCTCGCCTCGGGTGTACCGACCTACCTGCAGATCGTCCAGCAGGTCGAGCACGCGCTCCGTCTCGGCTCCCTTGGCCCCGGCGACCAGCTGCCGAAGGTGCGAGACGTCGTCGCGAAGTTGGCGATCAACCCGAACACGGTGCTGAAGGCGTACCGGGAGCTGGAGACCAAAGGCCTCGCGGTCGGGCGACCGGGCAGGGCACGTTCATCGCAGGCACGCTCAGTCAGGTCGCGCTCCCCGAGCTTGCCGAGCTGCGCCGCTCACTCGTCGCCTGGGTTGAGGCCGCCGACGGCCGGGCTCGACGAGGACGGGATGGCGGCGCTCGTCGCGAGCGTGCTGCGGGATTTCCGTGAGCACCGCGGAGGCGGCACGCGGCGAATCGGAGGGCGTGGCATGAACGTCATCGAGACCCACGCACTCGGCAAGTCTTACGGCTCGCACGGGCGCTGCGCGACTGCACGCTGGCGATCCCCGACGGGCACGTCGTCGCGCTCGTCGGGCCGAACGGCGCCGGAAAGTCCACCTTGCTGAATCTCGCGGTCGGGCTGGCGACACCGAGCGCCGGTGACGTGACCGTGCTCGGCGGACTTCCTGCCGGCTCTCTGCCCGCGCTCGACGGCATCGCGTTCGTCGCGCAGGACACGCCGCTGTACAAGAACCTCTCGGCGGCCGACCTCATCCACATGACCCGCAACCTCAACCGCCGCTTCGACCAGCGCTACGCCGAAGCACGGCTCGCCGAGCTCGGCATCCCGCTCGAGCAGAAGGCGGGGAAGATGTCCGGCGGCCAGCAGGCACAGCTCGCGCTTGACGCTGGCGCTGTGCACGCCGGCCGCAGCTCCTCGTGCTCGACGAGCCGATGGCGATGCTCGATCCGCTCGCCCGGCACGACTTCATGGCGACGGTGATGACGGCGGTCGCCGACGACGGCGTTTCGGTCGTGCTGTCCTCGCACGTCCTCGCCGAGCTCGAACGGGTTGCCGACTACCTCGTGCTCGTCTCGCGCGGCCGCGTCCAGGTGGCAGGCGAGGTCGACGACCTGCTCGCCACGCCATCGCGTGCTCACCGGCCCGGCTTCACGAGGCCGAGCGGTATCGCCGAACGTGGAACGTCGTCCATGCCAGCCGTGGCGCACCCAGGCCCACCTGCTCGTCCGCGGCGACACACGCTCGCGATCCGGTGCCACCGGGGTGGGAGGCGCACTCGGTCAGCCTCGAAGAGCTCACCCTTGCCTACCTCCGCGAGCCCGGCGCCGCGGCGCTGCCCCGGTCCGGCCCGCGCCGCGGGACACCGAACCGACGGAGGTGACGCGATGACCACGCTAGAGCTAGCCGTGCCCGCCCGCCGGAGAGGCGCGAACCTCGGCCGATGCCGTGGCGGAGGATGGCCTGGGTCACCTGGCGCCAGCACCGCGTCGCGCTGGCCGGCTTGGTCGGCGCTGGCCGCGATCGTGGCGTGCACCTGTGGAGTCGTCGGCCTTCAGCTGCACCACGCCTACGCCGCCGCGACTCGCCTGCCACCCGGCGGGCTCGGCTGCCTGCATAGAGCTGACCGAGCAGCTTCAACTAGCGTCGGACCGGCCTCGACGAATCGGCTGGTATTGCAGGTGGTGCCCGCGCTGATCGGGGCGTTCGTCGGGGCGCCGGTGCTGGCCCGTGAGATGGAGACCGGCACCTTCCGGTACGCCTGGACGCAGGGCTTCGGGCGGTGGCGCTGGACGCTCGCCAAGCTGGCGCCGCTCGCGGTCGCGGTGGCGCGCCGCGGCCGGCGCCTTCAGCGTGCTGTTCTCCTGGTACTGCCAGCCGTCTTCGGCCGCGGCAACCAGGCTCGATCCCTCAGCGACGTTGACTCCGCTTGCTCCCAGCCTGTTCGACCTGCGCGGAGTCGCGTTCGCCGCCTGGACGCTGGCCGCCTTCGCGATCGGCGCACTGGCCGGCATGCTCATCCGCCGGGTCGTCCCCGCGATTGTCGCCACCCTGGTCGCCGTACGCCGGGCTCGCCATCGCGACCGGGGCTTTCCTGCGCCGAGCACTACTGGCGCCGCGTGGTCACCACGAACACTGAACGTGCCCAGTTCCGTCGTGGATCGTCAGCCAGAACTGGACGCCAAGGCGGCCAGGCGGTCAGCCAGTCGGTGATCAACCAGGTCCTCCAGCGGCGCACCAGCGCAGGTCGCCCGGGCAAGGGTCGGGGCCGAACCTCGCACGCCCTGCGTCGCCCGTGCAGTACCTCGCCCAGCACGGCTACACGCATGGTGACGACCTACCAGCCCGCCAGCCGGTTCTGGCCGTTCCAGTGGATCGAGGGTGGCTGGCTGCTTCGCGCTGTCGGTGCTGCTCATCGCCGTCACCGTCTGGCTGGTCCGCCGCCGGCGCCGCCTGAACGCCATGCGCCGAGCCCGAGTGGCTCGACAACAGCTCGACCGAGACGAAGGACAATTTTTGCGATTACCGGGCGGTCCGGGTTGCCAAGGGATTCGTGGACGCATCGCTCGCCCGGGACCCGTTGGGCGCTCTCGCCGCCTGGGCCGCGAAGGGCTGCCTCTCCCAGCTCCGAGATGCGTGGGGCGATATCCGTGAGGTCGCGCCGTCCGGGCCAGTCACTGCGCCGGTTCGCGCTCCATCCTCGGGGTTGGCCAGTCGTGTTCTTTCTGGCGGCGATCCTGCACGGGTGTTCCAGACCGCTGACTCGTTCCGAGTGCCTAGCGAGGCCACCCTTGCCGGCTTGAGCATGCCCCAGCGCATCGTGGCCATAGCCGAGAGTCAGATCGGGTACAGCACCGAACCTTCCAACACCTACTGCAACAAGTTCAGCGCCTACTGGAACGCCGGTACCGCGGACTGCCCGAGCGGCGAGATCAGCGAGGAGTGGTGCGCCGACTTCGCCGCCTGGGCCTGGCAGAAGGCCGGAGTGCAATTCACCTACGGCTACGGCCCTGGAGAGATCAACGGCGGCGCCGTCAGCTTCTATGAGTGGGGCGTCGCCAACGGCGAGTGGCACCCGACGACAAGCGGATTCGTGGCTGCTCCTGGCGACGTGGCGATCTACGGCCTCTCGGTCGGCGCCGGCCCGTCGGCCGCGCACGTGGCGATTGTCACCGACGACGCGCCCGGCCAGTCGGGCCCGGACGTAGTGAACGGAGACGGCGACCGGACCGGCTTCTCGCACGTCGAGACCGGGATCGACCAGCTGCAGGTCGACGTCGGTCAAGACGAGTACACGCTCGCCGGCTACGTGACCCCGCCCTAGAGTTCTCGCGAAGCAGCGGCGATGGCACCCGAGACGCGTAGGCGAGCAGCGTGCGTTCGGCAATGGCGTCGACGCTTTGCGTCGAGCGAGTCACTGAGGTCCTGGCACGTCGGGCAGCACACCTCAGGTACAAGGTGGATTGTCGTCGCGACAGAACGTCGGTCAGGTCGCACTCCGGGCGTCGAAAGCGCGCGCGAATATTCGGCGTTATGCGGCTCAGCCAATGCCCGAAGACGGCGATGTTCCCGGCTCTTTCGTGGTTGTCCTGTGCCAAGGGTGGGGTCGGGCTCAGAGCTCGGGACCCGTGGGAATCGCAGGCGTGGGCGGCAGTTCGTAGGAAGGCCCGAGGCTCCGCCGCTGCATGATCGGCGCTGGGGTTGGAGTGCTCGTGGCGAAGGGGCGGGGACGATGTGGGCTGGCTTGTTGGGTTTCGATGGCTCGGCGTAGTTGGCTGATGCGGTCGGCGAGCTCAGGATGGCTTTCGATGAAGTCGGCTCTCGCTTGTTGCGCATCTTCGAGCTCGCCGATCTGAGCCGCGAGCCGGGACTGCTCGCCTTCGAGAAGCCGAGCGTGAGGTTCGGTCGTGCGCTGCCAGGCACGCTCGGCCGCCTGCAGCGTGGCGGCACTGGTCCTGAGGTCTTCGCGGCTTCGGTGCCGGGCGAGAAACCCGCGGTGGGGGTTTTGGGCGCGACGGAGGTTCTCCTCGTGGACTCGGCGCGCGACTTGCAGGTTCTCGTAACTGGCTCGGACGGGAGTGTTCGCCCATCGTCCGGCGCCGGTCCGGAGGTCGGCGAGGTCCTTTTCGAGGTCGGCCTGCTGTTCTCGGACGTGAGCGAGCTCGTTGGTGACGGCAGGTGGGATGCTCCCGACGAGTTGTCGGTGCTCGGCGCGAAGGGCCTCGAGGCGCTGCGCGGCTCGGGCCTGGTCAGTGGCCCATTGCTGGCGGCGCTCGTCATCCCAGGACCAGGTCAGACGTTGGGCGGCTTCGGTGAGATCGGGTGCGGTGGTGTAGACGTGGCTGGCGTTCCGGGCACGGCTCATGGCCACATAGGCAAGCTCCCGGCCACCGCCGTCGTCGAGGACGTGGGCGACTTCGACCGTGGCGCCCTGCGCGCGATGACCAGTGATGGCGTAGCCGTAACCGAGTCGGTCGGCGCCAATGTCATCGGCGCCCATGTGCAGCTGGCGGCCGTCGGGCGTGATCGCGGTGAGGGTCTGGGCCTCCGGGTCGACGGCGGTGACCCGGGCAGCTTGCGACGTGACCCAGGCGCCTTGAGGTCCGGGGGCAAGGGTGATGACCCGGTCCCCGGCCCGGTAGGTGCGCCCTCCGGGTGCTATGAGCTCGGGGCCGGTGAGCCTCCCGGAGCGCTCCCAGAGGTCTCGAGCAGCGCGGTTGAGCATCTCGACGTTGTCGCGTCGATAGGCGAGAAGGAGGGGGTCCCGTCCGGCGTCGATGTCGGCCGCCCAGGCACGGATCATCCCGGTCACCGCCCGGCGGCGGTCGGGCACGGGATGGACCCGCCCGTTGCGGGCATACCAGCCGACGGCGGCGGCGATGTCGCCGTCTCGGAGCTCACAGAGCGCGACAGCGTTCGGCGGGGTCGTTCTGGCGCAGGTTGTCGGTGAGCGCCCAGAGCTGCTCGGGGTGGCGTTCGGCGAGGGCGGTGAGCGCGCCACCGGGGCCGATGGCACCGAGCTGGCGGTCGTCTCCGACGACGATCAGCTTTGCCCCGGATCGCTCGACGGCGGTGAGGAGCCGGGCGAGGTCGACATCTGAGGTCATGGCGCCCTCGTCGAGGATCAGTACGTGCCGGTCGGAGAGCTCGAGGGTGTTGTGCTCCAATCGCCAGGTGAGCGAGGCGACGGTGCGTGAGTCGATCCCGGCGCCCTCTCCGAGGTTCTTGGCTGCTTGTCCCGAGGTCGCGGTGCCGAGCACGGTGTAGCCGGCGCTTTCGAAGCCGTCGCGGACCGCCGCCAGCGTCGTCGTCTTCCCGGACCCGGCCACGCCCATGACGAGATCGAGACGGTGCCCACTCACGAGGAGGCCGACTGCCACCTCGTGCTGGGTGGCGCTCAACGACGCGCCGAGACGCTCCTCGAGCCGGGCGACAGCGTCGAGCGCGGCCTGCTCTTCGACCTTCGGACCCTCTTCGCCCGTGAGTGACTCGGCCAGCGTTGCGATGCGCTCCTCGTCGGCGAGGACGCAGCGTGCCGTCCACACCTGCTCTCTGCTCCCGGTCACGACCGGCAGGGCGACCGCGTCGCCATGCGCGAGGACGTTCTCGACAGCTTGGTCGAGCACAGAGACGGGCAGGCCGTGAAGGTGCGGGGCCGCGGCGATGATCACGTCGCCTCGGGTGAAGGTCTTCTCACTCGCCAGGCGCCCATCCGGGCCGAGCAGCTCGCCGGCGAGCTCCTCGAGATCGACCTTCGGCAGCTGATAGCCGGAACCCGCCGCCTCGACCGCGGCGACGAGATCGGCCGGGGGATGACCAGCAGCGGTCAGCTCGTCCTGCCACCGGGTCAACAGGTCCTCGACGTGGACCTCCGCCTTGCGGTCCCGGGTGGCCCGGGCCGCGACCGACCGCGCCGCATACGAGGCATCGGGTCCGACCGCGGCGGTGATCTGTGCCGAGCGGGTCGAGTGCAGTTCGCAGACCTCGGCCGGGATGCCGGCTATCGCCCATCCTCCGAGCCGTCCGGACGGGCCCGGATCGGCGACGATCCCGTACCCGAGCTCGACTGCCTTGGCGGCAGCGGCCATCCGT
The DNA here is from genome assembly GCA_963751215.1 of uncultured Thermoleophilia bacterium. Taxonomy (GTDB): domain Bacteria; phylum Actinomycetota; class Thermoleophilia; order UBA2241; family UBA2241; genus CAIXSE01. The sequence continues at coordinate 2,393 of CAVVTV010000008.1, read as the reverse complement.
CCCACCGCCGTCGCCGCGTGCAGGTGGTCTCTCAAGAACGCCGTGTCGGCGCCTTTCCAACCTCCGCGGGCGTCTCGCATCAACACGGCGTTCGCGATCAGGACGTGATCGTGCACCTGGGGATCGCCGGCCCGGGTCGTCGCGTGCCGGGAGGTCGCCCAGATGAGCCCACCGGTGGCGACCCGGGTCTGGCACGTCCCCGCCTCCCACCCCGTTCGGCGACGAGACGGTCCAGGTACTCGAGGGTGGCGTCGCGCTCGGCATCGACGATCTCGTGCATGTCCTCGGCGCGACCGATCACGCCGAGTTCGGCCACTGACTTGTGAGGTGAAATGACGAGCTCCAGGCCCGGACGCAGGCAACCCACGAGACGCCGACCGGTACGGGGGTCGTGGGCGCCACCGATGCCGAAGAGGGCTCTGTAGTCAGCGAGGTCGACCTCGCCGTCCAGGCCGAGCAGCCCACGTCCCGAGCCGCCCCAGGACATCGGAGTCTCTCCGCGCGAGGCGTAGTACTCGCCAGAGGCAGCGACCGGGTCGTCACCCCGACCGGCGACGGTGTGCTCGTGGTATTCGACCGAGTCGGCTCCCATCATCCGCATCCACGCCACGCACACCACCCCCTCGCCAACTGAAAGTTGCAAACGTGTTCCTCTTGGTTTGTGGTTATAGCAGGAATGGAGGTGAAGTAAAGAGGTTGTTTAGTATTGGGTAAATGGAGGTTAGTGAAGGTAAGTGATGGTGAATGGGAAGATTGGTGGAGGGGGAGGATGGAGTGGGTGATGGAGTGGGTGAAGAAGGTTGATGAAGGGAGTGAGGTGGGAAGATGGAAAGGGTGGAAGAGGGTTGATGGAATGAGTGGAGTGCGGTGGATGGAAGAGAAAAGGGGAAGGAATGGGTGAGGATATGGGTGGGTTGGTGGTTGGTAGATAGAGGTTAATGATGGTAAAGAATGGTGAATGTCATTGAGTTTGGTTGATCGACTTGGTACGGCCGCGTTCTGGTGGTGAACGAGGGTCTGGGTGGGATGCGCGCACTTAGCCTGGACTCCCCAGTGCCTCTTAGGTAGAGGCTCGTCACCGTCTGACACCTTGTCGGCGCCGGTCTCGTCCGCACCCAACACCACGACGCTCAAGGAGACCGATGGCCAATACCGACGCCCTGCCCCAGCTCCTCACCATCGACCAGCTCGCCGAGCGGCTCGGGGTGAGCATCCGCCACATTCGCCGGCTCATCGCCGAACGACGGGTGCCCTACCTGAAGGTCGGGTGGCTCGTCCGCTTCGACCCGGCCGAGATCGCCGCCTGGCTCGATGGTGCTCGCCACCCTCACGTCAGCCACGGGCGGCTCTGACGCCCCCAAATTTCCCCGGAGTCGTGGAGAGGCGATTGCAAGCCAGCTGTGACCACGACGCAGCCAGATCAAGCAGACAGTCAGCAAACCGGCTGCCGTGAACCCTGAGGCTGACGGACCTTCACCAGACCTCGCCCAAGCACCTCACACAGGCACTTCAGCATCACGGGCTCATCGAGAAGAGTCTCAACAAGTGACCTGAACTGAACCAAGAACAAGGAGGGTTGATCGCTTGATCCGAGTTTCTCGATGAGCCCGTGATGCTGAAGTGCCTGTGTGAGGTGCTTCGGCATCTACCGAAGGTGCGTCAGCCTCAGGGTTCACGGCAGCCGGTTTGCTGACTGTCTGCTTGATCTGGCTGCGTCGTGGTCACAGCTGGCTTGCAATCGCCTCTCCACGACTCCGGGGAATTTTGGGGGCGTCAAGCCGCCCGTGCCTGACGTGAGGGTGGCGAGCATCATCAAGCCAGGCCAGTGATCTCGGCCGGGTCGAAGCGGACAAGCCACCCGAACCTTCAAATAGGGCACCCGTCGCTCGGCGACGAGCCGGCGGATGTGGCGAATGCTCACCCCCAGCCGCTCGGCGAGCTGGTCGATCGTGAGGAGCTGGGGCAGAGCGTCGGTATTGGTCATCGGTCTCCTTGAGCGTGGTGGTGTCTGGTGCAAACGAGACCGCGCCGACAAGATGTCAGACGGTGACGAGCCTCTACCTAAGAGGCACTGGGGCGTCCAGGCTGATGGCGTGGATCCCACCTGGACCCTGGTTCACCACCAGAGCGTGGCCGTACCAGTCGATCAACCAGACACAATGAGATGCACCATCCTTCACCATCATTAGCCTCTATCTACCATCCGCCAAGCCACCCACTCTCACTCACTCCTTCCCCTTTTCCCTTCCATCTACCGCGCTCCACTCATTCCATCAGCCCTTTCCACTCCTTCCATCTTCCCACCTCACCCACTCCATCCTGCTACCTCACCCACTCCATCTCCCTCCTCCATCCTCCCTCTCCAACAACCTTCCCATTCACCATCACTTACC
>CAVVTV010000007.1:0-82463 GCA_963751215.1 uncultured Thermoleophilia bacterium | reverse complement strand
GGGTTCTTGTCCCCTTCAGGAGTTCCTTGAGTCCCAAAAGGTGTGAGCGAAAGCAAACCCTTCAGCTCGATTGCCGAGGTCTCTCCGGAGTTGGAACACCTCCCGGGCGCTTGACGTTCCGCAGTTTCCTTAGGCCGAACGCTAACTAACCCACCCGCCCGCTTTCAGTGTGTCTCGCGTGAGCGCCAGCAGCGCGTAGTTGTTGCATACGGTCTAGTCAGGATGAAGGACTCGCCTCGCTGCCAGCCTCGCGGGAGACTCGCTTTCGACCCTTGGCGGAACGATCCAGCTCGCTAAGGAAGTCGGTGACCGCCGCTGCGTACTTCTCAGGCTCCTCCTCGTGAGCGAAATGCCCGGACTTCTCGAATACGATGAGACGCCCATCGCTGACTCCATCAACGATCGTCTGTGCGCAGGCAGGTGTGATCTCGTCGTAACGACCAACTGTCACAAGAGTCGGCACGTCGATGCGCCTGAGGTCTGCAGTGCGGTCCCAATCGCGCAAGGAACCGAGCACATCAAACTCGGTCGGTCCGTTCATCGTTAGGTAGACCTGATTGCCGTCAAGCTCGTTCATGCTGCGCTGCACGCACTCCGGCCACGGGTCAAGGCGACAGAGGTGGCGGCGGTAGAACTGGTCGACGGCCTCCAGATAGCTTGGATCGTCGTACGCGCCACGTGCGGCTAGCTCCTGCAGCGTGGCGCGCGCTGGCTCGGGCATGTCGTCGATGAGCCGGCGAGCCTCGGCTACGAACTGCGGCATGCTGGCAGATGTTGAGGCCAGTACAACGCCCACGACCCCCGCGGCTCCTCGCGACAGATACTCGATGGCCAACCACCCACCCCAAGACTGTCCGAGCAGATGGCACCTCCCGAGCCCGAGGGCGCGGCGCACTTGGTCGACCTCACGGCAGGCCCGGTCAAGCGTCCACAGCGCTGGGTCGTCCGGCTTCTCCGAGCGGCCACATCCCAGTTGATCGTAGACGACGACGGGGCGACTGCTGGCTACGCGCTCCGCGAAGGGCTCAAGATAATACGAGGCCGCTCCCGGCCCTCCGTGCAGAATCATCAGAGGCAAGCCATCACCACGACCGAGACGGCGGTACCAGACACGGCCGCCCTCGACCGCGATCATCCCGGTCTGGTTGGGCATGCTAGATGCTTCGTCCATGGTGCTCCCTCCAATCGGAGCTGCTCGCGGACCCCTTGAGCACCCGGCACCCCTGCATGCCCACGCCGCGGACGAAACCACGATAGCACCGCCGCCGCGACCATGCTGATCCTCGACGGGGCTTGCAACGGTTGGTTGAGGCCGGTTCTCGCAGTGGCTCTACACTTTGGAGTTCGTGACTGTGCCTCTGACGGACGAGAACTGGGCGATATCTCGCCGGCTGCTCTCGCCGTCTTTGTCGGCGATTCGGTAAAGATCTCTTCATTCGAAGATGCCGCGACACTGCCGCCGAGTGCGCAGCCCCCTTCGTCTGGATACCGGAGCGCCAGCAGGCGATGAACAAGCTGCTGGTCGCAGCCAACGATGCGGAACGCTCCGCAGCCCTTCCAACCACTCGGTCAGGAGCGCATATACTCAGTTCATCATTCGGCCCGACCGGGGTCGGAGACCGGCAGAACGAGGACGGCCCAACGGACCCCAGCGAGTTCAAGGCATCGAAAGCAGGGCACGTCGTCACCTGCCCCGGAGGCTACGCGGCCTTCGTGCCGGCGCCGCTGCCGCCCAAGCTGACCTTCACGAGGGAGCTGGCCGTCGCGCTGTCACGCGCCGACGCCGCCCTGGGTGCGCTATCCGGGCTCGCTGAAGAGTTGCCCAGCCCGGTGACGATGGTGGCGTCGTTCCTCCGCCAGGAAGCCCTCTCCTCGACGCGCATGGAGGGCGCCGACGTGAGCCTCGCGGAGGTTCTGCTCGACGAGATCTCTGCGGCGCCCACCGGCTCCCCTTTCGACCAGCTCGACGAGGTGCGCAACGTGCTCGCAACGCTGACGTACGGTGTCGAGTGTGTCGCCACGTATCCCTTGGACCTGGCCCTCATCCGGAGCCTGCACAAGCGTCTGCTACACGGCGAACCTGCCACAGCGAGAGCGCCGGGCGAGTTCAGGACCACGCAGAACTGGATCGGGCCGCCTGGCTCGACGCTGACCACCGCAACCTACATCCCACCACCGGTACCAGAGATGCTCGCCGGGCTCGACCAGCTCGAGGGCTTCATGGCTGAACGCGATCGGCTGCCCGACCTCGTGCAGTGTGCGATGATGCATGCGCAGTTCGAATCCATCCACCCGTTCGTGGGCGCCAACGGCCGCATGGGCCGCACCCTGATCGTTCTCTTCCTCGTCACGCGCGGGCGGCTCTCGCAGCCACTCCTGTATCTCTCCACCTACCTCGAGGCGCACCGTCGCCAGTACTACGCCTTGCTCCAGCGTGTGCGTACGCATGGCGAGTGGCTGCCGTGGCTGCTCTTTTTTGCCGACGGCGTGCGGGAGACGGCTGAGCGCGCCCACCTGCAGGCGCGCACCCTGCTCCGCCAGCGTACCCGCTACCGCTCACGGTGCGATGATACACAGCTTGCGCTGGTGGACGAGCTCTTCAGGTCGCCGTTTGTTTCGGTGCCCGAGGTGCGCCGCACGCTGGCGGTGAGTGACGGGACGGCGCGCCGAGCCGTGACGGCTCTCGAGAGTCGCGGATCGCTTGCGCCGGTGCAGGGCAGAAATCGCCCGCGCATCTACGTGGCGCAGTCCATCCTCGATGCCATCGAAGAGCCCATCGAGGCCCTGGTGGGCGGGGGCGGCGAGGCCCCTGAGGGTGAGCTGCTGAAGTCACGGCTCGGCTGGGACAGGACGCCGCGACGCCTTGCCGATCGCCTCATGAGGGAGGCAATGGCCATGATCGACGTGGCGCGGCACTCCGGCGTGGACATCCGGCTCGCGGGCGGCCTCGCCGTGCGACGCCACTGCATCGATTTGGAGTTCCTGGATCGCGAGTACTCGGACGTCGACCTCGCCGGCCTCTCTGGTCAGAGGGAGGCGTTGTACGGAGTCCTCGGCGACCTCGGTTACGTCGAGAACCGCTACGTGAGTGAGGCGGGCGGCATGCAACTCCAGTTCGTCAGGAAGGAGGCGCTCCGCCCCGCGCGGCTTGGGCGCTCTGAGGCGCCTGACGACCCTGAGACGCCCGGCGACGTGGAGGTGCTCGCGCGGCCCCTCGTCGACCACGTCGACGTCTTCCTGGACGTCATGAGGATGGATCACGACATCGACATCCGCGAGAGGCTGGAGGTCGACGAGTACGCGATCTCACCGGTCGACGCGCTGATGGCCAAGGCGCAGATCGGCAGGATCAACCACAAGGATGTCCATGACATCATCGCCTTGTTCAAAGACCTGCCGCTGCGCGAGATCGACGACGACCTGTCGATCTATGTCCCTTACCTCGCCAAAGTGTGTGCGGGAGACTGGGGCCTCTACCTCGACATCACGACCAACCTGCAGGTAGTCCTTGACTGGCTCGGCAACTACGGCCTCTCTGAAGAGGAGACAGCGCGCGTCCGTGGGCGTGTCACGGCGGCCACTGAGGCCATCGAGGATGAGGAGAAGTCGCTGCGCTGGCAGCTGCGCGCGCGCGTCGGCAAGCGTGCTCCGTGGCGGCGCGAGGTCGAGGGTACAGAGGGCACGCCGATCGTCATCCCGCCGAACGAGACCGACGGCGCGATCTGACGTTGCACAAGCAGGCGAGCCCATCAGAACGCTTAAGAAGAGGCATAAAGAAGACTCCGCAAAACACTCAGAGGGCCTGTCGGTCACAGGTCATGAAGTCCTCCAGCAGTCACCTCGGCATCGTGTTCCACGCGATGAGCTGAGGCTGGCCGAATCCGCCGCGTCGTCTCGCCCGGACGCGTGGCAGTGCTTCGCTCGCGCATGATGTGGCCGTGAGCGAGGATCATCCAGGGCGCGAGTTGCGCGAGGCTCAACGGCTGCTGGCCGTGGGCGACGCCCGTGCCGCAGCACAGCGTCTGCGCGCCGTGCTCGCTCGCGGCCCGCTGCCCCCCGGCCGCGAGGCGGACGTGCGTTACCTGCTCGGTCGCGCACTCGGGGCGAGCGACGACCGCGACGGCATGACCGCGGAGTGGGCCACGGTGCTGCAACTGGACGCCGTCGCGGCGCGCGCGGCGCCGCTTCTGGCAGCGGAGGAGTTCGAGTCGATCGCCGAGGCGGCGCTGGCCGAGCTGCCGCAGCAGCACCTCCATCGAACCCGGCGCACTCCAGTCGCTGCGTCGGTGACCTGGGGCCTCGGACAGGGGAGATCGGAGTAATGAGAGAGTTCGACGTGGTCATCGCGGGCGCGGGAATCTCGAAGCCTTTGCCCTCGCGGCTACCTGATGGAGACCAACTGGCCGAGCTTGCGTGGCGCATGGTGGTTGATTCGATGCCGTGGAAACTCCGTGAACTGACGCACGGAGCCACCGAGCAACTCGTTGCAGGTCGAAACCCGCGAGAGACAGTGTCCCGTGACAAGCACGACTTGCGTCTCGAACAACTTCTGGAAGTACTTCGGCGGGCGATACCGCTGGACATTCTGGTGGGTGTCTATCGGGTTCTGGGCACCGCCTCGGCGAACTCGATCCATACGGTTCTTGGGCGAAACGAGCTCGACCTCGGGCGGATCTTCACGCTCAACATGGACTCTCTAATCGACAACGTTGCTGGCAAGCTCGTGACTCATCTCCACGGCAGGTGGGACAAGCCCGACACCATCATCTCTGCGATCGGACAGTACTTGCACGGCCTGCCACCCGACGTCGATTTCGATTTCGGTTCGGCAGTTCATGGGAAGCGCGTGCTCGTACTCGGCTACAGCGGTCGCGATCGGGATGTAATCGCATCTCTGACGAGGCATCCTCCCAGTGCAGTCCATTGGGTCGGGCACCCGGGGCATGAGTTGACCGAGGATGCATCTAGGCTTCGGGCCGATCTGGAACGCCGCGGGACGAAAGTTGATCCTGTGGACTACGTTGCCTGCGAGGACTTCCTGATTCCTCGCTTCCTTGATTCCGGTGGCTCGACTGATGCGCTTGTCCCAAGTGGCTCTGAACCTGCGGTGTCGCCGGAGTGGAAGGTGCCCTCCGACGCTCTGGAGGCGCTAGGCCAGGTCCCCCTCGCCTGCAGGGTGAGGGGGGTTGCATTGGTCATGCTGGAGATTGGGCGGAAGAAGGATGCAGTAGAACTCCTCCGGCACACGCATGCGGTCGGCCGCGAAGCGCTGGAGTTCCGGAAGCTGACGGCTAGTGGGCTGAGGAGCCTGGGGAGCAATGCTCGGGCGATTGGCCTACTTGCGATCCCCCCCGCTTGCGTGTGGGATCGGGAGCTCCGTGAGGCATGGCTGGACAATCGGGGGGAGGTCGCAGGCGCACTGTCAGCCATGGGCCATGCGTCTTTGGCCGACCACTTGGACAACTCCATCGTGCGTCGCGGAGACACCGCTACTACGGATCATGAGTTGGCGAATGCTCTTCACGCACGCGCTCGACGAGCGCAGAGAATGGAGATGCGTGGAGATCTGGAGTCTGCAGCTCAAGATCTCGATGCGATCAGCCGCAACCCCGATGCACGGCGATTGATGGGGCTCGGCGGGTACATGCTGGCAGAGACATGGCGTGCAGATCTTCTGAAGATGAAGGGCAAGTACGCTGAAGCCACCGACGTGATCTCGTGCGTCATTGATGACTTGCCGTACGGGGATCTGACTCAGCGAGCCTACGCGCTCTGGCGTCGCGCGGAAATCAAGCTTCTGTTTCATGTCGACGAGACAGGGGTGGATGCTGATCTCAATGAAGCGGGTCGACTCGCCGCGCTTGCCAACGACACACGAGTCAGGTTCTGGACACTGGCGACGGAGGCCGATGCCTGGGGGCGTCGAGATAGGCGAAGGGCTCGGGAGTGCCAACTTAAGGCGGAGAAACTGCTAGCTGATGTCCGTGCGTTCGGCGAGCTCTATTGGCTCCTGATCAAAGCGGAGTTCGCAAGGGGAGAAGACAGGCTGGACGAATGCAGATGCTTCGCGGAGGAAGCCGTACAACTCTCCCAGAACCGGATCCGACTCCCCACGGGTCACGTGTCTGCGCGTGCGGCCGGTCACCTCATAATCGCCGAAGCAGACTCCGTCCGCGCCCGAACGCCGGGGCAACGAAACGCCTCAGCCCGTCGGCTCCGCGATGTGATCGACGAGTACGTGCATCTGGGCATGCTTTCCGGTGCCGCTCGAGCAGAGACATCGTTGTCCATCGTGATGGGCGACCCTCTTCCTGACGATCGCATCGCGTACTTCCGCCAAGAGGGGTGGCTCAGGGAAGCCTCTCGTGCGCTTGACCCCTCAGACCCAGCGCTCGATACCTGGCACATCCTGATGTAGCCCTGTGTTGCCCGCCTTGCGGAGACTCTTGATTCGGCCGGGCATGATGAGCCCCATGTCCCCCTCTAGTCGCTCACTGTTCGGCTTCCCGTGCAATTCCGCTAGACCAGGATGTCCTTGCGCCGAAACTGGTACCAGGCGGCGGCCATCAGGGCCGCGATGTAGATGGCAAAGGCCACCAGGCCGGTCCAGATGGGGTGCCAGTCAATCGGCTGGCTGAGGAGATTCTGCCAGGCGTCGAGGTGGCTGGTGAGCAGATAGGGCTTGAGGAAGTCGAAGTAGCTGAAGGCGCCGAGGATGCCCATCACGATGAAGACCACCAGGGCGCCGATGGCCGCCGTCAGGCTCGAGTTCGTGAAGGTGGCAAACAGCAAGGCGAGCGAGAGCACGCAGATGACGCCGGCCAGCACGTAGAGGAAGGAGAGCAACGTCAGCCAGAGGCCGTGGCCGACGCTGACGGTCTGGCCGGACAGCAGGATGGGGGCGTGCAGGCCGAAGGCCAGACCGCCGCCGATGAGGCCACCCACGAAGACGAGCACGAGACCGAAGGCCATGTAGATGATGGCGATGCCCCACTTGGAGGCGAGCACGCCGCCGCGGCTGATGGCGTGCATGAGCCAGGTCTTGATGGTGCCGGTCTCCGACTCGCCGGCAAGCTGGTAGGCGCCGACCATCGCGGCCAAGAGCGGCAGCAGGAAGGCCGACAGCAAAAGGATGGCGGCGATCGGCATGAAGAGGCCGTCGTGGCGCGCCAGGGAGACGACGCCGCCGGGGCCACCACCACCCTGGCGGTTGTTGCGGTTGAGGTAGAGCGCCAGGCTCACGAGCAAGGGCACGGCGAGCAGCCCGCCCCAGCCCACGTAGCTGCGCTTCTGGTGCACGAGCTTGACAAGCTCGCGATGCAGCAGCTTCATCGTGCACCGCCGTTCACACCGGCCGCCCCTGCCTCGTCGACGTCCGAGCTCTGCGTGAGGCCCAGGAAGAAGTCCTCGAGGCCCTGCTCGCGGGCCGGGATGACGGCGTCGACGCCGATGCCGGCGGCCACCAGGCGGTTGACGATCTCGCGCGTCACATCGTCGCTCGAGGCGACGATCAGGTACTCCTCGTCGGCTGCGACGTGCTGTTCGCCGACCAGGGCGGCCACGACCTGCCGGGCGCGTTGCTGGTCTGCGGTCAGCAGCTTCACCGCCGCGTGCTCGGGATGCAGCTCGCTGACCGGGCCCTCGACGATGACGCGACCCTTGTTGAGGATGGCAGCCCGGTTGCAGACCTGCTCGACCTCGTGCAGCAGGTGCGAGGAGAGGAAGACCGTGGTGCCGCGACGGCCGAGCTCGCGGACCAGCTCGCGCACATCCTTCATGCCCTGCGGGTCGAGGCCGCTCGTCGGCTCGTCCAAGATGACGAGCTCGGGCTCATTGATGAGCGCGTTGGCGATGCCCAGGCGCTGCTTCATGCCGTGCGAGTAGTCGCCGATCTTGGAGTCGGCGCGCTCACGCAAGCCGACGATGTCGAGCACCTCGTCGATGCGCTTCTCTTCGACCGCGCTGTTGAGCGAGCCCATGAGGCGCAGGTTGCGGCGCGCGCTCATGTTGGCGTAGAAGGCCGGCACCTCGACGAAACCGCCGATGTGCCGCAATGCCTCGACCTTGTCGTCGGGCACGCGCTTGTCGGCCACGACGGCGTAGCCGCTCGTCGGGTAGATCAGGCCGCAGATCATGCGGATCGTTGTCGTCTTGCCGGCGCCGTTCGGACCGAGGAAGCCGAAGACGTCACCGCGGTGGACGGTGAGGTTGAGACGGTCGACGGCCAGGGTCTCTGCGAAGCGCTTGGTCAGGTCGTGGGTCGATAAGACGATCGGCCGCTCGTCGGGCACCAGCTTGAGGAGCGAGCCGACGCGCTCATGCTCGAGGTCCGCTCCGTGGCCGCCGGTGGTCTCTTCTGTCATCGTCGGTGTGCCTCCGCTTTGCGTAGAGTGGTTGCACGTCATGGTACCCGGCGGCTTGTAGGCTGCGGGTAAGGTGCGCCGCCTCCACGGCCAACGTCTTCATTGTACTTTATGGGCGCCTTACGACCGGTGGGCGACGATGGCAGTCGCCACATCGGCGTGGCGAAGGGCCTGAAGTCTCAGATGCGCCTGCTCGCCCGAGCAGCGAACACAGGTTTTCGTGCCCCACCGTGCGCGATGCTGCTCTCGCTCGTCTACTCGGATCAGCCCGGCAGGCGCGCTCCAGGATCGACGATCTTCACGCCCTTGACGATGAGCCACAGTGCCAGCCCGGCTTCCGCGACGAAGCTCACGGCGAGCCCGGGGTAGCTGATCGCCTGGTGGGTGGGCAGTAGCAGGCCCTGAAGGAACCAAAGGAGAACACCGCACCCGTCAAGCAGCAGAAGGACGCCCAGGAACCTGGGAAGGAATCCGGACTTGTAGATCAGATAGCCGAGCGGGAACAGCCACATGCCGAAGAACAGCTGGGCCGTGACGAAGCCTGTCCTATAGACGTTGATGGAGAGGTACGAGAGCCCTTCCAGCTGTGCTGGCGAGTAGGCTTGCATGTGGCTGGACGCGTCCCCCTGCAACAGCGCGGATAGCAGCGGCAACATGCTGGCGCACTGAATGGCGACGCCGACGGCGTTGAGCAGCAGAAAGAGCAACGCCAGCTGCTCGTGCACCGGTCGCAGAAGGACGTAGAGGCCCCAGGCGGCCACGAGAAAGAGGAACGCCGATGTCAGCGCGACGACAACACCCAGACGGAACGACGAGACCTGCGTGACGATCGCGCGGTTGACCTGCTCTGCGTCACCCAGCCCGACATGCCCCAGCGCATCGGCTAGCACGGAAGCCAGGATGAATGCGAGGTAGAAGCCGCCCGTGATTCTGGCCACCCTGTGCTTCGCTAAGTGAACAGTCACGCTGGGCATTCGGCTTCTTCCCCCGCTGCGCGTTCATGGCGTCTCTGGGCCTTGCATCCCACGCGCGCCGCGGCCGGCCTTCGGCCGGCCGCGGCGCAGCGCCTGATCCTCTCAGCTCAATGCACGCCGGCTGCGAACTCGTGCAGCGTCGTCGACGGAACCATGCCGGCGGCGACCAGCGTAACACCGCCGTGCTGCCAGCCGATCGTGGCGATCAGCGAAGTCGAGAGCTCATAGGCCTTGTCGCTGCCGAGGGTGGTGGTCGCGATGAGGCCCTTGGGCAGCGCGGACAGCTGCTGCGGCAAGCCGCCCGCCTGCCCCGTGCTCGTCTTCCCCGCGGCGGCGTTGGACTCGATCAGCACCACCGAAGCGAAGCCCGTACCGTAGTGCAAGACGGCGGTAGCGCCGCTGCCGTCAGACGACGGCAGCACGGCCGCGCCCTTGAAGGGCAGCGCGGTGGACGTGGTCGCCGAGAGCAGGTTCAGGCCGTAGCTCTGGGCCTTGGCTTGGGCCTGAGCCAGGGTAAGAGCTTGACCGCTGCTCGAGGGCGTGACCATGGAGCCGCCCGTGACGGACGACGGCAACGACTGGTGCTGCACGCTGGCACCGGCCGGCGGCGTGAACTCGAACAAGCTCGCCGGGTTGCTCGCGTATGAGACGTCGGTGAACCCGGCTGACAGGGAGGCAGTGCCGTCACCCTTGGCGAAGACCTGCGCACGCAGGGGCACGAAGGTCTTGCCGTCGATGGCCACCTGCAGCGAGCCGAACGTGGTGTTGGTGCCGGCGGCGGGCGTAACCGTGATCAGATAGCTGGGCTGGCCGGCCACGTTGGCAGCGTTGCTCACGGTGACCGTGCCGATGGCGGCGAAGCGCTGCAGCTCGGTGGTGATCGTGGCCAGCGGATCGAGCGTTGAGGTCTGCGGGCTCGGCGAGGCTGTCGGGCTCGGGGTGCCGCTCGGCCGCGAGTAGTTCACCGCCGTGTTGTTCGCCGAGCTGTAGGTCCAGAGGCCGCCTTTGCCGGCCACCACCACGAAGTCGGAGCCGCTACCCTGGGCCTCGAGGCGCACGCCGCCGCCCTGCTGAATCCAAAGCCGCCCCGAGCCACCCAGGGCCAGCGACGTCAGGCTGCTCGGCGACGAGCCCGAGCCGCCGCTGAGCAGGCTGGAGAGGTCGGATCCCGGAATCAGCCCGTTGGACCACGAGAAGTCGCCGTGGATGGCCGTCGTGGCTCGCGCTTCAGTGGCGACCTTGGTGAGGAGCTGGGCGGCGCTCATGGTGGGCAGGGCCGGCGTGCTTCCCAGGGCCCCGCTCGCCACTACACCGACCACGGCGGACACTGCCGCTACGGCAGCGACCAGAAGATAGATCAACGCTTTACGAGACATGTCTCCTCCTCACGCAACGCCATCCGGCGGATCACCGCCGCCTGGCAGCGATGAGTGTCGCCACTGGACCAGTATGCCCCTCCGAGGACAAACACTCCATCGTGCCCGTCTCAGCGTTGCGCACTTCCTCATCGACGAGAAGGGGTCTCGTCGAGCTGCGGCGCGCACTCATGTGGTGGGAAGCGGCCGTGTGCGGTCTTGCGCGCAGGGATGCACGTCAGGCGGGGAAGTGGCCCCCTGTCCTGGGGCTGGAAGTCTAGGGCGACCGCCGGCTTGCCAAACCTCGGGGTCCGATTGAACTCGAGGCCAGCCGTGGTGACCGTGCGTTGCGCGCAGGGTGGGTCGCGACTGTCGTTCCCTGCCTCTCCGGCTTATTCTCCGCTGCTGTTGCACTCTCGTCGAACGTCTGCTCGACATCGGCGATGACAGTATCGAAGCGTTGCCCGCGCCGAAGTCCGTGCCTCGCGGGTGCCTGCCCCCGTTGGTGTGTCGGTTCTGTGCAGCGTGCTTATCGTTCGCTCACACAAGCCGTGTACGCTGCTAGCCTTCTGAACCGTGAGAGGGAGACACGCGCATGGCCAGCTACGACCAGGCCCGCACGACGCCCCCATTGCGCCGACGGTGCTTGCTGGCAGGGCGGACGTGAACGAACTTCAGCAGGTGATCTACAACACCTCGCGCGTGCTGCTGTGGCCGGTGCTGGTGGCCGCCATCGGCTGCCTCGTCTGGGTGCTCATCGAGTTCGGCTTCTTCCTCTACGAAGTGTGGCTGCGCTTTCGCTACCGCGACCTCGACGCCCTCGAGGTGCGCACCTTGCGGGCCCGCCAGGCGTTCGCCGACGGCAAGCCGCGTACCGCCTACCGCTACCTGCAGGAGAACAACTACTCCATCATCGTGGCGCGCTTCCTCTTCGATCTCATCCGCAACTACCAGACGGAGCGTCTCGCGGCCAAGCCGCTGAAGCTGCTGCAAGAGTACGAGTTCTATACGCTCAAGCGTCTGGAGCGCACCCGCATCCTGGTGCGGCTGGGCCCCATGCTGGGCCTCATGGGCACCTTGATCCCGCTCTCTCCGGCACTCATCGGCCTGGCCACCGGCAACACCACGAAGCTCGCGGTAAACCTCACCACGGCCTTCTCGGTCACGGTCATCGGCCTGCTCATCGGCGGCATCGCCTTCTCCGTCAGCATCGTGCGCGACCGCATGTACTCCCAAGACATCTCCGACATGGAGTACCTGCTGGAGCTGCTCGAAGGCCGCGGCGGACGCCTCAGCTCGGGACGCCGTCTGAGCAAGAAGGGCGTCTGGGACAGCGAGCCCCCGGTTGAGTACGAGACGGCCGCCGAGGACGCCGAGAAGACTCTAGCCCTGCCCGCCCTGGCCGAGGTGCCCAAGGAGCCCCTCATCCCCGTGGCCTCGAGCAATGGCGGCGGCGGGGCCGCGACGGCGGAAGACGAGGTGGCGGCGCACGAGGCCTTGCCGGGCGCGGCTCCTCCAGGCGCGGCCCCCAGCGAGGCCGGGCCAAGGCCTGCTGCGAGTGGCACGGGCGGAGCGCCAGGCGGAGCCTCGAGCGTTCCGGCGGAGCGCCCTCAGGCGCTGCCCGGCAGGCACCCGGCGGGGGCCGACGCGCCGGCGCTGAGCTTCAACGACCCCAGCATGGATTGGACGCGCGACGAGGATCCCTTCGCCGACCTGGGACCCGTCGATCCGGATGTGCCTTCCGGCGGCTCGCGCCCGGCCGGCAAGCCAGACAACTCTCGCTGAGGCCCCATGCCGGCGTCCGACGACCACCCCACCATCCACAACCTCGGCTCCGTCTACGAGGCGAGAGACGGCGGCTTGCGTTTCATGCGCCGGCGGCGGGTCGGCACCAGCGACCGCAACGGCGACCCTCTCGACGGCATCGTCAACCTGTTCGACGTGGCCATCGTGCTGGCTGTGGGGTTTCTCGTCGCGGCGCTCTCCGCCGCCGGTGTCTCCGGCCTGCTCACCAGCCAGCACATGACCATCGTCACCAACCCCGGCACGGCGCGCATGCAGCTGATCGTCAAGAACGGCAACAAGATCACCAAGCTCAACATGCAGTCGGGCAGGCAAGTGCAGGGAGTGGGCCAGCTGCTGGGCTCGTTCTACAAGCTCGCCGACGGCACCGTGGTCTACGTGCCGGCGGGTTCCACGGCGCCGACCAACTCTACTCCGCTGCCCGGCGCCACTACTACACCCGGGGCTACACCCACGCCGGGCACGACCGCCTACCCGACTACCAACCCCTACGCGACGCCCACGCCCTCCACGTCCGCGTCGGCCAATCCGGCTACTACGCCGACGCCAAGTGCGAGCCCCTAAGAGTATCTGAACTCGCTGGAATCCCGTCGCACCGCCGAATCCGCAGGTCGCAGAGGTTCGCCGGGGCGAGTTGCCTGGGGCTAGGGTGCACAGAATAGCCGGCAGGGGCTTGCGAAAGGAGTGGCCTACTGCTGCGTCGACTGATTGAGAGCGTTCACCGCCGGCTTGGCCAGACAGCAAACCGGCTGCCAACTGGCTCGCACCCTGAAGGGTACGTTTATTGCGTGTAGGGCACGAAAATCTCTGATAGGGCTCCAGCTCCTTGGCCGCGTGACGCGCGTCGGCAGACGCGACGTCTTCGCTGGCCTCATCCATGACTACGAGCTTGCTGACTGACCTGGATCGCGGGACTCTGTACCCCACAGGCGAGTCGCCACCCTCGTTTACGGGCAGGCTTCCAGTGCCGCGTCTGTTGTCGACAGGCAGTGAGGAGAGAACAGGACCCTGAAGACAAACGAGAAGAGAGGACGGAAAATGAGCGAGACCGCTGAGTACGACATCGGCGCCGAGGTGGCCTGCAGCGACGGCGTCTGTGGCGAGCTGCGACGGGTGATCGTCGATCCCGTCGCCCGCCAGGTCACCCATCTGGTCGTCGAACCGAGATATGCAGGTAGTGGCGGTCATCTCGTGCCGATCGATCTGGTGGCCTCTACCAGCCAAGGAATCCACTTGAGCTGCACCACGGCTGAGTTTGAGGCACTCGAGGCGGCCGAGGAGGATCAGTTTCTGCCCGGCGCGGCAGGCACCTGGGGCTACGGGCAGAATCAGATGCTCTCCTGGCCGTTCTTTGCCCTCGGCGGCATGGGCATGGGCCGCATGGGCCTCGGCGGCATGGGCCTCGGCGGCATGGGCATGGGCCGCATGGGCCTCGGCCGCATGGGCATGGGTGGCATGGGCATGGGCGGATTCGGCAGCGGTGCTGCAGCTCAGGCCACGGACCGTGTGCCTGAGGGCGAGGTGGAAGTGCGCCGCGGCGATGCCGTGCATGCCACCAATGGAGCCATCGGACGGCTTCATGGACTGGTCATCGACCCGCAGGACCATCGCGTCACACACATCCTGCTCGATGAGGGCCACCTATGGGGCCAGAAGCGAGTTGCCATCCCGATCACTGCAGTCTCAGGTGTCGAAGACGGCGTGCGCCTCAACCTCACGAAAGACGAGGTGCGTGACCTGCCTTCGGTCGAGCTTGAAGAGCCCGAATGATGAGGGCGGGCTGGCTGTAGGAGAGAGCTATCTGGGCAAGTGGGCGTCGTCGCGGGCAGGCCCGACCCCGCCCGCGCGCCTGGTGCTGAATGACCTTCGAGCATCGCAAGCGGGCAAGCTGGGCTGGCGCGCGAGCCCACTCCGAGGAGGAGGCGGGTTCTTGCAGCCAACAGCCTTGAAGCAATCGGTCTGCAGGCTACGGGATCGCCCACAAGACGCTGCAGAAGATGCTCTTGAACTGAGGTCCGATTCTACGACCGCCGTGGGCGTAGCGATCGCTGGTTTCTGTGCCCTTCAGGCCGGTCTGGCAGCAGCCCCAGCGCATCGTGATAGGAGCCGACCAGGTCGCTCGCGTTCGTTCGTCAAGCACGGCTCGGGGGGAAGCGCCTGGTCAGCCGACTGGTGGCCGCGCCGAAAGCCTACGGCAGCGGCACGAGGCTCCTGTCGGAGAGGCGCAGGGTGGTCTCATATCCTGCCAGTCGCGCGTCGGCGACAGCGCGGTCAAAAGCCATCCCCACGTATCCGGGGTGGTGGGCGTCGGAATCGATGACAAGCGGCACATCCAAATCGTGGGCACGCCTCAGCAGGCGCGGCGACGGGTACATAACGCCCGACCGGTCGAGGATGCCGGTCGTGTTGATTTCGATTGCGGCTCCGGCAGCGGCGATGGCCTCCAGGGCCCCATTCTCGGCATCTCCGACGTCGTGGCTCGGTCGGCCGCTCCAGACAACGATGTAATCGAGGTGCGCTATGACGTCGAACAGACCGCTGCTGGCGGCACGGCGCACCGTCTCCCAGTAGGCGCCATACACGGCATCGGCGTCGGGCCAGCCGGGGTGGCCGACGATGCTCTCGTTACCGAAGGCGAAGCGCCCGAGGAAATGGACCCCACCGATTACGTAGTCGAACGGGTGGGCCGACAGGGTGTCGCGGAGCCACTGTTCACAGTCCGGCAGGTAGTCAGCCTCGGCGCCGAGCAAGACGCGGATCTCAGGGTGGCGGGAGGCCGCGCTACGCACATCGGCGATGTAACTTCCGAGGAGAGCAGGCGCGATGCGATACGATCCCGCTTGGCCGAGATCAGGCGGAACGAGGTGGTCGGAGATGCCGATCTCGGCCAGTCCGAGAGCGACGGCGCGCGCGACACAGTCCTCGACCTCACCCTCGCCGTCTGAGTAATGCGTGTGCACGTGGTAGTCGCCGAGGGCACTGTAGTCCATGACGCTGCTCCCGCAATCCGATTGTGAGCCGACACCGGGCGCAGCCAGCGCCTGCCCAGGCTGAACTCGCTCCTATATGTCTAATAATACTATATTATACCAGCGGGGTTGGCCACGAGGACGTGAATCTGGCGTGTAGGGAGTACCCATACTGCGTGGGTAGCTCGCCCGGAGCATGCGATATCGGGTCCTGGACCTCCGTCTACACCCTCGTGCTGGAGAGGAGTCGGATCATGGGCAACCACCCTGTTCGGCTCATGGCTCCGCGCCGTGCGTTACGCAATAGTCCTACCAGAACTTCTCCTGCTCGAAGACGGTGACCAAGGCCGCCATGTCGTGCGGATGCACGTCACCTATCGTGCCGATGCGGAAGGTGTCGCGAGCCGTGACCTTGCCCGGGTAGATCACGTATCCGCGAGACTTGAGCCGACGATACAGCTCGGCGAAGTCGAAGTCGGACGCCGCTGGATAGGGAAATGATGTGATGATCGGTGACTGCAGCTCGCGCGGCAGCAGAGTCTCGATCCTCACCTTAGCGAGGCCTTGGACCAGGGTCATCTGGTTGCCAACGTACCGTTGGTGGCGGGCCTCGATCCCGCCCTCCTCTTCGAGCTCGAGCAGAGCCTTGTAGAAGGCATGGACGGCGTGGGTCGGCGACGTGAAGCGCCACTTGCCCTCGTGTTCCATCGCCTTCCACTGGTCGCGAAGATCGAGGCACAGCGAACGCGGGTTGCCTTCGCATTGCTCTAACGCCTCGCGACGGAAGACCGCGAAGGCAAACCCCGGCACGCCCTGGATGCACTTGTTGGCGCTGCTCACCAGGACGTCGATGCCAAGAGCGGGCACGTCCATGGGGATGCCGCCGAAGCTGCTCATCGCGTCGACGATGAGCGTTCGCTGCCGCTGCTTGACGACGTCGGCAAGGTCGGACAGCGGGTTGAGGATCCCACTGGTCGTCTCGCAGTGGACCAGGGCGACGCAGGAGATGCTCGGATCGGCGTCAAGGAGAGCCTCCAGCGCCCTCGGCTCGGGAGTGGCGGTCTCCGGGTCGATGTGGGCGACGCAATCGATGCCGAGCCTGTTCGCCGTCTCGATCATGCGTTGTCCGTACGCGCCGTTGGCCAACACCAACAGGCGACCGGACGAAGGCACGAAGGTCCCGAGCACGGCCTCGATCCCAAAGCTCCCACTACCTTGCACGAGCACGACTGAGTAGTCGTCGGCCCGGTCTCCCGCCGCGAGATTCACAAGGCGGCTACGCACTTCCTGGGTCAGGGACTTGTAGTCGTCGTCCCATGTACACCAGTCGCGCAGCATCGCGGCTCTTACGGACTTCGTCGTGGAGAGCGGACCCGGGGTGAGCAGCAGATAGGGCTCATCGGGGACGAGCGCGGGATCGAACGAGCCCGAGCCGTCCGCCCGGCCATGTGTTTCCGTCGGCGAGGGGGAGCCGCCCTTGCCTCGTTCCGCAGCGGTTGCGACGGTCGCTTGTTCCCCGCCACACAGCCGCCTCTCGATGTCCCTCACGGCACCTGGCAGCTCGCTGATCGAGTCGAGCACGTAGTGGGCGCCAGCGTCGAACAGATGGGCACGGGCTGCGGCCATGCGGCGCGCGAGCTCCGCGTCGTCCAACTTCGCCACGGCACTCTGGCCGAGTCCCAGCTCACTCCCGCCGAGCAGGGTCGCGACAGTCCACATGCCAGCCGCGCGGCCCTCGAGCACGTCGGCGACCGTGTCGCCCACCTTCACCATGCTGTCCATGGGGAAGACCTGCAGGCGAAGTGCGTTGCTATAGCACATGTAGGGAGCCGGCCGTCCCTCGGGCACATCGTCTGGGGTTACGATCACGTCGGGGCTGTAGCCCAGCTCCGCGACGAGGGGCACAAGCGTGGCCATGAGTCTGCGTGGGTAGCCTGTGCAGGAGCCGATTGCCAGGCCTGCGGCGCGCAGCTCTTCGATCGCGGCGAGAACGCCGGGAAGAATATCCACACGTCGCGGTGCGATCTCGTCCATAAGCCGCTCGACGTCCCGGTAGAGATCGTCGAGATCGGCGGGCGTTGGAGGGCCGCCGTGGCTCCTCGACCACTGCTCGACCACGGTGGGCAGCGAGAGCAGCAGGGTCAGGTGATCGCGCTTGGGGCGCCCCATTGGCGCTCGAACGTCTGCCTCGCACACCTCGATACCTCGCGATGCGAAAGCCTTGGTGAAGGCCTCGACCGGCGCCATGCAGCCGTAATCCACCGTCGTGCCGGCCCAGTCGAACACGATCGCTCGCACACTTCTCAGCTGATCGGCCAACGCCTACCTCCGAACGTCTTCGTCTCCCTCGACGTGGTGGGAAGTCACGTCGCCTTACGAGATGGACCCCTGCATCGACCTCAACGGGACAACAGGCGGACACCCGCCGGGTTCACCTTGACCGATGTGCGCGTGTCGGGCGGCATGGTGAGGGCGCGCAGGCTGGGCACGTCGGCGACCAGGCCGCCGAGGTCCGAGGCCAGGCTCACCCGAGTAACCGAGCCCAGGAACGTGTGCATGAGCACCTTGCCCTCGAGCGCGCCCTCGGGCGGCACGGCGCCGTCGGTGAGCTCGTCGAGCTCGATCGACTCGGGCCGGATGAGGACGAGCACGCGGTCGCCGGCGACACAGCCGTTGACCTCAATCACGTGGATCGCACGTTCGGCGGTGCCGATAACCACCGTGTCGGGCGATTGCAGGCGGCCCTCAAAGCCGTTCATGAGGCCCACGAAGTTGGCCACGAACTGGGTGCGCGGGCTGCGATATATGTCGGCCGGGGCGCCGACCTGCTCGAGCCGGCCGTCTGACATGACCGCGATACGGTCTGAGATGGACAGCGCTTCTTCCTGGTCATGCGTGACATAGAGCGTGGTGATGCCCAGGCGCGTTTGTACGCGCCTGATCTGCTGGCGCAGGTCGACGCGCACCTTGGCGTCGAGTGCCGAGAGCGGTTCGTCGAGCAGCAGGATGGCGGGCTCGATGGCCAGCGCCCGGGCGAGGGCCACGCGCTGCTGCTGCCCGCCGGAAAGCTCATGAGGGTAGCGCTCGGCGCGGGCCGCCAGGCCGACGAGCTCGAGCAGCTCCCCGGCGCGCTCGCGGCTCTTGACGCGCGCGACCTTGCGCATGCGCAGGCCGAACTCGACGTTCTGCCGCGCCGTCATATTGGGGAACAGGCTATACGCCTGAAACACCATGCCCATGTTGCGCTTGGCGGCCGGCACGCCGACGAAGTCCTTGCCGTCGACCAAGAGGTCGCCGGTAGTCGGCGCCTCGAAGCCGGCGACGATTCGCAGGGCGGTCGTCTTGCCGCAGCCGCTCGGGCCGAGCAGCGAGACGAGCTCGCCGCTCGCCACGGCGAGCGACAGCTCCTCGAGCGCCACGGTCTCGCCGAACACCTTGCGGATACCCTGGAGATCAAGCGTGGCCATGGTCGCTCCTTTAGCGGCTGACCGCCGCGCCCTGCCCCACGCCCCCGCCGCGGCGGCGCGACAGCAGGAACAGGCCCATCATGGCGCCCCAGGTCAGCCCGAAGCTGATGATCGCGAGGGCGGCGGCGGGCTGCGCCTTAGTGTTGCCAATGTACTGGATGTAGACGGCGAAGGTCTGGAACAGCAGCAAGCTCGAGATCGTGAACTCTCCCATGACGACGGCCAGGGTGAGGAATGCCCCGCCCAGCATGGCGGTGCGGATGTTCGGCAGGATGACGAAGAGGAGCGTCTTCCAGGCCGGCGCGCCGCAGCTCTGGGCCGCCTCGGTGAGCGTACGCACGTCGATCGCGCGCATGCCGGCATCGAGCGAGCGGTAGGTGAAGGGAAGGGCGAGGATGACGTAGACGAGCGCCAGGATCTGCGAGGTCGACAGCAGCCAGGGCATGATCGTGAAGGCGCCCGAGAGCCCGACCACCAGGGCGACGGGCGGCACCACGAACGGCAGGATCGAGATGATGTCCATGGCCGGCCGCATCTGCGGCAGCTTGAGGTGGATCCAGTAGACCGTCGGCACCATCAGCAGCAGGCCGATGATCACGGTCTCGATGGCCAGGCGCAGCGAGAAGAGGAAGCTGCTGCGGAACATGGGGTCGGCGAAGATCGTGCCGTACCACTTGAAGCCGTAGCTGTGGGCGCCGGTCTCCAAGCTGAACTGCAGGGTCGAGTAGAGGGGCACCAAAAAGTAGAGCGCCGCCATGATGAGCCAGAACCAGGTCCAGAACGACATGTGGCGGCGCATGGGCCGCGCGTGCCCCGGAGCATGCTGGACCTCGGCAGCTATCGTAGCCATCTGGCCGCCCGCCGTTGTAGCAGGTAGTAGGCGAAGACGGTGATGCCGACGATGATGATCATGCCGAAGGCGAGCGAGTCGCCCAGGCGCGGATTCGTGACCACCACATTGCCCGACAACACGGCGCCGATGAGGATCGGCACCAGGCTGATGCCGCCGCTCGCCAGGGCGTAGGCCGTGGCGTAAGCGCTGAAGGCGTTGCCGAAGAGCAGCACCAGGGCGCCGGCCAGGCTCGGCAGGAGCACCGGCAGGCCCACGTGCCACCAGTACTGCCGCGGGGTCGCGCCGAGGTTCTCGGCCGCCTCGCGCCACTCCTTGCGCAGACCTTCGAGAGAGGGCGCGATGATCAGGATCATCAACGGAAGCTGGAAGTAGATGTAGACGAGCGACAGTCCGATCAGGCTGAAGATCGTGAAGTGCGGATAGATGTGGAGGCCGACGTCGGCGAGCAGCACGGTCACGACGCCGGTCGGGCCGAGTGTCGCGATGAAGGCGAAGGCCAGGGGGATGCCGGCGAAGTTCGAGGCCACGCCAGAGAAGGTGCTGAGCAGGGGCTGGATCCAGCGCGGGCCCTTGCCGTGCACGGCGGCGTAGGCGACGAAGAGACCGAAAAGTCCCCCGCCGACCGCACTCACGACGCTGACCTCGATGCTGGCGACGAAGGCGGCGCGGTACTGGCCCGAGAACAGTGCGTGCACCTGGCCCAGCGTGAACGAGCCGCTCGGTGACTGGAAGGTCTTGATCACGAGCACGACCACCGGGAGGCCGATGAAGAACGCCGTGTAGGCGAAGAAGGGCAGCACGACGACCCACGCGAGCAGCCCGCGGCGGGCCACGTAGGCCCGGCGCGGGTGCCGCGTCTGTTGACGCGCCGTCACCGGAGTGCCGGTCTCGAGCGCGATCAGGGCGTCGTCGTTGCGCTCTGAAGCGACCTCGTCGATCATTCGCTTGCTGTCCGCTGCTCTGTCTGCTGAGTCACGGAGCGGTACCTCAACTTGCCACCTTGGGACCCCACTGGTCGGTGAGGACCTTGGTCGCGGCGGCGAGCTGGGCCTGCGAGGCGAACTGGATGCCGGCGTAGGCGGCGGCCGGCGGCAGCTGGGCGGTGACCGCGGCGGGGATCACGCCGCGGCTGGCCAGGTCGGCGTAGCGCGCCGGATGGGTGTAGCCCTCGAGGAAGAGTAGCTGGCCTTCGTCGGAGTAGAGATACTCCTCCCACAACCGCGCCGCCTGCGGGTTCGGCGCCGTGGCGCTGATCGCCTGGCAGTAGAAGCCGCCGTAGACGCCGGTCTTGGGGATCGAGACCGTGTAGGGCGGGTTGCCGGCGAAGGTCTTCTTGTTGGCCAGGTTCAGGTAGTCCCAGATGATGGCGATCGGCGTGGAGCCCTTGGAGATGTTGGCCGGCAGGGCGTCGGCGGGGATGTAGTTGCCCTTCTTCTTGAGCTTGGCGAAGAAGTTGATGCCGGGCTCGATGTTGTCGAGGCTACCGCCGTTGGCGAGCGCCGCTGCGAACACCGCCGCGAAGGCGTCACCGGCCGAGCGCGGGTCGCCGTCGATGGCCACCTGGCCGTGGTAGCGCGGGTTCAAGAGGTCGGACCAGTCCTGCGGTGGGGTCTTCTGCACGTTGGTGTTGGTGCCGAAGCTGATCACGCCGTAGTAGTCGCCGTACCAATGGCCGGCGGGGTCCTTCATGTTGTCGGGGATTGTCGACCAAGTGGAGACGAAGTACGGTGTGTAGAGATCCTGCTGCAGGCCCGCCGCCGCGAACGACGGACCGACATCGACGACATCGGGGGCGCGCGACTGGCCCTTGAGGGTCTGGATGGCCTGGTTTTCCTGAGCGGAGGTGCCATTGGGGATGGCGTCGGTGATCACGGTCCCGTACTTGGCGTGGAACTTGTTCATGATCGTGCCGTAGTTGGCCCAGTCGGGCGGCAGGGTGATGACGTTGAGTTTGCCCTCGGCCTTGGCCGCCGTCTGCGAGCGCCGCGAGGCCGCCACTGGGCAGGGCGGTCGTGGCCGCCGTGGGGCTCGCCGAGGCGCCGCCGCCCGTGGAGCTGCTGCCGCAGGCGGCGAGTAGCGCCGGCAGCGAGCCGAGACTCGCCAGGCCAACGGCGCCGATGCCGACGCGACCCACGAACTGACGCCGGGTCATCCCCCGCGGTTCGGGGTCTGAACGGTAGTCTTCACCCATCGTTTCCTCCTGCGACTGGACAGTGACAAAGCCTGGCGGACGAACCGCGCGGTGATTATCGTGACGACGTGTTCGAATAGAGTGAGCACACCATCAAATTCTGATTACCGTGCGATTGGTCGCCCGACGGAGGATCGTCCTGGCGTCATCCGAGCGGCCGTGTACGCTTACAGCCGAACCTGGGCCATTGCCACGAGGAGCCTGAAGGGTGCACTTATTGCGTGTCACGCTGCGCAGAGGAAGTACTCGTGGATCAGTCCCCCCAAGCGGTCTCGTCTTTCGACTGCCACGGGGCCGCTGGTGGGAGTGGGCGTGGGCCGCCGGAGGGGGCAACCAAGCCCGAGACCTCGGTGCGGTCGCTCGACGTTGTAATGGTGCACGTAGTCCCTCCGTGCGGAAGACCTCGTCGAAGGGGCCGCAGAACTTGGTGTCTCGGTCATGGATGAGGAAGCTGACGTTTTCGAGCGTCCCATCGATCGCGAGGTTTCTGGCCTGCTCAAGTGATCCAGCCGAGTGCGAATGGGCGCTCACCGCGGCGAGGTGGACACGTCTCGTGGAGAGTTCGATGAAGAAGAGCACATACAGGGTCTTCAGCCTCGCGGTCTCCACGGTGAAGAAATCGCAAGCCAGGATTGCCGCGGCTTGTTGGCCAAGAAGCTGCCTCCACATGGGGCCGCCCGGGCGAGGCGCCGGACCGAGACCCTGGCGGCGGACGATCGTGCGGATGGCCGTGGCTGAGACTGCGGTGCCCAGTTTCAACAGCTCGCCGCGAATCCTTTGGTAGCCCCAGCGGGGATTCTCTCGGGCCAGTCGCAGGATGAGCTCCACGGTTCCATCGTCGAGCCTGGGCCGGCCGGGCCCCAAGGCCCGCCGATAGGTCCACTCGCGGCGGACCAGCTCGCGATGCCAGCGCAGCAGTCGTGCACAGTGATGACCGCCGACCGTCTTCGGCCCGGAGCCTGAGCAGTCCTCCGGTATCGCGCCCTTCCTTCTTCAGACCGGCCTCACGTTGACCGCCTGGGGCCCCTTCTTGCCCTCTTCGATCTCGAACTCGACGGTCTGGTTCTCGGCGAGGCTGCCAACCCCCGGAGCGAGGCCGCTCGCGTGGACGAAGACGTCCTTGCTGCCTTCTTGCTCGATGAAGCCGTAGCCCTTCTTGGCGTCATACCACTTGACCTTGCCTGTTGCCACGATGTGTCCCCTCTCCTTGGGTTGACCCGAGCCAGGTGCTCTCGGTCATGGTAGTCGACGGCGCGTGGCGCCGCCCCCCGTTGGCCCGCCGAGCGTCGCGTGGTTTCTGGCCACAAGGGCAAGACGCCGAAGGCCCCGGTGGGGTGGGACCTTCGGCGTCGAGGTTCTCCTGAGAACCTCAGGAGAAACCACACGGTCCCCGTGGAGAGGGAGGGAACCACCCTCATATTCTCTGTTCCGTGTTGCGACGGTGTGAGAACGCGGCTGGCCAGCGATGAAGCCCGCACGAGGGCTGTCACCCGCGGGCTCGCGGTTAGTGTATCGCCACCTCGTGCGCCGTCGCGGCGATCTGCTTGAGCAAGGCCTCGTGCTGCTCCATGCTGATGCCGCCGACGAGCTCGACATGCTCGTCACGGGCGTGATCGAGCAACTATGGGCCGATACTTTGCGGCCCATCTTCCGTCTTAACGGGCGTCGGCGTGAGTGCATCCCTGCCCGGCCGGGTTGCAAGAGGACTTGGAGATCCAGGCGGTGGTCGTCCTTTGACGGCGACCGGAGGCCCCCTGTGGGTTCATGAGGAAGGTGGCATGGTCGTGAGGGTCCTGCCATGTGGCGAACAGGAGTGGAGGGCGACGGTGAAACACTGGTTTCTCAGAAGCGGCGTGGTGGCTCTGGCTGTGGCGAGCCTGGTCGTGCCCGCAAGCAGGGTGCTCGCCGGGCCGGCCGCACCGCAGGCGTCCGCCAGCGGCACGAGGGCTCTCACCACGAGCCGGGCGCAGATCGTCGCCGGAGCGTACTCAGGCTACGCGATCAAGCCCGACGGCTCGCTGTGGGCTTGGGGCCTCAACAACGAGGGCCAGCTCGCCCTCGGCGACACGAAGAGCCGCCGCCTGCCGACTCACGTCGGCCGCAGCGTCGGCTGGGCCACGCTCTCGGCCATCGGGGAGCACTGTCTGGCGGTCAAGGTCGACGGCTCGCTCTGGGCCTGGGGCGCCAACGACACGGGTCAGTTGGGTATCGGTACCAGCGGGAAGTACGGTAACCGCCCACGCCTTCGCCCCCAGCGCGTCGCCGGTGGCGGCTGGAAGGCCGCAGGTGCCGGCGAGGAGTTCAGCATCGCGCTCAAGCGGGACGGCTCGCTCTGGGCCTGGGGCAACAACAACCTGGGCGTGCTCGGCCTCAGCACCTCGACGGGCTCCTACCACGTGCCGACGCGCGTCGGCATGGGCAACGACTGGCAGGCGATCGCCGTCGGCGAGAGCTATGTGCTTGCCCTCAAGCGCGACGGCTCACTGTGGTCGTGGGGCGACAACAGCCTCGGCTGCCTCGGCCTGGGCACGAGCGACGACCTGGCCCATCCCACGCCCACACAGGTCGGCAGCGACACGGACTGGACGGCGATCTCCGCCGGCGGCGTCGTCAGCTTGGCCATCAAGCGCGACGGCTCGCTGTGGTCGTGGGGAGCCAACGCCGAGGGGCAGCTCGGCCTCGGCGACACCGTTAGCCGCTCGGTGCCGACGCGCGTCGGTACGGGCAACTCGTGGAAGGCAATCGCCGCCGCGCAAGAAGGCGGCCTTGCCCTCAAGCGCAACGGCTCGTTGTGGTCGTGGGGCGAGAACTTCTCCGGTGAGCTCGGCATTGGCCACACACACGGCACCCGCAAGAGCCCGACCCGCGTAGGGGGCAGCGGCTGGGCGAAGATCGCCGCTGGGAATAGCTTCAGCTTGGCGCTGAAGGCCAACGGCACCTACTGGGCCTGGGGTAACGACCATGTCGGCCAGCTCGGCCTCGCAGTGCTGGGCCAACGCGTTGTCCCGAGGAGGATCGTCGGCCTCCGGTGGTAGGGGTTGCCGTCTTCCTTGGTGAACACGTAGCCCGAGTCGCTCCAGGCGCCCTCCCACTCCTCCTGGTCCGCGATCTGGGAGGCGGCCTGGGCTTTCAGCACCTCAACGGTCTCGGGGTCGAGGGCGACCACGCGCCGGCTGCGGGCGGTCTTCGGTTCCGAGACGATCACCTCATGGCCATGGGGGAAGGAACACGACGCTGAACTCGCTCCGCTTCGCGCGACCGCGTGCGCGACCTGTAAAGCGGGTAGAAATAGTCCGCATAGCAAGGAGACGACTCGAAGGATCAGCGAGCGTGAAGCACGCCCCAGCATCGCTGGGCGCGGTGGGCACGGCTTCCGGTTTTGAGCGAGGTCTTCGAGACGAAGCCCGGGAGACACCACAATGACGAAGCTCTCAGAAGATCGCCAGAGTTCCGCGGAGCTCGTCGCGCAGCGTACCGACGAGCTGTGTGGCCTCCTCGAGGAGGGCGGCGAGCAGGGCTACCTCGAGGGTGGCCACCTCGCCGAAATGCTGCGCGACCTCGAGTTCACGCCGGAGCAGAAGGAGGAGCTCTACACGGCCTTCGCCGAGCTCGGCATCGAGATCATCGAGGAGGAAGGTGCAAGCGCCGTCGCCGAGACCCCAGACGAGCAGGCGAGCCCCTCCGAGCTCGACCTCTCGGTGGCGGCGAGTAGCGACCCCGTGCGCCTTTACCTCAAGGAGATCGGCAAGGTGCCGCTGCTCACCGCCGCGCAGGAAGTCTCGCTGTTCAAGCGCAGCGAGCGTCACGACCTGGCGGCCAAGCGCCAGCTCATCGAGGCCAACCTGCGGCTCGTGGTCTCCATCGCCAAGCGTTACCAGAGCCCCGGCGTGTCGCTGCTCGACCTCATCCAGGAGGGCAACCTGGGCCTCATCCGCGCGGTCGAGAAGTTCGACTACCGCCGGGGCTTCAAGTTCAGCACCTACGCCACCTGGTGGATCCGCCAGGCCGTTAGTCGCGCCGTCGCCGACCAGTCACGCACGATCCGTCTGCCGGTGCACGTCAACGATGCGCTGGGGCAGCTGATCCGCGTGCAGCGCCAGCTCCGGCAGGACACGGGCCAAGATCCCACGCCCGAGGAGCTCGCCGCGACGATGGGCACGACCGTCGAGAAGGTGCGCACCATCCTCACGGTCAGCCAGGAGATTGTGAGCCTCGAGACGCCGATCGGCGAGGAGGACTCACAGCTCGGCGACTTCATCGAGGACGAGCGTGCGAGCGCAGTGGTCGAGGAGGTCGCAGCGTGCACCCAGCGTGCGGAGCTCGGGCACGTGCTAGGCCTCCTCACCCTCCGTGACCGCCAGATCATCGAGCTGCGCTTCGGCCTCAGGGATGGTCGTCCGCGCACACTCAAGGAGGTCGGCGAGAAGATCGGCGTCAGCCGCGAGCGCGTCCGCCAGCTCGAGGCCAAAGCTCTGAGCAAGCTGCAGAGCTACCGGCAGGCGCAGGGCTTGCTCGACTTCCTCGACTGAGCCGCGGAAGACCGGCCTTCCCGGCGAGAGCGGCTCATTCACCAGTCTTCGCGAATACCAGCTCGGCGATCAGCGTGGCAGCCTGTTCCTGCATGGCGGGGATGGCGTGGCTGTAGGTGTCCAACGTGATGGCGATGGTGGCATGCCCGAGGCGCTCGGAGACGACCTTGGGATGCACTCCGGCCTGCAGCGCCAGGGTGGCGTGCGTGTGCCTGAGGTCATGCAGGCGGATGCGCGGCAGCTTGCGCCGCCTTGAGTGCCCGTTCGAAGGAACGCGCGCGCCTTCTGAAGGGAAGGCACAAGCGTGAAGTCGAAGCTCTCAAAGCTCTTCAGCGCCGGGAAGCGCGCCGCCTTGATGCGTGCCGCCAGGCGGTGCTCGGCGCGCGAGGCAACCTCGGCCGCCAGGCAGGCGGCGAGCCACTCCAGCGGGGCCCGGCCCGCCTTAGCTGCGTCGCGCACGATCTCCTCGAAGGCAGCGGCCAAGCCGGGCATCTTCAGCTCCTTGGCGTAGAGCTTCACCTGGGCGGCGACCACCTCGGCGTTCATCGGGCGCACGCGAGCAACTCGTCGTAGCGACCGAGGTCGGCCGCCGGCAGGGAGAAGGCGAGGGTCCCGGGCACCGGGACCGGGGGTCGCTGGCGTGTGCGCGGCGTTCAGGGGCAGCTGGCGCACGTAGGCGGCGCTGGGCAGCGAGCCCCCTTTGACCCACGTCCCTGGCTGGTCGTCGGGCTCGTGCTGGTCATTGCTGGCGCCGGGGCCTTCCTCTGGCGCCGGCGTCGTTCCGCCTGAGCCCGCTCACTCCCCTGCGAACACCAGCCCCGCGATCACCGCCGCCTCCTCTGACATCTTTGCACTGTGGCTCCGGTAGCTGTGCGACACTTCTCGGACGCGGCTACGGCACCTGGGCGACACTAGCTGGCTCCGGTAGGCGCGCTACACCATCTCAGGGCCTCGCTTGAAGCATGGTTGTCAACCTTCAGGCTGACACACACCGAGGTATCCACATGCAACGTCATTGCCGATGGACAAGCGCGCTCACCGTGCCAGGATGGAGTTGTCCGCGTACTAGCATCACGTGAGCCTGCTCCAGGGCGGCGTCGTGCGAGGCCCCGATCAGGGTGAACTGGGGGCATCATGAACGGATCGACCAGGCACATCGTGCGTGTCGTGCTGATTACCTGTGGCCTGGCAGTGCTTGCCGCCGCGGTCATGGCACAAGCTTCGCAGACCGCCCTCGGCGCCCCTCCTCCCCTGAGCGGCTTGGTCTCTCCGACTCATCCCGTGGCGAGCAACTGGTACTCCAACCGCAATCCCGCCTTCGCCTGGCGCGGGGTGACCGCGACGCCGACGATCGCGGGCTACTCCTACATCCTCGACCAGAACGCACTCACCGTCCCCGACACGGTCGTCGATCTGCCGCCGTTCAGTTTCGCCCCTAAGCTGGATGCCCGCATCCCGGTGTACCCCAGAGCCCTGGCCGTTGGCGACTTCAACCGCGACGGCAGGCTCGACCTGGCCGTGCTGAGTGGCGACTCGCGTAGCTTCGTCACCATCCTGCTTGGCAAAGGCAACGGCACGTTCGGCCGGCGGCTCACGTTTCGCGCGCCAAACTACTCGCCGATGGCCACGGCCGATCTCAATCGCGACGGCAAGCTGGACCTCGTCATCGGTAATGGGGCCAGGTTCAGCGTGTTCCTCGGCAATGGCAACGGCACCTTCGGAGCAGCCCGCAGCTACACCGTGGGGGCCGATGCCGCCGGACTGGCGATCGGCGACGTCAACGGTGACCATCGCCCGGACATCGTCTGCGCCGACGGCGACCAGGTGAGCGTGCTGCTCGGCCGGGGCGACGGCACGTTCGGTGCAGCGCATGCTTTTGTCGCCGACCCCTACGCCTGGGACCCTGCGCTCGCCCTCGCCGACCTCAACGGCGACGGCAGAAGGGACATTGTCGCCTACGGTTACGAGGGCGCTAACCGGCCCGTCGGTGCTCTCAGCGTGCTGCTCGGCAAGGGCATCGGCGGCTTCAAGGCGGCCGTCACCACCCTAACCGGCGAGTTCCTGCCCGAGGGGCTGGCCGTGACCGACGTCAACCACGACGGCAAGCGCGACCTGCTGGTCGCAGGTTACGTCGACGGGGCCGACTACGGCGACCCGGCCTACTACGCCGTGGCGGTCTTTCTGGGCAACGGCGACGGCGGCTTCTCGCCGGGCGCCCAGTACGTCTTCGGCCCGCAGAGCCAGTACCAGCCCAGCGCGTTCAATGTCGCCGACTTCAACCGGGACGGTAACGCCGACGTGTTGGTGGGCACCCAGGTCGGCCTCTACGTGCTGCTGGGTAACGGGGACGGCACATTCCAGGCTCCGGTGGAGTTCGGCGGCGGTGTCGGCGCCGGGCTGGTCGGCGACTTCAACCGCGACGGCAAGCCCGACGTGGCCGGCGTGAACTCGCAAGGCGACACGGTCAGCGTGTACTTGAACCGCGGCACCTCGGCCACCTACAGCGGCCTTGCCGACGGCGTCTGGTACTTCCACGTGCGGGCGGTCGACAGCGGTGCGGTCGGTGGCCCCACGGCGACACGCGCCGTGCGCATCGATACGCAACGGCCCTGCACGCTGGCGCCGAGCGCGGCAAGTGTGCAGCGCGGGGGCAGGGCTCTTCTCACCTATGGGGTCAACGACCCACCGCCGTGCGCCGGCTGGTGCGCGGTCCGCATCACGCTCGTAGATAGCCATGGCGTGGTGGTTCACCGTCACGCCTCGGGCCGCGTCCACAACGGCGTGCTCCACCAGACCGCCTTCACCTGCAGTCTGCCAAAGGGTCTCTACCGCTTCTTCGTCTACGCCACCGATGCCGCCGGCAACACGCAAGGCAACGTCGCCGCCAACGTGCTCGTCGTGCACTAGGGAATCGCTTCGTTGCGCTGTCACGC
Source organism: uncultured Thermoleophilia bacterium (assembly GCA_963751215.1). Taxonomy (GTDB): domain Bacteria; phylum Actinomycetota; class Thermoleophilia; order UBA2241; family UBA2241; genus CAIXSE01. The sequence goes on along the minus strand of CAVVTV010000007.1, from coordinate 53,026 downwards.
TCACGGCCGCGGGCCGGCCGCGCGAAGCGCGTGCCTTACGACGCGGCGAACACAGCCTCGCGATCAGCGTCGCTGCCTCTTGCATGGCGGCATAGCCAGGCAGGACTTCGTATCGGCCATGAGTTGAGGTGCCGCGTGCGTCGGGGTACATCTGAGCTGGGCAGTGTGGCCGTGGTGGCAGGCTGGTGGTAGCGTGGCACTGGTGATTCTCTTTCTTCTGAGCGTGGCCCTGTCGGGCACAGAAACTGCGATATCTGCGGTGCATATGAGCCTGAGGTAGTATCGCGAGTCTAGCCAGCCCCGAGGAGGCTGCGATGCTGCTCTCGCTCGTCTACTTCGCGTTGCGTCGCCTGCTTCGGGCACTGGCGCCGTGTGGTGATGATGACCTCGCCAGGGACGTCGAGCTCTTGTCTTGCGCCACCAGCTGCGGGTACTCAAACGACAACGGCCCCGCCCAGCGCTGCGTCGAGGTGAGCGCGTTCTGCTCGCCGCGGCGAGTCGCATGCTGCCCAACGAGCGCTGGAACGCTGATCCTCGGGCGCCGACACCTCGAACTCGTGCTGCAGACCTACGAAGGGCACTACAACGCCGCGCGTCCGCACCGTAGGATCGGACTCGACTGCCCCGACGGAAGGCCGCCTCTCAGCACACCGACCGCGACAGTAGTCCGTCGCCGCGATCTTCTCGGTGGACTGATCCATGAGTACGAGTTGGCGGCGTGATCGAGTTAGTGCACCCCACAGGTTCACTCGCCGCTATGTCGGCTGTCACGAGCTCTGCTTCGTGGTCAGGGCTGATCGAAGCTGACAGCCGGGTCCAAGACCGCGATGCGCAGCGGCGTGAGATCCTTCGGCGGCCGCTTCCACACTTCCAGCTCGTGGGCGACGCCGGTCGCACGGTTGCCAGCGGCGTCGATGGCAACAATTCGCCAGATATAGGCGTCTGCACCGGTTGCCGGCAGCCTGCACGGCAGGGCGTACACCTGCCGGCGGCCGACGCTGCGTAGCCCGAGCTGCTTCAGGGCAACCACCTTGCCGTGCCACGTGATCTCCAGGCGGCAGCGTAGCGCGCGCGCGAGATTGTCGCCGACACGGTAGCTGAAGCGTGCCGTGGAACCTCGGAAGACGTTGACCTCGCCCCCATCGCGAACGACGGGAAGGGTGCGATCGATGAGCACCCGGCACGTGTGTATTGCCTCCATGTTGCCGACCGTATCGACGGAGCAGTATTGCACCGTGGTGACTCCCTGCCGGGCGGCCGTCACGGCCGTACCTTGAGTCCAGGGACCGAAGTCGATGCGGTACTGGGTGAAGGCGAGCGGTGCGCCGTAGACCGTGTGCGTCGCCACCAGCGTCAGACTCACGTCACCCCGGACCCAGCCATGCGGCAGACCTTTCACACTGGTGAGCGGCGGATCGGTGGGCAGGAAGCTCGCGGCGATCGTGTGACCGCCGGTGACATCGCTGAACACATGTGACGTCACTGCTCCAAGGGAAGTGCCGTCGACCACCACGTCGGCGATGCGATAGTGCGCATCGGCGGTGATCGTGAAGCTCTGACTGGCGCCGTAGTCGACCGACGCGACCCCACACGGCGAGATGTGACCATGCGCTTCGGCGTTGGCAGTGATCGTGAAGGTGTCGATCGCGAAGCTCGCCGTCAGGTCAAGAGCGTCGGTCACGTTGCTGTCGGTGCGCGTGGCAGCGGTGTCGCCGTCGCTCCAGCGGACGAAGTGGTAGCCGGTGTCGGCCACGGCCGTCACGGCGCTGCCGTCGCTGCCGTAGTCGACGGTCTGCGAGCTGCTGCCGCTGATGCTGCCATGGTCACCCGGTGTGTAGCTCAAGGTGAAGGTGTCGACGCCAAAGGTGGCCGTGGCCACCAAGTTACCCTCGACAGAGGTTAGTGTGAGCGGGTTGTCCGTCGACGAGGAACCGTTAGAGAGCGCCCAGTTGATGAAGTAGTGGCCAGTCGGGGCGTTGGCGGTGACTGCGGTCGCATCACCGCCGCTGGCCACGCTCTGGCTCGTGTCGCCCGTGAGCGTCGCGCCCGTCGTGCCGTCGGACGCGAAGCTCACGCTGCAAAGAGTCGTTGCGTAGACGTCGGGGCCGTACGAGGTGCCCACCGCGTTGGTCGCGTAGGCGCGGACGTGGTAGGTGGTGTTGTTGGTGAGCCCCGTGATGGAGCTCGTGAACGCTCCGGTCCCCGTGCCGTCGGTCGTATGACTGTCCGCGATTGTCGGGTTGGCCGACGTGCTCCAGCATACGCCCCGCGCCGTGACCGTCGAGCAGCCGTCCGACGTGACGTTGCCACCGCTGCTGGCGCTCGTTGCGCCGAGGCCCGAGAGCGCCGCGGTGCTCACGCTCGGCGCTGCCACGATATCAGCCGTCGTGGTTGCCGAGTAGGATGTGAGCATGTACTTGTCAGCGTCGGCGCCGCTCAGGGTCAAGCCGGTGACGGTCACCGTCTTTCCGAGCCCCGGACTCGCCGTGTCGAAGGTGGCCGTGCCACCGCTGAGGCTGACGTCGTCGGTGTTTTGCACCCCGCTCAGCGACCTGCCAGTGATCGTCGCGCTGGTCGTGCCGTCGTAGGTCTTGTCGGCCACGGTCACGCTCGGCGTTACTGGTTGAAACGAGCCGAAGTGGTCGACGTAGACGTAGCCCCAGTGCCCGCCCAGAGCACAGCCGGCGGCAGTGACCTCGATCTCCACCTGATCGCCGACGGCTAGCGCGCTGGAGTCCGGCGCGATGTCCAAGACTTGCCAGTCCGTGTACTGCACGCTGTTGGCGGCCGTGTGCCAGATGGAGCCGTTGCCGGCGAAGATGAACGATTGGTAGAGCACCGTGCCCTTGGTCACGTCGGTGGCCGCGACGTAGACATAAGGCTGCTCCGTGTCCGTGTGATCCGGGTTCTGCACGACGGCCGCCCAGGCGAACTGTACGTGGACCTTGCCGTCGGCTTGCACGTCAGAGCTGCTGGCCGTGCTCGTCTGGGTAAGCGTGTTTCCGTTCTGGTTGTTGCCCTCGTAGTTGACCACCGCGCAGTAGCTGCCGCTCAACGGGTAGTGGAGAACGCCGCCGGTGTTGGGGTCGCTCTGGCTCATCTCGGTGTAGGGCCCGAGGACCCGCGTAAGGTTGTCGCCCCCGACGTCGCGCACGATGTCGGAGCCAGTGAAGGGCGGCGACCCGTTGAGACCCGGGTTGAGGAAGGTTGAGGTCGTCCAGCCCGTGAGGTTCCCCGCCTCGAAGCCACCGTTACTGAACAGCGCCAACGCGTTGGGAGCAAGACAGAGCGACAGGCTCAGTGCCGTTAGAGCAATGGGCAGCACGATCCAAGCCCTGGTGAACAACCTTACGGATGTCATCTTCCCTCCTCGAAGTGTCGCGCCGGCCCCACGCTCATCCCCACCGTCCGCGACTGCTACCGTGGGACCCCGTCGTCCCAGCATGATTCTGGTATCGTCCGCGGCGGCTCCTGCGCACGATGGGGCCGCGTGCCTAACTTGATCGCAGCGCGTCAGAACTCGGGCAGGCGCGCGCCAAGACCGGAGAATCGATTCACGGCCGCAGGCCTACCCATGAGTGCTGGGCAGGCTTGCCTAGACGGCTATTCCAGTTCGACGACAAGATCCAGCAGCTTCTCGTGACTGGGACGTCGGCTCCTCGCCGGCCGCAGGCCCGCGCCAACATGCCCCTGCTACGTCATGGCTCTCCCGCCTGGACACACAGTGGTGCGCTGCTCGACCGTCATGCGGCCGTCTTCTGCAGTATCCAGCGGTCTTTCCCGGACCGTTCCCGGCACCAGATGAAGCTTCGTCCATATGGCCCGCGGGAAACGCGGCGACGACACCTCCTCGTAGAGCAATCGAGGAGCGTCACCCGTGCAAACGTGTGTTGGCTCAGAGAGAGACTGGACCGGCAGGGCGGTCAGGGCCCTTGCGTCCATCACGCTCGCCCTCGCGATGCTCGCCTGCAGCGTTCTTGCACCGCCTGCCGTAGCTGCCGCGCAGTTGCGCCTGGCGCCCCTTGCCTCGGGCTTTACCGCGACGCTCAACGCCGCAGACCTGCCAGCGCTGGCCACCGCGCCACAAGGGCTGGGCTACCGGCCCTCGCCCCTGGCGCCGGTCACGGTGGCGCCCTCGGCTCGTTTGCTGGCCGCCGAAGGGATCATGAAGGGCGCGGGTGCCGCCAAGTCGCTCCCCGCCAGCTTCGACTTGCGCCGTCACCATCGCCTGAGCCCGGTGCGCGATCAGGGCTTGTTCGACACCTGTTGGGCCTTCGCGACCTGCGGCTCCCTGGAGTCGACCCTCCTGCCGGCGGAGCGCTGTAACTTCTCAGAGGACAACCTTGTGCTGCAGTCGGGGTTCGACTCGGCGGGCTACGCCGCCGGCGGCAACGACCAGATGGCCGCCGCCTACCTGCTGCGCTGGTCGGGGCCGGTGAACGCGTCGAGCGAGCCCTATGGGTCCGCGTACACTCCGCCCGGGCTGAGTGCCGTGAAGCACGTGCAATCGTGGGTGCGACTGCCCGAGCCCTCGTCGCCGCGTGACCTCGATATCATCAAGGGCGAGCTCAAGCGCGTGGGTGCTCTCTACGCGGCCATCTACTTCGCGCCGAACTGCTATCGCGTGGGCACGCACACCTACTACTACTGCGGACCAAGCGCGGCGAACCACGCCATCGACATCGTCGGCTGGGACGATCACTACGCGGCCAGGAACTTCGCGCAGCGCCCTCCCGGCAACGGTGCGTTTCTGTGCCGCAACAGCTGGGGCCGCGCGTGGGGTGCCGGTGGCTACTTCTGGGTGAGCTACTACGACTCCCTCATCACCACCGATGTGGCTGCCTGGCCGCAGGTGCAGAGCGTCTCCAACTACGGGCGCTGCTATCAGTACGACGCCTACGGTCAAACCGACAGCCTGGGCTGGTCAGGCCTGCAGTACGGATTCTTCGCGAACCGCTTCACGGCGGCCGCGAACGGCTCGCTTGAGGCCGTCGGGTTCGGCGTGCCTTCGGGGAGTGCCTACTTCGCCGTGTACGCCGGTCCTTCGCTTAGCCAGCTCAGCTATGTGGCGAACGGCACCTCCGCCTTCGCCGGCTTCACGACCGTCAAGGCGAGCGTGCCCTATGCGCTCACCAGCGGCAGCTCCTTCTTCGTTGCCGTAGTCATGAACACCCCGCAGTACACCTACCCGGTGCCCGTCGAGACGCTGATACCAGGCTACGACTCTGGCGCCACTGCATCCTCGGGGCAGAGCTACGTGTGCTCCGACGGCACGAGTTGGACCGACCTCACCACGATCCCCGGCTACGCCGGCTGCGCCGTGTGCCTCAAGGCCTACGCCACGAACTAGGGGGCAGGCGTCTCCCGCCGCGAGGTGCTGAAGGGCCCTGAATCGGCGGGAAGAAGGAGGCGGAGGGCCACGGCGAGCTGCTAGAGTGGGTCTCGCAGGCGACTTATCGTGACCGATCGGAGACACGTCATGAGCTACTCGGTAATCGACGTCAAAGACTTCGAGGGCCGGCGCACGCCGGTGGCGCAAGCCCTCGGCGCGTTCGCCATCAAGGGCAACCAGTTCGACTCCCAGCCGGATCAGCTCGGCCACGAGCACGACGAACTGAAGTCGGGCCAGGAGGAGCTCTTTGTGCCCCTCCGTGGCACCGGCTTCCTGCGCATCGACGGCGAGACGGTCGACCTCGAGCCGGGGCGCTACGTGCTTGTGCAGCCGTCCGCGCGGCGTCGGGTGGACGCCGGCCCCGAGGGTCTCTCCTATCTCGTGATCGGCGCTCGCGTAGTAGGCGAGACCGACTAATTGGGCTGGACTTAGTGCGGGCGGAAGGCGGCGGAACAGTCTCTGAACGCCCTGCCGCAGCTGTCGGCCCTGCGTCGGCCGGCGGCTGGGAGTGCCTGCACACTCGCGGGTCCTTGAGCGGTGACACGTTTGGTAGACCTCTCCATGAGAAGGGGCCGCTGCGCAAGTCACCGGCCCTTGCTCGCGGGCCGCGGATTCGGTCGCGAGCCATGCTCATCTCTCTATCGCCTCCTCGGGCGGGAGGACCAGATCGGGTCGGAGCTTGCCTCGGTGGCCCATCTCCAGCAGGGGTCGTCTACGCGACCAAAGGTCTTGCGGGGCCTGCCGGGGCAAACGGTTGGTTGCGGGTGAGCATGTACCAGATCGCCTCGGCCAGCCTGCGGGCGATCTCCACACGCGCGACCCTGGTGCCGCGCTGTCGGCCGAGGCGCCGCTTGGTGTACTCGTAGTGAGCGGCGTAGGCGGGGTGACGGCTGGCGTGCAGGGTGGCCTCGGGTGAGGGCCCAGCGCAAGTAGGCGGGGCCGTTTCTGGCCAGCGGCCCGCGGCAGTCCTTGCCGCCCGACTGGTAGACCCGCGGACAGAGGCCTGTGTAGCTCACCAGCTTCTTGGGCGCGGCGAAGCGCTCGATCTCGCCGATCTCGGCGGCGATCGTGTAGGCCAGCACGTGAGCCAATGCGCGCGGCCCACAGAGGAACGTGCGGCGTCCACGGAGTATGGTCTTCGCCGTCGTTCATGGGTGCCCATTCAGATCGAAACGGTCTGTTTTGTCTCGATAGTCCTCCTGTTGGGGAGATACCGGACACCGGCTGGTTCCGGCCGGCGTACGTTTCACTGGGAGGTTCCAGAATGTCACGCACCGCATTGGTGTTTCCGGTCTTGCCGGGCAAGGACGCGAGGGATATCGCTAACGAGTTGAAGTCCCGTCCGCGCGAGTACGAGCAGTCGCGCCGGCGCCTCGGTATCACCCTGGAGAGGGTGTATCAGCAGCACACCCCCATGGGGGACTACGTCACCGCTTACATCGAGGCCGAAGGCGACCTGTTGGAGAAGTTCGCCTCGCTGCCGTCGTCGGATCTCGACATCGACCGCTACTTCGTGAAGGCCATCAAGGAGATCCACGGCGCCGACCTCACGCAGCCCATGCCTGGTCCTCTACCTGAGACGGTGGCCGATTGGTCCGACCCGAGGCCCACGGGCCGGGGCCGGGGCAGTGCCTTCTGCGCCCCCCTCTCCGCTGGCGAGACTGAGAGAGCGCGGGCCTTCGCGGCCGACGCCTACCACCGGGACGAGTTCACGGCGTCACGCCGCAGGGTCAACCAGTCCGTCGAAGTGGTCACGCTGCACTCGACGCCACAGGGCGACATCGTCGGTATCTACGTCGAAGGTGACGATCCGGCGAAGAGCAACGCCGCTTTCGCCGCATCCAAGGACCCCTTCGACCTGTGGTTCAAGGAGCAGCTCACAAAGATCTTCCCTCCGGCGGTCGACTTCACGAAGCCCGTTGAGGGCGTTGAAGAGATCCTCGACTCGACCGAGATCGCCGACTTGAGCTTGGGCAAAGCGGCCTGAGGCAGTCGAGGAGAGCGTAGCCGGCGGCGCCGGTGGCGGCTTGGCCGTCGCCGGTGCCGCCGGCGTCCAGGGGCAGCCGGCCGGTCGTCGTGGTGCCGAAGCGACTGCCTCGGGCGGCAGCTCCTCGAAGATGCGATGGCCGTCAGCGCAGGAAGCGCACCGAAGCGGTACTGTCCTTCTTCAAAGAGCAGCGGAAGCTGGCATTGAGCGTCACGTCAGGCTTCTTGCCGGAGAAGGCCAGGACCTTGACCACGCTGCCCTTGGCGTTACGGATCGTCAGTGTCCCCCGCAGGGTCACGACCACCGCGTCGCCGGGTCGGCTAGGGCCGATCGCCTGAGCCGGGACCGCGGGCGTTAGCCTCCTGCCACTCGCGCTCAGCCCGGTCCAGTTCGCGCTGGACCTCCTCACCGGTGAGGTCGATGGTGGCACCGCAGTGGCGGCAGCGCACGGCGCTGCTGCGTCGCGCCAGACGGACGGGAGAGGCCGTCGTCTCGCCGCAGGCCGGGCAGACGAGGTCGACCCAGGCTTCGTGCTCCGGGGCGGTGACGGCCCGCCAGCTCGTCACGCCGGGACGGTGCGCCACGGAGCGGGCGGCCGACACCGCCCGCGCGACATCGTCGAACAGTGCGCGCCCGAGGACGAGCAGGTAGCGCGTCGCGAGCCGCTCGCGCGTCGCCGCGTCGAAGTCGCCCTGCGGGGCCGGGATGATCTCGTCGCGGGCGCAACCCTCCGGCAGGTCGCTGCCGCTCGTCACCTCACCGCTCTCCTCGTCGACCATGCCGACCGGCGCCAGTGAGAGCAACAGGCCGTCGCCGGGGAGCGACATGCGGGCGAAGGCGAAGAGGTAGGGCCCGAACGTCAGCTCGGCGGCGTCGACACTGAGGGCGAGGTCGATATCATCGCCGGGCAGCCGGCTTGGCGGCCTCAGCCGCCAGACGAAACCCTCCCCTTGGTCAGCCATGATCCGCCCCTCCGGTGGTCGCCTGCCGGTGCGCACACAAGTGGCAAGAGGCCACCCCAGCTCGATGCCCATGGACCCCGAACTATGTATCTTCCCGCGCGCGACGCGAGGTCGCGCCGATCGCCGTTGGCGTGGGGTGCGGCGTGCAGTGGGCAGGCGTGCAGCGCGTCAGGGATGCCGTGCAGCGGGTGCCGGCAGCACCACGTCGGGACGACGATCATCGAGCGTCGGCGACGGACCCGTGCGGCTCGACACCGCGCTCATCACGGCCGAAGGCGGGAGAGCGGCGGCTATCGAAGCCTTCGAGCTGGTGCTCTAGCCAATCTGACAACGCCAACGCGCTAATAGTCGTCTTCTCCGGGTAAGCCGGGGACACAAGTACAAGCCTGAGGTCTTGCGGCGACGAGTCAGACGGGCTTCTCTTGAACGGCACCAGGATGGACTATCGTTCCCCCGCGCAGGTCACCCGTGCCGTCGATGTGACGGACGTCGCCAATGGAATGCTGGGACGAGAGCGACCCGTGTATGCGGAGCAAGACGTTCTGGACTCGCTGGCTGAGCGGGAAGGGGTCGCGACGCGCCCGGGCCACTGGCGGGTCGTGACCACGATTATCGCGGATGCCGTTGCGTTGCTCGCCTCCGCGATGCTCGCCAGAGGGATCAGCGGGCTGTTGACCGAGGCTCCGCTGGTCCACCGCATCTTCACCGACTTCGGCATGCCGCCGCACGGCGGCACGATCGGCTTCTTGCTGTTCACGCCGTACTGGGTGGCAGCTCTGTGGGCCTTCGGGATGTATCGCGCCGCGGGTCGTAGCATCGGCGGCATGAATCTCACCGACACGCTGGGTGGCGTCACGGCATTGACGTCGGCGAGCTGGCTCATGCTGACCGTCCTCGTGATGATCGACGGCGCCCGGGCGCCTGTGGGGGCACTCATCTCGTTCTGGGCGCTTGCGATCGTGCTTGTCCCATTGGCGCGTTGGGTCACACGCGGCGCCGTGTGGTCGCGCTCGACCTTCGACGAGCGCCTGCTGATCGTCGGCGCCGGCCAGGTCGGCCACAGCGTCGCCGCGAAGATCGCGAAGCACAAGGAATACAGGGTCAAGCTGGTCGGCTACCTCGACGACGGCGAACCGCGCACGACCGCCGACGCCGGGCCGTCGGCCCGCATCCTGGGGGCGCTCGACGACCTCAAGGAGATCGTCGCCCGCGAGCAGATCGACCGCGTCATCGTGGCCTTCTCGCGGGCACGGCACAACGACTTCCTGCGCGTGGTGCGCGTCTGCGCCGAAACCGACGTGCGCGTCAACATCGTGCCGCGCCTCTTCGAGGTCGTGAGCTCGCGGGCGCTGGTGGACGACGTCGAAGGCATCCCGCTGCTCGACATCGGCCATGCCCAGCTGAACCGATTCGATATGGTCGTCAAGCGCGTCTTCGATCTCGTCGTCGGCAGTGTCCTATTCCTCGTGATGGCTCCCGTGATGCTGGTCGTAGGGCTGGTCATCAAGATCGATTCGCGCGGCCCCGTGTTCTACCGTCAGGAGCGCATGGGCCGCAGCGGCCGCACGTTCCGCATCTACAAGTTCCGTTCGATGGCCGTCGGGGCCGAGAAGCAGCGTGAGGATCTGGCGGGCCAGAACGAGTACTCGGGGCCGATGTTCAAGATCCACGAGGACCCACGCGTGACGCGCGTCGGTGAGTGGCTGCGGCGCTGGAGCGTCGACGAGCTGCCGCAGATCATCAACGTGCTCAAGGGCGACATGAGCCTCGTCGGGCCGCGTCCCTTGTGGGTCGACGAGGCCAAGCAGTGCCGCGGCTGGACCCAGAAGCGGCTCGACATCACGCCCGGCATCACGGGGCTCTGGCAAGTGCTGGGCCGCAGCGACATCCCATTCGACGAGATGGTCAAGCTTGACTACATGTACGTCACCAGCTGGAGCCTGAACTGGGACATCAAACTGCTCCTGCAGACCGTGCCCGCCGTCCTCGACAAGCGCGGGGCGTACTGATGCGCGGAAGTGTGGCCGCGGCCGCGTGCCTCGCTCTGGCGTGCCGCTGATCCACTCCCGCTCCGCCGCAAGGCCCTCGGCAAGGGTCGCCTGCGGCGCGTGTCCCGGAAGCTGTTGCGCGTGGGAGATGTTGGGGTGCGTCTTGTCCCGCATCCACGAGTACAAGAGAGCGGCGTGATCGAGTATTTGTACCCCACGCGTTCCTGAAGGAGGTCTCAAACGCTGCCGTGGCAGCGTGATCAATCTGTAACACGGCTACTGGGACTCCGCAGCGACGAAGAGTCGGCCCACACAGAAAATGCATTGGTCACCGAAGGAGACAGGGAAGTACGGGGCAGCACCGAGGCGAAGGGCGGCCGCGCAGTGCAGATACTTGGCCTCAGCCGTTGTCCCTCGTATGGTACAAGAACACAGCAGCAGCCAGTGATCAGGCCGTGCCGAGCCGAAGGGACGTCATACCCGGCGGCCCGCTGAAGAACACTGAGTCCGGGGCTGATTGAGCGGGCCTAGGGACAGATGACATAGTCATGCCAGCCGAGGCCGGCTTTCGTAGAGCTCGACTGGCAGTCCGTGGACGACAGGCGCAGCAAGGAGGGACGACGATGACGGGTGTCGTGGAGATTCGCTGGCACGGACGTGGCGGTCAGGGCACCGCCACCGCCGCCCGGGTGACCGCTGGCCTAGCCTCAGCTCAAGGCAAGCACTTTCAGGCGTTTCCTGCCTTCCGGGACGATGCCCCGCCGCGCCTCGGCGAACCGGTAGTGGCCTTCACGCGCATTAGCGATGAGCCCATCGGGGATCGTGCCGAAGCCGGTTGCCCCGGTATCGTGGTGCTGTTCGACGCACACCTCCTGGGCACAGCCGAAGTGACCCAGGGCCTCGCGAGTGACGCAATCGTTCTCGTCAACAGCGAGCTTTCACCGGCCGAGCTGCGCGAAAAGCACGCCCTCAAGGGGCTCCACCTCTACTGCATCGCCGCCACAGCAATTGCCCGTGACACCGCCGGCTCGGCCTTTCCCAACATGTCGATGGTCGGCGCGCTATCTCGCATCACCGGTCTCTTTCCGATCGACAGCGTCGTCAAGTGCGTGCGCGAGGATTTCGGCAAGCACTTCCCCCCCGAGGTAGTCGAGGGCAACGTCAAGGCTGCCACCCGCTCCTACGAAGAGGTCCGCGGCGAGTGAGTTCGAGGTCAGCTGCCACATGGACGAGCGTGAGGCCGAGGCCATCTGTCCGAAGTGTGGCAGCCACAAGGTGAAGCAGAAGCTCACCGCCGCCTTCTCGTCGCCGCGGCCGTCCAAGTACTGACGCCTGCTGCTCCTGGGCCGAGGGCGCAGTCCCTGCTACGCCGCGAACACGAGGCTCCCGTGGTGTCGCACCCGACCCCTCAGGCCGGCCTGACGTTGACCGCCTGGGAGCTGTCCTTCTTGCCCTCCTCGACCTCGAACTCGACGACAGCGCGTGGTGCTGTCCGTCGTTGCCCCGCAAAGCCCGGCACCGTTCCGTGGTCGCTGGGGTACACCCCGCGACGCCGAAAGCCCCGCTAGCGATGCGGGGCCTTCGCCGCCGTGGCCCGGGAGGGGACCTCAAGGGGCCAGGCATGGTTCCAGGGGAGGGAACCGCCCCCATACTCGGTGGCCTATGTTGCGACTGTGTGAAGTGACCGTTGGTCTGCGATGAAGTCCGCGCTGGCGCCTGCCGGCTGTTGAGGGGTTGGGGCTAGTGCCACCTCGTGCGCCGCCGCGGCGATCTGCTTGAGCAGGGCCTCGCGTTGCACCGTATACGGGTGCCCCGATGGCGCCGGGAACGGCGGCTGGGGTTCCCGGACGGGGTCACGAGGGAGCTGTTGGCGTAGAGTGGAAAGGAAGTGGGCGCCTGAGGACGTGGCAGTTGGCGGCAGGCTTGCCTGGCTGCTGTCACTCAGCCTCCGACTGACTCCTGAATCTCGGCGACGGTCTCCTCGCTCGGCAGGCCGCTCGACAGCGTCACGACCATGACGGTCGGTCCAAACGACCTCGCCGCGTCAAACGCCGCCCGCACCGCCTCGAAGACTGATTCCTCGTCTCCCGGGGCGAAGGTGCTGAGGCGGCCCACGGTGACGGCGAGCCCCGCTTTAGCGGCGGCCTGTACGGCGGCTTCGATCGCCGGGTGAAGGTGTTCCTGGCGCAGCGGATAGACCGAGAACTGCAAGCCGACCTCGCTCTCGCCCGCGGAATGGTCGGCACTCACCTTCACGCTCCCGCGATGGTCACCGTGATCGTCTCGGGGTCGTCGAGACGATGGACGGCCCACTTCTGCAGGTAGAGCGTGCCGATGACCGCGGGCTGGTCTGACTCGGGCTCCTCGTAGCGCACCGTGTTCTTGGTCTCCTTGGCGCGACGCAGGCTCACGGTTAGCGGTTCCATCTTGGGCATCCTTTCGGTGGGCTGTGGCCGGCGGGAGAGTGGGTCAGACGGGTCGCACCTGGATGGCCTGTGGCCCCTTCTTGCTCTCTGTGACCTCGAACTCCACGGCCTGGTTCTCGGCGAGCGTCGCGACGCCGGGTACCAGATCCTTGACGTGCACGAAGACGTCTGTGCCCTCCGGCTGCCCGATGAAGCCGTACCCTCGCTGCGCGTTGAACCACTTCACAGTCCCTCGTGCCACGCTCTCCTCCTCATCTTTACGAGCGCCGCCGCGTCGTGCTCTTGTCGTTCCGGCTGCGCATGCGAGCGCCAGCGCCCGACGCGCGACCGCCTCACTGTACGCCCTTTGCCATAATCAGGGAGAGCACGCAGGGCCCGCGGCTGAAGGTTACAGGAAGAACGGTAGCCCCGAAAGTGGCGATGCCAGCTAACCTGCTACCCGTCTTACGACGCTCTTATGGACTACGAACGACAATGGCGCGCAGGGCTGTCGCCGGCACGGTCGGCGAGGAGAGCAGCGTTCGAGGAGGTTGCCGCGACCATGGACGTTCGTGAAAGGCCGCTCCACGACTGGCGCTTGAGCCTGCAGCCCGACCTCCAGGACGCGCTCGCCAAGGCCCTGTGGCACCACCGCATCGACCTCTGGTACGGCGCGCACTACCTGCGCTTCACGCAGACCGAGACGCCTGACGCGAGGCGCTGCTGCTGCGCCTCGAGGAACAGGCCCGGCTGGTGGCCGCCGACGGCAGCGACCCGAGGCTGCTCACCAAGGCGCAGCTCTCATCGCGCTTGATCTACGAGGAGACCCTCTCGCTGCCGCGGCGCGCGGCGAGGGCAGGAGCCGGGAAGTGCTCGAGCGAGCAGGAAGGCATCGCCCTCGGCAGGCGCTTCTTTGCGCGCGCGGCGCGACTGCTGGACGAGTGCGATGAGGGTGGTTGATGTGCAGCGCTTTCTCAGGCGGCGAAGGTCCTGCGGTTATGTACACTAGTCGGCCTTGCCTCACGCGTCAGCCGCGGCGCCCACGCGGGTATATCGCTAGCAGACGGCCAGAGTCCGGTGGCGGGCCGTCGCGGGGTGCCAGGGGGAGGCGAGAGAGGTGTGTGGCAAGCGTCCTGTGGCGGTGGCGACGCTGCTCGTCGCTCTCTCCCTTGCTCTCATGGGCTGCGGTCGCTTCACGGTGCGCGGCAACGCCCTGACCGCTGGGCCCTCCGGCACCGTGAGTCGGCCTCTCTTTGGAGCGACGGTCGAGGCCCTTGCGCGCTCCGGCGCGGTGGTGGCGCGAACGCGCACCGCCGCGAACGGCGACTTCGCGCTCAAGCTCGGGCGGGGCTTCTACACGGTCGTGCTGCTGAGCCCAGCCGGCGGAGTGGGGACTTCCGAGGTCGTGTTCGCCGGTGTCGGTCGCTACGCTTCCGCCGGCTACCGACGCCTGCATCTGGTGCTCGTCTCTCGCTAGGTGGTGGTCGTGACCGCGACCTCACTGGTGCTCGATCGATCCCTTCACGCGGTGCTCGACCTCACGGTACTGCTCGTCCGCCAGGCCGGCGATGATCTCCGGGTGCTCCTCGTGCAGGTGGTCGAGACTTCAGGCGCTGGAGGAAGTCGAGCGCCTGACGTCGCTCAGCCTTCTCGACTGCCAGGATCACAGGATCAAGGCCGGAAGCGATGCAACGGCGTAGCTTAGACGCCGCGGGCACCTTCGTAGGTAGTACGATAACGAGGCATCTGTCGTCGCCTTGCTGGCTGGTGTCGCCGCCGGCGTGCTGGTCGCGTCGGTGCTGTCCACCGGCCGGCGCGCGGACCACTGCCGACGCTGCCAGGCGCTGGAGGAAACACAAGGGGAGAAACAGGCATGACGCCCTCCACCCTGGCCTTCACTGGCGGCTTCCTCTGCTGCGGCTGCCTCGCCGTGATCTGGCGGCGCGTGCAGGCCGGCACGACGTGGCCATCGACCGCCTGCTCGGCATCATCAACGCGCGGGCCAAGCTGACCGGCAGCTTCGCGCCGCAGAAGCTCGAGAACAGCGGCTCGACCATGACGCCGGAGGGCGCGATCGTCATCTCACCCGTAGACTACCAAGCCCTGGAGGGGAAGCTCGAGGCCATGCTCGAGGCGGTGGCAGACAACCTGGCCAAGGCGCCGCCGGGGGGGCGATAAGCGCCCATGCGCACGTTACCGCCGAACCTGTGACGGCGACGAAACTGCTGGATGTGGCCACCCCGCCGACGTCTTGCCGACGGGGTCTGTGCGATAGCAAGAGGGCTCCCCACAGCAGGCGACTGAGCGACGCCGCTCTGGAGGAATCCGAGGAGGCGCCACGGTGCGGGGTTAGCCATTCACTTGGCGACGCGATAGACAAGGAGAACAACGATGCTTCAAGGCAGCAGGTTGAGAGGTCGCATGCCCGGCGGCGCGAGGTTCTACTGGGGTCTGGCCAGCGGCACCTACTACCTGGTCGAGTAGGGCCGATCATCGCCCTGCTCTACTGGGAACGCCAAGCTCGAATTCGAGGAAGAGTAGTTCCACTCGTCCGGGCGCCGGTCGACTGAGCGGTCAGCGCGCGCACTTGACACTTGTCACAGTCGACCGGCCTCGCACTGTCCTCGTCGGGCGTCGGCATCACTCGGGATATGCCTCGAGCGTGATGCTGATCGGAGCGTAGCCGGGGGCCTTGCGAGGCGACCTCCGGACGCGCGTTGCAAGAGTGCGTCTGGTCGGCGGCCGGTCGGCAGGCGACTGAGAGTGCCTATATGTGGAGGAGTTCCGACGGCCGTACTGGTCTCCTTAACCTCCAGCGCGCCGAGTCGCCACGTGGCCCGTCCCAACCTGCTCGACAAGCAGCTTCGGCAAGCCCTCAAGGAGTTCTCTTGCTAGGCCGATAGTTCTGGGTAAGTGCGGGCAGCAACTCTCCTCACGGGGTACGCTCATGCAGGTGTGGCAGCAGAGCTGGCCCACCTGGCCCCTGGTCGCAATCGCCGGCGGGGTTGTCATCGTGGGCTCCATCGCTTGGCGACGACGCGACGCACCGGCTGCCCCCTGGCTCGCTGGTCTCTGCCTGGCGGCGGCGGTCTGGGCTCTGGCCGACGGACTCGGGGCCGCCGCGGCCACGCTCGCTCTCAAGCTCTCCTTCTCCAAGATCGAGGGCCTCGGCGTGCTGGCCGTGGGGCCTTGCTGGCTGCTGATGGTGCACGCCTTCACGCAGCGAGAGCCCCTGCGTCGGCGGTCCCTCGCGCTGCTCTGCCTGGTCCCCGTTCTCTGCCTGCCCGTGATCCTGGCAAACTGGCGGGGCCTCGTCTGGTCGAGCGTGAGCGTGGTGGCGACCTCGGCAGGTGTCGAGGGGCGCTTCGCCAACGGGCCCGTCATGTGGGCGCTGATCGCCTATACCTATCTGCTGGCGGCGATCGGCGTAGTCTGGCTCATCGCGGCAGCTCGCTCCGGACCAGCGACCTACCGGCGGCAGGCAGTGGCGCTGGTCGCCTTCGCGGTGCTACCGCTGGTAGCCAACCTGGTCGGCCAGGTCGCCTTCAGCTCGTTCAGCCAGAACGTCGACCTCGCCCCCTTCGCCTTCGGCCTCGGTGTGCTCCTGCTGGGCTGGATGCTGCTTCGTGAGCGCTTCCTTGCGATCGCTCCCCTGGCGCGGGACACCCTGCTGCGCACGCTGCCCGATGGGGTGCTGGTGATCGATCAGCAAGGACTGCTCATCGAGGCCAACCCCAGCGCCTGCGGACTCCTCGGGGCGAGCGCGAGCACCCTGCGCGGACCGCTCGAGAGGGCGCTTCGCGAGTGGCCGGCGCTCCTCGAGGCGTGTCGCGAGCGGCCCTCGACGATGTGCGAGCTCGAGCTTGGCGGGGGTGCTGCAGCCCAGCGGCGCCTCGAGGTGCGAGCGATGAGCCTGGCGAACGGCAACGGTCAATCACAGGGCCAGCTGATCACGCTGCACGACGTCACCGAGCGCACGCGGGCCGAGGAGAGGCTCGCCAGCGCCGCCAGCGAGTGGCGCCAGACCTTCGATGCGATGAGCGACGCGGTCGCCCTCCTCGACGCCGAAGGCCGCGTGCTGCGCTGCAACACGGCGACCGCCCAGCTCACGAACCGCACGTTCGAGGAGATCATCGGGCTGCCCTGCCACAACGTGTTCCACGGCAGCGAGGCGTGGCACGAGGCCTGCCCGCTGCTCGCCGCCCGCGAGAGCCACACCAGTGAGAGCGCCGTCTTCGAGCAGGACGGCCGCTGGACGCGCGTGAGCTTCCAGCCGCTGTTCGCGGGAGCGGGCAGCTTCCGCGGCGGCGTGCATGTGGTCAGCGACGTCACGGCCCTCAAGGAGGCCGAGCTGCGCCTGCAGGGCAGCCTCAGGCAACTGCAGACGGTCACCGAAGAGGTCATCGAGACGATCGTCGGCATCGTCGAGGCCCGCGACCCCTACACCGCCGGCCACGAGCGTCGCGTCGCCAAGCTCGCGGAGGCGATCGCCGCGCACCTCGGCCTGAGCAAGGAGCAGGTCACCGGCGTGCGCGTCGCGGCGCTGCTCCACGACGTCGGCAAGATCGTCGTGCCGAGCGAGATTCTCGCCAAGCCGGGGCGTCTCACCGAGATCGAGTTCGAGCTCATCAAGGCGCATCCACGCGTCGGCTGCGAGATGCTCGCCGGCATCGAGTTCCCCTGGCCGGTCGCCGAGGTGGCGCTGCAGCATCACGAGCGCCTCGACGGCTCCGGCTACCCCCAGGGCCTTGCCGGAGAGGCGGTCATCCTCGAGGCGCGCATCCTCGCCGTGGCCGACGTCGTCGAGGCCATGGCCTCGCACCGGCCCTATCGTCCAAGCCTCGGCCTTGGCGCCGCCCTCGAGGAGATCGAGCAGCAGGGCGGCCAGCTCTACGACGCCGCGGTGACCGCGGCCTGCCTTGCCCTCTTCCGGCGGGACGGGTTCACGTTCGAGTGAGGCCGACCGGTGGCCTTGCCTGAGGCAGAATCAGAGATGACGATCGGCCGTCGCTTGCCGCCTCGGGCAACACTTTGCCTCGCCGGGGCTTCAAGCCATAGATTCACTTGCCGATACTGACGCTGTGGAGCGGAGCCCGGAGCTGGCGATCCGGGGTGAGAGGCGCTCCCCCAAGCTCATTCTTGGAGGAGTCATATGTCGAGTCTGGCAGCCAGGCGGCGTGCGCGCGGCGGCTTCAGCATGGTCGAGCTCATGGTCACCGTGGTGCTGGCCGGCATCATCTTCTCTGCCATGGTGCCAGTGTTCCTCTCAGCCGAGACCAAGGCTTCGGGCGACCGCGTGCGTCAGATGGCGCTTACCCTGGCTCAGTCTCGCATCGACCAGATCCGCCAGCTCAACTTCGCTCAGGTCGCCGCCGGCAGCGCCGCCCTGGGCACGCAGCTGGGCACCACGTGGACGAGCAACAACGGCACGTCAACCAAGGTGTTCACCATCACCTACTCGGTGAGCAACGTGAACGGCAGCTCGACCGGCCCCCAGGAAGCCACGGTCAGCGTGGCGGTGAGCTGGACGGCGCCTCCGACGCCGGTGAAGCCGGTTACTCGCACGATCGTCGTCTCGAGGCAGTTCGTCGGCCCGCAGATCGTCTCGTTCAACCTCGCGCCGACCAACACCAACGGTGATGTCGACCCCCTCAGCGGCAATCCGGCCACGTTGACGGCGACTGTGGCCGCGGGCACCGACCGGGCCAACACAAGCAAGGTGACGTTCTCGATCGTGAGCGCGAGCGGCACCGCTGCCACCGGCTTTCCGCTCGACGTGACCACGGGCAGCAGTGGTGTGTACACGACGACCTGGACGCCGCCCACGGGCACGAGCGGCGCCTACATCTTCGATGCGACCGCTTACACGAGCGGCGGCGCCCCGGGCAACCAGTGGGAGATTCACGCCAATGTGGTCAACAATGGCGCCCCGGCCAAGGTGACCAACGTCACCGCCGTGCCGGGCAACAAGTGCGTGACCCTCACCTGGGATAGCACGACGGCGACCGACTTCGACCACTACCAGGTGTGGCGCAGCACGTCCTCGGGCGGCGAGGTGCTCGTGCTCGACAACCTCACCGCCAACGGGTACACCGACACCGGCCTGAGCAACGGCACCAAGTACTACTACGAGATCATCTGTGTAGACACGAGTGGCAACTCGAGCCCACCCTCGAGCGAGGTGTCGGCCACCCCAGCGGTACAGTCGGACACCACTGGGCCCAGCGTGCCGGGCAGCTTCACAGCCGTGCGCAACACGGCCGGGGGGTACGGAGACCAGGCGCTGCTCACCTGGACGGCCTCCACCGACGCCCAGTCGACGATCGCCTGCTACTACATCTACCGCGATGGCACCACCACCCCCTATGCGCGCGTGCCGGGCACTCAGCTCACCTACTCCGACACCATCGGCTACACCGTGGCTCACGACTACACGGTGCAGGCCTGCAACTCCGCCGGCCTCTGCTCGGCGCAGACCTCGAGCATACACGTAGACACGGCCACACCGCCGACCTACAACCTTACGGTGACGACCAACAAGGCCTCACCCAACACGAGCGTCGACGTGGTGCAGACCGACGCCCTGCCCGACCCCGTCGACTGGGGCAGCAAGTCATTCAACAGCGGCGCCAGCGGCACTACCAACGTGTGGACCGCCGTACCCTACGGCTGGTACACGGTGACCGCCACCTACAACGGCGGGGCACCGGTAGCACAGTCGGTCTATCTCAAGGCCAGCCAGACCGTGGCGTTCAGCTTCTAGGAGATGTGATGGCCAAAGCATCACGGGGCAGGCTCAAGCGCGAGGAGGGCATCACCCTTATCGAGCTCATCGTGGCTATGGCGATCATGGGGGTTCTCTCGACTATGCTCGTCGTGAGCTGGTTCTCGCTGCAGTCGGCCTACTCATTTACGGTGAGCAGCGACAACGCGCGAGCCATCGCCCGCGACGCGCTGGCGCAGATGCGCGCCAGCATTCGCAACGCACAGCAGCAGGGTTCGGGGCAGCCGTTGTTCGGCCAGCCGATGATTGTGCGCGCCTCGTCCACCCAGATCCGTTTCACGACGCCGCTCGAGGTCGCCAACGGCTCTGACCTTCTCACGAGGTACTGGTACGTGGGGGCCAGCGGTCGCACGCCCAGCAACTCGGCCCCCAACAACGTCCACAATGCCATCTACTACCAGCGCGACACCAACGACAACGGCGTCTTCGACAGCGCCGATCCCGTCACGCTGGTGGCCCAGAACATCGTGAATAGCATCATGCCCAGCGCCTCCAGCCCGACGCCGCTCTTCCAGTACACCTACATCGACGCCAACGGCAACTCCCAGACGGCCACCGGCGTCACCGACCCAGGCAACCTCAACCGCATGACGATGATCCAGATACGCATCATCGCCGACCTCGACCCGGCCCGTGCACCGGTGTACATGGATCTCATGTCGACGGTCGAACCGCGCAACCTGCAGCAGTTCTAAGGAGGCACCATGAGGAGGCTCAGAAGTCAGGAAGGCAGCACGCTGATCATGCTGATCGGCATCGCCGCCGCCCTCGCGGTGCTCACCACCACGCTGGTCATGGTGACGGCGAACGAGCAGTTTGCCTCCCAAAAGGTGAACCAGAGAGACCAGACCTTCAACGTGGCCGAGTCGGGGCTCGACGACGCCGTCTACACCATGGGCCAGAACTGGCCGGCGACGGGAACGACCACACTGACTGTGCCCACCGGCTTCCAAGGTCAGTTTCCCGCCAGCGATAACCCGACTCCACCGGCATCCAAGGCGTTTCTCAGCTACCAGTTGGCGCCTGGTACAGACTCGAACAGCTTCTACCTTACGGCGACGGCTAACGAGGGCAGCAACACGGCGGTCGTCAGGGCCCTCATCCAGAAGAAGGTCGTCGGCCTCTCGACGCTGCTTCCCGGGGTCGGCGTGTATGCCGGCGGTAACCTCACCCTCACGGGCAACTCCACGATCTCCGGCGGCACCGGCGAGCAGGTCTACGGTAACGTCAACGTGACCGGCAACATCAACTACTACAAGGCGGACACGCACGGCTCCTGGACCCAGTCCGGCAATATCACCGGCACGCACGTGCAGGACGTGCCGCCCGTGCCCACCTTCGACCAGGTGATGCCGGCCAGCGCCATCGCGGCTCTCAAGACCGCGGCGCAAGCCACGCCCACCAACGGCACCGTCTACAACGGCCTCACCTACACGGGCAACAGCAACCTGGTGTTCACGACGCCCATCTACGTGAACGGCAATCTCACTCTCAATGGCAACGCGACCTTCCAGGCGCCTGCCGTGTACGTGAACGGCAACGTGATCGCCGAGGGCAACACGCAGATCAACGTCGGTGGCATGTACGTCACCGGCACATGGACGACGACGGGCAATGTGCAATTCACGAACCTCGGGCCGACGTACGTGGCCGGCAACGTCACGATGACCGGCAACGGCAACTGGAGCTTGCCGCTGCTCTACAGCGACGGCACCATCTCGTTCTCGGGCAACGAGACCATCGGCGGCAACGGCGTGGGCGGCAACAAGGCACCCTCGGTGGTCTACTCGTCGCAGGGCATCTCCTGGAACGGCAACGGTGCGTTCTGGGGCCTGTTCGCCACGCAGGGGAGCTTCACGGGCAACGGCAACGGCACCGTGAACGGGCAGATCGCCGCCAAGGGCAACGTGTCGCCCACCGGCAACTTCAGTTTGACCTACAGCAGCGACGTGAACAACAGCCTGCGTACAAGCGCTGCCACCATGGCGCAGCTCGCGCCCGGGAAGTGGCAGGAGATGCAGGGGCAGTGACATGTGTGCTCGCAGACAAGACCTCGCCTCTGGAACAAGGCGTCACTGTGAGGGCCGCAGGGGATGCCGGGCAGCGAAGCTGCCGTGCATCGCGACCAAGCTCCGAGAAGCGCGGTTGACAGGCAAGCGCACGAGAGGATGTTGCTCCACATATGAGGCCTCTCGCCATGTGGGGACGGGCGGGCTGCCAGGCCAGGCCCGCCCCCGTTTCACTCAGAGAAGAGCAGGCCGTGGTGTGTCATGTGAGAAAGGCCGGGCTGCTTGAGGAGGTGGCGATGGGACCGTATTCCTGGGCGCAGGTCAGCGCCATTGCTCGGCAGGCCTTCTGGTTGGGTGCCGAAGGCGAGTACCGTCTGGAGACCGACGCTATCGTCTGGTTCAGTCCACCAAGCGGCCACGCCTGGCGACACCTGGAACCCGGCGTTGCTCCTCCGCAGCAAGGCTGGCGGCACGCCGATGGCTGTTACTGCGACCTGTGTGCCGATGCGCGCAGAGGGGGCTAGACGCTCCCTGCCCCGACGTGGGCGGAGTCGAAGAGCGCATTCGTGTAGTGGAGCTGACTGGGCACGTTCCTCGCCGTCTATGGGCTCGGTGGCGTCTCGGTCGCCAGGACTTGAAGACCAGCAGCCTCACGGTTGCAACCGTCGCGGTGAGGCAGCGCAACGTGCGAGCGCAGAGTACTCTGAGCGAGTCGGCGCGGGCACGTCCACCGGGCGCGCCTTGGGCTCCACCAGCGCACCCCGGCTCGTCGCCAACAGCGTGCGCTCCGCCCCATTCGGGTACCTGGCAAGCAGTGCGCGGCCGTAGGGGAGACCGTCGCTGGTAAGCCTGACGCCGAGGGCACCGTGGCACAGCGCATGCGGCACGTCGCGCGTAGCGAGGCGGGGATCTTCGCACCCCCAGAGAGGCGCAGGCGCAGGTGGCTGCGCTGGCTGGGAGCCGCTCTGCTCGCGCTCGTGGTCGTCCTCGTCCTGCTCGCCGTCGGCCTCCTCGCGACGGCCCTCGAGATGGCCCGTGGCACGCCGGCGCTCAGCCCCCTCCTCGAGCGCACTCAGGCCCAGACGACCGTCATCTACGACAGCAGCGGCAAGCCGATCGCCGAACTGCACGGCGCCGTCAACCGCACGATTGTGCCGGGTGCGGCCCTGCCCGCCGCCCTGAAGGAGGCGACGATCGCCGTCGAGGACAAGCGCTTCTATAGCGACGTGCACGGCCTCGACCCGGAGGGCATCGCCCGCGCGGCGCTCGCCGACCTCGAGGCGGGGCGCCCGGTCCAGGGCGGCAGCACGATCACCGAGCAATACGTGAAGAACGCCTTCCTCGGCGGCGTGGACGACAGCTTCACGCTCAAGCTGCACGAGGCGATCCTCGCCTGGGAGCTGAGCGCGCGCTGGTCACGGCAGCGCATCCTCACCGCCTACCTGAACACCATCTACTACGGCGACGGCGCCTACGGGGCCGCCGCCGCCGCCCGCGCCTACTTCCGCAAGGACGTCTCCCACCTGAGCCTCGCCCAGGCGGCGCTGCTCGCCGGGCTGCCGCGCGACCCGAGCGGCTACTCGCCGATCTTCAACCCGGCGGCGGCGCGCGCGCGACGCAACCTCGTGCTCGGCGAGATGGCGAGCCAGGGCTACATCAGCGAGGCCGCGGCGTTGCGCGCCAAGCGCAGCCCGCTGCGCGTCAACCGGCGCCCGCCCGCCGGGGTCTCGGCCTACGCCGCCTACTTCGTCGATTACGTCGAGCAGCAGCTCGTCGCCCGCTACGGCGCGCGTGAGACCTTCGAGGGCGGCCTGCGCGTCTTCACGACGCTCGACGCGCGCATGCAGCGCGACGCGCTCGCCGCCATGCGCCGCATCCTGCCGCGCGGGCCGGCCGGGGCGCTGGTCTCGATCGAGCCGCAGACGGGCTTCATCCGTGCGATGACGACGACGCTCGACTGGAGCAGGGTGAAGTTCGACCTCGCCTGGCAGGCGCACCGCCAGCTGGGCTCGGCGATGAAGCCCTTCGCGCTCACCGCCGCAGTCGAGGAGGGCGCGAACCCGGCGACCACCTACTACGACTCGATGCCCCTACACCTCTACCTGGGACCGCACGCGGTGCCGCCCTACTGGAATGTGAGCACCTTCTCGCGCACCTACGCCGGGCGCATCAACCTGGTGCAGGCCACCTGGCAGTCGGACAACACGGTCTTCGCCCAGCTCGCCCTCGACCTCGGTCCCAAACGCATCGTGGCCGTCGCCCACAAGATGGGCATCGAGAGCCGCCTCGCCGCCTATCCCTCGATCGTGCTGGGGGCCGACGTCGTCGACCCGCTCGAGGTCGCCGACGCCTACGCGACGCTGGCCGACGAAGGCGTGCGCCACGCGCCCACGGCGATCGCCAGCATCGCCTTCCCCGACGGCCGCGTGTGGCGCGCCCGTCCCCGCGGCCGGCGCGTCGTCCCCGCCGGTGTCGCCTACGTCGTCGACCAGATTCTCGTCGGCAACTGCCGCTACGGCACCGCCGCCGCCATGCCGAGCTACTACACGGGCACCGCCGCCGGCAAGACTGGCACCACCTCGAACGACGTCGACGCCTGGTTCTGCGGTTTCAACCCGCGGCTCGCGAGCGTCGTCTGGATGGGCTATCCGCAGGCCGAGGTCGCGATGCCCGGCGTGCAGGGCGCCACCTACTGCGTGCCGATCTGGGGCACCTACTACCGGCTCATCTTCGGACGGCAGGCGATCCCCGGCTTCGCACGTCCGGCGCTGATGCCACAGTGGCGGCCCTGGCACGGGCACTACTCCCTGAGCGCGCCGCCAGCGAGCCCGAGCCCCTCCGCGACGCCCACGTCCTCCTCGTCTGCTCGGCCAGCGCCGACACCGACGCACACCGCCGCGCCCTCATCGTCGCCCACGCCGTCGCCCACCCCGACGGTAACGCCCACCGCGGGGGCGATCACGCGCCGTTTGGCCTGACCGGCCGCCGGGTGTCCCTAACAGCAGCCGGCCCGCCTGAGGGAGTGCTCGAGGATTTGTGCCTTAAGGCACGCGAGATCAAAGCGTGGATACTGTTTCAGCGCCGTGAAAACAGCCTTCCTCGACGCTCGCGTGCCTCCGCCAAGATCTGGGCGTAGGTGTGTAGCGGGTCGTAGTCATTCAGCGGCCCCATGTCCATGAGGTCCGTGTCCAGCGGCGCGGATCCCCTGTCTCGTGGCCGCCCCTTCGAAGGTCGCCCGGGCCTCTAGCGAGCGCCCACGGCAAGCCGCACGGTGATTCCGCTCCAAACCGGACACCTCGGAGCGAAGCGACGCCTTTGCTCTTCTAAGGTTGGCGTACTGTTCGGCCTCAGGTCAACTCTGCGTATTCTTCGGAGGCCCGTACCAGGTCTCCAGACGCTCGGCGTCGAACATCCACCACTTCGAGCCTGGGGGGCGGTACATGCCGAGGTGGCCCTTGCGCCCGGCAAGCATGATCTTCGGCCTTGTCAGGCCCTTCTGTCCCAGCAGCTGGGCGTATCGGAGGGCATCGCCGACGTACAGTCCGTGATGAGCTGCGGCCTTCTTTCGTAGCGCTTCCAGCTGCTGTCTCTCCGCTGTTGTGAGTACCATCATCGATTCCTCCTTTCCTCGATGCATAGTGTCGGCTAAACTTGTAGATTTGATAACGGCATGACAACAACCGCGCCGTGCACGTATGGGCCGTGGCATACGGAAAGGCACTGCGGTGGCGCTTGGCGTTGGTTGAGGATCCCTTCTCGGCGGCGCCCGCCATGGCCACCAAGCGCCTCGGGCATGCAATCACCCCAACCACGCTCGGGACCTACTCCAGGGGTAGCGTTGAGCCCTGACTTCCTGTACCCCCGTCCTTGCTTCAGTAGACGTGACGCCGTGCCGCGGGCGCGGGCAGTGTCACGACGACCCGCCGCCGACCTCGGTCGGGGTGGGATGTGCGCTACCGCTGAAGGTGCCCAGTCCGAGTTGGCCGTTGTTGCAGTTGTCCCAGGCCCAGATGGTGGTGCCGCAGGGTGAGGATTGAACGCCGGGTTCAGTGCCCCCCGGTTCCCGCGACGAGCTGCTGGTCATCGAGTCAACTCCGCTGGAGTAGGGCCGCCAAGCGCTCGGCGCTTGGCGAGGTCGCCGGCTACGGTTACGGCACCGCCCACTTGCGCTTTGGGCGCATGCCCACGCCACTGCCTCTGGCTCCGACGCCAATCAGACGCGTACAGACATGTGCCGTGGAGGTCTTGTTATCGTGTCTAATGCCCGAAAGCCGACCAAGTGCAGGTGCCCGGACAGGGATGCGGACCTGAAGCCGATACCCGATGGCTCGTCAAACCAACGCGTCTCCGGACGCTCGATCTCGCTCGAGGTTCTCGTGTCGGCTCCTCGGTCAACGTCTGGCCATGCCGGTGATCGCCAGCTACGGCGACCCGGCCGGCAAGGTGGCCAACGTGCCCCAGTCGACTAATGCGCCGGAGGCCGCAGGGGGGAATCGATCATCTAATAGCGGCCTTTGCCTTCCGACTTGCGCTTGCTGCGGGCAATGGCGTCCAGCTCGTCGAGATACTGGCCGGAACCCACGGCGACGCAAGTGAGCGGCGATTCGGCAAGCTGGACGGGGATCTGTGCTTCCTGGCGCAGACGCTCGGGCAATCCCTGCAACAGCGAACCGCCGCCGGCCAGCATGATGCCGCGGTCCATGATATCGCTGGCGAGCTCGGGGGGCGTCTTGTCCAGCGTGACCTTGATCGCGTTGACGATGGCCTGCATGGGCTCCCTGAGTGCGCCGCGAATCTCTTCGGATGTGAGCACGATGGTCTTGGGCATACCGCTTACCAGGTCGCGCCCGCGGATCTCGGCCTGCGCCTCTTGGGGAAGCGGATGGGCCGAGCCGATCTCGAGCTTGATCTCTTCGGCGGTCTGGCTGCCGATGAGCAGTTTGTACTGCCTCTTGACGTAGCTGATGATCGCTTCGTCTAACTCGTCGCCGGCCACGCGAATGGACTGCGAGACGACAATGCCGCCCAACGAGATGACGGCCACCTCGCTGGTGCCGCCGCCGATGTCGACGATCATGTTGCCGGTGGGCTCGGCAACCGGCAGGCCGGCGCCGATCGCCGCCGCCATGGGCTCCTCGATCAGCTCCGTCCAGCGCGCGCCGGCCTGCCGGGCAGCATCTTCGAGCGCGCGCTTCTCGACACCGGTGACGCCCGAGGGCACGCAGATCACGATCCGCGGCTGGGCCCACTTGTTCTGGTTTGCCTTGCGGATGAAGTGACGCAGCATCTGCTCGGTCACCTCGAAGTCGTTGATCACGCCGTCTTTGAGCGGCCGGATCGCACTGATGGAGCCGGGGGTGCGGCCGAGCATGCGCTTGGCCTCGGTGCCCACGGCGTGGACTTCGCCTGTGCGCTGGTCGATGGCCACGACCGACGGCTCGGACAACACGATGCCGCGGCCGCGAACGTAGACGAGCGTGTTGGCGGTACCCAAGTCGACGGCGATGTCACGCGCGCCGAAACCTGGGAGGAAGTCGAAGAGACCGATGACCTGCTCCTCTCGGTCAGGTTCGTGCAAAATAGCTTGACGGACGGAACATATATAATAGAACATAACCACTAACAAGGTGAACAGACAGCACGCACGTTGTCGGTGCGCCAAGCGAGCAGACCAAAACCGCATGAACCATTTCCGTCCAGTGGAGAGTCATGTGCGCAACGACCGATGACACCGTCGATGCCCTTGTTCTCGGCGCTCGCTACCGGGCGATTCTCGAGCACTCCCCGACGGCTATCGTCACTCTCGATCGCACCGGCGTCGTCCTTGAGGTCAGCAAGGCCGCGGGGGAGCTCATGTCGATGCCCACCGAGCAGCTTCTGGGCGCACGCATGGCTGACCGCATAGCGGGCGAGTTACGTCCCTTGCTCGAACGGGCGCTGCGCGGCGAACATGTGTCTTATGAGGGGCCTGGCTCACCCGCTTTGCCTGAAGGAGAGCTCTGGGTACGTGCCGAGTCAGTGCCGATCCGCGACGCTTGTGGCGCGGCCGCCGGGGCGGTTGTGATCATACAGAACGCCACGCAGGAGAAACGTGCTCAGAACTGGGTTGAGCGTCTTGCCTTCACCGACCCCGTCACGGAGCTGCCCAACCACGCCATGCTTTCGATGGTGCTCTCGCAGGCCCTCTCCGGTGCCAAGGCAAGCCAGGGTCAGCTTGCCCTGGTTTGGCTCAACCTCGACCGCTTCCAGGACGTCAACGACGCCCTCGGTCCGCAGGCCGGCGATGAGCTGCTGCGCACCGTCGGCGAACGCCTCCACGAGCATCTGCGCACCAACGACATGGTGGCCCACGTCGGCGCCGACGACTTCGTCCTGCTGCTGCCGCGCATCAACTCGCCCAAGCACCTCGAGCGTCTCACGATTCGCATCAACGACGTCTTTGCCGCGCCCTTCGCTTCGGGAGCCGAGGAGCTCTTTCTCAGCGCCAGCTGCGGCATCGTCGTGCATCCAGGCGGCGATGCCAACGCGCGCCAGCTGCAGGACAACGCCCACAGCGCGATGCGCACCGCCAAGGAGCTGGGCGGCGGCGCCTTCGAGATCTTCGACTCCGACGGCGTTAACGAGGGCTCCGCCCGACTCTGGCTGGCACGCGAGATTCGCGCCAGCATCGCGCAGGATCACTTCACGCTGCACTATCAGCCGCTTGTGGATCTCGCCACGATGCGCGCACAGGCAGTCGAAGCGCTGGCGCGCTGGCAGCACCCCGAGCGCGGCCTGCTGTGGCCCGCGGAGTTCATCCCTTTCGCCGAGGAGAGCGGCCTGATCGTCTCGCTGGGGCAACACCTGCTGGGCCAGGCGTGCGGTCAGCTTCGAAGCTGGCAGAAGGCTCTCGCCTCACCGCCCCGCCTGGCGATCAACATCTCGGCGCGCGAGGTGCAGCGCTCCGATATCTGCGGCGAGGTCAAACGGGCCGCGGCCAAGGCCGGGCTGGCGCCCTCCGCACTTGAGATCGAGTTCACGGAGACGGCCGTGCTAGCCGATCCGCGGCGCGCCGCCGAGACGGCCGCTTGCCTGCGCGAAGCCGGCGCCACGGTGGCCCTGGATGACTTCGGCACCGGCTACTCGTCGCTCACGCATCTGCGTGAGCTGCCCATCGACCGTGTCAAGATCGACCGCTCGTTCGTGGCGAGCTGCCTCGACGATCGCTCGGCCTCGGCGATTCTGGTCGCTGTCACCCATTTGGCCCACGATCTCGGCATGGAGGTAGTCGCCGAGGGCGTCGAGACCCGTGCCCAGCTTGACTTCGCGAAGACCGCCGGCTGTGACGCCGCCCAGGGCTACTATTTGGCGCGGCCCTTGCCGCAGGCCGACTGCACCGAGTATCTGTTGCGAGCCGCGAAGGGTTCGGTTGCGTAGAGCTGCCCTCTTGCAGGGGCGGGGATTGGAGGCGACCATGGCAGGGCGAGCAGAAAGGGGGTTCACCCGGCTTTCCCTACGTGAAGTCGAGCAAGGCGCTGAGGACCATCGAGTGGGAGCGAGAGAGGCCGCATCGCTGCAGGTCTCGCTCAGGAGGGACACAAGTTGTAAGGTGCGCGCCTCGGGGAAAGCCTCCCCGACGCGACGCGACGGCAGTGCTCATGATGAGTAGCAATGTGCGGCAAACAGGAAGTCGCACCCGATTGGTGAGGCACATCGGCCTGACGCGAGACTCGGCCCTCGCCGGTCTGGTTGAGTGCGCCCATCTGTTGGACAGGGCGACGATGGAGGCCTCCGCGCCTGCCGCGGCGCTAGACCACGTTTGTCAGGGCGTTCTCCAGGTGATCACGGGCATCATCGCGGCGGACCGTGCTTCGCTCATGGTGATGGACGACGATAGCGGCGCCTTGATCATCATCGCTTCGCTCGGTGTTCCCGAAGACGCGACCGAGCAGACGCGGGTTTCGCTGGGCGACGGGATCAGCGGTTGGGTAGCGGAGCACGGTGAGCCGCTGCTCATGGCTCCGGGACAGGAGATCCCCGGGCCGATGCGCGGGGCCATGCGTCAACCTTTCATCACGTCCTCCCTCTCTGTGCCGGTCTCCTGGGGCGGCGGTGTACTGGGAGTCCTGAATCTGGCCCGTCTCGGCAGGGCAGCGCCCTTCGACCATGCCCATCTTCAGTTCGCAGTTGTCGTGGGAGAGTTGCTGGGGCACTTCCGCTCCGTGTCGCATCTGCGGCGCGAAACGAGCGAGCACGGGCTCTTCGTCGATCAGTTCATCGAGAGTATCCCGAGCTCCATGCTGGTCGTCGACCGCAGGCTGCGCGTCATCTCCGCCAATCGGCATTTCCTCGAGAGTGTCCGGCGTGGAAAAGAGGCCACGATTGGCCACAGGTTGGTGGAGGTCATGCCTTCGTGGCTGACCAAGTATGCGGCCATGGAAGAGAATCTGAGGGCGGTCTTCAGGAGCGGGGAGGTCATCGACGGTGGTGACGTCGTGCAGCTGCCCGCGGGTAACGTGTATTTCTTCCGTTTCGTGCCAATCGCGGTGGATGGCTCCGTGCAGCAGGCGATGCTGCTCGTCGACGATGTCACGGAGCGGCACAAGCTCGGCGTCGAGGTCAGGCGGGCCGAGCGTCACTTGACCGGCGTGGTGCAAAGCGCCAACGATCTCTTGGCATCCCTGGACGTGGAGGGCCACATCGTGACTTGGAACCCGGCAGCGGAGCGGGTCTCCGGATGGGCACTCGACGAGGTCCGCGGTAAGCACCTCACAGAGTTCTGTCACCCTGCCGACGCAGAGGTCATGGAGAAGATGCTGCATGGGTCGGCGGCCGACCAACAAGCTCACACCCAAGAGTCCAGGCTCATTGCGCCCGACGGGCGGGCGTCGGTCGTCGCTTGGAGCAGTTCGCCTATGACCGATGACAACGGCGTGATTACCGGGACGGTGGTTGTGGGGCGCGACCTCACCTCCTACCGTCTTCTGGCGAGCCAGCTGATCCAGGCCGAGAAGATGGCCTCATTGGGGGTGATGGCGGGGGGCATCGCGCACGAGCTGCGCACCCCACTGGCCGTTATCCAAGTAAGTGCCCAGCTGCTGTTGGAGGACTCGGATGACCGCGAGCTTCAGGCGGCGTGTCTTCAGAAGATCGAAGCCTCCGCCAAGCGGTCCGCACTGATCATCGACAACCTTCTCAGGTTCGCCCGGCCTCAAACCGAGCTGCTGGGCGAGATCGATGTGGACGCTCTGCTCGACGAGACCATGATGCTTCTGGCCGACCAACTGGCGCTCCAGATGGTACGAGTGCACAGGGCACCCACGCCCCACGGCATCCGCGTCGTCGGCAATGCCGACCTGCTGCAGCAGGTGTTCACGAACCTCGTGCTGAACGCCTGCACTGCGATGCCCAAGGGTGGCAAGCTGAGCATCGTAATAAGCGCGGTGCAAGGCGGCCTGGTCAGGATCGCGTTTCAGGATACGGGCGTGGGCATACCAGCCGCTGATCTGCCCCACATCTTTGACCCCTTCTTCACCACAAAACCCCCAGGTAGCCCGTCTTCGGGACTGGGCCTTTCTATCAGCTACAGCATAATGGAGCAGCACGGCGGCAGCATCGAGGTGGCCAGCGACCCTGGGAAGGGCTCGACGTTCACGGTCTTGCTCCCTGTGCTCTGAGGGGGACGCACATGGGTCAGAAGGTGTTGGTGGTCGATGACGAGCCCGACATCTGCTGGGCTCTCAAGTCGGCGCTCCGCGGGGGCTACGAGGTGGTGACCACCTGCTCCGGCACGGAAGCCGCCTCGTTACTGGCTACCGGCGACTACCGGCTGGCGTTCGTCGATGCCAAACTCGGGGACATGGACGGACTGCAGCTTGCGCGCAAGGCGTCCGATCTCGACCTGAACACTGCCGTCGTCCTCGTCTCCGGGTACATGGCCGACGACGACGACGCGGTGCGACAAGCCCTGGAGAGCGGGCTGCTCAGAGCCTTCATCGCGAAACCGTTCTCTCTGGAGCAGGTAAGGTGTCTCGCCGCCGAGGTGCTCCGGGCCCAGCGGCACGGAGGTGGGTAGAGGTGGCGCGCATCCTCATTGTCGACGATGAGCCCGACCTTGTTTGGGGCGTCAAGTACGCGCTTCTCGACGAGGGGCATGAGGTCCTCACCGCAAGTAGCGGTGTCGAGGCGCTGGCGATTGCCCGGCAGGAGCGGCCCGATCTCTTTGTGCTGGACATCGTTATGCCCGGGCTCGATGGCATCGAGGTGTGTAGGGAGGTGCGCCGCGACCTGCGGCTCGCATCCGTGCCCATCCTGTTCCTGAGCGGCCGCGGCGACGTGCAAGACCGCGTGAGGGGTCTGGACGAAGGCGGCGACGACTACCTGTGCAAACCCTTCGATCTGACCGAGCTTAGAGCCAGAGCGAGGAGTCTCCTGCGGCGAACGGCTGCCCTGCAGGCCGCGACCGTAGGTGACGCGGACGTGATGCGCATCGGCGCTCTGTGCCTGGACACTCGCGAACGGAGTCTCCAGGTGAACGGCACGTTGGCCGCCGTCACTCCGGTCGAGTTCGCTCTCCTCGGCTTCCTCATGGCGCATGCCGGCGAGGTGTTTTCGAGCCGGCATCTCCTGGAGCGGGTGTGGGGTTACCCACGAGGTAGCGGTGACGAGGCCGTGGTGCGCTGGCACGTGAAGAACCTGCGCACGAAGATCGAGCCGGATCCCGCGAAGCCCATCTACGTTCGCACAGTGCCCCGCTTCGGCTACGTCGTGGACCGTCGGGCGACCTCTTCGTCGCCCTGACCCGGGGCCAATCGCGCGCGGCTTTGCTCGGGCGCACGCAGCATCTGTGGTGCGTCGCGCAGTCCTTACGTAACGCACACGCCATCTCGCCTAGTCCCAACGTAAGCCATACTATCATTCAGCAATGGCGTGTCGAATCATGTACGTGTACTCCGCAATAGGTGGAGCTACTGACCGGAGTTTCGTGGTAACGCAAAGTTCTGGAGGAGGTGACAGAAGTGGCAGTCGAGAAGGCAATCGCTTCCAGCAGCCTGGCCGAGGTGATCGACCGGATTCTGGACAAGGGTCTTGTGGTCGACGCATGGGTTCGTGTCTCCCTCGTGGGGATCGAGCTCCTCGCGGTCGAGGCTCGCGTCGTCGTGGCCGGGGTTGACACCTGGCTCAAGTACGCCGAAGCCGTTGGTCTTACGTCCAGCGAGGCGGTCCCGGCCTGAGGGCGACCTTGGTCGATGCTTGAAGGAAGCGCGGTGACTGGCGTCGCAAGACTCGCAACGTCAGTCGCCGCGCCTCTTCGATGGAGGCAGTCGATCGACTGGCCGCCAGGAGACCGAGCACTAGGAGGTGAGACATGGCATTGAATCAGGACATAGCGAAACTGGCCGCAGAGTTCGGCGGGGCGTGGGATGTGCGGAGGACGGCGATCGCCGGCATCCGCATCGACACGGCTGAGCAGTTGGCTGGCTTTCGCCAGGCTCGCGCGGTCATGGCCGACGAGCAGGACGAACGGCTCAAGGCCGAGGTCGCGGCAATGAAGAGTGACGTCGCCGCGATGCTGAGCGATCTGGACGAGGCTCGCGCGGTCATGGCCGACGAGCAGGACGAACGGCTCAGGGCCGAGGTCGCGGCAATGAAGAGTGACGTCACCGGTTTTATGGATGACCTGGCCGCTGGCAGTGCGGCACGTAGCGAAGACGTCGCCGCCACGCTCGACGATCACGCCACGGCACGTGCCACGATGAGTTGCGAGCAGCACGAACGGCTCAAGGCCGAGGTCGTGGCAATGAAGAGTGACGTCGCCGCGATGCTGAGCGATCTGGACGAGGCTC
This sequence comes from uncultured Thermoleophilia bacterium, assembly GCA_963751215.1. Taxonomy (GTDB): domain Bacteria; phylum Actinomycetota; class Thermoleophilia; order UBA2241; family UBA2241; genus CAIXSE01. The sequence continues at coordinate 19,674 of CAVVTV010000007.1, read as the reverse complement.
GCGCGGTCATGGCCGACGAGCAGGACGAACGGCTCAGGGCCGAGGTCGCGGCAATGAAGAGTGACGTCGCCGGTTTTATGGATGACCTGGCCGCTGGCAGTGCGGCACGTAGCGAAGACGTCGCCGCCACGCTCGACGATCACGCCACGGCACGTGCCACGATGAGTCGCGAGCAGCACGAACGGCTCAAGGCCGAGGTCGTGGCAATGAAGAGTGACGTCGCCGCGATGCTGAGCGATCTGGACAAGGCTCAGGCGCTCATGGCCAACGAGCAACGTGCCCAGCTGTCGGAGGACCACGCACGTCTGGCCGCCGACGGGGCAGCCGACCGTAAAGGACGCCTCGACGACGTGGCCGGAAGGGAAGCGGGCTGGGCGAAGGTGACTTCCGCCATGGCCAGGCGCCGTGAACGGGCCGCCTCAGCCAGGGGCGGGAGGCGTCCTGCGCCAGCCAAACTCGTGGTGAAGGCCCCTGTAGCGAAGCCGGCGCCCGAGCCCGTCGCTGAGGTCTCTACACCCGAACCGGAGCCCGTGCCCGAGCCTGCAGCGAAGCCCGAGCCTGTCACCGTGGTCGCCGCATTCGAACCGGAGCCGGTGGTTCCTGCGGAGCCGACTCGTGACGATCTGACGCGCATCCGAGGCATCGGCGAAGGCATGCAGGCTCGCCTGAACGAGATCGGCATCTTCTCGTTTGCGGAGCTCATGACGACCGGCGTCCCGAAGATACGCGAGGGACTGGGCGACGCGGGGCGTATGGCACGGATCGACGAGTGGATCGCTCAGGCCCGAGGGTTCTCGGAGTCTGAGTAGACGCAGACGCCGAGGTGCGTGCCGCGCGCGGGGCCGGCGTCACATGCATCACAGCGGCAGGCTGTGACGTTGCCAATCGTGGGGCGGTGCGTCGCGGCGAAGCAGCGGTTGATCGCCATGAAGGGCGGTCAACCGCTGTGCGAGGAGACCGGCAGCAGGCAGTGTCTTCTGCCTCCGGAGTTTCTGCTAGACGAAGGGCTAGAGGGCCCGAGAATGCGCGTAGCGAGGGGATGGGTTGATGTACCTGGGCAGCCGGAAGGTGCGCTCGGCGGGTCGCAGCAGCGGAAGCGTGGAGGTGACTCTGCCCGTGCCGCTGAGTGTCCTTCAGGGGGTGGAATGTCGTCTCGTGGTGCGTGACGGCGCACGCCCCGAAGTCGTGCTGGAGCCGGAGCTCGGCGAGGCGCAGGCATTCTTTCGCGACATGTGGGAGAAGCTGGCCCTCGGGCTTGTCGAGGTGGGCGAGATCGGCGACTTCTCGGTCGCAGCTTTTGCCACGACGCTCTTCTCGCCAGCCCGTGCACCCGAGCGGCCGGCGCTGACCTACGCGGACGGTCTTTCGGCGCTGCGCGGCCAGGCCCGTCCGGGTGTCGGCGGCGTTCCGGTCGTCGGCGGGGCCGTCGCGAGCGAGCTGAGCGCCGCGCGGGAGGCTCTTGCCCGGGTGCTGGGTGCCCTGGGGGCAGTCGCTGGAGGGCGCTTGGGGCTACGCGCGCTGGCCCCAGTGTTCGGTGATGGGCTGGCCTACGTGATGACAGGGGTGGTTGTGGGCCGAGGGACCGATTTTGAGTGCGGCGTGGCTCATCAGGTCTTTCGCGACGAGATGGCGGCTAGATCGGGGAGGAGCAGTGGACCGTCGCTGTTCTCGCCCTACGAAGAAACTGCTTGGCGCGCGGCTCAACCCGGCCTGGCGCGTGTGTTCGAGCAGAACAGGAGCTGGCAGGCGGCGCCTGCGCTCTACGAAGCGGCTCGGGACCGATGGCACGTGGCGCTGACTCTGGAACTGCGAGTGGCGGCTGCTACTGACCGAACAGAGACTTGGAGGTTTTGTTCGCCATGACGAACGCGCAAGTGTTGAAGCCCGCTGGGGCGAAGCTCGAGCGGCACGAATTCGATCGCAAGCAGTTCCAGGAAAAGCAGGAATTCGAGCGGACTCTCCTCAGCCTGGACGAGAGGGCGGCGCCCACCGTGCAGACGCGCTTCGACTTTGTAGAGACGCCGGCCGTGCAGGAGGTCATGAAGCGCGCACTCGGGTATCTGGAAGCGGGACTGCCCATTCACTTCCGCGGGCCGGCCGGTACCGGAAAGACGACCCTGGCCTTGCATGTGGCCGCGCAGCGGGGCCGCCCCGTGATGTTGATCGCCGGAGACGAGGACCTTCGCACCGCCGACATGGTGGGCGGCCAGTTCGGATACCACTACAGGCGCGTGCTCGACAACTTTATCCACTCCGTCAAGAAGCTGGAAGAGGATGCTGCACAGCGCTGGGCGGACAGCCGGCTGACAACGGCCTGTCGCGAGGGTCTCATCCTTGTCTACGACGAATTCACGCGTTCCCGGCCAGAAGCGAACAACGTGCTCCTGGGGGTGCTCGAGGAGCATGTCCTCGTCCTGCCCACTCAGGCACGCAAAGATCAGTACCTGAAAGTCCATCCCGAGTTTCGCGCCATCTTCACCAGCAATCCGCAGGAATATGCGGGCGTTCACGATGCGCAGGACGCGCTCTCCGACCGTCTGCTGACCATGGATCTCGACTACTTCGAGCGCGATACGGAGGTGGCCATTGCCGCCGGGCGCTCGGGTCTGGCTGAGGATCGAGCGGCTCGAATTGTTGACCTAGTGAGGGCCTTCCGTGCATCCGGTGAGTACGATCAGACGCCGACACTGCGTAGCAGCGTGATGATCTCCAAGGTGTGCGCCACGCAGGAGCTGGCTCCGAAGGCGTCGGACCCGGCGTTTGTGGCGATGTGTATGGATGTGCTCGAGTCGAAGACGGCATTCACGGTCAAGGCCAAGGAGCGCCGTCTGGAACAGCGCAAGATGCTCCTCAGCCTCATCAAACACCATTGCAGGTGATGAGATGCAACCGCAGGGTATGACAGTCATCAGGGTGAAGGGCCTGCGGTTCGCGCGCGGTCTGTGTCTGAGCGGCGTGCCGCGCATCAACGGCGTTCGTGAGACGCCCAAGGCCACGGGGCGCCTCGGCTTTACGCCACCAGGGAGCCGAGCGCAGGCGAGCCGCGAGGCAGGCGCGCTGAGGAGAGAGTGCGCGCGTCTGCGGGAGAAGCTTGGCGTCACGCGGCTGATAGAGGCACAAGTGGAAGCGCGCATCAGGCGTGCCAATCGCCGCTTGGCCCTGGCCAGAGACAAGAGCGAACGGTCATGAGACCGAAGGGCATGCAGTACCTGACGACGCTGCTAGGCGCCGGTGTGACCAAGACCCCGGGCCTGCATGAGTCGGCCACGGCCACCGGCAAGACCGGCAGTCGGGCGCAGGCCGCCAGCGAATTCGCCCGACTCGAGCGTGAGCGCGTGCGTCTCGAGGAGAAGCTGAGTACGCAGGCCGTGCTCACATCGCAAACGCAGGCACGGCTCGAGGGCATCTGCAGGCGCCTGGAGACCCTGAGGGGAGAACTCGACGAGATCCCCGCCGAGGCTGCCGCGCGGGCCCAGCAGAAGGTGGCTCCGACTCAGCCCGGCCCGCGCGCGGCAGGCGCCGAGCCGGAAGAGGAAGACGATCCAATGGAGCCGTTTGGTGTCGTTCCGTTCGAATACTGAGGCGAAGCAGAGAAAGGCGGCCGTGATGGCCAAGGCAGACAAGGGCGCGGGGAAGCAGGAAGACGATTTCGACTTGGGGTTCGGTGGCCTCTTCAAAGGTCTGGGCGACTTCTTGGAAGTGCTCTCCGACAAGATGGAAGCGTTCGAGCAGCCAGGCACGGCGGGAGCGAGACCTCGCGGGGCACCGCGAGGGGCACCCCCGACGCGAACCGGGCACTTCAAGGTGAAGGGCATGGGCGACCAGGTGCAGGGCGTGTACGGCCTGAGCTTTCGCACGGTCGCCAACGGGGTGCCGCACGTCGAGCACTTCGGCAACATCCGCCACACCGATGAAGGACCTGTTGTGGCGGATGTGCGTGAGCCGCTGGTCGACGTGTTCGACGAGCCTGACGAGATTGTGCTCGTGGCCGAGATGCCCGGCGCCAACGAGGAGGACATCTCCGTGGAACTACACGACGATGTGCTTGTACTCGAGACCAGCGGAGAGCGCAAGTACGCACGCGAAGTACTGCTGCCCGCCGCGGTGGATGCCGCGAGCATGCAGAAGACCTTTCGCAACGGCATTCTGGAGCTGAAGCTCAAGAAGATCGTGGAGTAGAGGCTGAGGCACGGCATGCCACGGGCGATCAAGCATTTCGATCTTCACAACGTGGAGGGCACAGACTTGCGCGTGGTTTCCGACGTGGAGAGCGGTGTCCTTGCGGTGATCGCGGCCGAGGACGAAGTGGTGCGGCGCTACGCGCGACGTGGGTTGTGGCGGCACGATTGGGTGGATCTATTCATCCTTCAGGATCTGCGGGTGCTGGCAGAACAGCTGGCGGGGGCGGGAGGTCTGCCGCCCGGGGGGCCGCCGGCGCTGGATCGTCGCCCAGTCGTCAACGCGTTCGACCTCGCCGATCTGTCGGGCTGCCACGTGTTCGTCAATCACAAGGTGATGGTCGAGGAGGGCTACTGGGAAGATCCGCCTGCAGTGCGCGCGCTCCTCGCCCACGAGCATGCCCACCCACTCTCCGAGAACGCCACAGTCGCCGCGTCTCGGGCGCTACGCGTGCAGAGCTCCCACGTGCCGGCGACCGAGGGGCTGCCGTCACTTGAGGGGCTGGCAGCCGCGTTGGTTGAGAAGCTGTGCTGCTACGGACCGCGCGAAGTGTTCGCAAACGACCTCACCGTGGCCCTTTGCGCAGACGACCTCTTCCACCTCGATCGCCTTGTCATGGCCGCCGCTGCCCGGGGCGTTCTCGGCCGGTCTGTCCTGGTGGACCACCTGAGGGATGAGGTGACGGAGGGCCAGATCTCCCAGCGGCGAGCCGCCCTGGCGTTACTACTCGGCGATCTGCGGAGTTCCCTCGATCTGGCCATGGAGACTGCACCTTTCTATAGGGCGGAGCGCCTAGACCAGGCGGCTGACCTGGAGGCGACGCTATTCCAACAGGTCTTCCCTGCACTGGAACCGGCGGCGGAGGGGACCTACCGGGCAGTTCGCGATCTCTATATACAGCTGGACGCTGACCTCAGGGACGCTGCCCTCGCTTCTTGGGCCAACCGAATGCTCGATCTTCTGCAGGGGGTCCTGCGTGAGCGGGGCCTTGAGTTGGATCTGAGTCTCAACCACTCAGGGGAGGAGGGCCCGGATGCCTGAGTCGCGCGGCTCCGACGACGAGTACGTGTACGTCTACTGCGTCATTCGCTGCAACAAGCGACCTGAGTTCACATCGCTGGGCATGGGCGAACGGGGCGATGCTCTCTACACCGTGCACGAGGGCGATCTGGCAGCCGTGGTGAGTGACTCGGCGAGCGCGGCCTATGAGGCCAGGCGACGCAACATGATGGCCCACACCGCGGTACTGGAAGAGGTGATGCGCGACTTCACCATCCTTCCACTTCGTTTCGGCACGGTAGCCCCCGATGCGGAGATCGTCCGGCTCAAGCTGCTGGGCGAGCGACGGAGCGAGCTGCTAGCACTCTGGCGTGAGACGGACGGGCGTGTGGAGCTCGGGCTCAAGGCGTTCTGGCACGAAGACACGCTCTTCCAGGGGATCGTCGACGAGAATCCCAGCATCCGTTCGCTGCGAGACGCTCTTGCAGGCCGGTCAGCGGATGACACGCACGCCGAGCGCATGAGGCTTGGCGAGTTGGTGGAGAAGGCCATGAAGCAGCGGCGCCAGAGAGACGCCGACCTGATCCTATCGCGTTTGCGGCCCCTGGCGCGCGACGTTGCAGTGAACGAGAACTATGGAGAGCGCATGGTCCTGAACTCCGCCTTTCTGGTAGACAGAAACGCGGAGTCCCAGATGGACAAGGCCGTGCAGCAGCTGGATGCCGACTTTGGGCAGAGGCTCATGTTCAAGTACGTCGGCAGCGTACCGCCGTACAACTTCGTCAAGCTCTTCATGCACTGGTAGAGACGACGATGGATATCGTCACGAGACTGCTGACCCTCCCCGTCACGGGACCTATCGACGGCGTGCTTTGGATCGCGAAGACAGTCAAGGAGCGGGCCGAAGCTGAGTACTTCAATGAGGGTGCCGTGCGCAGCCACCTGTTGGAACTTGAGCTTAAGCTCGATATGGGCGAGATCACGGAGAAAGAGTATCAGGCGGGCGAAGACCAGCTGCTAGTACTGCTCAACGAGATCCGTGAGCGGCTCAAGGCGGAGCAGAGCTCGTGAGCAAGCGCGCGACGGGCGCGGAGGAGCCCGGCGTATCGGTATGGACTCAAGATCATCCGCGAAGAAGGGAGTGACGCGACAATGAAGCCTTCGGATGTTGCCCGACGGGCCAAGGAGCAGCTGACCGCGCTCACCGGCTTGGATGCTGTCACAGTTTCAAGCCTCGACAAGGTTGACACGGGTTGGAGCGTGGCCGTGGAGATGCTGGAGCTGAAGAAGATCCCCGATTCGTCCGACGTACTCGGCTCGTACGACACCGTCGTGGACGATGACGGCAACCTGCTGAGTTACCGGCGCACGCTGCGATACCGCCGCAGCGACGTCATGGAGGAGCGCACCGTCTAGCAAGGCTTGAGGCAAGACGCCGTCTGGCCGGCGGAAGGGAAGGTGACGAAGGATGAGTGCGACCAGGATGAGGGGAAGAGACATAACAGGCTCGGCACAAGGGATCGAGGTCGTCTGCGCGTTTTGCGCGGGCAAGGGCACGGACCCTTTCAAGGTGATGTACGTCGGATCCAGGTGCCAGGTCTGCGGCGGCACAGGTGTGCGCAAACTCGCCGCGCCGGTGGCGTGGTGCCGGTTCTGTGAGGGCACCGGGGTTTACCCTGGCTCCCGGCTCACGTGCACCAGTTGCGGCGGCGTCGGTCAAGTGATGATCCCCGACGGTGCGGTGACGTGCTTGGCATGTGAGGGCAGCGGCCGGGCCAGGGACGACTTCTGGCCGGAATCCCCGCTTCCCTGTGGCCGCTGTGGCGGTAAGGGCGTAGTGGCGCCGTGATATCTGCCGAGCCGACATGAGCATGGTGAGAAAGGACTCGTCAGACGCGGCCGCCCTCGTCGAGGGGACTGCGCATTCTGCCGCGGCAGGGGTACGTCGCCCCTTGGCATCTGCCAGGTATGCAGTGGTCGTGGAGTCCGTGCGCCGCGCGCGCCGGTGACTCGTTGCGCATACTGCCGGGATACAGGGATCGTCGGCGTCAGTACCAGCTAACCTGCAGCACTTGCGGGGGTCACGCGACGGTACCCGAGAGAGCGGAGGCCCGCCTCGCCTGCGCGGGCAGCGGCCAGCCAAGGACCACGGGTGCGCGGATTCTCCGCGGGCCTGCGCCCGCTGTCACGGCAAAGGCGTAGTTGCGCCGGCAAGGTTCTGAAGGGTTCGGGCATGGAGGACAGAGAGGTGCCAGGAGCGGGATCAGAGAAGGCCCTGAGCCGACGGGTGGCCGAGGCGGCGCCCAAGGACGCGGGGCGCGGCCTTGCACGGCTCGACCCACTGGATCTGGAGCAGTTGGGTGTGGGTATTGGCGACGTCGTCGAAGTCGCGGGGCAGCGGACTACGGTCGCTCGGGCGATGCCCACGTACGCTGAGTCGCGCGGCCGTGGGGTAGTACAGATTGACGGTATCCTTCGGGCCAATGCTGGGGCTGGGCTGGATGAGCAAGTCATGGTGCGGCCGGCCGTAGTGCAGCCGGCGCGTTCGGTCCTCTTGGCCCCCGTTGAGAGGAGCCGTCAGGTGGCCGGTGCTCAGGCCGGGTACCTTGCCAAGCTCCTCGACGGGATACCGGTGGTGGCAGGAGACCGCGTGCGCGTGAATCTCATCGGGACGCGTATGCAGAACTACACAGTGGTGCAGACAGCACCCAGCGGCCCGGTGCTGATCGGCACTTCCACGAGTGTTCGTAGCGAAGGCGAGACCCAGGGCGAAGCCGGCGCCCCCATCACATACGAGGACATCGGCGGCCTGCGTCGGGAGATCCAGCGCATCCGCGAGATGATCGAGCTCCCCCTCAAGTACCCGGAGGTCTTTGAGCGACTCGGCATCGATCCGCCCAAGGGTGTGCTGCTCCACGGCCCGCCCGGAACAGGCAAGACCCTCATCGCCCGCGCCGTGGCCGCCGAGACGAGCGCTCACTTCGTGCACATCAATGGGCCCGAGGTCATCGACAAATGGTACGGGTCAAGCGAGGCACGGCTACGCGAGATCTTCGACGAGGCCGAGCGTAAGGCCCCGGCCATCATCTTCATCGACGAGATCGACGCGTTGGCGCCGAAGCGCGAGGAGATGAGCGGTGACCGTCAGGTCGAGCGGCGCGTGGTGGCGCAGTTGCTGGCTATCATGGACGGGTTGGAGTCGCGCGGCCAAGTGATCGTTGTCGCGGCCACCAACATCCCGAACACGCTGGACCCGGCACTTCGTCGCCCCGGCCGCTTCGACCGCGAAATCGAGATCGGCGCGCCCGACAAGAGAGGCCGGGTCGAGATTCTCGAGATTCACAGTCGCGGCATGCCGCTGGCGGACGATGTCGACCTTGAGAGGCTGGCGACGAGTACGCATGGGTTCGTGGGCGCCGATCTGGCGGCGCTGTGCCGTGAGGCCGCGATGAGTACGTTGCGCCGCTTCTTGCCCGATGTGGACTTCGCCCAGTCGTACATCCCCTACGAGAAGCTGGCGGAGCTGGAGGTCTCGGGTGACGATTTCGCCAGCGCCCTGGGAGAGGTTGAGCCATCTGCCATTCGCGAGGTGTTCACCGAAACGCCGGACGTGACCTGGGATGACGTCGGCGGGTTGCAGCATGTGAAGCGCATGCTCATCGAGGCGGTGGAGTGGCCGATTACGTGGGCGGCGCTGTACTTACGTGCAGGCATCCGGCCGGCCCGCGGCATCATGCTGCATGGTGCCCCTGGCACCGGCAAGACACTCCTGGCCAAGGCGTTGGCCCACGAAAGTGAAGTGAACTTCATCTCGGTGAAAGGCCCGCAACTCCTGAGCATGTGGGTCGGCGAATCCGAGCGCGGCGTGCGCGAGGTGTTCCGCAAGGCTCGCCAGGTGGCGCCGTGCATCGTGTTCTTCGACGAGATCGACGCCCTTACGCCCCATCGTGGCGGGGGGGAAGGGGCGGCCGTGGAGCGTGTGGTGAGCCAGTTCCTGACCGAGCTCGACGGGATCGAGGCCCTCAAGGGAGTAGTGGTGCTGGGCGCCACCAACCGCATCGACATGCTCGACCCGGCGCTGCTGCGCCCCGGTCGTTTTGACATTCACGTGGAGCTGCCGGTGCCCGACGCTGAGGCCTGCCTGGCGATCTTGCACGTCCATACACGTAAGATGCCTCTCGCCGACGATGTCGACGTGGAGGCGTTGGCGGCGCGCTGCGAGGGCTTTGTGGGGGCCGATATCGAGGGCCTCTGCCGTAGGGCCGCGACGCTGGCCATGCGCGAGTTCCTCGAGAAGCCCGACACCGCCGTGGAGGAGTTCTACGTCTCGCGGCGGCACTTCGACCAAGCTCTCTCGAGCAACTGAAGGAGGTCCGGCCAGTGGGCGCCACGTACGTATACGGCATCATCCCGACCGACGAGCGCGTGAGCCTTCCCGGCGCCGGGGTCTCGGCTCAGCCCGGCGGAATCCACACTGTGCCGTGCGACGGCATCTCGGCGGTAGTAGGACCCAGCGATCTGGACAACTACCAGGGCCTCAGTCGCGAGGAGCTCGTGAAGGTGCTCCTCGAACATCAGCGGGTCGTGGAGAAGGTGATGTCTGCCTTCCCCGTCTTGCCCGCCAAGTTTGGCACGGTCCTCACTGATGACAATCGCGTAACTGACTTGCTGACGCGCGGCCACGATCGCTTCCGGGCCGAGCTCGACCGACTGTCGGCCTGTGTGCAGATGGAAGTTGTCGTGCAATGGGATCTCGAGAAGGTGTTCGCCGAACTAAGCTTGGACAAGGGGATTTCCGAACTCCGTGCGGCCGCCGCGGCGGCACCCCCGGCCGATGCCCAAGCCATGCGCGTCCTGCTGGGCCGCACGGTGCAGACGCTGCTCGAAGAACGCCGAGCGGCTCTCAAAGATCGTCTGCTGCCTCGTCTGCAAGAGGCTGCAGAGGAAGTGCACGCCAACCCCTGCATGGACGACAAGATGATCCTCAACCTTGCTCTGCTGGTCGACGAGCCAGGCCGTTTGCGACTTGACGATCTGCTTGCCGAGCTGGATGCAGAGTTCGAGGGCAGCCTCGGCTTTCGCTGTGTGGGTCCTCTGCCGCCTTACACGTTCGCGACGCTGGAGGTGCAGTCGCCTACCTTCGCGGACACCGAGCGCGCGCGGAGGCTGCTGGATCTGCACGCTGAGGTCACTCCCCGTGAGGTGAAGGAAGCGTTTCGCCGGTTGGCGAGTCAGTTGCATCCCGACGTGAACCGCGATCCGGGTCGCGGCGAGGAGGCAATGGTCGAGCTTGCTTGGGCCTACAAGCTGCTGAGCCGTCTCGTGGAATCAGCCTGCGAGGGGGAGATAGCGAGGTCTTGCCGCCTCGACCGGGCGTCCGTGGAGCAGGCCCTGCTGTTCAATGTTCGGCGTCAGGATGCTTGAGATGCGGACCCCACCCCAGAAGCGGAGGAATGATGACACAGGCTAGCCTTGAGCCGGTTCGCGATGCCGACCATGGAGGTTCGCTGGCCGACGTGATCGACACGATTCTCGACAAGGGGCTCGTGATCAACGCCGACATCACCGTTTCGGTGGTGGGCGTGGAGCTCTTGGGCATTAAGATCAGAGCGGCCCTCGCCTCGTTTGCCACAGCGGCGAGATATGGGCTTGAGTTCCCTTCGGGGACAAACCTCGAGGGCGCGGCATGGCAGCAGGCGCAGATCGTCAAGGAGACCTGCCCTCAGTGCGGCAAACAGGTCGCGGTGGATGAGCTTCTCGAGACCGAGTGCCCCTGGTGCGGCTGGGAAAGTGCCCGCGCCAAGAACGCGCTCGCGGCCCAGCAGCCTTTGCCCGCTGTGGAGGCTTAGTATGGCGCCTGTCGGACTCGGTGTCGGTGGCGCCGGTGGTGAACAGGCAATGGAGCCCATCCGCGAGCGAGGCGGGGCTCTGAACGACCTTCTCGAGAGGCTGCTCAACAAGGGCGTCGTGGTCGATCTCGACCTGGTGATCGGGGTGGCAGGCATCCCCCTGATTGGTGTGAGTCTGCGGGCCGCTGTGGCCGCCGTCGAGACCATGATCGAGTACGGGTTCATGAAGGCATGGGACGAGGACACACGCCGCTACGCCGAGCGCGAGCTGCAGCGCAAGAAGCTGGCCTATGCCTCTGGCGAGACAGCCCTGCTCGAGATGTTCGGCTCGCACTGGCACGCGGACGGCATCTACCGGGCGTGGCGTCCGGGCCGCGTGTACCTTACCGACCGCCGTCTTATCCTCTATCGTAAATCGCCGGCCGAGGTGCTATTTGCGACGCGTTTGACGAGCATCCGAGGTATGGCGGTCGCTGAGTCTGTGCACTTCAACGGCAGGCTCTCGCCGCTCCTGCATCTCGCGCTCGATTCGGGCGAGCAGGTCGCGCTCTACGCCGAAGATCCGACGAAGCTGCAAGCGGTTTTGCACGATCGGCTGCAGGAGCTGGGCGTGCCGCTCACAAAGGCCGTCAACACCTGCGAGCGCGACGCGTATGTGGCCAAGGCTTTTCCCGAACATCGCTTGCTGGCGGACGCGAGGATGTGGCGCCAGGCTCCCGGCGTGGTCGCCGGTGCGACCGCGGCATGGCAGCCAGGCTGGCTCTACCTCACGAGCGAGGGACTGGTGTGGTGGTCCGAAAACGAGCGTCAGGCGGCGGTGCGCATCCCCGTCGCCGATGTGGTTGGTGTGGGAGTCGAGGCACGCGACCCGAGCCCCGTGTTGGGCGCCGCGGCGGTCCTGGGCGTGCGCTACCGCGAGCGCGGTCGCCAGAAGACAGTGCTGTTCACTGGAGAGGCCCTGGAGGAGTGGCGTCGCGGAATCCGCCGGCTCGTCGTCGACCATGAAGGCCAGGGTCTACCGTGATCGACATTGACGAAGGCAACCTCAAGCAGGGACTGCTTGGCCTCGTCATTGCCTTGGTGGAGATTATCGAGGACGCTCTGTCGACGCAGGCATTCAGGCGTGTAGAGAGCGGGCATCTGACCGAGGCCGAGATGGAACGGCTGGGCGAGGCCCTCTCCGACCTGCATGTGGCACTCGCTCAGATCAAAGAGGAGCATGGAGTTACCGAGTCGGTGCAGCAGGTGAGGGACGGCCTCGACGAGCTGGTGGACGAGGTTGTCGACCGCATGATCAACCCCGAGCGCTGGCGCGAGGAAGCGGCAGCAAGGGAAGACTGAGTGATTCGTGCGTGCACATCAGGGGCGTCGCGCAAGGGCGAGGGTGCCGCGCTGCTGCGCAGTCAGGGTGGCTTCATCCCTCAATGGTCGTCAGCGTGGCGACTCGGGGAGTTGTCCCTGTATGCCGACAAGCTTGCCTTCGCACAGCCTGGCAAGCCTCGCTTCGAGCTGTCTCTGGCAACGGTCACCGACGTCGCCATGGAGCGCCGCAAGTTCATCTTGCTGCACAAGGATGCGGTCAGGATCACGTATCTCCTCCCCAACCAGAAGCGGCCGCGGCTGGCTTGGTTCATCACGGCGGACCCTGGCCGCTGGTTCGACCAGTTGAGGGGGCTTGCCTGGGAGGGGCGGGCTCGGGGGCCGGCCGAGGCGGCGATCGCCTACGCGGAAGATCGGACGTCGAGACAGGCGGAAAGTGTCCAGATCGCCCATACCTCACGCTCGTTGCAGCGGCCGGCTTCCAGCGAAGTGCCCATGATCCTTCGTGAGGAGCAGCTTGAGGAACTGGCGGGCACGCTGAGCGCGGCGGCACGACGCATCCTGTTGCATCTCTGGCGGCGGCGTCACGCCGATATCAAGGAGCTGGCCCGGGTGGCCGACTCGCGCTCGCATATGGAGGTACTCACTCTGTTGCGAGAGGACATCAATGGCGTCGCGGAGCGCTTGTTCGGCAAACCCGTGCTGGTGTTCCGGGAACGCGCCATTGACCGGACAAGTGGGCGCGCCGTCTGCTATCAGTGGTGGCTCGAACGTGCCGACGAGACGGGAGAGGCCGGGCTCGACGTCGAACCCGTAAGCGGACACATCGCCGAGGCTGTGGCCGCGGCATCGCAGCGGCCGGCCGGCGGGCCGGCGCAGGAGGCCGTAGAACCAGAGTCATTGGCCCTCGATCAGACTGTGCCGCTGGTGGAAATCCACGATGAAGGTGAGACGGTGATGGTCATCGTTGTGGGGTCCGGGGTCGGCCTGGAGACGATCGGAGCGCCCAAGGTGGTTGGCGGCGACACGCTGATAGTTGCCATGGAGACGGCCGCTGGACGGCGCGAGCTCTCAGTGCCCTTGCCGTGCAGCGTTCTGGTGTCGCCGCTCACGGTAGCCGGCGCGAACGGCGTGGCCAGCCTCACGTTGACCAAGGAAACTGGAGAAGGAAGGCGATGAACATGCCGGGGGACGCAGCAGCGCCGGAGGCTCTGGTGGCCCGGTACGTGTATTGTGTGCTGCCGGGGGAAGTCGGCGATTGGACGCTGCACGGTCTGAACGAGCGGCCAGTGCGCGCCATCTGCGCTGCCGGCCTGACTGCTCTCACACACGATTGCCCCGCCGCGCCCTATGTGGGCGACGACGAACGTGTCAAGGCGTGGGTGCTTGCCCACGGCGACGTGGTTGATGCTGCCTGGCAACGCATGGGCACCGTCTTGCCGATGAGTTTCGATCGGATCATTCTCCCGGACGCTGGTGTGGGTGCGGATGAGCAGGTGGCACGCTGGCTGACTACGGAGCGCGACGGGTTTTGTGCCACGCTGGAGCGCCTGCGGGGCAAGGTGGAGCTCGGCGTACAACTTCTCTGGGACCCGCGTGTGATCGCCGATGTCGTCGCGCGCGACGATGCGGAGATCCAAACCCTAATGGGCGAGGTGGCCGGCCAGTCCAAGGGCGCCGCCTACTTCTCCCAGCAGAGGATCGAGCGTGTTCTTCGGCAGGCACTTGCGGCCAGGGCCGAAGAGGACTATCGCACCTGCTTTCGTCAGATTACGGCCCTCTTCCCGGAGGCATGCGTGAACGAGCTGAAGAAGCTGCCGAAGCGCCAGATGATCCTCAACCTCTCACTGCTTGCTCCGAAAGAGCGGGTCCCCGAGTTGGGCGTCGTACTCGCGGGCTTTCAGGGCGAGGGTGTTGAGGTGCGCTTCACGGGCCCCTGGCCTCCGTATAGCTTTGTGCACTCCACTCTGGGCGAATCGGAGTCTCGGGCGACGTGAAGGCTCGCCGCCGGGCTTGATCCTGCTCCCCGGCGGGTGTTGCCGACCGGGAGTTCGTCCCTGACGTGCCGAGGGTGCGCCGCATCGATGTCCTCGGCGGTCTGATCTGCGAGTACGAGCTGGTGGCAGTATGACGAATCGGAATAAATGTACCCTTCACCTCTCGCCGGCCGGGCGTCGGCGCGAGGTGCTCTGTGCAGCAGTTTCCGGAGTCGTGCAGGTTCGCGAGACATGTACAGCGCGCCAAGCCGGTTGCGACCCGCCGGCGATCTGCAGATCGCTCGAACGTGGACGGGCCAGACCCCGAATGCCTCGTTGGAGAGGAGCGCCGTGTGCCTAGCCCGTTTCTCTCTCGTGCTTGTTCGCGTACATGCTCACGTCAGCCTGGACCATGAGTTCCTCGAGTCCTATGGGCTGCGAGGAGGCGACCGTGGATGCGCCCACCGACAGGGAGATCTGTGGAGCGACGGGGTCGCGGTTGAGCCTCTCGATGGCGTCTTGCAGCCGCTGACGTACGATGGCCGCGCCGTGCGCCTCCTGGCCAAAGAGTAACAAGCAGAACTCGTCCCCGCCGACACGCGCGAGCACGTCGCTCTCCCGGACCACCGAGCGCAGGGCGCGGGCCACACGCACGAGAAGATCGGAGCCCACGGCATGGCCGTACCTGTCGTTGACATGCTTGAGGTCGTCGACATCGATGTAGAGCAGCGTGGAAGGGCGTGCCTCACGAATGGCCAGCTTGAGCAGTTTCTCGGCGAGGCTGCGAAAGCCCCGAAGGTTCGGCAGGCCAGTGAGTTCGTCGCTGCTAGCCGCCTGCCTGAGTGCCTGCAGGGCACGATGGCGCTCGACGGCGTAGGAGATCGCGCGCACGACGACGGGCGCCGCGACCTGGCCTTTGACCAGGTAGTCTTGTGCTCCGCTACGCAGCTCCTTGGTCGAGCGCTGAGAGCCGCGCCGCAGCCACCTCTCCGTGAGCGCGGCGAACCAGCGCTCGACGAGGTTCAGCCAACGCCCCCAACGCCAGTGACGGAAGGCGAGTCAGTGCGACCTGAAAGTGAAAGCACCTCACACTGCAACGCAGCGGGCTCCAACCTCCTGGGTGTGACTCAAGATGGCAGTCACGGCTACGACCTAGCCGCCGACGCCGCCCTTAGTCGCAGGCACCGAGGGTTGGTCGAGGGCTGCAAGAGCAGCGCATCGAGCGCGACGCTGCGCCGCCAGAACCTTCGGCTCGAGCTGCGCTGCTCGGGGCTTGCGAGCCTCGAGGATAAGACGGCCAACTCACACCTGTGCGTCGTTTGGGACGCCGTGGCCGTGCCAGTCGACTTGCCGCCGCAGACCACTCGGCAGCCCATCGATGCGCTCACCGGACTTCCCAACCGGGCGGCCCTGCGCGAGCGTCTGCGCCGCGTCGTCGGTCGCGCCGCCCCGGACCGGCCAGCTTGCACTCTGCTGCTCATCGATCTCGACCACTTCGCCGCCGCTAATGAGTGCAGACTCGCTCGCGTCCGGCGTCAGACGTTGCAGGGACTGGTCAAGGGATGTGCCGACTCTATCTGGACAAGGAGTTGAGAGGATGACCGAACTGCCGCCCGACAAAGCCCGCGACTTTGCGGGCTTCACTAGGCTACAGGTAGTCGCCATCCGTCGCGAAGCCTGGTCTGGCCTTCACGACGACGGACATCGCTACTACTTCGACGGCGATCGGTTCTGGCGTCTGGCGGGCAGTGCCCCCGATCTCTCGGTCGCCCCGTCGGCGGTGCCCTTCGATGGCTGGCTCCATGCCAATGACTGCTGCTGCAACGTCTGCCGGTGGTTTGCTCCACAGTCGGGTGAGCCGAGCAGAGAAGGCGAGCGGCCGTGAGCGGGTCTCCCTACACGCTCGCAACTCGTTGCCGCCGAGCGCGTCGCCTGGGCCCTGCGCCTGGCGTCGGAGGGCAGCGAGTACTTCTACGACGGCATCAGCTTCTGGCGTCCGGTACCCGGTGAGAATGACCTGCACTGATACCACTCGCCGTCGCGGCGTGGGTCGGCGTTCGAGGGAATGAACAGCGCCCGGTAGGCACCGCGCCCGGCAGAGGCGTTCTCGCAGAGAGAAGCGAAGGCATCACCCTCGCCGCTACCAGTGGACACCACGTGTAGACGAGCGCAGCCCGACTCCATGGCCGCCAGCTGGCGTGCCGGCTAGGGCCAGAAGGCGTACTCATCGGCGCGTCCCCAGTAGGCGGCGAGTCCCCGGGCGATGGTCTGCGTGGCGGCCAGGGCGCGATACGAGGAGCCGTTTGCCAACCGCAGCTCGCGGCGCGTCTTGCCGGCGATGAGCGGTCGCCACTCCGCAGACAGCGGTGACTCGGAAAGCACACGAAGGTTCCCGACCTCGGAGGCCGGGTCGTAGCCCGCCAGGACCAGCAAGCGCGTGATCGCCTCGCGGGCGTACTCATCGGACTGCCGGGCGATGGGGAAGAGGCGATGCCCGTGAAAGCTGCCCGCCCAGAGCATGGCGGCGAGCTCGAGCCAAGTGATGCCCAAGCAGAGGCCGTGAAGACGCAGTGCCGGTACTGGCCCTGGCTACGTGCTTCCGCCTTTTGGGCTTCCGACGTCAGACGCAGCGCAAGCGCCTGCTCCGCTCTATGCCGGGAATGGCAGCGGCCTCAAGGCGTTTCTTGGAGACTTCGACGCCAGCGACACCTGCTGCAACCATGCTCTTGACCCACTCGTTCCCCGTATGGGCGTTGATTTCGCTGTACATCGCCTGTCGCTGTGGGGCGCGCTGTGGGGGCGTGTGCCCGTTGACAGCGGACCACGCCTCGCTGGCTATCGGCGATCAAGTGATTCCCCAGGGGCGCCATTCGGATGAAGTCGTCCGACCGCAGGCGGTCAGGCCTCACCGTCTGGGGCCTCCAAGGGAACCTGCCACTGATACACGTCCTTGAGCTTCCACGGCACCATGGCGAGCTTTGTGCGCGTGACTCCCGGAACCTTGCCGATCACGTCGTTGACGAAGCCCAGGAGCTCCTCGGTGTCGCGGGCGCACACCTGCACGCTGAGGTCACCTCCGCCCACCGAGCCCGCGACATAGCTCACGGCCGGGAACTCCACGAGCTGCGCGGCAACCTCTCGCAACCCACCGGGGGCGACATCAATGAACACGTCGGCGATCACCGGAAAGCCCACGGCCTGAGGGTTCACGATGGCGCTCGCACGGATGACCTCCGTGCGGATCAGCCGCTCGAGGCGATAGCGCACGGTACGTTCGGTCACGTGACGGATGCGGCGTGCGATCTTGGCCGACGACATACGACCGTCTTCGAGAAGCAGTGACACGATCTCGCGGTCGATCGCGTCGAGACTGTATGGCATTCCGAACTCCTGGCCTGCGCTCCTGTCCGCACGCCTACTTCGGCATCGAAGGCTGTGCGAACGCTAGTCGGTCCTCACGTTGACCGCCTGAATCCCTGCAGCCCAACGCTGGACGAGCCTACCCGCCCGCTAACGCCCAGAGCTTGCAGGAAGGTCGGGATGGTTCCGATCTCCATCGGCTCGGTCTGCCTTCAAGGATACGGCCATGACGTGCGGATTCTGGCAGAACGCAACACACTGAGGTTGGCCTCCTTTACAGAGGTCGCACTTGTAGGCCTTACCCAAGTCCGAATCCACGTGGATCACACCAAATGGACATGCCTTGACGCAATCGCCGCAGCCGTCGCACTTGTCTGCATCAACGTAGACCACACCAGCTTCGGAGAAGATGGCGCCTTTCAAGCACGCGTCGAGGCACTTGTGGCAAGCCGTCTGTGTGCAGGAGTAGCCTCTGATCTCGCCTGTCGTCGGGTTGACCTCTACGCGGAGACGGGCGGCTGAGGGCCTGAAGCCAGGTTCATGGAACGCAGAGCACACCAGCTCGCACATG
Organism: uncultured Thermoleophilia bacterium; assembly: GCA_963751215.1. Taxonomy (GTDB): domain Bacteria; phylum Actinomycetota; class Thermoleophilia; order UBA2241; family UBA2241; genus CAIXSE01. Next base: position 1,420 of record CAVVTV010000007.1, on the reverse strand, counting down.
CGGCAGCCGGTACATGCCGCTCTACTGATTCTCACGTGAGGCATCGTCACACCTCACGAGGTGAGGTGCCTGGCAACCTGACATCAACACCAAGCCCAGCCAGCTTGCGCTCACTGGGCACGCCGTGCTCATTCCAACCCCGGAAGCGGTAGTACTCACGCTGGCGCTCGCTGAACTCGTCCCAGCCGATGGCTTTGCCGGCGGATGGACCAGCCATGAAGGGCTCGTCCACAAGCTTGCGCGGCACAGTGTCCGGCTCCACGCCTTCTCGGAGGTTAAACAGCCGGCCAAGGTTCCAGATCCGTTCGCCGACCTGCATCAGCTCATCCTCACTCACGTCCCGCTTCCAGACGTGACGAAATAGCTGCGCCATCTGGTTCGTGTCTATCGCCCAGAAGTCACACCAAATGCCGGTGTACTTGAGCGAGGAGAAGTTCTGCTTGACGGCGTTGTACTCGGCCTTCCCCTCCATCGAATCAGGGGGTAGATCGCCGGTTACCACCTCATCGCCGACCGGATAGGAACGCATGTGACATCCCCCCTATCGGACGTCGAGTACGACAGACTCATGCCGAATGCCCCTCGGGGGTCATAGCCTGGAAGCTCAAGATTCTTGACCTCCATGGCCAATTCGGGATGATCGTACTTCGCAGCCAGTGCACGAGCGCCGAGAGCCAGCTCAGCCAACGGCCCATCAGCCTTGGCGATCAGCGTCGGCACCCTGAGGTAGCTCTCGACATCGCCGAAGCGCACACCAAAGTCGTGAATGCCCTTCTCTGTCATGTCCATTGCCAGCCCAAGCACGTTTCCAGTGGAGATGGTATCCATGCCTAGCTCGTCGCATTCCCGGTTGAAACGCATCAACGCCTCGATGTCGCCAATGCCGCAGTTGGCGCCGCAGAGGGCAATTGTCTCGTACTCGGGCCCTTCTCCCTTTACCCCGCCTGCTTCGTGCCATTGACGACAGCCAATGGCGCATTGGAAGCACGCACGGTTTCCGGTTTTGACCTTCTGGAACGAATCCGAGTTGATGCTGGTGATTTCCTCGAAGGTACCGATTGACCAGTTGCGCGTCGGCATAACGCCGGCGTCACTCATGATCTGGGCCAGCACGGGTGTACCCTCCTCGTTGGCCCATAGGTTGTCGTCGGTGAGGACGTACTCTCTGTGAATGCGCTCCACATCAGCGAGAAAGGATCGTGGGTCGTTACCCACACGTATCATCCCTGTCCCGCGCACGGCGATGGCCTTGACGCCCTTGGCACCCATGAGGTTGCCGTGGCCGCCGCGACCCGCCTTGTGGTACTGGTCAGTCGATAGGCAAGCCCACGGCAGCTTCTTCTCGCCTGCCGGACCAATTGACATTACCTTGGCGTTCTTGTCGAAGTCGGCGCGCAGGGCAGCTTCGATCTCAGACGTG
>CAVVTV010000006.1:0-25563 GCA_963751215.1 uncultured Thermoleophilia bacterium | reverse complement strand
CTGTGAGGCGTCGGGCCCTCTTCCTGGTTTGCGCGGCGCTCGCCGCAGCCGCGGCAGTGAATGCCTGTGGGCGGTCCACGCGCCCTTCTGCGTCGGCCGGCGGAGTGCCCCAGGCCGCCATGCCGGTCGGAGTCGCGACCCTACGGTATCCGCCGACCTACACCTGGCTATTTGCGGCGACGGGCCAGCGCGGCTTCGTCGTCGTCCTGCCGGCCGCAGACTTTCCCAACCCGCGTGCCATCCGCGTCATCGATATCGCGGGCGACGGTCGGGTGGTCAGGCAACGCTCACTGGTGGTCGGACGCGTCTACGCGGAAGACATCGCGGACGTCTCGGCCGGCCCCGACGGGCTGTACATCGGGACCGGGGTGCTCCATCGCTTCTTCCCGACCGTCCCTGACGAGCTCCTGCGCATCGCCCCGACGACCCTGAAGGTCGTCGCCAGGGCCAAGTTCCCGGCCGGTGTCACGGCCGTCGAGCAGGGGCAGCAGCTGTGGGCCACGACCGATGACGGTCGCGTCCTGCGGCTCGACCCGCGCACGCTGAAGGTCCGCGCCTCACGACGCGTCGTGCCCAAGTCGACTCCTCTGACGCCAGCAATGGTCTCGGTGTCGGCGCCGGCGATCGGGGCGGGCAGCCTCTGGGTGCTGGCCGCCGACGAGCATCAGCGTCTTGATCTCGTGCGCATGGACCCCACGAGCCTCGCGGTGCGCTCGCGCACGCCTGTCTACGGGAGGGGCAGCTCGATCCCCGCGGAAGACACAATCAGCTACGTCGCCGCCGGCAGCAGAGGCGTCTATCTCTGGGGAGACGAGACCATCGTCCGGGTGAACGCCCACGGGGCGGTCGAGGGGAAGCCGATCAGCGAGCCCAACCTGGGGTCGCTCGCCGTGGACGGCTCGACGCCTATCGCCCTGGTCGGACCGCCGGGCGCACTGGTCGAACTCGACGCGCAGGGACGCCTGCTCGCGCAGACCGCGCTGTCCGGCGCCACCGGCGACCTTGCGGTGAGCGGACGCGACGCCTGGTTCGTGGAGTTCGTGGAGGTCGAGCGGTTCGTTCATGTCCGACTGAACTTGCTTTGAGCGAGCACGCCATCTTGCGTTCAACGGTGCATTCCTGGCGGGCGTTCTCTTCGTCAGCTGCGCGATGAGGGTGCGTTCGGGGTTGAGTGCCGAGGCGACGCTCTCCTCTGCTCTGGGCCTCGTGGTTCGGACCCTAGGTAGGCTCGTGATGGTCTGGCGTGGTCTCATCGCGGCTGAAGCGGTGGGCGAGGGTGTGATCCTCGCCACCAGCGACGGCGGTGCCCGCTGGAAGCGGCAGGGCCGTGTGTCGCAGTACTACCTCGAAGACGCCGCCTGCACAGACGCCAGCCACGCCTGGGCCGTCAGGGACGACGGCTCCAACAGAAGCGTCATCCTCGCTACGGCGGACGGTGGCGCGACCTGTGCAGGCGGAGGCGCAGCGCTTCACATGCCCTCGACGTAGATGACGGCCCGCGTGCGCCGATGGGCGTTAACGGTGACCTTGGTCGTGCGCGAGGGGGCTGGTTCTCGGTTCCAAGACGCGCAGCATATACCGGCCCGGCGGCAGGTTGACGGTGAAGAAGGCGTGTGTGTTGAGCCGGCAACGGGCGACCGCGGTCTCGCCTGTGGCCCGGAGGCGGCCCTCACCTGCACCACCCCGTAGGGGTAGAGGCGGCCCTCGAGGTGCGCGGGAAAGCCGGCTGGTAGGGGCGTCGGCGTGGCTATGCCGGGTCCGCCGTCGAGGAGCACGATGCCGTCGATGCCCGAGGGGTGGGTGGTCCCTGCAGAGCTGGCGCCACAAGCGGCCAGCGTGAAGGCAGGAAGTGCAACGAGCCACAGGCACAGGAGAGCTCGCCTGGCCAACATGGCACCATCCCTTCCCCGTGGGTCGTGGCAGGCTTCTCGGAGCGAGGCCGCGACTCCTGAAGAGACGCAGGTCGGTGACAAGGAGTTCGTGTCAGCGGCGCAGTGACCGACTCCTGCTGCAGCCCGGCCTGCCTCAGGCAGCGACACGGCCTCGCCGCTGCGGGACACCTCGGCAGGTGCCATTGAAAGAGCGACCGCAGGAAGCAGGAGGCCATGGCGAAGCTCGACTACTTGAGACGGCTCTCGGCCGCGCTCTCCCGGTCGGCGACTTGGCGCTCGGCAGTCCCCAGAAACGCGGGCGAGGACGGGATATCGACGGCGGCCTCCGAGTGGACGACCCATCTGGATGCGGTGCCGTTCCGGAGTTGGCCGAGCTGTCAGGGTTGGATGTTCTCTAGGTCCTGAAGCAGGCTCGGATGCGTCGGCTCCCAGCCGAGCGCCTCTCGGGTGTGAGTGCTGGAGGAGGGCTGGTCTCTTGCGAAGATCGGGCCGAGGGGGCCGAAGGTCTCTTGCGGGACTGCCTTGACCGGCAGCCCGAGGCGTCGCCCGATGACGGCTGCGATGTCACGTACAGCGTCGCCCTCGTCGGCCACGGCGTGCCAGGAGGTCCCGGCCGGTGCCAGTTCGAGGGCCAGCCGGAAAAGGACGGCCGCGTCGAGCGCGTGCACGGCCGGCCAGCGCTGGGTGCCGTCTCCTGGGTAGCCGGCCACTCCGGTTCGCCGCGCCACATCGGTCAGCACACCGGCGAACCCGCCGTTGCCCTCGCTGTGAACCGTGCGCGGCATACGCACGGCAGTGCTCCGCACACCACGCGAGGCCAGCCCGAGGACCGCGTTGACCGAACGGTCGCGGCCGCCGAGGGGCCCCTCGGTCAGCAGGGGATCGGCCTCGGTAGAGACGCGGCCGGGCACAGGTGGAGTTCCCGAGACAGTCACGAGTGGACGGTCACTGCCGACGAGTTCCTCGCCCAGGGTCGCTAGGGCGGCACTCTCCTCAGCGACCGCATGTTCTAGGGCTTCGGGGCTGCTGAAACTATTGGCGAACGCCAAGTGGATCACCGCGTCGGCCTGGGCAGCGCCGACTCGAAGCGCCTCCAGGTCGGCGAGCCCGCCGCGCACGGCCTTAGCACCGGCCTTCTCGAGAGCGAGCGCGGACGCGTCGGAGCGAGCGAGCGCGACAACAGTGTGGCCGTTGCCGAGCAGTTCGGCGACCACGGCCGAGCCGATGCGGCCAGTTCCTCCGGTGACAAAGACGTGCATGGAACCCTCCTAGCGATGATGGGACTTTTATCCCATCGACCGTAGCAGACCTCGAGCACGCCTTCGAGCGCTTCTCCCTACATCGCAAGTACAGTGGACCGGAGGTCGGGACGGGGCTCGGCCTGGCCATCGTCAAAGAACTCGCTGAGACCATGGGGGGCGTTGTCGAGGTCGTGAGCGAGGCCGGAGGCGGCAGCATTTTCCGCGTGCACCTCAGGACCGCGGACGTAGATCCGGTGGCATCGCCAACGCGGTAGGCCGAGTGGCCGGCCGGCACCGAGCAGACACACATTCGCGCCGGCTCCTCGTCGGCCTCGAGGCCTGGTGCAGCATCTACTGGCGCAGCACCGGAACGGGGGTGATGTGGCGTCTCGCACAGATTCGGGGCATGCTGCGTCTCGGGTCAGGCGCCGACCGTGGACCTTGTGTGAGCGATTGCCCGCGCGTCACGCCCTTAGGAGGGTCACTGTGAGAACACGTCTGATGCTCGCCTCGCTGCTGCTCATCGCAACCCTCGCCGGCTGTTCATCGTCGTCCGGTCCGGCCCCGTCGAGCACCGCACCGTCGCCGGCCGCCGCACGCGTGCAGGCCCTGCTTCACGGCGAGGGAGAGGCACGGGCAGTGGTAGCGCTCTTCGGGCGCCGACTTCAGAACGTCTCCCTGCAGTCCCCCATCGCGGCCCGTCAGATGCGCACCCAGTATGCGGGTCTCGTGGCACCCGCCCTGCTTGGGCGCTGGCTGAGCGATGTTTCGGCGGCTCCCGGCCGCCAGGTCTCCAGCCCGTGGCCCGACCGCATCGCGATCAGCGCCCTGAGCTTCCATGGCTCCAGGGAGTGCATGGTCTCGGGCCATTTGGTGATGATGAGCAGCGTTGAGCTCGCAAGCGGCGGCTCCGCCGCACAGGTCCGGGTGCGTCTCCAATTGCGCCGCAGCGACGACCGCTGGCTCATCGCGGGCTACTCCCAGGGGCTTTGACCGAGGGAGCCTGCTGACGCCTCGGTGAGCCTGTGTTCCGTCGGCACCTCGCCGGCATCGAGGCCATGTGCAGCGTCTTCTGACGCCGTGCAGGATTGATCTCCGATGTTGTCAAGGCCCCGCTGCGACAATCCTCGAGCATCGCGCGGTAGACGACGTCAGCGAGGTGACGCTTGAGGCAACGCATGGCCTCCTTCCAGCTCTTGCCTTCAGCGCGTTTGCGCTCCATGTAGGTGCACGCCGGCTCGTGGCAGCGAGCCTGGGTGAAGGCCACCGTGAACAGCGCAAGCGCCCGAGCCGTGCGCCATAGCCGGGAAGCAGCATCTGCAGGTCAGCGTGCAGGCGGACAGACGTGCGTTGGGTTGGACAGACTCCTATCAGGCCACGCTCGCTGGCTCGGCGGCGCGGGGAGACAATCAAACCTGAGGTCCTACGACGCAGCGTGGACAGCGAGACCTTGAGTCATCCCCTCGCCTGCCGGGCACCCTCGCACAAGCGAGGGCTACTGCAAAGCGAAACGCACGCGACCTGTGTCCGGCAGCGTGTAGCGTAGATGGCGGGCGCCGTCCAAATAGTCGGCATCGCCCCGCTGCAAGGGATCCCCGCAGCGCTTCTCGTCACAGAATCGCTGCCCTCGGCATTGAGTAGATGTAGGGTGTTCGACGACCGCGCACAAAGTGGGGGCCGTGCGAGACGCAGACAGATGTCGAGACGAGGACCTGCTCATTACCTCCGGCGAGGCAGCCCAGGTGTTCGTCGCCTTCTACGATCGCGCGATGCCCGGCCTGCTTCGCTTCTTCGCGCGTCGCACGCTGGATGGTCAGGTCGCTGCCGACCTGACCGCGGAGACCCTGGCGGACGCCTTCGCGTCGCGCCGTCGCTTCCGCGACCGTGGCGACGGCTCGGCCTATGCCTGGCTCTACACCATCGCACACCGCAAGCTGGGGCGCTTCGTCAAGCGTCGTCGGGTCGAGGACACGGCGCGACGTCGACTTGGCCTCGAGCTCCTCGAACTTGAGCCTGACGACATTGAGCGGGTCGAGGCGCTGATCGACTTCGAGCAGGTCGGGCGCGCTGTGGCGGCGGCCTTCAGGGACCTGCGACGCGAGCAGCGCGAGGCGCTCCGTCAGCGGGTCATCGAGGGACGGTCGTATCGGGAGATCGCGGGCGCGCTGGGCTGCAGCGAAGACGTCGTGCGGGCGCGCGTCAGCCGGGGCCTGAAGCGGCTTGCCGCGCAGCTGGACGAGTGAGGTGACCTGATGAATGCCGAAGACCCCCAGGGCCATATGGCCGATACCCGTTTTGCCGCAGAGCTGCGGCGTCAGTTCGAAACGTTGGGGGAGCGCGGCCAGAAGCCGCGCAGGCGTCAGCGCGCGGTCGTAATCGCTGCCGGGGTGGCCGCTACCGCGATGATCGGCGGCATCGCTTTGGCGAGCGGCTTCGACGCTGACAGGCCGCAGGCGCCCGCCGCCCGGCCGCAGGCGTCGCCGGCGACCCTGCGCCCGGCGATCTCCGTGTACCCGACAAACGCCAAGGGCCAGACCTACGGTCCCAACCTGCCGATGGTGGAGGAACCGGATCTCATCAAGGTCCAGGCCACGAACGGCAAGATCGGCTACGTTCTGCGCACAGATCTTGAGGGGCCCGCGCCGACGACGCCTCAGCAGGCGCTGAGCCAACAGGCCGCGCTAGCAGGCAAGGACCAGGCGATCCCTGTCTATGAGTCGGACGGAACCACGCCGATCGGCGTCCTTGTCGTCGAGCACTAGCGCGACTCCTCCGCTGTCGCAGTGGGCTGTACTGGTCCTGGGATGCGGCGTCATCTCCGACGACGTGCCGGCCTAGTCAAGGGACCGCCGGGCGTTTGGTCGGCTTGGCGTCGGCTGATTGCAGGAAGTGCCTGCACGTCCACGGCCTCCTGAACGGAGACAGAACGTAGACATGTGAGGAGGTGGAGACTGCCAAGGCAACGCGCCTTTCGCTTGTCTCCCGCCTGAGTTGGGGTTGGATCATCTGCTGGAGGGGGAGACGCGCGCTGCTGTCGACCGCGTCGGGGGTAACCGTGATCGCCGAGATGTGCGACCCGCACACCGGTGCCTGGCCAGCATTGCCACCTGTGTTCATCGAAGGCCAGACCATCCATACTGGCCGTGCGCCAAACCAGTATGAATCCGATTGGGGCCGTCTCATGCTGACGGAGAAGCGAGCACGCCCATGAACGCCATCGAGGTTCGCGACCTGCGGCGCACCTTCCACACCAGCGCTGGCCTGCTGCGCCGCCAGCGCATCCAGATCGAGGAGCGATCAGCTACCGGGCCCTCTTCAACTGGACCCACCCGTTCATGTACGTGACGACCCTCCTCCTGTCGCCAATGTTCCAGCTGCTGCGAGAAGGTGGGGGGCGCTAGACACGATCTAGGTCTTGAGGCGGCGTGCCGGCTTTCCGTCGGCCGTCGACGCAAAGGTGCTGCACAGGAGAAGAACGAGAAGTTCGTGCAGGTCACCTGAACATCTGCCGCAGCGTCCGAGCATCGCCGCCGACTCGAGACTCGAGCAATCACCTGCCCGCCAGGTGGATGCTTTCGGGTGCCTGCGGCATCTAACTTGCGATGCATGGCGAATGGCAGAGGGAGCCGGCTGGTGACGGCGCTCGACGGCAGTATCTGCGCAGCGACACTCCAGCGTCTGCCACCGGACGTGGTGAGAGGGGGGCTAGTGTCACTCGTCGGGGACGAGGGCTGCAGCGATCAGCTGCCGCAGGAACTGCCAGACGACGTCGTCGACGCGGCGGTCCGCCCGGGACCACGAGGCATTCGCGCTGATTGTTCAACACTTCGAACCGCGACTGCGAGCGACGGTCTTCTTCGTCACCCAGGACCGAGAGCTCGCGCGCGACGCCCTTCAGGAGACCTTCTTGTGGGCCTACCGGGCACTGCCGCGGTTCCGTCGTGAGGCCGCGCTCGGCACGTGGCTGCAGCGCATCGCCTACATGACGGCGCTCGAGCAGCTGAGGACCCGGCGACGGCGAGCCGAGCTTCCGCTGCCCGTCGGCGACGACGAGTCCTTCTCGGCGGGCGCCGACCTGGACGGCGAGCTGGGGTTGCGCGAGGCCGTCGCCACGTCGATACCGATCGCTCGCGTGGGCGCTCTCCTTCGCTCGAGGACCATGGCGGAGTGCAGGCGGGCGAATCGACACCGACGGATTCGTGCTCGTAGCACACCCGGGTGCAGTCGCAGGGGCAGCCACAGACAAGATCGGGCTCGTAGCCCACGGCATTTGCGGCCTGCCCGTCCTGCGTTCTCCCGAAAGCCCCTGGCCCGGCGGTAGCAGCGTACAGCCCATGCCGTCAGGCGGGAAGGCTTCCGGCACCATTTTCATGACCGGACATGGCCTAAGATCATAGTAGAGTACGGCTGAACACGAGGCAGGACGAGCAGCATCGTGGCGCCGTCGGGCGCGAGCGAGTTACCCTGGAGTCAGCGGCGATGCAAGGTGGCGAGGCTCTCACGCAACTGGACCGCTGCCTCGTCGGCCGCCGCGGCGATCTACGTGAGCAGGGCCTCGTTTGTTGCTCCATGCTGATGCCGCCGACGATCGCCAGGCTCGGAGCGGAGCAGATGCCCGAGCGTCTGGCGCGCATGCTCCAGCGCCGCCTCCAGGTCGAAGGCGGGTGCGGCGACGACCACCTGCATGAAGATCCCGTCAAGGAGGATCGAGGCAAACTGTCCGATGGTCGCTGGGCTCCTGGCAAGAGTCTCGGAGTCAGCACCAGCGGGCGCGAGCACCTCGCTCGCCCACTCGTACCAGCCCTGGTAGTAGCTCATCAGGTGCTGGTGCAGCTCGGCGTCGCGGGCTGCCTCGGGCAGGAGGTCGTAGAAGGCGGCAAAGCGCTCCACTCTCTCCTTTATCTGCCTGGCGCTACCGACGATCAGGTCAATGCGCTGCTCGAGGGTCGCGTCCGCGGCAGGCAAGGCGCCGAAGTGGTGCGACTCGACGACGGTGACCTTCTCGAGGAGTGCGAGCACGAGCTGCTGCTTGCCGCCGAAGTAGTACCAGACGCCGGACTTGTTTACCCCAGCCTCGGCGGAGATGGCCTGCAGGGTGAAGCCCTGGAACCCGTGCTCCGTCAAGATGCGCTTGGCTGCCTCCAGGATCTTCTGGGCCGTGGGGTGGAGCTCGTGAGGCACGGGACTGCGCACGCCGAGTCCGCCAGATCCAAGCTGGGCATCATCAGTGCGCTGGTCCGCGTGCGCCGGGATTGCCCTCGTCACCTCGACCCTCTCAGTGTCGTGACAGCCGTGCGCGCCCAGCCTACCCGTTCGGGTGAGTGAGGCAAAGGCCCGGGCGGGCGCCAAGAACGATGATCGTCCAGGGCGACTCTGCTATCCTAACCCGGTCGGGTGAGTTAGGCGACCGATCACGGTCGGGAGGAGGCCGAGGGGAATGGCGATGAAGCTCCAAGGGGTCAGTGCCGGCGCGGTGTCCGATCCCGCGTCCACGCGTGGCGACATGGCGACCGACGACGGTTTGTCTCCGCGCATCGCTCGCCTGCGCCAGCAGTACTTCACGCACAAGCCCTCGGTCTGCCTGGAGCGCGCCCTCGCCTACACCGAGGTCTTCAAGGAGACCGAGGGCGAACCGGTCGTGATCCGCAGGGCCAAGGGCCTGAGGCGCACCTGCGAGACCAAGACGATCCTCATCCAGGACGACGAGCTGATCGTGGGCAATGCGGGGCGCAAGCCGCGCACCGGTGTCCTCGGGCCGGAGATGTCGAACTTCTGGTTCGACAAGGAGCTGGAGACGCTGAGCGACCGCGCGCAGGACCCCTATATCGTCGATGAAGAGCAGGAGGCGCTCTTCCGTGAGCGGATCCACCCCTACTGGAAGGGCAAGACGGTCATCGAACACTGGCTGAAGCGCGTCCCCGCGGGCACGCGGACGCTCGGCTACGAGACCGGGGTAATCGACGTCGAGATCAAGACCGAGTCGGGCCCCGGCGAGATCGCCCTCGGGTACGGCGAGATCCTGCTGCCCAGGGGCTGGGGGGGCGTGCGGCGCTGGGCGCAGGAACGGCTCGCGGCGCTCGACCCCGCCGACCCGGCCAGTGACGAGAAGCGCTACTTCCTCGAGGCGGTCGTCATCAGCTGCGAGGCCATGGGCACCCTTGCGCGGCGCCACGCGGCGGCGGCGCGGGAGCTGGCGGCGACTTCGCCGCCGGAGCGCGCCGCCGAGCTTGAGCGAGTGGCGGCCGTCTGCGACTGGGTCGCCGAAGAGCCGCCGTGCACCTTCCACGAGGCGCTGCAGCTCATCTGGTTCGCGCAGATGGGCCTGATAATGGAGCTGAACGCGCCCTCGTACTCGCCCAACCGCATGGACCAGTACCTCTTCCCCTATTACGAGGCGGACGTGCGCGAAGGTAAGCTCACGCCCGAGGCCGCCCAGGAGCTCCTCGAGTGCCTGTGGGTCAAGCTGGCCGAGCAGTGCTGGATCCTGAACACCAACTGCTCGCAGTACTTCGCCGGCTACACCTGCTTCCAGAACGTGACCGTGGGCGGGGTCAAGCCCGACGGCGAGGACGCCACCAACGACATCTCCTACATGCTGCTCCAGGCGTCGATGGACGTGCGCCTCAATCAGCCCTCGCTGGCCGTGCGCCTGCATCGCAACTGCCCCGAGGAGTTCCTGCTCAAGGTCTGCGAGCTCTCGCGCCTGGGCACGGGCTTCCCCGCGATCCATAACGACGAGGTCGGGATCAAGGCGCTGCTGCGCAAGGGCGTCACCGCTGAGGAGGCGCGCGACTGGTGCCTCGTCGGCTGCGTGGAACCGAACCTCCCCGGCAAGCTCCACCAGTGGAGCGACTACGGCCACTACAACTTCGGCTCGGCGGTCGAATTTGCGCTCTTCAACGGCGAGCATCTGCTCAGCGGCAGGAAGCTCGGCCTCGAGACCGGCGACCCCGGCGGCTTCGCCACCTTCGAGGAGTTCGAGGCGGCGGTGATGGCGCAGCTCGCCGAGCAGCTCCGCCATATCGCGATCCAGGGGCACGTCACCGAGGCGCTGCACCGCGAGCTGCTGCCCTGTCCGCTGGCTTCGTCGCTGATGCTCGACTGCATCGACAGGGGCGCCGACCTGCTGCGCGGCGGTGCCCGCTACAAGCGCGGACCTGGCACGCTGGGCATCGGACTCGCCGACGGCGCCAATTCGCTCGCCGCCGTCAAGAAGCTCGTCTACGACGAAAAGCGCCTCACCATGGACGAGCTCCGCGAGGCGCTCCGCGCCGACTTCGAGGGCTACGAGGAGGTGCGCGACCTCTGTCTGGGTGCACCCAAGTACGGCAACGATGACGACGAGGTCGACCAGTACGTGCGCCGCTTCGCGCACCTCGTCATCACCGAGCACGAGAAGTACCCGACCCTGACCGGCGGCAAGATGATGCCCTCGTGGTACCCGGTCTCGTCCAACGTGCCCCAGGGCCTCACGGTCGCGGCGCTGCCCAGCGGTCGCAAGGCCGGCAAGCCCCTGGCCGACGGCGTCTCGCCGAACCAGGGCACGGACCGGCTCGGGCCGACCGCCGTGCTGCGCTCGGTGGGCAAGTTTCAGCACGAGGACCTCGACGGTGGCACGCTGCTGAACGTCAAGTTCGAGCCTCAGGTCCTGGCCGGCGAGGACGGGCTGCAGCGCTTCGCTGCCTACCTGCGCGGCTTCCTCGACCTGCCCATCTACCATATCCAGTTCAACGTGGTGAAGGAGGAGACGCTGCGCTGCGCCCAGGCCCAGCCCGACGAGTATCGCTCGCTGCTGGTGCGCGTCGCCGGCTACTCCGCCTTCTTCGTGGAGCTGCACAAGGACATCCAAGAGGACATCATCTCGCGCACCGCCAACGCTCGCTTGTGACCGTCGTGGCTGAGCCGAGCGTCAGCGGTTGGGTCTTCGACGTGCAGCGTTTCTCGCTGCACGACGGCCCTGGCATCCGCACCGTCGTCTTCCTCAAGGGCTGCCCGTTGCACTGCGCCTGGTGCGCCAACCCGGAGTCGCAGCAGCCGGGTCCGCAGATCGCCTGGTTCGAGAACCTCTGCGCGGGCTGCGGCCGCTGCGCCGAGGCCTGTCCGCGGGGTGCCGTCAGCATGGACGGTGGGCGCGTGCGCACAGACCGCCGCTTGTGCACCGCCTGCGGCGACTGCGCGGCCGCGTGCTCGCGCGGCGCGCGGCGGCTCATGGGCCGCGAGGTGACCGTGGACGAGGTCATGGCTGAGGTTCGCAGGGATGCCCCCTTCTTCCGCCGCTCCGGCGGCGGCGTCACCTTCTCCGGCGGCGAGCCGCTCACGCAGCCGGCCTTCCTGCTTGAGTGCCTGCAGCGCTGCCGCCGCTGGGGCTACCACACCGCCGTGGAGACCTGCGGGCAGGCGCGCTGGGACGACCTGCGCGCGGTGGCCGCGGTCACCAACCTCTTCCTCTACGACCTCAAGGAGTTCGACTCGGCGAGGCACGAGGAGCTGACCGGGGTGGGCAACGAGCTCATCCTCGAGAACCTTGAGAACCTGCTGGCGCTTGGCGCGGACGTGACGGTCCGCGTGCCCGTGGTCCCCGGGGCGAACGACGACCGCGAGAGCCTGAGGGCGCTCGCGACTTTCGTGGCCGTTCACCCGCGCCTGGGCCGGGTCGAGCTGCTGCCCTGCCATGCACTCGGCGCCCACAAGTACGCGGCCCTGGACCGTATGCCGCCGACGGCGGAGAGGCCTGAGCCGGGGTGGTTAGGGGCGGTGGCGGTAGAATTGGCCCGGAAGGCGCCTAGCGTGGAGTGCCTCGTAACGCGGGGGATCGGCTGACGTCCTCGGTCGGCTTCACGTGGCACCACTTCGCGGCGAACACCAGCCCCGCGATCAGCGTTGCGGCCGATTCCTGCATCGCCGGGATGGCGTGCGAGTAGGTATCAAGCGTGATTGAGACGGTGGCGTGCCCGAGGCGCTCGGACACGACCTTCGGATGTCCCCCCGCTTGCAGGGCCAGGGTGGCATGCGTGTGCCTCAGGTCATGCAGGCGGATCGGCGGCAGCATGGCCTTCTTCACGGCCTGGCGCCAGTAGCGCGAGACGCTCTCCGGGTCGAGGGCGGCGCCGTTCTCGGCGGTGAAGACGAGGCCGCTCTCAACCCAGCCCTCATCCCACTCCCTCTGCTCGTCGAGCTGCCGGGCGGCCTGAGCCTTCAGAATCTCGACGGTCACCGGGTCGAGGGCAATGACGCGACGACCTTTGGCCGTCTTGGGCTCGAGACCACTACTTCCCTGTTGGTGGGGATCAGGGCGCGACGCACTGAGAGCCTGGCGTTCTCGAGGTCGACGTCCGACCATCTCAGGCCGAGGGCCTCTCCTCTGCGCATGCCGGTCATGACGATCGTGTGCCAGAGGCTGTAGAGACGCTCGTCCTTGACCGTCTCCAAGAACGCCTTGAGCTGTTCCTTCGTCCAGGTGCGCATCTCGCGCGTGCCGTCACCCTTCTTGCGCGGTGGGTCGGCGGCATCGAGTGGATTGCGCGAGATGTGTCCCCACCTGACCGCGTCCTTGCAGGCCTTGTGCAGGCAGGAGTGCACGTGGTGGATGGTCATCGTCGAGAGACCGTGCTTGCCGTCCTTCGACCCTGACTCGCCGAGCTTCGCGTAGAGGGCGTTGACCTGGCTGCCCGTGAGCTTGGCGAGCTTCACTCCTCCGATGTGCGGCGCGATGTGGCACTCGACGTGCTGCACGTAGGAGTTGTAGGTGGAGGGGCGGATCGTGGCCTTCACGGCCGGCAGCCACTCCTTGGTCAGGTACTGGCGCACGGTGGGCTTGGACGGCGCCGTGTAGTTGTGCGCCTCGACGGCGACCAGCAGCTTGTTCATCACCTGCTGGCACTCCTTCTGCGTGGCGAAGCCGGCCTTGGTCTCACGGCGGCGCTCCTCGGTCTCCTTCAGGGTGCCGCCGCACTTGGGGCAGCTCTCCAGCGAGCGGCGTTCGATCCAGAAACGTCTGTTGCACTCCTGGCAGCGCTGCGCCGCCGCCAAGCCAATGTCGACGATGTACTCGAAGCTGCTCGTGCCTCTTCTGCGGATGTGGCCACGCATCCTGACCCCCTAGACACGCGTCTGATCAACCGGCACGAGCTTCGCTCTGGCTGGCGAGACTGGCAACACCAGGGAAGGCACCAAGAGCACGGGCTTGGCGCCGACCGTGAACCTGTTCGGTGCGCTCACGGTCTGCCGCGTGTCGGCAGGCGTCGGTGCGGCCCTTCGGGGCGCCAACAGGTCAAGCCGTGCGCCGCGAAAAGGATACGCCAACCCCTGAACCGCGCCGGCGTCCGACTGATCACGCTCCGCATGGCATGCATGTGTGCCTGAGGGAGGGCAGTAGGTCCGCCCGGCCGCGGGTGTAAGTCGGCGGGTCTGCGGTGCCGCCGCACGGGGTGAGGTCCTAGCGCCGGTGGTACTGCCGGTACGACCTGACAGTGACATTCATCATGTCCAGGATGCCAGATTATTCGCCGCCTGCTCTTGAACTGGGTCCACCACTCTGCGATCGTTTGACGGATTTATCCCAATGTGAGAGGGGGACTCGTGTCCGACGGTTCCAACGGCTTCAACGTGGACGCATTCCTGCACAAACGTCTCTCGCGTCGTCAGTTCCTCGCGCGGACCGGGCTGGTGCTCGCGGTCCCTTCAGTGGCAGGGTCGGTCCTTGCGGCCTGCGGCAGTAGCGCGACCGGTTCGACCGCATCTTCCTCGCCATCCGCGGTGGCTAACCCGGTTGGCACGGCTGTCGTCTCGAACTTTCCAGACTGGATCGGGCCGAACGAGGTCGCCGACTTCCATAAGCAGTTCCCGCAGGCAAAAGTCTTCATGAACACGAGCATGCCCAGTACGATCGCCGGCACCGTGGAACTCCTCAAGAACAACCCGGGGGCATACGACTGCGCTCTGGGCGATCTGCCCACCTTGGGTCAGATGAGGGCCGCCGGAGTGTACCAGGCGCCAACCTGGTCGAGCATGCCGAATCTCTCGAACGTTGACGCCGCGTATCGCAAAGCCTATCCGGATGCTGTGCCAAACGACTATGGATTCGGGGTCATCGGGTACCGGAAGGACATCGTGACGGAGCCCATCACGAGCTGGGCCGATTTCTGGAAGCTGACTACTACGAAATACAGCGGCAAGGTCACGGTGGAGGATCTTGACCGTGCAACGCTAGGAATCGCTCTCAAGTACCTGGGGTTCTCGGCGAACTCAACCAGCACGTCGCAGTTGAACCAGGCCGCCGAAGCCCTGGTTCGCCTGAAGCCGCATCTGCTTGCCGCACAGTCGGTCAACGTTTCGACCGGTCTCGCGAAGGGCGAGATCGTGATGGCTCACTGCTACAACTACGATGCCGCGGTTGCCCAGCAGTCCAGCAAGAACGTGGCGTGGGTGATGCCGAGTGAGGGAACCGTCGGCTACATCGAGGGCTTCATTCCTATCGCTGGCGCGAAGCATCTGGACGTGGTGTATGCGTTCCTCAATTTCCACCTCGAGCCCAAGGTCTACGCGACGTTTGTGAATGCCACGGGCAGCTCGTGGGTGGAGTCAGACGCCGATCCATATATCAGCGCCGGCTTGCGCAACAGTGTCGCGCTCAAGCCGACTCCTGCGGAATTGGCGAAAGTGGAGTGGACGCAATTCGTCGGTGAGGCAACCGCACTCTGGGCGACGGCATGGCAGAAGTTCGAGGCGGCGTAACCGCAATGCGAGGCACGATAGGCATTACGCGACTCGCTCGATGATAGCTGAACCCCCGGCGGTACGAGAACGGCGTCTCGGCGTCAGCGCAGGCCGGTTGCTCCTGGCGACGCCGACGCTGTTGCTCGTTGGCCTGTGTTTTGTCGCGCCTCTAGGCTTGATTGCCGTCTACTCCTTCGGCACAACGAGCATCGTCACGTTCGTGACTCATTTCGGCTGGACCGTCGCCAACTACACCAGCCTGCGGAACTCGATCTATCTGGGGACCATCGGACGCTCACTGCTCCTGTCGCTCAGCGCCACGGTAGCATGTGCCATTCTCGGCGTGCCGATCGCGTTCTTCATTGTCAGCCAGCGCGGGCGCATGCAGACCGCGCTGCTGCTCGCCGTGATCGTCCCATTCTGGACGAGCTTCCTCATCCGCATCTACGCCTGGACCAATATTCTTCAGAACGGAGGCCTGCTGGAGAGTGTGCTTCGTCATCTTGGTCTTCTCCACGGCTCGCTCAACATCCTGTACACGCCGCTTTCTATAGCCATCGGCATCGTCTATGGCTATCTGCCGCTGATGGTCCTGCCCGTCTACGTGGCTCTCGAACGGCTAGACCCAACTGTCCTCGAGGCAGCCGAAGACCTCGGTAGCCACGGCTGGCACTTCATGTGGCGCATCGTCGTCCCGCTTTCGAGGCCTGGACTTATCGCCGGATCGCTGCTGGTCGGCATCCCGGCCACCGGCGAGTTTGTGACGCCGCAGATCCTTGGTGGGGGCAAGACCCTGATGCTCGGCAACGTGATCGCCACACAGTTCCTCGACATCGGCAATCTCTCTTTCGGCTCGGCGCTCGCTATGTGCCTAATGGCCATCGTCGTCATCATGCTCTTGGTGCAGCCGCTCTATCGTCGTCTGAGGCGGGCATGAGTTTTCTTCGTAAGCATCCGCTGGTGGCCCTGATCGGCACTCTCGGCATTCTCTTCATGTGGTTGCCAATCGTCGTTGTGGTCGTGAACAGCCTGAACGGCGATCCCACGCTGGTGCACTGGGGTGGCTTCAGCTCAACCTGGATCAGGCGGGCGATTGGCGATCCGCAGGTGCGTTCGGGGCTTGCCACCTCGCTCGAGGTGGGCTTGGCAACGACGGCCCTGTCAGTCGTCGTTGCGCTGACTGGGGTCCTGTGGTGGCGACGCGCGTCGACACTAGGGAGGCGCCTCTTCGATGTCTCTGTCTTCGTGCGCCTGGTCATTCCGGCGGTCGTCTCGGCGACCGCTCTCTTTCTGATATTCACACGCGTCGGCGTGCAGTTGGGCTTGGCTACCACGGTGATTGGCCAGAGCGTCTGGGACTCTGCCTTCGCGACGGTTATTCTCCAGGCCCGCGTGAGGCTTCTCGACCCTGCCGTGGAGGAAGCTGCAGCGGACCTTGGTGCCAAGCCCGTCAGTGTCTTCTTCCGAGTTACACTGCCCGGCTTGGTCCCCGGCATTCTGGCGGCCGCCGTGTTGGCGTTCAGCCTCTCGTTCGACGATGTCGTGACGGCCTTCTTCCTGGCAGGTTCACGGGTCACGACGCTGCCTCTGCTCATCTTCGGCTTGATCCGCTTCAACGTGTCGCCGGAGGTCAACGCCATCGGCACATTCGTGACCGCTTTGCTCATCGCTGTCACGTTCCTCTTCATCTGGATAATGGGCCGTTCCAGCTCCGGGAAGCGGTCCATCGCCCGGGACCTCGGCTACTGATCAGGAGACTTCAGTGAAATTGCCTCCCCCGCAGCCCGGCGTGCGACAGAGCTTCCCGCGCGAAGTGCGGGTCATTGAGCATGCCTGGATTCCCCTGCGCGACGGCGGCCGCCTGGCGGCGCGAATCTGGCTGCCGGCTAACGCCGAGCACGACCCTGTGCCCGCCATCCTCGAGTACATCCCGTACCGCAAGAACGACGGCACCATCACTTCCGACGTTCTGCGCCATCCCTACTTCGCCGGCTTCGGCTACGCCAGTCTGCGCGTTGACCTGCGCGGCACCGGCGATTCCGACGGCCTCATCTTCGACGAGTACCTTGCGCAGGAGCAGGAGGACGCTCTTGACGTCCTGGCCTGGCTAGAACAGCAACCGTGGTGTACCGGCGCGGTGGGAATGATGGGCTACTCCTGGGGAGGCTTCAACGCTCTTCAGGTGGCAGCGCGGGGACCGGCACAGCTGAAAGCCATCATCACCGTGCACTCCGCGGACGATCGGTACGCTGGCGATTGTCACTACATCGGCGGCAGCGTGCTGGCCTACGACATGCTGTCTTGGGGCACCACCGCCTTCGCCTACAACTCGCGTCCGCCAGATCCTTCAGTGGTCGGCGACGGCTGGCGCGCGCAGTGGCGCGAGCGGCTGGAGAGCTCCGAGCCCTATGTGCACTCATGGCTTTCGCATCAGCTCTACGACGACTACTGGAAGCACGGGTCGGTGTGTGAGGACTATGCCGCCATCAAGTGTCCCGTGCTAACGGTCGGGGGTTGGGCCGACCCTTATCACGATACGGTGTTACACCTCCTCGCCAATCTGAAGGTGCCCTGTCGCGGGGTCATTGGTCCGTGGGCGCACCAGTATCCCGATGAGGCTTCGCCCGGTCCGCAGATTGGCTTCAACCAGGAGTGTCTGCGCTGGTGGGATCAATGGCTCAAGGGAGTGGACACGGGCGTGATGCAAGAGCCTGTGCTGCGTGCCTACATACTGGACTCCGAGAAGCCGGCCACCTTCTATACCCAGCGCACCGGTCGCTGGATTGGCGAGGATGAGTGGCCAGCGGCAAGCGACGACCAACTAGTCACAAGCCTACACTTCGGTGCGCACGCACTGGGTCCAACGCCGGCGACCGCAAACGAGCGTCTTGAACTTCGAGGAGTTGAATCCTCGGGCCTCGCGGCCGGAACGTGGTGTCCGCATGCGGGCAAGGCAGCGTTACCTGGTGACCAGCGTCGCGACGATGCAGTATCTCTCTCGTTCGACAGTGCGCCGCTGGCAGAAGCGCTGGAGATCTTGGGGTTCCCCTCCGTTGACGTCGAGGTCGCTGCGGACAGAAAGCTTGCGCTGCTGGCGGTGCGCCTTTGCGACGTGGGCCCATCGGGCACGAGCGCACTGGTTACGCGTGGTGTTCTGAACCTGACACAGCGGAACGACCGAGAGGAACCAGCACCTCTCGAGCCGGGCAGGCCATACCGGGTCCATGTTACCTTGAACAGCATCGGCTACCGGTTCGCGCAGGGCCATTGCCTGCGACTGACGGTTGCTCCCACCTACTGGCCTTGGGTTTGGCCGTCTCCGGAGCCAGTGACACTGACGCTGAAGGCTTCTGCCTGCAAGCTCGACTTGCCCATTCGGCGGCCTTTAGCGGCGAAGACACCCGAGTTCCAGCCCGTTGAGATCGCGGCGCCGCTCGAGGTAGAAGTCCTCGAGACGCTGGCGGGTCGCGACACTATAACCCACGACCTGCTCTCGCATCGAGTGGAGACGGTGGTCGAGCCCGACGGCCTGCCCGGACGTGTTCGGCTGATAGGTCTGGGGCTCGTGGTGGGTGAGTGGGGGCGCAACACGTATGCGATCGTGGACGGCGATCCTTTGTCCGCGTCTGTGCGCTGCGAGCGAACCATGGAGATCAGTGGTCCGGGATGGAGCACGGTCACAGAAGTAGACAGCACGATGAGTTGCGATGCCGAGTCGTTCCACGTCGAGACACGTCTCAGCGCGCGCGATGGTGACGCCACCTTCTTCGAAGGCACCTGGTCCTGGTCAACACCACGCGTCCTTGCGTGAGTCACGCGGTTATCGATGTGCCAGGAAAGTGAGGCACCTGCAGGATGATCCAGCAAGCTGAGTCGCACGACGTTGTCTTGGAACACGTCACCAAGCGTTTCGGCGATTTTGTCGCCGTGCAAGACGTGGACCTGTCTATTCGTACCGGCGAGTTCTTCTCACTGCTCGGCCCCTCGGGCTGTGGCAAGACGACAACACTGCGCATGATTGCGGGGTTCGAGCACCCCACGGTGGGTGAGATCTACGTCGCGAACTCCCCGATGGCGGGTGTGCCGCCCTATAGGCGTCCGGTCAACACTGTGTTTCAGAACTACGGACTATTCCCGCACCTCAACGTCTTCGAGAACGTGGCTTTCGGGTTGAAACGAAAGAGGGTACCCAAGCCGGACGTGAGGAGGCGCGTGGGAGAGGCTCTCGAGATGGTCGAGATGACCAGGATGGCCCTGCGCAAGCCCAGTGAATTGTCCGGCGGTCAGCAGCAGCGCGTCGCCTTGGCGCGTGCGCTTGTCAACAAGCCCACCGTGCTCCTTCTCGACGAGCCCCTGGGCGCCCTCGACGCCAAGCTGCGTAAGGCGATGCAGCTCGAACTCAAGAAGCTGCAGAGCGATGTAGGTATCACGTTCATCTATGTCACCCATGACCAGGAAGAAGCGCTCACCATGAGCGATCGCATCGCAGTCATGAGCCAGGGCGTCGTCGAGCAGGTGAGTTCGCCGGCAGAGATCTATGAGAATCCGCGCTCCGCGTTCGTGGCCAATTTCATTGGCGTATCGAACATCTATCCATCCGAAGTGAAGGCTGTCCACAGTGAAGTGGCCGAGTGCCTGACTGTCGGGGGCCTCCGCGTTCTCGTATCGACGCGGGGGCATGAAGAGGTCAGGGCAGGGGCCAAGGTGGGAGTCGTGATACGCCCGGAGAAGCTTCTGATTACGCCAGAAGACGACGTGGTGTCGATTGGCAACCGAGAGAATGTCTTCAAGGCCGTGGTGAAAGCGGTCGTGTACGTCGGCTCGGTGACGCAGTTCATCGTGAGCATCGGGGACCATCACCTGGCCCAGATTCTGCAGCAAAACCTCCTGCATGCCTCGGGTGAAGACTGGCGTGAGGGGCAGTGCGTGAACGTCTCCTTCTGGGCGCGCAGCTGCTCTCTCATCACGGACGTGGAGAGCGGAATGGCGGAGAAGGACCTGATGGGCGAGGTCGTCAGGAGAATGTAGCCAGTCTGCTACGCCCTCGAGCAGAGCCCGCAGGACGTGGCCGTGGCGCGCTGGGAGGCGTTCACGGGCCAGACCGCGGAGAGGGAGCGCCGTGGGTAAGCACAACCAGACGGCCATCAACCGCCGCGTGGCGCTCGCCGTGCAGAACTCGATCGACCGCATGTTCGGCGACTTCGCGGGCACGCGCGACGAGGAGATGTCCGAGCTGGAGCGCTTCCTCGACGCCATCGAGGGCGGCGAGCCTCCTAGCCAGGGCGAGTAGAGAGCTGTTCTGGCGCGTCGGCGATGGGTCGGCGCTGAGGCTTCTGTGCAGCGGTTTCTGGCGCTCGACAGGCGGACCTGTGTCGTGGGGAGGCCACCCTTCGGCCCGGCGTCGTCGCCCTAGGATCTCGGCTCCGCCCCGAAGCTCTTGCCGATCGAGTAGGCGCGGCCGATCAGCGCACCAAGTGCTAAGTAGGCGCCGGTGTCAGGCGCAAAGGCGAGCGGGTTTAGCTTGTATACGTCGATGTGTCCCTCCTCGTCGAGGCAGGCCTCGTCGATCTTGACGTCCTTGACCTCGCCGATGAACTGGGTGTGCAGGCCGAGCTCGTGCACCGCCGTGACCTCGCACTCGACGATGAGAGGGAACTCCCCCACGTAAGGCGCATCGACGAGCTCGGACCGCACCGGCGTGAGTCCCGTGGCGGCGAACTTGTCCACCTCGCGTCCCGAGACCAGACCGAAGTAGTCGGCCTGCGCCGCCTGCGCGCCGCCCGGCAGGCTGATAGTAAAGGCCCTGCGCGCCATGATGTTGCCGTGCGTCGCGGTCGCGGCGCGCAACGACACGGAGACGCAGGGCGGCTTCGAGCAGGCGATGCCGCCCCAGGCCGCGGTCATCACGTTGGGCCGACCGTCGGCGTGATAAGAGCCGACGGCGAGCACCGGAGTCGGGTAGAGCAGGGTCTTGGCGCCGAGCGATTGCTTCACGTTGACTCCTTAGAGAGATAGCGGGGCTGGCTAAGGTTACGCCCGTGCTGCAGACGAAGCGCATGGAGGACTTCCAGGAGCGCACGCTTGAGCTTCTCAGGCGGGGCGATGGTGACCGGGAGCGTCTCCGGATCCTGGCGTGCCCACAGGCTCATCCACGCGCACAATCGGCTGGCCGTGACCAGGGAGCAGGCAACGGTAACCCAGCCTCCGCAGGGCGTGCGCCGACGCCAGGGCCTGCCCGTGGTTGTCGGCCATGCTCCTTCTGGGGTCGATCTCTCTGCCTTGCCGATCGCACAGCAGCGCGTCACCGGAGATCAGAACGCCGTCGCTCGCGCCAGAGGGCGAGGCTCCCTCGAGTGTGGCCGGGGACCGCGATCACGGCAAAGCCATCCAGGGTCTCACCGTCAACGGCGACCTCATCGGCGACCACGTGGTCGACGTTCATGAGTGGCGTGAGGAGCCCGAAGAGCCAGCCGAGCGGACCCTTGATCTGCTTGCTGCGCCGCTCGCCGGCCAAAGCCGGCGCGTCCTCCTCGCCGATTGTGACCCTCGCCCCCGTCGCTCGCTTGATCGCGGCCACACCACCGATCGGGTCGACGTCGGCGTGCGTCAAGAAGGGGCGGTTCAGGGTGCGAGCTCGATGATGGTCTTGCAGGTGGCGCAGTATCGCCGATGCGCTGCGCGACATGCCGCTGTCGATCAGGCCGAGGATCTCCTCCTCACCTATCGCTACCAGTGCGATGGCGCCGGCCCCTCCGCCGCGCATGAAGTGGAGCTCGACTGCGGCCCCGGGCGGCGCGCGTACGCCTTCTGCCCCACTATCGCGTTCTGGCATGTGCGCCCTCTCTCCGCGGCACTGTTGCTGCCCTACCTCGCCTGGGTCAGCTTCGCCACGTACGCAACCGCGCGAGCATCGGGACCACGCTGCCATCGAGGCGCTAATCAAAGGCGGGCGACGCCCCATTTGGGAGGCGCCGCCCGCACGGGGTAGCTCTTCTCCGGCGAAGGCCTTCCCTAGTTGGCGGCGACCGGTGAGGCCGTCGGCGTGGGCGCCGGGCGCACCGTCATCTCAGTGGCAGTGAACGCTGGCGTCGACTGACTGCGGTCGATCGTGCCCGCAACCCAGCCATGTTCACCCGCGCTCACCTGGCTCAAGGTGATGGGCGTGTGCACGCCGTTCTGCAACAGGGTGAGGTCGGTCCCGGCATTGACGGTCACCGTGAGGGGGGCGCCAAGCTGCGCATAGAGTGCCCGCGACGCGTTGGTGACAGTCAAGGTCGCCGTGTCAGTGGTGGTGTTGACGGCCGTGATCGGGCCGCCGCAGCTGAAGCTGGTGAGCTTGCCGGTTGGGATCGGCTCAAGCACCTGCATGCGCTGCGCGACAAAGACCGCACCGGCTTGCAGGTAGCCCTCGATGCGCAGAGTGTTGCCAGCATGCACGTCAGTGAGGGTGCCGAGGCGGGCGATGCCGTCGCTGATCACCAGGATGGGCGCCTTGTTGGCGACGCACAAGACGAGCCTGCCACCGATGAAGCGCTTCACGTGCGGCGAACCCAGATTCACGCGCAGCGCCACGGCATCGGCGGTGCGAAAGACATGATTGACGCTGCCGACGGCGACGAAGCTCTGGGCCCCTGCCGGCTGGATGGCCGAGGGCTGCGGGGGAGAGCTGGTGGCCGGCCTGGCACTCGCCGCCAGCGCTGGCACGGCGATCGCCAGGCAGAGCGCCAAGGCGAGCGTGCCAATCAGCAGTTTCTTCTTCACGAGGGGCCTCCTTCATCGCGCCAGGACGAGCAACTGCTCGTTCGTCTTGCTAAGACGTTCGGCGAGGGCGAAGCTTAGCAGCGCGCCGCTCCAGCAGGCTTCCTGACAGGCAGTTCACATGGCGCTGCTAAGGTTTGACGCCCTTGTCCGTCTTCAAGGTAGGCAGCCCGTCGGGCGCCACAGGGAAGGATTGACGTCTTGAAGACTCGTCCCGCCGCTTGCCCGCCGGCCCAGGCCGCAACTCAGGCGCGCCGCGCCGCCTTCGATGAGCTCCATCGCGAGCACGCCCGCGGCATCTACAACCTCGCCCTACGCCTGCTGCGCCAGCCCCAGGATGCCGAGGACACCACCCAGGAGGTCCTGCTCAAGCTCTTCTGTCAGCTCGATCACGGCGAGATCGCCAACCCGCGAGCCTGGCTGTACCGCGTCACCTTCAACCACTGCCACGACCAGCTCAGCCGCTCGGCTCGCCGCCGGAGCCTGGTGGGCGATAGTGACCCGGAAGCAGCGACCGCGCCAGGTGATCCCTACGAGCAGGCCGAGCTGGCGCGCCTCGTGGAGGCCACACTCGATCGCCTGCCGCTCATCCAGCGCACCGCCCTGCTGCTACGCGAGCTGCACGGCCTGCACACCGACGAGGTGGCCACCGTGCTGGGCAGCGCCCCGGCCTCGGCCGAGGTAACTCTCACTCGCGCTCGTCG
The DNA here is from genome assembly GCA_963751215.1 of uncultured Thermoleophilia bacterium. Lineage (GTDB taxonomy): Bacteria > Actinomycetota > Thermoleophilia > UBA2241 > UBA2241 > CAIXSE01. The sequence continues at coordinate 2,253 of CAVVTV010000006.1, read as the reverse complement.
CACCTTCCGCGCCCGCTACTGCGAGCTCGCCGGCGAGGCGCCGGCCGCCGTCGGTGCCGGCGCCCTGTCTCTGGTGGCCCTACCGGCAAGCCTTCATCTCTCGGCCTTGCAGAGCGGTCTTGCCGCGGCTCTGGCCGGCTGCGCGGCCGGCGCCGGCTCGGGGGTGGGTGCCGGAGCCGGGCTGGGGGCGAGCCCATGTGCCGCTGCCGCCAGCAGTGGTGCTGCGACGCTCGGCAGCGCGGGCTCGGGGATCGCCTCACAGGCCGGCGTGGGAGTGCTTGCGAAGATCGGCGGCGCCCTATCGACCAAGGTCGCGGTCGCACTGTTGAGTGCGACTCTGGTGGCCGGCGGCGCGTCCCAGGTCTTGCGACACCACGAGCGAGAGGTCCCCCAGCAGAGCGCGGCACAAGCCGTCTCCGGGCGGGGGCAACGCCCGACAAAGCCGCTGGCCGCGATGACTCGCCGCTCAGCGCCCGCGGGCCTGGCCGCGGCTTCGCAGCGCAAGCCGCAGGTGCACATCTCTGCTCTGCCGACACTGGGCTCTGCTGCGCTCGCCACCGCCTCGTCGACGCCAACGCCCTCGGCGACCCAGTCCCCGTTTGCCACGACCGGCGCCGGTTCGCCCTCACCAACCGCTGCGCCGAGTCCCTCGCCGACGACCACCTCCTCCCCGACAATAAGCCCGTCGCCCTCCCTGACGACAAGCCCGTCGCCCTCCTTGATGCCCTCGCCCAGCCCGACACCGTCCCTCACGGCGAGCCCCAGCCCCTCGGTCACGCCAAGCTCGAGCCCGACGACGGGGACGGTCCTTCGCCTGGCCCCCCTGCCGGCCGCCCTGCGTGCCCGCCTTGGCGCCTCGGACCGAGTATCGCAGTCGACCTCGCTTGAGTCTCTGCCGGTACGCTTCAGCTACGCTGCTGCCGAAAGGCTGGGGGCGGCCACGACGTACCCGCAACAGTACGACCTGCGCAGCCTGGGCAGGCTTCCCGCGATCGACGACGTGGGAACCCACGACGCCTGCTGGGCTTTCGCCGCCCTCGACTCGCTTGAGTCCTGTCTGCTACCCGGCGATGCCGCGTCGTTCTCTCCCGACAATCTGCTGCTCGCCTCGGGTTTCGCCGACACCAACTACGACAGCGGCGGCAACGCGCTGCAGGCAACCGCCTACCTGGCGCGCTGGTCGGGTCCCGTCAGCGGCACCGCCGAGCCCTACGGCGCCGGTCTCGTGGCCGGGCTCAAGCCTCTCAAGCACGTCCAGGAGGTGCTCTTCCTGCCGCCGCGCAAGGGGCCGCTGGCCAACAGCGCGATCAAGTGGGCGATCACGACGCACGGCGCCCTGGAGGCGGCCATGTTCCTGGACCCGAGCATCATTTCGACGGCATCAACCCTCTACGACACGCGGACCGCCGCTTACTACTGCGCCACCGCCCACGCTGCCAACCACGCCGTCGACATCGTCGGCTGGGACAACGCTTATCCCGCGAGAGACTTCGCCACAAGGCCGCCCGGCAACGGCGCCTTCCTGGTGCGCAACAACTGGGGCGCCTCCTGGGGGCAGGGCGGCTACTTCTGGGTGTCCTACTACGACGCCGGCATTGGCATGTCGGAGAACGCCCTCTTCTGCGACGCCGAGCCGACAACAAACTATGCGACCGTCTACCAGTACGACCCCCTAGGCTGGACCGAGCAGGCGGCAATCGGCTACTCGACAGACGCGGCCTGGTTTGCCAACCGCTTCAGGGCACGCACGACCCAGCATCTGACGGCGGTGAGCTTCTACACTTCGGCCGCCAACGCGCGCTATCGCATCTACGCAAGCCTGGGCTCGCCCTCAGACGGACGGCTCGTGGCAAGCGGCATTCTTGCCTGGCCGGGCTACCACACGGTGCCCCTGGCCAGCCAGACGCGCCTGGTCGCCGGCCGTTTCTTCTCGGTGGCGGTGAGGCTGACTACCCCGGGCTCGCGCTACCCGATCCCCCTCGAGGAGCATATCAAGGGCTACTCCGACGCCTCCTCCTCCGCCCCAGGACAAAGCTACGTGAGCGCCAACGGGATCACCTGGACGGACATCACGACGATCTCCGGTCAGCGTGAGACCAGCGTCTGTTTGAAGGCGTTTGCCCGCTAGGTCGAGCAGCGGCCGTCGGGTGGCCTCTCCTCCGTGAAACTGGTGAAGCGACCTTCCCCGGACAGGTCGGTCGCGCGCCGGCAAGAGGGCCGTGTGCGGCATCTTCTCGGGCGAAGCAGCTTGAG
>CAVVTV010000005.1:0-6285 GCA_963751215.1 uncultured Thermoleophilia bacterium | reverse complement strand
CAGATGGCGCAGCTATTTCGTCACGTCTGGAAGCGGGACGTGAGTGAGGATGAGCTGATGCAGGTCGGCGAACGGATCTGGAACCTTGGCCGCTGTTTAACCTCCGCGAAGGCGTGGAGCCGGACACTGTGCCGCGCAAGCTTGTGGACGGCCCTTCATGGCTGGTCCATCCGCCGGCAAAGCCATCGGCTGGGACGAGTTCAGCGAGCGCCAGCGTGAGTACTACCGCTTCCGGGGTTGGAATGAGCACGGCGTGCCCAGTGAGCGCAAGCTGGCTGGGCTTGGTGTCGATGTCAGGTTGCCAGGCACCTCACCTCGTGAGGTGTGACGATGCCTCACGTGAGAATCAGTAGAGCGGCATGTACCGGCTGCCGCATGTGCGAGCTGGTGTGCTCTGCGTTCCATGAACCTGGCTTCAGGCCCTCAGCCGCCCGTCTCCGCGTAGAGGTCAACCCGACGACAGGCGAGATCAGAGGCTACTCCTGCACACAGACGGCTTGCCACAAGTGCCTCGACGCGTGCTTGAAAGGCGCCATCTTCTCCGAAGCTGGTGTGGTCTACGTTGATGCAGACAAGTGCGACGGCTGCGGCGATTGCGTCAAGGCATGTCCATTTGGTGTGATCCACGTGGATTCGGACTTGGGTAAGGCCTACAAGTGCGACCTCTGTAAAGGAGGCCAACCTCAGTGTGTTGCGTTCTGCCAGAATCCGCACGTCATGGCCGTATCCTTGAAGGCAGACCGAGCCGATGGAGATCGGAACCATCCCGACCTTCCTGCAAGCTCTGGGCGTTAGCGGGCGGGTAGGCTCGTCCAGCGTTGGGCTGCAGGGATTCAGGCGGTCAACGTGAGGACCGACTAGCGTTCGCACAGCCTTCGATGCCGAAGTAGGCGTGCGGACAGGAGCGCAGGCCAGGAGTTCGGAATGCCATACAGTCTCGACGCGATCGACCGCGAGATCGTGTCACTGCTTCTCGAAGACGGTCATGTCGTCGGCCAAGATCGCACGCCGCATCCGTCACGTGACCGAACGTACCGTGCGCTATCGCCTCGAGCGGCTGATCCGCACGGAGGTCATCCGTGCGAGCGCCATCGTGAACCCTCAGGCCGTGGGCTTTCCGGTGATCGCCGACGTGTTCATTGATGTCGCCCCCGGTGGGTTCGAGAGGTTGCCGCGCAGCTCGTGGAGTTCCCGGCCGTGAGCTATGTCGCGGGCTCGGTGGGCGGAGGTGACCTCAGCGTGCAGGTGTGCGCCCGCGACACCGAGGAGCTCCTGGGCTTCGTCAACGACGTGATCGGCAAGGTTCCGGGAGTCACGCGCACAAAGCTCGCCATGGTGCCGTGGAAGCTCAAGGACGTGTATCAGTGGCAGGTTCCCTTGGAGGCCCCAGACGGTGAGGCCTGACCGCCTGCGGTCGGACGACTTCATCCGAATGGCGCCCCTGGGGAATCACTTGATCGCCGATAGCCAGCGAGGCGTGGTCCGCTGTCAACGGGCACACGCCCCCACAGCGCGCCCCACAGCGACAGGCGATGTACAGCGAAATCAACGCCCATACGGGGAACGAGTGGGTCAAGAGCATGGTTGCAGCAGGTGTCGCTGGCGTCGAAGTCTCCAAGAAACGCCTTGAGGCCGCTGCCATTCCCGGCATAGAGCGGAGCAGGCGCTTGCGCTGCGTCTGACGTCGGAAGCCCAAAAGGCGGAAGCACGTAGCCAGGGCCAGTACCGGCACTGCGTCTTCACGGCCTCTGCTTGGGCATCACTTGGCTCGAGCTCGCCGCCATGCTCTGGGCGGGCAGCTTTCACGGGCATCGCCTCTTCCCATCGCCCGGCAGTCCGATGAGTACGCCCGCGAGGCGATCACGCGCTTGCTGGTCCTGGCGGGCTACGACCCGGCCTCCGAGGTCGGGAACCTTCGTGTGCTTTCCGAGTCACCGCTGTCTGCGGAGTGGCGACCGCTCATCGCCGGCAAGACGCGCCGCGAGCTGCGGTTGGCAAACGGCTCCTCGTATCGCGCCCTGGCCGCCACGCAGACCATCGCCCGGGGACTCGCCGCCTACTGGGGACGCGCCGATGAGTACGCCTTCTGGCTCTGGCCCGCACGCCAGCTGGCGGCCATGGAGTCGGCCTGCGCTCGTCTACACGTGGTGTCCACTGGTAGCGGCGAGGGTGATGCCTTCGCTTCTCTCTGCGAGAACGCCTCTGCCGGGCGCGGTGCCTACCGGGCGCTGTTCATTCCCTCGAACGCCGACCCACGCCGCGACGGCGAGTGGTATCAGTGCAGGTCATTCTCACCGGGTACCGGACGCCAGAAGCTGATGCCGTCGTAGAAGTACTCGCTGCCCTCCGACGCCAGGCGCAGGGCCCAGGCGACGCGCTCGGCGGCAACGACTTGCGCGCGTGTAGGGAGACCCGCTCACGGCCGCTCGCCTTCTCTGCTCGGCTCACCCGACTGTGGAGCAAACCACCGGCAGACGTTGCAGCAGCAGTCATTGGCATGGAGCCAGCCATCGAAGGGCACCGCCGACGGGGCGACCGAGAGATCGGGGGCACTACCCGCCAGACGCCAGAACCGATCGCCGTCGAAGTAGTAGCGATGTCCGTCGTCGTGAAGGCCAGACCAGGCTTCGCGACGGATGGCGACTACCTGTAGCCTAGTGAAGCCCGCAAAGTCGCGGGCTTTGTCGGGCGGCAGTTCGGTCATCTTCTCAACTCCTTGTCCAGATAGAGTCGGCACATCCCTTGCCCAGTCCCTGCAACGTCTGACGCCGGACGCGAGCGAGTCTGCACTCATTAGCGGCGGCGAAGTGGTCGAGATCGATGAGCAGCAGAGTGCAAGCTGGCCGGTCCGGGGCGGCGCGACCGACGACGCGGCGCAGACGCTCGCGCAGGGCCGCCCGGTTGGGAAGTCCGGTGAGCGCATCGATGGGCTGCCGAGTGGTCTGCGGCGGCAAGCCGACTGGCACGGCCACGGCGTCCCAAACGACGCACAGGTGTGAGTTGGCCGTCTTATCCTCGAGGCTCGCAAGCCCCGAGCAGCGCAGCTCGAGCCGAAGGTTCTGGCGGCGCAGCGTCGCGCTCGATGCGCTGCTCTTGCAGCCCTCGACCAACCCTCGGAGCCTGCGACTAAGGGCGGCGTCGGCGGCTAGGTCGTAGCCGTGACTGCCATCTCGAGTCACACCCAGGAGGTTGGAGCCGGCTGCGTTGCAGTGTGAGGTGCTTTCACTTTCAGGTCGCACTGACTCGCCTCCCGTCACTGGCGTTAGGGGCGTTGGCTGAACCTCGTCGAGCGCTGGTTCGCCGCGCTCACGGAGAGGTGGCTGCGGCGCGGCTCTCAGCGCTCGACCAAGGAGCTGGTGGCCTCGATCCGCACCTGGATCACGGGCCGGAACGAGAACCCGCGCCCGTTCGTGTGGCACAAGACCAGCGACGAGATCCTCGAGAGCCTTGCCGCCTATTGCGAGCGGATCTCTGACTCGGGACGCTAGGAGGAGCCTTCATAGTCAGCTACTTCCTTGATGCTGACGCTGACGGCGTCATCGACGTACTCCTCCTCCGTCGTCCTCAGAGAACCTTCTGCACGAGATCGACCAGCCGGCACGAGTAGCCCCACTCGTTGTCGTACCACGCGACGCACTTGACAAGCCTGCCCTTGGCCATGGTGAGCGCCGGGTCGAAGATCGAGGAGTGGCTGTTGCCGATCACGTCGACGCTCACGATGGGGTCGTCCTGGTACTCGAGGATGCCCTTCATGCGGGCGCTCTCGGAGGCGGCCTTCATGGCGGCGTTGAGCTCGTCGGCGGTGACCTCGCTGGAGAGCTCGGCGACCAGGTCGGTGGCCGAGCCGTCGGGGGTGGGCACGCGCAGCGAGAAACCGTCGAGCCTGCCCTCGAGGGCAGGGATCACGAGCGCCACGGCGCGCGCCGCGCCGGTGGTGGTGGGGATGATGCTCATCGCGGCAGCACGCGCGCGGCGCAGGTCTTTGTGCGGGAAGTCGAGCACCTTCTGGTCGTTGGTGTAGGCGTGGATCGTGGTCATGAAGCCGCGCTCGATGCCGAAGTTGTCGACCAGCACCTTGGCCATCGGCGCCAGGCAGTTGGTGGTGCAGCTGGCGTTGCTGATCACGTCGTGCTTGGCCTTGTCGTACATGTCGTCGTTGACGCCCAGGCAGATGGTCACGAAGGTTGGCCACGTTGATGCCGTCACTCCGCCATCGCGCACCGACACCGCCTGTCAGGTGCCGTGTGTCAAGTGCTGTCAAGGGCTTCGAGTCCTTACATGCCAATTGCGTCTCTCACAACTGCGTCTCACTGTGTCTCACCGGTCGTGCCGACGCCTGCCGTCGGCAGCCATGTCGGCTTCGAGCACCCTGCAAGGAGTCCACGCAGGATCGACAAGTGCCGATGTGCAGGGGATCTCATTGGAGGCGATGGCCCGCGGGCTGGTGAGGCTAGGCCACCTCTCGCATCATGTGTTCGATGGACTCCACCTTGGCGCGCAGCTCGGCGAGATCGGCCTGCATGACCGCCTGGACGCCGCGCGTCTCCTCGGCCAGGCTCTCGTAGCTGCCGAGCAGCTCGCGGTACTCATTGGCAAGGTGACCTTTCATGGCCTCGCCGGCGATGCCTCCCCTGACTCCCATGTACGTCATCAGGATCCCCGCGGCGCCCATAATCACGATCACCACGACCACTGCCACAGGCCATCCGATTGTGCCAACTATCATCTCTTCACCTTCCCGTCCGTTTCGCTCTCGCTACTCAAACTGTTCGCCGCCTCGGTCACGCGCGCCGGCGTGAGGTGCTCGTCGAACTCCGTCACCTCGTAGAAGCGCAGCGCCTTGCCCTCGGTGGACACCTCGTGGTGCCCGACGACAAGACCCGCCTTCTGCAGCGTCTGCAGATGCATGTGCAGCAGCGGCCGGCTGATGCCGAGCTCGCGCGCCAGCTCGCTCACGTAGGCCCGACGCTCGCTTAGCGCCGCCAGGATGCGCAGCCGGTGAGGGTTCGCCAACGCTGTCAGCATCTGTAGGAGCTGATCGCCCGATCGCCCTTCAGTCATGCGACTCCTTCACGTGTCACCAAATACTTACACGTGATGCTGTTGACTGTCAAGAAGCCGCGGGTCGTCCCTAATCGAGCAAGACCTCGGCGGCTCCCCCGGCGGCTTCGCTGTAGAGACACCGCACGAGATTCATGCCAAGGTCGTCAGCGAGAGACTGGGTCACGCCACCGGCGCTGCGCGACGGCATCCATCCCAAGGTGGTCTCCGAGCGCCTGGGGACGCCACGGCGGCCATCACCCTGGACACCTACTCGCACGCCATCCCGGCGCTTCAGGAGGAGGCGGCGGAGAGGATCGCGGGGCCTCGACATCCTCGACAACACCCGGCGGCGGCGCAGCCACATCGTCTCCTTCGCACGTCTGCCGCGCGACTTGCTGGCGCCCGCCACGACGCCGGACAACGCGTTCATCACCCCTAACCTGCGCGATGACATGCACGACGCCCCGGTGGCGGTCGGCGACGCCTGGCTCGAGCGCTGGGTGCCGCTGATCCTCGCCTCGCCGGCGTTCAGCTCCACGCCTTCGCTGCTCATCATCACCTGGGACGAGGGCATAGGCCCAGACCAGCACATCGCGACGATCCTCGCCGGCTCGGCCGTGAAGCGCCACTTCCGCTCGACGCACCTCTGCGACCACTACTCGCTGCTGCACACAATCGAGGTCCTCTGGCACCTCAGGCCCCTGACACGCAACGACGCGCACACGGCGACCTTGCTCGAGTTCCTGCGTTGAGGCGCGTCGGGACCTCACCGCGGGGCAGCGCTGCAGGCCGTGGCGATCGAGCGGCAGCCCACACGGTGATGGAGAGCGACGGCGCCTTGAAGAGTGCTGGTCAGATGGCTAATCGGGTTTTGATACCCCTCAGGATTTACATGATCTATGATCGTGGTCAGCGCTGTGACCGACCACCTGGAGGCCACATGAAGAGAGGCACCGAGGCAGCTGACGTCGACCGCGCGCAGCCAGGTATGATCCGCGCCCTTCTCATCGAGGACAACCCGGGTGACGCGGGGCTGATCAGGCAGGCACTCTCCGAGGCCGGCCCAACTTCGTTCCGTGTCGAGGTCCATGAGCGCTTGGAGACTGGGCTCGCCCACGCCACCGACGGCGACGTTGACGTGGTGGTTCTCGACCTCTCGCTCCCCGACTGCACAGGCTTCGAGACCTTCCTGCGAGCCCGCGCCGGGCTGCCCGACCTGCCCATCGTAGTGCTCACGGGCCT
>CAVVTV010000004.1:25000-808918 GCA_963751215.1 uncultured Thermoleophilia bacterium | reverse complement strand
ACCGCCATGCGCTCGCGACCTACCTCGAGGCCGAAGATCCGGGCGCTCCAGGAGCGCATCGGCAGCAGCGTCGTCAGGATGCGGATCACCGTCGTCTTGCCGGCGCCATTCGGTCCCGAGCAGCCCGAACACGGCGCCGGGCTCTACGTCGAGGCTCAGGCGATCGACGGCTAGACGCTCAGCGAAGCGGAAGGACAGGTCGCTGCAGACCACGGCGGGCACACGGCGCGTGGCGTGGTCCTCGCCCGCCGGCGAGCGGGTCAGGACGCTCACGGGCTCTCCCGTTCGAGCTGCGCGACGAGCTGCTTGAGCGCCGGCTGCGCGGCCTCCAGCGCGGTCCAGTAAGCCTCGGGAAGCGCTGCTAGCGCCCCGGCGAGCACCTCGGCGCGGCGGTCGCGCCAGGCATTGAGCCGGGCGCTGCCAGCCTCGGTCAGTGACAGGCGTGCAACGCGCAGACGTGCTGATCGCTGACGGGCGCGAGCAGCCCGGCACGTCGCAGGTCGTTGACCAGGGTGCTCACGGTGTTCGGCGCAAGCCGCAGCTCAGCGGCCGCCTCGGCCACGCTGATCCCGGGTAGTTCGCTCGCCAGCCGCTGCAGTTCAACGTGATTGGACGAAAAGGGAGCGAACGGCCAATCGCGCCGCGTGACGCGGCTCAGCACGCGGCGCAACTGCGTCATGGACGTGGCGAGCTCGCCGGCGTGGCGCAGCAGGGCAGATGTGATCTGAGAGTCAACGCGCTGGGCCATGACGAAGAGTTTACTCTGTTACAGAGGCATCTCCCAGTTGGCGACGCCCTAGATCCGCGGTCGAGTCTCGGTCCGGCAATCCCTCGCCGCCGGGCTGGTCGCCGCCGACGCCCTTCAGCCGACGCTGCTCAGGATGGAGCAGCTCCCCGCGCGCTTCCTCTACGAGGAGACCCACCGAGTGCCACGGCGCACAGCGGGGAAGGCAGCTGCGGCGCCTTTACACGAGGAAGCAGGAGTCGCCTGCGGCCGGCGCTTCTTTGCGCGTGCGGCCGCTGGACTGAACCTCAGCGACCAGGCCTGAGTGGCGCGCTGTCCGGCTCATGCTCGCGCACTCGCGCCCTGTCGGTGGCCAGGCCTACGGGCGTCAGACCGGCTCGTGTGAAGCCCCTCCGGGTGATGCTGCGTCGGCCCAGGGTCGGCGACGAGGCCGTGTGCGGCAGGTTCTGAGCCCGCACACGTCTGGCGGCGATGTACGGACCGACCCGCATCATCCGCGCCCGCCACGACCGCAGCAGCCTGCGTCCGTTCGGCTCAGGCTCACCGGTCAGCCGCGGCCGGTCGCTGGCGCACCGGTATCCGCTGCGATTGATCCGACGCGCGACGACGGCGATCGTTGCCGCGAGGGCGCCCTGACTTCATCGGTGACGGTGGATTGAGCGCTTCCAGCAGGCGCCTTCCAGGGCTCAGCGCCCGAACATCTTCAGCACTTCACTCGGCACGCGCCTGCAGCTGCTCGGGCGCGGCGCCGCACGCACCAGCGACGCCAGGGTCGCTTCTCGCTTGCGGTGAAGCGGCGCCATTGCCAGTCATGTGGCGAAGGCGGAGACTACGGCCGATGAGGAGCTGCGGGGTTGAGGTCAGATCCCCCGCTGCTCACAGAATGCTCGTGGCGAGAGGGGGCAGCTTGGCCATGGTGTGCGCCTTCCTGCGTCAGTCCCTCCTTCGCGCCTGAGCGAACTCCAAGGAGGAATGGATGGTCGGCCAAGTGAACTCGGGCGACACGGCGTTCGTGCTCATCTGCGCGGCCCTGGTCATGCTGATGACCCCCGGCCTCGCGTTCTTCTACGGAGGGTTGGTCCGCCGCAAGAACTTCCTCGCGATCATGATGCAGTCGTTCATCTCGATGGGCGTCGTCACCACGATCTGGGTGTTCTTCGGCTACTCGCTCGCCTTCTCGGGCGACATCGCCGGACTCTTCGGCAACCTGCATTGGGTAGCACTCAACCACGTCGGGCAGCTGCCCGGCCCATGGGCGCCCACGATCCCCGCGCAGGCGCACTTCGTCTACCAGGAGATGTTCGCCATCATCACCCCGGCGCTCATCACCGGCGCGTTCGCCGACCGTGTCAAGTTCAAGAGCTACCTGTGGTTTCTGGTGCTCTGGAGCATCTTCGTCTACATCCCGTTCGTGCACTGGATCTGGGGCGGCGGCTGGCTCGCCCAGCACGGCGTGCGCGACTGGGCGGGCGGCGCCGTGGTGCACATGAGCGCCGGTTACGCCGCCCTGGCGTCGGTCTTTGTGGTGGGCAAGCGCAAGTTCGCCCCCGGTGAGCGCGGCCTGCCACACAACACCGCCTTCGTGGCTCTGGGCACCGGCCTTCTGTGGTTCGGCTGGTTCGGCTTCAACGGCGGCGACGGATACGCCGCCAGCGGCTTCGCCGCGCAGGCCTGGGTCAACACCGACATCGCCGGCTCCATCGCCATGTGCACGTGGCTCGGTCTCTCCTGGTGGCGCGACGGCAAGCCGAGCCTCGTGGGCGCCCTCACGGGCGCCGTCGCCGGCCTCGCCTGCGTCACGCCGTGCGCCGGCTACGTCCCCACCTGGGCCGCGTTCATCGTCGGTCTCGGCGCCGGCTCGCTCTGCTTCTCCGCCGTCATCTTCAGGGACTGGAGGAAGTGGGACGACGCCCTCGACGTGTGGGCGGCCCACGGTGTGGGCGGCACCCTGGGCATCATCCTGCTCGGCGTCTTCGCCACCTATGCGATCAACCCGACCGGCGGCCAAGGCCTCATCACCGGCCACTGGCATTTCTTCGCCTGGCAGGTGATCACCGCCGTCGTGATCGCCGCCTATGCCTTCGTCGTGACCTTCCTCATCCTCAAGCTCATCAACCTCTTCGGCCCGATCCGTGTGCCCGACGCCGCGGAACTCAGGGGGCTCGACGAGTCGGAGTTCGGCGAGGCCGCCTATGACCTGACCTAGAAGTCGGGCCAGCACGGCCGGTCGGCGTAGGAGCCGGCCAGGCCTCAGATGCGCGGTGCGAACGTGCCAATCCCCGGGGCGGGGCGAGAGCTCCCACGGCCTTTGCCTCGCCCCTGAGTGGTACCAGGACGCCGACTAGCCTAGTCGTTGTCTGTCACCAGCAATCCATCTTGGCGAGCAGCGAACCTTTCTCGGCTGCTGGGCCGGATTGCCATGGCAGCTCCCACGTAGATCGAATGCGAGCGCGATTCCACGAAGCATGGCAAGCATTGATGGCCTGCTGCCGTCGGCAGCCCGTCGGCGCAAAGGCCCTGTGCAGCGTCTTCTGGCGCCGCACGGGGGACCTGTTCGCGGGGCGGCTCACACGGCTGGCACTCGGCGACCACCCTGCAGACCTCGGCGAATTCGAACTGGCGAGGGTTGACGAGAACGCAGCTCTTCGGCTCGCCAACGCCATGTCGGTGAGTCAGGCGGGTGAAGGAGATGCTAAGACCGCCGACGTCCGCGAGAGCTTCCTCATCAATGACTTCGAGGTCAACGGTAATCGCCAGATCCCCGCTGTCCGGACGAACCAGATGCTTATCGAGGAGTCTGACCGCCGGTCCGCGAGACATGTCGTGCTGAAGACCCAAGGCCATGTCTGGACCTACCTGCTCGAATAGACGACCAATGGTCTGCTCATCCAGATGCTCACCGTGCGCGTCCAGGGCCGTAGAAGCAATGACCTGGTCACGGATGATGCGTCCCAAAGGTCCTCCATCCATCGAATAGCCCACCGCCTGCTGCCCAGCGAGCTGTGCCATTGCCATCGCGGTGCGCGGCTATAGACTCTCCGCGAGGCCCGCACGGGGCGGTCCCAGCCCGCCGCCGACGGCGACGAGGCGTCAGTACATCGCGGAGGGTTGCCCGATGAAGAAGTTCCTCCTGTCCCTCGCGCTCATCGCCGTCGCCACCTTCGCGCTAAGCGCAGCGGCCAGCGCCCACCTGCCGACGCTGGCGCGCCCCGCGACGGCGGTGGCCCCCGGCCCCGGTCTGGCCGCCCCTGCCTTGGTCACGCTGGCCGCCGTCTCCACGCCCGCCGTGAGCGCCATCGACCCCTCTGTGGCGGCCAACGACATCGACACCCCCGTCACAATCACCGGCGCCGGCTTCGCCAGCGACCCGACCGGCACGATCCCGCCGACGGTCACCCTGGGCAGCACCACGTTGACGAACGTGGCCTTCGTCGACAGCTCCACGCTGACCGCCACCATCCCCTGGGGGACAGACCGGGGCCTCTACACGCTCACCGTCAGGAACCCTGACGGCGGCACGGCCAGCCTCACGAACGCCTTCACCGTCACCCAGGGCATCGGCCAGTGGAATGCCGGCGAGCTCTTTGGCGGAGAAGTGCAGCAGCTCCTCATGAAACCCGGTGACCCGAGCACGCTCTACGCCACGGCCTATGGCGTCATCGGCCTCTTTCGCAGCAGCGACGCGGGCGAGCACTGGAGCTTTGTCAGCGACAAGGTTTGGGCCAACAACAACAAGGTCGCGGTCGATCCACTCCATCCCGATTGGCTCTACGCCTTTACCCCCTCCGGGCTGATGCGCTCGATCGACGACGGGACCACCTGGACCACCTTGAAGGACAACAAATGGCCGGACGGCCGCGACCTGCAATCCCCGCAGGTGTTCGTCTCGCCCTACGAGGACGCGAGCCACCCGCAGGCGCTCTTCGTCAGTTCGTATGCAAGCTACGGCAACCCGGGCAGCGGCGCTCTGGGACTGATCAGATCCACTGAGGGCGGGACGACCTGGACGATCGTGCCGAGTCTTGCCGGCGTCTCCGTGCAGGACATCGCCTTTGACCCCAACGACCACGCGCACCTGGTGCTCGTGACCTCGGACATGAAGGTCTATCAATCCACGGACTGGGGCGTCACCTGGACGCCGCTCGCAACGACGGGCCTGAGCCCGAGCAGCCTCGGGCTCGGGGGATCGATCACCTACAATCCCGGCGGCTCCGAAGTGTGGATCGACTCCTTCGCCGCAAGCGGCGGGATCTTCAAGAGTGCCGCTAGCGACCTCACGGCCTGGCAGGACGTGTCGCCGTTGCCTGGCGGCGGATCTGCGTGTCTTGCGTTTACGGGTGCCAGCTCGGCCTACGTCCCACGCTTCTCCTCCTCCACTGGCGGCACGAGCTGGGACCCGTTTGGCCCCTCGCCCTGGTATGGCTACGGCTGGGTCATGTTCGACCCCACCAATGCCAGCGTCTGCTACATCGAAAACGACGCGGTCGGCGTGCAGAAGACCAGCGATGGCGGTCTGACCTGGCAGAACAAGGTCGACGGACTGACGGGCCTGAGCTGCACCTCGTTGGCCGTCTCGCAGAGCGATCCGCTGCGGGTCTATACGACGTTCAACGGCCCGCAGGGGATCTACCGCAGCGATGACGGCACCACGACCTGGACCTACCTGCCGATCTCCGGAGCCTGGAACGTGCGCCAGGTCCTCGCCGACCCCCTTAACTCGCAGCGTATCTACATGGCGGGCGACTCCGGCTTCTACGCAAGCACCGATGGGGGCGACAGCTGGACTCCCGGGGGCTGGAGCGGACTCCCGTCTCCCCTGCCGGGCCTCTTCGTGACCATGGCGGCGGACCCCTTCCAGGCCGGCCATCTGCTGGCCAGCTTCGGCGGCGGCAGCTACGGCGTGGGCTCAGGCTGGCTGTACAGCAGCGCTAACTACGGAGCCTCCTGGCAGGCCGTCGCCCTGCCACAGAGTGTGAACTGGATCAACGCCATCGTCTTCGATCCCGAGACGAGCGGCACCGTCTACCTTGCCACCAAGGGCACCGGCGTTTACAAGAGCACCGACAGCGGCACGAGCTGGAAGCGCATCGATGACCTGAAGCAACCGGACATGGCGAACGCCGGGAGCATCAGCATAGCCACTCATCCGCAGCACATGCTTCTCGTCGGGGCCTCGCCGTGTCCCTACCGATCGCTCGATGGCGGCGCAACCTGGCAGAAGGCGGGGCGTTTGCCCAGCGGCGGCACCACTCTCATGTTCGCGGACAACGATTCAACCCGTCTGTACTTCGCCTCGCCGCAGGGGCTGTTCTTCTCCAGCGATGGCGGCGACACCTGGGCGTCGTCGGCGGGGATCTTCGGACAGCTGCAAACCACGGCGCTGGGCTACGGTGACGCCGACGGTCATACGATCCTCTATGCGGCGACCAACGGCGGCACGGCGACGGCAACCACCAGTGGTGCGTCCGCGCAAGGCCCCCGGCGGGCCCTTGCCACCCTCAGCAGGCTGGTGGGGGCGGGCGTCTATCGCTACGTTGTCGTGACGCCCAAGGTGACGCTGAAGCTGAGTGGCCTGTCGCGGGGCGCCCTGCGGTTGGGCAGGCGTGTCAAGGTTAGGGGTGTCGTGACACCCGCGGTGCTTGCCGGTAGCAAGGTCAAGCTGCAGGTGCAGCGCCGGGCTCACCGCTGGACCGCGGCCAAGACGGTGTTGTGCACGATCCGCTCAGGCGGCTCCAACAACTGGTCGTACAAGCCCGCCAAGAAGGGCTCCTACCGTCTGCGCGTCACCCTCGCCAAGACGGCCAATCACATGGGCGCCAGCACGACGTGGCGTGCGTTCAAGGTGAAGTAGGCGGCCCCTTGTCAGGGGCACCCGAGCCGTAGGGCGTGCCAGTTGCCGTATCATGGTGTGAGTGCTGAAGAGACGTCTGAGGGCGCTAAGCGGTCACTGTAGCTTCACATCTCCTCGGAGCCGCTACGAGGAACGATGAGAGGTTCGGCACGCGCTTCGAGCCGCCGCAACGCCCACTCCACCAACGGTTCCTGAGGCCATGTGTGGCCTTCCCGGCGGTGCAACTCGCCATCTTGCGCCAGCTCGAAGTGATGCGGAGCGTCGTACAAGTGCTCCACTTCGGTTGTGTACGAGATCTCCGTGATCACGAAGTCGTCAGGCCGAAAGAGAACGTCGTAGGCCATGCAGTCGAAATCGAAGCGACGGCTGAGGGCCATACAGTAGCGAATCGGTCCCGGAGGCACCTGGGACTCGTAGTCTGTCACGCCGCTTCCGCTCGCCCGGAAATCGTTTGGACGGTTCTTGCGCCAAGCCGCCACCGCATAGCTGTCGCCGACAACGAAGATCCGCACATCGGCGCTGTTGCCAGGCACGAACTGCTGCCAGTACATGGCGCCCCACGGGCGCCAGTGGTGCAGACGCTGACGGGCCTTGCGCCAGAACCATCCGTGCGGCAGCCCGGTGACGACTTGAGCCAGACGTGAGTCAAAGCGTCGCTTGTGGCGCTCCCAAGATTCGAACCAGAAGATCTGACGCACACGCCGCTGCGCTGCTCGCCGATCAGCGAGCAGCGAGACCCCCTCACTGGACGCGCCATGGGCCGTCTTGGTGACCACAGGGAACGAGAACGACTTCAACTCTGCCAGCGCGTCATCGCCGGAGAAGGTCGCGACGGTCCTGGGGACCGGGACGCCGAACAGCTCGAACAGGTAGCTCTGGGCGATCTTGCTGTCGTAGTGCCACACGGTGTCGAAGCTGGGCACCAGCAACTTCCCAAGGTAGCGCTCGGCAAAGTAGGCCTTCTCCTTCAGGTACCCTGTGAATTCCGGCCCCAGCACGCCCCACTGCCAAAGGAGGAGATCGCATGGAGTCACCTGGGCGACCCAGTCGTGCCTACAGAGATCGACGACCTCGAACTGAAAGCGCGTCCCAGAGCCCGGCCGGCGTTCCAGCGCGCGCACGAAGCCTTCGCACCACGGTCCGGCAGCGACGGCGATCCGCCAAAGTGGCGCACTCATGGGCAATCACACACATCACCGGACACCTGTACGGCAACGTTGCACACAAGACACCTCCACAGAACGCCGGGCAGGTAGAAGTCGTCGCTCGCCAGCCCATGGATGACCTCGCCACGCGACTCGGCGATGAGCTCGTTCAACGCGCAGCCGGTGCCCGTGTTGACGTGGTGCCGTATCAAGGCGAAGCAGCTGAATCGATCTCCGTGCTGACGTCCCCAGGCCTGGACGATATCGAGCGTGCCGTCACTCGAGTGTCGTCGCAGGCGGGCAGCCCGAGGGGCTCGAGCCCACTGTTGAGCGTGCTGTCCAGCGCCCTGGTCCCGAAGGCCACGTAGTTGTAGGCAGGCACGACGATGGGGACACGAGCGGCGAGCTGCCGGTCTCATGAATGCCCTCTACGGCCCACGGCCCCCCCTGTTCGGTGCATCTTGCCAAACCATTCTAGACGCAATCGCGGGCTCTGCGTGACAACCTTGACGATGGGCCAGCGAAGACCCGGCGCATGCGCCCGATGCCCCGCGAGTGTCAGGTCCGTCGAGCGCCGTGGTAGCTGCCCTTGTTGTCACGCCACGTCGCAGTCGGGTCAGTGTTGACGCCTCGCAGCAAGGCCGACTTGGCGAACCTCGCTATGTACTCCCAGACCAGCCCTCTTGTGACGATGCCCCGCTCATTTCAGCGTGTTCGGGCTCGTCGTGTTGGCGGCGCCCGAAGACGCGATGTAACCGGAGTCGCCGGCGTGGAGCGTGTTGCCGGTGACGGTGTTGTTCGAGCCGAAGAGGTCGACGGCGTAGCCGCTCGTGCCAGCCGGGATGATCGTGTTCCCAGTGACCGTGTTGCCCGAGGCGCCGGCCTGGACCTCGATCTTGGCGTAGGGCTCAGAGCCAGAGCTCGTGGTGCCGTTGTCGACGGTGCAGTCGATGACGTTGCCGGTGATGAAGCAGCCGGTCCCGCCACGCCCAAGGCTGGCGCTCTGCAGGATGTTGACGGCCGGGCCACGGCCCCGCGCGAAGGTGTTGCCGCTGACTGTCACGGTCGTCTGACCGCCCTCAACGGTGATCGTGTCGGGCCACACGGTGCTCGCATCGCCTTCGCCGGCGAAGGTGCAGTTGGTCACGCTACAGTCGTCGCCGTAGTAGGAAGAGAAGTCGAGCGTGGCGTCACTCGTATGAGCGAAGGTACAGCCCGAGTAACTGATGTTGTAGCCGCCGGGGTTCGAGTCATCCCACATCTCGACGCCGAAGCGCGGGGAGGCGCCGAACGCACAGCCGGAGAACGAGATGTCGTGCGACCCCGCATAGACGAAGCCGACATCGAAGTGCAGGCTGTGGGCGCTGTTCTCGACGCCGGGGTTCCCGTCGAAGGTGCAGTTGGTGAACGAGACGTTCGAGCTGGCGCGCACCGTGAACACATGGCAGTCGTAGATAGGGTAGGAGGCTTCGTAGGCGCCGCCGCCGCCCGTGAAGCGCACGCCGTTGAAGGTTACTCCGCTGACGCCGCCGAGATAGACGGCATGGCCCACGGCGCCGATACGCAGGTTGCTCCAGGTCGAGTTGCCGCCGACGCTCACGGGTCCGTCGAGCCACGAGCCGGAGCCATCACCGGTGATGCTGACGTTGGCCGGCACGGTGAGCCGCGAGTTCACCAGGTAGGTGCCGGCCGGGAGGTAGACGGTGGTCCCGGTAGTCGCGGCCGCAGCGAAAGCCTTGCCGAGGGCGGCGTAGTCGTTGCTCAGGCCGTCGCCCTTGGCGCCGTAGTCTTTGACGTTGAGGACGTCGCCGGACGGTGGCGTGACGGTAGGCGTAGGTGTCGGCATTGGCGTGACGGCAGGTGTCGGCATTGGCGTGACGGTGGGCGTGGGCGTCGGCGTGGGCGTGGGCGTGACGGTGGGCGTGGGCGTCGGCGTGGGCGTGGGCGTGACGGTGGGCGATGGGCTGGGCGTGGGCGTTGCTGTGCTGCTAGGACTGGGGCTCGGCGTTGGCGTGACGCTGGGACTGGGACTGGGCGTCACCGTCGGCGTGGGGGTTGGGGTGTGGCCCCAGCGCCAGTCCCAGGCATGTGCGCTCGGCGTGCTGGCGAACGTCAAGAGAATGAGCGCGGCAAGCGTGCCCGCGGCAGCGAGCACGGCGGGCGGCAACCAGGGCCGTCGCTTGCGCCGCAGTGCCGACCGGGCGTCTGAGGCATAGCGTGATAGGCGGTGCATCGTGAGCTCCCTTCAGTCGAGCTGGCATGCGGCTGCCGCTCCGTGCCAAACGACGGATCCGGCAAGCGCAGGGTTGGTCAGAGCGGAAGGTGGCCGGAGCGGCCGATGTGTAGACGGATCAGCACGTCCGGCAAGCGCAGAGGTATACGCGGATGGAGCCTGGGGCCTTCGGTGGTAGGAGCGTGCGTCTCATAAAGAGGCCTTCCTATTCCGATGGGAGGACGTGGCCGACCCTTCAGGGTCTCCCGTCCTGGAACACGGCACGGCACTGCTAGCCTGCGTGGCACGCGGCTCCATAGGGTGGTGTCGCGATGACAGGCACGGGGCCTGCAACTCGCGGCTTGCTTCCCGCCTGGTCTGCCATACCGAGCCGGGTATTGTGTCGCGACGGGGGCAGTCTTGCAGGCCCAGAGAACCTATGCAAACCTGCCAAAGTCACACGATTTGGTGCGCGCGCGTACGGCATAGCAGGCCTGCGAAAGTCACACGATCTGCTGCCACGTGAGCACGCGAAGGTGGGGATGGGGTCCATCGCCCGAGCGATGGTCAGTGTGGGCGTTGCCGCACGAGACGCTGGGGCAGCGACTGTCACCGCGTTTGCGCCGCGAAGATCCACACCTAATTCAGGGGCCAACTCTCCAAGAACCTTGACAGTGCACTGCCTTCTTGTGCATGGGCAGGCTCCAAGGAGGCGAGGAAGGCGAGGCTTGTGCTCGCCTCGCGAGCCGGGCGGGTTCACCCGCAGGCGCCCCGGTAAACACCCGGAGGCTTGCGACCAGCCTGTGCACTTCGGCAACACACGGCGGCGGAAGCAACGGTTACTTCGCGCCGGCACCTGGGCAGCGTCAGCTCGTCGGCTCTCGGGCGGGGCGTGGCTCGCGCGGGGGCGCCAGCGGTGATCGGCGAGGAGGCCAGGCGTGGACCAGTCGAGGGTCGATCTCACGAGAGAACAGCAGGCGTCGCGGGCACGGCCACGCTACCCCTACTCGGCGGTGGCGCGCGCCTTCTTCGCCAGCATGGACCTGCTCACGGGCAGCAAGACGACCCTCGCCAAGGCGAAGCTCGTCGAGGCCCTCGCCCCGGTCCCCTATCGGGCCTGGGAGCGACGCGAGCGCGGGCGCCTGACGCGCCCTCAGAGAGACGGAGGGCTTGGGCGCGAAGCCGCTGCCATCATGCGCTGGGGAAAGGAAGCGCAGGACAACGAGCACTGGCACCTGCTCGCGATCGAGGAGAAGATGCGTGCGGAGGGCCTCGAGGAACCGTGGTATCTGGCGCCGCCGTTGCCCGCCCTGATGATCGCCCCTTACGCCGTGCTCAGCTGGGCCATGGCACGGTCGGCCATGCGCCGGGCGTTCGTGCTGAACGCCGAGTTCGAGGACCACGCCGAGCACACCTACGCAGAGCTCGTCGCGGACCACCCTGAATGGGAGGAGCAGCCGGTCACGAGCGCCGTGGTGGAGGGCTATGGCTCGTTTCGCTCGTGGGCGGACGTCTTCCGGCGCGTGGGGCTCGACGAGCGCGACCACATGAACAACAGCTTCCTCTTCGGCGCCCTGCCGGAGCGGGTCGTGAGCTACGAGGGCATGCCCGCCGCCGCCGGGGCGGAACCTCTGGCGCCGTGACGTGGCACGCTTTGCGTGCCGCACGCCTTAATGGCAACGCAACAATCGCATACCACGATCACGGACAGGGACGGCGAGTGGACGCCCGCGGCGTAGCTGGGCGCACCCTGCAGCAAGGCCTGGCGGTGGACGGAGGTAGCGATGGGAGCGTTCTCCTGGACGCAGGTGCGCGCCGCCGCACGGCCCGCCTTCTGGGCGGGTGCCGAGGGCGAGTACCGCTTGGAACCCGACGGGGTCCTCTGGTTCAGCCCGTCCGGGGGCCATGCTTGGCGACGCCTGGAAGCGGAGGCCGCCGTTCCGCAGGAGGGCTGGCGGCACGCCGCGGGCTGCTACTGCGACCTCTGCCTCGAGGCGCGTCGAGGCGGCTAGCCGCTCGCCCAGACCCGCTGCTAGGCTTGCCTACCCGGCCTCGTAGTATCCGAGCACCTCGTTGTCTCGGACGAGCGCGCTGGGCCACAGAGCGTCCTCATCCACGATCGCAAGCCCTGTCGCGGCCTGGGCTCGTCGGCAAGTCCGCGGCGCCGAGGCCGTGAGCAGCGTTTTCTGACCGGGCACATGAACGGGGGACATGGACTGACTGTATGGCCGCCACCTGGCGCCGGTGGCAGCGTCTTACCCGGATGGGGGCGCCGTTAGCTACCGGCTCATGATTCGTCAGATCCGCGGCGCGCTCCGCTCTGAGCTGCAGGGTCCGCCTTGCTCAGCAGAGACGTGGGCGGACTTGGCAAACGCGCACCCCGAGTTCTTCCGCGTTGCCTCGACCGGTGAGCACCGCGTCTCGCTGGTCGCCAGGCATGTCGCATCCAGAGATGACTCGGGCCAGCGTGGACCGATTCCCGCCGAGTACGCGTCAGAGCTACTGCGACTCGCTGTTGAAATGCATGACCGCGAGATCCGGCGCGCACAGCGTTGGCATGTTTGGGTACCGCTCATTGTGACGGTGGCTATGGGCGTCTTCACGCTCCTCGGTATCTCATGGTGCGCCGCTTCGGCGAGAGAAACAGCCACCTCCACGTCCGGGCGCGGCGCGGGCGCGACCACATCGAGCTAGGCCGCGAGCTGCGCCACGCGCCAGCGCTACGCTGACGTGCCCCGCGCTCGCAACGTGACCTCGCGCGACGGCTATTGCGCTTGCGGGCGGCAGCCAGACCGTCGTGACGGTTGGCGTGGAGACCCGCCTGGGGAGAAACGTAATCGACACCGCTGTCGAGTGTAGGAGCGATGCGCGTGGAGTCAGCCAATCTCGTCGGAAGGATCGCCAGTGAACGGCGTCGGGGCCGACGCTTCGTGCTGCGCGAGCGGCGGTCCGGCTTCGAGCGGCGCCGGCGGCAGGGACCGTCGCCGGCGGCAGCCCTTGACAAGCTCCTCGTCTACCTTCGTACCCACGCCGTCGCCCTGCTCGTGGTGCTCATCGTGGCCAACCTTCTCAGCCTGTTCGACCTTGTGTTCACGCTGCACGTGCTGCGCCTTGGCGGCACTGAGGGCAACCCGCTCATGGCGTACTTACTCGCTGCCAGTCCCGGACAGGCGACGCTCATGAAGCTTGTCGTCGTCGCTGGCGCGTCCGTGCTCGTCTGGCGCTTGCGGCGCTATCGCCTGTCACTTCTGGCGGCGCTCTTTGCCCTGGGAGTCTACGGGAGCGTCGTGATCTACGAGTGCCTCGCCGTCACGCATCTCGTGTAGCGTCGCCAGGCGCTTGGCCGGGGCCAGTCCCGCTTGATCGCAGAAGCCCCGGTGCACGACGATAGCCAATGTGGCGAACTCTGGCTGGCAAACCCACTGGCACAAGCACCCCGGGGTGCGCTCCGGCGATCAGCTGACCCGCGGCGAGCGGGCCGCCGACCGCATGCGCGGCGTGATGGGCTCCTGGCCCTTCGTGTTCGGCTTCTTCACGGTGATGATCATCTGGGCCGTGGTGAACACCCTCGTGCTGCAACGCGTGCTTCATCACCACGCCTTCGACTCGTACCCGTACATCCTGCTCAACCTGTTTCTCTCCATGCTGGCCGGCGTGCAGGCCGCGGCCCTGCTGATCGCCGCCAAGCGCGCCGATGCCATCGCCTCCGAGATCGCCATCCACACCGAGAAGCGGTGCACGGGACCTGCGGTCGCTCAGGGCACCGCGACCGTCGAGGTTTCAGCCGCGGAGCTCCGCTTGAATCTCGTGCACGATCTCGGGGGAAGCATCCCAGCCGAAGAGCTCGAAGAGGCCCAGCGCCGGGGCAATGGCCAATTCGCGAGTCTCGGTGAGGAGCTCGGCAGAGTCGCATGACTCGGACTGCGACCACTCTGCAGCAGCACACAGGCGGGTGGGGAGAAGAGGCCGGCGGGTTGGGCTCAGGGAGAGGAATCGATCCTTGAGTCCGCGCAGCGAGAGTCCGATGACGATCGGGCCTTCGAGGCCCAGCGCCCGCGACCAACGGGCGGCGAACTCGTAGACCTCGACGAAGCGGAAGATGGTGCTCTCGACGTCGAGCGACGCTCCCGGCTCCCAGTCTGCATCTGCCGGCCAGAAGCTTGACTGGTCGCGCCAGTCTTCCATGAACCCGGCAAGGGAGACGAACTGGCCGCTCTTGTAGGCACGCCAGAGTTCGAGCGCGTGCTGCCACTCGGTCGGCTGCTCGACGTAGGTCGCGGAGCGCAGGGGGGGATGCCCGGAATCGAAGTGAGGGAAGCTCCAGCCGCGCAGGGCGACGGAGGCGTCACTCACTGCCCTCTCGAGTGCGCTCAGTCTGCCGATGCGCTCGGCGTCGTAGGTATCGGGGTACACGCGCACGGTCCAATGGCCTCGGGACCTGATCTTGGCGACGATGTCGTCCGTCGTCGTCACAAGAGGTCTTGCGCCTCAGCTGCGAAGTGCTCTGCGGCCGACGGCAGATGTGGCTGCTCTCCCGTGAGGCCGACGCGAGCCGCGCTAGCCAGGATGGCCCGCGCACGTATCTCCGCGGCACGCTCGATGACCTCCCGCATCTCTACGTGTGAGGGGACTTCCACTGTCTCGATCTTGCCGCGCCGTCGCACGTACAGCGCCCCCTTGCGGAGCGTGTCCGCGAAGTCCTTCTTGCAGAGCACGGGGAATTCGCTGAACGCGCGTACCTCGATCACGACGAAGGTGTTGTCCTCGAGCTTGACCGGCGCGACCTCGCACTCCACGAAGGGATCGGCGTAGTTCGCGAGACTGGCGTGCAGGTCGTCGTAACCCCAGGTGGCGGCCTCTGTCTTGCTCAGGCCGCGTGGCGTCAGTCTGCTGCCGTCGTCCGCGACGCCGATGACGACCACACCGCCATCAGGCGTGTTGGCGAGCCCAAGCACGGCCCGAACGACCTTCGCGAGAAACGCCTTGTCCGTCCTTCTCCCGGGCCCCTTGAACTCGGTATTCCGACGTTCACGACCGAAGGCAATGGTCATGCGAAGATCGTCTGGACTCACTGAGGCGCCCCCTGTCCGGAGATCACGTCGCGGTGCCGAGAGGGCCAGACTAGCACCCTTTGCTGCCTGCGTCGTAAACGTCCTGGCGTCAACGATGCCGGGCGCAGTTACCAGGCCAGCGCCTCGCCTCCTGGCCGTCTTCTGGCGGGACGGCATGGCGCGCTCATACGTCCGTGGCCCTGCTCGGGCTACGGCTGGCCCGCGAGATCGGCAGCGCGTCGGCTGGGTGCAGATGTGCGGCGGATTCTCGCGTCGGACAGAATGGGGTGACCTGTGCTCATTCCGCGGAATCGGGCAAGGCGTCTGAAGAAACGGCGGTCAAATGTCTCGTGGGGGGGCGGCACCTGGGAAAGGTGCCGCCCCTCGGTTGTGAGCTCGCGGCGCTAGCGAGCGAGCAGGAGTCGTTGCGACGATGCGCGTGACATTAAGCGCGACGAACTGGCTCGTCCGTTATGTCTTGGCTGGAGCGCATGGAAGCGGCTCAGGATGTGCCACGCGGACGTGGGTCCGACGCTTCAGGGTACACGGCCGCGCAGAAGGCTCCACGATTGCTCTTCCGTCGCAAGCTCAACACACGTCGCAGGTGGACTCACCGATAGACCGCGTCTGCGCGGGATGCCGGGCCGACATGCTCACGACCACCGCGACTAGCGAGAGTGTAGCCAGAAAGACCATCGCGAAGCGCAGTCCATCGGCGGGTGAGCTGGCGAGGTCATAGACCAGCCCGGTGAGCGCCAGCCCGAGGGCGGTACCCATGCCGCGCGTCATGTTGAGCACGCCGGAAGCGACGCCGGACTGCTGTTTGGGCACTGACGCCATGATCGCCGCGTTGTTGGCTGGGGTGAAGAGCCCAAGTCCGACGCCAACGAGTGCCAAGGCGACGACGAGCATGGCCTGCTGGGGTCGCGACACCGCCACAGCGCTCAGGGTAGCAGCGACGATGAGCATGCCGCTGGCCGTGAGCGGCCGCGCGCCGAAGCGGTCGGCGAGGCGTCCAGCGAAGGGCGCGGTAAGGCCGAGGAAGAGGGGCATGGCCGTGAGCTCCAGCCCCGCTCGTCCCGCGCCGATGTGCAGCGCTCGCTCCAGATAGAACGGGGAGACGAAGAGCACGCCGAACATCACGAGGTAGGAGAGCAGCCCGCTGGCCACGCCGGTTGCGAACGCGGTGCGGCGAAACAGGTCAAGGTCGAGCATGGGCCGCGTGCTGCGGCGCTCCCGGGCGAGGAAGCCGGTGCCCAGAAGGGCGCCCGCCGCGAGCGCGCCGATGACGGCCGGGTTTGACCAGCCGAGGTGGTTTCCGAAGGACACTGCGATCATGAGGCCGACTACCGCCGGGACGAAGAGGGCGAGGCCGGCCCAGTCGAAGCGCACGCGGCCGACGAGGTGGCGGCTGCGCGGGATGAAGAGCCAGCCGGCGAGGAGGCCGATGAAGCCAGCGGGCACATTCACGAGGAAGATGAGTCGCCATCCTCCGGCGGCCAGCAGCAGGCCACCGACCGCCGGCCCCAGGGCTAGACCGAGTGCCTGGGCGGCGCCCTGAATGCCGATGCTGCGACCGAGTGACTTCTTCGGCATGGCCAAGTAGATGATGGCGACGCTGTTGGCTTGCAGCATTGCCGCCCCCACGGCCTGGAAGGCGCGGAAGCCGTCCAGGGCAAGGAGGCTCGGTGCGAGGCCGCAGAGTGCCGAGCCGATGATGAAGACGGCGAAGCCGTAGGTGTAGAGCAGCTTGCGCCCCACCATGTCGGCGAACCGGCCCACCGCGGTGACCATCGCCACGAGCACCAGCAG
Organism: uncultured Thermoleophilia bacterium; assembly: GCA_963751215.1. GTDB lineage: Bacteria > Actinomycetota > Thermoleophilia > UBA2241 > UBA2241 > CAIXSE01. The sequence goes on along the minus strand of CAVVTV010000004.1, from coordinate 792,102 downwards.
GTAGCTGAGGCCGATCCAGGTCACCGCCCCGACGCTGGCGTGGAAGACGTGTTGCAACGTCGGCAACGCCATGGTGACAATGCTGGCGTCGAGCTGCCCCATGAAGGCGCCGATGCAGACCGTGGCGATGACAAACCAGGGGGCATAGCGATGCGTGGCCACGCCGCGGGGGCGACGGGGCTCGACGAGCAGCCGTCGCCAACCATGCTGCGAACCCTGATCTGCCACCCGCACGTGAGCCACGAGTCATCCGTCCTTGGGTCTTCCCTGGCGCTTGCCAACGGGTTAATCGTCGGGCTTCTCATGCCATGAGTCGAATACCGGTTATTGCTAGGAGGTATATGATTCTTCAATGGATATCCGCCATCTTTCGTATCTGCTCGCGGTCGTCGATCATGGCGGCTTCACCAGTGCCGCGAAGGCCATCTTTGTCTCCCAACCGGCGCTCTCGCTGGCCGTGAAAGAGCTCGAGGAGGAGCTCGGTGTCGCGCTCCTCTACCGCCTTGGAAGGGGCGTGCGTCTGACCGCCGCAGGGGAAGCCCTCGTCGGCCCAGCACGGCAGGTGCTGCGTGACCTCGAGACGGCCAGGGCGGAGGTCTCGTCGGTGGCCGGGCTCGTGAGCGGCTCGCTCGCCTTGGGCTCGCTGCCGACGCTGGCAGCCGACCCTCTGGCCGACCTCGTCGGCCGCTTTCGCGCCGCACATCCCGGCGTCCTCGTCGATCTCGTCGCGCCGGAGGACACCGCCGACCTAGTGGTTCTGCTGCAACAAGGCCAGTGCGAGATCGGGCTCCTTGAAAGCGGGCCGCTGCCCGACGCGCTGACGGCGCACGAGCTGGGGAGCCAGCGTCTCGTCGTGATCCTGCCGCCGGGCACGGTGCAACCGCGGGCGTACCTGCGCGTCCGAGAGCTGGAGCGCGTGCCGTTCATCGCCGCTCCCCCAGGGACCTCGAGCCGGCGGCTGCTCGACGACGCCTTCGCGACCGTGAGCCTGACGCCGCGGATCGTCGTCGTGGCGGCGCAGCGCGAAGCGATCCTGCCGCTCGTCCTCGCTGGCGCGGGCGCGGCGCTCGTTCCCGAGCCGTTGGCTCGGGAGGCAGCCCGGCTTGGCGCAGTAGTTGCTGCTCCGTGGCCGGCGATCAGCCGTCGAGTGGCGCTCGCCCACCGGCTGGGCGTCCTCGCACCGGCGGCGCGGCGCTTCCTGGAGCTGGCACTCGCGGGACGGGCCGTCAGTGCTTGAGGGTGCTGCCGGCGCGAGTAGCTCCTCGTAGACCTTCGTCCCGGGCATGGAGCCGGCGTGATCCGACCCGTTCATCCTGATCCGGCGAGCGTGCGAGTCGTTCCTTGCCTCAACGGCCAGAGGGAGTGTGCAGTTCCTTCAACGGCCGCAGTGGTCGGCATCGTGCCGGAGGCCTGGGAAGAGGGCCTGCACAGGGGCGCCTCCGGCTGCGGGACACGTCTTCATAACCTGTGCGCATCAGTGCCGCACCAGGGCCTCCTTGCGCCTCGGTCCTGCCTCGCCCTGGGTGGGGGCGACGACGCCCAGCCTAGTGCCCGGGTGCCCACACTGGGCGAGCCCGCACCGCCCGCCCGCGCCGCGCCGTTGAGCGCGAGGCCAGCGCTCGTCAGGCTGCCACGGGTCAAGAGGATGCCGAGACCGACTCCCTTGTGGCAGTGGTCTCCAGGTCCGGCGATGCGCAGATAGAACGCCTCGCGCTCCGCACGCGGCTGGTCTAACCCGACCGCCTCCCAACTGGAGGCGCAGATTGCAGGCCTACACTTGCGCTTGCGTACCTCGGCGGTACGTGTCGCCCCGCACGCTGAGTGGTGAGCTCTTCTCACCCTCCAAGGCTGACTCGAAGCGTGCGCCAAGGCCAGTACGGCTGGGTGGTCATCGAGGGTGATCAGGAGTACGGTTAGTCGCTCACGCGCTCGAAGCGCGCGCGTTCCATCCCCATGAGTGAAACGCGTGGCCATCTAGCGCCACGTTATAGGAGGTTCCCTGTTGCCCAAGCCAATGATCCCTGACCACGAGACTGCACTTCTCTCCGAAGAGGCGGCCGCGATCGAGTGCCGAGTCAGCCGCGCGATCTTCCGGCGCTGGGTGGCGGCCAGCTGCATCGTTCCCGTGCCGTCGCCGGGCGCTGACCGCCGCAAGCTCTACAGGCTAGAGGACATCGAGGACTTCGTCCGCTCCCGCTAACGCGCCGGGCGGGCGAGTGCATACCCCCTGCCGCTACCGCTTCTGGCTGCTGCTCGGCGCTGCTAGGCCACGGAGCAGCCCGCTCACTGGTACGCCTGCAGCCAGGGAGTGGTACAGCCCCCGCCCGGGCTCTCACATGGAGGACATGTGAAGCTTGAGGATCTGCTCGGACGGCGCGTGCGCTACCAAGGCCTGGAGGGGCGCGTCGTACAGGGCCATGCCGACGAGGTGCAAGCCTCGGTGACGGTGAACCTCCGGGCGATGTGTGGCTCGCCGCGCCGCGTTGTGACCCTGCCCGAGTCGGAGTGGGAGGAGTTCGAGCTGCTCGACTAGGACCGTTTCGTGGGCCCTGCCCCTGGTGGTCGCGGGCAGTCGCCCTTGGTCGCGGTTGCTCGGTTATCCCTGCCCTGGCTTCGGCACTGGCGGCTTGATAGGCACCGGCGTCACGCCGGCCAGGTCGCCGATCACGTTCACGAGCTGGCCGTCGGCGGGCACCACGATCTTGGCGTTCTGCCAGAAGGCCTTCTCGACCGTCTCGAGCTTGCGCAGGATCTGGGCGTTGCCGACGAAGTACTTCTCGGCCGCCTCGTTGACCAGCTGGATGGCCTGGGCCTCGCCCTCGGCGGCGAGGATCTTGGCCTGCTTGATGCCCTCGGCCTTCTTGATCTCGGCGCGGCGCTGACCGTCGGCCTGCGTCTCGGTCGCGGTGGCGAAGTCGACGGCGGCGACCTTCTCGTTCTCCGCCTTCACGACCTTGTTCATCGTCTCCTGAACATCGCGCGGCGGGTCGATCTCCTTGAGCTCCGTGCGCAGGATCTCGATGCCCCAGCTCGCCGTCTCCACTTTGAGGGTCGTGCGTAGCGCGTCGTTGATCTTGCCGCGCTCCGAGTTGGCCGACTTGAGCGAGAGCGTGCCGATGATGTTGCGCAGCGTGGTGCGCGCCAGGTTGACGACCTGGTCTTCGTAGTTAGTAACGTTGTACTGGCTCGCCTTGACGTTCTCTTCGTCGGCCTTGACCTTGAGGTACACCTGCGCGTCGACCTGGGCGTTGAGGTTGTCGTTGGTGATGATCTCCTGGGGCTGCGCCTCCACGAGTGCCTCGCGCACATCGACCTGGAACAGGCGCTCAATGACCGGCACGATGATGTGCAGGCCTGGATCGCAGTAGCGGTTGTACTTGCCCAGCCGCTCCACGAGGCCGCGATGCGTGGGACGGATGACGCGGATGCCCATGAGCAGTAGCACGATGAAAACGATCACGACCACGGCAACGATGATCAGGGCTGCGACGCTGCCGCTGGCGATGGCTACCAAGAGGGCCGCCCTTCGACTGCTGAGACGATCGACGCGATGCTCATGCCCTTCTCCTTTGAGAGGCAGATGACGGCCGCTGGTGGCGGACGGAGTGTAGCACGCGGCTGTGAAGATCGGTGGTGCGCAGCGGCGAGCCGAAGATCGATGGTGTGTGACGCAGTTGCCCTGGACTGCCCTGCCACGGTACGGGCGGCAGTGCTAGTAAAACGTGGATGCGACCGCTCGGGCCGTCCCGGTTCCCGAACAAGCTCACCAGGGAGGTGCCGGCGTAGAGCGAGGCGGGTGTAGGCATTCTGGCAAGCGTTTCTGAGGCCACGCTCTGCCTGGCGGGCGATCGGACGTCGATCAGGCTCCTTTCACCGAGCCGTCCAGCGTCTGGAGCTGCGCCGTATCATGGGGCTTGTTCGGGCAACGACGGCGTGGGGCGATGCTGTCAGGCGTCGGTGGCGGCCGCTCGTGCGACGCCAAAACACACTGTTTCCGCTGCTGGGCACGCTGACCTGCGCGCAAGGTCGGGCAGCGTGCGGCCGTAGCCACAGCCGAGGTCGAGGACGACGTCGGTCGTAGCCTCCCGACTACGAATTCGACCTCGGCGCGCAGGTAGCGCTGCGCCGGCGGAGGCGCCAGCTCGTAGACGCGCTCCAGATCAAGCATGATGTTCGGCGTGGCAACACCAGCCACTCGAGGCAGGAGGATTCCCGTTGCCAGACAGCTCAGCACTGCGAGAACTCGGCTATTCCCCACGCTGGCAGGCGCTCTTCAAACCCTACGTTGCGCAGGATCTGACGCCCGCTCGCATGATCCGCAGCGACCGCGGCAGTGCGCTGATCGCGACGCCCGCAGGTGTCGTGCGCGCGAGGTTCTCGGCCCGTCTCTTTGAAGTCCGCCAGCTCTGCGGCGGATCTGCCAACTGTCGGCGACTGGGTGGCCGCGCTTACGTCTGATGACTTTGATACACCGTTCGTTGAGGCCGTGCTTGAGCGTGCCAGCGCCATCACGCGCGGCGATCCGGGAAACACCTCCGACACCCAGGTGCTTGCCGCCAACATCGACACTGTGTTTGTGGTTCACCCGATAGATGAGCCACCCAACCTTCGTCGTGTCGAGCGCGAGCTCTCAGTCGCGTGGGATTCGGGCGCTACTCCTGTCGTCGTGCTCACCAAGCAGGACCTCTGCGCCGACCCGGAAGCGGCGCGTGCAGCCGTCGCATCAGTGGCGCTTGGCGCGGAGGTACTTGTCACGAACGCGCTTGCCGGTGACAGTACTCAGCCCATTCTCGAGTACATCTCGGGTCATCGCACGGCTGTCTTGGTCGGGCCGTCGGGCGCCGGGAAGTCGACAATCATCAACGCGCTTCTCGGCGAGCAGCGGCAAGCGACCCGTGAGGCGCGCGTGAGCGATGGGCGTGGTCGGCATACGACCGTGACGCGCGAGCTGATTCAGATGCCGGGCGGCGGAGTGCTGATCGACACGCCGGGAATCCGGGCGCTCGGCCTCACGGGATCAGTGGAGGGCATTGCCTCGGCCTTCCCGGACATAGACCAGGCTTCTCGCTCCTGCCGCTTCCGCGACTGCACGCACACCGTCGAGCCAGGCTGCGCGGTCCAGGCAGCGGTGGAATCGGGAGAGCTGCTCACTGAGCGCCTGGCCAGTTACCACAAGCTGATGCGCGAGGTGCAGTCTGCGGCCGCGAAGACGGACGTGCGTCTTCGGTCGCGGTTGCATCGCGGCAAGGCGGGCTGACCGCGTCTATCGACCTGATCCCATTCGTTTGTTTCGCGGTCTCCGGCGAGAGTGCCCGGGCGCCTCGCCCGCGTTCACGCGGGAGTCGCTGAGCATCGCGAGCCTTGCGCCGCTCCCGACGAGAACAGTATTGTGGTGGAGCGTTCGCGCTACGGCTCCTGTCCTTCTCTGCGGTGGCCCACGGGGCACCCTGCACGCCGCCGTCCGCACGGCGAGGTTCCCCAGTCATGGCACTTGCTCCTAGCCCCCCAGAACTTGGCGGCGCAGCCGCGCCGGACGAGGCGGGCCTGCCGCAGCCTGCGCCCGCCTCCCGCATGGTCCGCACGCTCATTGCCGCCGCGGCCCGCGGGCCCAGCTCTCGCCTGCTGACCGAGCTGCTCATCTCGGTGGCCGTTGAGGCGGTCTTCCTGGCGCTTCTCGGCGCCGTGCGGCAGACCAGGCTCATCCTGGGCATACCGGGCTCTCTCATGGCGCTAACCGCCGTGGTGGCAGACGCGATGGGAGGCCCCATCATTGGCAGTGTCGTGGTGCTCGTCGGCGCCGTCATCTACTACGCGACGGTCGCCAGCTTTGTACGCGGGGCGCTGCTGCTCGCCTTGGTCGCGACCGTCATCTGGGTCTCCACCGCGCTGATCTCGGCATTTCTCTCCGGGGCCTTGCGCCAGCAGGCAACGAAGAGCAGTCCCCCCAAGGCACATCGTGAGGCCCGATCTGGAGGTCATTACACGCTACCTGTCCAGCGAGGGACGGCTGCGGCTGGGCGGCGACTTCATCGACGTGATGAGCCTGCCGCGCGAGGGCCTGGCCCTCATGATCGGCGACGTCAGCGACCATGGTCCTGCCGCCGCCGCCCTCGGTGCAACGCTCCGCGCGACCTGGCAGGAGCTCGTTGTGAGCGGGGCCGATCGTGCCACCGTCCGGGCGACCATCGATGCGACGATGATCCGCGAGCGTCGCGACGACGAGGCTTTCGCCACCGCGTGTCTGGCCTGGATCGACCACGCCGGGGATGAGGACCGAGTGCATTGCCTCTCTATCGCCCACCCGCCTCCCTTGCTGGTGACCCACGAGGTCGCGCGGTTGGCCGCTGCCCCGTCGCTGCCCCTGGGAGTTGGCGGCGACGCGCTCTGGGAGCCAGTCATCGTCACACTTACGCCGCCCTGGTCGCTCTTGTTCTACTCGGATGGACTCGTCGAGGGTCGCCTGGCGCCGGGCGCGCGCGAGCGCTTCGGAGAGCATGGTCTCGTCTCGCGACTGCGCGGCCTGGGCCAAATCGACGAGCCGGCGATGGACGCCTTGCTTGCCGATGTCCTGGCGGCCAACGGCGGTCCGATGGACGACGACGTGGCGCTGGTCGTGGTCTCGCGGCGCGCCTGAGGGGCGACGCCCATCGGCAGCACTGTTTGCCGCAGCTAGCCGAGGGGAGACTCAGAGTAGGCCTTGAGCATGGCCTGCGTCCTCGCGAAGGATCTCGCAGGCTTCCATGGCGCCGGCCAAAGGCGGCGCCCCTCGCCTCTCCGCAAAGCGCACACATGTCTCTGCCGATTGGCGCAAGCACCAGAGGTCCTCTACTTGCACCCCGCCCATTGGAGACCGCGATGCTGGTCTCAATTACCTTCAGTCAAGTGCGGGAAGCAGGCCTGTTTGCTTGGCGCGAGGACCGCTTCCTTTACTCGCCCGCGCAAGACGCAATCTTGTCGGTCTCGAGCCATGACGGGGGCGCGGACGATCCCGGCCCGCACCTCGACGTGCACAGCAGTCCGTTGCAGGGCGATCAGCCGGAGATGCGCGTCGGCTGGCATCACCTGCGCGAGTGCCACTGTGTGCACTGCCGAGATGCGCGGCTGCAGTCGATGATCGACGATGCCTAACAGGACGAAACGAACCGTGGACAGTGTGGCGCGCAACGCCTCAGCGAGAAGGAGTATCTGACATGCCAGTTGTCAAGTGGGAACCGTACCAAGATGCAGCGAGCCTGCAGCGTCTCTACCGCATGTTCGGCTCTGCCGTCGATCGCAGCTGGATGCCGGCCGTCGACGTCATCGACACGCCTGAGGCCTTCGTCTTGAAGGTGGAGCTGGCCGGCATGAAGCCCGAGGACGTGCACATCGAGCTTGAAGACGATGTGCTCACGATCAGGGGCGAGCGCAAGCAGGAGGAGAAGCTCGAGACGGAGCAGTACCAGAGCACGGAGTGGCACTACGGAGCATTCCGGCGCAGCATCTCGCTGCCCCGCAGCGTGAAGCGAGATGCGATCGAGGCAACCTACGAGAACGGCGTCGTCGAGGTGCGCGTGCCCAAGGCCGCAGAGGTCGAACCGCAGCGCATCGAGCTGAAGCCGAAGGGCAAAGGGAGCGTAATCGATACCGAGCAGGCGGCCTGACGAAGGCGCCCGTGGCCATGTGGTGGCGATCCTGGCGTCAGCGGCAGCGTCGCCGGTAGCTGGGGCTACTTCGTAGCGAACACTAGCCCCGCGATCGCCGCCGCTTCCTTTGGCCCCTAGATGATTGATTCCACGCCCACACCCTCAGGCGCAGTAGTCGACGAGTGCCCGGCTCGGCCTGCCCAGGCGATGGTTGAGGCTGATGCAGCCCGCCAGGCAGAGGAAGCGCTGCAGGATGCGCTCGCGTAGGCCGGCCAGCGTGCGCGCTCCGTGGCGCTCCAGGGTGAGCAGATCCTTGCAGGTCCAGAAGATCGACTCGATCCTCTGGCGGACGGGCGCCAGGTGCGGGCCATGTCCGGGCTCGTCCCTGCGATGAGGGCGCGCAACGAGCACGCCGAGCTCGCCGGCATCGCGGGCGAAGTCACGCCCGGCGTAGCCCTTGTCGCAGACCAGGCAGGCGACGGCCTCGCGCTGGCAGCGCTCAAGCAGCGCGAGCGCCACCTCACGCTCGTCGCGGGCGGGAGCGGCCAGCGTGAATGCCCTGGGGGTGCCGTCGGGCGCGGCCAGCAGGTGCAGGCGCAGGCCCCAGAAGTAGCGCGAATGTGCGGCGCAGTAGCCGTAGCCGGCGGCGTCTCTAAAAGGCCGAACGCTTGGCCGTCTCACGGCTGCGACCGCACTCCACGGGGGTCGAGTCGATGAGCAGCAGGTCATCGCCAAAGCCCGGGCTCTGGCTCGCGAACACGCCCATGAGCCACTCGATCGCGCCGGCCAGTCGTCGCCGGCGCTTCCAGTAGGCGGGCTGGCTGGGCAGGCTCGGGAAGAGATGGATGAGGCGCTTCCTCGCGACGGCCAGGAAGCGGCGGTCGGAGGGGATGCCCATGATCGCCTGCGCGACGCAGAGCGTGACCAGCTCGGCGTCCGTGACCTGGCGCCTGGCGTTGCACTTTGCCTCTGGCAGAAGATCGTCGGCTGTGCAATAGATGACCGTGCAGAGAGTGTCGAGGTCGGCGTCCATCGTGGCCTCCGGGCAGACGGTGTTCTTGACACCGTCGGCTTCGGCCTCTCTGCTTTGCTTTCCTTGCCCATGGGCGAATTCGTGGAATCAATCATCTAGGCGTCTCGTGGATGCTCGCTGCTCGCGACGCGGGGTGGGGCTCCCGCCCGTCGGACACGATACCCTCAACCCCGCGACCGCTTTCGTGGTGGAGGAAGGTTGATGACGGACGGGCTAGGCAACGCTGGGAGCTGCCCGGGCAGAAGTGCGCTCCCAGGCTCGCGACGACTCGAGGATGCGGCCGCCGAGTCGGCGGACGGGCGCTGCCGTTGAAATACCTGCCGATCATCGACCTCGAGCCGCTGCGGCGCTTTCCGCAGTTCCGTCGCCTCTGGCTCGGACTCGCGGTCTCGCAGGTGGGCTCGCAGCTCACCCTCGTCGCCGTCTTCTACCAGGTCTACCTGCTCACCGGCTCCTCGCTCGACGTCGGGCTGGTGAGCCTGGCCCAGCTGGCGCCGGCGCTCATCGGTTCGCTGCTCGGCGGCTCGGTGGCCGATGCGGTCGATCGGCGCCGCATGCTGGTCGTGACCCAGATCGCGATGGCGCTCTGCAGTGTGGGCCTGGCGCTCAACAGCCTCAGCGGCGCGCCCAGCCTGTGGCCGCTCTTCGTCCTTGCCGCGCTGAGCGCGGGCTTCGCTGGGGCCGACAGTCCGGCGCGCACGGCGATCATGATGAACCTCGTCCCCTGGGACTCGTTTGCCACCGCCAACGTGCTCCGCCAGCTGCTGCTGCAGCTCTCGCTCGTCATCGGCCCGGCGCTCGGCGGGCTGCTGCTGGCGCGCTTCGGCGTGATCACCGTCTACTGGATCGACGTCGCGAGCTTCGCTGCCGCCATCGGTGCCTCTTTGGCGCTGCCCGCTCTGCTGCCTGAGGGCAAGGGCACGCGCTTCGGCCTGCGCTCGATCAGCGGGGGGTTTCGCTATCTGCGCGGCCGGCAGGCGATCCAGGGTTGCTTCGTGGCCGATCTGAACGCCATGGTGCTCGGCATGCCGACGGCGCTATTCCCGGCCGTTGCGCTCGAGCACTTCCACGGCGGCGCGCAGACGCTCGGCTACCTCTACGCGGCGCCGGGCGCCGGTGCCATGGTCGGCATGCTGCTCTCGGGCTGGACGGCGCGCACCGCCCGGCCCGGCCGCGCTGTGGTGCTCGCGATCGCCGCCTGGGGGCTGGCGATCGCGGCCTTCGGCTTCTCGCCCTGGCTCTGGGCGGCCCTGCTTCTGCTCGCCGTGGCCGGCTGGGCCGACGTGATCTCGGCAGTGTTTCGCAGCACGATCCTGCAGGTCGAGGCGCCCGACCGGCTGCGCGGCCGCCTCTCGGCGATCCAGGCGGCGGTGGTGCAGGGCGGACCGAGGCTGGGCAATGCCGAAGCCGGGGCGCTGGCGACCTTGGTCGGCACGCAGGCCTCGATCGTCATCGGCGGGCTCGGTTGCGTCGCTGGCATCGCTGCCGTCGCCCGCCTGATGCCGCGCTTCGTCGCTTACCGACTTGGCACCCGAGACAGCAGTGGGGGAGCGTAGGGGCGCCCCGGGCCTGACGAGGGCGACCACGGCACGCCTCGACTACGGACGTGCCGCTCGCGGGGGGTCGACGCAGGCCGGCACTGCCCGCCGCCGAAGCGGGCGTCGCCCGGGCGATGCGCGCACCTCCGGACTCAGAAGCTGATCACCTTCTCGCAGCGCTGCAGGACGCGCGCGAAGTCATGGATGGTGCCACTCGCGGCTCCCTCGATGAGGTCGTCCTCCCTCAGGCCCCGCGTCAGACAGCAGGTGCCACAGAGGGTCACATCGACGCCCCGCTCGATGAGTCCGCTGAGCAGGTTCTCGAGGGAGGCGTGCGCGGTGCCTGGGTCCTGGCCGCGGCGCGCCGTGTTCACGGCGTCGCCCATGAAGAGCAGCTCCACCCGCTCTCCGGCCAGCTCCAGGGCCTGGGCGAGGCGCAGGGCGTTGAACGGTTGCTCGCTTCCGTATGGCGGAGCATTGACGAGCATGGCGATGGACATCTGCTCTCCTTTGGCGCGCCGGCCGTCGCGGCCGGCTGTGATGAGGTGTGATCGTGGACGCGACCGTGCGGCCTCCACGGGGCGCTGCGCGCCAGCGTCCCCGAGGTGAAGCCGCAGGAAGTGCGCCCCGTCAGGCGCAGAGGGAGTCGGCGCCGCTGCCTGACCGGAGACCCGGACCGGGCCCCTGCCACGGACGCCGCGAGGCGGCCGTTGCGGTGTGGGGGGCTCAGACTCGGCCTTGTGCCGGGATCGATGTGTCGCGGAGCGCCATAGTCACCTCCCTTCGCATCGCAAGCGTCCGAGAAGCCTAGCACGAGGCGGGTGACGGGTGATGTGCGCAGGCAGAGTCCTGAGTGGTCGAGCACGGCCGGTAGTCACTCCCTGGCAGGTACTGGCGCACGGTGGCCTTGCTGGGCGCCGCGTAGTTGTGCGCCTCCACGGCGACCAGCAGCTTGTTCATCGCCTGCTGGCACTCTCTCTGGGTGGCGAAGCCGGCCTTGGTCTCGCGGCGGCGCTCCTCGGTCTCCCTCAGGGTCCCGCCACACTTGGGGCAGGTCTCCAGCGAGCGGCGTTCGATCCAGAAGCGCCTGTTGCAGAGCGCGCAGCGCTGCGTCGCCGCCAGGCCGATGTCGACGATATACTCCCAGGATCCCGGCTCGCCGTGCTTTCTTGCGTGACCTCGCATGACCATCCCCCAGACGCGCGTCTACTCTGTCAGAGCAGCTTCGCTCTGGGCTGCACGGGCAGCAACGCGATCTGGCGCACCATAGGCACGGAAGTGTGGCCGACCATGAACCTGTTCGGTGCGCTCTCGGTCGGCAGGGCGGCGGCAGGCCCGCGTTTCCACCACCTTATTGCCACCTTTTCGGGGCGGTGGAGGTTGGGGTGACCTGTGCCAGTCCGCGGCGAGCCCATCAGTCCGGCATGTCGACGCCGAAGGGTGGCTCTACCTGCCGCGCCGAGAGAGCCAGGTCTCGCCGCGCACGAGACCGTCCGAGAAGGCGAGCACGCGGTTGCGCCCGGCGCGCTTGGCCGCGTACATGGCCCAGTCAGCCTTGTCGAGGAGCTCGTCGTGCGTCTTGGCATCGTCGGGGCAGGTGGTGATGCCGATGCTCACCGTGAGCGGCTGTGCTGCCTTCACGCTTGCAGCCTCGACCTCTGCGCGAATCCGTTCGGCGACCGTGAGCGCGCCTGATGCGTCCGTATCGACCAGGACGAGCACGAACTCCTCGCCGCCGTAGCGCGCCGCCAGATCGACCGTGCGACTGCAGGACTCGAGGACGCGGGCAATGCGCGCCAGAGCGGCGTCGCCGGCCTTGTGGCCGTAGCTGTCGTTATAGAGCTTAAAATGGTCGCAGTCGCAGAAGAGTAGCGCGAGCTCGCTGCCCTGGCGCTGCGTGCGCTCGAGCTCCTCCCGCAGGCGCTCATGCAGGTAGCGGTGGTTGTAGAGGCCGGTGAGGCCGTCGGTGATGGCCTCCACTTCGGCGCGAGTGTAGCGGATGGCAGCCGCCTGGAGCATGGCGGTCAGCGTCTGCGTGCGGTCGCTGTGCATCGACCTGGCGAGCGACTCCACAGCCGGTTCGTCGACGCTCACCGCCGCCACGATCTGCCCGTAGGCGTCGCGCACCGGGGCGATGCCCGACACCCAGACGCCGAAGGGATCCGCGTTCAAGACGTTGACCTGAAGACTACGGCCGGTGAGCACGCGAGTCAGCTCCTCGTCCTCCGGCAGCCAGGGGTCGCCGCAGCGCGACGTGTCAGCGTCGCTCTCGCCGGTGTCGAGTACGGAGATGCACTCTCCTTGGTCAAGCACGAACGTGGTGACGAAGCGCACCGGAGGATTGGCGTCGCGCAGCTCACGCAGGGCCCTGACCATCTGTGCATACTCGGGGCGCGCTTCGTCGGCGTGCGTGCGCAGAAGGGCATGGGCGGCGGGGTCGATGAGCTGCGCGGCCTCAGCAGCCACCTTCGCCACCTGCTTCCGCTGCCGCTGCAGGCGTCGCAGGACGCGCCGAAAGGCCTCGACCATCTGCGGGTCGAACTGCGTGCCGCCGCAGCGGCGCAGCTCGGCGACGCACTCCGCGTAGCTCAACGCCGGACGATAAGGACGCTGGCAGGACATGGCGTCGTAGCAGTCGACCACGCAGAGGGCCCGGGCGATGAGCGGGATCTCCTCGCCGGCGAGACCGTCGGGGTAGCCGCCGCCGTCGAAGCGCTCGTGATGATGGCGCACGCCGGCGACGAGCTCCTCGCCAAAGAGCGGGCGCACGATCTCGGCGCTGATGCCGGGGTGCTGGCGCACGAGCTCCCACTCCTGCGAAGTCAGGGGACCAGCCTTGAGCAGGACGCGGTCGGAGATGCCGATCTTGCCGATGTCGTGCAGGAAGGCCACGTTCTCCACTCCGGCGAGACGCTCTTCGGGCCAGAGGAGTTCGCGGCCGAGCATAGCCGCATAGGCGGCCACGCGGCTGGCGTGACCAAGCGTGTAGTAGTCCTTGGCGGAGAGGGCGGAGCTGAGGGCACGCAGGTTGCCGAGGTGGAGGCGCTTCACCTCCTCGTGGAGCTGCGCATGCGCGAGCGCCTGGGCCACCACCTGGCCGACCGCCTCGGCCACGGTGATCTCCTCACCTGTGAACGTGCGCTCGACGTGGTCGAGCAGGTCGACGATGCCGATCGGTTTCTCGCGCACGAGCAGCGGCAGCGTGAGGCAGCTGCGCTGATCGTAGTGGCGCATCACCTTGCGTTCTGCCTCGCTCAGCCGCGGGTCGCCGAGGCTTGCGACGGCGACCGGGCGGCGACCCTCAAGGGCAAGCTTCTCGATAGGCCAATCCGCCAGAGGGACCTCCTGACTGACCCAGGAGTCGTCGGAGGTGCCGTCGGTCGTCGAGGCCAGGCAGACGATGCGCTCGTCGCCATCGAGCCGGTAGATGTCGCAGTCGGGGATCTGGAGGGCGGCGGTCAGGCGCAGCGCCGCCGCGTGCAGGACCTCGGCGAGCTCCAGGCTGGAATTGAGGTCACGGCTGGTCTCGTAGAGCAGCTTGTACTGGCGCGCCTCGGGCGCGCCTGGTAGGTCGGCATCTCGACTCAGAGGAGCCTCACTGCGCAGGGCTTGTTCGAGGTCGCCGGGGAGGAAGCGGCGCTGCCCGCTGGGCGTGCGCTCACAGGCGATCCTGCTGTCGGTGGCCCAGCGGCGCACGGTGCTCGGGCTAACCCCGAGGAGGTCAGCGGCTGCCTGCACGCGTATCCAGCGTCCTTTTGTCGTCTCCGCATTCACTGATGGTGCTATCGGACCTCGGACTGACGACCTTGAGCAACTCTACCAGGCGAGGGGACAGGGCGCTGGCCGGCGCGGAGGTCTCAGCGACCGCGTGCTCGCCGCTCCTATGGGCGCAGCTACTACGAATGAAAGTCAAGTGTCGACAACAACGTCGGCGCGCCTGGCCTCGAGATCTCACGAGATGCGCACGCCGGTGGCGGCGCCAGCACCCGTTCTGCTTGATGAAGTTCGGTCGGCCACCAGACGGCGATAGGCTTCCTCGGCATGCTGCCCAACGTCGAGCTCCAGCTTCGAGCGCTCTTGGCGAGACAATCTCGAGCCTGAGCTGGCGCGCCGACCGGCTGGCCTCCCGGCCTGAAGTTTCATCCGGCGGAGCTTGGTCCGAACCAGAGAGGGCCGGGCGAAGGCGTAGTCCTGGCCCTTCGTGAGCAGGTGCCAGCACAGGACTGCCAGCTTGCGAGCCACGGCTACGGTGGCCACGTTGGCGACCGCCACGCGGGCCACATGAGGCTCCAGGATGCGGACGATGCTCGCCGCGATGCCAGTGTTCTCCAAGGTCACGTCGTCGGTCGCAATCAAGCCCTGGGCGAAGCGTTCGAGTTCCGCCGGGGTAGTGGCGATGCGCCCCACGCAGCGGACGGCGCCACCCTCAGCCATGGCGACCTCGCAGAAGTCACGGTGAACGTCCAATCCGACGAAACGCATGTGCCCTCCTTTGCCGATGCAGGAGCGCAAGGGGCGAACGGCACCTACGGATGCGTGCTCGAGGCACAAGCGGATCAGTCGCAGGGGCGGCCACATAGAATACCGGGCTCTCAGCCCATAGTCACAACGGCCTGCCCCACCTGCGTTCTCCCTTCGGCTCCCCTGTTCCGGTGGTCGGACCCTGCCAGTCTTGCTCCGCCACGAGGGCCGTTCTCATAGCCGTAGAATAGGGACGCCGTGGATGCCCTCGAAACCTACCTCTCCGAACTGAGCGCCAACCGTCTTGCCGGGTCGGTGCCCGGGACCTCCGGCTACGGCGCCCTTGCGACCCTGCTGAACAAGGTCGGTCACAAGCTGAAGTCCAAGGTGCGCTGCGTCATCAACCCAGCGAGCCGCCGCGGCGGCATCCCCAACGGCGACATCTTCACCGCCGATCAGTTCGGCTTCTGGTCAAGTCGCGTCACATCGTGCGGGGCGAGCATGACATGAACGGGCGTACACAGTGGCTCTCGGCGGAGGAGCGCGACCTTATCATCGGGGGAGCGTTGCGGGTGCTTGCCGGCACAGGTGTGCGTCTCGGCGCATGCGACGCGCTCGACGAGCTCGAACGGGCGGGGGTGACGGTCGATCGCGGCGCCGGCGCGGTGCGTCTGCCGCGGGCGCTGGTCGAGGAGGCGCTGGCGCGGGCGCCGCGCCGCGTGCTGCTCGCCGGTGCCACACCCGAGGACGATTGCCTGCTCGACGGGACGACCCACTTCCTGCCGTCGGGATCGCCCACCGTCACGCTCGATGTCGAAACGGGGGAGTACCGGCCGAGCACGCTGGAGGACGTGCGCCAGTCGACCATCGTTGCCGACGCCATGCCGGTAGTCGATATCCTCTGGGCGCTGGTCAGCGCGACCGACGTGCCCGAGGCGCGTGCGCCCTACGCCAGCGTGCTCACCCTCACTGCCTGGAGCGACAAGCACGTGCAGGACGAGGTCACGCACCCACGGCACGTTGGGCCCATGCTCGCCCTCATGGAGGCGCTCTCCGGCGGCCTCGACGAGTTCCGGCACCGCCCGCGCCTAAGCTTCGTCTGCTGCACAACGTCCCCGCTGAGCGTGGACGGCGCCCTGCTCGACGCCACGATCGGCGTGGCGCGGGTGGGCGCGCCGATCCTCGTCTACCCCATGCCGGTCGCCGGCGCCGCCGCCCCCATCACAATCGCTGGCGCCGTCACAATGAACCTCGCCGAGTTCCTGGGTATCGCCACCGTGATCGAGCTGCTTAGCCCGGGGGTACCACTGATCATGGGCGCCGGCGCCAGCGTGCTCGACATGAAGGCGACCACCTTTTCTTTCGGCGCCCTCGAGGCTGCCCTGATGAGCGCCGCCTGCGTCGAGGTCGGGCACCAGCTCGGCATGCCCGTGCTGGCCCCCGGCCTTGCCAGCGACGCCAAGTACGGTGGCATCCAGGCCGGCTTCGAGAAGGCCCTGAAAGGGCTGACCGCGGCTTCCGCCGGAGCGGACCTTATCACGGGCGGCATCGGCCTGCTCTCGGGCGCCGGCATCATGAGCCTGCCGCAGATCGTGATCGACGCCGAGATCGCGACCATGATAAAGCGCGTGCTGGCCGGCGCCGAGGTCTCGCCCGACACCGTCATGGCGGAGTCCATCGAGCGTCTGGCCTTCAAGGGCGACTACCTCAAGGAGCGGGAGACCGCGCGCCGGCTGCGCGCCGGCGAGCAGTTCCTGCCGACGATTGCCTCACGGCTCTCTCTGGAGGCGTGGCAGACGGCGGGCCGGGACGAGCTGGGAACCGCCGCAGCGAGAGTGCGCGAGATACTTGCCGCGGCGGACGAGCGCGGGCCTGTCATGCCCGCCGACCAGCGCGCCGAGCTGGAGGCGATCGTTGCCGCGGCCGAGGCCGGCATCACCACGCCGCACCCTCATTGATCGGCGGGGAGCTCCTGAGGTCGATCGGACAGAGTACAGACTGATCCTTTTCGCGTCGGCGCTTGAGGAGCGCCTCGGATGAGCTGCCGTGCCCTCCATTCGCTGCCTTTCTACAGAAGACCGCGGCTGCGCAGTCGCGCGCGTTCCCAAGTTCCGTAATCGACCGGCGGCGGAACGATCTCGCTGTCCCGCTTGCGGTACAACCGCGCCGCCTTCGTGGGGCACGCCGTCGCACAGAGTCCGCATCCGATGCAGCGCTGCCGGTTGACAACGAAGACACCGTGGGGCGATCGTGCGATGGCGTTCACCTGGCACCGCTGGGCGCAGATCTCACAGCCCTCCAAGCACGCAGGGGTGTCGATCGTTGCACAGTAGTTTGCTTGGGCGACGGAGTTCTTGACCCCCCAATCGGTTATTCCGCGTAGCAGGTGGCAGCAGCATCCGCAGCAGTTGCATACATAGCCCGCTCCCCCAGTCGCGTTGCTCATTGTGTGCACCAGTCCGACGCTCTCACACTCGTCGAGCAAGGCCAGCGCCGCGTCGCGAGAGATAGTGTCGCCGTCCCCATCGCCATGCGAGTGGGAGGCAAACCAGAGGCAATTGCCGAGTGGGAAACTGCAGGAGCGAGTGCCGTTCAGTTCCGCCTGCAGCCGGCAGACGCAGTCCTTGACACGAAAGGCCTCCGCGCCGAGTAGAATGGCGCGGACGTCATCGTATGGCAGCACCCATTCCGTCTTGACGGCTGCTCGTGCCGGCACGACCCGATGGATCGCCGGCTGCGGCGCCATCATCAGGGCGCCGCCGCCGCCGCTCAGGTACTCCTCGGCAAGGCGAGCGTACTCAGGGTCTCTCGTCAGCAGGAGATGGATGTCGGAGCCCCCGGGTAGGAAGGGCGCCAGTCTGAACCGCGGAGCCGGCCCTTCTTCGGCAAGCCACACCGCGCCGCGTTCAACCAGCTCATTGAGTACGACGGCGGTATCGTCGATGGTCGTCCCGGCGCGTCCCGCGACTGACTCTACGGGCTCCGGCATGGCGGTTAGAGCGGCCGCCACAGTGGCCTCTTGCCGAGAGAACATCATGCGCAGCATGCGAATCTCCGCGCCGGACGCCGTTCTCGGGAAGCTTTCGGCAAGCCGGTCGAGGGCGGTGGCCAAGTGCATGTATTCGTCATCCAAGATGTCCTCCCAATCCGCCTTGATTGCAGCTGCTACGGTACAACCAGAGGACTTTCGCCATGCTGACCTGCGGTGGCGGGTCCTGGGGCTAGCGCGGCTCGCGGGGTGGCACAGCGGAGGACTGCTCCGGCTGGCCGGCCTCGACACCGGCGGCGCGAAAGGCGCGGTCACGTAGCTCGCGCACGACGCCTTCCCAGTAGTCGAACACGGCGTCGACGTCGAAATCCGGCTCCGAGGCGATCTGCTCGGCGAGTCCGTCGCAGACGGCCACAGTGAGCGCGCACAAGGGGTCGAGCTCGCGCTTGAGCCGGGCGTCGGCGTCCGGCGCGAGCGCCCATTCGTCAAGGTCACGATACCAGTGATAGAGCTCCGCCATGCGAGGCCTCAGCTCCTCGTCGCGAACCAAGTGTGGGAAGAGATCCCAGAAGCGGCGGTAGCCCTGCTGGGCCTTGGTGCTGTGCCGGTGCATGGCCAGCATCATGCCGACACGGTCCGTCGAGTCGGGCATGCGCAGCCGCTTGAGCAGCGCCACGTTGTCGTCGTGGACCACCGAGTCGGCGAGGGCCTCGATCAGGCCGGCCTTGCTGCCGAAGTGGTAACGGATGCTGGCCTTGTTCTCGTGGGCCTCGGCGGCGATCGCCTCGAAAGTCAGACCGGCGAAGCCGCGCTCGTCGAGCAGGCGCTTGCTAGCCTCGAGAATGCGGGCCGCGGTCGGCGAGAGATCGGCCGCGGGATCGGTGCCGGCCGCGGGCCGGGCGCCGACCTCCCAACGGCGTGTGGTCTTACCCTCACGCGACATCGGCGATCCTCCTTCGGCTTCGCAGTATATACGCGTGCAGACCCGGACGGCGACAAGCCGGCGGACTCCCTGTTGCCTCAGCTAAGAAAGTACTCCTAGCTCTCTTCGTTGCCCCACAAGAAAGGTACTCATAGGGTGAGCCGGTGGCCGCCACCTCCCTTCCTTGTGACTCCATCTTGAGGGCGCACATCCGGATGTGGGCTTCTTCTCATTGTCGGTCAGCCGTCTGCGTAGCTCTGCCGGGTTCAAGGACAGGTACTCGACCTCGAGCCGCGCCTGTGCTTCCTCGCCCAGCACGCCAAGGGCCTTGAGTCGCTCGTAAGGCGTCGTCAGCCTATCGTAGCGCTTTCTGACCTTGGCGCCCTCGCGCTTCTTGGCGATCAGCTTCACGCTCGGCAGGAAGAAGTTCACATAGAGGCGCAGGTCTGAGTAGACCACCGCGATCAAGGCACGCTCTGCGTCTGAGTCGTAGCGCCTGTAGCCGGTCTCGCGGCGCACCACGCTCCAGTTCTTCTGCTCGACGTAGCAGCAATCGTTCTTGTTTAGCGGCCGGCCTCGTGGCCCGCACGTAGCGCCTGGCGGCCATCTCCTTGCTGATCGCACGTCTCTCTGCCATCGATAAGGCCACCGTCGCCGCCTTCCCTGAAAGCTCAGATCCTTGAGCCTTCAGGTTCCGCGTGCGTCGAGTACTTTCTTACGTGAGGCAACGAATCGGTTTCGAGTACTTTTCTGGTGAGGCAATTCGGACTCTTGACATGCGACCTAGCCACTCTAGAATACCGGCATTGTAAGTCATCCGGATGACTACCTGCACTCGGCATTCGTTGTCGGTGGCGGTGGGGGCACGGCCGGGAGGGGGCGCGATGGAGCAGCGCGTGATGACGCGACTGGGCGACGGTTCGCTCATCGGCATGACGCCGAGCGAGATTCGGGCGGATCTCGAGGACGGGACGGCGCTTGGTGCAAAGAGGGCCAAGGTGCCGCCGCTCGAGCCCGACGAACTCGAGCGGCTCGGCGAAATCTTCGCCTCGAACGCCAGGTTCACCGCCGTCGACATTGGTGACGAGCTCGTCTTGTCGTGCGACGGCTCGGGCAACCTCGACTCGGGCACGCGCATCGACGAGCTCTACAGCTACCAGAGCCACCTGGGCGCCGACATCATCGAACTCTACAACATCGACTACTCCTACAAGGCGATCAAGACGATTCTCTCGTTCGAGACGCAAACGATGAAATCGGCCCAGCTAAACCTCGTCGCGCCGCTGCAGTACGGCGCCATGCCCGACCTTGGTCGCTACTCGCAACCCGACGGCCCCGTGCCGAACTGGTCCGAGCTGATGCCGCTGGGTCGCATCGGCGAAGCGCGAGCGGCCCAGGAAGAGGCCATGCACCACGCCGTGCGCGACATGGTCTTCGTGGCGGAGGCGATGATCGAGGCAGGCGCCGACGGTCTCGACTTGGACACTGCCGGGGCCTCCGGCGACGCCGATTTCCTGGCGGCGCTGCTCGCGGTCAAGGAGATCAAGAGTCGTCACCCCGACGTCGGCATCGAGCTCGGCATGGCGAGCGAGTTTGTGCTCGGCATGCACGGTGAGCTCGAGTTCGGGGGCCGCCGTCTCGCAGGGCTGTGGCCGCGCGATCAGGTCAAGGTCGCGGCCGAGGCCGGCGTGACCATGTTCGGACCCGCGGTAAACGTGAACACCCAGAAGTCGGTGGCCTGGAACGTCGCCCGCTCGCTCACGATCGTCAAGCCCTGCGTGCAGGAGTCGGCGATTCCTGTCCACATGAATGTGGGCATGGGTGTGGGTGGCGTGCCCATGACCCCTTACCCGCCCGTCGATGCGGTCGCTCGGGTCTCGCGCGCCTTGCGCGAGGTCGGCCGTCTCGACGGCTTGTAGGTGGGAGTCGGTGACCCGCTTGGCATGGCCTGCAGCCATGCGCTTGCCTCGGGCATGGGTGGCATGCGCGCCGCTGGAGATCTGGTGGCGCGCATGCAAATGACCCGGGGGATGCGCCTCGATCAAGCCAAGGCACACGTCGCCGAGCGACTCGGCGTGAACTCGGCCGAGCTCTCCGACCCGCTCGTCATGCACGAGGTGCGTCGCGAGCTGGGGCTCGGCCTGATTCCCGTTCAGGAGCTCACGTACCCGAACGAGCCGGGTGCCATCGAGGCCAAGTTCCACGTCAGCGAGGTTCTCGATGTGCCGATCAACAGCGTTCAGAAGTTCAGCGAGCACATCGGCCGTCGTGCGTCGGCGCGGCCGGCCGGCGCGATCGCGCCTCGACCGGAGGTCTCCGCGTGAAACGAAACTCGTTCGCCGGCCGACCGCGCAGCGGCGGTCTCAGCCTTAACGTCTTCACCGAGTCTGAGCTTGAGGACATACACCTCGCCACGCTCGAGGTGCTCGAACGCACCGGCGTGTTTGTCGAGGCCGATGAGGCGCTCGACATCTTCGCCGACGGCGGCTGCGCGGTCGCTCGCGACACGCACGTCGTGCGCATCCCGCCCTGCGTGGTCGAAGACGCCATTCGCTCGGCGCCGAGCACGTTCGTGTTGTGCGGGCGCGAACCCAAGAACGACATCGTGCTCGGGCCGGGCCGGGTGGCCTTCACCAACTTCAGCGAAGGCATCCGCGTGGTCGACCCGCAGACGGGCGAGCTGCGTGATTCGACGAAGTCCGACATTGCCGATATTGCCCGTCTCAACGACTATCTCTCCGACATCGAGACCTTCGAGATCGCGGTCGGCGCCAAAGACGTGCCGCCCGAGACCTGCGCCGTGCACAACGCCGAGGCGCAGTACCTGAACACGACCAAGCCGATCGGCATCGGCCCTCTGTCGCGTACCGAAACGATCGCCATCTTCGAGATGGCGGCGGAGATCGTGGGCGGCGCCGACGAGCTGCGCCGCCGGCCGATCGTCTACAACGGCGTCTGCCCGGTGAGCCCGCTCAAGCTGCCCCACGAGGCTACTGAGGTGATCATCGAGACAGCGCGTTGGGGGATCCCCAACAACATCCTATCCATGGCGATGGCGGGGGGCTCCTCGCCGGTCACGCTGGCCGGCACCCTGGTTACCCACAACGCGGAGGTGCTCTCGGGCATCACGCTGGCGCAGCTCAGCGAGCGGGGCGCGCCCTGCATCTACGGCAGCTCGACGACCGCCATAGACTTGAAGCTGGCGACGGCCTGCGTGGGCTCTCCGGAGCTCGCCCTGATCAGCGCTGCCGTGGCCCAGATGGCCAGGCGCTACCTGCTGCCGAGCTTCGTGGCCGGCTTGTAGGCTGACTCCAAGCTCGGTGACGCCCAGGTTGGGCACGAGAAGACCCTCACCGGCATCATGGCAGCGTTGGCAGGGGCCAACCTGATCTACGGTTCGGGGATGATCGAGTCGGGCGTCACCTTCGACTGCGCGCAGTTCGTCATGGACAACGAGTTCGCGCGCATGATCAAGCAGTGCGTGGGCGGCATCACCGTCTCAGACGAGACACTGGCCGTCGACGACATCGCCGCGGTGGGCGCCTTCGGCGACTTCCTCTCACTCGACGCCACACTGCACCACATGCGCGAGCTCTCCCAGCCCGAGTTCCTCGACCGGCGTGTGCGCGAGGAGTGGGAAGAGCGCGGCTCGACCGACCTCCACGGCCGCTGCTTGGCCAAGGCTCGCGAGGTGCTCGCCGACTATCTGCCTGTGCCGTTGGAGGACGACGTAAAGGAGCGCATTCACGCCATCGTCGAGCAGACCGACCGCCTAGTCGGCGTCGCCTAAAAGGGGAGTGATGAAAGACCAGCTCAAGCAGGCCCTCATCGCGGGCGACGCCGCCACCGTGAACGCCTTGACGGCGGCCCTGCTCGCCACCGGCGCCTCGGCCCGCGAGATCTTAGACGGGGCCCTGCTGCCCGGCATGGAGGTGGTCGGCGCGCGCATGCGAAGTGGCGAGTGCTTCATCCCCGAGGTGCTGCTTTCCGCGCGCACCATGCAGGGCGCCCTCGACCTGCTGCGCCCCCACATGGCGGCCGGCGACTCGGCCTCGGCCGGCACCGTGGTGATCGGCACCGTGGAGGGCGACCTGCACGACATCGGCAAGAACCTCGTGGCGATGATGCTCTCAGGTGCCGGCTTTGCGGTCGTCAACCTGGGCACCGGCGTCACGGCGGCCGCCTTCGTGGCCGCCGTCCGTGAGCACCAACCGCTGATCCTCGGCATGAGCGCCCTGCTCACCACCACCCTGCCGCACATGGCCGAGACGATCGCCGCTCTGAAGGAGGCCGGCCTGCGTGAGGGCCTCAAGGTGATGGTCGGCGGCGCCCCCGTCACCCAGGCCTACGCCGACGAGGTCGGCGCCGACGGCTACGGCGCCAACGCCGGGCTCGCCGTGGAGCGAGCGAAGGCGCTGGTGATGCAGGCTGCTAGGACGTAGGCATTCCCGGGTCAGTCTGTACCTCAAAAGAGAATGGCAGCAATCTCAAAGGGGGAGAGTTGTGGGCAGGATTCGCTCATCTCGTGAAGGCCCCGGTTGTTGGCGGCTTCTCATCTTGGCTGTGGTCCTGGCGGGGGGCCTCATCTGGGGCTTGACGAGCGCCCTCGCCGCTAGCCCTTCGCCGTCGCCGCCGTCTTCGCCCTCGGCCGGCCAGGTTGTCCTCAAGCTCGGCTGGACGCAGGAACCCGACAACCTGAATCCATTCATCGGCTACGCGGAGGCGACCTACGAAATCTGGGCGTTGAACTACGACTATCTCTTTGGCATGAACATCAACAATCAGGCCGATCTCGACCTGGCGACTGCGTTTCCCACCACACAGAACGGCGGCATCTCGCGCGACGGCAAGGTCTGGACGATCCACATCAGGAGCGGCGTGAGGTTCCAAGACGGGGTACCGCTGACCGCCGCCGACGTGGCCTTCACCTACAACTACATCATCAAGAACAGCATGTCCAACTATCTGAATTACGTGCGTGGGATCGAGACGGCCAAGGCGCTCAACCCGACCACGGTGCAGCTCACTTGTGCCCATCCGATGGCACCTGGCTACCTGGAGACCAACTCAGTGCCCATCCTGCCCGAGCACATCTGGGCGCACGTCTCGCCGACGGCCGCTATAACGAGCTACGGCGATAAAGCCCCGATCATCGGCAGCGGCCCCTTCCAGACGGTGGCTTATACGAAGGGTGGCTACACCGAGATGGTCAGAAACCCCTACTACTGGGGCAAGAAGCCGACCGTCGACAAGATCTACTTCGAGATGTACCAGAACCCCAACACCATGGTGAGCGATCTGCGTGCCGGCAGGATCGATGGGGCCTGGGGCATCCCGGTCGCCGAGTTCAAGCAGCTCGAGTCGGTCAAGGGCATCAAGGCGATCGCCCACCCCTTCTACGACTGGGACTACCTGGAGTTCAACTGCTATAACAAGGCAGGCTCGCTCGGCAATCCCGTCTTGCGCGACTGGCGTTTCCGCAACGCCCTCAACTACGCCATCGACAAGCAGCGGCTCTGCGAGCTCGCCTACGAGGGTCTTGCTGAGCCGGCTACGACCATTGTTAATCCGAACACTTGGGTCAATCCCGACTACCACTGGCAGCCACCGGCGAGTCAGGCCTATACCTTCGACCTGGCCAAGGCCAACCAGCTGCTTACCGCTGCCGGCTACCCGCTCAAGAACGGCGTGCGCCTCAACAAGCAGGGCAAGCCGATCGTGCTGCGCCTCATGACCTCGACCGACCAGGCGGGGTGTCAGATCGACATGAGGCTGATTGCCGGCTGGCTGCAGCAACTCGGCCTGACGACCAAGCTCTCGGTGGTCGATTACGGCACTTTCCTCGGGGACATCTACAACGCCCACGGCAGCACCTGGGCGCCGAGCTTCGACCTGACCGTTTCGTGGTGGACTGGCTACTATGACGCCGGTGTGGTATTGAACTGCCTCACAACCGGAGAGATCGGCAGCCTCGACGAGCCCTACTGGTCCAATCCTCAGTACGACAAGCTGGCGGTCGCGCAGGCGAGTGCCCTCGATCCCCAGAAGCGCCAGGCCATCATCTGGCAGATGCAGCAGATCATGTACCAGCAGTCGCCCTGGATCCCGCTCACCTACCCCGACGTCCTTGAAGCCGTCAACACCGCCAGGTGGACGGGCTGGGCGCAGTTGTGGGGCACCGGCAACGCTTGGCAGTGTGAGGGCAACCTCACTTCCTACCTGAATCTCCGGCCTAGAGCCGTCGCTGCCTCAACAACCGGCGGCGGTTCAAGCACTGGTGTGATTGTCGTCGTTGTCATCGTGATTGTCGCGGCAGGTGTCGCCCTCGTCTTCGTGTGGCGGCGGCGGCGAGTGGAGGATGAGGCCTGAGCAATCAGCGCCAGCGAGCCCACGAGACTGGTCCCCGTGCTGCTAGGGGAAACGATCGAACGGAGCCTGAGACATGAATAAGCAGTGCCACTTCTCCGGGAAGATCATCACAAGGGTGGTCAGATGAGGTCTTTCGCCGACAGCGTACTGCTGCCACGCTTGAGCATGCTCGATGCGACGGCGGTTAACTACGTCCACGAGCAGTCCCTGCGGCTGCTCGCAGAAGTCGGGGTGCGGGTGCCGCTGGCCCGGGCTCAGGCGCTGCTCGCAGACGCCGGTGCCCAGGTCGACAACGACACGCAGATCGTGCGGTTCACGCCGGATCTGATCGAGTCGACCGTCGCCCGGGCGCCCAGGAATGTGCTCTTGGCGGCGCGTGACCCGCTCAAGGACGTGCTGCTGGACCACACCCGCACGCACGCCACCCACGATGGCATGGGCGCGATGTGCCTCGACCACCGCACCGGCGAAAGACGCCCCTCGACTGCCCGCGACCTGCGCGAAGCGATGGTGGTCGCCGACGCTCTCGACGAGATCGGTGTGCTCTGGTACACCGCCTATCCATGCGACGAAGAGCCGCGACTGCAGTCTCTGCGCGGCCTCCAAACGATGCTTTCTGGCAGCGGCAAACACGTTCAGGGCGAGGTCACCGACCCTGCCGATGTGCCCTACGTGATGGACATCCTCGCCGCGGCCAGCCCCGGAGGGGACTGGCGGCCAGAGCGGCCGATCTTCTCGATCGTCTACTGCCCGGTCAGCCCCCTACAGCACGACGCCGACAGCCTCGAAGCGGCTATTCGGCTCGCCGAGCAGGGTGTGCCGATCACCGTGTACAGCCTGGCGCTAGCGGGCGCAACGGCTCCGCTTACGCTGGCCGGCACCGTTGTGCAAACCAACGCCGAAGAGCTCGCCGCGTTTGCCATCTTTCAGCTCGCCGCGCCGGGCTGCCCGCTGATCTACGTGGGCAACGCCGGCATCATGGACATGCGCACCTCGACCTACGCCTCGGCCGGCCCTGAAGAGATTCTGCTCAACCTGGCGCTCACCGAGATGGGGCGCCACTACGGCTTGCCGGTGCTGAGCGGCGGCCTGAGCTCCGACGCCAAGGAGCTCTGCGTGCAGGTCGGCTCAGAGGGCGCGTCCACGGCCTACTGCACGATTCTTGCCGGGGCCGACCTGTTGACCGGCGCCGGCATGCTCGACTCTGCCCAGCTTCTCTACCTGCCCAAGCTTGTGCTCGACGCTGAGCTCGTGCGCCAGGGTCAGCGCATGATGGCCGGGCTTGCGCTAGACGATGAGCACGTCATGTTCGACGTCTCGGAACGCGTGGGTCCCGGCGGCCATTTCCTGGCAGCGCGCGAGATGCGTCGCTTTCTGCGCAACGGTGAGCTACAAGTCCCCCGGGTCTTCGTGCGCGGCTCCTACGACGGCTGGGTAGCCGAGGGCAAGTCCGAGACCCAGCGCGCCACCGAGAAGGTCGACGAGATCCTCGCGACCCACATACCGCTGCCGCTCCCTGGCGGTGCCTCAGGGCGCATCGAGGAGATTATCGCGGCGGCGGCAGGCGAGAAGGGGGCGGCCTGAGCCGACGGGCTGAGTGGTCAGGGCGGCAGAGGCCGCCACCCGCGGTGTGCGTCCGCAAACCTCGGCCGTGCCCCTCGTCGGGGTCCGAGCTAGGGTGCAGGTGGTATCTGGTTCTCCGCCAATGGCGGCGTCAGCTGGTCGCGGCAGCGTTCTGGCGGGCGCATCGACGCGCTCGATTTCCTCGATGCCGCCCAGGGCTGGGCGGCGGGCTCTGGCAGGTTTGAGGGAGGTCCACCGGGTGTGGTGCTGGGCTACCGCTGACACCAGCACGCGACAGGAACTACAGATGAAAGTCAAACTCTGGACGACCCCCGCTCCTTGTGGCATCCTCGCCTCGGGTGCGGGCGACTGACGAAGCGAAGCGCGGGCCTTGAGGGGCAGACCGGCCTGCCGCGCGGCTTGGTCCCATCAGAGGACCCTTACCATGCGCGCCCCGGTGTCGCGCCCGCACCCACGTTCGCTCTGCTCGCCACCCGGTCAGCCACGAGGCGCTCGTCGGCCCGTTCCGCTTGTTCGGCGAGGCGTCGCTCGGCAGCGTTGCTATCCCTGTTCCAGACGGGATCAGGCTGGGGACCGCTCCTGCGGCGCGGTGCCCCGGCGGCGAGCTCGAGCCGGCGAAGCTTGCGGCGCACCATGGCCGGGCGCGCGAAGGCGTAGTCCTCGGTGCGCGTAGGCAGGCACCAGCAGAGCACGCAGAGCTTGCGCGCCACGGCCACGGCAGCGACCTGGCGGCCGCGGCCAGCGGCGACGCGAGCGGCGAAGGCACGCAATGGGCCTGGGCTGCGCGCCGCCATCCAGGCCGCCTCGGCGAGCACGTGTCGGGCGGCGGCCGATCCCTCTTTCGAGAGCCGCCCGTGACGGGCGGGTTCGCTGCCCGACTGGCGCACGCGCGGGTGCGCCTCTGGTGCCTGCGCCTGCGCGCCCTCGGTCTCTCCTACCGCCAGATCGCAACCTTGGTTGAGGTCTCGAAGAGCAGCGTGGCGCGCCTCTGCGTCGCCGGGCGCGCTGGCGTCGACACCCGGGCACTGGTGCGTGAGCGTCTCGAACGTGACACGGGTCCGCGAGCCCCACAGGGTGACGATCCCCGCGAGCTCGCCGCCTACCTCGGCGTGCTCCACCGTCACGCCCTGCGTCTCGGTCTCTACCGGCATCCCATCTCAGAGCGGGAGGAGCGGCTGGTGGTGCCGGGAGACGGTGGGGCCGAAGGCTGACGTGGTCGGGGCGAAGGCTGGCTGGCCTACACGAGCCCGGTCAGCGCCGCCGTCTCCTTCTCTGGTGCCGGTCTGGTCAGCGCAAATTCGCGCATGAAGGTCAGCGGCGAGGCGCGAGTCCGGAAACCCGGTCGTTGCCCACACGGGCGATGGTTTCGCTCCGCTCGGCCCTCGTGCTCCTTGCCTTCGTGCCGACATTGACCGGGAGCGGCCCGGCCGGGCCGAGCCTCGCCTACGACCTGCCGCGGCAGCGGCCGGCAGCAGGTCGGCGATGGCTCACGATCACAAGTGGAGGTGCCATGAAACGCTTTGCCCCCGTCCTCCTCGTTCTCCTCGCCTGCCTCGTCTTGGCCCCCGTCGTCTTCGCGCAGACGCCGCGCGGCTGCGACCCCGGCGGCTGGCAGCCGGGCGACGGCACCCAGTTCTCGGCGGTCGGCACCGTGAGCGCCGCCCCCGTCGCCGACGGCGGCGGCGGCGGCACGATCTCCATGGCCGTCGACCACGGCTGCCCCAATCTCGACGGCAGCACGATCACGGTCAACGTCGCCGACCACGCCCAGCTCTTCTCGGTGGCCGACTGCCAGAGGAGCCCGATCGACTTCTCGGGCATCAGCCAGGGCGACGAGGTCGCCCTCTGCGGCACGATCGACGCCAGCTCGGGGTCGCCGGTCTACGACGCTTCGCGCGTCTGCGTACGCCAGCCGGAGTTCTCCTGCACGGGCACAGTCAGCGCCGTCGATACCACGAACGATCTGCTGACGGTCAACGTCACCAAGGGCTCGGCCGGTCTTGCCAGCCCCCTCACCGTGGCCATCACCTCAAACACGCAGATCACCGGCGATGCGTCGACTGTCTCTGAGGCTTCGCCCGTGGCAGCCTTGCGCTGTGACGACAACACCATCACCCTCAACCAGGTCATCGTGGCCGAACAAGTTCGCATCTGCGGCACGATCGACGATAGCTCCGGCACGCCGGTCTACGACGCCTCGCGCGTCTGGGTGCGCCAGGCGCGCTTCTTCTGCGAGGGCGCGGTCAGCCAGATCGACACCACCAACGACCGGCTCTCCGTGGACGTGGCGCACGGCTCGGCTGGACTCAGCGGCACGACCGCGCTCGCCATCAGCGCCGATACGCAGTTGTTCTCGTTTGCGGATTTCGCCTGCGGGCAGATCGACCTGAGCCAGGTGTCGGTGGGTGATCAGGTG
This sequence comes from uncultured Thermoleophilia bacterium, assembly GCA_963751215.1. Classification (GTDB taxonomy): domain Bacteria; phylum Actinomycetota; class Thermoleophilia; order UBA2241; family UBA2241; genus CAIXSE01. The sequence goes on along the minus strand of CAVVTV010000004.1, from coordinate 763,168 downwards.
GCCGTCTGCGGCACGATCGACGCAAGTTCCGGGACAGCGGTCTACGACGCGCGCGTGGTCTTCGACTGTGGCGCAGACCCGCTGCCGGCTCCCACGAGCCACCCGACCTCGCTCTCGACCAGGGTCAAGAACGTGGCCAGGGGCAAGTTCCTCAAGGTTCACCTCCGTGTCACGGACGCCATGCCGGGCTGCTCGACGGCCGAGGTCTCGGTCGCGGTCGTGAACGCCAAGGGCACGAAGGTCGCCACGCGGACGGTCAGCGGCGTGGCGCTCAACAAGGCGGTCAGCCTCTCGGTGAAGCTGCACAAGGCACTAACCAGGGGCACCTACCACGTCGTGACGAAGGCGCTCGACGACGCCGGCAATCGTCAGCTGCGGGCCGGCAGCGCGGTGCTCAGGGTGCACTGACCTCGTAGCCCTGCGACGGAGGGGCAACAGCGCACGATCGAGCGGGCGGTGTCAGGTTGTCTGGCGTCGCCCGCTGCGTCGCGGCCACGCCTTCTGAGCGCCGGAATCGCATGGCTGTAAGTATTCAGGGTGATCGGGTCAGTGGCCTGGCCGAGACGCTCGGAGAGGCGCTGCGACGGAGTCACTAGCCGCGGCGCCTCTCGCAGCGCAGCGACTAGAGGCTCTGACCGAAGTGCACGGCGTAGATCAACAGCACGAAGCACACGATAAGCAGGATGCCGGCGACGATCAGGCTGTAACGACGCAGCGAGGGCACGTCGCGCAACGCCACGGCAACCCCGCCGAGCAGGCCGAGCAGGGCGCCTAGCTCGAAGACGCGACGTGCGCTGTGGGCTGAGAGTGTGGCCAGGATCGCGAGCACGGTCTCCTCCTCGTCTCGATGTAGGGCACAGCATACGCCTGCGCGACGGTAAGCGGCTGGCGGCCCCGAGGCGCTTGCCAACGTTCCGCGAAAACGATGCGCGTGCCGCGCAGGGCTACCTGCGTGCCATGCACCACCAGGCCCTACGCCTCGGTCTCTACCGGCACCCCATCGCGGAGAGCGAGGAGCGGCTGGTGAGGCCGGCGGGCGAGGCTGATCCCTAAGGGCGGCGAGCCGTTCGCGTGCCTTGGCAGGTGTGAACCGCAGGCCTAGCTCAGGTGAAGTTGGCGAAGAGCACAGTCGCCACTACGAGCACCGCCAGCATGGCACCCAGCAGCGTCCAGCGCCAGACACGATAGGCGCTGAGGTGTGCCGCCGTCCCCATGAAGAGCGGGAAGATCACGACCACGAAGCGCGGCATGCTCGACAGGGGCCGTGCCATGGTCGGGTAGAGCAGCGGGAAGACGAGAGCGGCGGCCGCGTAGAGGCTGTAGGCGGCCGGCAGCCGCCGCCAGCAGGCAGCAAGCGCCAGCACGGCGACCACCAGGGCGGCAAACTCAGCCAGGTTGGCCAGCGAGTCGCTGCCGAGACCGCCGGAGGGCGTGTGCACGAGCAGCGTGGCGAAGCCCTGCGTGGCCAGCGCGTGCAGGGCGGCGCCGCAGGCGCGGGCGCCCTGCCAGGCGGTGACCAGGGGCATCCCCAGGCGCCGGCCCCAGCTGCCCTGCGCGCCGGCGAAGATCAAGGGGTCGCCGAAGGCGAGCCACAGGTAGGTCATGTAGAGGCCAAGGCCGGCCGGCAGGAGCAGGAGGTAGGCGCTTGAGGCGCGAGATGGCCCTCTCGCGCCGGCACGGCCCGCTCTCGGAGCGAGGGCCGCGCGGCTCGCCCCGGCGGGCGGCCCGCCCGGCAAGCGCAGCGCGCAGCCGCGGCGCTGCTCGAACCAGACGAGCCCCAGCGGCAGCACCAGCAGCAGGCCGTTGCTGCGCGTGAGCGTGGCCAGCAGGCCGCAGAGGCAGGCCGCCGCGAAACGGCCCCGGCGGGCCAGCGACAGACAGAGCAGCGTCAGTAAGAGAAAGAGGGACTCGCTGTACACGGCCTGGAAGAACAGCGCCGTAGGAAAGACGGACAGGTAGGTGACGGTCCAGAGCGCCGCCCGCGGGCCGAGCTCGTCGCGTGAGAGGCGGTAGAGGACGACCATGGCGCCGGCGTAGCAGCCCAGCGACACGAGAACGCCGGCGATCACGAAGTTGCCGCCGGTGAGCGCCGTGGTGGCGCGCAGCAGCAGGGGATAGAGCGGGAAGAACGCGGGGCTTGAGGGGTAGGCCCGATAGCCGTCGGCGGCGATGCGCACAAACCACACGCCGTCCCAGTGCGCCCAGGGCTCGAAGAGGTGCGCCGCCAAGCCCCGCAGGTCCTCGGCGTGACGTGGGTCACGCAGGTAGAGCGCCCGGGCCGCCACGCCGAGCGTGAGCGAGGTCGTGAGGGCGACGGCGGCGAGCAAGAGGCGGCTGGCGATGGCCGCCACCGTCGCCCAGCGGGCGCTAGTGAGCGAGTCCGCCGAGGCTTCCCTCTCGACGGAGGGGCTCGCCAGGCGCAGCTCGCTTGTGGTTAGCTCGTCCATCCCGTCGCGCTCAAGCATACACACGGCTGACCGGCCGGGCCTGGGCTTGCGTGCGGCCACGGTTTCACGGCCGGATGCGCGGGAGTCGGGCGTCGCGGGGGGGTTCTTGGGCCACGCTGGCCTCACTTCCCGGCGAACACCAGCCCGGCGATCAACGCGGCGGCCTCTTCCTGCGGCGCCGGAATCGCATGCGAGTAGGTGTCGAGGGTAGCTTGTCCATCGCCGCCTGGCACTCCCTCTGGGTGGCGAAGCCGGCCTTAGTCTCGCGGCGGCGCTCCTTGGTCTCACGCAAGGTGCCGCCGCACCTGGGGCAGCGCTCCTTGGGGCGGCGCTCGATCCAGAACCTCCTGCGACAGCCCTCGCAGCGCTGCGCCGCGGCCGGGCCGATGTCGGCGATGTACTCGAAGCTGCCCTGCTTCCCGCGCCTTCGCACGCGTCCTCGCATGACCTCCTCCAGACGCGCGTCTACTGTGTGACAGCAGCTTCTCTCTGCGGCGTGCGGGCAGCAACGCGACCTGGCGCACCATAGGCACGGAAGTGTGGCCGACTTGGAACCTGTTCGGTGCGCTGCCCGTCGGCCGGGCGGCGACAGGTGCGGTCACTGGCCCCGCATCCCGCCGTGGCGCCCGCTGAGGCCGAAGTCCGGGGCGACGATGACCGCACGCAGGGCCTTCGCGCCGCCCTGCAGTGGGCGCCGCCGACTGAAGTCTTACGCTAGCGGGGGCGCGGCTCCGTCGTGCCCGCGATGGCGTCCCGCAGCCGGCCTCCCCAAGCGTCGAGCTGCTGCGCGCGCCGCCGAGCCTGTTCGAGCTTGGTGGGCTGGTGGCGGTAGAGCCAGCGCGCCCAGGGCGAGTTGGGGCGGGCGAGGGTGAGCGCGGCGAGCGGCGCGACCAAGGGCACGAACACGCCCACGGCGGCAAGCAGGCGCTGGCCTTTGAGCACGGCGACGACCACGGCCACGAGGTTGAGGGCGACGATCGCGGCCGCGAGCCAGCCGAGCCCGGGGCGGTCGGCATCGGCGCCGACCGGCAGCACACCGAGGAGCAGCATGAGCGTAGCGGTCGTGGTGACGAGCGCTGCGTCGAGCGACTGGCGGCCGGCCGCGGCCCAGTAGACGTCGTCGAAGTGGAGCAGGAGGGCGAACTCGTCGAGGGCGACGCCGACGCTGCCGCCGAAGAGGAAGGCGAGGGCGCTGTGCCAGTCGTTAGCGCTGCCGAGGGCGACGTTGAGCGCGCCGAAGACGAACATGGCGACGACGCCGTAGACGACGTGATGGACATGCACATCGCCGTGGCGGGCGCTGCGGAAGCGGCGGCCGCCGCTCGCACGGGCGAGGCGGGCGACGGTGCGCGCGCCTGCGAAGCCGGCGATCAGCCCGAGCAGGAGGAAGAGCAGGGCGTGCTTGCTTTGCGGAAAGCTGAGGGCGAGGGCCACGGGCTGGCACATGACTTACATTCTATCGCCTGCGAACGGCCGCGGCTTCGGCCGGATGACTCCTTCGGCCGGGCGTGCTGCCCGAGGAGGAGGCCAGCGCCCTGCTCTTCGAGCAGTTCGGGCGTCGTGACCGGCAGCCGCCGCTGATTGTCGTTGAGCGGGGCGACGGACAGGGAAGCTAGGCCGTGCGTCTTGAGGCAGGGAGCGTCGCCACGGGCTGGTGGGCTTCGCGTCGGCGGCAGGGCGCTCGGCAGGCACTTCTCGGGCCGTAGAGGTTGGGGTGACCTGCGCGCCAGTGCGACACCGGCCGGACAGGCTCCCAGGCAAGCCGCTGCAGGCGCCGCGTCGCGGCCGTCCTGTGGGTCCCGTTGGGCGCTGGTCAGCCAGGCATGGCGCGCCGCGTCCCACTGCTCGAGCCACAGGGCCTGTCTATCCATAGTAGTGTTGGGCGACGTCATGGTGAGCGAAGGGGCAGCGAGTGGCCGCTAAGCCAGAACTGAGCCGCGTGCCGATCGTCGCCATGATCGGGATGGCGACGCTGGACCACCTCTACGTCCTCGACGACTATCCGCAGGCGGACTCGGTAACCCGTGCGCGTGAGCACGTGATTGCGCCCGAGAAGTATGTGCTGCAGGAGACGGGACACTCGGCAGAACAGGCAGTCGTGGAACTCTGGGGCGACTCCTGCCGAGTGGCATTCGGCGTGACGCAGGGGCGCAGGGGCGGGGTATTCACAACGGGCAAAGAGCCTGGTGTCGGCAGCGATGGGCTGCCGCTCCGGTCACCGCCGTCGAATCCTGTGGAGCCGGCGACACCTTTCACAGTGCTTACGCCTGGGCACTGGCGAAGGGTCTGCCCCCCGCCGAGTGCTTCGCTACCGCCGCCTGGTCTGCGGGGCTGAAGGTCTCTCAGCTCGGCAACACGGGCATCCCGACACTGGACCAGCTGGAGGAAGCACGCAACGAGAGCCGCGCCGGCAAGCGCGGGTGAACACCGAAGGCCAAGGGCCTTTACGCCAACGTGCTTACCGGACCACGAGTCTGACAGAAGCTCGAGGATTGTCTGGTTTGGCCGGGCCACGAATCGGCATGGCAGAAGAATAGCCACGGCGTGCCACTGGTCCCGCCCGCCGACGTGCTGGTTACCTGCATGAACGCAGACACGCTGCGATTGTGCGCCAACGTTGCCGGCGTGCACCACCTGAACTCGGTGCACGGGCTTTACTTGCGTCCTGGCCTGCGTCAGCTGGGCATGGACCTGCTGCCCCTCGCTGCGCTGAACTCGATCACCCTGCTCGGGGCAGAGACAATGGGGCGCGCCTACGGCGGCGGCATGCTGAAGCTCGAACCCCGTGAGGCCGACGTTCTCCCGGTGGCGTCACGTGATGCCCTGGCAGAAGCGGCCGAAGCGCTGACCGAACACCGCGACGCTGTCGCTGCTGCCTTGCGCGAGCGTCGGCTGCAAGAGGCAGTCCGGCTCGTGGACGAGGTTTTCTCCTCGAAGGGCAGCTGGGCCTGAGTCCTGCCGAGGCAGGCGCCGTGCGCTCGGCTCACAAAGAGCTGCGGGCGCGTCCCCGCGACCGTGCGTCCGTCGAGGCTGGTTGCCGTCAGGCTCACCTCCTCACCGTCGGCGAGGATGCCATCGAGGGCGGCGCCACGGAGACTGCCGCTCCAGGTGAACAGCTGGCCGTCGCGCTGCCAGGCCAGGAACGCCTGCGTGAACGGCGCCTCGTGCCCCTGCAGGGCGAGCCGCTTGAGTGAGATCAGCTCCTCGTGCACCACGCTCTTCCGCCCCTCTCTGCCGGTAGGGTGGCGAGGCTACCATATCGAGACGACGCGAACGCCAGCGTCTTCGGGCGCTGCGGCAGGCACGTGAGCACGGCAGCGGATCGTCGCCAGCGGCGGCACCCTACAGCGTCAGCCCTACCCGCTTGAGGGCAAGGGGCCCACGCTGGCCTTCGTCACAGACCCCGACGGCAACTCGATCGTGCTCATCGAGCGTTGAGTAGCACCGTCTGGCCTGTCTGCCGAGGTGCCAGCTAGGCTGCCGAACCTTGACGGCTCTCTTGGGCCGGTCCATGCTGCTGGCGAAGGCGCTATGAGGGGGGGACCTATGAAGACTCTGCCGCTTCGCAAGCTGACACCGTTCTGCCGCATCACCGGCCGTCGCGCGACCATCGTCGTGCTGGTGCTGGCGGTTGGCTTCCTGATGGCGGTGCCAGCAATGTCCGACGCCCACGTCGTCAAGGCGCACCGGGCGCAGTACGCGACGATGCTCAAGAACTGGAACCTCACCCACACTCAGTTGGAGAAGTACTTCGATGGCAGCAGCTCGAGCCTGAACGCCATGAGCAACGCCATCTCGCTCGCCTTGCAGGACCCCAACGACCTACTTGCTCTCCAGACTCTCGAGGCGTCCGCCCAGTCGGCCTCCGATGTGCTGACGAAAGCCGCGTCGAACGGGCGGGACCGGGTTGACAAGAAGGTCGTTGCCGCCAGGAAGAAGGTGCAGCCGTCGTGGTTCTCCCCCAAGAAGGACTACGGCGCCTTCGTCCTCGACATGCTTCCGGTGATGAGTTACTTCACTGACTATTGGAACGCCTTGGACAAGCTCGCGGCGGCGGCGGAAGATCTCTCTCTTGCCGACATCGCCACGTACGACGCGGACGCGCTTGACGCACTGAACTTGGAGAACGAGGGCAACGCCCTTTTCAAGAACGGCATCACGTCCCTGAAGGCGCTCCGCTAGGAATCCAGGAATCGGGCTGCCCCTGACCGGCAGCGTGCCAGGGCGTAGCGTTTGCTCTCCCTAGGTTGTTCTTAGAACAGCGAGTACGGCCTTCTCGGCCCCGGGGATCGGTACTGCCACGGCGGCACGTTGTCGGCCGACGATCTGGAGTGTCTGCACTTGGGCACGTTCTGGAGGCCGGACAGAACACCTGAACCTGTGCCAGGCTCGCATGATCGCGGCGGCATTGGACCGGAGAAGATGTGTCCGGCGGCCGCCATGGGGTTCGCGGCAGGAGCCTTGGCGGCGTCTTCGCGCGGCCCGTCCCAGACGCGCCTCTTGCCCTTGAGCCTGCACTCGGCGATCCCGTCGGCAAACGGGGCAAGGTTCGCGGTCGACTGCGAGTCGGTGCACTCGACGGCCTCCTCCACACCACGGAGTCGCTCCGCGCTTAGCCGGCGGCCGCGTTCCCCTTCTTCGCTCTGCCAAGCGGCGACTTGGCTCTCGAGGCCCGCAGGCTGCTGGGGTCGACGAGCGAGCTGCCCTGCGGCCCAGTTCGCACCGCCATGTGCAGGGCGCTGCCGTGCCACAGCTCTCGCCACGAGAGGAACCACACGGTCCAGCCGTTGTCCCAGGTGCCGGCGCGGGGGCTGCCGGTGATCGTCACGGGGTCTCCCGGCACGGCGAGTTTGTAGTAGGTCTCGGCATGCGCCGGCGAGAGGTTCACGCAGCCGTGACTGACATTGGTGAAGCCCTGCTCGCCCACCGACCAGTAGGCGTCATGCAGGAAGCAGCCACTCCAGGTGAACCTCACCGACCAGGGCACCTCGAGGTTGTAGCCGGGCCCCACCATGTCGACGGGATTGGCCTTATCGATGGTCAGGTAGGTTCCGTTGGGGGTGGCGTCCCCGGGCCGCCCGCTGCTGATCGGCCAGTTGCCAAAGAGGCGCCTGTTCAGGTAGACACGCGCGTGGTGCGCGCGCGTGCTCGCCACAACGATCAGCGAATCGCCGATCACGAAGCTCTGAGTGAGGGTGTGCGTGCCGTAGACGCCGGGCGCGCCCTCGACGCCGTTGAGGTGCGCCACGAAGCGGATCTTGGTGTGTGCCGGCCAGTAGCTTCGCGGGCGGAAGTAGAGGGTGGTGTCGCCGTCCCAGTACCACGCCCCCACGAGCCGTCTCGAGGTCCACAGTGAGAGCGCGCGTTCGACGGCGCGGCGGTTCGTTATCGGCCGGTCGAACTTCAGGATGATCGGCATACCGACCCCGTAGCTGAAGCCGTGGCCTTCGAAGATCTGGGCGGCGAACGTGTGGCGGGGCGCAAGCGTGCGGAAGGTGCTCGTCTTCGTGAGAGAGCGGCCGGCGGCGTTGCGCGCCGTGGCGTGGACGGTGTAGCGCGTGGCCGTGTTGAGCGTGCCCTCGCTGCGCCAGGTCGCAGCGGCGGCGTCGAGGCTACCGGCAACAGGATCGCCGTGCGTGGTGACGCTGACCTTGACGATCTGCCCGCCGAGCGCCTTGACAACAATATGCTTCTGCGGCTTGACGCCGCCTGTCCCGCCGGACGGCGTGATCGAGAGGCGAAGGGCGGCTGCGGTGGGCGTGGGGCTTGCCGACGTGCGTTGCCCAGTCGTGCTGGCGCCCGCGCAGGCTCCAGCCGCCAGGCTCAGGGCGAGTGCCGTCGCCGCCGCGAGGAATCGGCTTGATCGTCCCCGACCGTCAGCCTGGGCGCGACCACGTGACCTTGTTGACGTCCGAGGACTCTCCACCCCTTGCCTCCGCCTAAAGCACACCTTTGCCGCTACCCGGGAGCCGACAGAAGACTCTCATCTCTAACGCGCGATGCGACATACCCAACCATATGTGCTCTTCGGCCAGGCGCGCCACTCGGCAGGAGCGGCGGATGCGCGCGGCAGCTGCGCAAACTCTGCTCCGCCAGGTCAAGAACTCGCTGAGCTGAGGCTGTGTGAAGACTGTGAATTCGTCGACGGATCGCGCATCGGTGGCTCGTCGCCGCTCTCGCGCTGCTCCTCAAGCATCGCATGGACCACTATGCCGTTGGCGCCCCCGATCTCCGCCGAGGCGGGGCAGCCCCCAGACGTCGGCGGTAGCAACTGCCACGCCAGGCATGAGAGCGGCCCGCGTGCCTCAGAGACTCGGGCGCCGAGAGCCGCTTGGCGATCCTCGACGCGCTCATCAGGACACCCGAGCGCCGCCGCGTCGCCGGGTTCGCTTGGCAGCTCGCCGTGGGCGGTAGCGGTGACCTCGGCGAATGCCAACATCAACGCGATTCTGCGGACCAGGTTCACGGCTTGATCGGCGTCCATAGACGCATTATTGGCTTCAGCCTCTGAGGTTGGGCTGTGGTGCGCCTGACGGTTTGCTGAGACCCGGCGGGCGTCCGGGGTGACCGGGGCCACAGAGTCCTCGTTCAAAGCAGACTCTCAGCGCAGGCTCATCGATCTCTCAGACGGAGGCGGTAGGCTCACGCTCGAGAGCACACCCTTGGAAGGAGGATCCCGGTGACGCACGTCAGCACGACCTGGAAGAGGTTCGTGGCCGGGCGACGACGGCCGGGCGCGGCCGAACCTGATAAGTGGGAGAGCGAGTCGCGCTCCGCGCACGAGTTGCGCCAGCAGTGTCTGACGCGCCTCGTCCGTCGTGGCATGCCGCTGTGGAGTGAGGAGCCAGAACACTGTGACGACTGCGGTCGTGAGCTACTTCTCGGCGAGCGGGCGCTGCTCCTGTCTCGTGAGGATGAGCTGTTGCTCGCCTGCTCCCTGTGTGCGAGTCATCTGCGCGATAACGGTTACCTTGTCGTCACGGCGAGCGCGGAGACGGCGAGCGCTGGGGGAGATGGCTCCCGGCTCGCCGGTTGAGTTCGGCGGCTGAGCAGCACGGCGGCGAATGGGTGGGTTCAGCGATCCTGCGTGTCCGCGGCCCGCGAAGCCTCCTCCCCTTGCGCGCGTGAGCCACGTTGCAGCGCTCGGCATTCGGCGGGCCGGCGAGAACGTTCCGAGCGCCTGGTTCGCACCCGATCCGTGGATGGCGCAGGGGATGCGCCGGAAACCCGGCGACCGCCGCTGTAGATCATCCCCGGGAGATGCTGACACTGACATGGTCTCCTGAGTCGTGGCTGTATGGAGTCGAACCAGCGAGCAACCGCAAAGGGGGGCGCCATGGCCGCCGGCATGAGCTTCGCAGACGCACACGACATTGAGAAGCCGGCGCCGTGGATGGGAGCCCATGAGCAGCTACTTTTGAGTCCCGAGACGGGCATCGTCTCCCGGCGTCGCCGCACAGAGACGCAGGCACAACAGGGCGACTCCGGTGCCGAGCAATTGCGCTATCTCCCAGGAAGGTTGGGTGCGCGGACCCGGCTGCGAGTGCCGCTTCTGCTGGCGAGCAGTCGCTGGCCGCTTGCCCCTGGCGTGACCCTCGCAAGGAGGCCTTCGTGAGGCTTGATGAGCTGCTCGGTAAGTACGTGCGCTACGAGGGCGAGGAAGGGCATGTCATCGAAGGAGAGTGCATCCCTGTGGCCTACGTGGTGATCATGGCGCGCTCCCTCGGCGACTCGCCGCCGCGCCTCCTGCGCGTGCCAGAATCTGAGTGGGAGAAGCTCGAGATCGTTGCTTAGCGGCCGACCCGGCGAGGGCTGCCGGCCTGAAGGCTCGACCATATCCGCTCCCAGGCGTGAACACGCCTCTCGATGCGTGCTTGCGAAGCGCACAAGATCCGCGGCAACGGAGGTCACCGAGCGGCGGCCCCTGAGCACTGATCTCGGCGGGAGCGGGCCTGCCTGGGATCTGCACGGCCCCGAATGAGGCGGGGACCAAATCGCACCGGGCATGGGAGCCAAGGTCACCAAGGTGCGCCTTGCTGAGCGTTGTGTAGGCCTGGGCTGAGCGCAGCCTGTGAATATGGCCGGAGTCCCTGTACGGGCTCCGCCTCCCCCTCTACGTTGAACGCATGCCGCCGCAACGCCCGCAGTTCGACGCGACCGGAGTCCGCTCCAGCCAGCACACGCGACGAGAACGTCGCAAGCGCGTCCTTGCGCGGCTGTCCGCCCTCGCGCTTGCCGTGGCGCTGATCGCCGTCGCTGTCGTTGCCGTGGCGCTCAGGAGCCCGCAGGGCACCGTGGACAGGGCGGGGCGAGCGTCAACCCGGACTGTGGTGCGCTCCGACGGCGCCACGCCGAGCGCGATCCTCAGCCCAGACTCCGCTAGGGTCGCCAACCGGCAGCTCGGCGTCGCCCTTGCGCCGCTTCTGAAGCAGCGCACCGGCCGCCTTGCCGTGGGCGTGGTCGATCTCACGACGGGTGCCCACGCCGCCTATCACGGCGGGCGCCATTTCCACACGGCCAGCATCGTCAAGGTCGACATCCTCGCCGCTCTGCTGCTGCAGCATCAGGCCACGGCGACGCCGCTCAGCGCCGAAGAGCGGGAGCTTGCGGCGCAGATGATCGAGTACAGCAACAACGACGCGGCGACGATGCTCTGGGACGCCGTCGGCAGGGCGCCTGCCGTCGCCCGGGCGAACGTACGTCTCGGCCTGCACCAGACCAGGCTGGGCAAAGGGGGCTACTGGGGTCTCACAAGCACCACCGTCGGCGATCAGCTGCGCCTGCTCAGCGACCTGGTCTCGGATAGTTCCCCGCTGACCGCGGCCTCGCGCGCGTATGAGCTACTCCTGATGCGGCACGTGGAGTCCGAGGAGGCCTGGGGCGTCACGGCGGCGGCGACGCCAGGCACGTCGCCCGCGCTGAAGACCGGCCTTCTTCCCGATCCACAGCTGCTCGTGGTCAACAGCATCGGCGTGATCCATCACGGTGGGCACCTGCTTCTGGAGGCCATCCTCTCCCACGGCCAGCCCACGCAGGCCATCGGAGTCGCCCAGGAGAACGCGCTCGCCGTAGCGGCGGCCGACGAGATTGTTGTGGCTGGCAAGTGAGCACGCGCGTCGTTGTTGTGAGCACAGCGAGAGGCACGGGGGCGAGAGCGGCGGCCTGCAAGACATCGTCGGCGCTCCGAGCTGACTCTCAGGCTGCTCTCAGTCGATTCTAACGCTGGCGCCGTAGAACTCTTCCGGCAGAGTAGAGGAGCGCACGCCCGATGAGCCGGGTCGGGGTGCGGGAAGGGAACGCATCGCAGTGGCAGACCGACGAGATGCTTTGGAGGTCCGCGTCCAAACAGTCGGAGGGAGGCGTGCGCTCGCGCGCGCCTGTGCTCAGTTGCGCCGGCTGCGAACCGCCCGCTCGCCGTGGGGGGCCACGGGCGGCGGCTGTGTGCTGCCCCGAGAGCACCCGGCCTGTAGCAGCAAGACGCTGGCCGCCTGTGTGATCGGACGGTGCGGTGCCTGTGCGTGCCTCGCGCCGCACGTGAGCGTGCAGCCGCTCGGAGACGCGCCGTAAGAGGCTCTCGAGACAGAGGGGCACCCGCGCCTCCTTCTGAGAATGCCGCCGATGCGCCTGCGCGCGACGGGGTGCGCTACGGCAAGCCCACACTCGTCATCGTACTGGTCGCCGCCGCCGTCCTCGTTGTGCTCTACGGCCGCCGTGCCTGCAGCGACGTCACCGGTGTCGTCGGCTTCGCCGCTCATCTGCGCCGGCTGCCGCACTGGTCCCGCCTGGCGATCCCCGCGGCGGCGGTCCTCGCCTTCTTGCTCGTGACCTGGTTCCTCGCTTTCGGCCGCCACTTGGCGCTCAAGGCCGTCGGCATCGCAGTGCTCGCGATCGCCGTCGCCGCCCTGGGCTTCGCGTTCGGCTACGTGGACCGCAACCTGAGCAGCATGGGCAGCGGCGGCACTGCCGAGCAGAAGGCCACCGTCGCCAAGGCGCGCACCGTGCTCGTCCACCCGATCCCGGACGAGCCCATGAACATTCTCCTGCTGGGCACCGATGCGAGCCACAACTCCGACTCGCAGATCCTCGTGCGCCTCGACCCGCAGGCCAAGACGATCTCCATGCTCTCGCTGCCCCGCGACCTCTACACCGACATCCCCGGCGTCGGCTACGCCAAGATGAACGCCGCCTACGCCGACGGCGGCGTCAAGCTCGCCGTGCAGACTTTCTCGCAGATCACGGGTCTGCCCATCAACCACTTCATCCGCGTGAACTTCAATGGCTTCTGGAAAATCATCGACATCCTCCATGGCGTCTACCTGCCCATCGATCACCGCTATTACGTCCCGCTCGGCGCTGGCTACAAGTCGATCGACCTGCAGCCCGGCTACCAGCTCGTACTGGCCAAGCAGGCGCTCAACTTCGTGCGCTACCGCCACGACCAGGACGGCGATTTCACGCGCATGGTGCGCCAGCAGCTCCTCCTGCGCACGCTGCAGCAACAGGCGATGCGCTGGAGCGGCAGCTGGACCAAGGTCGTGTCCATGGTCAAGTCGATCAGCCAGCTGACGACCACCGACCTCGACTCGCTTTGCCAGATCCTGCCGGTCGTCAACATGGCGCTGACGCTCAACACCTCTCACATCTACCAGGTACATGTGGAAGGCAGCACGCCGACGATCGGCGGCGTCGACTACGTTGCCGCCACGCCGGGCGCCATCGCCAAAGCCGTGCAACAGTTCGAGAACCCCAAGACGCAGGCGACCAACTCCTCCGAGGTTCAGAGGTGCTTCCTCGTGAGCGTCTGCGACTCATGCGGTCTCTCACTTGCAGCATCAAGGGCCGTCGCTTGTCTGCGAGCGCACGGCTACCTTGCCTTGAGGGTTCCAGGGAGCGACGAGCCGCGCTCGAGCACCTTGATCCGCGCGCCGAAGTCGCTCGCTTCGGTGGCGCGCTCACTGGCCCGGCTTCTTGCGCCGGCGCGAGTCGCGTTCGTCCAGGATTCGGCCTCGGCTCGCGGCCTGGTCGAGGTCGCTCTCGGCACGCGTCTGCAGCTCGTCGGCGCCGCGGTGGCGAAGAGTGTCCAGCGCAGCGCAGCGGGGGCGGGGCGGACCTACCACGACTGGAGCGCCTGGCGGGCACTGTCACACCGGACCTCGCTAACCCTCGAAGCGCCGACCGCCTGGGCGGCTGGCCTCGACTACGACACCGCCGGCGTGCCCTTCCGCGCCTACACGGTGGAGACGATCGACAAGCGCCATGTGGCGGCGGCGATCGCTGTCGGCACGGTGACCGGCGGCTCCTGGAACGGGACCGAGTACTGGGGCGTGCAGGCGCTCGCCTGGAGCGACCCGCCGGCGATTGCCAACCCCAGCTCGACGCGCACCCTCGGCGGCCGCACCTATCTGCTCTTCTCCCAGGACAAGAAGCTGCACATGGTCGCCTGGCGGGAGAACGGCGATACCTACTGGGTGATCAACACACTCGACAACGTGCTCTCCAACCACCTCATGATGAAGCTCGCCGAGTCCTGCCGGCCGGTCGACCGCTGAAGAAGCCGCAGCGCATGCTGGCCGGGAGGGCGACTGTAGGTGCGTGGCAGCTGCTGCCGGGCCAGTGCCATCCTTACCAATGAGCTCAGTCAGCCCCAAGCGGAAGATCCTTCTCCTGCGCAGGCGGGTGTTCCGCCGCTCCCGTCGTTCTCCGCGTGTCCCCCTGGCTCTTGAGCGTCCGCTTGTACAGAGCCATCGTCAGGCCTTCGCCCTTGAGGAGCGTGAGCACCTTGGCCTCGCCGCCATAGGCCCTCTCGGTCTGTGTCACTTGGGCGGGAAGCTCTGCATCGCTGACCGCCACGCCGAGCGCGCCGGCACTCTGCGCCACCAGCTGCGCCTGGGCGAGGTCCTCGACGATCTCAGCTCCATAGCTCTTGTGCGTCGCTGAGCCCGCCACGGGGAAGGCCCTACCCTCGCTCTTGAAGTGCCTCCCAGCATGCGTCGCCTTCGGCGCCGGTAGCCAGCGTATGGCACATGCCGTCGCCCTGCGGCCGTGTGGCCCCGAGAATATGCTCAGCGCCGCCCCAGTTTGCTCTCATCGTGGTCACAGCCGCCCGACCTAGGATCGAGGCGGTCCAGGGGCGGACACGGAGGAGCAAAGAATGAACGAACAGGCCATCGAACTGGCGCGCATCCCGGTCAAGGAGGGCGCGGCTCGCATTCTCGTTGTAGACGACGAGGCGAGCATCACCGACCTCGTGTCCATGGCCCTCCGCTATGAGAAGTTCGCAGTCCTCACGGCGCACAGCGGGCGCGAAGCGCTCGACGTCGTGCCAGATTTCGCGCCGAGTCTCATTGTGCTCGACATCATGATGCCGGGCATCGATGGCTTTGAGGTGGCGAGGCGCTTGCGCAATAACGGCTCCTCGTTCCCGATCCTCTTCCTCAGCGCGCGTGACACCACAGAGGACAAAGTGCGCGGCCTCACACTTGGCGGCGACGACTACATGAGCAAGCCGTTCAGCGTTGAAGAGCTGGTGGCGCGCATCCGCGCCATCCTGCGGCGCGTACGTGCGGCCTCCGCTTTGCCGAGTCGGGTGACTTTCTCCGACCTCAAGATGGATGAGGACACGCATCAGGTGTGGCGCGCCGGCAGAGAGATCGAGCTGACTGTCACAGAGTTCAAACTCCTGCGCTACCTCCTACTGAACGCGCGCCACGTGCTCTCCAAAGAGCAGATCCTCGACCACGTCTGGAGCTACGACTTTGACGGTAGCGCCAACAACGTCGAGACCTACATCAGCTACCTGCGGCGCAAGATCGATGCCGAGAGCGCACCACTCATCCACAACGTGCGGGGCGTCGGCTACTGCATCCGCCTGCCGCAGGCGTAGCCCGGCTGTGCTGATCGGATAGGGCGGATGGACTGGGGTCAGACCTTCGTCCGGTCTGTTGCATTTCGCCGGCTGCCCCGGCGAAATGGGTTCCGGACCCGCGCTCTGGCGGCTGCGAGCGTTCGGTGCAACCGCTGTGCGAGGGTGGACAACGACTCTCCCCCAGTGATGGGCTTGGAGGCAAGCTTGCCATTGTCATCGGCGTTCTTGTGGTCGTGGTAGCTCGTTATGAACACGACCTCCTGGGCCACGAGACAGCCGTGCCCCAGAGAGATGGGCGCAAGGTCATCGAAGAAGCAGCCGTAGTTGAGGAAGCTGCTGTCGCCAATCGTGACGTTCCTGGCCAAATGGCATCGGGGGGGACCAGTGGAGTTGGAGTTGCCCCGGTTCCGTGGACAGTTCTGCGCTTCGCGTCGCCAGCTGCCTAGGTGCTCAGCGTGGGGAGGGGCGCATGGTCCAGCTCGTTCTCAGGTGGGTCCCACACCATCCTCAGGGTCTCGTGCCAATCTAACGTGACTGCGCGGTCTGTGTCTGAGGAGACTCACTATGATGGACCTGAGTGCCAACATGCGTGCGCGGGCGACGGACGGCGTCGCCACCGCCTCTCTGGTGCGTCGCGGGCGGGCCGCGTCGTGAGCGCCACCGACACCGTCCTCGAGACCGGCGGCTTGGTGCGCACCTAACGGCGCGGCGAGTTCTCCGTCCCCGTGCTCAAGGGTCTGGACCTCGTCGTTCAGCGTGGCGAGTGGGTCGCCTGCACCGGGCGCTCCGGCTCCGGCAAGTCGACGCTGCTCAACGTCCTCGGCCTGCTCGATAGCGCGGACGCAGGGACGTACATGCTCGCAGGGCACGACGTCTCCGACCTCGACGACACCGGCAGGGCGCAGCTGCGCAATCGCCTGCTGGGCTTCGTCTTCCAGCTCCACAACCTGCTGCCACGCACGACCGCGCTGGAGAACGTGGCGACGCCCCTGGTCTACCGGGGTGTGCGGCGCGCGGAGCGTCTGCGTCGCGCCGCGGCCGCGCTGGAGGCGGTCGGCCTGGCGGACCGGGCCGACCACGACCCGGGAGAGCTGTCGGGCGGCCAGATGCAGCGTGTCGCGATCGCCCGCGCCCTCATCGGCGACCCCGAGGTGCTGCTCGTCGACGAGCCCACCGGCAACCTCGACCTGGTGGCTACGCTGGAGGCCCTCGAGATTCTCGACCGGCTGCATGGCGAGGGTCGCACGATCTTCATGATCACCCACGAAGAAGACGTCGCCGCGCACGCCGACCGACGGCTGGTGCTCGGCGACGGCAGGTTGCACGACCACGACTCCGCGGAGGCACACCTATGATGAAGCCATTCGAACGGCGTCCCGCCGGGCTTCGGGGCCCCCAGCGTCGACACGGCATCCTCATCGATCTCACCCTGACGGCCGTGGCGCTCGTCGCCGCGATCGCCGCCGGCTGCGGCAGTTCCAGCAGCAGCTCTGGGGCGACGCCCGCCGCAGGGGGTCGTTCCACCTCCATTCAAGTGCTCGCCACGGTGCAGCGCGGCAACCTCGTGCAGACGGCGATGGGGAGCGCCAAACTCGTTAAGACCAAGGGCAAGACCGTGGCCGTCGCCACGGTCGCCAGGCAGTTCGCATCCTCCGTCGCCACGGGGCAGACGGCCACCCTGGTCTTCTTCACGCCGAGCACGGGTGGGCAGAGCAGCCAGGGAGGCACGCCGTTCCCCCAGAGCAGTGTGAGTGGTGCGCCCTTCGGTCAGAGCGGCCAGGGCGGCTCTGGCGGCGGCGCCTTTCGCGGGCGCGGCACGCCCGGCACGGTGACGGCCGTCAAGACCAACGCCGACGGTTCCGCAATGGTAACGATCGCGGTCAAGAAGCTGCCCGCCAATGCCAGCGCCAAGTCCGTCGGCCTCGCGACCATCCAGACCAAGGTGCTCGCCAGCAACGTCATCGTCATTCCCACCGCCGCCATCAAGGGCAGCGGCAGCTCGGCCACCGTTCAGGTGCTCTCGGCCGGCAAGACGAGCACGGTCTCGGTCGTGGTCGGTCAGCAGGCGGGCACCGAGTCGGAGATCGTCTCCGGGCTCACCGTCGGCGAGAACGTCGTCTGGACACGCTCGTTCCAGCGCGGCGGCTTCGGCGGGAACGGCAGCCCCGCCCCCGGGCAGGGCCAGCAGGGGTTCGGTGGCGGCCAGTCCGGCGCAGGCGTTCCGTGAAGGCCGGAGAGACGGCCCTGATGCGCAAGACGTCCGCCCACGAGGTGCCCAGTGAAGGAGAGCAAGCATGAAGAAGCGCAGGCGCTGGTGGCTCCTCGCGATCGTCGTAATCGTCGTCGCCGCCTCGGCAACGGGCGGGTTCCTGTGGTTCGGCCGCAGCAAGACTGCGGCCGTGCACTACGTCACGGCCACCGCCGCCACCGGGACCATCGCCCAGACAGTCCAAGCGGACTTCACGCTGGCCGCAGCCGTCGGCACGACCACCATCGCGCTGGGCGGAGACAGCTTGGCAAGCAGCAGCTCGACGACGACCAGCAGCAGCTCGACGACGACCAGCAGTTCGTCGACCACCGACGGCGCGGTTACAACCTACGCCGCGTTCACTCCCATCGCCGTGAGTAGTCCGACCCCCACGCCGACGAGTAGCAGCACGCCGACTCCGACCCCCACGCCGACGAGTAGCAGCACGCCCACTCCCACCCCCACGCCGACCCCGTCGCGCAGCAGCACGCCCACTCCCACCCCCACGCCGACCCCGTCGCGTAGTAGCACCGGCAGCAGCACGTCTTCGACGACCACCTCGAGCGGCAGCTCGACGACTTCGACCAGCCTGAGCGGCGTGGTGACGAACATCGCGCTGCCGGCCGGCGCCAGGCCGCACGCGCTGCAGCGGCTGCTCACCGTGTCGGGCACGCCGGTGTACGCCTTCGTGAGTTCCAGGCCGCTCTACAAGACGCTCTCCGTCAACCTTTCCTCGGGCACCCAGGTCGCGAACGTTAAGGCGCTGCAGCGCGCCCTTAAGGCTCGCGGCTACTACTCTGGCAGGGTGAGCGGCAGCTTCGGCTCGTCGACGAAGACTGCCGTGAAGGCTTGGCAAGCGGATTAAGGCGTCAGCAAGAGCGGCGAGATCACGACCTCGCGCTTCGTCTGGATTCCCAAGGGCTGCGTCCTCTACGCCTGGAGCGTGAGCCTCGGCAGCAAGGTGAGCTCGAGCACGGCGCTTGCCACCGTCGTGGCTCCCAGCAACCTCGTCGCGCAGGCGCTCGTCAGCCAGGCCGACATCGCCAGCTCTGAAGGTTGGCCAGAAGGCCACTCTCGCGATCGACGGCTATACTAGCGACCCATTCAGCGCCACCATCAGCTACATCGACAACCAGCCCACGTCGTCGTCCACGAGCTCATCGAGCTCCACGGAGTATGCCGTCACGCTCAAGCCACACGGCCTGCCCAAGCTCGCCCGGTCGGGGATGACGGGGACGCTCGAAGTGATCATCGCGCAGCGCAAGAACGTGTTGCTCGTGCCCACAAGCGCCGTCTCCGGCACCTCGAGCGTCCCGTATGTGCGCGTGATGATGAACGGCCAGCCAGCCTACCGTCAGGTCACCACCGGCATGGCCACCTCTTCCTACACGCAGATCACGAGCGGCCTCACGGCCGGTGAGGTCGTGGTGACCGGCCAGTACACGAACGCCGCGACGGCCAGCGGCGCGAGCGGTACGAGTGGCGGTCTCGGCGGGCTGGGCGGCTTTGGCGGCGCCGGCGGCGGCTTCTTCCAGCGTCGCTCGAGTGGCTCGGGCCGCTCGGGCGTGTCTGGCGGCGGTCAGTGATCGTTCTTCCTCGAGTCCCTGCGCCTGGCATTCTCGAGCCTGCGCGCCAACCCGCTGCGGGCCGTGCTCACCATCCTCGGGATCGTGATCGGCGTTGGTGCGGTGGTCGCGCTCACCGCGATCGGCGGCGGCTCGACGCGCGCCGTCGAGAGTCGCTTCAACTCCTTCGGGACGGACACGATCACCGTGCAGAGCAGCCCCTTCGTGTCGGGCGCCGTGCCCCTCAGCAGCAGCGATGTGGCCGCGATCGACGCCACGCCGGGCGTCAAGCAGACCGTCACGTCGGTCAACACCAATGCCCTCGTCACGGCCGGCTCGAGCAGCGCCACCGAGTCGATCAGCGGCACCTCGCCGGGCATCCAGAGCATCGACCATCTCACCGTCGCGGCCGGCACCTTCTTCAGCCAGTTCGACGTTAGCCACAGCCTGCCGGTGGCGGTGCTCGGGGCCACCGTCGCGAGTGACCTCAACCTCACGCCCCTGCGCGCCGTGGGCCAAACCGTCGACCTGGGCGGTAGCCAGTTCCAGGTGGTCGGCGTGCTCGCCTCACAGGGCGGTATCAGCTTCGGCTCGGTCGATTCGAGCGTGCTCGTGCCGCTCGGTGCCATCGAGGGGCGGCTCGTCGGCTTTCATCCGGACCTCTCGCAGATCCGCGTGCAGGCACAGCCCAGCGCCGTGAACACCTTTCAGGCGGCGGTCGAGAGCACGCTGCGCAGCCAGCACAACCTCACGTCAAGCGCGCAGGACGACTTCCAGATCGTGAATGCCAGCTCGATCGCCACGGCCGTCTCCTCGAGCACCAAGACGCTCACCGAGCTCATGGCGGCGATCGCCGCCATCAGTCTCGTCGTCGGCGGCATCGGCGTCGCCAACGTGATGCTCGTCACGGTGCGCGAGCGCACGCGCGAGATCGGCGTGCGGCGTGCGGTAGGAGCCACGCGGCGCGACATCGTCGTCGAGTTTCTCGCCTACGCCGTGGTCACCGCCATCATCGGCGGCATCCTCGGCTTGGGCGTCGGCATCGGCGGCGCCTTCATCGGCGGCAAAGCCTTGAGCGTCACGCCGGTGTTCTCGGCGACAACGGTGAGCCTGGCACTCGTGGTGGCCGCCGCGGTTGGCATCCTGGCCGGCATCGGCCCGGCCCTTCAGGCGGCGTCGGTGGAGCCGACGATGGCGCTGCGCTACGAGTGACACGAGGCCGCGGCCGGGCGACAGTGCCCGGCCGCGGCGCCGCGAACACTCCCATGAGCCGGCGTTCACCGAATCGTACTAGGGAGCGTCTCGGGCACTCCACCGGGACGTAAGTGTGGATCTGCGCGCCGCGCGCTGCCCCGCTGTTTCTGCCCCAGCGTGGATGCGGCCTGACTCCGTTGTAGGGCGAGAAGCAGCTTGTGACCCCGCCGAAGTGAGGTGTGTCGAGGTTGAGCTGGCGCGTGCGAAGGCGTCGGGCGCACGTGAATCAGCCGCTCGGCCGCTCACCTGCCGACGTAATGCCCGTCCTTCGACGTGAGGCGGCTGGTCATCGAGCTTGAGGATGGCTCGACCGTCGATGCACTGGTGGTTGCTCAGAGAGTGTTGGACCACTGGCGTAGCGCCCTGTGAAGATTTGTCGCCTAACGCCCATCGAGCGCATCGCCAGAGGGCTGGCCATGACTCGGCGAACTTCTACCGTGGCATCCTCCAGATCGGACAGACGGACGGGTCATGAGCGCTTGCCCTGTCGGGCAGAGTGGCAAGATCTGCGCTGCGCGTTGGGAAAGGGGTTCGCGGGCCGGGGTCAGGGTACGGCGAACACCAGCCCGGCGGTCAACGCGGCGGCGTCGGCCTGCGGCGCTGGAATGGCGTGCGAGTAGGTGTCGGGCCGGAGCCTGCAGGGAAAGCGTGCCTCATCTACTGGGAAGAGGGTGAGCGATGGGACTTGGACGCCTGCTGCTACGCACGGTGATCGGCGGCTTCTTCATTGGGCACGGGACACAGAAACTCTTCGGCTGGTTTGGCGGAGGCGGCCTCGATGCCACAGGAGAAGGCTTTGAGGCGATCGGCCTCTCTCCAGGGCGCCGCAGCGCCCTCATCGGGGGTATGGCCGAGAGTGGCGGCGGTGCGCTACTTGCCCTCGGGCTCGCCACGCCACTCGCGGAAGCGACTCTCATTTCGGTGATGCTGACGGCGATCCGTACCGTGCACTGGAAGAAGGGGCCGTGGGCGACAAACGGCGGCTATGAGTACAACGTCGTCCTCATCAGTGCCCTGCTGGGCCTGGCCGATGTCGGTGCTGGGAGATGGTCACTCGATCACGCCTTGGGTCGAGAGCGCTCGGGTGTGGCCTGGATGGCAGCGGTGCTGGCCGCCGGTGCTGCCGGCTCACTGGCCGCGACGGCGGGCGCCCGGCCAGCAGACGAAGGCGCGGCGCAGTCTGAGGCGTGAACGCCGCAGCACTGACCGCCGAGCCGGGCAGCACCAGCGACGAGTGTCATCTCTGCGTCGATGACTTTGGAGGAGGAGGGCTGCGAAATGAGGTTCGACGGCCAAGGCTCGCTTCTGCCGCTCGGCCGGTCGTGAGGACAGGGCCCAGTCGCGCGGTACGGCTCCGGCGACATCAAGGAGGAGAAGCCATGGGACGATTCGAGGGTAAGTCGGTCCTCGTGACCGGCGGCGCGCATGGCATCGGCCGCGCGAGCGCCTTGAGGTTCGCCTTGGAGGGCGCGAGCGTCGCTGTCGTCGACTTACGTGCCCAGGACGGCGAACAAGTCGCCAAGGAGTGTAGCGCCGCGGGGGGCCGCGGACGAGCCTATCGCGCCGACGTAGCAGATGCGGACGAGGTGGCAGCTACCGTAACGCAGATCGTCGACGAGTTCGGTGGAATCGATGTTCTTCACTCCAACGCGGGTCGTCTGAGCGCGGGCACGGTACTGGAAGTGACGCTGGAAGAGTGGAACCCCGTCTGGGATGTCGGCGGTTGGAACGGACATGGCTTGTGGGCGTGACTCCATAGTCGAAGTCGGCAGACCGGCGAGACCTACCGCGACTGCGCGGAACCTGCAAGACAAGGCGTCCTACGGGTCGGAAAGCATGCTAGATCGCCAGGCGGCATCCCCATGAGTTCACACGACAGGGGTGGGGGGAGCCTCCGCATCGCCGTCGGTCCGCGACCAACTGCCTGGGTCAGCGAGGCGATTCGCCGCGGCGGGGGTGACCCGGTCGACCTGAACGAGACGCCGGTCGGTTTGGCCTGGACGGACGGCGGGGCCGTGGACGAGCTCCGGGCCGTTCTCCGGAGCCACCCCGAGATTTCCTGGGTGCAGCTGCCATTGGCTGGCGTGGAGCGGATGGTTGAAGCCGGCGTGATCGATCGAGACCGGCGGTGGACATCTGCGAAGGGAGCGTATGCGGAGCCGGTTGCTGAGCACGCCCTTGCCCTGCTGCTGGCGGGATTGCGACAGCTGCGCGAACGGGCGCGAGGCCGTTCGTGGGGCAGGCCGGGTGGGGTGAGCCTGTTTGACCAGCCGCTCACGTTGGTCGGGGCGGGAGGTGTCACCACCGTGCTGCTGCGGCTGCTCGAACCGTTTCGAGCGCGGGTGACGGTCGTTCGTCGGAAAGCCGAACCACTTGCCGGCGCGAGCCGAACGGTGGAGGTTGACCGGTTAGCCGAAGCTTTATCCGGGGCTCGGGCTGTGGTGCTCGCCTCGGCACTTACGCCCCTCACGCGCCGCTTGATTGGCCGTACCGAGTTGGAGGCAATGGGACCGGGCACTTGGTTGGTCAACGTCGCCCGTGGAGAGCTGGTTGATACCGAGGCTTTGGTCGAGGCCCTGCGATCACGACGAATCGGTGGTGCGGCCCTGGACGTGACGGATCCCGAGCCGCTTCCGGACGGCCATCCTCTGTGGAGGCTGCCAAACTGCCTGATTACCCCGCATACCGCGGATACCGAGGAGATGACTCGACCGCTGCTCGCCGCCCGGATCGCTGAGAATGTCCGACGCTTGGCTAACGGGGAGAAGCTGGTGGGCAGTGTTGACCCGGATCTGGGCTATTAGCCACGCCGCCAGTAAAAGCCAGGAGGAGGAACCATGACCTTGCCTATTTCCGCCGTGCGTGCCCGCATGATTCTTGATTGTCGCGGCTTCCCCACTCTCCGTGTCCAAGTGAGCTGTGGCGACGTGACCGGCCGTGCCGATGTGCCGGCCGGGCGCTCCACGGGGGCAAGTGAGGCGAGCGAGCTGCGCGATGGCGGCCGCAGCTATCGGGGCTTCGATGTGCAGGGCGCCATTGGGAGCGTGAACAACGAGATCGGTCCGGCGCTGATCGGCCGCGATGCCACCGACCAGCGCGGCCTCGACGCCTTCCTCCGCGAGCTCGACGGGACGCCCGATAAGCGCCGCCTCGGCAGCAACGCTCTGTGTGGCGTCTCGCTGGCTGTAGCCCGGGCGGCGGCGGCGGCGGCGGGTCTCCCGCTGCACCGCTACCTTCGCTTCGATTCGTGCGTGTTGCCCGTGCCGATGATCAATCTCGTCGGCGGGGGCCGCCTGACGTCGAACGACCTGGCCTTCCAGGAGTTCATCATGATGCCGGTGGGCGCCCTCAGCTTCAGCGAGGCGATCCGGATGGCGAGCGAGACTCACATGGCGCTCCAGGAGATCGTCATCTCGCGCTATGGCAAGCTCTCTGCCAACACCGGAGACGAAGGCGATTTCGCTACGCCGATTATCGATGTGCGTGAGGCTTTGGCACTCGTGCACGAGGGTGTTGCATCGGCAGGGTACAAAGACGACGTGGTGTACGCGCTGGACTGCGCCGCCGCCCATCTGTGGGACGCCGAGAGTCGCTCCTACAGTGTGTCAGGCCGACAGTACACGACAGAGCAGATGATCGATCTGTACAAGGAGTTGGTACAGGATTTCGATGTCGCCTCAATCGAGGATCCGCTGGACGAGGAGGATTGGGAGGGTTTTGCGGTTCTCACGCGCGAGCTCTCCGGCGTGCAGATCGTCGGCGACGATCTCTTCGTCACCAATCCCCACCGCGTGCGCAAGGGCGTCTCCATGGGTGCCGGTAACGCCTTGCTTTGGAAGGTCAATCAGATCGGCACTCTCACCGAGGCCTTCGAGGCGGCAGATGTGGCCTTGCGCGGGGGGTACGGGGTATGCGTGAGCGAGCGATCCGGGGAGACAGAAGACCCGATCATCGCCGATCTCGTTGTCGCGCTCAACTGCGGGCAGATCAAGACGGGCTCGCCGGTGCGCGGCGAGCGCACGGCCAAGTATAACCGCCTGCTGGAGATCGAGGACTGGCTCGGGAGCTCGGCAGTCTATGCCGGACGCGACTTCCGACGGCCCGTAACGGGGCCCTCCGCGTCGACTGGCAGCTGAACCCGCAGGCAGGCGCGTCGCCGGCCTGACGTGACATGAGCACGATTCACTTCGACAACTATCGGGAGCTAACGGCGCACGGGCGCAAGGAGCTGCGGGCCGATGCGCTCGCAATCGCGGCGTCGGGACTGAAGGCAGCCGATCCGGCCGCCGAGCTCGCGCGTTCGCTGCGGCTAGATGGCGATCGACTGGTCGTCCGCGGACAGCCAATCGATGGTCTCGACCGACGACACAAGGAGTGTGACACCGTCGTGGAACTTGCCGGCCGCCGCCTCTTCGTTCTTGGCGCTGGCAAAGCGACTCTTGGCATGGCAGAAGTCCTCGATCGGGTGCTTGGTTCACGGTTCGCGGACGCGACGATCGTCGTGAAGCGGGGCAGATCACAGCCCGTCGCGCTACGCAACATCGAGGTGCTCGAGGCGGGCCACCCTTTGCCCGACGAGTCGAGCCTGGCAGGCGGCCTTCGCTTACAGGCGATCGCCGCGGCGGCCCGCGCTGGCGATGTGGTCATCGGCCTCGTGACCGGAGGCAGCTCGGCGCTCGCAGTGGTTCCCGCCGAAGGCGTCTCTCTGGCCGACAAGGTCGAGACCAATCGGCTACTGCTGGAGTCCGGTGCGGACATCGTCGCCATCAACAGCGTTCGCAAGCACCTCTCCGCTATCAAGGGCGGGCGCCTTGGTCGGGCCTGCAGTTGCGAGATCCTCAACTTCACGGTCAGCGACGTGATCGGCGATCCGCTCGACTACATCACGGACCTCACCGTGCCTGACTCGTCGACGTGGGCGATGGCCCAGGCCAGCTGCGATCGCTTCTCACTGTGGGACGCTCTGCCCGGAGCGGTCGTCGCCCGGCTGCGACGCGCCGATCCCGACGAGGAGACGCCGAGGGAGCTGCCTCGGGTGCGCACGTGGGTCATGGCCGACGCCGCGCGCATGTGTTCCGCGGCCGCTGCTGAGGCAGCGGCCCGTGGCTACGCAGTAGAGCTGCTCAGCCTGGACTGGCAGGGCGAGGCGCGCGACGCCGGCGTGGCTCTTGCGCGTCACCTCGCAGCCACGAGACAGCACACCTGTCTGATCGTAGGCGGCGAAAACACGGTCACGCTAACCGGCAGCGCGGCCCGTGGCTGCGGGGGGCCGAACCAGGAAGCGGCGCTCGCTGCGGCCATCGAGCTGACTCCTGGCGTTGCCGCAACCGTGGCGTGCCTGGATTCCGACGGTAGCGACGGCCCCACTGATGCCGCCGGTGGACTAATCGACGATCTCACTGCGTCTGCAGCCTCGTCTATTGGGCTCGATGCCACGGCTGCGCTCGCGGCCCATGACGCCCATGGGGCGTTGTCCGCCACCGGAGATCTGGTCATCGTGAACGCCACGGGCACGAACGTGAACGACCTCAAGGTCGCCCTCCGGGGATAATCGGCTGTTCGCCGAACCTCTGGCGAACGAGTCGGATGGGTCAACCACAGCACCTTGGGAGGACAAGTCCCACCAGCCTCGACGCAGTGGCTACAGCCCAGGGCCAGAAGCGAAGATCGAGAGTAGACATCTGCCGTCGATCTCCAGAAGAGTGCCTTCTGCCGGCGGTTGTGTTCGTGGCTCGCACATGGAAGCGTGGCGAGTATCGACGAGCCTTGGCGTACCGATGGTCTTGACGTCAGGGCCTCAGTGCACCGACTCGTACGAAATGACAGCCGCCCATGGAAGTCAAACGTGGTGTCCGCGGTATTGGAGCTGGTCGAGCGCCCGGAAGCCGAGAACGAGATCAACGATATCGTTGGTATTGTCGAGTTTCGCGCCGGTCAGTTGCTCAGCCCTGTTGATCCGCTGGCGGAGGGTGTTCCTATGCACATGCAACACGCGGGCGGTGTCGCCTAGGTGACGCCCTGAGTCGATATAGGCTCGGATGGTCATGAGTAGGCGTGTTCTGTGGGACGCATCGTAGAGAAGTAACTGTCCTAGGGTCTGCTCGATGACGGCCTGAAGGCTTTCTACGGACTGGTTCGAGACGAGACGCCGCTGGGGATCGAGGTTATCGAATGCTGCCGCACTGGGCAGGCTGTCACACGATCTAGCGAGGTGGAGTGCTTCTTCGGCCTGGTGCACGCCTGCTCCTACGTCTACTACGTGGAGAAGGTCGGCGAGCTCGCCGAGAAGCTCGCCGAGATCACCCCGGGCGATCTGCGCAAGAGCTTCTTCTGCAACTCGGGGGCCGAGGCCAACGAGGGTGCCATGCGCCTCGCCAAGCGTTACACCGGCACGAGCGAGCTGGTGGCTCTCGAGAGCAGCTTCCATGGGCGCACCTACGCGACCCTCTCGATCACCGGCAACGCGGGCCGCAAGAAGGGCGGCGGCACCTACATGCCGGGCGTGGCCTTCGCGCCCACGCCCTACTGCTATCGCTGCCCGCTGGGGCTCACGGAAGAGACCTGCGGCCTGGCCTGCGCCGAGCGCGTGGGCGAGGTCATCCGCCTGCATCTCTCGGGCGGCGGCTGCGCCTTCGTGGCCGAGCCCGTGATGGGCGAGGGCGGCATCATCGTGCCGCCCGACGGCTACTTCAAGGTCGTCAAAGAGATCCTCGACGACGAGGGCATGCTGTTCATCGCCGACGAGGTGCAGAGTGGCTTCGGGCGCACCGGCACGTTCTTCGCCATCGAGCACTATGGTGTGGAGCCCGACATCATGACCATGGCCAAGGGCATCGCCGGCGGCTGGCCGCTGGGTGCCTTCATCGCCCGCGCCGAGATCGCCGACGCCTTCCAGGTGGGCGACCATCTCTCCACCTTCGGCGGCAATCCGGTGAGCTGCGCCGCCGCCCTCGCCAACATCGCCTTCCATCAGCAGGAGGACCTGGCCGGGGGCGCCCTGCGCAAGGGCGCCGCCGTGCAGAAGGCCCTCAAGGCGCTCGCCGAGACGCAGCCGCTGATCGGTGACGTGCGCGGCCGCGGCCTCATGATCGGCGTGGAGCTCGTCGCCGACCCGGCCACCAGGGCCTACGGCACGGCGGCCGCCGGCTTTGTGCGCCAGTACTGCCTGGAGCACAACGTGCTCATCGGTGTAGGCGGCAACTTCGGTAACGTGCTACGCCTGCAGCCGCCGCTGGTGATCAGCGAGGCTCAGCTTGGCGTCGTTATCAACACCATCGCCGACGGCCTGGCGGCGTACGTAGCCTGAAGGGTACCAAAACGCGAATTCATCATGCGGCGACCGGACAGTACTCGTGAGTCAGGCCGCCGAGGAGATCCCGCCGTCTGACCAGAGGCAGGATCTCCTCCGGCTCGGCGTGGCTCTGCTGCTCTGGTGCTCGAAGGTCGATGCCGTGGTGCGGTCGCTCGGCGTTGTAGCGGCGAACGTAGCTCGTCAGAACGCGGCCAAACGCCGCAGTGTTTACAATGATGATGTCGTGATGATATTGTATCGAAGTCATTGTGAATTCATCATTGGCCTGAAAGGATCACCATGACCACGGAACGTGAAGCCCGAGCGTTGAGCGGTTGGGTCATGGCGCCGGTCACATTCGCGCTCTACGCCGCCGGGGTGGCGCTGATCATCGCGCGAGTCACGGCAGGCTTGGATGCTCTCCTGATCGGCGCGCTCTTTATTCTCGCAGCTCTGTCCACCATCGGCTACTTCACCCTGCAGCCCAACGAGGCGCGGGTACTCATCCTCTTCGGCAACTATCGGGGCACGACCCGTCAGGTCGGCCTCTTCTGGGCCAATCCGTTCTACGCCAACGGCCCCGCCGGCCGAGGAAGGCCAAGCCGCGAGCCGGGCGGCACGCGCCTGCCGCGCTACAAGATCTCGCTGCGGGCGCGTACCCTCAACGGCGAACGCCTCAAGGTCAACGACCGTGCCGGCAACCCGGTGGAGATCGCCGCCGTCGTTGTGTGGCACGTGAGCGACACGGCCCGGGCGGTCTTCGACGTCGAAGACTTCGAGGCATATGTGAGCATGCAGAGCGAGACTGCTCTACGTCACCTGGCCACGGCCTACGCCTACGACCACGGCGAAGGCGAGGAGACCGCGATCACCCTGCGTGGCAACGTGGATGAGGTCTCTCAGGCGCTCAAAGTGGAGCTTCAGGAGCGCCTCGCCAAGGCCGGCGTGGAGGTCGACGAGTCGCGCCTCACGCATCTTGCCTACGCACCGGAGATCGCCCAGGCGATGCTGCGCCGCCAGCAGGCCGAGGCGATCATCGCCGCGCGCAGCAAGATCGTCGAGGGCGCGGTAGGCATGGTCGACCGGGCGCTCTACCTGCTCAGCGAGAAGAAGCTCGTGATGCTCGACGAGGAGCGCAAGGCGGCCATGGTGAGCAACCTCATGGTCGTGCTCTGCGGCGAGTCTCAGGTCAACCCGATCGTCAACGCCGGGACGCTGTACTCGTGAGCGAGCAAGGACGTCATGCGGCCGCGAGCGCAGCAAGGAGCACCTGATGGACCGCAAGCAGTTCCTCCTGCGCATCGACCCCGAGCTGTGGAAGCAGCTCGAAAGATGGGCCGCCGACGACTTGCGCTCGGTCAACGCCCAGGTCGAGTGGCTGCTGCGCGAGGCGGTGCGCCGGCGCACGGGCGGTCACGGAGGATCGGACGGCGTGGCGGACGACGATGCCGGCGACGATGCCGGCGATGAGGTCGGCGACCTCCAGCCCCATGCTGCCGAGCCGCTCGTCCGGCGCCGCTCGTGATGTCATGACAGTTCCGCTCGGCGCCGAAGACCCGCGTGACGAACAACCTGTCGTCAGAGTCAAGAATCTGGTTAAACGGTATGGAGGTCTCCCAGCTGTCGACGACGTGTCCTTCGCCATTCGGGAAGGGGAGATCTTCGGGATTATCGGCCCTAATGGCGCTGGAAAGACGACGACAGTCGAATGCATCTCCGGCCTTCGCGTGCCGGATTCAGGATCGATCAGCGTTTACGGACTATCCCCGCAGCGCGATAGGGACAGGATCAGAGAGTTTGTGGGTGTCCAACTCCAGGAGAGCGCTCTGCCGCCACGGTTGAAGGTGGGCGAGGCCCTCGAGCTCTTTGCCTCTTTCTACTCGAGCCCGCTGGACCCGAAGGAAGTGCTCGAGTCCCTTGGGGTGAAGCATATCGAGCGTGTCGCGTTCAAGAAGTTGTCGGGCGGCCAGAAGCAACGGGTGTCCATAGCGCTCGCGTTGGTGGGCGGTCCGAAGATCGCGATCCTGGATGAGCTGACCACCGGGCTCGATCCCGAGGCACGGCGCAATATCTGGGCGGTCATAGAACGTATGAGGGAGCGCGGCGTCACCGTGATCCTCGTCACTCACTTTATGGATGAGGCCGAAACCCTGTGCGACCGCGTGGCGCTGATCAACAGGGCACGCCTCCGGGTTCTGGACACTCCGGAAGCGATCGCTGCCGCGGCAGGCGGTAACAGGTTGCGCTTTGTCCCATCACAACCCGTGGACGACGAGACCCTGTACGCCGTCCATGGCGTGCAGGTGGTGGAGCGAAAGGACCGCTATATGACGGTCACGGGCACGGGAGATCTGGCCGCATCGCTGATCAATGCGCTCGCGGCCATGGGAGTCCAGGTGTCGGAACTCGAGGCAAGACGTGGAAGCCTTGATGATGCATTCATCCGGCTGACCAGGGACACCGCATCGGCAGGATCGGAAGAGGTCCAGGCATGAGGCCGAGTCTGGGCGCAGCTCTCAGCCGTCGGTCGCGAGTGCAGCTCGCGGCGCTGCTGAAGGTGCAGGCGAAGCTCACTCTGCGCGAACCCTATGGGGTGGGTATGGGCCTCGGGTTCCCCGTAATCCTGCTGGTTCTCTTTGGCGTCATCAGCAAGCTGACCCCGGGGAATGTGGGCGGCAGCGGCCTGACGGTGATCGATCTTTACATCCCGACGATCATGGTCATTTCGTTTGTTGCCATAGCGATCTCCCTTCCCAATACGCTGGTGAGGGACCGTGAGATGGGCTGGCTCAGACGCATTTCCACGACGCCGGTACACCCGTCACGACTGCTCGCCGCGCAGCTGATCCTCAACCTCGTGCTCGCTGCGGCGGCAATCGTCATCACCATTGGTGGCGGTACGGTGATCTTCGGCGCGCCACTCAGCGTCAACATCCCGTTCTTCATCCTCTCGCTCGTGCTCGCTATCGCAGAGATCTTCTCGCTGGGATTGGTTGTCGTGGCCCTGGCTCCGACGCAGACCGTGGCCAGTGCCGTCGGCGGGGTGCTCTTCTTTGCCCTCCTCTTCCTGTCGGGGCTGTGGATTCAGCCTGTGCAAGTCGGTGAACCGCTGCGGGCCATCATGTACTACTCGCCGGTTGGCGCAGCGGTGCGGGCTCTTCTCTACTCGGTGTTCAATGCGACACCTCCAGTCTCAACCCTCGCCGCCCTGATTGGATACGCGTTTGTCTTTGCATTCGTCGCCGTTCGGTACTTCCGCTGGGAGTAGCGAGGAGCCGGGGCCGACGCCGGCCGCCTACGTGGCCGCTCACCACTGCACCTTCCCGGTGGCGTTCGACGCGCAGCGCGAGCGCCTCGCCGACGTGCTCGGCGTCGAGGGCTTTCCCACCGTCTACTACGTGCACGCCGACGGCGTGATCTCCCAGGCGACGGTGGGGGCAGCGCCGCAGCACGTCATCGCGGCGCTGATGCGGGCGATCGCGGGGTGAGGCTCGCGCCACCCACCTAACAAGCATGTCAAACAGACCAGCCCGCAGCCGACCGCTGCCGTTCCGGAACGCGGGAGTGGCGGCAGGCCTCAAAGCTCTGTGCCTGCGTCACATGCAGCTTCTGGGGCGATCGGGCACGTCGCGCCGGTACATCCTGGTTCGCACGGCCTCATCACTCACGCGGGAGGCGTCATGACCGAGAAGACCGTCGCCGAGAAAGCGCGCATCAAGCCAGGCACCACCATCGCCGTCGTTAACCGCGTACTCGGCGTCGTCGAGTCGCTGGGACTGCCCGAGGACGTCACGTTCGTCGAACCCGGGGCCGCCCAACTCGTGTTCCTGTTCGTGAGGACGCGAGCTGAGCTCGAGGCAGAGATGCCGCGCGCTGTCGCGGGGCTTGCTCCCCAGGCCGCGATCTGGGTGTTCTACCGCAAGGGTTCGCAGGCCGCGGGGCTCGACACGAACCGCGACACGATCTGGGCGATCGCCGAGCGACTGGACCTGCGGCCCCTGGGTCTCGTGGGCATCGATGACACCTGGTCGGCGTTCCGGCTGCGGCCCGCGCCGTAGCGGGCAGATAGCTGTCCGACAGCGCAGCGCTGCCGCAAGCGGCTGCAGCCCCTAGCGCCCATTCAGTCGCTGAGCATCTTGAAGGCCAGGTGGCGGCTGCGGCCCTGCTGGCGGGCCAGCGTGAACCACAGCATCGTGAGGTTCTCGAGGAGATCGAGCTGCGCGCGGTCACCGACGCGCAGCGGTCGCAGACCGACATCCGCGATCAGCGCCGCGACGACGCTGTCGGGCTCACCTCCGGGACCGGCGTAGAACAGGTCGGCTTGCACGCCGCCGATCACCGGCTCGGCGAAGTTCTCCCACCCGAGGGTGGAGAACGCGCGAAACACATGCGCGCCGGAAGCGGCGTCGGCGATGAGGTCGACGCTGTGCAGCGCCGTAGCTCCGACGTTGTTGGTGGCGTCGATCACGATCTTGCCCTGCAGCGCGGCGGCGAGCGCCGGCACGGTCGTGGCCATGGCCGCGCCAGGGATGGCGAACACCACGACCTCGGCATCGCGCACAGCGTCGGCGACTGTGGCGAGCCTGGCGGCCGCGCCCAGTTCGGCGGCGAGCGCACGCGGGCGCCCGCCGTCCGGATCGCGGGAGCCGAGGACGAGCGCGTGGCCGGCGGCCGCCCACTTGCGGGCCAGCGTGCCGCCGATGTTGCCCTGACCGATGATGGCGATGGTGGTCATCCTTACCTCCAAAATGCGTTCGGCGGCGCTTGCGGTCACTGACGACCGGGGCCAGACCGCCCGCACCGTCGTGAATCGACCTCCGAGGCAGCTTACCCGCGTCTCGCGGACTTGATGGGTGTACGGCCGTCATCACGGTACGCCGTGCCGGGTGCCTGCCGCAGATTGACAATCGGCCGCAATGTGAGCACAATACACATTGTGAATGACCATCACATCGATCACGCGATTCCTCGCTCCCGCCCGGTCCTCATTACCGGGTGTTCCACGGGCATTGGGCGCGCGACGGCGCTGGCACTGCGGGCCGCGGGCTTCCCGGTGTGGGCCTCTGCCCGCCATGCCGACAGCCTCGCCGAGCTGCGCGAAGCCGGCTGCGGAATCCTGGAGCTGGACGTTACCGACGAGGAGGCGCGAGTTGCCGCGGTCAAGGCTGTAGAGGCCGAACATGGAACAGTCGGGGTCCTTGTCAACAATGCCGGACACGGCGGCGGAGGACCCGTCGAGGAGGTATCGCTCGAACTCATCCGTGAGACCTTCGACACCAACGTCTTCGGCCTGATCCGCATGTGCCAGCTCGTCTTGCCAGGGATGCGCGCCCGCCGCAGTGGCGTCATCGTCAATTTGGGGTCGGCGGCAGGCCTTGTCACGCCGCCGACGGGCTGTCCGTACGCGATGAGCAAGTACGCGCTGGAGTCGCTCAGTGATGCGCTCAGATTGGAGGTCGCGCCGTTCGGCATCCGCGTGATCCTGGTCGAGCCCGGGGCGGTCCGCACCGAGTTCCTGGCAAATAGTGACCGTTACAAGCCCGCAGCAGACGACGATAGTCCTTACGCGCCATTCAAGGCGAGCGTAGAGCGCATGACCGAGCGCGCGCATCGCACGGGAGCGCGCGGTGTGCTGTCGGCGCAGGACGTCGCGAAGGTCATCGTTGGCGCCGTCATCGCAGCGCGGCCGAGGGCGCGATACAAGGTGGGCTCGCAAGCCCGGGTGGCTCCACTGGCACGCCGGGTCCTCCGCGATCGAGGATGGGACGCCTTCATGCGACATCTGGTGCCGTTTCCGGTCGATGAGTGACGTCGCGGAGCAAAGGCCTATGAAACGTGACCACTACCACTACGGAGACCTTCGGGGAGATCTGGTCGACACGACGATCTCACTCCTCGAAGAGAGGGGCGTGCAGGCGTTCTCGATGGCCGAAGCAAGCCGTCGACTGGGTGTCGCCGCCTCCGCGCCGTATCGGCACTTCCCCGACAGGGACGCACTTCTCGCCGCGGCGGCGGTTCGAGCTTCTCGCCTCTTAAGCGAACGACTTGCTCGCGATGCCAGTGCTGGCACGCCAACGCAGCAGCTCGCCGACGTGACCCGAGCCTACATCTACTTCGCCGCGGAACAGCGGACGCTCTTCCAGTTTCTGATCAGCTCGGGATTCGAGAAGAGTCGCTACCCTGACGTGGAGCACGCCGCCCACGGCATCGAGGTTGCTTTCATGACACCGGCGAGATCGTTGGCAAGCGACGAAGCAGCGGCGCAGCTGCTCGTCTCGGCCATCGTCGCTGCGGCTCACGGCTACGCGGTCTTGATGGTCGGCGACGCGAACCTCGACCCTGCCCGCGTCGCTTTCACAGCGGGGCAGGCCGTCCGCTCGACGCGCGCACTGATTGCAGGCCTTGACATTGTCACGGGCGAGACGTGATGGACTGTAAGGGTCTGAGTGCGCGCGCGGCTGAGAAACCCAGACTCTGATCGTCTCCTTCAACACGTCGCACGTCGCGCCACCCCTCTGAGAACACCAGCCCGCGATCAGCGCCGCCGCCTCTTTCTGCATCGCCGGGATGGCCTGCGAGTAGGCGTCAAGGGTTGCGATTGCCTAAAGTGGTCGGTACGGGTGGCTCCGGCGCTTCCCCTTCATCTGAGCTCACGGAGTCAAGCAGATGGGCTCGGCTGAGTGCGGTCAGCCGTTCACGGCCCGCACTCGAGATCCAGCGAGTGCCATCGTCGCGCGCCATCCCGAGCAGGTACGCACCCTTATCGCCCATGAGCCGCCGCTACCCGAGCTGCTGCCGGAGGCGGAACGCCAAGAAGTCGTGGCAGCCCAGCTGGCCGTCGAAGAGGCTCATCGCCGTGACGGGGCCGGCGCGGCGATGAGGGCGTTTGCAGCCGTCGCGGGGCTGGACATCGCCGACCGTGAGCCGGACGTCGAGATGCCGCGGCCCAACCCCGGTAGGGTCGGGGACATCGAGTTCTTCCTCACGCACGACGCTCCAGCCGTTCGCCGCTACAAGGTTGACCTCGAAGCACTACGGGTCGCGACCACGCGCATCATGCCCGCGGCTGGCGGCTCGTCGAGGGACAACTGGCCGCACCACTGTGCAGACGCTCTGGCCGCTCGCCTGGGGAGCAAGACCGTCGAGTCGCCCGGGGGCCACAGCGGCTATGTGCTTCGTCCGAGGGCGTTTGCGGCGTGGTTGAGTGACGTTCTGGAGAGCTAGCGCGGACTTGCGCCTACTCAGCGAACACCAGCCTCACGATCAACGCTGCCGCCCTTCGGCTCACTCACCACTCGACCACGGGCTCTATGCCCGCCTCCCTGACGTCGTTGACGTCTGCTCTATAGGCGGCCGGGCGAAAAGCCTTGCGTGGCAAGGGTGTGGCTGCTACCATGCGGTACATGGCAGTTGGCTCTCAGCGACGCACGGAGCTCCTCCGCGGTGTGCTCGACCTTTGCCTGCTGGCAGTGATGAACGAGGGGCCGGCATACGGCTACGAGATGACCAAGCGGCTGCGCGAGCGCGGCCTTGCGATCGTTGGCGAGGGCTCCATCTACCCCTTGCTTGGACGCCTGGAGCGCGATGGTCTGGTCGAGACCTACCGGGCCGCGGGTAACGCAGGGCCGACGCGGAAGTACTACCGCCCCTCAAGCGCGGGCCGGCTAGCACTCGCCATGGGCGTGTCCGAATGGCGAGCTGCCCGCGACTCCGTCGATGCGGTGCTTGCTCACGTCAAAGTCGAGGTGCTTCATGAGTGATTTTGTCGAGCAGTGCCGCCTGGAGTGGCGGCGCCTCGGTGTCCCTGACTCGCTTGCCGATGAGATGGCGGCAGAGCTGGCCGCCGACCTCACAGAAGCCGAGGCCGAAGGCGTCTCCGCCGAGGAGTTCCTCGGAAGCAGTGCCTCTGGACCGCGTTCGTTCGCTGCCTCCTGGGCCGCCGAGCGAGGGATCATCCCTTCAGCGCCCAGCCGAGGAAACGTCCGCCGCAGACCGCTCGTCCTCGTGGCGTTCACCGCCCTTGCGGCGATCGTGTTGATCGTTTCAGCGCTGCTGCTCCTGAGCGGACAGCCCAAGGCGGCACTCGTCGCGTCCGGAACAACACGACCTCACCTTCAATCGCCAGCAGCGGCCCCCTTCGTGCCACTCGGTCCCGGCCGGCACGTCCTGTTCCTCGGAAATCTATCCGCCCCGGTCGAGTGGATCCTGCTGTTCTTCGCGATCGTCGCGCTCGGCTTCGCTGTATGGCTGTGGTCGAGCTGGGGCCGCTCACGACCACCCAGCGTCTCGGCCTAGCCACCTGGCGCGGACTTCGCCCCTCTAAGGAGGAGCTACGCCCTCATCGTTGGTCGGCCGAAACCCTCTGCTGAGCAAGAACGGCCTCGTCACACCGGTCGGAAGGTAAGGAGATCGATATGGAGAACGACGTCAGGCCGGCCGATTGTCGTCTTCGACGGCCGTGGACCGGTCTTCGCAAGGCAGGACCGCTGGCGGCCGTGGCGTACAGCGAGCTGGACAAGCCCGGTCGACTCTCCTCACAAGTGCTGAACGACCGCGCTCGCGCCTCAGGTCAGATGATACTCTGGCCGTTGCGCCCTCCAAGTGGCGGCAAGACTCGCACGCCCGGGCGTTCGGCAAAGGAGGCAAAGGTGCACGACTACCCATGCATGATCGCTCAGGTCAATCGCGTCGAACCAGTGCCGAGGCGTATCCGCGCCTTTCTTGCTGGAGAAGTCGTGTTCGACACCCAACGGGCGCTCTACGTCTGGGAGTGGCAGAACTACCCTCAGTACTACATCCCCATCGCTGACGTGAGCAGCGATCGGCTCGTCGCAGAGCACACCACCCAGCATACCTCTCGCGGCATCGTTGATCTCCATGGACTAAGGGTCGGCGACGTCCATCGCCCAAAAGCCGCGAAGGTGCTGAGAGACTCTCCCATTGACGGCCTCGCCGGCACCGTGCGATTTGATTGGGCTGCGCTCGACACCTGGCTGGAGGAAGACGAGCAAGTCTTCGTCCACCCCCGCAATCCCTACGTCCGTGTCGATGCCCTGCGCTCGACACGAAACGTGCGCGTCGAGCTCGATGGCGTCCTGCTGGGCGAGTCCGCCTCACCGATCATGGTGTTTGAGACGGGGCTGCCGACGCGTTACTATCTTAATAAGACGGAGATCCATTTTGAGCATTTGTTGCCAACCGACACCGTCACAGAGTGTCCATATAAGGGCACGACAAGCGGCTATTGGTCCGTCCGGGTGGGCGATGTCATCTATCCCGACTTGGCGTGGTCATACGAGTTTCCCACTCGCCAGCTCTTGCCGATCGCTGGCCTCATCGCTTTCTACAATGAGAAAGTCGACATCCTCGTCGATGGCCGTCGCCTGGATCGTCCACAGACCCACTTCTTCAATGCGGCGAACTTACGAGACGGCGGGAGCACGCCTACTGGCAACACGAGCTGCGCGTGACCCCACGGTGGCTCTGGGCTCTTCGACGACCGCTTTAGACGGTTGTCTGCTGACAGCCGGGGCTCACGGACGCCAGGGCAGAGGCAGCAGAAGAGCACGCATTGGCTCTTCCACGGTGCGCCGGCCCGTGGAGCCCAACCGCTGCCAAGTTCTGCAGGCCCTGACAGATCGACTCGACGCGCTCGTGGGTGCCAAACGTGGACTTTGTCGGCCTTCGTCTTTGCACCCTGGGCGCGGGTCGCGGCGCTCGGGCAGCGATGCTGGCCGCGGCCCGTCATGGCGATCGTGTGCCAGAGGCCGTAGAGGCGCTCGTCCTTCACGGACTCCAGGAACGCCTTGAGCTGCTCCTTGGTCCAGGTGCGCATCTCCCGTGTGCCATCGCCCTTCTTGCGCGGTGGGTCGGCGGCATCGAGTGGGTTCCCTGCGATGTGTCCCCACCTGACGGCGTCCTTGCAGGCCTTGTGCAGGCAGGAGTGCACATGGTGGATGGTCATGGCGGAGAGACCGTGCTTGCCATCCTTGGCCCCTGACTCGGCGAGCTTCGCGTAGAGGGCGTTGACCTGGCTGCCCGTGAGCTTGGCGAGCTTCACTCCTCCGATGTGCGGGGCGATGTGGCACTCGACGTGCTGCACGTAGGAGTTGTAGGTGGAGGGGCGGATCGTGGCCTTCACGGCCGGCAGCCACTCCTTGGTCGAGGTACTGCCGCAGGTTCGCCTTGCTGGGCGCCGTGTAGTTGTGCGCCTCGACTGAGACCAGCAGCTTGTTCATCGTCTGCTGGCACTC
This sequence comes from uncultured Thermoleophilia bacterium, assembly GCA_963751215.1. Lineage (GTDB taxonomy): Bacteria > Actinomycetota > Thermoleophilia > UBA2241 > UBA2241 > CAIXSE01. The sequence continues at coordinate 725,245 of CAVVTV010000004.1, read as the reverse complement.
CTTCTGCGTTGAAAGCCGGCCTTGGTCTCGCGGCGGCGCTCCTCGGTCTCGCGGAGGGCACCGCCGCATCTTGGGGCAGCTCTCCAGTGGGCGACGCTCGACCCAGAGGCGCTTGTTGCAGAGCGCGCAGCGCTGCGCCGCCGCCGGGCCGATGTCGACGATGTACTCCCAGGATCCCGGCTCGCCGCGCTCTGCGCACGTGACCTCGCATGACCATCCCCCAGACGCGCGTCTGCTTTTGTCACAGCAGCTTCGCTCTGGGCTGGGCGGGCAGCAACGCGATCTGGCGCACCATAGGCACGGAAGTGCGGCCGACCTGGAACCTGTTCGCTGCGCTCTCGGTCGGCAAGGCGGCGGCAGGCCCACGTTTGCACCACCTTACCGCCGCCACTTTCTGGGGACGATGGAGGTCTGACCGACCTGTGAGTGCGCGGAAGACGGCACGCAGGCGTCCGCAAACGAGCGCTGCGCTGGACGCGATCGGCTGCCCATGCGGGGAGGAGAGCACCGTACCAGTGCCCTCCGCCGATCTGCGCGTCGGCGGGCATAGTCACTATGTCAAGAGGAGAAATGCCCGAGCTGAGGCCATCATGGTAGGTAACACAACTAAGAAGACGCGCCCGCCAGAGCAGCACTCGACGGTGCGCGAGGAACTGCGTATCCTGGTCGACCGGCCGGTGCAGCTGGCGAGCTGCCGCCGCCGCGTCCGCGGGCTGCTCAGCGCGGGCGGTCTGCGCGAGGGTCAGCGTGAGGCGATCGTGCTGGCCGCCGACGAGGCGCTCTCCAACGCCCTGCAGGCCTGCGACGCCCCCGACTGTCACATCGAGCTGGTCGTCTCGCTGGTCGCCGGTTACGTCTGCGTCGAGGTGCGCGACCTCGATGAGCGCTTCCAGGGCGTCTGCCTCGACCTCATCGAGGCACCCGGAGAGCGTGCAGAGCACGGACGCGGTCTGTACCTCATGCGCACCTTGATGGAGAGCCTGGAGCTGGTGCCGCGCAAGCGTGGCACCCTGGTGCGCATGATCAAGAAGCTCGAGGCCGAGGAGCGGGGCGCAGAGCAAGAGGACGCGGAGCGTCTGGCGTCGTGAGGCGGGCGGCGCTTGGCGAGCCACCCGGGCCGCCGCAGCGGACCGGCCTTTAGGAGGCGCGGCTGCCCGACAGCTGACGCTGCGCGCCGCGTTCCTCCGACTCGGCGACTCGGGCGGCGATCGCCTCCGACTCGGCGATCATCGCGGCGATCTCGTCATCGTGCGGCTCGCTTCCGCGAAGCCGCGTGAGCGTCTGCGCTTCCCACCGGTAGGAGGGAGCGGGCCGGGGGGCGGCAGCCACGGGAAGCTCGGCCGTCAGGCGCAGCCGTCGAGCCTCGAGCGCGCGCCGCACTTCGCGCTGCAGCAACTTGCCATGCACGACGAAGCCCACGCAGCTGAGAGCGAGGGCGATCACAACGGTGATGATGATTTCGATGCCGGCGACGTTCATGCCCGCGCCTCCAGAGACTCTCCCAGCAGGAGACCAACACAGCGACCGTACCCGGGTCTGCGTGAAGATGGCGTAAGGATGCGGCTGCCTGCACTAAGTCTTCGTTAAGGCGGAAAGGACCGCGATCTGGCTGCGTTTAGCTTCAGCCGCCAGGTGAACCCCCTCGACGCCGTGCTCGGCTGAGCCGCCGCTGGCAAGACTATGGCTGGCCCGCGGGGCTTGCTCAGCGTGCGGCCCGTTCCTTAGCCTTCTCGAGATAGGGCCGGTGGTGCCGAACCCCGACGAGGTACAGGCGGCCGGGCGAGGGAGGCGACCCAGTTAGGTACTCAGCCCCGGGTGCGTCAAGGGCGAGTGAAGCGCCGGTGGATCTGGCGCAATGGATAGACCGAGTACTGCAGGCCGACCTGGCTACCGCCCCGACTCGCATGCGCGGTTAATGCCGTTCTTCGCAGAGAGCATCTCGCCGGGTGGCTTCGGCACCATACACTCCGGCCCAGTCAGTGCTCCGCGGGCCTCTGCGAACACCTCTTGCCGCTAGCAGCGCGTCGCTGGGAAAAGAGTCATCCGGCGCCTTCTCCGGCCGCGACCCTCCATGTATGGTTGGGCCCCACGCGCTCGACGAAAGGGACAGCCATGCCCTTTGATCCAGCCGACTATCACGAGGTCTACGAGACGACCGACGAGCACGAGGCCGGCGGCCTCATGGAGAACGGTTGGCAGCTACTCGATGAGCAAGCTGAGGAAGTCGACACGATCAGCCTGCGGGAGCGCGCCTGGCGCGACCAGGTCGCGGGCAAGCGCTTCCAGGGTGTTCGCACGCCCGCCGTGCGCGAGCAGACGACCTACGTGCTCGGCTGGCCAAAGGACCAGCAGACGATCAGTGAGGACGAGTTCGGGCGCTCTGGCCCTGGTGCCGACGCGTAGAACGCGGCGTGGACGAGCCGAAACCCACGAAGCTCAGCGATCGCTGGCGCGACGATCCCTTCCCGCTCTACGGCGCCGCCGTCGGGCTGCTCATCGCCGGAGTGATCGCCATGCTCCTCCTCCACGGCGCCGCCGTCGCGGCGGTCGGTACTTCGTTCATGCTCTGCCACTGGTCTTCCTCGTCGCCGCGGCCTGGTTCGGGGTGAGCGGCTACCGGCAGCGCACCGGTCGCAGCCGGCGGCGCTGAGCGCTCGCGGATCGCCTCTCCCTAGCTTGCTCCTAGAACAGCGAGCACGGCCTTCTGCGTCCCCGGGGAGCGGCACTGTCACGGCGGCACGTTGTTGGCCGACGATCTGGAGTGCCTGCACCTGGGCACGTTCTGGAGGTCGGACAGAACACCTGTGCCCGCAGTCGCGCCGTCGCTGTCGATCGCGTCTGCCTAGGTCCTGTCTCAGCTGCCGAATCTCCCTAGGGCGCTGAACACGCAGACTCTGCACGGAAGAAGCAGCGGCTGCGGCGCGTCAATACTGGGTGAAGGGAAGGAGCTGCTGATGTTGGCGGTGGTAGAGTCCATCGCGGTTGCACGCCGGCGAGGCAGGGGGCCAGTGAGGGCGAACACGGCGTCATGCGGGGAAGTCGAGCCGAACCTGATGGCGGCAGCCATGAGCGGTGATCGGGCCGCATTCGTCTCCATGCTCGCGCATTACGATCGCCTGCTGCGTTTGGTCGCCTGGCAGGTGCTCGGCGACCGCGACCTCATGGACGACGCTCTTCAGGAAGTGGCGCTGAAGGCTTGGCGTTCGCTGTCCGGGTTCCGCGGCGAGGCGCAGCTCGGCACCTGGCTCGGCCGCCTCGCCTACAACGCCAGCGTCGATCTCCTGCGTCGTCGGCCAGCCGAGATGGCGCTCGAGGCCGCCGCGGCGAGCGCACTCCCGCTATGGGCCGACTCCTCCAGCGGCGCAGACCCGGCGGAGACGATCGCCAGTCAGGCGGCGCTGCGCGCCGCCTTCTCGTCGCTCACCGTCGAGCAGCGCCTCACCGTCATGCTGGTCGACCGCGAGGGCTACGACTACGAGACCGTGGCTGCCGTTCTCGGCGTGCGCCCCGGCACGATCGCCTCGCGTCTACACCGCGCCCACGCCGGGCTGCGGGCGGCGCTCGGCACGCCGGTACCAGGGGGGGAGGGCCGATGAAGACGACTCGCAACAGAGACCTTGGCGAGAAGCTGCGGGTCCTCGATGCGCCCGGGCACCGGGACCAGTTCTGGCAGCGCCTCGATGCAGCGCTCGCCGGCGCCTCGCAGGAGTCGGCCGGCCGGCGCCAGGCGGCGCTGCGGCGCTGGCTGCGGCCCTCCCTGGCAGCTGCCGTGGCGCTCGCCGCATGTGTGGCTCTCGCGCTTGCCCTCACCGGCCTGCCCGGCAACACCACCTTCGGCCCTGCCCCTGCCGGCGCCGTCGGGCGCCTCCTTGCCGCCGTCGACGCCGGTCTTGCCAAGGTCCAGACTCTGCAGGGCGCGATGCTCACAGAAGACGCCCAGGGCCAGCACGCCCGCATGGCGTTCGCCGCCACCTCCGGCGGCGACGTCTTCGTCGACCAGCCTCTGCCGGTGACCCCTGGGGAACTGCGCATCGCGCGTCAGACGTACAGCCCAGGAGCGCGCGAGCATGCGCGCCGGCGATCAGCCTTGGGACCGTGCCCGGCTGCGCCTGGACCGCACAGTCTGGGTGCGGCGTCAGTGGGCGGGCGACGCCACCTCTCGGGTGTCGACTGGGCGCGTGTGGCTCATCGATGCCTTCACGCGCAGGGCTGTCGGCATCAGCTACTATCGAGAGACCCACAGCGACGGTCGCTTCGTCGAGATACCTTCGCCCGCGACCGCCGACGCGGCCAACGTCTGGGGCGTCTCTGCCGCCGTCCGCGTCGCCATCGCCGCTCACCCCGCGGCGGTGGCCTTGACTGACACGCGCTACGACGGCCGGCCCGCGACCCGGGCCGTGCTGACGATCGCCGGTCGCCGCTGGGTGGCCGTCATCGACCGGCAGTACGGACTCGTGCTTTCGTTTGCCCCGCAAGACGGGACCGCTGCAAGTGCCGGCGCCGGTCCCTACGAAGCCTTCCGCATCGTCGCCCTGCGCGTGAACCAGCCGGTCAGGCGCTCGCGGTTCACGGTGCCGCCCGTGTTCTCGCTGGACACGGCCTACCGGGCGATCCCCCTGGGCCGCCATGATCCGCGGCCGTACACGAGCGACGACGGCTCCGTGACCATGTCGGTGCCGGCGGCGGTGCGCTCGGGAGAGGCTGCGATACTGCTGCCGACCTGGCTGCCGCGTGGCTTTCGGCTCTGGCCCACGGCAAGCAGCTTCTCCATGACCACATCACTGTGGTTCGTGCGCGGCCTCGATTCCGTGCAGCTTGGCATCTCGACGCCCAGCGAGTACGCGCAGCGCGATCGCAGGACCTGGATCAACCTCTCCGCGGACTCCCCGGCGGCAAGCCAGGGCGCCGTCATCGCTACCCGAGGAGGAGCGCTTGACGGCTGGCCGATGCGCCTCGCTGTGCCCGAGCTTTACGATCCGCGCAGCGCGGACTGGCACAACGCCGGCGTCGATGAAAGCACCAGCGACCCTGAGGTCTCGCTACGCGGCGTCCTTACCCGGCAGCAGTTCGTCGACATCATCGCCTCCCTGCGACCCTCTCGTGGCTGGGGCCTGTTCGACCGCCCGGCGTATCAGTATGCCCGGCTGCTGCTTCTGGCCACCATCGCCCTGGTGCTGGCGGCGCTGGCCGTCGAGCTCGGCTGGCGACGGCACGCGCCTCACGGCCTGCGCCTGCCTGAGCTTGTTGCGCTGGCCGGCTGCGTGGCTCTGGCGGTGAGCATGTGGCTGCCGTGGTACCGCCTCGAGTCCGTTCACTGGCACGTCCACTACGAGCTCGCCGGCGGCAGCATCGACTTCGCGGTCGGGGCCCTGGCCTGCGCCTTCGGCGCGGCGCTGATCGCCTTGCTGCGCGCCACCAGGGGCGGCTGGGGACTGCCCGCCCGCGAGTCGATCCTGCTGGCGGTCTTCGGGCTCGTTGCCCTGGCGTTCGTCGCCGATGCACGACTGGTGCAGCCCGACCAGGCCCGCTTCGTTCTCGGTGACCCGGGCACGGGCGTCTCCGTCTGGCCGACGCCTTGGATCGGCCTGCTCGTCGGCTTCGTCGGTGTCGCAGCCATCCTCATCGCGGCTCTTCTGGCGCGCTCACCTCGTCCGGCTGACGGGGGCGAGGTCAGGTCGTCGCGTCGGTCGGGCGTCGGCCGATGAGGGAAAGGGCCTGCAGGATGGCCGCTTTCGTCCCCCGCCGATTGCGGAGCGCGTATCGGTCTAGAAGTCGCTCGGGAGGATCAGGTCATCATGCAGGGCGTGCGCGAACGCGGCAGTGCGGCGGTCGTCCTCGTGATGACGGAACTGCTCCAGACGTGCGAGCTCGACCTCGAGCTGCCTCGAGCGCTCGTAGAGGTAGACGTTGAAGGCATGCGCGTCCTCGCGGCCGCAGACCGCCTCGCGCTGGGTCTCGCACTCGGGACAGCGCAACCCGATTGCCCACGAGGATGCATCGAGCTGTCGCCAGGATGTGGGCTGTACCAAAGCGGAGCCGCAAACGAGGCAGCGCTGCGGCTCACAGTTGGCGCAGTGAGAGGACCGGACAGCTGTGCGGCGAACATTGCCAGGTGATTCCCGCTCGTCCCTGCGAGAGAGGAAAGGGTCGTCCGTGAGCCCGCCATCTGCCATCCTGCACCCCAGTGTGGGTCTTCCGTGCCATCGATCCGCGTGACGTCTACAGGGGGTCTATCGGCGCAGGTGCGGCGGCTCTTGAACCCACGGGGTGAGAGGGCCTCATGCGAAGCCGATGAGGTCCAGGCTGACCCTGTTGCCACTGGATTCGTTCCGGGAGGAAGGCAATGCGCGGCGTCTCAGAATTCATGATGCAGGCCGCGGAACGCGATGCCCTGCCGCTGACACGAACCATTCAAGGCGCTTCGTCCGAGCCCGTAGTCACAATCGATGGCCGCCGGGTCATCTCGTTCTGTTCGAGCAACTACCTGGGGCTTGCGACACATGAGGAAGTCAAGGCGGCGGCGATAGAGGCCGTGATGGAGTACGGCATCGGAGCCAATGGCTCCAGGCTCATCTCGGGTACGACCGATCTTCACCTGGCCCTGGAGGAGGCGACACGGCGCCTGAAGCGCACCGAGGGGGTCGTGGCGTTCCCCACAGGCTTTATGGCCAACACGGGTGCCATCACCGCTCTCGCTTACTTGCCCCACTTCGCGAGGATGACGGGCATGCCGCTGCAATCGGCGACGACAGAGATGGTCGTTCTGAACGACACCCTCAATCATGCGAGCATCGTCGAGGCCTGCCAGGGAGCACGGGCGGCCCGCGCCTACTACGAGCACTGTGACCCCGACTCGCTGGAGGGGAAGTTGCGGCGACATCGGGGCAAGCGGCTCCTGATCGTCACCGACGGGGTCTTCAGCATGGACGGCGACATCGCCCCGCTGCCCGATATCGTCGCGCTCGCTACTCGCTACGATGCCTCAGTGCTCATCGATGATGCCCACGCCTCGGGCGTCCTAGGAGCCAGCGGACGCGGTACCCTCGAGCATTTCGGGCTTGAGCCGCAGCCCAACATCCTGCAAATGGGCACCTACTCGAAGTCCTACGGTGCCCTAGGTGGCTTCATCGCTGCCGATGCTGCGATCACCGATTACCTTCGAGTGGCAGCCCCGTCCTACATGTTCTCCGGTGCCATCCCACCCTGTCTGGCGGCTGCGATTCTCAAGGCCATGGAGATCGCCGAGCGCGAGCCTCAGCGCCGGGTCCGACTGTTGCGTAACCGCGACTACCTGGTCCATGGGCTGGAGGACCTGGGACTTGAGACGCGAGGCATGGGCACACCTATCGTGCCGATCAACATCGGTGACGACGAGCTGGCCATGGCGATGTCCGAGGAGTTGTTCGAACGCGGTATCCTGGCACCTTGCGTGCGCTGGCCCGCCGTGGCCCGCGGCGAGAGCCGTATCCGCCTGACCATCATGGCCACTCACGAGCGACAGCACCTGGACGCGCTCCTCGAAGCCCTTGCTGAGGTGACCGCGAGGCATTAGCTCGACTTGGCTGTTCCGGACTCCTGCCGGTTCTCCACGTTTCGCGGCGGCCCGAGGCGAGCCGGCCAACGCTCAAGACGGTGCCTGCCTGCGCCGATACCTGAGGTGCACGGTGCGGGCTGCGCGTGCCGCTGCCACGGCAGCGTGGGCCGGGCTGTCCGCCGCACAGACAGAGGCGGGCGCGTGAGGTCAGCAGTAACTCGTGAGCAAGGGTTTCCGAGCGGCGCCCTCGCCGGCGACGCTCTGCCGTGGCACCGCTTCTCACGACGCTGGCTGCGGGCGACGGTAGGCGGGTGGGTACGCGTCTCCTCGGAGGACCCGTCGATGCGGCGTCGCGGCCAGATTATCGCCTTCCTCTGTCTGCCCTTCCTCCTTATCGGCGTCGGCTTCGCCCTCGTCGACTCGGTGGGACTGCTCGCGCGGCCGTCTCTGGCGGGCGCCTACAACGTCGCCACGGACGTCCTCTTCGCGCTGGTCACACTCGGTGTCTGGCTGCTGAACCGCCGTGGGCGAGTCAACGCGGCTGCGGTGCTGCAGCTGACCGCTCTCTCTGCCGGCCTCGCGCTGTTCTTTCTTCTCACGCCCCCGGGGAGGATCGAAATTCTCTTCGCCGCGCCCGTCATGCTGGCTGCCTTCGTACTTGCGCCGTGGAGCGCTTTCCTCTGGGCCATGATCTCGACGATATCGTTCGTCGCCTTGAACACCCTCCACGGGGGTGGAAGACTCCTCGACCTCCAAGTATGCCTCGCGCTCTTCGGGGTTGCGATCATCGCCTGGCTCGTGGCGAGCTCACTTGCGTGGACAGTGGCAGCCTTGAATGAGACGGCTGACGAGCTCGAGCAGGACATCGCCGCCCGGCTGCAGGTCGAGGAAGCTCAACGACAGGTGGAAGCCGCCCTCCGAACGGCGCGCCAGCAGAGTCGGAGCCTCTTTGAGAACTCAGCGCTCGGCGTCTTTTTGTTCGACGAGAACCTCCTCATCACGGAATACAATGACCGGCTCGCCGCGCAAATGCACGAGCCCGCCGGCCGACTGCTCGGCCTCGACCTCTCACGGAACGCCGATCCGCGACTCCTACCGGCAATCAAGCGCGCCTTGGCCGGGTTCGTCGCCTCCTACGCGGGACCCTGCAGCACATGGGGCACGGGTGAATCGATGTGGGTGAACTTCACGGCCTCACCGCTGCAGGACGTCGGCCGAGAGGTCGTCGGCGGCATCGGAGTGGTCTCTGATGTGACCAACCAGCGGCAAGCCGAGCAGCTCGTGCAGCAGCTCGCTTATCGGGACGCGACCACCGGCCTGCCTAACCGCACTCTCTTTCGGGACCGACTCGAGCAGGCCGTCTCGGTCGCCGAGCGTCGTCACCAACGACTTGTCGTTGGGGTGCTGGACATCGACAGGTTCAAGAACATCAACGACACGCTGGGGCATGCGCAGGGCGATCGTCTCCTGACCGAAATGGGCCGTCGCATCAGCGAGCTCGTGCGCGACAGCGACTCCGCCGCGCGTTCCGGTGGCAATGAGTTCCTCTTCTTGTTGACCGAGGTCGAGACGGCGCGCGACGCGGCACTGGCCGCGGACCGCATCCTGACCTCGCTTCATCAACCATGGCATGTTGACGATCGGACTGTCTTCGTCTCAGCCAGCATCGGCTTGGCTTTCTACCCGGACGACTCCGAGGATGCGCAGGGATTGCTGGAGAATGCCCATACGGCCATGCGGCGGACAAAGCAGCAGGGCGGCGACGGGTGCCAGTTCTATGACCGGGAGATGAGTACTCTGGCCGCTGAGCGTCTGGCCCTCGAGAGCGAGCTGCACGCTGCCATCGACACCAGGGAGTTCTCGGTGCTCTACCAGCCGCAACTCGACATGCGCAACGGGACGATCACCGGCTTCGAAGCTCTGGTGCGGTGGCAGCACCCGCGCCGCGGCCTGATTCTGCCGGCCGAGTTCATCGCGCTTGCTGAGGAGACCGGCCTCATCGTCCCGCTCGGACGCTTTGTGTTGTCTTCCGCATGTGCGCAGGCGCGACAGTGGCAGCTTGCCTGCGGACGATCGCAGCGCGTGGCAGTGAATGTCTCGGCGCGGCAGCTGCGTGACCCAGACTTCATTCGGGAGGTGGCGCGGGCGCTCGAGGCGAGCGGGATTGCGCCAGAGCGGCTGGAGATTGAGATTACGGAGACGGCGACGATGAGCGACACTGGACGTTGCGAGTCCGTCCTGCATCGACTGCGTGAGATGGGAGTGGCGGTGTCGCTCGATGACTTCGGGACAGGGTTCTCCTCCCTCAGCCAGCTGCGCCGTCTTCCTATCACCAGGTTGAAGATCGACCGATCGTTCGTGAGAGGGCTGCCGAACGACGACAGCAGTGCCGCGATCGCGATGGCCGTGATCGACCTCGCTTCCGCCCTCGGGCTGGGTGTCGTCGCCGAAGGGGTCGAGACTGCAGAGCAGCAGGCATTCCTCACCGCGCACGGCTGCTACGAAGCCCAAGGGTTCTTGTTCAGTCCGCCTGTCGCGGCTGATGCCTGTCTCGAGATGCTCGGGGGAGGCCCCGTGGACTCGCGAGGCATTTCGCCAAAGGCCGACGCGCTCTGAGTCGGAAGCCACTCCGCGCTGGGCCTCCACACGGGCAGGAACAGGAGCGGCATCGCGCAGGCGGCCACCACGTACGACAGGACGATCGTGTCGCGTGTGCCGAGGCGCCTGATCAGCGGGCTGAGCGGCAACCGCCCAGCGAGCTGTGAGAGGCTGCGAAAGCCGGCCACCGCGGCGGCCAAGGCGAGCGGCAGTCCGATGCGCACCATGACCGGCACCTGGTAGACAAGCAGGGCGTCGACCGCCGCCCCACTCACCAGCGTGGCGAGCAGCCACACCCTCATGCGGGGGTCGTGCACGGCGCGCCGCAGGGCGCGCACGGCGCTCTCCCGGCGCACGGCCGGCCGGCCGTGCGCGTCCGCGCACGATCAGGGCGGTGGCAAGGAAGGCGGCGACGACAGTGGCAGCGTCGATGCGGATGATCGCGCGCCATCCGACCACCCCGACGAGCCAGCCCGTGGCCGGCAGGTAGAGCGGACCGGCGAAGGCGCCGATCAGCGTGAGCCAGATGATCGCCCTGGCCGGCGCCCGCGGGGCGGCGCGCGCGGCCACCGACTGGGTGATGTGGTAGAAACCGAGCGCGCCGCCCAGGCCGCAGCCACAGGCATGGGCCACCCCGAAGGCTGGCAGCGACGTCTGGAACGAGGCGAGCAGCATGGCGCCGGCGCCCAGGCCGGCGGCCGCCAGGAAGAGCGGCTGCTCGCCGACGCGGTCGAGCAGACCGCCGGCCAGGATGCCGCCGGCGCCCGTGATCAGCAGCACCGCGCTGAAGATGGCGCCGAGCACGGCGGGCGACCAGCCCGTGTCGGCGGCGATCGGCTGGATGAGCACGCCGTAGGTGTAGTAGCAGGCGCCGTAGGTGACGATGGTCAGCCCGCCGAGGGCGCAGATCGGCAGGAGCGGCGGCCGCGCTCGAGCAGGCTTGCTGCCAGGCGGGTCCGCTGCGGCAGGGTTGCTCAAGGCTCGGTCACATTCGCCTGGCAGGTGGCAACATGGAGAGGCGGAGCCGCACATTGAGTCCGCCCTTTCGGCCGCCCTGTGCCTACTCCCTGGCGACCGCACTCGTCACCCGCTGCGTCACCCACGTCCAATCCGCGACCCTATAGCCTGGCTTCCGGGCTCACCGCTCATCACGAGCCCGTGCCGGCGACGCAGCTTGCCGACCGTCTGCCAGACCTTCACGTGATCGGCCTCGACCGTCAGCCCCGGTACCTGTTGCGATGCGTGAAGTCCGCGATCTCGCGCCGCACGCGCAGGTACGGCGGCTGCGCAGATTCCGGGTAGCCCAATCGACACGAGAATGCGATCATCAGTCGCTCCGGGATGCCGAGGACCTCCTTCACCTCGCCGCCGGAGCTCAGTGAGCTGACGATGTGCATGCCAATGCCCAGCGATTCGGCCGCCAGCCAGATGTTCTCCATGACGCAGCCGAGGCTGACGATCCCCAGGAAGTCGCCGTCTGAGGCGGGCGCGCGGCGGCTCGGGTCGTAGACCACGACCAGCAGCAGCGGGCTCGCCGGCAGTGGCCGGCCCATGGCGGCGATCTCGTCCGCGCTGAACTCGTCGAGCCTGAAGTCGGGCTTCTGCCAGGACGGCGGGAACATGCTGCCGAGGATCCCCGTCTTGCGCTGGAGCAGCTCCGCCTCCGAGAAGGAGAGCTGCGCATAGTTCTCGCGGATGAACGCCTCGGAGACGGGCCGCTCGATGCGCGCGATCGCCTCCAGCACCTGCGCATCATCGACCACGACGATCTCGAAGTTCTGCATGTTGTGGGCGCTCGGCGACCAGCGCGCCGCCTCCAGGATTCGCGCCAGTTTCTCGGGCTCGACGGGACGCCCGGGGTCGTAGGGCGCCCGCCACGACCGTCTGCTCTTGATCAGCTCCATCATCTCAGCCATCACGACCTCCACTTGTTCTGCGACTCACGCATCCATGGTCAGGACTGCTCTGAAGCGCACCGTGGCCGACATCATCTTCTCGAAGGCATCCGCCGCCCTCTCCAGCGGGAAGGTCTCGATCATTGGCATGATGCTGAAACGCATGCTGAACTCCACGGCGTCGGCTGGCCGCTGGCCGTGCCAGCCCTTGATGGAGCGACCGCCACGGAAGAGCTGGCCGGGGTTGAAGGAGAGCGGCTCGGTGAGGCCGGCGACGATGATCAGCTGCCCATCCATCCCCAGCCCGTTGATGAGCCCGGCGATCGCCTTCACATTCGGGGCCGTGCAGAGGATGATTCTGGCGCCGCCGAGCTCCTGCAGCGCGGCGGCGGCGTCCGTCGCGTCGGTGTCGATGTAGGCATGGGCGCCGAGCTCGCGGGCCAATAGCTCCTTCTCCGGCCCACGAGACAGGGCGACGGTGCGGTAGCCGAGGCGGCTCGCGTACTGCAGTGCCAGGTGCCCGAGACCGCCGATGCCGTGGATCGCCACGGTGTCGCCGCCGGCCGCGCCGCTGTGCTTGAGGGCGCTGAACGTGGTGGCGCCAGCGCACAACAGCGGCGCGGTCTCCACCGACGAGAGCTCCTTCGGGATGCTCACCAAGGCCGACGAGCGCGCGACCATGTACTCGGCGTAGCCGCCGTCGACCGAGAGGCCGGTGACACGGGGATCCGCACAACTCTGATAGTCGCCGTCGGCGCACGCCTCGCAGGTCATGCAGTGGCCGCCGCTCCAGCCGACGCCGACCCGGGCTCCGACATCCCAGCCACTGACTGCCGTGCCTCGTTTGGCGACCACGCCCACCACCTCATGGCCGGGGACGCGCGGGTAGGAGAACCCCGGGTAGCGGCCGTGCATCGGGATGGCGTCGCCGTGGCAGACCCCGCAGGCCTCGACTTTGAGGAGGACCTCGCGCTCACCTGGTCCGGGGATCTCCGTCTGGACCATGACGAGACCAGAGCCGGGGCCGGCCACCTGGACCGCGTTCATCAAGGGCATCGGTACGTACTCCTCCATTTGACGTGGGCAGCTGTGGACGCCTCATGATAGCGCAGAGCCGGTCGCCGACTGAGGCGCGCCGGAGCCGACGTGTCAGTCGTCTTCTGGGGCCTGGGAACCCCGGCCGCACGACGGAACTACTGGTGGCGTGGTATCCCTCGGCTCGCGTGGTGGTCATCCCGGGTGCGGGGCACCTGCCGTGGCTCCAGAACCGCCCGGCGTTTGCCGAAGAGGTGGTCGCCTTCTTTGACCCGGGGAATGCGGCCTAACCAGCGCTTCCAGCAGATCGGCTTCGCCGGCAGCTGAAGCGCAACCCTGCCGGCGCCGCGCCTTGTGCGCTCGCGAAGGAGACCCAGCACGGTCTCGCGTGCGGCGCCGTTCTCGGCGGTGAAGACCAGTCCTGACTCAACCCAGCCATCGTCCCACTCGTTCTGCTCGTCGAGCTGGCGCGCGGCCTGAGCTTTGAGGGCGATTGAGGTCTGGTAGTGATCGCGATCAACTGTCGGGCGACGAAGTCGACGCCGGCGAGGAAATGGAAGGCGGGGTCAGGAAAGAACCACAGAGACGGTGGGGCATCGGCCGGGAAGTTCTGCCAGCTCCAGGTGTGCGTGTACACGGTGGCGAGCGTCCAGTCGAGCACGATCGGGGTAGCCTGCGCGGACGAGGCCGTGTCGGTTTCGGTCGAGGAGTACTGGTTCACCAGGAGACGCCCGGGGCCGACGATGCAGTAAGCGCCGTCGGGCACGGTCTGACCGCTGAAGTGGCCAAAGGGCAGCCACAGGTCGGCGTTGCCACTATCGCCGGCCACGTAGGCCATACGGCCGTCGGGGCTCATCGCCGCGTAGCCCCGTCGGTCCACGCTGCGGCGACGATGTGCGGGAGCCCAGTGTGGTCCACGCGCACCCAGAACGTGCAGTAGCCGATGCCGGTGCCGTGCGGCGCGGCGATGTTGATGAGCACCCGGTCGCGGAAGGTTAGCCCGCCAGCCAGCCTGCGGTTCTCTGCTTGTCACTCCGTGTAGTGGTAGCATCTTATACAGGTAGGGGCAATCTGGATCTGGGCTCATGTGCGGCTCGCCCGGGTCTTGATAGGCAAGACTGCAAAGGAGCGGAGCCGTTGCTGCGAGGACACACGCGGTCGGAGCACGTCGTTTCGCGCGCTGGCATGACGCTAGTGGGCTGCGAGGAGCGTTATCCCGCATGAAGATCCGGCTCATCGAACCCGAGCCCCCCGGCATGCACGTGTGGGCTAAAGTCCTGCTCCCACGTCTCGGCCTGCCGATCATCGCGGCGACACTCAAGGCGCAGGGCCACGACGTCCTCATCTACAACCCCCAGATGGCGCCGATCGACTGGGACGACGTCTGCACGAGCAAGCTCGTCGGGCTCAGCACCACCACGAGCACCGCTGGTGCGGCGTATGAGTTCGCCGACCAGCTGCGTGTCAAGGGCATCCCCGTGGTTATCGGCGGATCGCACGTGACCTTCATGGCCGATGAGGCGCTCGAGCACTGCGACTACGTCGCCCGCGGCGAGGGTGGCGAGCAGCTCATGGCCGAGCTCATTGAGGCGCTGGCCGGTTCTCGCGGGCTCGACTCGATCGCCGGTCTCTCCTACCACCGTGACGGTGAGGCCGTCCACAACCCGCTCCGCGAACGCTGCGCCGACCTCGACAGCCTGCCGTTTCCGGACCTCGACCTGGTGGTCGGCCACGAGAAGATCGCCAACATGCCGATCATGACCAGCTGGGGCTGCCCGTTTGCCTGCAACTTCTGCTCGGTGACGGCGATGTTCGGGCGCAAGTACCGCTTTCGCAGCGCCGAGAGCGTGATCGCCGAGATCAGGGAGAAGCGCCCCAAGGTCATCTTCTTCTACGACGACAACTTCGCCGCCGACGTGCGGCGGCTCAAGCGCCTGTTGCAGATGATGATCGACCAAGACCTGGTGATCCCCTGGTCGGCGCAAGTGCGCACCGACGTAGTGCGTGACCCGGAGCTGCTCGACATCATGCGACGCTCGGGCTGTGGGCAGGTCTACCTCGGCCTCGAGTCCATCAACCAGGCGACCCTCGACGGCTTCCACAAGTCGCAGACGGTGAAGGACATCGAGCGCGCCATCAAGGTGCTGCACGACCACGGCATCAAGAGCCACGGCATGTTCGTGCTGGGCGCCGACACCGACGACCTACAGACCGTGCGCGACACCGTCACGTTCGCGATCAGGAACCGCATCGACACGGTCATGCTCAGCATCCTCACGCCGCTGCCGGGCACGCCGCAGTTCGAGACGCTCGATGCGACGGGGCGCATCTTCGACAAGCGCTGGGAGCTCTACGACTCGCACCACGTCGTCTTCGAGCCCAGGCTCATGACGCCCTACGAGCTGCAGATCGAGATGCTGCGCGGCTCCATGCGCTTCTACTCGCTGCGCACCTGGCTGCGCTACGTCTTCACCTTCCAGTTCACAAGGCAACTGCTGTACCACTGGTGGGGCATGGTGATCATCCACAACTGGCGCAAGGACGCGCGCAACAAGGCTTTCGTCCAGCGCCTCAAGCGCATGTGGCCGCAGCCCACGCCGCATCACGCGGCCAGCCCCGACACCAAGCAATAGCACCGGTCGCGGCACCCTCGAACAGGCGCTAGGCGTACATCGGCAAGCTCTGCGGCGAGGACTGGGGAATGACCCCCGCTGGCCTGACCGAGCCCCGCAGGTCTAGCTTGGCCGACAGCTCTCCTGCTCGCAGCGTTTTAGCAGGAAGGTGAACGGCTTCGGCACACTGTTCCCGTCCTTGCCAGCAAGTGCAGCGTCGGCCGCGTCGCTACGCTCAACGAGGGGAATATTCTGACCTGTAAGCAGAGCCCGTGAGAGGCGGCCGCACCATGGCAGACGATGAGCTGGACCTGCTAAGGGGCGCCTATGGCGCTCTCGGACCAGGCTTTCCCCCAGAGGCGTTTGCGCTCTTCGACCAGGACGGCGCCCAAGGGGCTGAGTGGTGCCTCAAGGTCAACGGCCGAAGGTCGCGCTGCCTGGCCACCAGCGAGCTCGACAGCAGCGACCTCTTCCTGCTGCCGTCAAGCTGGGAAGTAATGCGCGCCGAGGTGCGCGGCCTGACGTACAAGCGCGGTATCGCGACCGTGAGCGGTTTCATGTACTGCCGGCCGCGGGGGAGCTGGGAGAACATGCGGGTGCCACTCCTGCATGTGTGGACGATGTGCCTCGGCAAGGCGCTGCGCTTTCAGAACCTGCTGGACGGCCTCGAGCTTGGACGGGCCGACGGGCTCACGCGCTGCGCCGCCTGAGGGGCGCTAAAGGAACGCAGCGAAGGTGTGTTGCGCCGTGCTGAGACCCCGGCCGGGCCGACATGGCCGGCGCCGCCGTCACTGCGTCGGCGCGCTCACCTCGGTGGGCGTCGAGTGCGGGTCCGTGTCGGATGAGCCGCTGCCGAGCTGGCCCCGCTCGTCGGCGCCCCAGGCCCAGATGCTCCCGTCGGTCTTGAGCGCCTGCGTGAAGTAGTCCCCGCAGGCGACCGCGGCCCAGTCCGTGTCGCTGCCGACCTGCGTGGGCACGTCGCTGTCGGTCGTGTCACCCGTGCCGAGCTGGCCGTCGCCGTTCCAGCCCCACGCCCAGAGCGTGCCGTCCTTCTTGAGGGCAACGCCATGGTTGGCCCCGCAAGCCACCGAGACCCAGTTAACGTCAGCGCCCACCTGGGAAGGCGTGAGGTGCGCTGCGGCGCCCGACGTCCCCAGCCCCAGCTGGCCGTTGCCGTTGTAGCCCCAGGCCCAGAGCGTGCCGTCCTGCTTGACCGCGAGGCTGAAAGCGTTGCCGGCCGCGACCGCGGCCCAGTCCGTCGCAGCACCGACCTGCACGGGCGCGTCACGCTGATCCGTGTCGCCCAGCCCCAGCTGGCCGTTGCCGTTGTAGCCCCAGGCCCAGAGCGTGCCGTCCTTCTTGAGGGCGAACGTGTGGCGGTGGCCGCAGGAGACGGCGGCCCAATCGGCGCTGCTGCCGACCTGCGTCGGCGCTTGCCGCACGGTCGTGTCGCCGACGCCGAGCTCGCCGTTGGCGTTGTCGCCCCAGGCCCAGAGCGTGCCGTCGGTCTTCAGCGCCAGCGTGTAGAAGTCGCCGCACGACACGGCGCTCCAGCCGGAGTCGAGGCCGACGAGCGTGGGCAACGGCCGCGAGGTGATGTCGCCCAGACCGAGCTGACCATCGGTGTCGCCGCCCCAGGCCCAGAGTGTGCCGTTACTCTTGAGGGCCACGGTGTGGGTGGCCCCGGAGGCGACCGCCGTCCAGTCGGCATCGCCGCCGACCTGTGCCGGTGAGGCGTGCGCGTCGGTGTCGGAGACGCCGAGGCCGAGCTGGGCGCTCGTGTTGTCGCCCCACGCCCAGAGTGTGCCGGTCTCGCTGAGCGCGAATGCGCTGGAGTCGCCGCAGGCCAGCGCCGTCCAGCGCTTGAGCCGAGCGGTGATGGTCACCGCCACCACCTTGCTGCGCGCCCTGACGCCGCCCGCCACGTACTGGGCGACCAGACGCCAGGTACCCGGGGCGGTTGGCCTCAGGCGCACCGCAAAGGTGTGTTTGGCGGAGAGCTTCGCCGTCGCCACGCGCTTCCACGACGTCCCGGCACGCCTCAGGATCGTCATCGAGGTGACGCCAGCGGCCGCGTGTGTGACTCTGCCGGAGAGCTTGAGCGTCGTCCCGGCTGTGACGCTGGTCGAGGCGGCGCGTAGGCTGATCGTGGGGGTTACGACGGCCAGGGCGTTGGCTGTGCCACAGAAGAGCACGAGCGCCGCGGTGAGGGCCACGCTGACGAGGCCGCGGCGGCGGACGCGGGTCATCCGCGCGGGGCGAAGGCGGTCCGACCGCAGGCCGCAGGTGTACGGCGGGTCGGCGTGGTCGCAGCTGCTCATACGCGGATCTCCGGTGTCGCGGATCGCCACGCTAAAAGCGTACGCGACTTGTGTGAAGAGATCATGAGTACGGCGTGCACAGCCGAAAATGAGACGGCGACGTGGCACCTCTGACAGGCTTAAGGGTGCGTCTCCTCAGACTTGCCGTCGGGGGCGCGGCGGACATTGGCCCGCTGCTGTCCTGCTGCTCGACTGCTCTGCCTCGTTTACACGTGTTAGAGCCCGCCCGCACGGGTATGCCCAACTTTGCATTCCGGCCGCTCTCGCTGCGCCCCGCAGGGGTCGCTAGCGGCAGTCTCCAAGGGGGGATTCCATGGCACAGTGGCACAAGGACGGGCGACCTATCGACGAGGCGGCCCTCGCCGATCTCGGCCTGATCGACGGCGACGCGCTCTGCGAGTACGGCGGCGCCGTCTTTCACTTCACGGTCGAGACCGTGCCCGCGCGGCAGTCGAGCCGCGCCTACCCGCACTGTGGCACCGTAGTGCTGCGCCTGCGCCAGCTCGACGCGCCGCCACCGCACGCCATACACCTCGTCGACTACGTCGACGCCGATCAGCTCGGCGGCCTCAGCTGCGGCGACGACCGCCTGCTCGACGAGGCCGGCCAGACCGCGAGTCGCGCCGTGCGCCGCTACGTCGGCGCCCAGCTCTTCCAGCGGGCTGAGGAGCTGCTCGCGGCCGCCTAAGAGAGCGAGGGCCCGCACCCTCCGGCCGCTAGGCGCGCCGGGGCGTCGCGACCCTGAGAAGAAGGAGAGGTGCGCATGACAGGGTCACCCGTTCCTGTCCTGCCCCGCTGGCGCGGTGAACCAGTGGCGCTGTGCGGGGTGCCCGGCATGCTTGGGACGGCGCCCGCCGCGCCTGCGGCGCGTGCTGCCGGCGAGGCGAGGCCGGCCGGCCAACCCTCTGCCCAGCGGGCCCGAGCGCGGCCTGCGGCGCAACCGGAGCACGCGGGCAAGCCCGAGGCGCCGGCTCTTCCGCCGCGCATCGGCGTGATCAGCGACACCCACGGCTACCTCGACCCCATCGTGCTCGAGCACTTCGCCGGCGTTGCGCACATCATCCACGCCGGCGACGTCATGGACGTGAAGATCCTCACCGCCCTGGAGAGGGTGGCGCCGCTCTCGGCTGTGGCCGGCAACCTCGACGGGCCCGAACTCATCGAACGCCTGCCGCGCGAGCTGAGCGGCGAGGTCGCCGGGGTGCGCTTCCTCGTCGGTCACAAGCCCAAGCGTCTGCTCAATCGTCTCGCCGCCGGCAAGATCGAGGGCCCGCGGCCCGACCTTGTCGTCTGGGGCCACACCCACGTGCCCGCGGTCGCCTGGGTCGACGGTGCCCTGTATTTGAACCCGGGCACGGCGAGCTCGCCCGACGACGAAGACGATGGCCCCACCGTGGCGATCGTCGAGGTGCAAGCCACGGGCCTCGCGGTGCGCTTCATCCCCCTGGCGCGTCGCTCGCCCGGCGAGGTCGGCATGGCCGATCGACCTGGCAAGCGAGTGGGCGCCGGCCGCTAGGCGCTCGCGAAGACGGGCACGCGGCGAGCGTTGCGGCGCTTGCGCTGGGAAGGGTGATTGGCAGCGGCGCGCCGGTGTCGGGAGCGAGGACGAGGGCCGGGAGCGCTTTCGCCGCCTCTTGATCGATATCGACACGCTCACCTACTGAGAACGCGCCGCTCGTCGTCTACGTCTCGAGCATCCGCACAAGCTCACGGCGTTGGCGCTGCGAGAGGCCGGCGACGGTCTTCGTTTGGCTGATGCGGCAACGTCCCAGGAGACGCGCTGCCTTCGCAGGTCCGTAGCCGGGCAGCGCGATGATCAGCTCCAGCACCTTGGCCGAGGCGAGATAGGCGGGCGGCTCCGCGATGAGCGCCGCCGGCGAGCACCTGCCCTGCTTGAGAGCGGCCTTCAGCGCCGCTCGCTGGGCGCGCACCTGATTGGCCTGCTTGAGGGCGGCGCGCCGCTGCGCTGTGGAGCGCTGCGGCGTGCGAGGCGACGAAGGGGAAGCAGACATGGGCGGCAGTATAGCGGAGGTGGCGTCGGTCGGCCCGCGCGCATCGTCACTGGGTGGGCGTCGCTCGCGAGGCGGAGCTCTTCTCCTTTGCGTCGCGCGCGAAGTACGCGACGAGCTGCAGCGTCCAGCTGCCTTTGGGGTCGAGATCCTTGAGCTCCGCGGCGAGCTCCGCCAGGCGGGTCAGATAGCGCCGGTAGTCGGCGAGCTCAAAGGTGCTGCGCTTCTCCTCGAAGAGCGCAGCCCACAGGCGTGCCTCGATCGGCGCGTAGCGCTTGGGGTAGCACAGGGCCAGGATCGCGGTGGCCAGCCCGATGCCGACTCCGGGCAGCAGGCCGAGGAGCGCGATGCGCCCGGAAAGCGCGAACTCGGCGTCCGGGTCGCTGAAGGCGAAGGCCATCTCCGTGGTGCGCTGAATGCGTTTCGCTGAGCTGGACTCGAGCAGCTGGCCGGTGTGGCGGCTGTACTGGTCGCCGAGCTTCCAGCGACAGACGGCGAGGAACTCCTCGCGCTTCAAGTAGAAGGGCCGGCGCTTCTCGCGGGCGCGGGCCAGGCTGTGCTTGAGGCTCTCGACCTCGGCGAGGTCTCGATCTGCTGCTTTCCGCGCTGCCATGCGCCGGTCCTTCAGGGCGGTGGCGGTGATCATGACGTGAACCTCCCGGCTCAGTTCTATGGGCATGGCTGCCACGGGGCTCGCAAAAGGCCTTGCGCACCACTTAGTACACCTGCTACGCGAAGATGACAAGGTGCGAGCCTCTCAAGGCACCCGCGCGGCCTTGCTTATCAGAGAATCCTTGTTGGGCGCACGGGGGAATCAGACGGCAAGACAGGTAGTTCGAGCAGGGAGGCGCACGATGAGAGCAGCGGTCTTCAACAGGTACGGTCCGCCGGACGTGGTCTGCGTCAAGGACGTCGAGACGCCGACGCCCGGCGACAACGAGCTGTTGGTCAAGGTCCACGCGACGACGGTCAACCGGACCGACTGCAGCTACCGACGCGCCAGCCCGTTCATCCTGCGGTTCTGGACAGGCCTTCTGAGACCCGAGAAGACCATCCTCGGGACGGAGTTCGCCGGCGAGGTCGAGGCAGCCGGACGCAGCGTGACCTCCTTCGCCGCCGGCGACAGGGTCTTCGGCTACGTCGAGGGCTCCTTCGGCGCTCATGCCCAGTACCTGGCGATCCCCGAAGATGGCTCGCTCGCGACCATCCCCGCGGACCTGAGCTACGAGGAGGCCGCTCCCGCGACCGAGGGTTCGCACTACGCCCTCTCGTCGCTGATGAATGCGAAGCTGCGGAGCGGACAGGACGTGCTCGTCAACGGTGGCACCGGAGCCATCGGCTCGGCAGCGGTCCAGCTGCTCTCCAGCCTCGGGGTCCGTGTCACCGCCGTCTGCGACACGGCCAACGTGGAGCTGGTCAGGAGCCTGGGCGCCGCCAAGGTCGCCGACTACACGGTCGAGGACTTCACGGAGGACGAGCAGCAGTACGACATCGTCTTCGACGCCGTCGGCAAGAGCTCGTTTGGCCGCTGCCTGCGCCTGTTGAAACCGGGTGGGATCTACGTGTCTTCGGACGGCGGTCCTTGGTTCCAGAACGCCGCGCTGCCACTCGTGACGCCGCTCGTGGGGCGGCTCCTCAAGGGCAAAAGGGTCGTCTTCCCCTTCCCCAAGATCGATCAGGCGATGGTGCGGCGGTTCGCTCAACTCCTAGAGTCGAGAGCGTTCCGGCCGGTCATCGACCGGCGGTATCCGCTTGACGATATCGTCGAGGCCTACCGCTACGTCGAGACAGGGCAGAAGATCGGCAACGTCGTGATCGTCGTCGACCACGCGAGTCAGCCCTGACTGATCGTCTTTGCCTCTGACCGCGGCCTCACGCGAGGGGCCGATGCGCCGGGCGATGACGGTGCTGCGTGCCCTGCCGTCGCCGCGTGCCGCAGCGGTGTGCTGCGCCTTCATCGCCCGGCTCGCCTGGACGTGGCGCAGCCGGGAGAGCTGAGGGCGTACTTAGCCTGATCCAGGCGAGCACGATGGCCAATGTCGCCTCTCGTCAGGCGCTACGCTACGCAAGCTATGCCTACGACTCAGAGAGCGGTCTCTACTACTGCAGCGCGCGCTACTACGACCCGGCCACGCGGCAATTCACTTCACCCCCGCATGATGCTCTTGCCGGCTGACGGGCTCCTCACATCTTCCTCACGGCCCGCTCATCGGCGGCGCGTTTTGTCGTGGTACAAGATAGGCGTGGGCCGCGGCGACTCCGGCTCCGGAGCCCCGGCCAAGGGCCGCCACGGCTACCGCCGCCGGCGTTGAATGCCGCGCAGGCCCGGCAGGGCCCGCGTCGACGGGACGACTAGAAGGAGCCGCTGTGAACAAGGCGAGGCTCAGCGCATTTGTCTTGCTCGGCGCCGCCGCGACCGGCGCGCTGGGAGCGCATGCGGCGCCCCGTCTTGGGCGACCTGGATGGCTTGCGGTCATGGCCGGCGTCACCGTGTTGGCGGTCCGCGACGCCGCCATGGTGCTCGGCGGCACGCCGGGTCGGCTCAAGACGGTGCCACGGGACCTCCTGTACCTGGAGCTGGCCTGCGCCGTCTCTGCTGCGCTTCTCGGCGCCGCCGCATGGCCGAGGGCTTCGCATCTGGCCGAGCCCAGCGGCGATCGCCCGCGGGGCGGCCACGTCACCAGCCCGGACTGCGCGGCGAGCACTGTCTCCGCGCTCACCTTCGCCGTACATGCCGTGAGGCAAGCCATCTACGTGACGCCGGGACAGGGGCGCATCGACCAGGCACCTCGGACTGACGCGTGGTCCCAGGGCGCGCGGGAGATCCGGTGAAGATCGCGATCTTCGGCGGCACCGGGAAGACCGGACGGCTGCTCATCGCGCAGGCACTGGACGAGGGACACTCGGTGGTCGCCTATGCGCGGCATCCCGAGAAGCTCGGGCTCGGGCACGAACGCCTGACCGTGATCGCCGGCGAGCTTGCGAACGCCGCCGTCATCGAGCGCACCGTGGCCGGCGCGGACGGCGTCATCAGCCTGCTCGGTCAGGGAAAGCCGGTCAAGCCAGCTCCAGAGTGACGAGTACGTCGGCCAGGCGCCGATCGTCAGCGACGCTTGACATCAGCAAGAGGAGAGGAGCGGGACATGAGGATCCTCGTCGCCTACGCCAGCCGCCACGGTGCGACGCAGGGTATCGCCGAGCGCATCACGGAGGTGCTCACGGCCTCCGGACACGACGCCGAGGCAAGGCCGGTCAAGGACGTGGCCGACCTGGCCGGCTATGACGCCTTCGTGATCGGCAGCGCCGTATACATGTTCCACTGGCTGAAGGATATGACCAGGTTCCTGCGCCGCAACGGGCCCCTCCTCGCCGACCGGCCGCTGTGGCTCTTCAGCAGCGGACCGCTCGGCACCGAGATGACGGATGCCAAGGGGCGGGATGTGCTCGAGGTCTCGGCGGCCAAGGAGGCCGTCGAGCTCGAGGCGGCCATCCACCCGCGGGGCCACGCGATGTTCTTCGGCGCCTACTTCCGCGGCAAGCCGGTGGGCCTCGCCGAGCGCTTCGTGGAGAAGATGCCCGCCGCTCGCGACGCCATGCAGGAGGGCGACTTCCGCGACTGGCAGGCCATCGAAGCATGGGCGGCGGACATCGCCCGTGAGCTCGAGGAGTCCTCCGCGGCGAATGCGGGGCTCCGACCCTCCGGCCATTGACAGATGCCGCCCCGCATCGCGCCGATACGACTGCGCTACCTGTTCAGCGTCAACTGCTACCTGGTCTCCGCGGGCGACGGTCATGTGCTGATCGACTCGGGCATGGTGTTACCGTGTTCGTACAGTTGCTGGACGACCCGGTTCATGAGCCTCCCCGACGAGCACGATCCGCCGTGACTGCCTAGCGCAGTCTCGCGGCCGCGAAACGTGCGGGCTGTGTGGCGGGAGTCAGCTGAGGTCGGCACGGGTCGTTGGGCGTGGGCACGCACCAAGCCTCGCATTCACGTTCTCCTAACATGGCGCGGGAAGACTACGGGCATGATCACGCGGCGCATGCAGATCCGGCGTCAGCTTCGCAGTGCCCGGGTCGCCGCGCTCTCGCAGGAGGAGCGTCGTCGGGAGATTCGCGAGGCAGAAGAGAGATGCGCGCAAGTCCTCCGCACCGAGCCGGCCGAGTCAGAGGTGTCCCCCCTCGCCTCGGACGAAGTCGACGAACCGAGACCACACGAATCAAAACCCGAGCGGGCCGGCGACTCCGAAGCGGAGTGACGCCGGCCCACCGCCCGTCTCTTCCGATGGTGTCCGGGCGGCTGTTGTCCTCGACCCTGTGCCTGTTAGGCGCTTCTGCCGAAGGCCTCGTTGACCCTCCGCGAAAGACTCTCCCAATCCCGCTCGGCTCTGGCGAGATGAAGTTGAAGCTCCGGCGCTGGGGCCGGGCGTCCCGGGCGAGCTTGTAGCAGCGATCGTCCGTCGGAAGACCACGCGGTGCCCGCCGGCGCCGGCGTAGTCAAACCACACCGGCACGCCGTCGATGACGACGTCGCCGTGCAGCATCTCGAAGCCCATGCTGCGATGGAAGGCGATCGAGAGCGCGTTCGAGGGCGAGGTGATGCTGCGCGCGAAGCGGCGGCCGTGCATCTGTGCGGCGGCGAAGAAGCGCTCGTAGAGCCGCCGCCCGAGGCCCAGGCGGCGGTAGTCGGGATGGACGCCGACAAAGTGCACGTAGGCCTCGTCCGGATGCGTCTGTGAGAGGAAGCCGAGAAGGAAGCCGACGAGCTCGCCATCGCTCTCGAGCACGAAGCTCGTCGGGGCGAAGTGCGAGAAGAAAACATGCGACAACCTGGCGCTCATCGGGCGCCCGTCCCACCAGGCGTCGATCACCGCGAGCACCCGGTCGTAGTCGAGTGGGTGCACGTGGCGGAGGCGCATCGTCACGACGCCTTCCGTCGGTCCGACTTGCCCTCCCGCTCGACGAACCAGGCGGGGCGGATCGAGAACAGCGTCCGGCAGCGCTCCGAGCAGAAGAGGTAGGTATGGCCTTTGAGCTCCGCGGTCAGCGGGGTCTGGTCGCTGGTCAGATTGCGCCCGCACACCGGATCGCGCTGCTGACGGCAGGGCTGTTCCCAATCGACGTTCATCTCCACTCCAGTCTCGGAGGCACAGGGGACCGCTGCTGTGGCGGCCACGTCCCATGATGGCGGCGGCATGTTCGGTGTCTGTTTGCCCTCGGTCAGCAGTCGCCGACTTCGACGGCTACCGGAGCGGTCGGTGCAGGGCTCGTCCTGAGAAAGCAGGCCGGTCGGCGCGGCGCATGAGGGCATCCTGCGGCGCGAGAGCACGCAGCCGCCGCTCGCCTGCTCTTTGCCGGAGTCAGCGGCCCACCCTGACCGTGCTCCTCACTCTTCTCGCGACCCACGCCCAATCCCCGATCCTGAACCCCGGCTCGCGAGCCCGGGCTAACGAATCCCTAACGCCGCTCGGCTACAACGAGCCGGACAACAGAACCTGGGAGCAGCAATGGACAAGACGCGAGTGCTCTTCATGTGCACCGGCAACACGGCGCGCAGCCAGATGGCCGAAGCGTTCCTGCGTGCCTACGCTGGTGAGCTCTTCGAGGCGTACAGCGCCGGCTACGAGCCGCACGAGATCAACCCCCTGACGCGCGTCGTCATGCAGGAGCGCGGCCTCGACCTTGACGGCCAGTACGCCAAGGGGCTCAAGGAGTTCCTCGGCAAGGTCCACTTCGGCTATCTCATCACGGTGTGCGGCCGTGCCGAGGCCGAGTGCCCGACCTTCCCAGGCATGGGTATCCGCGAGTCCTGGCCGTTCGAGGATCCGAGTGCCTTTGAGGGGACGGACGAGGAGCGGCTGGCCAAGTTCCGCGAGGTCCGCGACATGATTGAGAAGCGCGTCAGAGATTGGATCGAGGAGCACTCGCCGAAGGTCTAGCCCCATGCGCTTCGGCCGAGAGTCTCCTCGAGGGGGCCACGAAACGCAGGTGGCGTCTACGGGGTCGGACCCGCATAGTCATCGCTGGCTCCGTTTGCCCTTGTCGCCGCTCATGACGATCTCGCCGACTTCCAGGCGCTAAGGAGCCTGCAGTAAGCGCAACTGGAGAGCCGCCGCCGAGCAAGCGATCGCGCAGGCGCAGGCAGCCAGGCTTGGCCGCCTGACAACGTGAACTCTCCGAATCGGGCTCCGGTCTGGCCCCAAGCAGGCAGTTCACCGACATCCTGCGCAACTGTTGCGTGAATCTCACAGGAGCCGATAGTGCATCTCACGCCGGTCTCACTGCCGGCTCACTGCGGCCTTCTAGGCTTCTCTTCCGCGTGACGCCCGTCACGCGCGAGAAGATCGACAAGCCCTGAGGGGGTGGTCGATGAGGGGGCACCCGCAGCAGGCAGAGACCGGTTTCACTAGCAAAAGAGGTCACTGATGAAAGGTAAGCCCAATAAGCATAGACTGATTGCCCTGGCAGCGGTGGCGGCTGCGATGGTCGGCTGCCTGGCCCTGTTCGAGGCCAACGTCGTATCCGCCTCGCAGCTGCGCCACGGCTGGGACAACATCTTCGGCTCCAGCAAGGTCGGCCCGCAGGCAGACGGCAGTTACCTGCTGCCCTCCAACCAGTGGATCTCGCCGCTCGGCAGCCGCATCGAGGTCACCGACGGCAGGCTGCTTTCCAGCACGCTCAGTCCTGCCATCGGCCCAAGCCCCGCCGGCACTTATCTCGCCGCGCTAAGCTGGGAGGACTTCACCGGCTTCCTGACGATCATCGACGTCAAGACGGGCACGATCGTGCAGCAGGTCGGCAACGTCAGCCCGCATCTCGGCGACGGCACCGTCGGTCCCGACGGGCCGTTCTACTCGCCCGACGGCAAGTGGCTCTGGGTGTCGCAGTCTGCCGACGTGGTGCGGTTCGCGGTCGATCCCACGAGCGGCACGGTGTCATCTCCGCTCGTCATTCCGCTCCCGCTCGGCGGTGTTGGCGGCGCCCCGCTTCCGGCCGGCATGGCGCTCTCCGCCGACGGCAGCAAGCTCTACGTGGCCTTGAACGGCTACAACACGCTCGCCGTGATCGACAACCCGGGGGCCACCACCCCGACGCTGGAGAGCGCCCAGATCCCCGTGGGCAACGCCCCGCGCCAGGTGGTCGTCGTCGGCAACACGGCCTTCGTCTCCAACGAGGGCGGCCGGCCGGCAACCACGAGCGACTTCACCAACCTCTCCGACGGAACGCCAATCGTCGCCAACCCCGTGACCGGCGGCGCAGTTACGGGCACGGTCTCGGTGGTCAACCTGACCAGCCAGAAGCAGACCGCCTCGATCCCGGTCGGTCTTGAGCCCTCGGCGCTGTGCCTCGACGGCTCTGCGCTGTTTGTCGCCAACTCCAACGACGACAGCGTGTCGATCATCGACACGGCCTCCGACAAGGTCACGCAGACCTTCAACGTCAACCCCGTGCCGCACGAGTCGATCGGCAGTTACCCGAACGCGATCACCATGGCCGACCCGAGCCACCTGCTGGTGAGCATCGGGCGCGACGATGCGATCGCCGTCTACCGTTACAAAGGCGAGACCACACCCGTGCACTTCGAGGGCCTCCTGCCCACCGACTGGTATCCAGTGCAGGTCCAGCCTGACAGCGCCCTCGGCGGCCAGATCGTGGTCACCAATGACAAGGGCATCGGCACTTTCGGCGGCGTGTCGACGATCAACAAGGGCCCCGGCGACACTCCGGGCCTCAACATCGCGACCGGCCACAACACCTACGACGACACCGGCACGGTGACGAGCTTCGCCCTGCCGTCTGACCAGCACCTCGGCCAGTACACGGATGCGGTGTTCGCCGACAATGGCTGGAACAAGCGCAACAGTGTTCGCGCTGACGACGCCAGCGCGGTCGTCCCCAGGCACATCGGAGGACACTCGCCGATCAAGCACGTCTTCGTGATCATCAAGGAGAACCGCACCTACGACCAGGTCCTGGGCGACATGCCCCAGGGCAACGGGGATGCTACCGATGCCCAGTTTGGCGCGGCGATCACCCCTAACCAGCACGCTCTGGCCACGCGCTTCGGACTGTTCGACAACTTCTACGACGTCGGTACGCTCTCGGCCGACGGCCACAACTGGATCGTGCAGGCCGAGGCGAACGACTACGTCGAGAAGGAGTTCGGTGCCTTCTACCGCTCCTATCCGTCGCAGGGCGGCGACGCTCTGGCTTACCAGCGCGACGGCTTCCTCTGGAACGCCGCCGAGAAGGCCGGCCTCTCCGTCGCCGACTTCGGCGAGTACGACAGCACGCTCACCCTGGCGAGCCCCGCGCCGACCTGGACCCAGTGGTACACGGACGCGCAGATCCTCGAGGGCAAGGCTGCGGGCCCGCTGCCCGTCCCGCTGAGCGCCGCTCAGACCACCTCGGACATCCCTTCGCTGAATGCGATCTGCGATCACGACTACCCGAGCTTCGACCTCGACATCCCCGACCAGTACCGCGCCGACATCTGGGAGCAGGCCTTCCGCAAGTCCGAGCAGACCGGTCAGCTCGCCAACCTCACCCTGATCGCCCTGCCCGACGACCACACCGCAGGGCTCAACCCCGGCGACCCCGAGCCGATCGCGGAAGTGGCCGACAACGACCTCGCCGTGGGGCGCATCGTCGCCGACATCTCGCATAGCAGCTTCTGGAAGAGCTCGGCCATCTTCGTGATGGAGGACGACACGCAGAATGGCGTCGACCACGTCGACGGCCACCGCGGCCCGGTCTGGGTGATCAGCCCCTACTCGCGGCCAGACACGATCAACGATAGCTACTTCAACCAGGTCGACGTGGTGCGCACCATCGAGCAGATCCTGGGCATCAAGCCGATGAACCAGGAAGACGCCACGGCCACGCCGATGTACAGCGCCTTCACCGACCATCCCGACTTTGCCCCCTACACTGCCCTGCCCTCCATGGACCTGACGACCGGCGTCACGGGCTGGACGGCTCCTACGACAAACTCGACACTGCTCCGCCGGCTGACCTCGGTGCCGGCCGCCGAGACGGCCGTCGAGCAGCAGTGGGTCGCATGGAGCCTGAGCCCCGCTCAGCACCTCACCGGCTCGAGCTCCGAAGAGGACGAGGCCAACCCGGCGCAACTCAACCGCCTGGACTGGTACTCTGCTCACGGCTGGCGGCTGCCCTACCCGGGCGATCCCAAGATTTACGCCCCGGACCAGGTTCCCGGCCACAACCTCCCCGCAGGCTATCTAGGCGATGACTAACTAGAAGTAGGCACGATGATCAGGACCGGCGGCGCAAACTAGGGTTTGTGCCGCCGGTCCTGAGATGTATCCGGGAGTGGCCTGGCGGGCGTCGGTCAGCGTCTCCGCCGCAGGTTTCTCGCATGAAGCACGACGGCGAGGGTTATGAGCGGCACGTGGATGGCGGGGAGGTTGCGCGCCAGCCAGGCGGGCAGGTAGAGGTCGGTGACCGAACCATGCTCTGCGTTGAGACGCTCGGCGAGTTGCGTCAGGGGGCAGCGGCATCTGTTCGCCACGAAGGTCAGGCTCTCGCCTGCCACGACCGCGGCCGCGATCGCCGCTCTGCGATTCGAACGCCTGGCGAGGCCCGCGTAGAGCAGGTAGGCCATGCACGCTTCGATCGAGAACCAGGCCATCGTGTGAACGATCTTGATGACCGCGATCAAGACCCGTGAGAGGGAGGGCCGGCGAGTGATCTCTGCCTGTTGGGCCTCATGGAGTAACACGGGTCTCATGACCGTGAGCATACGCCGAGCCAGGACGCGGCGCGCGGGACCTCACATGCCCGCGAACACCAGCCCGGCGATCAGTGCCGCCGCCTCTTCCTGAATGGCCGGGATGGCGTGCGAGTAGGTGTCGAGGGTGATCGAGCGCCAGCATGGCCTAGGTGCTCAGTGACCACCTTGGAGGACGCCGGCGCGGAGGCAGGTCAGCTAACCTGCAGCACATCCTTGATCGCGGCAAGGAGCAGCGGCTGCAGCTCCTCAGCCGGGACGTGGCCAAAGCCACTCTCTCCCGGGAACGCGAGGACGCCGGCGACCAGGCCGATCGAGCCGGCGAAGCGTACCCGGTCGGCCAGCGGCAGCGCCCCGTCTGTCAGGATTGCCTGTAGCCCCTCGTGCATGGCCTTATGCGCGTCGTCTTGCTGGAACGCGCCCCCCAGGGCGTGAAGAGCGCTGTGGTTGTTCTGCATCAGCTCGATGAGCTTGCGCCGAGGCAGGATCCACTCCAGGATGGTCGCCCAGCCCCGAACCCACGATTCTCGCGTCGGTCGCCCTTTAAGCAGCTCGGCCAGCGGTTCGGTGATGGTGAGGATCGGCTCGATGAGGGCAAGGAAGATCGCCTCTTTGCTCTCAAAGTAGTAGTAGAGCGCCGGCTTGGTGACGCCGACGCGCTCGGTGATCTCGCGCAGTGAGGTGCTCTCGTAGCCCTGTTCGGTGAACAGCTCGAGGGCCACGTCGAGGATGCGCTCACGGGTGTCGTTCATCGCTCCGCTCTCGCTTGACAGGCACTAGATTGTCATCTACCGTCCGGTAAGTCAACTATTCTACTGACCGATCGGTAGGTGTCCGCATGGGTGAGTCCTTGATGGTCGAGGCCCTGGGGTTGTGCAAGCGTTACGGCGACACTCAGGCGCTCGACAACGTCGACCTTGCGGTCGCGACCGGTTCGATCGTGGGCCTGCTGGGACCGAACGGCGCCGGCAAGACCACCGGCTTGCGGATCCTCACGACGCTGAGCACGCCCGACCGGGGACGGGCATCTGTCGCCGGTCACGACGTGGTCAACGAGGCCGCCGCGGTGCGCCGCAAGATCGGCGTCACCGGCCAGGACGCGACCCTTGACGATGCCCTCACGGGGCGTCAGAACCTCGTCATGGTGGGCCAGCTCAGCCGGCTGCGGCGTTCAGAGGCCCGGCGCCGGGCAGTGGAGCTGCTCGAGCTCTTTGAACTGAGCGACGCTGCCGACCGAGTCGTGAAGGGCTACTCGGGCGGTATGCGCCGGCGCCTCGACCTGGCCGCCAGCCTGGTGATGCGCCCGCCGCTCCTCTTTCTCGACGAGCCGACGACGGGGCTCGACCCGACCAGCCGGCAGCGCATGTGGGGGCTGATTCGCGGCTTGGTCGCCGACGGCGCCACCGTCCTGCTCACCACCCAGTACCTCGACGAGGCCGACTCGCTGGCCGATCGCATCACGGTCATGAACGAGGGTCGCGTGATCGCCGAGGGCACGCCGCGCGAGCTCAAGGCGACCACCGGCTCGCAGCTCCTCGAGGTGACGCTAGCCGCGCCGCACGTGGGCGCCGCGGCGGCGCTGGCGGCCCTCAGCGTCGGCTCCGTGAAGAGCTCCGACGACGGCCACCGCCTGTGGACGCCGGCACGTAACGAGCCCGGGCTCGCCGTCGCCGCCTTGCGGGCGCTCGATACGGCCGGCGTGCTGGTCGACGACATCGCCGTCCACCGGCCCTCACTGGACGATGTCTTTGCGGTCTTGACCGGCGCTACCGCGGCGCCCGAGCCAGGGGAAGAGGAGGTACCGGCATGAGCACCCAGATCACTCACCTCGCCGAGAGCGGCGCCCTCACGCCCTTCGGGCGTCTTGCCGCCTGGTGGGACGACGTCTGGGTCATGACCCGGCGCAACCTCATCCACGTGCGCCGCGAGCCGGCGCAGCTCTCGGACGTGACTATCCAGCCGGTGCTCTTCACCCTCTTGTTCATCTACGTCTTCGGCGCCGCCATGGTGCTGCCGGGCAGCGGCAGCTACAAGGCCTTCGCACTTGCCGGCCTGCTCGTGATGAACCTCACGACCTCCACGGTGGGTACCGCCGTGGGCCTCAGCATGGACCTCAGCACCGGGGTTATCGATCGCCTGCGCACGCTGCCCATGTCGCCGACCGCGATCCTCGTGGGGCGCTCGCTCTCCGACCTGCTGGCGGCGGCGCTCTGCGGCGCGATCGTCGCGGTCACCGGTCTGGCCATCGGCTGGCGTCCCGACGCCGCCCTGGCCTCGGTGCTCGCGGGCTTCGCCGTCGCCTTGCTCTTCACCTACGCGCTCACCTGGCTCTATGCTTGCCTCGGCATGGCGGTCGCGGGACCGGAGGCGGCGCAAGGCGTGGCCTTCATCGTCATCTTCCCGCTGGCCTTCGTCTCCAACGCGCTCGTGCCCACACAGGGCATGCCCAGCTGGCTCGCCACGATCGCCAACTGGAACCCTGTGAGCGCTGTGGCCTCGGCCTGCCGGGACCTGTTCGGCAACCCCAACCCGTCGGCGGCCATCCAGGCTTGGCCGATGCAGCACCCGGTCGAGGCGTCACTGCTCTGGGCGCTGCTCATCCTGGCAGTCAGCGTGCCGCTGGCGGGGCGGCTCTACCGGCATCGCACGAGGGATTGACGGAAGGCTGCCCAGAGTCTACTGAAGGGCGAACACCAGCCCGGCGATCAGCGCCGCCGCCTCCTCTTGCATGGCCGCAGCATCCTTACGGGAGATGCGGCGTAGTCTGGGGCATGTCGAGGCTGCTCGGCGTCCATGTGGGCCTTCGTAGCTGGGATTGACTTCCCACGGCAACTCGCCGGCCCGCTGGCATGATGCGGCCATAGTGACGTTCTCGCCGCCGCTGACGCCAGTGCCCCGACCTTGAGCGATCGTCGCCGGGCACTCCGGCCTTAGCCCGACGCGTCTGCGTTCTCGCGCCTCGGCGCCGTCGCCCAGGCCCCCAGGGCGACCGCGCCCACGAAGCACAGCAGCAGACCGACCGCGAGCCACTCGAGCCAATGGCGGCGCACGACGAGCGCCGTCAGGTCGGCGGCGCAGACGACCACGGCGATGTGGGGAAGTCGTCGTGGCAGCGGCCGGTGCCAGGCCGGGGCCCAGCCGATGAACCAGACGGCGCTCGCCAGAGAGATGAACAGCACGGTGGCCCAAAAGGCATGAGCGGCGTAGTCGTTCTCCGGGTCGATGCCGGTCATCACTAGGGCTGCCGCCGCCACGAGGCCGCTGAACTGGCCGAGGGCAAGCAGCGCTCTGCAGAGGGGGCGCTGGCCCTGGTGCCAAGCGCTGAGGCCGACAAAGAAGGCCGCCAGCACGACGCCGACCACGACCATGTCGGCGCGGAAGAAGACCGAGCCCCGGGGGCTGAGCACGGTGTCACCGAGGTCGCTGAGCCAGTTGGCGGTTGGGCTGAAGGCCCAGGGGTAGTAGGCGTAGGCGATCAGCCCGAGGCCCACGCCGACGGCGATGGCCGCCAGTCCGGCGATCGTGGCGAGGGGCGGATGTCTCTTCAACACGGAGGTCACCTGAACGGTTCGTGGCGCTGCGCACAGAGCGGTTGCGCTTGACGTCGAGCAGACTCTATCCGCCAGCGAACGTCTGGGCAATCAGCTCGTCCCTGTGGCGCCCGAATCTCCTGCGGCACTGATGGTCGCCGGCGTCGCTCCGGCAGCACGCTCTATGCAGCGGGCGGGTGTCCCTCGATCGCACAACGCCTATTCTTCGCCTTGTGGCCCCCCTCGGGCGCCTCAGCGCTTATGCTTTGGCGGGCTGCCCCGCAGGATGCCCAGCTCGGGGCGCGACAAGGAGATTTCGCGCGTGTCCACCTGACCCCGCGCAAACGCGTCGACACGGCCCCAGCGACCCGGTATGTCGAGCACCTCGAGGTGGCCTATGCCCATGGGCAGAGATGGGGCAACGACCAAATGGTCGCCAGCCGGCTCGAGGCCCAGCATGGTGCGCAGCAGGAGCAGCGGCGCCCCACTCGCCCAGGCTTGCGGGCTGCACGCGGTCGGGTACTCGACCGGCGACTCGGTCATGCTGCGAGCGTACCCGGCGAACGCCTCGGGGAGCCGGCCGCCGAAGTAGCGCGCCGCGTCGAGGATCCCGGCCGCAATGCGCGCCGCCTCACCTGCGTACCCATAACGGCGAAGACCCCAGGCGATCAAGGAGTTGTCGTGCGGCCAGACGGTGCCGACGTGATAGCCGATGGGGTTGTACCCCTCATCGCCGGCGGCCATGGTGCGTACGCCCCAGCCAGAGAAGAGGCGCTGGCCGAGAAGGTGCTCCACGACGGCCGGGGCCTTCTTCTTCTCGACGATACCGCTCCACAGCAGCTGTCCGATATTGCTCGTTAGCGAGTCCACCCGACGACCATCGCCGTCTATGGCGAGCGCAAAGTACTGGCCGTCTGCAAGCCAGAAGTCGCGGTTGAAGCGCCGCTTGAGGGCGGCGGCCTCTTTCTCGAGCCGCGCCGCCAGCTCGGGGTCGCGCCAGAACGTGCGCGCCAGCCGGGCGCCGCGAATCTTGGCGTCGTAGGCGTAGCCCTGCAGCTCACAGGTCGCCCGGGGCAACGCAGCCGGCGACCCGTCACGAAAGACGATCGAGTTCGACGAGTCCTTCCAGCACTGGTTCTCGAGCCCGGTTTCCTCGTTGCGCCGCTGGTACTCGATATACCCGTCGCCGTCGCGATCGCCGTAGGTATCGATCCAGAGGAGGGCAGCGCGGGCCTCGGGCTCGAGCTCACGAACCAATCTGCTGTCGCCCGACCAGCGTTCGTATTCGTCCAGCAGAATCACGAACAAGGGCGTGGCATCGGCTGAGCCGTAGTAGGGCGAATGCGGGCGCTCCTCGAAGGCCGTCATCTCGCCGAATCGCGCCTCGTGCATGATCTTGCCGGGGTCTTCTTCGCGGAAGTCGTCGCTGCGCGTCCCCTGCCGGTGGGCGAGTGCGTACAGCGTGGCCCGAGCCAGCTCGGGGGTGAACGGCAGCGCTTGCAAACTGGTGATGATGCTGTCTCGGCCGAAGACGGTCATGAACCACGGCAAGCCTGCCGCCGGAAGTGACTGCCCCTTCTCCAAGCTGGGTCGAAAGCGCAAAGCTGCCAAATCGGTCAGGCTGCGGTCGTAAGTGACCTTGAGCCACTGCCAGTCACACTGCACGCGCGGCGCGGCCGCCAGCCAGTGGTCGAGATCGACCTCCATGTTCGGCCGGGCCTTGCGGCTGTCGTGCTCGTACTTGGGTTCGAAGAAACGCTGGCCCAGACCGGCTTCCGCGGTCACCACGTGCAGGTCGGTCGCCCATTCCCCATGGCCGTCGATGCGCACGTCGAAGGTGAGGCCGCCCTCATCGATCGACGCCGGGGCGGTGGCCGACACCCACGTCTCGCGGCTGAAGTGGCCTCGCCGGTACCCGAGCACCAGCCTTGCATCGTCGACGTGCTTATAGTACTGCCCCTTCTTGCGCAGCGCGTCCTTGACCTCGAAGAGGTCCGCGAAATCGGCGTCGGCCTCGACGCGCACCTCCAGCGTGACGGGCTTGTGGCCGTGGTTGAGGATCGTCAGCACCTCGTGGAAGCCGTGGCCGACGGCCCGGCGGCGGATGATCGAGACGTCGGAGGCCACATAGACGCGGTCGGCGCCGGGGACCAGGAAGAAGCTCACCTCGAAGTACTGCAGATCGTCGACCGAGAGCACAGTGGGGCGCTGACCGTTGACGGTGAGGACCCACCGCGAGAGGAACCGCGTATCCCACGAGAAGAGGCCGTTGGGGTCGGAGATGGACGCCTCGATGTCTCCGCGCAGGTCACTGACTACGAAGGTGTTGCCCTCGAGTACTGCTGACGGTCTCGGTTCTCACGCCAGCGCCCGCCCAGACACGACATCGTTTGCCCTGGGCTGGTCGTCCGGCCCAGGGAAGATGCGCTGAAACAGCATGGCGAGGCCAATGTCGCCCTCGCAGAGCAGGTCGCCGCGCATGATCGCCGTGAAGGCATTCTTCTCGCCTGCCAGGAACGCCGCGAACATGGGCTCGTCGCACACGAACACGCAGTCGGCGGCCGCCTGTGCGCGAGACACCGTGACGCCGCCCTTGTGCACTCGCACGAGCCACCGCCGCCGGCCTATCTCGAAACGGAATATGCCACTCACGAGATGCAAGACTGGCTCGTTGCCGCGAGCCGCAAGCTCCTGGAAGAACCCCTCGACTGCATCGGCCATGCACGCCTCCCGCCTCGACCGCATGCCAGTTCTTCCGCAGGAGCTACGGCGAGCAAACCGCGAGCCACAGGGCCTGTCTATCCATAGTAGTGTTGGGCGACGTCATGGTGAGCGAAGGGGGCAGCGAGTGGCCGCTAAGCCAGAACTGAGCCGCGTGCCGATCGTCGCCATGATCGGGATGGCGACGCTGGACCACCTCTACGTCCTCGACGACTATCCGCAGGCGGACTCCGTAACCCGTGCGCTTGAGCATCACATGGTGGTGGGGGGCTTGGCCGGTCGGGGCGCGGTCGCCGCGAAGCGACTGGGCGCCGCGACCAGGCTTCTGGCGGCCTGCGGAAGCGATCTGCACGCCCAGCTCCTCATGGCGCAACTGGCTGCCGAGGGCGTCGATTGCACATGGGTCGCCTACGATCAGCCCTCTCAGCACTCGGCGATCATCGTCGCGCGGGCAGCTGCGACACGGACGATCGTCTGGCTGCCCCAACCGATGGCAGATGCGCGCATGATCGCGCACCTGCCGGATTTCCTTGAGGGCGTTGACGTCGCCCTTCTGGACTCGACCGATGAAGGCCTGACTGAAGCGGCGCTCGCCGAATGTGACCGAAGAGCGGTGACCACCGTCATCGACACCGGGTCCGGGCGGTCATGGACGGGGAGAGTGCTGGGCCGGGTCGATCACGTGATTGCGCCCGAGAAGTATGTGCTGCAGGAGACGGGACACTCGGCAGAACAGGCAGTCGTGGAACTCTGGGGCGACTCCTGCCGAGTGGCATTCGGCGTGACGCAGGGGCGCAGGGGCGGGGTATTCACAACGGGCAAAGAGCCTGAGTGTCGGCAGCGATGGGCTGCCGCTCCGGTCACCGCCGTCGACTCCTGTGGAGCCGGCGACACCTTTCACGGTGCTTACGCCTGGGCACTGGCGAAGGGTCTGCCCCCCGCCGAGTGCTTCGCTACCGCCGCCTGGTCTGCGGGGCTGAAGGTCTCTCAGCTCGGCAACACGGGCATCCCGACACTGGACCAGCTGGAGGAAGCACGCAACGAGAGCCGCGCCGGCAAGCGCGGGTGAGTGGAAGCCGGGGCGATGGGCGCGGCCTTGGCTGTGGCGGTGGGATTGGGCGTCTATCCGAATATGGATGCCGTGGACGAGCTGATTCAAGTGAAGCGCATCGTTGAGCCGCGTAGAACGTCAGATCAGACGCAGAACTGGCACCCGATGCGGAACTCCCGGGTGTGCGGAAGAGATGAGGAACATAGGTGCGGACGAAGTACAGCTGTTCACAATGGGTCGTCCAGATGTTGCCCGAGCACCCGTGGGTGTCCCAGGGGGGCAGTTACCGGGAGGGTCCCAGTCCGGCAGTCACTCGCCAGGGACACCAGAGCGCGAGCGCTCAACGGGTGGCTACCTCGGGCGGAGGTTCATGATGACGTCCCGGCGGCGGGTCGGCCGCGGGCCCTGGGTCACGGGCAGGCGGCTGACGATCGCCCTGGTCACCGGCGCGGCCTGCGCCCTGGCCTTCGCGTGCCTCTCGGCGTGCTCCCGGGGCCCCGTCACGACCGCTGGCCCCGTCAGGGTCACTGGCACCGCGCCGCCGCCGCTCACCGTGCTCACCCGCCACACCAGCGGCGGCCACGGGGACATCTTCATCGCCGCGGGCGGAGGCGGCTACCCGGCGGGCCCGGAGATCGTCACAACCACCGGGAAGGTGGTCTGGTTCCACCGGCTGCCCACCGCGGACATTGCTGCCGACTTCCGCACCCAGACCTATCTGGGCCGGCCGGTCCTCACCTGGTTCCAGTCCGGGGGCCAAAGCGTCCAAGACGGCCCAGGAGGGTCAGGGGGTCGACCCGGCCCGATCGGCCCCAGCGGCACCGACTACATCTACAACGACCGTTACCGGCAGATCGCCACGGTCCGGGCGGGCAGCGGGGACGCGACCAGCTTCCACGAGTTTCTCATCACGCCCTGGAACACCGCGCTGATCCTGGCCGATACCGTGACGACGGCGAACCTGACCTCCATCGGCGGCCCCGCCGACCAGCGGGTCATCGGCGGCCTCGTCCAGGAGATCGACATCAGGACGGGCCGGGTGCTGTTCCAGTGGGACAGCGCCGCCCACGTCCCCTACGCCGACAGCTACGTGCCGCGGCCGTCCTCACCGAACATGCCCTGGGACTGGTTCCACATCAACGCCGTCCACCTCGACACCGACGGCAACCTGCTGGTGAGCTCCCGCAACACCTGGACCACCTTCAAGGTGAACCGGCACACCGGCCTGATCATGTGGCAGCTCGGCGGCAGGCACAGTTCCTTCACCCTGCGCGCCGCCCCCGGCCAGGTCCTCGACCGCGACGGGCAGATCTTCGCCTGGCAGCACGACCCGGAGGCCATCGGCGGCGAGTACACGTTCTTCGACGACGAGTCGGGCGGCAACTTGCTCGGCTCCAGCCGGGTGGTGACGGTGCGGCTCGACCTCGCCACCCGGGTGGCCACCCTGGTCAAGTCGGATGACCAGCCGGAGGGCCAAGTCGCGCAGGCCATGGGGAACGCGCAGACCACGCCGGGCGGCGACCTCTTCGTCGGCTGGGGCGGGCTGCCCTACATCTCCGAGTTCAGCCCGTCCGGGAAGCTGCTGTTCAACGCGCAGCTCCCGGCCGGGGTCAGCACCTACCGCGCCTACCGGCTGCCCTGGAACCCGCCTAGCTGATCACAATCCGGTCGGGCCCATCTACGACAGCTACCCTGCGGCTGGGCCGGCCATTCACAGTCGGCAGCGGGTGAGGCTGCATCTGGCTGGCGAAAGCCGGTCGTCGATGTGGCCAGGGAAGACGCCGAGGGCCGAGGCTGCTCGCGCAGCCCGGCCCTCGGCGTCTCCTGCGGGCAATCGCCGACGGTTGCAGGCAGGATCACATGCCTTCGTCTTCAAGATGGATGTGCGCGACCTGGCTGATCGCATCGGGCCTACTCGAGCGCAGCCAGAACAACACCGCGACGCCGATGACCAGCCATGCCGCCATCACGTAAGGCGCGTACGAGTACGGCGAGGTGAGCGCGGAGATGAAGGAGAGCCCTGGGATACCGGTGATCCCGGCCACACTGAAGAAGCCGGGGATCAGCAGCAGGGCGCCGATGATGGGTACGACGACGTGGAAGAGCCAGTGTTGCTCGTCCCTGCGATGCCGCGCAAAGAAGCCGATGCAGGCAACGTTGGTAACGATGTATACCGGCACCACAATGACGACGAGCGCGGTGCCGATGATGCCAAAGGCGACCTGCGGGGTGTACTTGAGCCCCAGCGCAAGCCCGACCGCGAGACTGAGGAGCAGCTGGACGAGGACTCCCACTCTCGGAGACTTGAAGCGTGGGTGCAGATCGGCAAAGAGGCGCGGGAAGACGCCGATACGTCCTAGGGCGTACGCAGTGCGCGTGAAGACGTTGGTGCCGGAGTTCGCGTTTGCTAGCGTGGAGTTGATGATGGCGAAGAGCACCAGCGCCCAGAAGACCGTGGAGACGGTGCGGGCCAGCCCGTCCCAAGGCACGCCGTTGGCGTACGCGGCGAAGCCGGAGAACTTCGCGGGCCCGTAGGCGACGGCCGCCGCGTAGGTGGTGAAGATATAGAGGGCACCGATGAGGATCACCGAGAGGATTACCGCTCGCGGGATGTTGCGCCGCGGGTCCCGGGTCTCTTCAGCCAGAGGCGCGGCAGCCTCGAAGCCGGAGAAAGCTAGCAGTGCGCCGACCGCGCCGGCGATCACCCCGGTCATGCCTGTGTATCCCTTGGCGTTGGCGTAGTGGGTCGTGAAGACCGCCAGTGTGTTGTGATTGCCGGCCTTGACGATGAGGACGATCGACAGTGCGAGGAAGACGACGATCTCGATGAAGCCGAGCACGACGCCCGTCCGCGTCGAGGTCTTCACTCCGCGGTACACCAGGTAGCAGATGAGCAGGATGCCGGCTGCCATGAAGATCCACCACAAGCTGGTGGGGAACGATGCCTGTTCGGAATTCCACTCGCCGGCGACGGTGTATCCGAGCTGTAGCATCACGAGCGGGACGATCAGGACCTCGACCGCAGCGTATGCCCAACCGATGAGGAAGCCGACCCAGGGGGCGAGGCCGACAGCGCTGTAGGTCGCTACCGAGCCGGCAGCAGGGATGTGCTTGGCTAGCTGTCCGATGCTCACGGCGGTGAACAGCATCCCGACGAAGGCGATGCTGACCGAGAGCGGTAATGCTCCCGCGGCGAAGGCCGCGCCGAGGGGGATGGATGCGGCGATCGCGGCCCCCGGCGCCATGGACGTGATCGACTGGAAGAGCACATCCATGAGGCCGACGGCGTTTCTCTCCAACTGTGCGACCGGACTGGGTTGGGCCACTGCTGACTCCTCTCGTCGACGGACTTCAGAGACTGCGAAGAACGACCTCGGTCTCGACGTCAGCAGGAGTGAGAGTGCGCGTACCGCGAGACGAAAGATGAGCCACTATACGCTGCGCCGACGGCGATTCCTAGAGGTCCCGGAGCGCAGTGTCGCCATCCCGGGTGGGATCTGTGAGTGCGCGTCGCGCGACGGGCGATTCACGGCATCGCCCGCGCTCCTCGACTGATGGCGCAGCATCAGAAGAGGCGGCGACCGAACTGCCCGAGGATCCCCGAAGGCATCGCATACCGCGCCGTCTTGAGAGGGTCGACGACCTGCGACACCTGCAGTTGGCCGGCTGCGCTCATCAGCATCGTGGCGTCCGAGGGTGACAGGCCCAGCCGCCGCGTGAGCAGGTCGGCCATGTCGCTCGTGGCGCGGTCGGCCGCCTCGTCGAGGCTCGCTGCAGAGGCGATGGTGGCCACCACTTCCGACGTCTCGAGTGCCGGGTTATCGAGCCCGATATCGCGGCGCACGTCGACGCGCAGCTGGACGCTCCCGGCGACCTCGATGCCGGTGCCGCAGATCTCGCCGTCGCCCATGGCGGCATGCAGGTCGCCGGCCGCGAGGAGCGCCCCACGCACGAACACCGGTAGGTACAGCGTCGTGCCTTCGCCGATGAGCCGCGTGTCCATGTTACCGCCGTGTGAGCCCGGTGAGCCGCAGGGCACGGGGGCCCCGGACGGAGCGACACCGATGACGCCGATCATCGGGCGGACCGGCACACTGGCGCCGGCCACCCGGGCGAACTTGCCCTCGATCGGGACTAACGCGAAGGACATGCCTTCGAACCGGTCGCGCAGAACACCGAAGTCTCCGCTCACGGCCATCACCCCGCGATCGGCGACGTCGATCCGTTCGATGAGCACCGACAGCACATCACCCGGCTCCGTGCCCTCGATGAAGACGGGTCCGGTGGCGGGGTTGATGTGCTCCCAGTCGACGCCGGCCGGCGTGGCGTCGGCAGACTGGATCTGGTCGCTGAAGCAGTCGGCCGTATCGAGCAGGACGCTGTCGCCGGGCCGGATCCGCGCAACAGGCACAGCATCTGCTGACAGGCTGAACACGCTCTGGGCTCGGGCCACGTTGATCACGACGGACCATCCTTTCGCTTGTGCGGCGGAGCGCGGTTGGCGGCGATTCTACACTGCCGGTGCGATTCGCCGGAGTTCGGCGGGTCAGATGTGCTGCGACTCGCCGGCGACGCACACGCCGAGT
This sequence comes from uncultured Thermoleophilia bacterium, assembly GCA_963751215.1. Classification (GTDB taxonomy): domain Bacteria; phylum Actinomycetota; class Thermoleophilia; order UBA2241; family UBA2241; genus CAIXSE01. The sequence goes on along the minus strand of CAVVTV010000004.1, from coordinate 683,602 downwards.
CGCTGCAGGACTGCGGTGACGTCATTGGGTGACGTCCTCGGGTTGATCGTGCAAAGACGCAGAGCCGGCCGGCCGCGGACCTTGGTGCTGGTGACGACGCCGAAGCCAGACTCGGCGAGAACGGCAGCCTTGGCGGCGTGCGCGTCGTCGTCGGCGCCCCGGTTCGCGAACGTGAGGATCCCCAGCTGCGCCGGCGTCGTGACCTCCCACTCCGGGTCGCCGGCGACGACCCGCTCCGCGTGCTCGGCCAGCGCGATGCCGCGGGCGATAGCGGCGCTGATGCGCTCGACCCCGTAGATGCGGAAGCTCAGCCAGAGCTTCAGCGCCCGGGCGCGTCTCGTGAGCTCGAGGCTGCGGTCGCGGAAGTCGACCTCCTCGTCGACGCCCGTCACGTCGGCCAGGTAGTCCGGGGACATGCGGAAGGCACGTTTGAGCGCGCCCGGACGCGTGACGAGCAGGCAGCCGAGGTCGATGGGCTGGAAGAGCCACTTGTGCGGGTCGAGAACGAGCGAATCGGCACGCTCGAGGCCCCGCAGGACGGGCCGACCGGCTTCGCAGAGGGCAGCCGAGGCTCCGTAGGCGCCGTCGACGTGCAGCCAGAGCCCCTCCGCACGGCACAGGTCGGCGATCTCAGGCAGGGGATCGACGGCTCCCGTGTTCGTCGTTCCGGCGTTCGCGACGACGAAGCCGGGGCGGCGTCCAGCCGCACGGTCCTCGACGATCGCTGTCCTGAGCGCGTCCATCGGCAGCCTCATCTCGTCGTCGGAGGCGAGCATGTGCACCTCGTCGGCGGCAAAGCCCAGCGCGGGCAGCCCGCGCAGGATCGACGCGTGAGTCTGGTCGGAGAGGTAGCAGACGCCGGGCCCGTCACCGGCGCGCGCCGCAGAGAGTCCGGTCAGGTTGGCCAGCGATCCGCCGCTCGTCATCACGCCCTCGGCGCCCACTGGCATGCCGAGCAGGGAGCGCAGCCAGTCGAGCGTGACCAGCTCCACCGTCGCTGGCCCCGACCCGCCCGCCCACGAGGCGGCGATCGCATCGAACCCGGTGCCGAGCCACTCGCCGAGGATGCCGGCGAAACTCGAGGGAGCGGGGACTCGGGCGAAATTGCGCGGATGTTCGCCGTGCTGCATGTTGACCAGCGCCACGTCCGCGAGGGCCTCGAGCGCGTGTACTGGGTCACCGCCGCTCCACGGCGGCGGCCCGCCCAGGGCGGCGCGCAGCTCCCTGGGTGCGCCCGTGCGGATCGCCGGTTCGTCCGCGATGCCTTGCAGGTGCGCGACCACTCGATCGACGACCCAATACCCCAGACGCCGCATATCGGCCGCATCGAGACCGAGCGGGTCGGGAGTGCCCACCGTTTCGTTCATGGTTGCTTGGCCATCCTTTCGACGCGCCACGCCTGCGCGCATGTAGGGTACCGGGACGGTATCGCTTGCTCGCAGACCATGTTACGGGACGTCCGGCGCGCCTACGATCTGATAGTGGGCGAGAAGGGGTGAGCAGCAGGACAAGGCCAAGAAGGATCGCCTGGCGGCCGCCGGCTGGCGCAGCGGCGAGGCGAGCGACTTCCTCGAGCTGAGTGCGGAGGAGGCCGCGTTCATCGAGCTCAAGGTGGCGCTTGCCGACTACCTGCGCGATCTGCGCAAGCGCAACTCGTGGACGCAGACACAGGTCGCGCGACGCGCTCAACCCCACGACGGCGGCCGCCGCCGCGGAGCCCGCGATCGGCACGATGACCGAGAAGGCGCGACTCGTCGACAGCCCCACCCTGACTGCCTCCACAGCGGCTGACGACCTGCCCTTCGGAGCGCCCGCCTCGTACTGGCTAGACCTGCGCGACTATCGCCCGGTGAAGGCCGCCGCGGCGCTCGGCAAGCCACTGCTCATACTCCAGGGTGGCCGGGACTACCAGGTGACCGTGGCCCATGACCTCGCGGGGTGGAAGGCCGGCCTCGACGGCCGCCCGGACGTGACGATCCGCATCTACGCCGCCGATAACCATCTGTTCTTTCTCGGCAGCGGGCCTTCGTCGCCGGCAGAGTACGAGCTGGTGCAGCAGTCGATCCGGCGGTCGTGGCCGACATAGCCGCCTGGCTCACGGCGATATCCTGCGACGCATGAACGGCGCTCCTCCCGCAACTGGTGGTAACCCACGGCTCCGGCGGGTATATGCGGCGCGGGCATAGTAGCAGCTCTGGAATCCCTGCTGGGGACCGACGTGAGAGAGTGAAGCCCCGCAGAATCCGCACTTCGTCCTCGTAGCTCAGTGGATGGAGCACAGGTTCCACACGAGCAGCGGGGGTGCTCATAGGAGGAGGACAAGAGTGTCCAAGGTCGTTGATTTTGCAGACGTGTCTATGGTTGGTCTAGAGACGTCACCTGTTGCAGGAACGCTTGCCGGTCTACGTGCCAATGAAGCCAGATACTTCATGAATAAATACAAGCATGCGTTCACGGTTGTCGCGGCTAGCGACAGCCAGGGCACACTGGACTACGTAAACAGGATTCTTAAGGAAGAACGTGATATTGAGATCGTGGCCAAGCCTCTGGAGACGTCACGTTTTCAAGTGGAAAACATCAGATTCGCTTACGTATTCTATGAGAATGGTCTTGCGGTCAATGTTATGTATACGATTGATGACCCCAAGAAGCGAGCTGTTGGCTTCAAGCTTTCGGACGGGATGGAAGTGCCAACGGAGCTGGAAGGCAAGTTCAAGTTTGCCAGGCAGAAGTCTAAACTGGCTGGAACAATTCGGGGTTCATTCTTCGTGATCAAGGCAGAATACTAGCGCACCGTCTTCACGAAGTGAGCGGCCGGCGCCCCTCAGTGGCCGTTGAGCTTCCAGTACTCCTGGAAGTCGTAGATCCACACCGGGTGGATGTAGAAGCCGCCTATGTCGTTGCCGCGCATGCCGTTCCAGATCGGCTGGAACAGCGGGACCACTGGCGCATCGTGCATGACGAGCGCCTGCATCTGCTGGAACATCCGCAGGCGCTTGGCCGGGTTGAGCTGGCTGCTCGCCGCGTCGTAGAGGTGCATCACCTGCGGATTCTCGTAGAAGCTCGAGTTGTTGCTGCCGTCGGTCGGGCTCGTGAACAGCGGGCCGATCCAGTCGGCCGGGTCGGGGAAGTCTGCATACCAGTTGCCGAGGCCGATGCCGGCGTGCGACCTCGTGAGGGTGATGAAATTCCAGTAGGTCTCGGGGTCGAGGGTCGTGATGGTGGCGTGGATGCCGACCGCCGCGAGGTCGCTCTGGATGGCCTTGGCGAGCAGGGGCTGTGGGTAGATGTTGTCGGCGTAGAGCCTGGTGGAGAAGCCGTTGGGAAAGCCGGCCCTGGCGAGCAAGTGCTTGGCCTCGGCGGGATCGTGCGCGTAGAACTGTGACTGCGCGCCGGCCACGTGACCGGGCAGGCCCTGCGGATAGATCTGGGTGAGCTGCTGACCCTGGCCGTCGAGCAGCTTCTGGAGCTTCTGCGTATCGATCGCGTAGCTGATGGCCGTCCGGATCGTCCGGCTCTCGAACGGCTTCACCTGCAGGTTCAGAAAGAGGTAGTACATGGCGAGCTGCGGGGCATTGACGACGTACTTGCCCCATTGCGAGCTCTGTACGGTCTTCTGATAGTCGGCCGAAGGGATAGCGTCGCCGAGCACGTCGACCTGGCCATGCTCGAGGTTGCCGAGCGCGGCATCGGCGCTGGATGAGAAGAGGAAGTTCATCGTGTCGACGTACTGCTGGCCCTTCGTGCCCTGGCTCGCGAAGTTCGGGTTTCGCGCGGCCACGATCTCGCGGCCGGGCGTCCAGCTCTGGATGATGTAGGGGCCCGTGCCGAGAGGCTTGTGGTCGATCTGCGCCCCAACCCTGGCGCACCACGCCTGGGACATGACCGACGTGAACGGCATAGCCATCGTGTAGAGGAAGGCGGCGTCGGGCTTCTCCAGGGTGATCTGGATCGTTCGTGGGTTCACGACCTTGACGCCGGAAACGCTCTTGGCGGTGCCGTCGAGATACGCCTGGGCGCCGACGATGCCGGTATAGAAGTAGGTGGCCCCGGCGCGCGGCTGCCTCAGCATGCGCTCGAAGCTCCACTTGAAGTCCGACGCCGTGACCACCGTGCCAATGGGCGGCGCGAACTTGATGGTTGGTTTGAGGTGGAAGGTGTAAACCCTGCCGCCGTCGCTAATGCCGCCGTTGGCGACGTTGGGCAGCGCTGTGGCGAGGTCCGGCACCAGCCGCGTCCCGGCCGCTCCGGGCTTGCTGGCGTACGTCAGGAGCGTCTGGTAGGTGAGTCGCTCGATGCTCCAGGACTCGGCGTCAAAGGCCACCGCCGGGTCGAGACTTGCCGGCTCAGTGGCGAAGCTGACCGTGAGCGTGCCGCCCGACCGAGGAGGGCCTGAGGCGGGCGCGGCGGGGGAGCTGCCGCCGGCGTGTCCCAGACCGAGGCCGATCACGGCGGTCAGGGCGGCGATCACAACCAAGGCCAGCACGGCACGTCGCCTCACCCGCCGTCTCTTCTCGGCTCTCCTTCGCCGCCGGCCGAGATTCGTCGTCCTGGAGGGCATGATCGGGTTGTCCATCTCTCCACCGCTCGATCGAGCCTTGTGTCAAGCGATTCTGCACCGCGAGGGCGTGTTTAGCCAGACGGTCGTCGTAGAGGGCTTCACGCAGGCGCCGCGTGGCCCGTGGTGAGGACGTGCACTGAGCGCTGCTGGCGCTTTGTTCGCCAGCCTTGCTGCTCGTCGTCTTCTGCGTGCGCATTGCACACATCCGCAAACCCTTGAGCTGTTGCGGGTCGCCTCGCTGTGGACCATGGTGCCTGGGCGACCCACGGCGACAGTCACCGTGACGTCAGCCGAGGCGATTGGTGGCGTACACGGTGACCGTCTCGGGCGACCTGTCGGCGGCCGACATGGTGCGCGTCGTGCAGTCGCTCGCGCGCGGCGTCGATGTGAGCGCGGGGACCGCTGCCGTCAAGTAGTCGTCCGAGTGCGACGAGGTAGACGTCAACGACCAGGCGGTGGTGGCCCCTCGCCAAAGCGAGCAGCAGTACTGCGAGAAGCGGCTCGTCGATCTGGCCTGCCGACCGGGAGTGATTCGCCGCCCAGGAAGATCGCCGAGGGCGTGCGGGCCGCTGCTCTCGAGTTCGCCGGCAGCCTGAGAGACGACCTGCAGGTAGTGTGCCTGCGGTTTGCCTGAAGGGCCACCGTTCCTGCCCCGGCGACGATGTGCCAGTCTCACGCTGCAGGCAAGAATCGCACGGTCGCCCTGCCAGGCGGCACGCGTACAAGGGTGTGGTGGGCACGTCCACAGGCGAGGAGCCGATCATGGCCGGCCCACTGCACGCGCACCCGTGCGCCCGGGCTCGAGGAAAGGTACCGCGAGGAGCATGAGCACATGGCGATCAGCAGCCCGCGTTGCCGTGGCCGCCTCGCCAGGTGTGCCAGGCACCGACCGAACGCAGAGCGCCGCCCGCCTCTCTGATCGCGCCATCGTATCGGCCCCACGATCCCCACGTGGCCATGGCGGGTTACGCCGCCGGAGCTTCGCAACCCCTCCTGATGTACGTTGCTGGCCGGCCTCGCTGTGTCGATTGCGAGAAGGGCCGTGCTCACCATACCCGATGCCGGCTTCTGGAGCGCCGACCGGCCGTCTGACCAGCGGTTCTCGGTCTGCCACCTATTGACAAGCCCCGAAGCCTGCCAGAGACTTTCGGTACGTCGTACCGTTATGCGTGCGGAAACGTCTGGGAGGGAGGTGACGTCTGGGGAACAAGATCCGCCGACCATCTCACCAGTCCGCTGAAGGGCTCGCCAAGCCTCGGGGGTGTGCGCGCCGTCGGTCTGGCCAAGGGCAATCGGCGCCGATCGATGATGAACAGGGGGAGTGATCGTGAGTAGTGTGAAGAAGACCAGCCCGTGGAGGCTCGCCTGCCTGGTCACGGGCATCTGCATTCTGGCCGCTATCTCTGCGTCGCCTGCGCTTGCCAGCACGTCGTCCACGTCTTCGTCAGCGCTGCCACCAAGCGTCATGCCGGTCGTTGTCTTGCAGGGCTCCGACTACGACATGGGCTACCAGTACTACCAGCAGGTCAACCAACTCTTCGGGCCGTCCGTCCTGCAAGCCATGCAGGTCCCCGGAGGCTTCACCGCCGACCAACTTGCGGCACTCAGCGCCAACCAGGCCTACATCCAGCAGTACACGCCGGAGTACATCGACATGTTCAAAGGGATGGCCGCCGCCGCCACCGATGCCGGCGTTCCGCTGTCGTACGACGAGGTGCTGGCGAACTTCGTCGGCACGACCTCATACCCCAGCGCGGGATCATCGACGAGTGGGGCGAGTACCCATGCTCCGACATGCTCGGCCTGGGCGGCCTGGGGGAAGACCACGAAGAACGGCGGTCTGATCACCGCCCAGGAGATGGATCCACCCTGGGGAGACTTCGGCAACAACAACTACCTGGCCATTGTCGCCTTCCCCTCAACCGGCAATGCCTACATCAACATCACGCAGCCCGGCCAGCTGGCGTCGATTCCGGTCTTTCCCGGCATCAACAACAGAGGGGTCTCGACCAGCGGTAATCTGGGCGGAGCCTGGCGCTCGGTCGACTGGGGAGCTGGCGGCTACGGGGTCAAGGCAGGTCTGATCCCTCACATCTTGCGCTTCAGCGATAGCGCTGCTGCTGCCCGCGACATGTGGTTGTCGTACCATCAGCCCGACGTTTGGAACACGACCATCTCCGATGTGAAGGGCAACGCCTTTGTTGTTGAGTCCTCGGCGGCGTTTCATAACGTCAGGAAGCCCGGCGACTTCGGTGAAGGCGACTTCATCTACTCCCGAAACTGCTTCTTCACCAACGGCAAGGCGAGTTTGAATGGATTGCCGGGGAAGTTCTATCCCCACGGCGGCTGGGCTCTTAATCCCCAGATGAAGGCGCCTCCGGACAGCCAGAGCGACATGCAGCTGGCCAGTGTGCGCACGAACCAGACGATGTACAACATGCTGCACGAGTACGCTGGCCATGTTGACGTGAGCTTCGCCAAGATGCTTTTCCGCCACCACGGCAAGATTCCGCGGAACCCCTGGAACCTCAGGAACTTCCGTAAGACGAAGGCCGAGTACTTCGGCAACCCGGGCAACTTGAATGCCGGCTTCGTCACGATCAGCACGCCGGCCGACGGCGCCGGCGGCACGATGTACATCTGCACCGGCGCGGCAGGGAGGGTGGCGCTACCCTATGAGGCAGGCCCGGCGGATGACTGCTACCAGATAGCGAGCACGCACACGTTCTATGCATTGGCGCTGGCTGCCAACCCAGATGCGATGGTCGCCGCGGCCGAGTCTGCGGCAGAGTCCGACATCGCGCACGCCTACCAGAAGCTCATGCTGAAGAACTACGGCGATCCTGGGTTCGAGGGGCTGAACACCTTGTTCAGCGACGCGAATACCGAGTACCTCGAAGGTCAGAACTGGGCCATGGCGGCCGGTGCGGCCAGCGGCAACGACAAGCTCCTTGACACGTCCAATGCGGCCACCTGCTTCGCTCAGGCTCAGGCGCATGCGGAGCAAGTCTACGAAGCTCTGGTTCATCCGGCGGTTACGCCCTCGGACCTCGGTCTGAAGGCGTATGTGGCTCGTTCCTATGGCTTCTGAGGAGCGATGACAGGCGGGCAGATGGACGCCCAGCCCATATCATCTGCCTGAGAAGAGCATGGCCAGAAAGTGCCCCCTTCTTCCGGGGGCGCTTTCTGGCCTAACTGCTCGCGGCTTCTCGAGTGTCCCTGAGGCCAGTGATTATCACTTCCAGCGACGCATGGAACGCTTCGGCCGAGTGCGCATCCGCCATAAGACGTTGGAGCGACTCATCGCCCAAAGCAGCATCGACGGGCTTCCCGCCAGAGGAGCCGCCGCGGACGATGGCCGCCGTTTCCATGAGCAAGAACCCCGTGAGGAAGGCGTCGACCACTCTCCAGGAATCGGCGAATTGCTCTTCCGAAATGCCCTTGACAGCCTCAAGCCTTGCAATCGAGCGAGCGTAGTCAAGGACCGGTGGTTGGTCTACGGGCGCCGTGGCAACCAGTGCAAACGCCGGCGGATGGCGCAGAGCCATCTTGCGCACCGAGGCGGCCACGCGTCGCAGGCTGTCGTCCCAGCGCTCCTCGGCCCGCACCCTGGTGTCAACTTCGCCGAGGAGCAGCTCAACGATGCCGCTGACGATCTCATCGCGCGTGCGCACATGGCCGTAGAGCGTCATTGTGCCGATGCCGAGGGTCGCAGCGACATTGCGCATGCTCAGCGCCTCGAGGCCCTTGCGATCGACGAGCTCGAGCGCAGCCCGCGCGATCGTCTCGCGGCTCACATGGTTGTGAACCCGTGGTCGTCCAACCTTTGACATACCGTGTGCTCCGGCTGCGGATGCCCGCACAGGGTGCGGCATGACGTTCTCGCCCGCTATCCTCTCGCGGCGGCCTGGGCTGATCCTGCATGGCACGCCCTGCTTCGTCAAGGTCGCGCACACCTCGCCTGCGGGCTGCCGCCGCGACACTAGGCGGCGCGCCGCTCGCGGCCTGCGACGTGAAACGATAGGCCCGTGCCGGCGCCTTGCGCCTACCCGGCCTCCAGGCCTGGAGTAGGAAAGACCACCTCGACCCGCAGCCCGCCGCCGGTCTGCGGCTCGACGGTGAGCGTGGCCCCGTGAGCGTCGGCGACGGCGCGCACGATCGACAGGCCAAGCCCGTGCCCGTCCCCGGTGCGAGTACGGTCGTTGCCGGCCCGGCGGAAGGGCTCGAACAGGCGGTCGACGTCCTCCGCCGACACGGCCGGCCCCGTGTTCGTGACCGAGACGACCGCTTGGCCGGCGCGGGTCTCGGTGACCGCTTGGAGGGAGCCACCGTCGACGTTGTGACGCAAGCCGTTGGCGACGAGGTTGGCGAGAAGGCTCTCGAGCAGGTCCGGGTCGCCGGCCGCCCACGCCGCGCCGGGCGACACCAGCAGGCGAACGCCACGACGGTGCGCCTCGTCGGTGCCCATCATGACGACGCGCCCGGCCAGGGCAGCCAGATCGACGCTCTCGCGGCGCTCCACGCCCCCTTCACTGCTTGCCAAGGTGAGCAGCGCCCCGATCAGCCGTTCCTGGTGCTCCTCCAGGGCGAGTGCCTCCTCGCAGGCGGCGCGCAGGTCTGCGGCGCTCGCCTCGGGGTCGGCCAAGGCGACTTCCAGCAGGGTCCGCTGACCGGCCAAGGGGGTGCGCAGCTCGTGGGAGGCGTTAGCCACGAAGCGGCGCTGCGACGCAAACGACGCCTCGAGGCGCCCGAAGAGGTCGTCGAGCGTCTGTCCCAGCCGGGTGAGCTCGTCGTCCGGCCCATTCAAGTTGAGCCGGCGATGCAGATTGCTGGCCGAGATCTCCTTGGCGGTCGTCGTCATGGCCTGGAGTGGGCGCAGAAAGCGCCCGGCGATCCACCACGACAGAGCCAGGGCAGCGCCCACGACGACCACCCCGACGATCGCCAAGACGACGTGGACGTGAGGCCCCGACGCCGGCGAGCCAGCGGCCGCGGCGCTACCGGCCGCGCCGGCCGCGCTTCCGGCCGCGGAGGATCCCGCGCTGCCGAAGTGCAGCACCACCCCGGTCACCAGCAGCACGGCGGCGACCAGGCAGATGACGAGACCCGCGTACAGCACGGTGAGCTGCGCCCGCAGCGCGGGCCGACCCAGGTGGTACCTGGCAAGGACGCTGCGGATACTCATCGTGACGCCTCGATCCGGTAGCCGCTCTCACGGATGGTCTCGATCAGCGGCGGCTCGCCGAGCTTGGCCCGCAGGCGGCGCATCGTCGTCTTGACCGCTGTGGTGAAGGGGTCTACCTGCTCGTCCCAGACCCGCTCCAGCAGCTCCTCCGAGGAAACCACACGATCGCCGGCTGAGAGCAGGCACTCGAGCACGGCGAACTCCTTGGGGCTGAGTTCCAGGCGTCTTCCGCCGCGCAAGGCGACTCGGCGCGCCGGGTCGAGGGTCAGGTCGCCGGCCTGGAGCGTCGGCGGCAGGGCCGGTGTCGCGCGGCGTCCAAGCGCCCGTACCCGGGCGACGAGTTCGGCGAAGACGAAAGGCTTGGGCAGGTAGTCGTCGGCGCCCAGGCCGAGTCCCTCGACGCGGTCCTTGACCGTGCCCGAGGCGGTCAGCATGAGGATGCGGGTGTCCGGTTGCTCAGTCACAAGCCGGCGGCAGACCTCATCGCCGTGGACGCCGGGCAGGTCGCGGTCGAGCACGACCACGTCGTAGCGCGTGACGGCCAGACGGGTGAGCGCCTCGTCGCCGTCGAGGGCGACGTCGACGGCCATACCCTCGCGGCGCAGTCCGGTTCCGATTGAGCGCGCCAGGACCTCGAAGTCTTCGACCACCAAGACTCTCACGATCTGCGCGTCCTTTCTCATGCGATGGCCAGCCCCGACAACAAGTCTGGCCAGGTGCAGGATAGCCGGCCTCAGGTGTCAGCCCGGTGTCAGCGGCTGACACCGGGCTGGCACCTGCGAAATCGTACAACGGCTCCGGAAGGGGTGGACCTACAGCTCGGCCACCGCTACGGCGACACACTACAGCCTCCCAGCGAGAGTCGTTGGGCTAGCGCGAGCTGCCGCCAGCGCAAGCACGCTGGCCGGCCCTGTCGACCCTCCCACCACGATCGCCTCGGCCCTGGAGCGTCTTGCCGCGATCGGCAAGGTGACGTTGGGTCCGCAGACCTCGGTGGCGGGCGAGCCTTGCTACCTCGTGGTTCTCACACCGACCTCGACCGTCACCAGCGTCGACTCGCTGCAGGTGGCAGTCGACGCCAAGACATTCGTGCCACTGCGCCTCCAGGTCTACGCCAAGGGCGACGGCTCCGCCGTTCTGTCGATCGGCTTCACCAGCGTCTCCTACGGACACATCGACGCTAGCCTGTTCGACTTCGCGCCGCCGGCAGGCGCGACCGTCGGCGAGCAGGCGCTGCCCGCACCAGAGGACCTCTATGGCAGTTCGGCCGCACGCAAGCCAGCGCCCGACAAGTCGATTGCAAGCCACCGGACGAGCGGAAAGTCGCTCACTCTGGCTCAGGTCGAGGCTGTGGCGAATCGCTACGGTCTCGCGCTCGCCGTCCCCGACCGGCCGCCGAGCACGCTGCCCTTCGCCGGGGCTAGGGTCGCGGGCGGCGACGCCACTGAACCGCCCAGTGGTCCTTGACGGCGCGGTACACTGTGCGCACGTAGAGTCACCCTCTGGACGTCGAGCATCCCCCAGATGATCCGCGTCTTCAGGTCCCTTGACCTCAGGCCGAGCCCCCGACTTCGCCGTCGGGACACGCTCACTAAGGTCGCAAGCACAGCCATCCGCTCGTGACGGGCAGGAGGTCGTTATGCAGAGCAAGCTTGCCGACGCTATCGCCTTGGCGTCGTCACCGATCGCCGTCATCCTGACCGACGAGAAGCCCGAGGCAGCGCTGCAGTTCAAGAAGAACGGCTGGGGCTGCGTGGCGGCGACCATGCTCGGCGTATCGAGGGGCAAGACGGCGGTGTTCGACCGGCAGAGCTACGGCTGCCCCGGAGGCGGCGTCGGCCTCGGCTTTGGCAACACCTATGAGCAGCGCTGCTTCGCGATCGACAAGCTGCTGTCGGCCGGCGACCCCAAGGCCGCCAGTCACTACCGCGCCGGCAGCCACATGGGCGAGGGCGAGCGCTTCTTCAAGACGCCCGAGCTCGTCCAGCAGTGGCTGAGCCGCTTGCCGATCACCGAGGTTCCCACCGAGTACGTGGTCATGAAGCCCTTGGAGCGCATCAGCGGATCCGACGCGCCCGAGCTCGTGGTCTTCCTCGTGAACCCCGATCAGCTGTCCGCCCTCATCGTCATGACCGACTTTTCGCGAGGCAGCGGCGAACCGGCGATCGCCGCCTTCGGCGGCGCCTGCCAGTCGGTCCTCGTGGGCTATGCGGAGGCCAGGCGTGAGGTGCCGAGAGGCGTCGTGGGTTTCTTCGACATCGCCCAGCGGACCCGGGTGCCGCGCGACATCCTCTCGTTCACCGTGCCCTGGAAGCTGTTCCTGCAGATGGAAGCGGACGTCGAGGAGAGCTTCCTGGGGCTGGAGGACTGGCGGGCGCTGCGAGAGCGGCAGTAGCAGGCGACGCCGATCATCGTGGGCTGGGCGTGGGCGGTCTACTCGAGATACAGCTTGCCGGTACCGATCGTCTGCAGCCGTGCCGGCAGAGTGGCACATTTGTCGTGGTGCCGCGCCCTCGCCAGCGGTCAGAAGGTCTTGCCGAAGTGGAGCGCGTAGATGATCAGCACGAAGCCCACGGCGAGGAGCACCCCGGCGACGACCTTGCCGGGCTGGCGCAGCGAGGGGTACACGCTGGCTGCCAGGGCGATGCCGCCGAGGAGGCCGAGCAGGGCGCCGAGCTCGGTGATGCGGCGCGCCGTGTGCGCCGTGAGTGAGGCAATGGTGAAGAACATGGATTCCTCCTCGGTCGTGGTGTGTGACCGAGCATAGCGCCGCGGCGGGCCGATGGACCGGCGGGGCCGTTTTTTGGGGGCTTGCAGGGTGGGCACAGCCTGCCCTGGGGCATCCCCCCCGCGAGGTCGTCGCCGTCGTTCGCCTGGGCATATCGGCGTCTCCGGACCCTTGACCGCTGAGGCGAGCGCGCGGCGGTGTGAACGCCCCCTCTTAGGGGAAGCATCGCCGACAAGCGAGCAGGGCAGGGCAACTCACGAACCCGCGTGCATGCGATGAGCAAGGGAGGCGGACGTGTACGACGCAATGCAGGCCGAAACCGTCCAGATCACCGGCCATGGGGGCGACGCGATCGAAGCCTATCTGGCTCGACCGCTGGACCGGGGACCGCACGGGGCGGTCATCGTCATCCACCACATGCCGGGGTACGACCGCCAGACCAAGGAGATGACGCGCCGTTTCGCGGCCGAGGGCTATCTGGCGCTCTGCCCCAACCTGTACAGTCGGGAAGCCCCGGGTGCCAGCCCCGACGATGCGGCGGCGGCGGTGCGCGCGGCCGGCGGGGTACCCGACGCGCGCCTCGTCGGTGATGTCGCTGGCGCGGCGCGCTACCTGAGCAGCCTGGGTTCCTCCAACGGCAAGGTCGCCACGATCGGCTACTGCTCGGGTGGGCGCCAGTCGTTCCTCGCGGCGTGCTCCTTGGAGCTCGACGCCGCGGTCGATTGCTACGGGGCCCTCGTCGTCGGTAGCCCATCAGAGGGGCTCTCCCACCTGAACGTGACGCCGATCGTCCACCTGACTGCGCAGCTGTCGTGCCCGCTACTGGGGCTGTTCGGCGCCGAGGACCAGCACCCGTCTCCTGAGCAGGTGGCCGAGCTGGAAGAGGCCCTCAAGACCCACGGCAAGACCTACGAGTTCCACTCTTACGCCGGTGCCGGACATGCCTTCTTTGCGGTGGATCGCCCTTCATATCGCCCCGAGGCGGCCGCGGATGGCTGGAGTCGCATCCTGACCTGGTTTGGCCGCTACCTGACTGCCTGATCCTTCTTCTGCAAACCCGAAAGGACGTGCCGTGTGTACCTACCTGACGGCAAGGCTGCGCGTGTCGGGCGCCGGCAAGGGCGCGACCGGCTGGTTTGCCCTGACCGACGCCTCGGTCTACTTCGACCACCCCGTGCATGCCACTCCCGATCACAGCCTCAATATCGACTTCCTCAACCCCTCGCTAGGACCCTCGGCGCGCGTGGCCGTGGAGCTCGGACCACAGTCGGCGCTGGCCCTGGCCGAGGGTATCTTGAGCACGCTTCGTTCGGCACCCGCGGGCCTGTGGGGATCGGTGCACGAAGATGACGCAGTGGATCTCGCGAATCCGACCGCGGAAGCTCGGCTTCCTGGCGAGCTGGAGTCGGCTTAACTGCATGTGCTCAGCAGCGCTGCGGCCGATTGACGAAGGCCGCCACAGCGCGCACGGCGCCCCGCGGTGCCAGCCTGAGCAGCTGCACCCCGGCCCGGTTTGCCAGACCGTGCACGACCAGCGGCCGGCCGGCCATCAGCGCCGCGTAGGCCTCGCCCGCAACGGCGTCGGGGGCGGCATGGGCGAGGCGCTCCAGGCGTGAGTTGTGGCTGCCCGCGACCGCGGCGAACTCGGTCGCCGTGGTGCCCGGGCAACTCAGGGTCACGGTCACGCCTGTGCCGCGCAGTTCGTAGGAGAGGGCCTCGCTGAAGGAGTTCAAGAACGCCTTGCTGGCGTAGTAGGTCGCCATATAGGGGCCCGGCTGGAAGCCCGCGGTGGAACCGATGTTGAGGATTCGGCCGCGGCGGCGACGCACCATGGCGGGCAGCAGGGTGCGCGTCAAGGCGAGCGGCGCCGCGTCGTTGACCTGCACCATAGCAAGCTGTCTCTCCCGCTCTGAGTCAGCGAAGGCGCCATGCGTGCCAAAGCCCGCGTTGTTAACAAGGTAGGTGACGACAAGGTCGAGACGCTCCACCTCGGCGACCACCTGGGCGACACCCTCCGGGTCGGCGAGATCGGCCACAACGACGTGGGCCGCGATGCCGTGCCGTCTGCTTAAGTCCGCGGCCAGAGACTTGAGGCGGTCGCGCCGCCGAGCCACCAGCACGAGGTCGTGGCCGTCTGCGGCAAACAGCCTGGCAAACTCGGCGCCCAGCCCCCCTGAGGCGCCGGTGATGAGGGCTACGTCCGCCATTACCACTCTCCTTCCTCTCCTTCGTTCGTGCTTGCCCCGCCGCGGTTCTGGCGATGGGCCTCTGGCCCATGCGCGTCTGCGTCGCAGCCGTGTCGAGAATCGCATCCTGCGACCGATGTTGGTGCCGGCTGTGTCGCGCACCATCCTTCCCAGCGACGGAAGCGGTGCAAACTGCAGCTCCGCGACCTGTCGTTGTTGAAGCGGGGTCAAGCCGCCGCTCTTCCTGCGTCGCCGGAATGGCGTGCGAGTGGGTGTCAAGGCGACAACCGCAGTGACGGCGCCGACCGTCGCTACTGGGGCCTCGTGAGCCGCGGGCAGATCATGGGCCGCGGCCTCGCCGTGTACTGGCCGCCGGCAGAGGTACACGGGGGGTCGGCTGCCGCGGCTGTCATGCCGTGACCTCGCGCTCTACGACTGGCCCAGGCGAGCCGTCCAGCCTACTCCCCCGCGAACACGAGGCCGCTCTCGACCCAGCGTTCGTGGTCAGTGCATATGTGCCAGGGTCGCGAGGAACACGCCGGCCAGGGTGACGGCGGCCCCAAGGGCGAGGCGGACGCCGACGCGTTCGCGCAGGAAGACCATGCCGCCCAGGATGGCGAAGATCGGCGAGGTGGCGACGATCAACGTGGTCAACACCGGTCCGATCTGAGCGATCAAGACGTACCAAAGGACGGCGAAGAGCGCGTTCAGGATACCGGCCGCGACCAGCAGGAGCACGACCCGGCGACGATCACAACCCTGCAACGGGACGACGAGAAGGGGCGCGCGCCGGGCGAGCACGAACGGGGCCAGCAGCACAACGCCGAAGGCCTCGCCGAGCACCATCATCGTGGTGCTGGCGCCGCCGGCCGAGCGCTCGGCGAGCTCGATCATCACCGGGCTGAAGCCCCAACCCGCGGCCGTGACGAGTGAGAGCGCCACGACCGTGGCAGCGGACGTGCGCAGCGCCGGTCCACCGGCTCCCTCGAGGGCCGGCGCATGGGGCTCGGGCTCGTCGCCCACCCAGTGCGAGATCAAGGCCACGCCGATCAAGGTCACGATGAGGCCGGCGATCGTCAGGCCGGCGATCGTCACGCCCACGATGAGAGCCGCGAACATGGCCGTGAACAGCGGATCGGTGCAGGTGAGGGGGCCCACGACCCCGACCCTGCCGGAGCGCAGGGCGTAGTAATAGGCGGTGAAGGCGATCAGCCAGGTGACCGCGGCGCCGACCGCGATGTAGCCCACCGCCGCCCAGGTCATGGCAAAGCCGAGCGGCCAGAGGTGGAGAAGGCTGAGGGGCACCGCGACAGCCACCAGGCTGGCGACCGATACCACGACGACGAAGAAGTTCACCGCGACCGGGTGAACGTAGTCGAGGACCCTCTTGTTCAAGACGACGACCGCGCCCCAGCACGCGGCGGCCAGGAAGGCCACGCCGACCCAGACAAGAAAGGCTGCCGAGATCGCCCACCTCCGGGAGGGTTGCGCGCGAGGGCGGGGCGCGCGGACGGGCCCGCTCCATTCTATAGCGCCGCTCAACCGGCCTGGAAGGCGTCTGCTTCGAAGACGAAGCCGCCCTCGTGCATCAGGGCGAGACAGGCATCGACCACAAGGGGATCGTAGAACCGCCCCCGGTTCGTTGCGATCTCCTCGAGCGCTGCTTCGATGCCCAGAGCTGGGCGGTAGGGCCGGTGCGAGGCGATCGCCTCGACAACGTCGGCGACGGCGAGGATGCGCGCCTCGAGGATGATCTCCTCGCCGCCCAGACCCTGGGGGTAGCCGGAGCCGTCGAGGCGCTCGTGGTGCTGCAGCGCCATCTCGGCCACCGGCCAGGGGAACTCGATGCCCCCCAGCAGGTCGTGCGCCACCCGCGGGTGCGTCTTGATGAGATCGAACTCGATCGTCGTCAGCGCTGCCGGCTTGGAGAGGATCTCGGCCGGCACGCTGATCTTGCCGATATCGTGCAGGAGACTGCCGACGCGAATGCCGCTCACGTCGTTCTCGCCGAGGCCCATCTGAAGGGCGATCGCCGCGGCGAGCTCACTGACGCGCTGCTGATGGCCGGCGGTGTAGGGATCACGCGCTTCGACGATCGCCGCGATCACCGCAATTACCTCGTCGAACACCGATTGCAGCTGGGAGAGACTCTGCTGCACCTGGTGCTCGGCCTGCTTGAGAGCAGTGATGTCGGCATCGTCAATGTAGACGCGCTCCCACGAGGTCTCGCCTCCCGGGGCCAGCGTGCAGGTCTCCAGCACCTCGATGGACTGCCCCCTGAGCGTCAGGTTGGTCTCCTCATAGCTCATCGAGCGCTCGCCGGCGAGCAGCGCCGCCCAGAACAGGCAGAAGTTGCCGGGTCGCTCAGCCAAGTAGAGCGCACTGGCGCGCGCCATCAGCTCCTGCCTGTCGGTCGCTTCGAAGAGCTGCACCGCGGCACGGTTGACGTCGAGCGTACGTGCGGCCTCTAGGCAGCGCAGGTACTCGACTGGGTGGCTGCGCAGGTAAGCGGCGATGTCCCCAACGCCGGAGGCGAGCAGGCGCTCGAGCTCGATCTTGACTGCGGAGTGATCCTCCTCCCACATGGCGATCGGTGCGTCCTCGAAGAGCGAGCGGAAACGAGTCTCGCTGGCGCGCAGAGCTTGCTCCGCCTGTGTGAGCTCGGTGACATCGCTGACCACGTGCACGCCACCGCTGTAGTTGCCCGCGGCGT
The DNA here is from genome assembly GCA_963751215.1 of uncultured Thermoleophilia bacterium. Taxonomy (GTDB): domain Bacteria; phylum Actinomycetota; class Thermoleophilia; order UBA2241; family UBA2241; genus CAIXSE01. The sequence goes on along the minus strand of CAVVTV010000004.1, from coordinate 666,229 downwards.
CGCTCATGGGCTGGAAGGTGACGCGCAGCCAGCGCCCATCCTGTTCGAGGACGGCGCTCTCGCTACGCAGGCTAACGCGGGCCCGCAGCTGCGGGCAGCTGCGGTGCCACTCCTCGCTGCCGTGGAAGACCTCATGGCAGGCGCGGCCGATGATCTCGTTGTAGCTGCGTCCGGTGAGCTCGGCGGTTGCCGCGTTGCAGCGCAGCACCTTGCCACCTGAGTCGAAGAGCGCGACCGAGTCGTTCATTGCGTCAAAGGTCGCCGACCACTCGGCGGCGGCGGCCGAGAGTCGCTCTTCGCTCACCCGCAGGTCGCGAAGCAAGAGCACGTTACTGAGGCCGTCGGCCACCCGGCGCCCGACCTCTTTGAAGCGTTGCCTCTCATCCTCCGTCCAGGCGCGCGCATGCGAGCACTGATGCATGCCGAACACCCAGGGCTTGCCGGTTCGTGGGTAGACCGCCTGGAACATCTGCGCCTGTACCCCGAATTGCTCGGCCGAGAGAAGGTTGACTGGCTTGTTAGTGCCATTCGTCTCGGTGAAGGGGTCTTCGGAGGCCAGCGCGTTGCGAATATCCCTGGCGATACTGGGGTGCATGGGTACGTCGACGTTCAAGGCATTGGCACCGGGATACTCTGGTCGAGTCACCTCCATGGGAACCCGAAACGATGGCGCGTCGGGATCGCAGGGATAGAAGAGCCAGGCGCGGTCGCTCTCGAATATGGAGAGCACCGTCTCAAGCACGTTCTGCAGCATCTGCTCGACATTCGTTTCCTGCCGGATGGCCCGATCAACGCGCTCCATGGCCTCCAGGAAGCGAATGCGAGCCTGGCGCTCTTCCTCTGCTCGCTTGGCCTGGCGGCGAGCGCGCAAGGAGGTGATGCCGAAGGCCAGATCGCCGGCCAGGCCCTCGAGAAGCCGCGTCTCGCCTGGCGTGAAGGCGTCGGCTTGCCGGGAGTAGATGCTAAGAGCGCCGAAGGCGACAGCGTTCTCATCCTTGAGGGGCAGGGCCAGGCACGAGCGATAGCCGCCCTGTAGGGCGCTCTCGCGCCAAGGCGCCGTGCGGGGGTCAGAAGCGAGATCCTGGAAGCAGATGCTCGTGCCGCTGCGGATGGCCGTTCCGGTGGGACCGCGACCGCGCGGTGAGTCGGCCCAGGAGATGCTTGCGGCTACCAGAGACTTCCCATCGGCGCCGGCCCAGGCCACGGGACGCACCGTCTTGGCCTTGTCATGCTCGCCGTAGCCGACCCACGCCAGAGGGTATCCAGCTTCGTCACAGACGATCTGGCAGATGTCGCGCAGCAGCGTCTCCTCGTCGGCTGCCTGCATCAGAACCTGGTTGCAGCTGCTGACGGCCTGCAGCTCGCGGTTCAGGCGCTGTAGCGCCACCTCGGCGGCCCTGAGCTCGCTGATGTCTTTGATCGCTGCGACGAGGCCGAACGGCTGGCCGTCCCGGTCGCGCAGCAGTCTGGGCGTGATCAGCACCGGGAAGCGCTCGCCGTTCTTGCGCATGAAGGTGACTTCGACGTTGGTCGGCTCGTCCGTAGCGAGCTGCCGGAAGCGGCGCAGGTGGGCGTCACGGTGCTCCGGTGGCCAGTAAGGCTGGGGGCTGGTCAGGCCGACGAGTTGCTCGCGCGTGAAGCCGGTCATGGCACAGAAGGCAGGGTTCACGTCGAGTTGCACGCCCGCCGGACTCATCAGCGAGAGGCCCTCGTTGAGATGGACCGCGAGGCTATCGAGGAGGCACTCATGCGAGTGCGGATGGTCGGCCTCCAGGTCGGCGATGTGCTCACGCGTCCGGTCGAGCTCGGCGCGCAGTTCCTCGCGCGACAGACGCTCGCGGCGCTCTGACCGATGCCCTGTCATGTGGCCCCTATAGGCCGGTGATGTAGTCGCCTGAAGATTTCGACAATGGTGCGGGGGAACCTGTTTGGGGGAGCAGTCACTGCCCTTGGCCGCTCGGCGCCTGCGCCGGACTCGTTGCGTTTCCCCCGGGTGCCCCGGTTGGAGGTTGCACTATCTTCGCGGCGGCATCGGTCTCCCGGGAGAAGAAGGCACCCATCTCCTGGATGGTGCTCATGAGTGGCGCGGGAAACACGACGGTCGTGTTCTTGTCGACGCCGATCTCGATCAGGGTCTGCAGGTTGCGGAGCTGGAGCGCCAGCGGGTGCGCCATCATGGTGTCGGACGCTTGCCCCAGGGCCGCCGCCGCCAGGGACTCGCCTTCGGCGGCGATGATCTTGGCCCTCTTCTCCCGCTCTGCCTCGGCCTGACGAGCCATCGCTCGCTTCATCGCCTCAGGTAGCTGGATGTCTTTCAGCTCGACGAGCGTCACGACCACGCCCCAGTCCGCAGTCTGAACGTCGAGGATCTCCTTAATGACGACGTTGATGCGATCGGTCTCGGCGAGCATCTCGTCGAGGGTGTGCTGGCCGACGACCTTGCGCAGCGTCGTTTGAGCGATCTGGTTGATGGCCTCCATGACGTTCTCGATGGCGATCACCGACTTCGTTGCGTCGACGACGCGATAGTAGGCCACGGCCGAGACGTCGACGCTCACGTTGTCCCGGGTAATGATGCCCTGGGACTGGATCGGCATCGTCACGACGCGGAACGAGACCCTCCGTAACGAGTTGACGAACGGAATTATGAGGACGAAGCCCGGGGCCTTTTCGCCGATGAGGCGGCCGAAGCGAAATAAGACGCCCTTCTCGTACTGCTGGACGATGCGGATCGCGAGCGCAAGAAGAATGACCGCGACCGCTACAACGACAACGATCCCTACGATCAGCCCGTTTGACATGGTTATGCTCCTTTGTGGTTCGGTGACGTCGGGTAAGTCAGTGTTCGAGACCCTGTGCGGCGCATCGAAGCTCAGGAGGCAAAGGGGCCTGCCGCGGGGGGCGACGATGGGGCCTGCTACAGCTGTGATATACCCGCAATGCCGCCGGCAGGCAGCGATTCCTTCCCGTCAGTATCTTCCGATGCTTCCAACTGCGGCGCTGACCCGACCGCGAGTGCGAGGGTCGCGCGGCTGGGCCTGCCGCGGCGGCGGCCCTACCAGACGAACGGGATCAGTCGCTTGACGCGCTGCCGGTAGTCGGTGAAGGCGCTACCAAACTCTGCCGCGAGGAGCCGCTCCGCGGTGTGTATGATGTCCGCGCAGGGTGTGACTGCTCGGCGAGGAGCTAGCCGGTGAGCCGGCCGTTGCTCGCTTCATCCAGCCTGGAGGTCATCATGCAGGGAAGCTGCCCCGAAGCCCCACTGCAGCGCGACGAGAGCGGCGGTCTCGCTCCGGCCGATGCCGGCTGGTTCGTCGTCAACGTGGCCGAGGCACGAGCCATGCATTCCGAGCGTTTCGGCGACGGCTGCCGCTTCGAGGGGGCGACACGCTTCCCCGAGTTCGGCATCAACGTGCGTGTGCTGCCGCCCGGCAAGCCGGCCTGTCTCTACCACCGCGAGAGCTCCCAGGAGGCCTTCCTGGTGCTCAAGGGCGAGTGCCTCGCGATCGTCGAGGAGCAGCAGCGGCGCCTGCGCGTCGGCGACTTCCTGCTCATGCCTCCCGGCACCAACCACGTCCTGGTCGGCGCGGGCACAGCACCCTGCGTGGTCCTGATGGTGGGCACGCGCAAGGCCGACCAGGAGCTGTACTACCCGGTGAGCCCGGTGGCGGCGCGCTACGGCGCTTCGGTGGAACACGCCACGAGCTCCCCGCCGGAGGCCTACGATCAGGGCGTCCCGTGGCCGGCGCCGCAGGCGACGACCCTCGGCGAGGTCTTGTAGGAGCGACGGCGCGAAGCCCGCAGGTCGAGGGCCGCGCGGCTTTGCCGCCCATGAGGAGGCCAGCGCCGCGCCAGGACTTGTCGCGACGCAGCTGTGCCAGGCCGCTCAGCGGCGCCCCTGATGGATCGTCAGGGCGTAGCCATCCGGGTCAGCGATGATGAAGAAGCGCCCGAAGTCGCCGTCTGCCTCGCGCCTGCGCCGCGGCGCTTGGCGGGCCTGACCTGCTCCCCGCGGCGGACCTGGCCGAGCCGCCGGGTTGAGCGCCGTCCGGTCCGCCTCGCGCGGCGCCCCGGCGGGCTGGCTCTGTGCTACGGGCCCGAGACGAAGGAGGCTTGGCTACTCGGTGAGCGCCCGGGCAAGTCTGTCGACGAACTCCGCGATCACGGCCACGCTGGGCGCGTGGTCGGGGTTCACCTCCGTGACCACCAGCCCGCTGAAGCTCGGCGATCCCGCGAAGACCCGTATGGCGGCAAGCGCGTCAGCGAGCGTGAGACCCTGATTGCGCTGGTAGGCGTTGTCGGCGATGGGAAAGTCGACGAAGTCGAGCACGTCGACGTCGAAGTGCACGATGAAGCCGGCGTGCGTCCCCTCAAGCTCGTCAACCACCGTGCGCGCCGCCGTCTCGGCATGGCCGGCGATGTCGGCGAACGAGACGAAGCGTTCGGCGTGAACCTCCTTCTGACGGCGTTCACCATCGGTCAGCTCGCTCTCGACGACGCCGAAGAAGGTCACGTCCGCCCAGGAGAGCAGCGGCCTGCGCGGTCCGAGCGAAGTGAGCTCCTCAATCGCGCCGGCCTGCGCCAGGACGTGGGCCATGCCCATCCAGTCGAGCGCCCCTTGAACCACGCTCTGGGGCGTGTTGAGGTCGGGGTGCGCGTCGAGGTAGACGAGCGCCGTTGACTCCTGGCTGCGCACCTCGCCGGCCAACACGCCGAGCAGGATCGTGCAGTCCCCGCCGACGACGAGGGGGACGTGGCCGTCTTTCAGGACGGCCTCCACCTCGTTGGCCAGCGTGGTGGCGACCGTCGCTACGGTGGCGACGTTCTGCGCGTAGCGATGCTCGTGGTCGATCGCGAACGGTACCGGAGCCAGATCAGCTCGTGATTCGTCGACTGTGGCGCCGCATCGGCGAAGAACCTCGGCGAAGCCTGCCGAACGGATGGCCTGCGGGGCCTTCTCGACCCCGGGCGAGTGCGCTCCTGCCGCACTGGGGACGCCAATGATGCTGTAGTCGCGCGCTGTCACGATGCCCTCCAGTCTCGGCGCCGTGGCGCTGGCGGGCCTGAGACGGCCAAGTTGTGAAGTCGGGTACCCGGCCGCCGGCCATTGCCAAACCCGGAGAGCTGCTCGCCGTGGTTGCTGAATGGCGCCTGCTGCTCTGGGTGCTCGGCGGTAGCCCAGGCGGATGCTCATGGTGTCTGCCGCGATCAACGCGGCCTCGGCGCTTGCCGGGCTCCCGCTGTCACACCTGGGCAATTCGCCCGGCGCCTTGCCTGCCGGCAAGCGGCAAAGGGATCCTCGCCACGACGCAGAACCTGGGCTGATGAACGGACAGAGTGGCATGGGATCACCTCTAGGCCGCAGCGCGTTTGACGCGACTCCGGCGGGAGTCCAGGTACGCCTCGCCCGCGGGGATCGTCGCGCATTGCGCGATCGTCTGACTTCACGGCTCGTTGAGCCGTGGACGGCGCCGGCCACCTGGCCGTGAGGGGCCGGGTGGCTGCCGCTCACCTGCCCCTGCCGCAGGATGCCGCCGTAGTGGTCGTAGGCGGCGGCCCCGCTGGCTCGTTCTTCGCCGTCCGGGCGTTGCGGAGGGCGCGGCAGCTTGGCAGGACGCTGGACCTCACCATCCTCGAACGCAAGACTGAGGTCTGCTTCTGCCGGCCCGTCGCCTTCTCCTCGTGGGAGGGCTGCAACTACTGCGCCGGCGGCATCTCGCCGCGCTTGGCCGACGTCCTCAAGGAGAACGCGATCACGCTGCCTGAGGAGGTCGTCGAGGGCAGGGCAAGCGAGGTCATCGTCCACGGTGACTGGAAGAACATCGACCTGCCGATCCCCGAGGGCAGGGAGATGCTCAGCGTCTTCCGCGGCTCACGGCCGCGGCCGCGATCGCACCGCTATGAGAACTTCGACTCGTTCTTGCTGCTTCGGGCGGAGCAGGAGGGCGCGCGGGTGCTCCAGGCCGACGTGCGCGCGCTGCGGCGCTCGTCCGCCGGGAGACCGGTGGTCGGCTACCGGCTGGTGACCGAAGAGACCGACCGCGATATCGAGGCTGATTTCGCGGTGTTCGCAGCCGGCGTCAACCGCGTGCCCGGCATGGACCTGGGCGCCGACCCCGTCTACGGAGCGCTCGCGCAGGTTCTGCCGGGGCTAGGCCCGCCGCGGGTGCGCACGGCCGTGATCTGCGAGATGCAGGCGCAGGCGGGGCTACTGCGCAGCATGGAGGGCGAGGTGCACTTCGCGCAGCACGGATCCAAGGAGCTCGCCATCGAGATGTGCTCGCTCATCCCCAAAGGCGACTGGATGACCGTCGTGCTGCTCGGCGAGAGCATCGATCGCGCCAGCCCCTCTGAGTACCTGCAGATCGCCGAGCGCTACATGGCCTTGCCGCACATCAGGCGCCTGCTACCGCTCGGGGCCCGGCTGCGCACCGCGTGCGCCTGCGCCCCCAACATGGTGGTCAGCGGTGCCCGCCAACCGTTCGGCGAGCGCATCGCCCTCGTCGGGGATGCAGCGGTCTCCCGCCTCTACAAGGACGGCCTCTTCTCGGCTTTCGTGACGAGCTCGGCGTTGGCGGACTGCATCCTCACGGAGGGCGTCGATCAGGCGAGCCTCAAGCGCTGCTACTGGCCGGTGCTCAGAGGCTTCCAGCACGACAACCGTTACGGCCGCCTCGTCTTCCTGCTAAGCCGCATCGTCTTCTCGCACCCGCTGCTCAGCCGGATCGCCTACCAGGCGCTGCTGACCGAGAGGAAGACCAAGCCGGCACGCAAGCGTCGCCTGGCGGACAGCCTCTGGAGCATCGCCAGCGGAGACAGCAGCTACCGTGCCATCCTGAGGACCATGTTCTGCCCCGCCTCGCTCTGGGCGATGGCCGCCGGCGGCGTGCTGGCGACCGCCCGCAACTATGCGACCGAGCGCGTATTCGGCCTTGCCTGGGGCGACTTCGGCAGGTACCCCACCGGGGTAGCGCTCGAACGAGTCGATGAGAAGCGCCGCGAGATCCTGGCGCTGATCGGCGTCCCGGAGCCGCAGCAGCGGCCGCAGGTGGAGAAGATGTACGCCATCCGCATCAGGGCCGACGCCGCCGCGATACTGCGGCAACTGGGCACGTTCGGCGACCCCGATTGCGAGTATTTCCGGCCGCGCTTCATCGCGGTGCGCCGCACAGCCGGCAGAGCCAATGAGCCGGGCAGCACGGTCCACTACCAGGTGACTCCCTCCTGGCTCTCGTTCAGCGTGGTCCTCGAGAAGGTCGTCGAGGGGAGCTGCCTGCTCTACCGGGTCGCCGACGGCTTCGCCCGCGGCGGCCTGCTGATCTTTGATATCGATCACCTGCGCCCCGGGGTCAGCCTGCTGACGATCTACGTGGCCTTCGACTTTCCCGAGGGCAGCGGCTCCTTCGCGAAGGTGGGCTGGCGTCTTGGGCGCCGGCTCTTTCCGGCCTATGTCCACGAGGTCCTGTGGAATCACTCGCTCTGCCAGATCAGGCACCTCGCCGAGCTCGACGAAGACCTTTAGGACGACCACGACGGGCTCACCGACTCGCGGGCAGCTCCTGGTGGGCGCCTGAGGCCAGGAGCTTTTCGCAGACGCCCAGCAAGGTTTCGAGGCTGAGGTCGGGGTTCGCGAGGGCGACCTGCAGCGGACGTCGCCTGCGAAGAGCCGCAGCGGATGCTGAGGTTGGCCCTGCACGCCTGGGCGGAAGGCATCATCTCCGAGGATCAGCCTGGCGCTGATCTTGCCACATGAGGGTTCCCGATCGATCGTCGTGGCGCTAGGATGACGATGTCGCCGGGGGCTGGCCGATCAAGCAAGGGGGCATCATGCGTTCTCGCCGACTGCTCGTTCTGTCCCTGCTCGCCGTGGCGCTGCTGATGGCTGGGGGCTTGGCCGGCGCGCATCGGGCGAAAGCGGGCCAGGACGTGGCCGCATCCCACTCGTTCAAAGCAGGTCCGCCTGATGCTGCACCAGCTGCAGGCCAGATCACTCGAGCCAGCCAGGATCGCCATGCGGTTCGCGCCGCGAAGAAGACCATCTACGTCTACATCACGAACACGGGCACGAAGTACCATCGCAATGGCTGCCGTTACCTCGCCCACAGCAAGATCAAGAAGACCCTGAAGTGGGTGAAGGCGCACGGCTACAAGCCGTGCAAGGTGTGTAAGCCGCCGACGTGATGAAGGGTTGAGCCGTGGCATGGCGCATTCGTGGGACAGGCAGCCTCTGAGCTGGCCCGTCAATGTTCCCTAGAGGCACGCCGATGTGGAGAGTGTGGGGGGCCTTGCCAAGTTGTCTGAGACTGCTTGTTCTTCTGCCGGCGATTGCCCTTGTCGCCATAGCTGGCGGCTGTTCGTCATCACCTGCCTCGCCGCCGCCCAGTGCGAGCACCCAGGTGGGCGCCTCCATCCCGCCCTCATCAACGCCGGCCAAGACAGCGAAGCCCACATACAAGGCGACCAAGAAGGCCGCGCCTCGGCCGAAAACCACTCACGCCGCCACGTCGACGAGCACCGGGACCACGGTGACCCTCAGCTTCGTCAACGTCGGTCAGGGCGACGGTATCGTCATAAAGGCCGGCTCCTGGGCGGGTCTGGTGGATGGTGGGCCAGCGGGGGCCGACGGTGCCGTAGCGGAGGAGCTGAGCAACCTTGGTATCTCACGCCTGAGTGCCGTTCTGGCCAGCCATCCCGACGCGGACCACATCGGCGACGACGCTGCGCTCATCGACGAGTACCACCCGCCGACCGTCTACAGCGACGATGTGGGCACCACCAAGACCTATGGCCGCTTCATCGAGGCTGCTCACTCGGCAGGAGCCAGGCTGGTCTCGGTGTTTCGCGGCCAGACGCTGCACTTCGGCTCCCTTTCAGCGAGGGTCCTCAACCCTGTCGCTGATGGCTCAGATACAAACGCTGACAGCATCGTGCTGCTGCTCAACATCCACGGCCACCGGGTGCTGCTGACCGGCGACGATTACGGCGCGACCGAAGATTCTGTCGCAGACGCCTGTGCCAACGGGCCGCCGCTGTACGTACTCAAGGTCGCCCACCACGGCTCCGCCTATGCGACCAGCGCCTACTTCCTGTCGGAGACGCGGCCTCACTACGCCGTAATATCGGTCGGCCAGAATTCCTACGGGCATCCGTCGCGCGAGACAGTGGGGCGCCTCCGCGCCGCCCACGCCACCATCTACGAGACCGAGATCAACGGCACCATTACCGTGACCTTCCTGGCCTCCGGCGCGGTCCGCTGGGCGTTTAGCGACTCGAGCCGGCCGACGACCTACGCCGCCGGCTCATCCACCTCGACAAGCACGACCACCTCGTCCGGCACGGCCTCCGGCAGCACGATCGTCTACATCACGGCCACCGGACACTGCTACCATCGCCTCGGCTGTCGCTATCTCTCGAAGAGTTGCATACCGATTACCTTGGCGAAGGCCAAGGCGGAGGGCTATCGACCGTGCAGCGTCTGCGATCCCCCGCAGTGAGCGATGTGCTCATCTTCCAGCGGGCCGGAACCACCTGGACGTGAGCTCGAAGGAGCCAGAGCAGCTCGTCTGTGAGGCGTCGTGAGGGGCGGTACCCTTTCCGCAGCACCGCCCCTCACGAGCTGCGCCAGTCTCCTATCTGCCGCCTACTGCTGCGCGGGCTTCTGCGCCTGCGTGAAGATGAGCACCCTGCCGGGGGCGAGCGGCACCGCGCCGGTCACCCAGTTGTCGGGGATGGTTTGGGGCTGCACGGTGACAGACTCCCCCGAGGTCGCTGAACCCGACACGCCCGGCGCGGGAGTAGCCGACGGTTCGGCAGACGCCGTCGCTGAGGGGACCGGGGCCGGCAGGCTGCCGCTGGCAGGCTTCGTGAAGCGCTCGTCGCGCCACTCGGCGGTGAGGCCGAGTGCCTTGAGCTTGGCCTGCGCGGCGCTCACGCGCATGCCCAAGAGGTCGCTCTTGTAGAGCACCTCACCGGGCGCGAAGGCATCGCCGGTCGAGACATAGGTCTCACCGGGACGGGCGGCGCGGCCGAGGTCGATCGCGGCCTGGCCCTTGAAGTCGACGGGGATGCGCAAGCCCACTTGAAGCGGTCCTCCCGGGGCCTCTCGCGTCGGGCTCGGCAGCGTCTCGATGCCGCTCGCGCCCGCCGAGGTGTCCATGTAGACGACGCCGCCGACGAGGCTGGGCGAGACCGGCACCAGCCTGAGGGTGATGTCGAGACCGTGGGCGGCAAAGGCGGCGTCGAGCTGTTGCTCGGCGGCGTAGGGGTCGACGACGGTGGCGACGATGAAGTCACCCGAGGTGCGGAACTCGACGGCGGCCGCGGCCGGCGCGGCGTTGTGGAGGACGAGGGTGATGCCCAGCGCGGCGCCGGCGACCACGAGGGCGGCTGCGGCGCAGGCCCAGACCAGCCGTGCCCGCCGGCGAGAGTGGCGCGCGCGGTGGGCGCCCTGTGGCTGCTGCCCCTCCCGCGTTTCGTTAGGTTGCACTGAGACGACCTCCTCGAACAGGGCCTGCGCGGCCGGGCTCTGCGACAGGGAGGTCAGCTCCTCATCGTCGACGCGGCGCAGCTTGACCACGGCGGCGTCGATGCGATCGGACTGATGAGTCATGAGAGCTCCTCCCTCCCGGGACGGGCGGATGCCCGTCTGTTCGGTACATGTCCGACGGCGGCCGGCGGTTTCAGGCCCGGGCCTCCAGCCGCTGCGACGGTCCCCGTCCAGCGACTCGCGCCAGCCTCGCTGCGCGGAGGGCAGCTCTCCGCCGGCGCTGCAGGCGACTTCGCATCGCCGAGCGCTGCGTCCACCTCAACGCCTGCCTTGGCCAGCTCCGCAGCGAAACGCCGGCGGGCGCGGTGCAGGCGCAGCTTGACGACCGTGCGCGAGCAGCCCAGCAGGCGGGAGAGCTCGGCGTGGCTGAGCCCCTCCCAGGCCACGAAGCCGAGCAGCTCGCGGTCCTGCGCACGCAGCCGCCACCAGGCGCAGGCGAGCGGCGCCAGGTCGCTGGGTAGCGGGTCGTGCCAGCCGCGCGCCAACTCTCCCAGCTCCTCGGCGAGACGGTCGCTCAGGGCGCTGCGCCGCAGCGCGCCGCGATGCTGGTTTGCCAGCAGGCGGTGAACGACGCCGTAGAGCCAGAGCAGGCTCTCGTCGCCGCGCGGCATCTCATCGAAACGGCGCCAGGCCGCGAGGAAGGTCTCTGAGACCACGTCAGCCGCGTCCTCCGGGGCCGGCGCGCGGCGCAGCGCGTAGCCGAGGATGTGTGGATAGGCGGCCTCATAGAGAGTCCGGAACCCTTCTCTGCGTTGCGCCTCGTCCACGGGCGACCTCGCTCTCTGCCTGGGCCTTCCGACCTCGACTGCGCAGCAGCGCGGGACATGGCTGTGCCGGTTGGTCGCGGTTCTGCCTCACTTCCTACATGTCCGGTGGCGGGCGATGGTTTCAGGGCCTACCTCGAGAGACTAGCAGCAGCGACGGCGGGAAACCTTGCTCCTGCGCGCGCGAACCTCAGCCCCGCCTCGAGCGTCTCACAGGTCAGGTCAGGAGTTGTTCGCGAACGCCCGCCGTGCGGCACATCGGCTGTGGCCGCCCCGGGGCTCGGCGTCTCTCTCGCCCAAGGGGCTGCGTCGCACTCGGCCAGTGCCGCGACCTGGCTGCAAAGCTTGGCCGCTCGAGTGGCCCGGGACGGCGGGGATACCTCACCGACCTCCGCCCAGTGGGCCCTGACCACCGAGAGGTCGGCAGCTCCGCTCGTCGGTCTCAGCGCGGCTACCGCTCCGGACAACGACCCTGTGTATGTCGTCGTCATGACTGGCCGGTTCGTCGCCTCCAGCGCCTCCTTTCCACCCGGGGCATCCGCGCCGAGCGGCACTTGCATTGCCTTCACGGTGGACGCTACGTCACACGTGATCAGGGACTACGGCATCGGGCCCCGCTCCGTCGACACCTCGTCGGTGCGGCAGTGGCATCCTCTCACGCTCTAGGGATGCCCCCGGGCATTTCTTCTTGCCGGTCTCGGCGAGCTTGGCGCAGAGAGCGTTGACCAGGCAAGGCGAGAGGAGAGCGCGGGCATAGGTGTAACCAACGCTGGTCTGTTTGCTTGCCGAACGTCGGCCTGTAGGCTATCCTAAGCGCAATGGAAGGGAGCCGCCGGTGAACCAGCGCAGCGAGAGTCGCGAGGAGTACCTCGAGGCGATCTTCAAGTTGACCCAGAGCCCGGAAGGAGTCACCGTAACCCGCCTGGCCGAGGAGCTTAGTCTGTCGGCCCCCTCGGTGTCGCAGATGCTGGCGCGGCTCTCCGAAGAGGGACTCGTGCTTCGTGACGAGGCGCATCGAGTGGGGCTCACCGACGAGGGCCGCACGGCCGCTGTGCGTCTTGTGCGCCGCCACCGCCTGAGTGAGCGCTTCCTCACCGACTACCTCGATCTGCCCTGGGACCAGGTTCATGACGAGGCCTGCAAGTTCGAGCACGTCTTGAGCGAAGAGGTCGAAGCGCGTCTCGCGGCGCAGCTCGGCAACCCCCACACGTGTCCCCACGGGCGCGTGATTCCAGATGAGGATGGCGAACTCGCCCCGGAAGAGGCGCGGCCACTGGCCGGGCTCAGCGCGGGGGAGAAGAGCACCATCTCGTTCGTCTCCGACGAGAAGCCCGACCTGCTGCGCTATCTCTCCTCGCTCGGGCTGCTGCCCGAGACGGCCGTCTCGGTGGAAGATGTGGCACCCTTTGGCGGACCCCTGCTGATCCGCGTCGGGCGGGCGCGCTACGCGCTCGGCCGCGAGGTAGCCTGCAAGATCTTCGTGCGCGGGTGATCCGCCGTGGCTAGCGGCTGCTGCAGCGGGGCAAGCGCCGAGCGGCGCGCGCCGGGGGCGCTGGTCGTCTGCCTCGCCGGCAACCCCAACGTCGGCAAGTCGACCTTGTTCAACCGGCTCACGGGCTCAGCCGTGGAGACCGCCAACTACCCTGGTATGACGGTCGGGCTCAACGTCGCCACTGCTCGCTGGGGCGAGCAAGAGGTGCAGATCCTCGACCTCCCCGGGACCTATGCTCTCGACCCCGTCTCCGAGGATCAGTGGGTGGCCCGCCACGGCCTCCTCGATTGGCGGCCAGACGTGGTGGTGGCAGTGGTCGATGCCACCAACCTGGCACGCAATCTCTACATCGTTCTGCAGCTGGTCGATCTCGGCTGCCGCGTGGTGGTCGCCCTTAACTTAATCGACGAGGCGCATCGTCAGGGCCTGCTCATCGACCCGGCCGTGCTCTCTGAAGGTCTCGGCCTGCCCGTGGTGCCCACCGTGGCGCGCCGTGGTGAGGGGCTCGAGGAGCTGATCGCCGCGGCGGCGACCGTGGCGGGCTCCGATAATGGCCTGGGCCACGGCAAGGCCGTGTGCTACTCGCCTGCCATCGAGAAGCGCCTCGCCACTCTCACGGCGAGGTTCGAAGAGAAGCCCGTCGCGCTGCCCTATCAGCTGCCCCGGCGTGCCGCCGCGCTGGCGGTCCTTGAAGGCGACGAGGAGCTCGTGCGCCTGCTGGGCGAGAGCCGTTCGGCCGCCGAGAAGAACGAGATCCCCCTGGCTGTGCCCATCGCGGCCCAGCGCCACGCCGCCGCGAGCGCCATCGCCGAGGTCTGCAGCGAGGGCCACGAGCAGCCAAAGACAGCCGATCGCTGGTGGCGAGCCACGACCTCGCCACTCACCGGCGTGCCCATCCTGCTCGTCGTGCTCGCCGGGGTGTTCGCCTTCCTGTTCTTCGTCGGCGGCTGGCTCTCCACGCTGCTTACCGCGCTGTGGACGGCGACGGCCTCGCCCCTGCTTGCCGGCGCGGTGCACGCACTCTTCGGCCACGGCGCCCTCGCGGGGACCTTGCTCTGGGGTCTCGACGGCGGCATCCTGGCCGCCCTGGCCGTGGGCATCCCCTACATCCTCACCTTCTACTTCGTGCTCGCCCTGCTTGAAGACTCGGGCTACATGAACGCCGCCGCCTTCTTGGCCGACCGCGTCATGCACCTCTTCGGCCTCCACGGTCGGGCCGTGATCCCGCTGATGGCGGCCGCCGGCTGCAACGTGCCGGCAATCATGGGCACGCGCGTACTGGCCACCAAGCGCGAGCGCACGATCGCCAGCGCGCTCATCACCCTGGTGCCCTGCAGTGCGCGCACGGCCGTCATCCTCGGTTCGGTCTCCTTGTTCGTCGGCTGGCAGTGGGCGCTCTTCGTCTTCGCCCTGCTTGGCCTCGTCGGGCTTGGCGCCGGCTTGGCGCTCAACCGCGTCTTGCCCGGCGAGCCTGAGGGGCTGGTCATGGAGATGTTCCCCTTCCGGCGACCGTCGCTGCGCCTTGTGACGATCAAGACCTGGAAGCGCTTTGGGACCTTTCTGTGGGCCGCCGCCCCGATCATGCTCGCCGGCAGCTTCCTGCTCGGGGCTCTCTATGAGACCGGCCTCATCTGGCATCTCATGGGCCCGCTGCAGCCGGTCGTCGTGGACTGGCTGGGCCTACCGGCGGTGGCCGGGCTCACCCTGATCCTCGCCGTCTTGCGCAAGGAGCTGGCGCTGCAGATGCTGGTGGTCTTCGCGGTGGCTCGCTACGGGGCTCACGCTCATAACCTGCTGAGCTTCATGACACCGCATCAGATCGTCGTCTACGCCTTGGTGGCAGCCATCTTCGTTCCCTGCGTGGCGACGATTGCCATGCTGGGTCGCGAGCTGGGCTGGCGACGGGCGAGCGCAATCTCGGCCGGCACGGTGGTCACAGCGCTCGTCTTCGGCGGTCTCGTGGCACGGCTTCTGCCGCTCCTGTAGGAGGGGTCAGACCACGTCCGTGAGCACCGCGCGCGGGTCGCTCGGACAGACTGGTGCGGTAAAGGGCTCGAACCTTCATGCCGATGAAGCGTGTTGACTGGATTGTCTACGAGGACATCGTCGCGTTGTTGTGCCTGCGGAAGAGGAATGCGATGGAGCAGCGTCCTGTGCGGGTCGTGCAGGAACAGGGCCAAACTACGAGCTGCCGGCCGGCCGGCGATCCTGTGGCGATGCATGTGAGCGAGGCTCATTATCGCGAGCTGATCGACGATCTCGACAGCGTGGTCGCCTACGAGGCCACTGCGGGCGGCGGGAATTTTGTAATCCGCGTTTTCAACCCGGCGGCCGCCTACCTTGAGGGGACCACACCAGAGGCGGTGGTTGGGCGGCTGGTCACGGAGGCCATTCCCAGCGCCGCCGCGTCTGGTCTTCTCGATGCCTTGCGGCGCGTCTGGAAGACGGGCCAATCAGAGCGCCTGCCAACCTCGTTCGACGAGGAGCACCGCCTGTCCGGCCGGCGTGAGAGCTACATCCATCGTTTGCCATCAGGATGGCTCGTGGCCGCCTACGACGACGTCAGTGAGCGTACCCGGGCAGAGCAGGCCGCGGCCGAGCGCGCCCACTTCCTCGAGCAGCTGCTCGAGGCCATCCCTGTGGCGGTCTTCTACAAGGACACCGCCGGTCGCTTCCTGGGCTGCAACACGGCCTTCAGCTCGCTCGTGAACCGCTCCCGGAAGGAGATCATCGGCAAGACCGTCCTCGGCGTCTACGGGGGCGCCATCAGCGAGCGCAACGCCGCGGCCGACCGTGAGGCCCTGGCGCACCCGGAACGCCAGATCAGCTACGAGCAGCAGGTCCCCGGCGTCGATGGGAGGCAGCTCACGGTCAGGACGCAAAAGGGGGTCTTCTCGGATATCGACGGTGCGCCGGCCGGCATCGTCGGCGTCGATCTCGACGTCACTGAGATCCGCGAGGCGGAGAAGGAGCTCACCGGCCCTACCGCCCGTCACTCACGATCGAGGAGGCCCTGACGGAGATCGAGAACGGCAGCGGCCTGCGCTACGAGGCGCCCGCCGTGGCCGCTTGTGTGCGACTCTTCCGAGAGCGGGGGTTCAAGCTCTCCTCGTAGTGAGTGTCCCCCGCACCTGGCGATCGCCAGGTCTTCACGGGCCGCAACGGCGAGCGTGGGGAATAGACTCGCGCCATGAGACTCCCCGCTCGCCTCGACGTGCTGCGTCTGCGCAACTTCCGCAACCTCTACATCGGCGAGGCCGTCTCCATGCTCGGCGACGGCCTCTTCCCGGTGGCGCTCACCTTCGGCGTCCTCGACCTCCGTCACTCGGGCAGCGACGTCGGTCTCGTGCTCGCCGCCTTCTCGCTGCCCATGGTGCTGTTCACCCTCATCGGCGGTGTCTGGTCTGACCGCCTGCGCCGCGAAAGGGTGATGATCGCCTCGGACTTCGTGCGCTTTCTCACCCTGGCCGCGATCGCCGCGCTCCTGCTCAGCAGTCGCGCTCAGGTCTGGAACCTCGCCCTGCTGGGGTTCATCTACGGCTGCGGCGATGCCTTCTTCTTCCCCGCCTTCGGGGCACTGATCCAGCAGATCGTGCCCGCAGAGCGGCTGCAGGAGGCCAACGCCCTGCGCGGCATGGCCGACGGCTTCGGCTGGTTCGTGGGCCCCTCGATCTCGGGCATCCTCGTCGCCCTCATTGGCGCCGGCGGCACCCTTGCCCTCGACGCCGTCACCTTCCTCGTCAGCGCCGGCTTCCTGCTCACCCTGCGCGTGCCGACGCTGCTGCGCACCAAGGCGGCGGCAGCCTTCGTGGTCGAGCTGCGCGACGGCTGGCGCGAGGTGCGCTCGCGCACCTGGCTGTGGGTGATGATGTTGCGCGCCATGCTCGTCCTGTTCGTGACCATCGCGCCGCTGCAGGTGCTGGGCCCGCTGGCGATCACAGCGCGCCGCGAAAGCCCCGCGCTGTGGGGGCTCATGGTAGGTCTCTTCAGCCTCGGCATGCTCATCGGCGGCCTGATCGCGCTCTACTACCGGCCGCGGCGACCGATGGTGACCGCGGCCCTCTGCGGGACGACCGCCGTCGCGCCCATGATCGCCTTGGCGCTCAATCTCGCGCGCCTCGAGCTGCTCGCCGTGTGGCTGCTGCGGGGCGTCGCCATCGGCGTGCTCTCGGCGGTCTGGGATGCCACCCTGCAGCGCCAGATCGCCCCCCAGGCGATGGCGCGCGTGAGTAGCTGGGACTGGATGACGAGCGGCGGTCTGTGGCCTCTCGGGCTGGTGCTCGCCGGGCCGGCCGCCGAGCTCATGGGCGTCACCGCCGCGCTCTGGCTGTCGGCCGGGCTGGGGCTCGTGCTCTCGCTCTGGGTCCTGTTCGTCAAGGACGTTTGGCGGCTGCGGGGGGTGCCGCCTGGAAGCGCTGCGGGAAAATCGGTGCCGGAGTCTCATCTCCCATCCCAGGACCTGGACCGGTGAAAATGATGGGGTCCAGGTCACGCTGGTCACAGCGGCTGAGACCCGCTATGGTCAGTAGGACGCCTCGTGGCACGTGGCAACTAACGTGCCGACGAAGAGAGGACAGCGGGGATACCCGGATGAATGGGCGCGGGGACCCGGCACAGCTGAGAAGCATCCTCGCGCGAGGGCTCTTTGCGGTCGCGTGTCCGGCCGCCCTGCGCCTCCCCGTCCTCCCTCCGCCACCAGCCACCAACGGCTGCGGCCATTCGGCTGCGCCGCCTCGTTTCGTGCACCCGTCAACCGAGGAGGGGCCATGGCCAAGGTCTTGATGATCCATCCAGACAAATGCACCGGGTGCCGCAACTGCGAGCTTGCCTGTTCGTTCGAGCACGAAGGCCAGTTCCGCCCGGGAGCCTCGCGCGTGCAGGCGTACACCTGGGAGCGTGAGGGCATGTCGGTGCCGATGATGTGCCAGCAGTGCGACGACGCGGCCTGTGTCACGGTCTGCCCCACCGGCGCCATGCACCGCAGCACGGCCCTGGCGAACCTGGTGGACTGGGACGAGAGCACCTGCATCCGCTGCAAGATGTGCACCATCGCTTGTCCCTTCGGCAACGCGCGCTACGACGCCGCCTCGAGCAGTATCTTCAAGTGCGACACCTGCCAGGGCGCGCCGGAGTGCGTGGCCTTCTGCCCCAACGGGGCGCTCGAGTTCGTGGACGACGAGCAGCATGTGCGCTCGCGCAAGAAGGCCTACGCGGCGAAGTTCAAGGAAGCCTTCCAGGAGGTGAGCTGAGATGTTCGGCTGGACCGGCACCATCCTCCGCATCGACCTCACCAAGGGGAAGGTCACCCGCGAGGCAACCGATGCGAAGCTTGCGCGTGACTACCTTGGCGCCCGCGGCCTCGGCGGCCACATCGTGCGCAATGAGGTCGACCCCAAGACAGACGCTCTCGGCCCGGACAACAAGCTCGTGTTCGCGCCCGGGCCGCTGACCGGGACGTTCGCGCCGTCGGCCGGGCGCTTCGACGTCGTTACCAAAGGGCCACTGAACGGCGCGCTCGCCGCCTCCAACTCGGGCGGATCGTTCGGCCCGGAGGTCAAGTATGCGGGCTACGACGCGATCATCATCGAGGGCAAGGCCGCCAAGCCCGTCTACCTGTGGATCAGGAATGACGAGGTCGAGATCCGCGACGCGGCCGCCATCTGGGGTCATGACACGCCGGATACGACCGACCTTGTGCGCGCCGAGACCGACGAGGACGCCAAGATCTCATGCATCGGGCCGGCCGGAGAGCATCTTGCGCTCATCGCCAACATCATGAACGAGATGCACCGGGCGGCCGGCCGCACCGGCGTCGGTGCGGTAATGGGCTCCAAGAACCTCAAGGCCGTCGCCGTGTTAGGCAGCGGCGCCGTCCGTGTCGCCGACCCTGAGAGCTTCAAGGCCGCCGTGACGAAGGCGCGCCAGATGATCCTCGACCATCCGGTCGGGGGCACCGGCCTGAAGGCGTACGGCACCGACGTGCTCGTGAACATCCTCAACCAGACCGGGGCGCTGCCCACGCGCAACTTCCAGGACGGCTACTTCCCGACCGCCGACAAGATCGGCGGCGAGTCGCTGGCCGCGAAGCAGCTGGTCAGGCCGAAGGGCTGCTTCAGCTGTGTCAGCTCGTGCGGGCGTGTCACGAAAGTCGACGCGCCGGGCTACGAGGGCTTCGGCGAAGGCCCGGAGTACGAGACGGCGTGGGCGTTCGGCGCCGACTGCGGCATAGACAACCTCGACGCCATCACCAAGGCCAACTACCTCTGCAACGAGTACGGCCTGGACACCATCTCAATGGGCTCGACCATCGCCTGCGCGATGGAGCTCTTCGAGCGCGGGATCATCACCACCAAGGATACCGACGGCGTTGACCTGCACTTCGGCAGCACGCCGGCCATCGTGGAGATGGTTCGCAAGGCGGGCGAGGGGGAAGGCTTCGGCGTCAGACTGGCTCAGGGCTCGTATCGCCTGGCGGAGAGCTACGGTCACCCCGAGTATTCGATGACCGTGAAGAAGCAGGAGATGCCCGCCTACGACCCGCGCGGCGTGCAGGGGATCGGCCTGAACTACGCTACCGGCAACCGCGGCGGCTGCCACGTGCGTGGCTACACCATCGCCATCGAGGTGCTGCAGAACGGCGCTGTGATGGACCCGCACGTCACCGAGGGCAAGGCCGGGCTCGACATCCTCTTCCAGAACCTCACCGCGGCACTCGACTCCGCGGGCGCCTGTCTCTTCTCGACGTTCGGCATCGGCGGTGCCGAGCTGGCGGAGATGCTCTCGGCGGCCACCGGCGTGGAGTACTCGCTCGACGAGTTCCTCAAGATCGGCGAGCGCATCTGGAACCAGGAGCGCCTCTGGAACTTCAAGCAGGGCTACACGACGGCCGACGACACGCTGCCGGTCCGCCTTCTCAAAGAGCCCATCAAGACCGGCCCGTCCAAGGGTGAAGTGAGCCGCCTGGACGAGATGCTGCCCGAGTACTACCAGCTCCGCGGCTGGGACGAGAGCGGCGTGCCGACCAAGGCCAAGCTCAAGGAACTGGCCCTCTAGTGAGAGAAGACGTCGGCGCCGGGCGGCGTGAGCCGCCTGGTGCCCCGCTTCACGGGGCCCAAGGCATGACGGTCAAGTACTTCGCGACCATCAGGGACTACACTGGCGAGGCGGAGCGCCGCATCGACGAGGCGCCCGCAGACCTCCGCGAGCTGCTCACGGCGCTTGCGGGTCGCTACGGCATGTCGTTCCGGCGCGCCGTGTTCTCGGGCACCGAGCTCAGCGGTGCGATCATCATCCTCGTCAACGGGCGCAACGTGCTCTTCCTGCAGAGGCTGGACACGCCGCTCGAGGAGGACGACGAAGTCTCGATCTTTCCGATGGTGGCGGGCGGGTGACGAATGGCGCGAGCGTTGACGACAAGCCTGGAGACACAGCGACTTCGACACGGGGGCGGAGAGTGATGTCCGAACGCATCCTGATCCTCGGCAACAGCGCCGCCGCGATCGCCGCCGTGAATGCGATCCGCGACCACGGCGGCGAGCAGCCGATCACCATGGTCTCCAATGAGGACTGCACGGCGTATTCGCCGGTCCTGACCACCCACTACCTGAGCGGCGAGATGCCAGAGTCGGCGCTCTACTTCTGCGACGTCGGCTACTATCGCGAGCGCGGGATCTCGTGCCACTTCGGCACGGCTGCCGTTGACCTCGATACCGCCGCTCAGCGTGTGACCCTTGACGACGGCACGCGGCTCGCGTACGACAAGCTGCTGATCGCGACCGGCGCCTCGGCGAAGCGGGTGATCGGCCTTGACCCCGCGATCGCCGCCGACATCCACTACCTTCGTACGATCGAAGACGCGCGCCGTATCCACCAGGTGGCCCTGGGCGCCAATCATGTCGTGATGATGGGCGCCGGCCTTGTTAGCATGCAGGTGGCCGGCGCCGTCGCCCGTCCCGACCTGAGGGTGACGTGTGTTGTGGCCTCTCGCCAGATCCTCTCGCAGAATATCGACGCGACCTGCGCCGGGCTGCTGCGAGAGCACATCGAGCGTTCCGCCAACATCGAGTTCCTGTTCGGCGCCAACGTCACCGCGATCGCCAGGGCAAACGGGGGCTATCGCGTCTGCCTCGACTCCGGCGCGGAGCTCCAGGCCGACCTGCTTGTCGCAGGAAAGGGCGTCACTCCCAACATCTCGTTCGTCGACGGCACACAGATCGCCGTCGACGACGGCATACTGATCGACGACCACCTGCGCGCCGGCATCGAGAACGTCTGGGCCGCCGGGGACGTTGCTCAGGGCCGCAACAGGGTGAGCGGCGCGGTCGAGCTCGTGGCGAACTGGATCGACGCTTGCGAGCAGGGCACCGCCGCCGGCGCCAACATGGCCGGCGAGACGCTGACCTTCGCGGGTTCGGTGGCCGAGAACATCACCACCCTGTTCGGGGTGCAGGTGGCGTCCATCGGCATCAACAGAAGCCGGGAAGGCGACGGCCTGCGCGAGGTCATCCACCTCGATGAGCCTCGCGGCGTATATCGCAGGCTGCTGCTGCGTGGCGGCGTCATGGTCGGCGCCACACTGCTGCGCGACACCGCAGACGTTGGGATCCTGCGCGGCGCCATCGTTGCCGGCCGGGAACCATGGCCCTCCGCCGAGGCTGCGGCGAAGGGTCACGTCAGGTACGCGGGGCTACTCAAGACCGCTCTGACGGGCGGGTGAGGCGAGCTCGCAAGCGGTGTGTCGCTCGTCTGCCGAGCGGGCATACGAAAGCCGTACCATCATGCCGACTTCCGGGAGCTCCGCTCCTCGTGAGACTCGCCGTCTTCAGCACCAAGCCCTACGACAGACAGTTCCTCTCCAGCGTGAATGAGCGCGAGCGGCGGGGGCATGAGCTCGTCTTCTTCGAGGCGCGCCTCGAAGAAGCCACGGCCTCACTCGGCCACGGATTCCCTGGCGTCTGCGCGTTCGTGAACGACGATCTCGGCGCGCGCGTGCTGGCGAGCCTGGCCGTGCACGGCACGCGCCTCATCGCCCTGCGCTCGGCAGGCTTCAACAACGTCGACCTGTCGGCCGCCGGCGAGCTCGGCATGACCGTGATGCACGTGCCGGACTACTCGCCCTACGCCGTGGCGGAATTCACCATCGCCCTCATCCTGGCACTCAACCGCCATCTCTCCCGTGCCCATGCGCATGTGCGTGAGGGCAACTTCTCTCTCGACGGGCTCCAGGGCTTCGACCTGCACGGGAAGAGCGCGGGTATCATCGGCACCGGCAAGATCGGTAGCCTCGTCGCGGAGACGCTGCGCGCCGGTTTCGGCTGCCGCGTCCTGGCCTACGATCCGGTCCCGAACGCCGGCCTGCGAGAGCGCGGCGTGGAATACATCGCCTTGCGCGAGCTGCTGGGGGAGGCCGACGTCGTGAGCCTCCACTGTCCGCTGACGAGCGCGACGCACCACCTCATCGACCGACGCACCATCGCGGCGATGAAGCCCGGCGCCATGCTGATCAACACCAGCCGCGGGGGGCTCATCGACACGAACGCCGTGATCGCGGCGCTCAAGTCGGGGAGAATCGGCTACCTTGGCCTCGACGTCTACGAAGAGGAGGCGCGCTTCTTCTACGAGGACTACTCGACGCGCTTGATCGAGGATGACACGCTCTCGCGTTTGCTCACCTTCCCCAACGTCATCGTCACGAGCCACCAGGGGTTCTTCACGCGCGAGGCGCTGGAGCAGATCGCCGCCACGACGGTCGCCAACGTCACTTCCTTCGAGAATCGGCGCGCGTCGCCCAACCAGGTGCGCACCCGGCCCGTGGAGCGCGGAGGGCGTGACGGCGTGGCCGCCTAGGGTGTGAGGAGCTGGCACGACTGGCGCCCGGAGCCTGTCGGCGATGAGTCGGCGGCGCCGGCAGAAGGGCTGCACCGGGGGCACGTGACAGGGCGGGTTGAGGTCTTCATAACTTGTGACACCCTCGCGCTCGTCCGGATCAACTATCGAGCGCCGGTCGACGTAGCTGGGAGATAGGATGCACGAGGGCGGCGCATTGGGCTGCAGACCAACGGTTGAAGACAGGTGACAGCTACATAGTGCCATTTCGGACCGAAGGAGCCGTGAGGTGAGCGCAGACGTTGAGGTCCTCGTGATCGGCGGTGGCATCGTCGGTGCCTCCTGTGCCTACTATCTCTCGCGTGATGGCAAGCAAGTCACGCTCATCGAGCGCGAGGACGCAATCTGCCCGGTAGGCGCAAGCAGCTACGCTAATGCCGGCCTCGTCATGCCCAGTGATCCGTACCCATTGCCCTCGCCGGGCGTGCTCGGGCAAGGATTCAAGTGGCTCCTCGACAGTTCCAGCCCACTCTTCATCAAACCCCGACCGAGCCCAGCCCTGGCTCGCTGGCTGTTGGGCTTCGTCGCGGCCTCCCGCGAGAGTCGGGTGAGGCGTGGCATGCCGGTGTTGCGGAGTCTTGGTATCGGGGGTCTCAAAGCGTTCGGCGAGCTCGACGCGCTGGGCACCCTCGATGCCGGCTACCGTCCCA
Organism: uncultured Thermoleophilia bacterium; assembly: GCA_963751215.1. Classification (GTDB taxonomy): domain Bacteria; phylum Actinomycetota; class Thermoleophilia; order UBA2241; family UBA2241; genus CAIXSE01. Next base: position 642,892 of record CAVVTV010000004.1, on the reverse strand, counting down.
CCGGAATCCTCAGCCTGTATCTCACCCAGGAACGCCTGCAGGGCGCTGCCGACGTGGCGGTCTCATTGGAGGCGATGTTCGGTGTCAGGACCGAGATCCTCGACGCAGCCGCCGTGCATGAGCGAGTGCCCGCCGCCCAGCCCGAGGTGGTGGGCGGAGCTTTCACTCCCGAGGACGGGCACGTCGACCCCCGCCGGCTGACGCGCGGGCTCGCTCGCCTGGCGGCTGATGAGGGCGCCGCCGTGTTGACGGCGACGGAGGCTCTGGGCTTCACGAAGACTGCCCGCCGGGTTACCGGGGTTATGACCACGCGCGGCATGCTGCAGCCGGAGACTGTCGTGCTGGCCGCCGGAGTGTGGTCCGCACGCCTCGCGCGCGCCCTAGGGATGGCACTGCCGTTGCAGCCCGCCAAGGGCTACAGCATTACGGTACCGCTCCCTGATGGCGTGCCCGATGACATGGCCATGTATCTCCCCGAGGGACACGCTTGCGTGACCCCCCTCGGGGACCGTCTGCGTTTCGCCGGCACGCTGGAACTCTCGGGCATGAACGATCGGGTGCTCACGAACCGCCTTGCCGGCATACGCGAGAGTGCGGGGCGCTTCTTCGCCGGTGCCGAGAAGGCGGAGCCCAGGGAGGTATGGCGCGGCCTACGGCCGATGACGCCCGACGGGCTGCCCATCATCGGTCGTGCGGGTGCATACGACAACGTCGTGGTGGCCACCGGTCACAACATGAACGGCATCATGTACGGGCCCATCACCGGACGGCTGGTGAGCGAGATCGTCGGTGGTCATGCGACCTCGATCGATCTCGGCTTGCTGCGCGTCGATCGATTCAGCCTACCGTGTCAACGTTCTTCAAGAGTGAGCCCCTGAAATATGAGAAGACTGTCGAGGATCAACAATCTGCGCCTGGGCATCATCCTCATGGCAAGGCTAAGATCAAGGCCGAACACGTCGTTGCCGTGGCACTCCGCCCACGGGCGCCTCGACTGGGTAACCGCCTTGGGCCTCCCAGTAGCCCTCGGCCCGCGCCGCGGTCACCTCGAGACGCACGACCCACTTGACGTTCTTGTAGCCGAGCTGAGAGGGGATGACCAGGCGCAGCGGGCCCCCATGAGCCGCTGGCAATGGTCCGCCATCAAGGGAGTCGGCGAGCAGGGTTTCGGGCGCCTTGGCCTCGTTCAGGGCGAGACTGTCTGAATAGGTGCCGCCGTAGGCATGGAAGGTGACGAACTCTCCCTCGGGCTGTGGCTTGGCCAGGCTGAGTAGATCGGCGACGCGCACACCCTTCCATCCCAGATTGCTGACGCTCCAGCCCTCGACGCAGTGGAAGTCGCGTGTCTCTTGCGTATGCGGCAGGGCAAGCCAAGCGGTGCGCTCGAAGCGCTGCGGGCTGTCCACGAGGCCATCGATCACAACCACCCAGCTTGCCGCGGTCACAGGCGGCGGCTCGCTCTCGACGTTGAGGACGGGGAAGGCGGAGCGCGAGCCGGCGTGATCGAGGCCAAGGGTGGCGATCACGGCCGCCACGGCGCCAGCCGCAAGAACCAGGAACCAGCGCCGGTTGAATCGCGGACGTGGCTGATCGGCGGAAGCCGGAGCGACTCGCTCTGCGGCGACCTGCGATCGACTGGGCAGCGGCGAGGTGGTGCGACCCGGCCCGACCGGGCGAACCAGGCGAGCGACCATCTCGACGGCGCGACGCCTCTGCAAGACGAGGTGCGCCACCACGGCCGCCGTCAGCACGAGAGCGCTCCACTCATGGATGGTGCGCCACATCAACAGTGAGATCCCAAGGGCCGGAAGGAGCCGTCCCGGCATGAACAGAACGAGGCCACTCAGGGCCGTCAGGACGAAGGCGACCGTGATCAGGGTGGCGATGACAAGCTGGGTTGTGACTCTTCTCATGCTTCCTTTCAGACACCTGCCCCTACGGTTCCCATCTGTGCTACTACAACAATCGACACGGTTGACCCCGCAGTGACCGTGTCACGCTCGAGGTCGAGGCCGTCCTTCAGGCCTGAGCCCACCAGCGACTGGGCGCGCGCGACGGACCGGCATGTGCGGTCAGGCCAGGCGATGAATCCCGATTGGTGCGGTTGGGTATGGTAACTACTGGCACGCGGAGGTGGCCTCCGCGGCCAGGAAAGGAAACCGATGCCCGACGACACCGATGTGAGCCGGACCCTGGACTGCCTCGGTCTGTACTGCCCCGAGCCGTTGTTTCAGACCAGGGAGGCAATCGACACCATCGAGGTGGGTGAGGTGCTCGAGGTGTTCAGCGACGACCCTGCCGCCGAGGAGGACCTTACGCGCTTCGCCAAGCGCGCCGGCCACGAAGTGGTCGCCGTGCACAACGAAGGCGGGCAGCTCCGCATCCTGCTGCGCCGCCTCAAGTGAGGGAAAGGACGACCATGGCAGACAGCCAGAATATCCTCTACGTCCAGACCAGCAACCTGCCCGAGCGCCAGTACTCGCCGCTCGTGCTCGCCCAGAGCGCCAAGGCCATGGGCCTGGACGCAGCCGTCTACTACCTGGGCATGGGGCTCATGATCCTCAAGCCGGGCGAGGCCGAGAAGCTCCAGCTCGGCAGCTTCCCGAGCGTGGCGGAGATGCTCAAGAAGACTCTCGACATGGGCATCACCGTTTACGTTTGCGAGGCCTCCAAGCAGATGCTCGGCTGGGAGACGGTCGAGCTCATCGACGGCGTCAAGATCGTGGGCGCAGCCACGCTGAACGATCTGGCCCTCGACGCCGACGCCACCATGTGGTTCTGAGGCAGGCGCAATGACCCCTACCCCGGCACGGGCTCTCGACCTGACCGATCCCGGTGAGGCGCTCGCCCGCGACACCGTCGTCTACGCCGACTACCAGAGCGCCAAGCCCGTGGACGCGCGCGTCGTGCTGGCGATGCTGCCGTACTTCACCGAGAAGTTCGGCAACGCCGCTTCGCTGCACGGCGTGGGCGACGTGGCAACGGCGGCGCTGGAGGAGGCGCGCGGCAAGGTCGCCGCGTTCTTCGGCGCGGAGCCGCGCGAGATCGTCTTCACCGGCGGCGCCACCGAGGCCAGCAACCTGGGGGTCATCGGCTACGCGTTGCGCAACCGGCGCAAAGGCGACCACATAATCATCAGCGAGGCCGAGCACATCAGCCTTCTCAACATCGCCAAGTACCTTGAGAAGAACGGCTTTCGCGTGTCGCGCGTACCGATCGACCTCTACGGGCGAGTCTCGCCCAAGAAGCTGCGCGCCCGTATCACCGACCGAACCATCCTCGTCTCGGTGCAGTGGGCGAGCAGCGAGATCGGCACCGTGCAGCCGATCGCCGAGATCGCGGAGATGCTCCATGGCACCGGCATCGCCCTGCACAGCGACGCAGTCGCCGCCGAGGGCGTGGTGCCCATCGACACGAGTGCGGTGTCGGTCGACCTGCTCAGCCTGTCCAGCAACGATCTCTATGGTCCGCGCGGTCTCGGCGCCCTCTATGTGCGCCAGGGCGTGCAGGTCGCGCCGGTGCTCATGGGCGGTGGCCAGGAGCGCGGCTTGCGTTCCGGCAGTGAAGATCTCGCGAGCATCGCCGGCATGGCCGCGGCGGCAGAGATCCTGGTCGCCGAGATGGGCTCTGAGGTGCAGCGCATCGCGGCGATCCGCGACCGGCTCGTCAAGCGGGTGCTGGCCGAGATCCCCGACTCGCACCTGAACGGCCACCCCGAGCAGCGGCTGCCCAACAACGCCCATTTCCGCTTCGCCGGGGTCGAGGGAGAAGCGATGGTGCTGTCGCTGCGCGACGGAGGCATTGCCGCCTCGACCGGCTCGGCCTGCAGCTCCAAGACACTGGAGCCTTCGCACACGCTCATCTCGTGCGGTCTGTTGCACGAGGAGGCGCACGGCTCGCTCGAGTTCACGTTCGGGCGTTGGAGCAGGCAGGAGGACGTCGACCGCATCATGGCCGTCCTCCCCGCCGTGGTCGCTCGCCTGCGCGCGCTCTCCCCTCTCTACAAGACTAAGGCTCCCGCGGCCACCTGATCCGAAAGGTCACAGCGATGAAATCGACGCAGTACACCGATAAGACCCTCGATCACTTTCGCAACCCGCGCAATGTGGGTACGCTTGAAGGCCCAAACGTCGCCGTCGGACGCGTGGGCAACCCCGTCTGCGGCGACCTCATGGACATCTACATCGAGGTCGCCGACGACCGCATCAAGCAGATCAAGTTTCAGACCTTCGGCTGCGGGTCTGCAGTGGCAACCTCGAGCATGATCACCGAGCTGGTCCTGGGAATGAAGCTCGACGAGGCGCTCAGGGTGACCCGCAACGACGTGGCCGACGCACTCGAGGGGCTGCCGCCGATCAAGATGCACTGCAGCAACCTGGCCGCCGACGCGCTGCATGAGGCGATCAAGAACTGGCGCGAGGGCGTGAAGCCCGAGGATGCGATCAAGACGCCGGGTGGCACCGCCTGCCACCCCATCCCGGCGGCCGTCGCCGAGGTCGAGATCGCGCACCTGGACGTCTACGACGGCAAGGGTCTCTACCGCAAGGTCGACGACTTGAGTGAGCTCGCCGACCAGCGCGTCGTGGTGCTCGACTCCGGCGACCGTGCCGCGCAGCTCGCGATCGACCTCACCGACCACACGAGCCGCGTCGTGCTGATAACCACTGGCAAGGAGCCGAGCGTGAGCCCTGCGGTACGCTCGGCTCTGCGGCTGAGCGACGTCAAAGTGCTGTCCGAGGCGCAGCCACTGGAGCTGCTCGGCGAGGGCGAGCTCGAGCGCATCCGTGTGCACGATCTCAACGAGGACGAGGAGTACGAGCTTACGGCCGACGCGTTCGTCGTGCTCGAGTAGAGGGGTGTCCCAGATGATGTCTTCGTGTTCCCGCGGACGATGCGCCCCTCAGTGCTCAGACCACCACGGACCGCCGCGGTGACTCAGGGGATTTCCCCAGCCGAGCGAGGTTCTTCAGGTACTGCCGGTTGTGCCGGTCCCGAGCCCAGTGCCGCGCGAACCACCAGCACCACGCGTGATCGCGGAAGCTCAGGAGGTGGAACTTGACGAGGTGGCTGAGCCACTGACTGAGGGAGTAGAAGCGGGCATAGGCCTTGAGCACCTCGGCCTGCAACTCGGCCGGCGCCATGCGTAGCGGCTCGATAACCACGTGCTGGCCGTCGTAGAGGTGCCAGCGCTTGTCGAAGATGCGGCCCTGTTCGTTCATCTCGGCGAACCAACGGGTCCCTGGGGCCGGCGTGAGAATGTTCAGCATGAGCGTATCGATGTGGTGCTCGAGGGCGAACGCCACCGTGTCGCGGACGGTGCCGCAGTCGTCGGTGTCTGCTCCCAGAACGAACATGCCGTGAACCCGGATGCCGCTCTCGTGGAGCGCGTGAATAGCACTCACGATGTCGGCGACCGTCTGCGACTTGTGGTAGGCGTCGAGTGTCGCCTGGTCGACCGACTCCAGCCCAAGCGCCAGAGTCTGGCAGCCGGCGCGCTTCATGAGGTCGAGGAGCTCCGCGTGGCGGACGACGTCGGTGCGCACCTGGGCCTGCCACGGTACCACGAGCTCGCGATCGATCATCATGCGCAGCAGGTGTTTGAGCCGCTCTACGTCGGCGGCGAAGTTGTCGTCGTAGAAGAAGATGTGTTGCGGCCGCTTGTCGGCGATCTCGGCGATCACGCTTTCGGCGCTGCGAAAGCGGTACTTGCGTCCGAACATCGCCGTGACCGAGCAGAAGCTGCAGGCGAAGGGGCAGCCCCAGCTCGTCATGATCGGGGTAGAGCGCATGCGCTGGTGCCCGACGATCAGGGTCAGATCGGGCACGGGCAGATCGTCGAGGTTGGCGCAGCGCTCACGTGGGTCGTTGTGCACTGGGTGGCCGCCGTGCACGAACGACAGACCGCCGACAGTATCGAGATCCCGCTCGCCTTGCAGCGCCTCGATGAGCTCGAGCATGAGCTGCTCGCCACCTTCGCCGCGAGCCACGTAGTCGGCGTGCTCCAGCGCCTCATCGGCCATGAAGGTTACGTGCGAGCCACCGATGACCACCGCAATGCCATGCGCGCGCAGGTCGTCGGCCATCTGGTAGGCGGCCGGTGCCGTGGACGTAGTCGTTGAGAGCCCTACGAGGTCGGCTGCATACACATCGTGCCAGTCGACGGGCGCCAGGTTCGCACAGTAGATGCGCACCTCGTGCCCGGCGGCCACGAGGGCGGCGCCGATCATCGGCAGGCCCAGCCGCGGGTAGCGCCACGGCGACATCAAGTGGACGCTGGGTGGTTCAGGTTCTATGAGTCGGATCTTCATCTCGTCCTCGCGGGGGTGCCGCCCCGAGCGGAGGCCGTAGGCCGGGCGGCACTGAGCAAATCCTATCGCGTCGGAAGGCGCAGGTCGCGTTGCCGCGCACGGGTGGCCGTGGCTCCGGGACGAGGGTGCGCATGATCAATCGCGCCATGGTAGCAGGGAACGAGCCAACCGATGCGCCCGTTTTCGGAGATGCCCGCCGGGGGTATTTCCCGTTCAGGCGAGCCCCGACCACGGGGCTCGGGATAGCGGAAGGGAACACGTGCGGGAGCCCGCGACCAAGTCGCCAGAATATGACGTGATCGTAGTAGGACCGGGGCCGGCAGGTATCTCGGCGGCCATCAACGTGGCTAACCGCAAGCGCACCGTGGCCGTGATGGGTGGGCGAGCACCGTTCGAGCGTATTCGCAAGGCGCACTCGATCCCAAACTACCCCGGGTTCAACGACGCGAGTGGAGAGGAACTGGCGGCGGCATTCCTGCGCCACCTCGAAGAGTTCGACGTGCCCCTCATCAGGGAGAAGGTGTCAAAGATCATCCGCGCCGCAGGCGAGCTCGTCGTCTTCAGCGAGCGGGAGGTCTACCACGCCGGCGCCGTGGTGCTCGCCACTGGCGTGTACCGCCACGCTGAGATCGATGGTGAAGAGGAACTCGTGGGTCAGGGGGTGAGCTACTGCGTGACCTGCGACGGCAGGCTGTTCGCGGGGCGCCGAGGGGCGTTCATCAGCTACACCCCGCAGGGTGAGAAGGAGGCATCGGCTCTTGCCGAGGACTACGGAGTCGACGTCACCTATCTGCCGCTCTACGAGGGAGACTATCGCCTCCCGGAGGGTGTGCGAGTGCTGCCGGAAGCTCGACCGACACGGCTAGTGCGGGTGGATGGTCACGTCCTGGTGTCGCTGCCCGGCGAGGACTTGCAGGTCGACGCGGTGTTCATCTACAAAGACAGCGTCTCTCCACGTTCTCTTCTCGAAGGCCTGGCCTCCGACGGCCGCCACGTGACCGTCAACAGATACATGGAGACCGGCGTGCCCGGGGTCTTCGCCGCGGGGGACTGCACCGGGGAGCCATATCAGATAGCCAAGGCTGTGGGCGAAGGTCAAGTGGCGGCGCTTCACGCCGTGCGCGTCTTGAGGGAGCGAGCAGATGGGGGCATCTCCGGCGCTCGCCCATCCAATCCGGTTCGTCGACACTGACCGCTCGCTGCCGCCGAGGATCGTGCACCCGAGCTTGCCGGAACTTTGAGTTTCGGCCAGGCATACCCCGGTCGGAGCGCCAACGCAGCGAGTAAGATGGGTCTGCACCCCGCGCGGGGCTCCTCCTGAGCGCCGGCGGGCTTACCGATGGGTGGAAACCGTGATTCTAGCTCTGAGTACGAGCGCGTCGTGCGCCTGCTGCTGATCAACCCGTCCAACCCGCTCGTCAGCATCGTCCGCCTCAGGGAGAATCGCTGGAACCGCTACCGCGTGTGGAAGCCGCTCGGCCTCATGGTTCTCGCTGGCTTGACGCCGCCCGAGTGGGACATCTCGATCACCGACGAAAACCGCGGCGTGCCGGGCTGCGGGGCCATGCCGCGCCCTGACCTGGTCGGCATCACCGCCTTCACCTCGCAGGCGAACCGCGCCTACGAGGTGGCCGCCCACTTCCGGCGACTCGGCGTGCCCGTCGTCATGGGCGGCATTCACGCGACCACCTGCACCGACGAGGTCGCAGAGCGCGTCGACGCGGTGGTCACCGGGGAGGCCGAAGCCGTCTGGCTGCAGGTCCTGGACGACGCCCGCCGCGGCGACCTGAAGCGCCGCTACGACGGTGGCCGCTGTGAGCTGAGCGACCTTCCGCCGGCACGTCATGATCTGCTGCCCAAGGGCTATGCCCTAGGCGCCATCCAGACTACGCGCGGCTGTCCCCTCAGCTGCAGCTTCTGCAGCGTGACGGCGGTGAGCGGCGCCCGCTACCGGCAGCGGCCCATCGCGGACGTCGTGCGGGAGCTGCGCCTGATCCGCGAGAAGGGCGTGCTGGTGGTGGACGACAACCTGATCGGCACGCGGCCCGAACACGTCTTGCGCGCCAAGGAGCTGTTCCGCGCCATCGCGGAGGCGCAGCTGCGCAAGCAGTGGATCGCTCAGGTCACCATCAACTTCGCCGATGACGAGGAGCTCATGACGCTGGCCACCCGGGCCGGGTGCAGAGGCGTCTTCATAGGCTTTGAGTCGCCTGCGCCGGAGGGGCTGCGCGAGCTCGGCAAGAAGTTCAACCTGCTCGGCGGCCGCGACCTCCACGCCTCGGTGCAGCGCATCCAGCGACACGGGATCCTGGTGGTGGGCTCCTTCGTCATCGGACTCGACGTCGACGGACCAGGCATCGGCGGACGCATCGCCGCGGCGGCCGGCCGCTACGGGGTGGACGCGCTGAACGCGCTCGTTCTAACGCCGCTACCCGGCACTCGCCTGTGGGACCAGATGCAGGCGGAGGACCGCATCCTGCTCGACGACTTCCCGCACGACTGGAGACACTACACGCTGACCTACCCGGTGGCCCGTTACGCACAGCTCTCCACGGACGAGATCATTGCAGAAGTGGATACGTGCAATCGCGACTTCTACTCCTTGCCGGGGATCATGCGGCGCGTGGGAGGCGATCTATGGGGGCGCCGCCAGCCGCTCAGGAATCTGGTCACCAACCTCGCCTACCGCAACAGCGCCCGGCTGCACCGCGAGGCGCACGCCGCCTTCCTGCTTGCGCGGGCCGACGGGGGCGAACCCGCCGCACGGAGATAAGGAGCCGTTGGCTGCCCTACGATAAGGTCAGCTTCGGCAGATGCGACGCCAGCCACGCAGAGAAGCGTCGGCGTCACATCCCCTCGAGGATGCTCGTGAACGTGTCGTGGTGCTTCTCCTCGTCGGCCAAGATGCCCTTGAAGAGCTCCTGCGTCACGATGTCGCCCTCGTCGCCGGACCTGGCCACGATCTCGCCATACAGGGCGATCGCGCCCTCCTCGTCGACGGCATCCCGGGCGATCATCTCCTTGAGGGTGTCGCCGACGAAGATTGGCTGCGGCTTGGTCGTCGGCGTACCGCCGAGATAGGCGAGCCGCTCGGCGATCGCTTCGGCGTGCTTCATCTCGGCGATTCCGATCGACCTCAGCTCGTCCTTCACGGCGTACCCCTCCACTCCGCTCCAGAGGACGTGTTGCCAGACGTACTGAATGGAGACCTGCAGCTCGCGGGCGATGGCCCCGTTCAGCAGATCAAGAAGCTCGGCTGATCCCTGCGGCTTGCTCATCGTGTTCCTTTCAGTGAGATGCCTACCCCTGCCGCCAGCACGGCGCCAGCAGGACGAACATACCCGGCACGGCGACCTGCCGAGGTTCGGCCGCCGTTGCCGGCGTCGCGACTGCTGCCCCCACTTCCGCGTGCGCTTGCGTGGATGAGGCGCGCGCTCGAGGAGCGGCTGCGGTGGGCCGCCAAGGTCGAACGGCGGCTCGGGCGGCAGGGGAGAAGAGACGAGGGCGCGCACCGTCTCGAGGTGCTCAGAGCGAGTGGCCGGTCAGGCCGATGAAGAGCACGCACAAGACGATCAGGCTGAAGATCACGTAAAGCCGGTCGCGCTGCTCGGCGAAGGCTAGCAGGGCGAAGACGACTCGTGCCACGGGCGTGAGCACGAGCACGACGAGCCCCAGGCCGATGAGCGCCGCCGGATCAAGCGCCACGACGCCGCGCAGGATTGCCGAGAGCGTCGTGAAGGATGCCGCAGTAACGGCGAAGGAGCGATAGCTGGTCGGGTGGTCCCAATGCTGCAGAAGGTACGCCACGCCCCCCGCGGCGACGAGCCCTGCCGACAGGGCGACGCCCAACCGCAGCAGGGTCCCCATCGTCGACTCCACCGCGCGGTCGCGCCAGCGGCCCTGATCACCGCGCCGGCTCATAGGTGCAGCCCCCCGACGATCATCTCGACGCCGAGCGCCAGGATCGCGACGGCGAAGACCACGCGCAACGAGCGTACCCGTGCGCCCAGGAGGATCCGCGCCCCGAGCAGCGAGCCGGCAAGCACGCCGAGCATCACCGGCATGGCCAGCGTGGGTGTGATGAAGCCGCGCCGCAGGTAGACCCCGGCGCTGGCGGCGGCGGTGACCCCGATCATGAAGTTGCTCGTGGTGGTCGAGACCTTGAAGGGCAGGCGCATGGCCTGATCGAGGGCCAGCACCTTGACCGCGCCAGAGCCGATGCCGAGCAAGCCCGAGAGCGTGCCTGCGGCCCCCATGACGGCGAAGCCCAGCGGCACGCGGCGCGGCGCGTAGGCGACCTCGCCGTCCGCTGTCGGGTGCCTGCCGGCGAGGCGCAAGCGACGAGCGAGCGCGTCGCCGCCGGACGCCGACGCCTCATCGGACGGCGGCTCTCGCAAGGCCAGCGTCAGGTAGACCGAGATGAGCAGCACAGCGCCGAAGACGACCTCGATGACGGAGCCGGGCAGCCGGGCCGCGACGCTGGCTCCGACGATGGCGCCTGACGTCGTCGCCACCTCGAGGAAGATGCCCACGCGCATGTTCGTGAAGCCTTCCTTGAGGTAGGCGGCCGCCGAACCCGAGGACGTGGCGATGACTGAGACGAGTGAGGCACCGATTGCGTAGTGCACATCGACGCCCAGCGCGATCGTGAGCAGCGGCACGATCACCACCCCGCCACCAAGGCCCGTGAGGGAGCCCAGGAAGCCCGCGAAGACGGAGCCCGCGAACACGACCGCCGTGAAGTCGAGGGCGTTCACTGGGAGCCGCCGGTCGCGGCCAGCGCCACCGTCCCAGACTTGCAGGTCAGCCTGGGGCTGTCTTCTCTACTGTGCTCTACACGGCCGCTCATCACATCTATCGTCGGCCCGAACTTCCCATAAGTCGAATACCGGTGAATGATAGGATATATATGATTCTCAAATGGACCTGCGCCGTCTCTCGTTTCTGCTGGCGGTCGTCGACCACGGTGGCTTCACCAGCGCTGCGAAGGCGATCTTCGTCTCCCAGCCGGCGCTCTCGCTAGCCGTGAAGGAGCTCGAGGACGAGCTTGGTGTTGTGCTGCTCTACCGCCTCGGACGAGGCGTGCGTCTAACCGCGGCCGGGGAAGCGCTGGTCGGCCCGGCGCCGGTGCTGCGCTCGTGCCCGAGCCCCTGGCTCGCGAGGCGGCCCGACTTGGCGCTTTGGTGGCTATCCCACGTCCGGCGATCAGCCGCCGCGTCGTGCTCGCTCACCGACTGGGCCCGCTTGCTGCGGCGGCGCAGCGTTTCCTCGAGCTGGCGCTCGACAGTGATCCTCGGCGCGGCTGAGTGGAAGGCTCACAGCGTAGAACGGATCGCAACGCTCCCGGCGCCGAGCTCTCTGCTAGATTGCTGTCGACGTCGCCCCCACAATTCAACGCGGAGGGAGGTTTTGCCCGATGAATCCGCTGCCGCCAGAACTGCTCCCCGCAGTCCCTCACTTCTTCTTCACGCTGCTCAAGGTTCCATTCACGGTCGCCTACCCCAATCTCATCTTCTGGATCGTCATCATCGTCGCGTTCGCGGTGGGTGCCGTCGCGCGACTGCCTCTCTTCATCGAAGGTGGGGACTGACGCGATGAACCTGACGCGCGACGCCCAGCGATACCTGCAGCTGAATCTGACCCTTGAGGACGCCCTACCGACCCGCATGCCCGTCTATGTGAACTCGGTGGTCTACCTGTTTGGAGCGACCGCCCTCATCGCTCTCGGATGGATTGTGATCTCCGGCGTGGTGCTCACGCTGGGCGGGCCATCGTGGTACCACAGCAACCGCGTCGGCGGCTTCACCAACTCAGTGCACTTCTGGAGCGTGCAGCTCTTCTTCGTCGGCCTCATCCTGCACTTCGCCACCAAGTTCTTCCTCGGCGCCTGGCGCGACGGCCGCTGGCTCACCTGGGTCGTCGGCAGCGTGCTGCTCGGCCTCGCCATCTTCACCGGCCTCACGGGCTTTCTGCTGCAGAGCAACTGGGACTCCCAGTGGATCGCCACACAGGCCAAGGACGCCATGAATGCCGCCGGCATCGGCGCGTTCTTCAATACGATGAACACGGGACAGGTCCTCACACTGCATATCGCGGCGCTGCCCGTGGCCCTCGCGGCCTTTCTGGCGTTGCACATCTTCCTCATCCGCCGCGACAGCCCGGTGCGGCCCTATCCCGACCAGGCGAGAACAGTTGAAACGCCTGGCGAGACGGGCCAAGGTGGGAGCGGCACAGCCCAGGCCGGCGGTGAGGCCACAGACGGCGACTCGACGGCGGCAGACGAGCCCACCGGTTTCGGCCGTCGCAGCCGCGAGAACCTGCGCGGCATTCCGCTCAAGCCCTACGACCTGCTGCGTGAAGGCCTCATCGTGTTCGTGTTCGCCGCCGTCGTAGTGTTCGCGCTCGCTGCTACGCTCGGCTCGCCCGACTACCCGACAGTCAATGGCCAGAACGTCGCCACGGCGCAGCCCATAAACTACCTGAAGGCGACGGTCGGCATCCTCCTCGGTAACGAGAGCTCGGCTCTGGCTGACTACGGACCGCCCTACCAGAACAACGACTCGGCGGCCCAGCACCTCGGGCCGATCGCCCCGGCAACATGGTTCGGCGTAACGGATCCCATCAATCCGCAGAAGGACCTGGTTCTGGCGCCGCTGGCCCGGGTCGCCGAGATCAACCCCGCCTATGCCGCACCCCTACAGGAGTTCAAGGCGGCTTCGCCGGCGCAGCAGCAGACCTGGCTGAACAGCTACAACGGGGCGCTAGGCAAGGCGAAGGTGAGCGGTGGGACGGTGCAACTGCCGGCGGGAGACTACGGCCCGGTCGAGGCGCTGATGAAGGGCATGCTCGCCTTGGGGCGTGCCGGGCTGCTGGAGGGTGCGTTGGCGGCCGAGGGCAACGCGTTCTACCCCTACAGTTTCGACTACACCAAGCAACTGTCGTACTTCGCCGTGGCGCCCCCCTACTTCGACACGGCCACTCATCTGCTGCAGCAGGGCAACCCGCAGTGGGGCATCGTCCATGAGACCGGCAACTACCCCGGCGCCTGGTGGCTTGACCCCTACCAGATCTGGTACGAGCTGCCGGCCATCGCCAACAGCGACAACGCCGACCTTATAGTTGTGACGATCATGCTCGTGATCTTCGTGTTGATCGTGCTGCTCCCCGTGATCCCCGGCCTCAACAGGCTGCCGCACGTGCTCAAGGTATATCGCGTCATCTGGCGTGACTGGTACAGGGACTACGGTGTGCGTAGCTCTGGCTGATGTGAACGCCCACAAGGCGCGCCTCCTCGTCATCGCTCCCCTTCGCATAGAGGGCGTGGCCGTGCGGCGCGGTCTTCCCGAGGCGCTGGTGCTGCATTCCGGCATGGGCGCCGCCCGCGCCCGCTCCGCAGCGCTGGTCGCCGCTCGCATCCCGGCCGCTGCGGTCGCGGTCGCCGGGTTCTGCGGCGCGGTTGCCGGAGGCTTGAGCGCCGGGGATGTCGTGGTCGCCAGTGAGGTACGCGGACCTGCGGGCATCATCGCCTGCGCAAGTGGACCGGTCGTCGCGGCACTCGCGGCCCTCGGGATTGCGCGCATCCGCGTAGGGCCGATGGCGTCTCTCGACCATCTCGTGCACGGCGCGGAGCGTAGGGTGCTAGCCGGCGAGGGCGCTCTGGCCGTCGACATGGAGTCGGCTTGGTTGGCGCCGGCGGCGGCGGGAAGGCCGTTTACCGTACTGCGTGTTGTGCTCGACGCACCGGCTCGCGAGATCTACCGGCCGCTGGCCACTCTCGCCGGTGGCTTCGCCGCCTGGCACGCGTTGCGCCGGGCGGTGCCCGCCCTGGCGCTCTGGGCTCGGGCGTAGGGCAAGCGCAGCCGCGCCTGTGCGCTCGCGCAGACGATCGGTAGCGATGCCGCGAGGAAGAGTGATACCCCTCACGTGCCGCGCGCCGCCTCAGCCGCTCCGCTTTGGCGCCCCCTGCCGCACTGTCTCGCGCACGAGCTGCCCCCAGACGATGAGGCGATGGCTGGGACTGTAGAGTGGCGTGCAGGTCGTGAGCACGAGCGCGTAGCCGCGGTCGGCGAGCACGCCGGTGTCAGTCGGCAGCACGACGGTGCTTCTCGCGACCGCGTAGTAGAACTTGGCGTACGGCGTCACGACCTCGATCGCGTCCCCAGGGCGCAGCTCTGCCAGCTTGTAGAAGGGCGCCGCGAAGGTGGTGCGGTGACCGGCGACGGCGAACGGCTCACCGGCACCGGGTAGCGGCGTGACCGCGTAGTGCACGGGGCCGTTACGTAGCAGCCCCGCGTCGCCTGTCGAGTCGAGGGCGGCGCGGCCGCGCACTCCCTGCTGGATCACGAAGCCAAGGCCGAGGCGCGGGATGAGCAGGCGGCCGATGGGGTCACCGGCACGCAGCTGCGCGCCGTAGCGCAAGGCGAGACGGTCCACGAGCAGCCTGGTCGGTACCCGTCGCGAGCCTGCGTCTGACGCGGCGACGACGGGTGCGAAGGCGGCGCTGCGACTGTCCAAGGCGCTCGCCAGCCGCCCCTGCTCAACGATGGCGAAACCGGCCGACCACAGCGGGTAGGCGAGGACGAGGCCGCCGGCGACGAGCAGCAGGTCGCCGAGGCGGCGGCGCCAGCGGCTGCTGAGGCGTGACGCGCTGCGCGGCCCCTCGGGCAGCTCGCTTGGCGAGCCCTCGGCGACTGATCCCTGGCTCTCGTCATCGACCACCGTGGCGCGGGGCGCGCCGCTGTCTTCGCTTGCTTCCATCTCGCTATCGTACCCGTTACGAGCGCCGCCTTGTATGGACGAGGCCGCAAGAGACGAATCTCCCGCGGCCTCACTTCGCCCCTTTGAGGGCTACAAGTACACGATAGTCCGCCCGGCGCGGCGGTCAACCTGAGCAGCGTTGTCATGGCGAGGCCAAGGGCGCGGTCCTGTCGCCGGCCAGGCGTCGCGGAGGTGCCGCGGTCAACGCGCCCAGCGGGGCCACCGGGCATAGAATCCTGCACCTGCTCAAGGCGGCCGTGACACGGCATGATCCGGAAAGGGGATGGTCGGCAGGCGCATCAACAGGCTCCTTCTGCTCGTTCTACCGGCGCTCGTCGTCATGCTCGTCTGGGCGACGGCGGCCCCGCTGGCCGCAGCCGCCACGAACGGTCCGCCGGTGGCTCCGCCGCTGCGCGGTCTCGGCCCTTCGACCTCGCTTAACTGGGCCGGCTACGACGCGACCAGTGCCGCAAACGCGACTGCGTTCGGAAGCGTTAGCGCCGGCTGGGTGGTGCCAGCCATCAGCGCCGCTCCCGGCGACGCCTACGCCTCGTTCTGCGTCGGCCTCGACGGCGACGGCAGTAACTCGGTGGAACAGATCGGCACCGACTCCGACTACGTTGGCGGCCACGCTGTGTACTACGCCTGGTACGAGATGTATCCGAAGATGCCGGTCAACTTGAGCTTGGCCGTCAGGCCGGGCGACGCCATCAGCGCCAGCGTCACCGCCCGCGTCAAGCGCTCGTTCACGCTGACGATTACCGACACTACGACGGGTACGTCGTTCTCGACGACGCAGAAGTGCGCCAAGGCGAAGCTCTACTCGGCCGAGGCGATCGCCGAGGCGCCCTGGTCGGGGGGCGTGCTGCCTCTCGCCGACCTCGGCAGCGTCTCCTTCACGAGCTGCCTGTTCAACGGACTGCCGATCAGCAGCTTCAGCGACAGCGCGATCACCATGGTGACGTCTGACGGGACGGCCAAGGCGACACCGTCGGCCCTCAGTCACAGGGGCACCGCCTTCACAGTCACCTGGAACGGCTACTGAGCGCGGTCCTTGGCGCCAGGGGGTTAGTCCGGCAGCTCGTAGCCTTCTTCCATGAAGAGCCTGCGGCAGACCTCGGCGGCTTCTGCATCGAACCGGCCGCGCGAGTCTGGTCCTATCTCGGCCAGCGCCTCTTCGAGCGTGAGCGCGGCGCGGTACGGGCGATGCGTGATCATCGCCTCGACGACGTCGGCCACCGCGAGCACGCACGCCCCAGCCAGGATCTCCTGGCCGCGCAGACCGCGCGGATACCCCGACCCGTCGAGGCGCTCGTGGTGCTGGTAGACGATCTCGGCCACCGGACCATCGAACTCGATCGGCGCAAGGATCTCGTAGGCGGCCTCCGAGTGGGCCTTGATGAGCTCGAACTCGGTCTCGGTAAGGCGGGTCGGCTTGGAGAGCATCTCGGCCGGGACGGCGATCTTGCCGACGTCGTGCACCAACGCCGCGGTGCGGAGAGTCTCGATGGCCTCCTTGCTCCAGGCAAGCCGTTCCGCGATTCGGCAGGCCAGCCCCGCCACCCGGCGTTCATGCCTGGCGGTGTACGGATCGCGCATCGCGACCGTGGCGCCGAGAGCAGTGACGGTGTCTCCCAAGGCGCGCCGCAGGCGCGCATCACTGGCGAGCAGTGCCTTCTCGGCGCGCTTGCGCTCGCTGATGTCGGCGATCGAACCCTCGAGGATCCCCGACTCCCGGTCGAGGCTCAGCGACGTGAGGCAGGTCCGGACCTCGCCCTGCTTGGTCAGCAGACGGCATTCGAAATCGTTGATGTGGCCCTCGGCCTCGAGCACGCGCACCATCTCCTCGCGGTCGCGGGGGTCGGCCCAGTGGATGACCGACGGCGCGCCCAGCACCTCGTCACGCGTTCGCCCGAAGATCTCCAGGAACCTGGGGTTCACGTCCAGCATCTCTGAGCCATCGAGCCGCGTGCGGAACATCCCCACCTCGGCATCATCAAAGAGGCGGCGGTACTTCTCCTCGCTCTCGCGGAGAGACTGCTCTGCCCGCTGGCGCTCATCGCGGGTGCGCAGCGCGGTGATGCCGAAGGCGAGGTCTGCGGCGAGCTCCTCCAGAAGCCGCACCTCCCGGGCGGTGAAGGCGTCGGGCCCTGAGGAGTAGACGAGGAGGGCGCCGAAGGGGCGGGCGTCCTCGCCCTTGAGCGGCAGGGCGATGGAGGAGCGGAGGCCGATGCGCGCCGCGCTCTCGCGCCAGGGGGCGACGCGCGGGTCGCTCGTGAAGTCTTGGAGCCAGACGGTCTCGCCGCTACGGATAGCCGTGCCGGTCGGCCCGCGGCCGCGCTCGGAGTCGGCTCAGACGATGTCCGCGCTGGCGAGGTACTCTCTGGCGGGGCCGGCCCAGGCCACGGGCCGCACGGTCTTGGCCTCATCGTGCTCGGCATAACCCACCCAGGCCATGTGGTAGCCGGCCTCGTCACAGACGATGCGGCAGATCTCGTGAAGGAGCTCACTCTCGTCGGTGGCGCGCAGCAACGCCTGGTTGCAGGTGGTGAGGGCCTGGAGCTCGCGGTTCGAGCGCCGCAGCGCCGCCTCCGCACGCTTGTCCGCGCTGATGTCCTGGATCACCCCAGTCACAGCGAGCGGTTCGCCGCGTGCGTCGCGTCGCACCTCGGCGCCGGACCAGACGATCCTCGGTTCAGGCGAGTCGGTGAAGACCTCATACTCAAGATCGAGCGCCTTGCCGCCTTCAAGGAGGTCGCGCAGCGCTCGAAACACCGTCGTCGGGTCGCGCATGGTCTTCGCCAGCTCTTCCGCATAGAACGAGGACTGATCGAGGTCAAGGCCGCTGATCCGCCGCGCCTCTCGCGATCCCCAGAAGCGTTGCGTCTTCGGGTCGTACTCCCAGCTGCCGACCCGACCGATCTCCTGGGCCCGGGCATTGCGCACTTCCGCGAGGCGCAGCTCCGCCTCGGCGCGCCGCTGCTCGCTGATGTCTTTGATCGTCGCGAAGATGCAGAAGGGCCTATCGTCGTCACCGCGCATCAAGCTGGGCGTGATCAGCACCGGAAAGCGCTCGCCGTCTTTGCGCATGAAGGTGACCTCGACCCTGTCCGTGGCCCCCTCGAGGTGGCGGCGCAGGGCGTCTTCGATTGCTTCCCGGTCTTCCGCTGGCCAGTAGGGGTGCGGCATGCCGACGCCGACGAGCTCCTCGCGGGTAAAACCGGTCATCGCGCAGAAGGCGGGGTTGACGTCGAGATGAACGCCCGCCGGGGTGAGCAGCACGAAGCCGTCCTGGAGGTGCTGGGCCAGGCTGTCGATCAGGCGCTCGTGCGAGCGCCAGCGGTCGGCCTCAAGCTCGGCGATCTGCTCGCGGGCGCGCTCGAGCTCGGTGCGCAACTCCTCGCGCGAGAGCTGACCGGCGCGCTCTGGCTGGTGCTCTGCCATGCCCCTCCGCCGACGTTCTCTTTCAGTAACTGAAAGGTTCGACCGTCGGCCTCAAGCTCCTGTGCGCCGGCAAGCGCGTCGGCGTCGGACTTGCCCCGGCCGGCGCCGGTCGTCGGCCTCAACGGCAGCGAGGCGCCGCTCTTCCCGGCACCGATCCGCGACCCACGCACCTGAGTGAGGGTCTGAACGCGGAGCTGGCGGCTTCGGGACTATCATACGCAGTGGACTGACGCCTGGGTTCGGCTCAGCAAACACCCGAAGAGGAGATCGACGACATGGATCAGAATCCGCTCAACCAGCCCTACGCCATCCCGGTCGCCACATCACCGACGATCCCCGGGTGCCAGGCCTCGAGGTATGTGGGGCCGGCCTTCGGTGTCATCGCGCGCTCGATGGGAATCGCGCGGGGCCTCACCGGCTCGTTGCGCTCGCTGAAGAAGGGCGAGGTACCCGAGTTCACGGCGACGGTCGAGGAGGCGCGGCACACCGCGGTGCTGCGCCTGGTGGAACACGCTCAGGCAATGGGCGCGAACGCGGTCGTCAGCATGAGGTTCGACTCTACCGAGATGGGCGAGGGCGGCCTCGCCGAGATCGTCGCCTACGGTACGGCGGTCGTACTGGAGGTCTAAGAAGGGCTTCAGGCGTCCCAGCGCACGCGCAGGCGATGCGCGCGGAGAAGCTGGGCGAGTCCCGCGATGGCGATCGCCGGGCAGGCGTAGAACATCGGCGAGAACAGAGAGAGCACGTCCCCGTGAGCGCTGGCCCGGGCCCAGACCACGATCCCCGAGGCGAGCAGGGCGGCCAGGGTCAGGGCGAGCCAGAGCCGTCCGTGCGTGCCCTTCGCGAACAACAGGCCGGCGGCGCAGACGATCAGAGCCTCGAGGAGCACCATGGCGAGGGCGATGACGACGCGCTGCGAGGCGCTCAGCGTGAGGACGGTCCCGCCGCCGCCAGGCGAGAGCGACAGCACCAGGCTCGTCGCGCCATTCGTGCGCTCGGAGAGCGCGTCAACGACCGACAACGCGGCGAACACCCCACCGAGGATCGAGACGCAGGCGAGCACGACGCCGAGCGCGTAGCGCAGTCGGTGCCAGCGAGCAAGGTAGCCGGCCCTGGCGACCTCACGCGCCTCGGCCGCGAGCTTCTCCTGGTCGGGTGGGGCTGGCTGCGCCGGCGGCCAGGCGTAGTGAGCCACATGGGGCTGATCGCGCTGGGGTTCGGTGTCGTCGTTCATCTCGCGCGCCTCCGGCTGCCTCGCGGCCGCGTACGTCCACCAACGCCTTGTATTCTACTCGTAGTCTCGCGGTGCTGGAGCTGCCGCCCGATGTTACTATCTCGGCGCCGCGCCCTGCTCATGGCGGTGAGGCAGTGCGCTCCAACTGGACAGGCCGATCGACGGCCTCGCCTATGGCTGGGTCAGCTACCGCTACATGAGTGACGGTCCCGTTCAGATCCCGGGCAGCCGCGGCTATGACGCGTTCCCCTTGAAGGTTTCGGCCACGGCGACCGTCAAGGGTAGTATGGAGCGCCACCGGAGATGGGGGAAGCACAGGTGCGAAGCCACCATGGCTGAATCACCATCGGCGCGACGCCGGCTACGGCCAGACGCCGTAGCCTCGCGTACATGGACGGGCGACCCGTGCTGTGGGCACGCTCCACCGGCTGTAGTCTGTTGTCCATCGATACTTTCGGGCGTGACTCCGGTCTAATCGGCGGACGATCGTTCACCAGCTCAGCCGGGACGGGACCGTATGGCATCTCTGAGAGAGGCTGTCGAGCCGAGCGCCATTGCGCTGACGCATGGCCCTCGGCTGTGGGAGACTGGCCTCGTGGAGGAGACCGCGGAGAGTAACGCGCAGCTCAGGGCGGCGAGACGGGGGGACGGCAACGCCTTCGCAGACCTCTTCATGGCGCACGAGCGTCGCCTGCGGCTGCTGGCGTTCGGCGTGCTGCGCGATCCCGACCTGGTGGACGACGTTCTCCAGGAGACTGCCCTGCGCGCCTTTCGCTCGCTGGGCAGGTTCCGCGGCGAGGCGCGCATAGGCGCGTGGCTCCACCGCATTGCGTTTCGCGTCTGCCTAGACATGATGGCCGACACGCAGCGGCAGGCCACCCTGGCAGAGCGCGCCCAACCTACCGAGCCCGGCGACGCCGATGCCGACGCGGCACTCGACGACCAGACGCGGCTGGCCCGGGCACTGGCACAGCTCTCCCCGCAGCAGCGGTCAGTCGTGGTAGTAGTGCTGCAGCTCGGCTTCGACCTGCGCAGCGCAGCGACGATTCTTGCAATCCCGCGCGGCACAGTTGCCTCCCGGCTGTATGCCGCGCGCCAGGCGCTCATGGCAGCGCTTCTCGCTAAGGAGGAACGGCATGTCTGACGACCCCGACGAGCTGGCCGTTGGCCTGCTTGAGCTCGCCGAGCGCGATATCCCACCAGCCGGCGGACGTTTCGAAGCCGGGCTGCGACAGGCGCTGCGATGGGAGCAGCGCCGCCGTCGCGTCCAGAGACGCCGCCTTCTGGCGGCGACCTGTCTAACCGTTGCGCTCGTCGCCCTCGTGGCCGCCTTGGCGCTACCGTCCTGCGTTCGACACTTGCCGTTGCCGGTCGGCGATGAGCTGCGCCGCCTCGACGCGCAGACCAACGACCTGCAGGCGCGGCTCGCTACACAGGCAGCCGTCGGGGCACAACTTCGCCACCTACTGGCGGCGCAAGCCGTGCCCTCCGGCAGGGGTCGGCCGCACCGGCTGGCCGGCCAGCGTGCGGCGGCAACGCGGAGACGAGCCCGCGTCACCGTAGCGAAGAGCTGGTCATCCGGTTGGCCCTGGGTGCGCGCCACGGCCTCGTCGGGTGCCAGTGCCACACGCCCGACCGAAGCCTCACCACTGGCGTCGATCTCGAGCTCGCCTTCACCGAGTCCGACGCCCACGGCGAGTCCGACATCAGCGAATCCCATGCCCACGCCGACGCCGAGTCCGACGTCATCGACGTCACCGTGACCACGGCCATGCCTGACTGGAGATGATCCTGAGGAACCGGACGCGTTGGGTTGCGGGGCTCTGGGGACGTATCATGGCGGCGGCGATCCCGTCGCGGCGATCTGGAGAGGGACTCGTCGTGCGAGAAGAAGCCCTCGAGGAAGACCAGCATAGCGAAGGGAATTGTGTATGAGCAAGAGGAGAATCCTCATGGTCCTGTTCCTTGTCATCGGCGTTGCCTTGATCGCCGTCGGCGTCTACTACTGGGTGACTCCCGCCAGCTCTCTGCCAAGCTTCTTCCCGGGACATCTCGCCGGCTCTGCGCACAAGCACCTCAAACACGGCCTGCTGGCAGTGGTACTTGGAATCGTCTGTTTCTTGGGGGCCTGGATGACGTCCGCAAAGGAGTAGGGTCGCTCGGCAACCTGCCGCGAGAAATGGCCGTCCCGTCGCCATCCTGCGGCGTCAACGAGTCCAATCTCCAGAAGGCGCTGGCCGCATCTTTCGACGATGTCTGGGCGCCCCGCGGCCCGCCTACGAGCAGGTGTCTGCTAGCCGCGTGACCCGTGCCACGCGGGTTTCACCCCGCCGCTGGGGTCGCGACGGGGGGGGACATCGCGTCCTGGGGGGTCGTGTGATGAAGGAGCTCGTCTCTTCTTTCACGCTTGCCGGCATGCTCATGTTGACCCTCGGCAGCGCAGCCGGTGCCACGCCGCCGACGCTGAGGAGCCTCACGACAACCAGCCCCAGCGTGGCTGCCGTTGCCCCCGCCACGGCGCGCAACGACATCGACACTTCCGTCACCATCACCGGCGCCGGCTTCGCCACCGACGCGACCGGTGCCATGGCTCCGACTGCCACGCTGGGCACGACGCCCCTGACGAACGTCTCGTTCGTCGACAGCAGCACTCTGACTGCCACCGTGCCCTGGGGGATGAACCCGGCACCTACACGCTCACCGTCGCCAATGCGGACGGCGGAAGCACCAGCCTGACCGGTGCATTCATCGTGCCGCGGCATCGTCTCCACCGTCCCCGACGGGGTCTTCAAGAGCACTGACGCCGCCCTCGACGGCTGGCAGAACGTGACCCGACCTACAGCCTCGGCGCGGACATCAGTTTCACGGGTACCGGCTCGGTGTACCTCCCCCACTGGGTCTCCACCGAAGGCAGCGACTGGCAGTGGTTCGGTCCGCTCACGAGCAACAGTGCGCCGATCTTCGTCCCGGGAGACTCTCAGGTGGGCTTCATGGCAGACGGCACCTACAGGGTGCAGAAGACCACCGACGGA
Organism: uncultured Thermoleophilia bacterium; assembly: GCA_963751215.1. Taxonomy (GTDB): domain Bacteria; phylum Actinomycetota; class Thermoleophilia; order UBA2241; family UBA2241; genus CAIXSE01. Next base: position 620,117 of record CAVVTV010000004.1, on the reverse strand, counting down.
GGGCAGACCTGGCAGGGGGCAGACCAGGGCCTGACGCTCAAGCTCAGCGACCTCAAGGGTGGCATTCTCAGGCTCGGCAGGAGCCTGAGCGCGAGCGGCAGGGTGACTCCCAGCCGCTTCGCCCGCAGCAAGGTCAAGTTGACCGTGCAGCGGAAGGTTCGCAAGTTGATCACGATCAGGAGCGTGACGCGCGTGAGCAGCGCCAAGGGCGCCCTGCGTCAGTCGCCGCTTGGCCTTGCGCCGGCTAGCGCACCCGGAACACCCGCCACGCCGTCTTCGCGGCCGTGTGTTCGGGCGTTGCGGCAAGTGTGGCGCGCACGCGGTAGCTGCCCTTCTCGACGGGCTTGTACGTCCAGGTGCAGACGCCTCTTGTGCTGATCTTGCGCGTTGTGCCGGCAGCCTTGGACCACGTGCCCTTGTGCCTGCGTTGCGCCGTAAGCGTGACGGTGCTGCCGGCAAGGCTGAGGGGTGCCAAGGTGACGTTCACGGCAACGCCCTTGCCATGGTTCAGAACTCCGTTTCTGAGACCGGTCGGCTCGAGCACGAGGTGCGGTGTAACCAGAACGGTGAATCGCGTGGCACTGGTCGCCATGCCACCTGCGGTGGCGACGGTGATGGTACCGCTCGTGGCGCCGGCCGGTACGCTGACCGTGATCTTGGTGTCGCTGTCGACAGTGAAGGCGGCGGCGCTGCCGTTGAAGCTGACCGCCGTAGCATCGCCGAAGCCGCTGCCCGTCAGGGTCACGCTGCTGCCGACTGCTCCCGACGTCGGCGTGAAGCTCGAAAGCGTCGGCAGGGCGCTCACCGAGAAGCTGGCGCCGTCTGCGCCCAGAGCCGAGGTGGCGGCCTCCATGGCACCACTGCTCGAGGCCATGTCGATCTGGTACCAGGCGAACGCGCCGATCGGTAATTGGTTAAAGCTGCAAGCCGCGAAGCTCACGGTGCCGAAGTTGGCCAGCGGGAACACACCGGAACTGCCACTTGGGGCCTCGGCGATGACCTCGGCCGAGGAGCATGTGGCGGAGGAGTTGGACTCGGTTTCGTCCGCGCTCTGGCCGGTCGTGCTGTCGGTGAGCGCCAGCGCGAACGTGCCGCCGCCCCTGCTGGTGACCGTGGCCGTCAGCGAATCACCGGGGCTGATGGTCAGGGGCACCGCCTGCATCGCGGCGGGATACATCTCATACCAGGCTTCGTAGCGGACGGTGCCATTCTGGCTGTAGGCCAGGGTGCCCGTCTGCTCGACGGTGCTGCTATCGGTACCATCGCCGTCGAGGCCGACCCAGAAGGAGGCATAGGTCTCGGCAGAGCTGGGCCTGATGGCCGGCTGCACCCAGCTCGCCGTGACGCTCGCGAAGGCAGAGCTCGCCCCGATGGCGTCGTAGCCTGCCCAGTTGGTGCTCTGTTCGATCGTCCCTCGGAGGAGATCCGGTCCGCGCGCGGGCAGGCCGGGAAGCCCTACGTGCCGCATCGGCGCGACCTTGGCGGAGGCCCTGCTATCACGAGCGCTGCCCAACACCGACTGGGCGTGGGCCGAGGTGCGGCCGCCCAGGTCGCTGGCCAGGCGCGGCGACGTCACGATGGCGGGGGCCAGCGTGAGGCCAATGAACATGAGCGTCAGGAGCGCCGGCCCCCGTTTCATCTGCGGCACGTCACCAGCGTCGTTCCCATCACTCCAACCTGCCTCTGGCTGTGCGTGCGGCCCGCCGACGCAGGCCATCGCCGCGTCCCGGCCGCTTCCTCTGCTGTCGGCACGGCCGAAGGAGGCGCGATGCCGCACTCTAGAGTGAGGATAGCCGAGAATGGCAATGCGTTGTCACGGCGGGCACTTGCCGCAGATCGACCTGAACTGCATGGTGCTCAGGTAGCGATCGCCGCGGTCGGGCAGGAGCGCGACGATGGTGCCCCGATCGATCTCGGCGGCGATCCTCATGGCGACCGCCACGGCGGCGCCGCTAGACGACCCGACGAACAGCCCCTCACGGCGGGCAAGAAGCTTCGTCATCTCGAAGGCCTCGCCATCCGACACCGTCTGCTTGGCGTCCAGGTCACCCGCTTCATAGATACCGGGCACCATCGACTCCGTCATGTTCTTCAGTCCCTGGATGGCATGGCCCATCACGGGCTCGACGCCTACGATCTTCACGCTTGCGACTCTCGACTTGAGATAGCGTCCCGTGCCCATCAATGTGCCCGTCGTCCCCATGCCGGCGACGAAGTAGTCCACTTGGCCGCGGGTCTGCTCGTAGATCTCCGGGCCAGTCGTCTGCATGTGGGCGAGAACGTTGTCGGGGTTCTCGTACTGGTTTGGCATGAAGTACGTGTTTGGCTCCTCCGCGAGGAGCGCAAGGGCCTGCCTGATGGCTCCGTCAATGCCTTCCCCGGCCGGGGTGAGGGACACCTCTGCTCCGAGGCCCTGAAGTATGAGGCGTCGCTCTGTACTCACGCATTCGGGCATGCAGAGATGCACTCGGTATCCCTTGGCCGCGCCGATCATGGCGATGGCGATCCCTGTGTTGCCCGAGGTCGGCTCGAGGATCGTCCTGCCCATCTCAAGCTCGCCGCGCGCTTCGGCCTTAGAGATCATGAAGAGCGCCGGGCGGTCCTTCACTGATCCTCCCGGGTTGCACCCTTCCAGCTTGCAGAGGATGCGTACGCCGGGTCTCCCGTTGATGTTCGCCAGCTCGACGAGCGGCGTGTTGCCTATTGCTTCCAGCAGGTTCATCCTTCACCCTTCGGGTCCGGGAAGGCGGCCGCTCATGGGGCCCCTCACGGTTGATCACCAGTATACGCGGGCCGCGGACGCTCTTGGGTGCACGCCTGGGCCACATGAAAGGCTTGTGGCGCACGGCGAGTGCGTGAGATCATTCGTTGCTTCGTCGGCCGCCCCTGATTGCCGTATGCTGACCCGATGGGGTGCGAGACATGCAGCGTAGGGAGGGGCCTCAGCAGATGATCAGGCATCATGCCCGCACTCGCGCGCCGCGGCCTACGTTCTTCTTCCTGCCCGCCTTGGTGCTCGCCGTCTCGCTGGCCCTGCTGCTGCCGGTATCCGCGCTCGCCTCCGGCGGCGCCGCACGCCGGCCGAGCGGGCCGCCGCTGGCGCCTGTCGCCGACCTCGCCGCCTCGTCACCCACGGCCGACACCGACGCGACCCCCCCGACGACCGTCGCCAGCGGTGCCCCCGCGGGCTGGACCAGCGAGCCCGTGTCGGTGACCTTGACGGCCACCGACAACCCCGGCGGCAGTGGCGTCGCCGTGATCACCTACCGCCTCGACGGTGGCGCTGAGACGATCGTCCCCGGGGCGCGCACGCAGGTGACGATCGTCGCGCCCGCCGACCATGCCAACGACGGCCTCCACACGCTGTCTTTCTCTGCGACCGACAACGCCGGCAACGCCGAAGTGGCGCAGAGCCTGACGGTGAAGATCGACACGCGCCCTCCGGCCTTCCGCTGGCTGAGTGTGGGCCCGGCGCTCATCGGTGCTCCGCGCGCGGTGCGCTGCTTCTTCCGGATCGGCGAGCCGAGCGGTGCCGTCGGGGTCTCGCTCACGGTCTTCGACCAGTACGGTGCGCGTGTGCTCAGGCGCGGCGGCCTGCGCGCCTACCCGGGTCGGGACCACCTCGACATTACGCCGCGCTACGCCAACCGGCGCCCTTTCATGCCTGGCCTCTATCGTCTGCAGATCACCGTGACCGATCAGGCCGGCAACCGTACCATCAGCACGCTGCGTGCCATCCGCGACGAGGCGCCCGTGAAGGCCGTGGTCTGGCGCGCCGTGGCGGGCGCCGGGCGTCGCGTGGCGCTCACCTTCGACGACGGCTACGACGAGGCTGCCTGGAGCTCAATCGTTGCCACCCTGCACGCCCACCGCGTGCACGCCACCTTCTTCGTCAACGGCATCTACGTCGCGGCCTTCCCGGCCGTGGCCAGGCGCACCGTGACCTGGGGCAACGCGATCGGCTCGCACACCTGGTCGCATGTCCTCACGACGACGCAGACCGCGGCGCAGATCCGCAGTCAGGTGGAGCGCGACGTGGCGGTGTGGTGGCGCGTTGCCCGCGCGAGCCCGCTGCCTTACTTTCGCCCGCCCTACGGAGGCTACAACAGCACGACCCTGGCGGCGGTCGGCGCCGCCGGGTTTGCCCGCGTCATGCTGTGGAGTGTCGATCCCTCTGACTACACCGACCCCGGCCCCGCCGCGATCGTCGCCCGAGTGCTCGGCGCGGTGCGGCCCGGGGCGATCGTCGAGCTCCATCTCAAGCCGCAGACGGCGGCCGCGCTGCCGGCGATCATCGCCGGCCTGCGCGCCCGCGGTTACACGCCGGTAACGCTGCCGGCGCTCTTCGGCGCCGCCGGATACCGCTAGGAGCCTACCGGGATAGGCTCTAGGCTGACCCGCTCCCGGAGTCGCACGGCGCAGCGACTGACGCCAGCCTGCTCATCGCGGTTCTAGACGGCATCGCGATTCAGAAGGCGCTGGATCCCGACGGCGTTGACGTGGAAGCGATCTTCGCGTTGTGGGCGAGAATCCTGTGTGACTCGCCCACGCCGTCCGTGGTTCCCCAGGGCCGCGAAGCTCCCGGTGACTCGAACTCGCTGCGGCAAGCGCACCGTGCAGAGCTCCTCCGCGGGCCTGGAGTACCCGCGGACGCACGAGGGGCGGCTCCCCGGCAGGGGAGCCGCCCCTCGCGACGACGGTGCGGACCCGAGGGCCCGCGGGGGGTGGTCTACTTCTTCACGACCACCTTGATGGACTTGCTGATGCCGCCCGCGTACGGCGGGTTAGCCGGCATGAAGGCCCGGAAATGGAACGTGCCCTTCGCGGTCATCTTGACCTTGAGAGAGTACTTGCCGCTGGAGTTGACCTTGGCGGTCTTCCACTTCAGCCAGCCTCCGGACTTCTCCTTCTGGATGGTGATGGTGCCGCTCGCGGCCGGCAGAACGGTGCCGGAGAAGGTCACCTTGGTGTTCTTCGTCACGTGCGTCTTGGACGCCTTGAGCGTGATCGTCTGCGGTGTCGTCAACACTTGGTTGGCGAAGTTATCGGCCGTGTTGATCACGAGCAGCGTGTAGGGCCCGTTGTGGATGCCCCAGCTACCCTCGGCGCCGACATACGTCCAGTCGGTGTAGCCCTTCTGCCAGAGCACCTCCGCGGCGGTCCACTTGGCGGAGCCCTTGGTGTTGAGCTGCCCGTTAAGCCAGTCGACGTAGCTCACGTCGGCGGCCACCGTGCTGTTCTTGGTGGCATTGAGCTTGCTCTGCGAGTAGGTCCAGCTCGCCGTGGTCTTGGCCAAGGTGGCCGCCGCGGGCTGCTTGTAACCCAAACGCAGACCGGCAGCATGCAGGTCGGCCGCGGTCTGATCGTACAGGCTTTGCGTCTGCGACTGACGAGCGTCGGCGATCGCCTGCATGCCCGTCGCCAATGGATCTGGCGTCGGGTTGGCCGAGGTTGCCGGCCTGCTGTGGCACAGGCTGCACGAGGAGTACGGCATGCCGGTGGTGCCGCCTGCTGTCGCGGAGGCGGCCACCTTCGGATAGATGATCTCCATCGTGTGGTTGCCGCCCTGGTTGACACGGGGGCTCTGCAGTGTTGTCGGCGGCATGTGGCAGTCTACGCAGTCGCCGATGTGATGGCTGACCAGCAGGCCGTTGGGGACGCCGATGGCACCGACGCCCTGCATGACTTCCTTCTGGTCGTTGTGCACCGTTGCACCCACCGTCTCGATGCCGTTACTCGCCGTGATCTGGGCGGTGTGGCAGGTGATACAGAGGTCGCTCGGGTTGGCTGGATTGCCGACCAGCTGGGTGTCGAAGCCCGAGCCCGGCGCGGTGAACACGCTGTTCGCCTGGCCCGCATTGTGCGGCGTGTGGCAGGCGACGCAGGTGTCGCCGTACTTGGCCTGCGAACCGGTGGGTACCGGTACATCGAGGCCCGGGAAGGCCGCGTTCGCGGCCACCGCGGTCTGGTAGTCGGCCGAGTGGCACTGCAGGCAGGCCTGCGGCGGGTTACCGCCGGTGGCGGCCTTGAGGTCGACGAGCGAGGCGGAGTGCTTTGAGCTCAGCCACTCGGGGTACTGGCCGGCGTCGCCGGCGTGGCCCTGGGACGGCCAATCCGTCGTGGTGCCGTTGTAGGACCAGTAGATCTGCAGGCCCGCCGCCGTCGTGGCGGTCGGATTCGGGGTTGGCGTCCAGCCAGGTGTGGCCACGTTGAGGAAGGTGCTGAGGGGCTGGTAAGCCTGGCCCAGCATGGGATAGCCGATCGCCATCTGCGGCTGGATCGTGGCCGTCGTGGTCGCGGTGGCCTGCACCACGTAGGTGCCCACCGTGTACGAGTAACGCGAGTGGCAGGCGCCGCAGATCTCCGCGTTGGCGAGGTCCGCGAACGCGGCCGTGTGCGCCGTGTCGTTGACGTCGGAGCCGTCCTGGGCGAGCACGCCGCCCACGGCAGCGCCGTAATGGCACGACGAGCAGCCCACATCCGGTTCGGAGTAGGGGGCGCTGCCCGCGGTCTGAGCCGGGAACGGGCTCGGGATCGAGGCCGCCCAGGAGACCGTACCGCTGGTGCTCGTCGCCGTCGGCGTCGGCACCACCTTAGTGGGATCGTAGTTGCCCACGTGGCAACCCGCGCAGACGGAGCCCGTGGGGATGCTGACGCCCTGGTTCTCCCCATCGGATGCGGCGTGTGCCGTGCCTGCCCAGTCGTTGTAGACCTTGGGTGCGTTGGCCGGCTCGCCGGACGTATGGCAGACGCCGCAGGCGCCACTCGTCGTGTAGTTCTGGCGCGCGCCGTTGTAGGCGAGCGCGGGTACCGCCAGAATCAGGAAGGCGGCCACTGCGATCGCCACCACTGCCAAGCGTCTTACCATGGTCACCTCCTTGCTCCTGGTCTTGTCGATGGAAAAGAAGAACTTGTCCGCTCTCACTGAATCACCTCCCCTCCGTAGGCGGATCTGCTTGTCGAACGCGCCGCAGCGAACGTTGGTCTCGTGCGGCGTGATTCGCGCGCGAAGCACCATGACCCGAACATGAGTGGGAGCAGCTTCAGAGCACAACTGTGCCAGCCGAGGTGTTGCGGGGTCCCCTGATCCCATGTCCGCCGCTAGTCTATGCGAAAAACACCGGCAAGGGTATGTAGCAACTACCGGCGGGGGTATGCGTCTCCCCGGATGCAGCGGGATGCACTCACGCGTGTGCCGCGGCCGCCTTGGCCAATGCCGGCAACCACAGCGCGATGAAGACCGTCGTCTACTAATGCCCGTGGGTAACGAAGTACCCGTAGTGCTATTGAGCGCCTCGCTAGCCCGCAGGGCCCAGCAGCGAGGCGGAGTGGCCGCCGCAGGCGGGCCACCGTGCGGGGCGCCGCAGGCACACCGCACACTAATGCCTGACCGCACACGGGCGAGCATCCCGGCTGTGACGGGTGTGGCGGCGCGGCTCGTCATGTCGTAGACGTTCAAGGTGAAGGAGTGAAGTGAGGGCTCCCAACACGGGGCTTGAGTGACGCGCTCCCCGAACGCGATGCGTGCGGGGAGCGCAGATGGCGGCTCGAGACGTGCGCGCGGCCAAATCTGAGGTGGCCTGCCCTCAGAACCCTTCGGGCGTGTGGGGCACGTAGTGTGCGGCGAGGCGCTCCAACTCGTCGTCGCTGAGCCGTAGCTGGACGGCCGCGGTCGCTTCGGCCAGATGTTCGGGCTTCGTAACCCCAATGATCGGAGCTGTCACCGCCGGTTGGTGGAGCACCCAGGCGAGCGCCACCTGAGCGCGAGACACGCCGCGTTCGGCGGCGATCGCGGCGGCGGCCTCCGCGATCTTGCGGTCGAAGTCCTGCGCCTGGCCATACATCTTGGCGCCCCACTCGTCGGTTGTGCTCCGCCTGGTCGTCGTCGCGTCCCAGTCGCGCGTGAGGCGTCCGCGGGCAAGGGGGCTCCAGGGCAATACGCCGATGCCCTGGTCGAGGCAGAAGGGCAACATCTCGCGTTCCTCTTCACGCATGAGCAGGTTGTACTGGTCCTGCATCGAGACGAAGCGCGTCCAGCCGTGGCGATCAGCGAGGTACTGCGCCTGGGCGAACTGCCAGGTCCACATTGACGACGCCCCGATGTAGCGCACCTTGCCCGCTCGCACGAGGTCGTGAAGCGCTGCCAGCGTCTCCTCGATCGGCGCCTCGGGGTCGTAGCGGTGGATCTGGTAGAGGTCGATGTAATCGGTGCCGAGGCGGCGCAGGCTTTCCTCTACTTGAGTAAAGATAGCCGCGCGCGACAGGCCGGCCCCCTTGGGTCCGCTGCCCATGCGACCGTGAACCTTGGTGGCGATCACCACTTCATCGCGCTTGGCGAGCTCGCCCAGCAGCTTCCCGACGATCTCCTCGCTGCCTCCCCGCGAGTAGACGTTGGCGGTGTCAAAGGTGGTGATGCCCGCCTCGAGCGCCTGCCGGACGATGGGCTTCGCGGCATCGAGGTTGAGAGTCCACGCGTTGGTGCCACGCTGCGGATCGCCGAAGCTCATGCAGCCCAGCACGAGTTGCGACACGGCAAGTCCCGACCTTCCCAGACGCACGCTGTCCATACGTACTCCATTCAAGTTGGCGTGGTTGGGTCACATCTTGCTGCCAATGCGCGGCCGCTAAACTCGTGGTGGGCTCAAGCGGCAGGACAGTTGCCTTCGGCCCCAGTGCCGAGCCGGCGGGTGCGCGCGCGTCCGCGTTAGATGCGGCTGTCTCTCTCTTGGTGAACGATCCCATCCGGTTTGTGCCACACCGGGATCGGTTAGAACAGTTCACTAAGAAAAGGGCGCGCAGACAAAGCCCGGCGCCGTGTGACGGGGGAACCCCTCGGGCGGGCGGGCGCGCTCGCAAACCGAGCGAACGTCGTGCGGAGGTAGAAGCTCATGAGGATCTCGAAACGAATGTGGACGGGCCGCAGCGTGCTGGCCGTCGGTCTTGTAGCGCTACCCTTGATGCTGGCCGCCTGCGGCAGCAATTCGAACACCGGCGCTACGACAACGCCAACGCCCAGCGCCTCGACAAGCGTCTCGCCGACCGCCGCCATCACAAGCGACTGGGTCAAGTTCTTTGCCGGAACGACACCGGCTGCGACCAAGATCACCCTGCTGCAAAACGGACAGCAGTTCGCGACCACAATCACGGCGCAGGCGAGCTCGGCGATCGCCAAAGGCACGCAGGCGAAGGTCACAACGGTGACGCTCACCTCACCGACTACCGCGGCCGTCACCTACTCGATTGTGCAGGGCGGACAAGTGGCGTTGCCCAACCAGAAAGGCGAGGCGGTGCTTGAAGGCGGCGTCTGGAAGGTCTCGGCGGCCAGCTTCCAAGCCCTGCTCAAGCTCGAGCAGGGACAGGCCGGCGCCTCGCCTTCGGCGTCGCCATGAGTAACGGCGCCTGAGGCGCATCCGCAATGGCCCGCGGTGAGGTTGAGGAAGGCGGAGGGTTGGCGGCCGCCCCGCGGGGCCGCCGGCCTGCCCTTGCGACCCTCACCGCGGTCCTGTTTCTCACATTCCTGGACACGACGATTGTCAGCGTTGCGCTGGCCGACGTGCAGGCGAACCTGCATGCGGGCGTCTCGGCCTTGCAATGGGTCGTCAACGGCTATGCGCTGACCTTCGCCAGCCTGATGCTGGGAATGGGCATGTTGGGTGACCGCTGGGGGCGCAAGCGCGTCATGCTGGGCGGCCTTGCGGTGTTCATCGCCGGCTCGCTGTTTGGCGCCCTGGCACCCACCGTCTCGACTCTGGTGGCAGCGAGGGTGATCATGGGGGTCGGTGCCGCCGCCAGCGAACCAGGCACCCTGTCGATCATCCGCCACCTCTACCCCGAGCGCGCGCCGCGCTCGCGGGCGCTCGGGGTGTGGGCCGCCGTTGCCGGCCTGGCGCTGGCCATGGGACCGGTCATCGGGGGCGTGCTCGTGGGGCTCGGCGGCTGGCGCCTCGTGTTCTGGTTCAACCTCGTCGCCGGCCTTCTTGTCTTGCTCGCCGCGCTGGCCACCGTGCCCGAGAGCGCCGATCCTCAGGCGGCGCGCATCGACATCGCCGGCTTCATCCTCGGTCCGCTGGCGCTCGGCACGGCGATCTTCGCCGTCATTCATGGCGAAACCACCGGCTACCGCGCACCTGCCGTTGTGGCGCTCTTTGTGGTGAGTGCCGCGGCCGCTGCGGCGTTCGTCGTAGTCGAGCAACGCAGCCCAGCCCCGACCATCGACCACGCCTTCCTGCTACGGGCGCCGTTTGCGGGCGCCTTGACGGTTGGTTTTGCCGCCTACTTCGGCATCTTCTCGATCTTCTTCTTCACGGCGCTTTACCTGCAGGTGGTGGTGGGCTACTCCGCCTATCGCACAGCGGCCCTATTTGTGCCCATGGCCGCCGCCATGATCGCCGCCTCGGCGCTGACAGGGCGCTGGGTCGCGCGCGCCGGCCCGCGCCTGCCGATGGTGCTCGGCTGTCTTGTTGCCGGCGTCGGCATGCTGGCAACCGACGCGGCCTTGCGTGGCCACATCGAAGCGGCCACACTGGCCCCGAGCCTCGCCCTGGCCGGCCTCGGGTTCGGCGTCGCCGTCGTGCCGGTCACTTCGGTCGCCTTGGGCGTGGTGCCAGCCGAGCACTCGGGCATGGCTGCCGGTGCCACCACCACGAGCCGCGAGCTGGGTTCGGTGGTTGGTGTGGCCGTGCTCGGTTCGTTGGTCAACGGCCATCTCACAGTCGACCTCACGCGGCGTCTCGCCGGCCTTGGCGTGCCGGCCGGGTTTCGCACGATCGTCATCAATGCGGTCGAGACCGGCCAGGTGCCCAAGGGCGGCGGCGGAGCCGCCGCCGCCCAGCAGGCATTCGGCCCTATCGTGGCCCACGTCATCGAGGCGGCCTATGGAGCTTTTCGCAGCGGCCTTTCGATCTCACTGGTCGTGGCGGGCGCCGTGATCCTCGCCTCTGGCGTGATCGCCTGGGTTACGCTGAGGCCGGATCGTGGCGGGACGGCGGACGACACTGCCTGACCCTGAGGTCTCGGCCCGAGTGTGGGAGCGCCATCGCATGACAGCCAAGTCCACCACCAAGTTCGACAAATGGGCGCCGATCTACGATCGTTGCGCGCTGCAGACAAGGTACTTCGAGCCACTCCACGAGCTCGCGTTGAGCGAGGCCCGGGGCGAGGTCTCGGCTCCCCACGCGGTGCTGGACCTTGGTTGCGGCACTGGACGGCTTCTTAAGCGTGCGGCAGTAGCGTTTCCGCGAGCGGAGCTGGTGGGCGTGGACGTCTCCGCCGAGATGGTCAAGGCTGCCCAAGCGGCGGCATCGCCTGATCAGCACATGCGCTTCATCCAGGCTGCCGCGGAGGCGCTACCGCTGAACGATGCCTCGTTCGACCTGGTTCTCACCACGTTGTCCTTTCATCATTGGACCGATCAACAGCGCGGCATTGCCGAGGTACATCGGGTGCTTCGGCCCGGAGGCGCCTTTGTGCTGGCCGATATCGCAGTAGCGGGGTTGCTGCGCTGCGGCGCGCTTGTCTGGCTCTTCAGTCGCCTCGATGGGGGGCGATTCCGCCGGCCCGAGGTGCTGGACGCGATGCTGGCCGAGGCTGGCTTTCGCGTTGTACGACGCACGCCGGCGCCCCACTTCGCCAAAGCGTCCCAGGTGACGGTCGCACATCGTCTCTAGCAGAAGCGGACCGTGGCCAAGCCGCGCCGCGGCGACGTGATCTCCTACGCCACTACCACGATAGCGACTCCCCGCCGCCTGAGGTCGTCGGCGAACTCGGCGGGGAGTGGTGCCGCCACGAGCTGGTCGACCCGCGACCAGTCGATCACGCGCACCCGCGCCTCGAAACCGATCTTCGCGGGCGAAGCGAGCACGACGGTGCGCGCCGCACTCGCGCTCATTGCTCTGGCGACGGCGGCATCGTCCAGCGAGAAGGCGCGCACACCGCCGCGGCGCGTGACGCCGTCGGCGCCGATGAGGGCCACGTCGGCATGCAGTGCGCCGATGGTCTCCACAGACAAAGGGCCGGTCGTGCCGAACGAGGTTGCCCGGAGCTGGCCTCCGATGACGATGACCTCGATGCCGGCGCTGCCGGCGAGCAGCTGGGCGATGTTGAGCGCACCGGTGATGACCGTCAGGTGGCGATGCACGATGCACTGCGCCAGCGCATAGGCCGTCGTTCCGTCGGTGAGAAAGATCGTCATGCCGTCGCTGAGCAACTCGGCGGCGCGCTGGCCGATAAGGCGCTTCTCGCGACGATCTCGGCTCTGCCGGATCTCGAACTCCTCCTCGAGCGTGGAATGGCGCTGGATGGCCCGTGCGCCGCCGCGCGTACGGGCGAGCAGGCCACCGCGCTCGAGCAGCACGAGGTCACGTCGCGCCGTGGCCTCGCTCGCGCCGCTGACCTCCATCACCTCCGAGAGTGAGGCTATCGCCTGGCGCCGCAGCAGGTCCTGGATGCGCTGCCTGCGCTCATCGGCGACGAGGCGATGGGCGAGCGGTGCGCCGGCCGTCATGTCACCCACGCCGTGACCTCCTTCATCCAGGCATCAACCTTGCTGTTTGGCCGCCGCTCGCGTCTGCGGGGCTCTTGCATCCTACGTCTCGGGCTGCTCGGGCGCTGTCGCCACTCTGTCAAATTCGATCAACGATAGCATTGACCTGACCGGTAAAGACACTGATACTCTTGTTGACGTCCCGAGAGGGACGGAGTGACCCCAGACAGGAGGATCCATGCCGAACGACACCGACACGCCGCGAGCGACGGGCAGCTGTCTCTGCGGAGCTGTGCGCTACGAGGTTCACGGGCCTCTTCGCGATGTCCTGTTCTGCCACTGCAACAACTGCCGGCGCACCCACGGGCACGTGTCGGCCTACACCTCGAGCCGTCGCCAAGACCTCGAGGTCACCGAGGGCCGCGGCCTCAAGTGGTATCACACCGACACAGACGTGACGCCCAACGTGCAGCGCGGCTTCTGCCAGGAGTGCGGCGCCAGCGTCTTCTGGGACCCGCGCGGTCAGGAGTTCGTCTACATCTCGGCCGGCACCCTCGATGCTCCCACCGGTATCAAGGCGGCGGGCCACATCTGGCTCTCGGAGGCGGGTGACTACTACGAGCTCACCGACGATCTGCCCAAGGCCGAGGGCTCGTCGAAGGGGCGCTTCCTCGGCACACCTCACGACTGACCGAGTCCGCGGGCCGCACGGCCGCGGCCAGTGACATCTGTCACAGTGAAGCGCTGACGGGAGTCATCGCCAAATGGTGACCCGCGGCACTACTCGCCGCCCCGCTGCTGTCCCATGCTTCTGGTTGCCCGCGAAAATGCGATTTGGCGCCTTGGCGAGCCAGGGTGCGAGAGGGTGAGACGGCAATGAAGACGGTCACCGCGGCCAACGCCGCAGGGTTGCACGCAGACGGTCGCTCGGGCGGACCTGCCGAGGCGCAGCGAACCGTGGTCGCGAGGCCGAGCGGCGGCCGCGCATGCGCGGCGCAGCCCACGCTTCCGGCGGCGATCCGCGTGCGCGGCCTGCGCATGAGGTACGGCGCGGTCGAGGCGGTTCGCGGCCTCGACCTGGACGTTCACGTGGGCGAGGTCTTCGCGTTCCTCGGTCCCAACGGCGCCGGCAAGACGACCACCGTGGAGATCCTCGAAGGGTTTCGGCGTCGCAGCGCCGGCGAGGTGAGCGTCCTGGGGGCGGATCCCGCGAGGGCGGATGCCTCCTGGCGCTCACGGATCGGCGTAGTCCTGCAGGAGTCCAAACCGGAGCCGGAACTGACGGTCGGGGAGTGCCTGTCGCTGTACGCGGGCTACTACCCCGCGCCGCGCGCGGTTGCCGAGACGATCGAGTTGGTGGGCCTCGGCGGGCAGGCCAGGATCCGCTGCGGCCGTCTCTCCGGCGGTCAGCAGCGCCGGCTCGATGTCGCTCTGGCCTTGATCGGCGATCCCGATCTCCTCTTCCTCGACGAGCCGACCACCGGCTTCGACCCGTCGGCGCGGCGCTCCGCCTGGGAGGTGGTCGCCGGGCTGCGCAGCTTGGGCAAGACGATCTTTCTCACGACGCACTACATGGAGGAGGCCGAGTATCTGGCCGATCGCATCGCCCTCATCAGCGCCGGGCGCGTCGTCGCCGAGGGCACTCCCACAACCCTGGGCGGGCGCGACGCGGCGGGCTCGATCGTCCGCTTCAGCCTGCCGGCGGGCATCGCCGGCGCCGAGCTTCCCTCCGAGGTAAGGGCTGCCGTGGTGGGTGGCGCCGAGGGTGTGATCGAGGCCCGCGCGGCCGACCCGCTGCCGCTGCTTGGCGCTCTGGCCGCGTGGGCGCCGGCGCGCGGCGTCGAGCTGCCCGATCTGAGTGTGCAGCGCCCAACCCTGGAAGATGTCTACCTGCAATTGAGCGAGGAGGAGCGATGACTACCCTGGCGTCCGGCATGACCGAGTTGCCCACGAGACAGCGCCGTGCGCGGCACCTCGTGCTCCACCAGTTCCCCTACGAGCTGCGCACCTTCATCCGTAACCGGCAGAGCCTCTTCTTCACGCTGGCGCTGCCTGTGATGTTCCTCGTGATCTTCGCCTCGGTCTTTGGCCACGGGACGGTGCGCGTGCCCGGTGGCACGATCAGCGTCGCGGTCTACTACGTGCCCAGCATCATCGCCATGGGCATCATCAGCGCCTCTTTTGGCAACCTGGCCGCGGCGGTGGTCGGCAGTCGCGAGGCCGGCGTCTACAAGCGGCGGCGCGCGACGCCGGTCTCGGCCGTCGCCCTGGTGGCCTCGCGGGCCCTGCTATCAGTGGTCGTCGCCATCGCCATCACCGTGATCCTGCTCCTCATCGGCTACGCCTATGGCGCCTCCATCCCGGTCAGCGCCGCGCCGGCGCTCTTCCTCGTCGTCGTTGTGGGCAGCCTGGCGTTCTGCTGCCTCGGCTACGCGCTCGCCAGTGTCGTGGGTGGCAGAGACGCCGTTCAGCCGATCGTCATGTTCATCACCCTGCCGCTCTACTTCATCTCGGGCATCTTCGTCACCACCTCGGCCCTGCCTCACTGGCTACTGAACCTGGCTAACGTGTTTCCGGTGCGGCGTCTGGCGGCCGCTCTGCTCGCCGTCTACAGCCCCCATGCCACGGGCAGCGGCGTGCGCTGGAACGACCTCGCGGTGATGGCTGCCTGGGGCGTGTTAGGTGCGCTCGTCGCTGTGCGACGCTTCGGGTGGCTGCCGCGCAGCGGCTGAGCGGGGAGTACGCGCAGCGTATGATGGTGACCTGCAGGTCAGCGTGGAGCTGCGCCGAGGCGCGGGAGGGGAGGAGGCAGTGACCGACGCTTCACCGGTGGATGAGCAAGGGGCGATCCTGCCCGCCTCCCGGCACGGGCACGCGCTCGTCTACCTCTTCCTCATCGCCCTCGCGGGCCCGGCCAGCGACATCGCCGCGGGCCGGGCCCAACCGACATGGCTGGCCGCCGTGGCCTTGGGCGCCTTCATCGCCTGCTTCGTGCTTGTCGTCGAGACGGTGCATCACTGGCTGGGCGGGCCTTCGCGTCCGCTCTCGCCGACGCGCCGCCGGCTCCACGACATCTTCGTCTTCGCGCTCGCGCCGCTGGCGATCGCGGCGAGCCTGGCTTTTGGCTCGACCTGGCTCGTGCTCTTCATCTTCGTGACTATCACGACCGCGCTGACGGTGCCGCTCTCCTGGGCGCCGCGGGCGATCGTGCTCATAGCTGTTATTGTCGTGGCGGTCGAGCTGCTGCTCGGGTGGAACGTGGCCGGCGCCGCTACGGCGGCGTCATGGGCGCTTTCCGCGCTGATGGCCGGGTTTGTGGCGCTACTGCTGCGGCGCCGCGCCGTGCTCATCGACGAGCTGCGCGCCGCGCAGGGCGAGGTCGCGCGTCTTGCCGCGGCCGATGCCGTGGCCGAGGAGCGGCTGCGCTTCGCGCGCGACCTCCACGATCTGCTCGGCCACAGCCTCTCGGTGATCGCCCTCAAGGCCGAGCTGACGCGGCGCCTGCTCGACCGTGGCGACATGGTCACGCAAGCCCGCGGGGAAGCGGCAGACATCGAGCAGATAACGCGACGGGCGCTCGAGGAGGTGCGAGAAGCCGTGACCGGCTACCGCGCGCGCTCGCTGGCGGCCGAGCTCGACCGGGCGTGTGACGCCCTGGGAGCCGCGGGCATCGAGGCGCACCTCACGGTCGGCGAGACGTCGCTGCCGCCTGCTCTCGATGACTTGCTGGCCTGGGTGGTGCGGGAAGCGGTCACCAACATCGTGAGGCACAGCTCAGCGCGTCACGCCGAGATCGTGGTGTTGCTCGCTGGGGGCGAGGTGCGTGTCGAGGTGCGAGACGACGGCGTCGGCGTCAACATCGGGGTGGTTCCCTCGCCGGAGGCGACCCAGGGGCCCATCGCGGGCGGCAGTGGCCTCGTAGGGCTGCAGGAGCGCCTGGCCGCGGCCGGCGGGCGCCTCGGCGCCGGGCGCGCCGCTGGCGGCGGCTTTCAGGTCGTGGCGGTGGTGCCACTCGCCGCCTCAGGCGCCCCTCCCGAGACGAGCAGGTCGGCGCCGGATCGGGCGGTGGCGCCGTGATTCGCGTGCTGATCGCCGAGGACCAGGAGATGGTGCGCGGCGCTCTGGCGGCGCTGCTCGGCCTCGAGCCCGACATCGAGGTTGTGGCCCAGGTGGGGCGTGGCGACGAGGTCGCCCCAGCTGCGCTGGCCGCGCGGCCCGACGTCGCTCTGCTCGACATCGAGATGCCCGGCATCGACGGACTCGAGGCGGCCGAGAAGCTGCGCACGGCGCTGCCGGCCTGCAAGGTGCTGATCCTCACGACCTTCGGTCGCCCGGGCTACCTCGCGCGGGCAATGCAAGCCGGCGTGAGCGGCTTCCTCGTGAAGGACGCGCCGGCCGACGAGCTGGCCGCGGCCATCCGCGGCGCGCTCGCGGGTGCCCGTGTCGTGGATCCCACGTTGGCGGCCGCGGCGCTCGCTCTTGGGCAGAACCCCCTGACCAGGCGCGAGTGCGACGTGCTCCGGGCTGCGGGCGAAGGTGCCAGCGTGGCCGAGATCGCCGAGCGGCTCTTCCTCTCCGAAGGGACGGTGCGCAACTACCTCTCCACGGCGATCACCAAGACGGGGACCCGCAACCGAGTCGAAGCGGCGCGGCTGGCGGCGGACCGCGGCTGGCTTTGAGGTGCCCCTTGCCCGCCGGCAGTTTACGGCTGCGACGGCTTCTGCGCCTGCGTAAAGATGAGCGCCCTGCTCGCGGCGAGCGGCACGGCCCCGTTAACCCTTTACAGCACTCCCGACACGGCGGAGACTTGTTGCGAAGGGGAGCCGATCAGCCGGCGTGCCAACGGGCGCCGGCGGTCGGCACGAAGCCGGCGCCAGACGGAGTTGCGCGGAGGCGTCGCAGTGCTGTGGGGGCAACCATGAAGAAGCTGCGACGGCTCACAACGGTTCTCGTCCTCGCCGCCATCGCGGCGGGCACCGTCGCGGCAGCGGGACGCCTCGCGCCGTCAGCGGCGGCTGCCCGGCCCGCAACGGCCGCGCGGCTCCAACACCCGGCGCTGCTCGCTACTGACTGTACCTTCGTCGTGGTCGGCAAGAAGGCGAGCGCCGACGGCTCGGTCATGATGGGCTACAACAACGACTGGTCTCCGGCGAACTTCGTCTACATGAAGGTGGTCCCGGCGCGCGATGGACGGTATCGGTACGTGCAGCTGCTCACCTGGGGCGACGTGCCCGAGGGCGGACTCAACCAGCACGGGCTGGGCGTTCTCTACGGGGTCGCCACCGACACCGCCAGGAAGGTCCAGGCGCGCGACCCCTACCTGAAGCAGGGCGTCGGCGGCGAGCTCTGGGACCTGATCCTGCAGAGGTGCCGCACGCCGCGGCAGGCGCTCGCGCTCATCGCAAAGTTGGCCGCGAGCCGTGGCTTTGGCGGCGATGCCGCCGGGAGCTTCGCGGTGGCCGACGCGAACGTCGCCTGGGTCGTCGAGGTGCTCGGCGGTCGCCATTGGGCGGCCGCCCGCGTGCCCGACGACGCCTACTACGCCCAGCCGAACATGCTGCGCCTCAGGCATGTCGACTTGCGTGAGCGGGGCCGCTTCCGCGGCTCGCCCGGCCTGAAGGCGTTCGCCACGCGCATCGGCCGCTACGATCCCGCCGGTGCGGGGTTTGACCTCGCCTGGGCCTATGGGAATCGGCGCGAGCTGCGCGACCCTTACAACACCGATCGACTCTGGGGCGTTCTCGACCGCTGGTCGCCGTCGTTGGATGCCGCCGTGGCGATGCCGTACAAAGAACGGCCGGTCTTCGTCGTCCCCGACCGCCTGCTGACCCGAGAGGACGTCATGGCGATCTGCCGCGAGCACTACGAAGGAACGGTGCTCGATCAGACGGCGAACTACGCCCTGATGAGCCCGCACGCCCAGACGGATCGGCCGATCTGCTGCACCAACACCGACTACAGCGCCCTCTGGCAGTTGCGCAGCGGCCTGCCCCAGGCCGTCGGCAACGTCATGTGGGTCGCGCTCTCACGACCGTGTTCGAGCGCGTACGTGCCCTTCTATGCCGGCACCACAAGGATTCCGCCGGCTTGGACCCAGGAACCGCCGCAGGGCGCCTATGTGGCCTTCCGGGCGGTCGCCGCCAGCCTCGACACGAAGGGCACGGTCAACACACAGAACCGCTACGCCGCCTACATCCCACTGGTGCGCGGCACCTATGGCAGCTTCGAGGCCAGCGAGGCCAACCGGCAGGCGCAGGTCGAGGCGACGGCCGTAGGCCTCTGGCGCTCCTCTCCGGCGCGGGCGCGCGCGTACTTGACCGGCTACACCAAGGGACGCGCGAGCCAGGCGCTCGCTCTGGCAGAGACGCTGGTGAGAGAGATGCCTTGAGCGGACGGGCCTCGACGATGCCGCCCAGCGCTCAACCGTCGGCCGGCGGAGTCTCCGAGCTCGGCATCTCGAGGCGCCCGAGCAGCTCGCGGAAGGCGGCGCTCGCTCCGTGGCGAATCGTGCGGCCGTGCGCGAAACAGGCCGTCGCGAACTCGAGGTTCGCGAGCTTGTCGAGACTGCGCCGGCCCTCGTCCGCATCTTCGTTCATGATGCTGAGGCCCGGCCGGCGCACGTTCGCGGCGGCGTCGCCCACGAACAGGATGCCGCCCTCACGCGGCAACAGCAAGGCCAGGTGACCGGCGGTGTGCCCCGGCGTGTGCAGGGCGAGCAGGCCATCAAAGGGCAGCACCTCGCCGTCGCTGACCTCGTGAGCCACGGCAATCGTCTCGCCCTTGGGCGCCGGTAGCAGGTTCATGACTTGCGCGATGGAGTTGCTTCCGCGACCATGCCCGCGCCCGAAGGGCCGCCCGTAGCGGCCGTCTCTCACCAGAGCGGCGTCGGCAGGATGCATCCACACCTCGGCGCCGGTGCGGCGCTTCATCTCGGCCAAGCCCCCGACGTGGTCGCGATGGGCGTGGGTGACGACGATCGCGACGACATCTTGCGGCAGCCTGCCTAGCGAGTAGATCGCCTCGGTGATACGCGGGGGGCTGTGCCGCAGACCGGCATCGACGAGCACCAGCCCATCGCCTGAGTCGATGAGGAACACATTGACGCCCCTCAGCCCGACCTGCCACACACCGCGAGCAACCGCCTTGGGATTCATGCGCGAGCCTCCTTTGAGTGGCCAGACCTCATGCGTCGGTTCGCCCTGCATGATACGCGGTTCTCCGCTGGGGCGGGTCGTGTGTGCCGGCCGCGGGCGGCGCCGTGGCTTACCAGCGCTCGGCGGCGGACTCCGCGGCCAGGGCACCGGGCTGGACATCCTTGCGGCTCACCGCCAGGTAGCAAACGAAGCCCAGGATCATGACCGTCAGGGTGAGGCAGACCTTCCCCTGGCCCCACCCGAGACCGCCGTAGCTCAGGGGCTTGCCCATCCAGTCGGCGCACGAGGCGCCCAGCGGCCGCGTGACGACGTAGGCGAACCAGAAGGCGAAGATGGGGTTCCAGTTGAAGCGCCAGTAGCCGATCGCGGGGATCGCGATCAGCGCGGCGAAGAGCGCGATCGAGAGCACGTACCCCATGTGAAGGGTGTACGCGGTCAGGTCGCCGGCCGCGGTGCCCAGCGCAAAGGTCGCACAGACCGCGGCCCAGTAGAAGAGCTCGCGGCGCCGGGTGGTGATGCTGTGAATGGACAGCGTCCGCTCGCTCTTCTGCCAGGTGACGAAGACCGCGGCGAGCACGACGGCAAAGAGCGTGGCCGAGGCGACGTAGGGCACGCCGAACCCCACATGGAGCACGTCGGCGGCCATGGTGCCGAACACGCCGACCATGGCGACCGCGAACCAGTACGTCCAGGCGAGGTAGCGGCGCATGGCGAACTGCAGCGCGAGGGCCACGGTGAAGCCGAGAAAGCCGAGGAGCACGGCGGGCACGGGGTGCACCTTGTGGACGAGATAGTCGGAGGTGGACTCGCCCATGGCGGTCGTCAGGGCTTTGACGATCCAGAAGTAGACCGTGATCTCGGGTACCTTGGAGAGGGCTCGCCGGGTGCGCAACCCGGGCCACGGCCTGCCGGACACGGGCCGCAGCTCGCCGCTGCGCGTGCGTCGGTAGACGGTGAAGGCGCGTGAGCCATCGCTAGGTGGCGTCATGCTCTCGCGACCTCGGCGCGCGGGTCTGCCTACCTGCCGAGCCACGTGTCTCTCAGGGGAAGTCTGGCCATCGCGCGAGTGTAGCAGCCGATCGCGAGGCGTCGGTTGGAGATCCTGTTACGACGTGCGAGGGCCTGTTGCGGCTGGGTTAGGGTCTCGTGAAGAAGGCATGGTTGCCGGGTCAGTCGGTTAGCGGATCGAGCGAGTGACGTCACTGCTAGCGAGGCGCCGTCGCCGGCGCGGCCGGAAGCACGGCTTCCATCATGGCTACCGCGGACGAGCAGTCGAACGCGTACAGCAAGCCTTTGCCGGTCGGCGCACTCCAGTCCGTGCCCATCAACCCAGCAGCGTTGCGACGGGCCCAGGCGGCGCCGGCATTGCCGCGGAACCAATCGTCGTAGGTGGTGATGTTGTTGTCGCGAGCAAAGCGTACGGCCCAGCGGGCGAAGATCCCCTTGAACCCGCCGGTATCTTGATTGGCGGCCGTGCCATCGACCGTGAGAATGCCCTTGCTCGTCATGTTCGCCTCCGTGTAGCTGAGGGCGCTATTGGCATCGGTGAAGTAGGTGTGGTTGCCGGTGATGGCGTAGAGGAGTGTCGCCGCACCGATGAAGGTGCCCTGGTTGTAGGAGAACTTGGTGCGAAACGTGCGCGTGCCACCGCTGGCCTTGTAGCGGACGTGGTCGAACACCTGGCCGGTGCGTGCATCGTAGAGATGGTCGCGCATCCAGCCGTAGAGCGCAGTGGCCTGGTCGAGGTATTTCTGCTCGTGCAGGGCGTAGTACAGCTCGCAGGCGGCGATGGCGGCAGGAGCGTTGGTTGTGGTGTTCTTCTCGGCGCGGTAGGCGTGACCCGTGGCCGTGCGCCACCACATGCCGCCGCCGAAATCGCTACTCCAGGAGCGCGCGTATGAGGCCGCGAAGTTCTTCGCCGCCATCTGCAGATAGGCCGCATTGCCGGTGATGTTGTAGGCACGCACCGCGGCAATCACCATCCACATGATGTCGTCGTTGGCGCGCGCACCGAGCGGTCTGCCGGTCGCGCCGCCCTGGTACTTGTTCATCCAGTTGGTGCCGAAGTGAGCGATGAACCCCGCGCAGAGCGAGGCCACGAGGCGCCGGTACGATGGATCGGCCGTGTACCGGTAGTAGTCCTCGGCTGTCTCGATCATCTCGGCCTCCTGCCAGAAGCCGAACTGGCCTCCGCTGGTGCTGAGCCGATAGAAGCCCTTGCCGCCCTTGTCATGATAGAACGCCTTGTTGAACGCGGCCATGCTTTGGCGCGCGTTCACGGCGCTCAGGGTGAGACCCAGATTGGGACCTGGGAACGATGTGGCCGTGGCGTTGCTCCCGCACGCGGCAACCAGCACAAGGCAGGCGAGCGCCTCGCACGTGACCACGATCAGCCCGATGGATGTGCGTCGCTTCACTACGCTGCCTCCCGGTTTGGGCACATCCCGACATGATAAGCACGATGCCGGGGCGGCGACACCCGGTCGCGTTCATCGCCCCACGGTTGCGCGGACGCACGGCGTGCGGCACGATCTGCCATGGCCCGGCTGGTGCCGGAGCCATGACGGGAGGCAGCATGTCGGAGCACCCGCTTCTCCTTGGTGCGGCGGCTGAAGGGCGGGCACAGGTCGAATCCCGGCCAGGCGATGGCCACGCGACCCTGTATGCGTGGGCGGCCACGGTGGCGGCCGTTCTCAGCCGCGTCACCGTGTTCATCGCGAGCTACTACCGGATCACGCACCAAGGGGTTCTGCGCACCGTCGCCGGCCCCAAGCTTCGCGACCCGCAGTACACCGAAGCCCTGCACGGCCTGGCCGGCAAGCTGTTTGACCCCTTGGCCCACTGGGACGGCGTGTGGTTTGTGCGCATTGCGAGCAGAGGCTACGCCCCGTATCCGCACAGCCAGGCTTTCTTCCCGCTGTACCCTCTGCTCATGCGCGGCGTCTCGTACCTCACCGGCGGCAACTACGTGCTCGCCGGCATCGCCATCTCGCTGGTCGCGTATGCCGGCGCGATGGTACTGCTCT
The DNA here is from genome assembly GCA_963751215.1 of uncultured Thermoleophilia bacterium. Taxonomy (GTDB): domain Bacteria; phylum Actinomycetota; class Thermoleophilia; order UBA2241; family UBA2241; genus CAIXSE01. Next base: position 597,456 of record CAVVTV010000004.1, on the reverse strand, counting down.
TCAAGCTCGTGTGGCCCCTCTTTGGGGCGTCCATCGCGGCCTGGAGCGTGGTGTTCATCTCGTGGTTTCCCACGAGCGTCGTATTCTCGGCTGTCTACAGCGAGTCGCTGTTCGTGCTGCTCACCGTGGCGAGCTTCTGGTTTGCGGCGCGGCGTACCTGGTGGGCGGCCGGGCTCGCCGGCCTGCTCGCGGCGCTCACCCGTAATAGCGGCGTCTTGCTCGTCTTTCCGCTCCTACTGCTGTACGGGCGCGAGCATGGCTGGAGCTGGCGCCGGCTGAGCCTTCGCTGGCCTCGCGATCTGCATGCGGGGTGGATACTGCTGGCGCCCGCGGGGCTCCTGCTCTACATGGCCTACCTCAAGATCGAGTTCGGCTCATGGACACTGTTCTCCACGGCAGAGGACTACTGGCGGCGTCACCTGAGCGACCCCGTCAGCACGATCGTGCGGGGCTACCGCGACGCTACGCGCGCGTTCGACCAGTTGACCGACGCTCAGAAGTCGATAGTGCACTGGCTACAGCCGGGGCACCCGGGGCAGAACATCATCGTCTTCTACATAGCACCGTTCGCGGCGCTGGCCTTCGCCGTCGTCGTCCTCGTGGTCGCCTTGCGCCGGCTGCCCGCCGCCTACACCACCTGGGCGATCCTTGGCCTCTTGCTGGCGCTGTGCTATCCGACCATCCGTTGGCCCATGTACTCACTGCATCGTTTCGTACTCGTGCTCTTTCCCGTGTTCATCGCGGAGGCGCTCGCCACCAGATTCGTCTTCCCCCTGCGCTGGGTGCTGCTCGCGCTCTCGGCGGCTGGGCTCATCTGGTACACCATGGTGTTCGCGGCGTTCGCGCACATCGGTTGAGAGACGGCCGGGCCCGCTAGAAGACGATGACTGCGCGGCCCCGCAGGCCGCCGGCGGCCATGAGCTGTTGCGCGTGCGCCGCCTGCTCCGGCGGATACACGGCGGCGACGCGCAGCGCCAGGCGCCCGTCCGCGGCGTGCTCGCGTAGCTGCTCGAGCCAGTCCGTGCGTTGCAAGACGCCGGCGACGGCGATCTGCCGGATGGCGATGCCGCGCTCCGGCGTGCTCGCATCCCAGCCACGCACCACGGCCATGGCGCCGCCGTCGCGGATCGCCGGAAAGGCGGCGTGGCCGAGCAGCGCCGTATCGAAGAGCGCATCGACACCGGCGGGAGCCGCGGTTCGTACCGCGGCTGCGAAGCCGGCGCCGCGAGGCACCACGAGGTCGGCGCCGAAGCCGCGCACGAGCTCCTTGTCATGGCTGCTCGCGTCGGCGATCACGTGCAGGCCGCGCAGCTTCGCGAGCGCTATCGCATAGGAAGCGAGCTGTCCGGCCCCGCCGCTCACGGCGAGGCTCTGGCCGGGCGCGAGGCCGAGCAGCTCCAGCCCGAGAAGAGCCGTGAGGCCGTTCATCGGCAGCGTCGCCGCCTGCTCGAGCGTGGCGCCGTGCGGAATCGCGACGACCGACGCTGCCGGAACTACCACCATCTCAGCCTGCGCACCGCCCTCGGGCCGGCGCGGGCTCATGGCGGCCATGACCTCTTCGCCGACCTTCAGACGCTCAACGCCCGCGCCTACAGACTCCACCGTGCCGGCGGCATCCATGCCCGGCACCCAGGGAGGCGGCAGCTCGTCGCCGGCGCCGCGCTCTCGCAGGCCGATATCGGTGGGGTTGACGGCTGCGGCCCTGACGGCGATGCGGACCTCGTCAGGTCCGGCGGCGCGGACCGGCCGGTCGGCCACGGCGACGACGTCAGGGCCTCCGGGCCTGGTGATCACGACAGCACGCATGGCTGGTCCTCCAGTGGCTCGACATCGGGTCTTGCGCTCGCTTCGCGGTCGACACACTGTACCCGGGCCGTGGGGCGCAGATGCATGAGGCACGAATCTGGCCGCGGTATCAGTCACGGACGCTCTGGTCCCGCGCCCATGCCGGGTCCGACGCGCCGGCTCTCCAGGTCGTCAGCGCGATGAGGACGAGCATGACCAGGGCGATCACCAACGGATACGCGACATGACCGTGCACCACCAGCAGTGCGCCTACCAGGGCGCCAGCTAGCATCGCCGCCACAGCGATGAGGCGGCGCCCGGCGACGGACCCACTCCCGCGCGCGATCACGCTGTCGGCGGCGATGCCGGTGATGGTCAAGGTAAGGACGGTCGTAGTCAGATCGGGCACCGCGAGCCTGCGGGCGGTGGCGTTCTGCGTGCCCATGGCGACCGCCAGAACGACGATCAGGGCGTAGCGATATCCGCCGCTGATCGGCTCTGGACCAAAGGCGGCCAGAGCGACTGCACCAGCAAGCAAGACGGCTTCGACTGCGGCAGCGGTGCTCAGCAACCGGCCGCGATGGTCCCCGAGGCTCGCGGCGACCCTTCCACCTACCAGGGCACCGCCCCAGAACGCGGCCAGAGCGACCAACGACGCCGTGATCGAAAACCCCTGCGCGCCGGCCAGGGCGAAGCCCAGGAACACGACATTGCCCGTCATGTTGGCGACAAAGACGTGCCCCAGAACGAGGTAGCTGAAAGCGTCAACCAGGCCGGTGACAAACGTGAGCGCGAGAAGGAGCGGCGGCAGAGGACCGTGCTTGGCGTCGCGCCGTGGAGCGATGGTCTCGCGTATCTCGGTGAAGAGGGAGCTCATCTTCTTGACAGTGTTCTCGACGGTCGTCGCGGCTATGCCGTCGCCACCAGCTAATGTGTGCTGCGCCTGCGGCTCACCACACGTTAGCCCGCCTGCGGTGGCTAGTCAGCGACATCGCGTAGTCGGCCGACAACCGGCACTCGCGCGAACAGGTCTGCGCCGTGCGGCGCCTCGGCGAGCGAGCCGCTCAGGTCTCTTCCCGCCCGGTGCAGGACTTGATGGCGACCGCCGCGCCAAAGGAAGCTCGCGGTCACATCGTAGACGAGACCGTCGCAGGCAAAGCAGGCGGGTCGGCCGGCGACCCCATCGAGGCGTGCCAGCTCGGCCGGCGTCAGCTCGCGCATGGCGAACAGTGGCTCGCTTCTATCGGAGGAACTTGGCGACGAAGGGCGACGTCTCACCGCGGCGCAGGTAGTGTCCCGAAGGGCCCTCGCCGAGGAACTCCGAGAACCAGGACTCGTGCTCGACCTCCTCGTTCAGGATGGCGAGCGCGAGGTCGTAGGTGCGGTGGTCCTTGCCGGCGGTCAGGTTGCAGATCTGGGTGTACCCGCGCACGGCGCAGCGCTCCGCCTCTACCAGCACCCCGAGCATGGCAGTGACGTCGGATGGCTCCTCGGGGAGCGAGGCCGGCGGGCAGGCGGACTGGTCGTGGAAGTCGTTCATGTGGCCGGGAAGGGCGCCACCCAGCTCATAGATGCGAGGCACGAGCGCCTCGAAGTGGTTGCGGTCCTCGATGCGGGCCGTCTCGGCGATCTGCTTGAGGCCCTCGCCGCGGAGGCCGATGAGGTTTACTCGCAGGATCGTGTAGTAGTAGTAGGTGGTAAGCTCGGCGCCCGCGTTCTTGACGAGCAGCTCGACGAGCTCGTCGACGTTCACGCCGGCGCGCTCCACCATCTCTCGCGCGACCTTGGCCATGACTATCTCCCTTCCCGCCGCGGCGACCGCGCGGCGGCGCTAGATGTCGGACCTACACGTTCGAGGGTCAAGACCTGGGTCGTGCACGTGCACCTCCGTCCCTCTCACGCTGCGACGAGAGGTACCCGGGCACGGGGCGGGGCAGACCGTTGCGGCAGGCCGCGGCGCGTACGCCTGACGTGCGGCCAACGGGGAGTGCCGTCCGTTCCGCGTACACTGTTCGTCAATCGCGTGTTCTGCACGGACTGCCTCAAACCAAAGGAGAGTGTTGTGAAACGCTACTGCATCGCCTTGGGCTTTGCCCTCACCACAGCCGTGTTCCTGCTCCTTTCGGCTGCCGCGCTGGCGTCGACCAAGCCCTCGGTGAGCCTGAAGGCGACGCCAAGCAGCGTCACAGTCGGCCAGACGCTGAAGCTCACCGGCACGGTCACGCACCCTAAGTCCGGCGTGAAGTCCGTCACGATCCTCAAGAAGGTCGCCTCGAAGTGGGTGAGCCTGGCCACGGCCAAGCTCTCGAGCAAGCGTACCTTCGCCGTGAAGGAAACGTTCGCGGCGGGCAGCTGGCGCCTCAAGGCGCGCTACAAGGCCGGCAGCACGACGGTGTACAGCAAGGTCGTGACCGTGACGGTCAAGACCTGGACGGCGGTCTCCGCCGGCTATCGCCACACCATGGCCCTGAAGTGCTGACGGCACCCTCTGGGCCTGGGGCAACAATAACTACGGCGCAGCTCGGCCTCGGCACCACGTCCGCAGACAAGAACTCCCCGACGCAGGTCGACCCGGGCAGCACCTGGAAGGCCGTCTCGGCCGGCTCGGACTACACCCTGGCGATCAAGGCAGACGGCACGCTCTGGGCCTGGGGCGAGAACAACGACGGCCAGCTCGGCCTGGGCACCGCCGACACCAACGCACATCCCACGCCCACCCAGGTGGCGCCGGGCACGACCTGGAAGGCCGTCTCGGCCGGCCAGTACGACACCCTGGCGATCAGGTCAGACGGCACGCTCTGGGCCTGGGGCTCCAATGGCGACGGCGAGCTCGGTCTCGGCAGCACCACGCAGACCGACGCGCCGGCGCAGGTCGGCGGTCTCAACACCTGGACGGCCGTCTCGAGCGGCTACGGCTATACGCTGGCGCTGCGCAGCGACGGCAGCTTGTGGGGCTGCGGCGACAACAGCCGCGGCGAGCTTGGACTGGGCATCCCGCCGCATCGAGACGTCCACCTTCACGCAGGTCGACGCCGGCACGACCTGGACGGCGGTCGCCGTGTGCAGCTCCGACTGGTACACGGTGGCCATCAAGTCCGACGGCACGCTCTGGGGCTGCGGCCACAACGATGCCTACCAGCTCGGCCTCGGCTCGGGCAACACCAGTGACGAGACTGCACCTCACCCAGGTGGGCAGCGCCAGCACCTGGAAGACGCTCTCCTGCGGTGGCGGCGACAACCTCGCCGTGAGGAGCGACGGGACCCTGTGGGGCTGGGGCTCCACCACCTCCGGCAACCTCGGCCAAGGCACGATGGATGCGACGCTCACCACCCCGACCCAGATCGGCAGCGTCACCACTTGGGCGTCCGTCTCCGCCGGCTATGAACAGACCCTGGCCGTCAAGACCGACGGCAGCCTCTGGGCCTGGGGCGACAACTTCTACGGCTCCCTCGGCCTCGGCAACTACACGAACAAGGACGTCCCCACGGAGATCACTGGCAAGTAACGCCGACACGGCAGGTTGCACAGGCGCTCGGGCTGGCTGCCCGGGCGCCTGCCGCACCGCCGGGACAGCGACCGGATCGAGGTGCGGCCTTAATCACTCCCGCCTTGGCGGCAGGCCGGCGGAACGCCGGGCTTACCGGGGGTCTCTGGTTCGGCCGCTCGGGGATGCCAGACCGCGGCGATCTCGCGCCAGGGCCCGATGGGCACGCCCTGGGTACTACCGAGCCGCACTGTGATGCCTGTCTGACGCTCGAATCGGAGGCAGTAGTTGCCCGTCCATACGTAGAGCACGCCGACCGGGTCCTCGGCGTAGGCCTCGATGCCGAGCGCACGGACCTCCTCGAACGTATACTCGCGCACGGCGTGCACGACTGTCCTTCCCGCGCCTCGCCAAGCCGTAGGGGGCGAGTCTACACCCGCCTTCGGCGGAGGCTAGCCGTCCGTCCGGCGAGCTGACGCGTAGCGTGTCGGCGATCAGTTTCTCGAGTGCGGCGTCGAAGGGCGTGGTGGGGCCATCCGGCGGCGAAGACTCCTTCTGGCTCGATTGAAGAGGCTGAGAGGGAGGACGCGGCCGAAGCCCTGCACGAGGACGACTCCGGCGGCGCGGCGCAGGCCGGCGCTCTGATCGAGGCAGGAAGCAGACCACGGCGGAGAGGCCGTGCTGAGGTCGCTGCGCGAGCGGACCATCGTGGTCCTGTCAAGCCCGGCAATGATCTCCCCGGTCAGCTCTATCACCCACGGGTCTCGCGCGGCCAGCTCGGCGCGGAAGGCCGCGCTCCCCCGGACACGGCTAGTGCGATCACGCTTGAGCCGAAGCAGAGCCGTCGCGGTCCAGCCGATGTCTGCTTCGGGCGCCATCTCCGACGCCAAGGCGCGGGCACCCGAACGAGGCAGCCCTACCCGGTCGTCACATGGCTGCACGATTCCGCCGGCGTCGTCGACGACGATGAACTCCCACGCGCTTCCGAGCTTCGCGATTGCGTTGACCAGGCGAGCCTCGAGCTCGTCGGCGAGCTCGTGAAGGCCGTGCCGTCGCAGGCCCCTCGCGATCATGAACGTGTCCATCGGCCACACGTCCTCGTGGTAGTTGCGAAACGCCGGGTTGTGGTGGCGCAGCGCGCGGCAGCGGATCCCGGCGGGCGTGAGCATCTCGGCGGAGAACAGCATGCGCACGACGCCGCCGATGTGGCGTGCCTTCGTGGCCGCCGGCAGATCGTCGAAGAAGCGGGTCGCCAGCAGCCAGCCGGCATCGGACTGCACAGCGCGCAGCACGCGCGCCTCGCCGGCCGCGTCGCGGTCGGCCGCGAAGGCGTAGTAGGCCCTGTCCTCCATCCAGAATGTGCGCTGCGCCGCCGCTCTCATGGCGTGCGACTCGTCGTCGAGCTCATCGGCCCAGGCGATGTCATGAACGGTGTGCTGCCCGATCTCGGCGTCGCTGGGCAGCGGGGCGTTGTGGCGAATCAGGGAAGACGCATCCTCCAGCGCGTCGGCGCACAGCGCCTGGATGTCTAGATACGCCATCGGCTCCACCACGTTGGCCATGCGGCCGTGCTCGTCGAAGTTCGAGGTGGGGCTGTCGCGCCAGATCTGCGGCGGCAGGCTGAAGATGTTGTGCTTGGGAACTTCCACGAGGCCGTCGCCGGTGATGTGGCTCTCGATCCAGCGTGTGGCCTCCCGGACCGCCTGCCGGATGGTGGCGGAGCTGCCGTCGCGCCGGATCACCCGTTCGTCGAGGATCTTCGCCTCGACTCTCGCGAAGGCGGCCACGAGGAGCACGAAGAGTGGCGTGGAGTCGGAGCCGAAGTAGGTGATGTAGCCTCGCGGCGAGCCACCCCAGAGCGGCGCGAGCACGAGGCCGAACAGCGCTTTGAGGCGCAGCGGCGCCTGCCACTGGCGGAGATCGCGGAGCTCGTTGTGGATACGGCCCCGCTCCTCCTCGGAGCGGACCGTGCGGCGCGTACCCTGCAGGTGCGCGAGCGTGAGGATGGTGTCGTGCGTGACGTCCGGGCGTTCTGGGAGCAGGTCGAAGGAGGAGATGATCCGGTCACGGGCCCACACGCTGTGGTTGAAGAGCGGGCCGGCGCTCGTGTCGATACCGGTGCCGCCGGCCTCTCGGATGAGCGTGCGCACGAGCCGCAGAGCCGACGGTGGCCGCTCGGGGCCGGAGGCAGCGACTTGGGCGGACGTGGGGCGAGCAGCGCTGGTGTCGGCTGTCATGGTCGCTAGCTCCGTGGAGAGGTTGGTCGGGCTCCAGGACGGGCGTGCCGTCGGTACATTCCCGAGGTTCGCGACATCGGATCATCTCGTCGCACTCTCTGCGGCTGGCAGAGTCAGGCGGTGACGCGGACGGCGGAAGTTAACATCGTTCGTAGTTGACACTGTCACTTTACCGAAGCTACAGTAGTTTGCGCTAGATGTGGGTTGTCACTAGAAGGCCAGCAGGTGGTTGATGAGGGGTCACGATGAGCAGGGCGGCGGACCGCGTCGCGGGCTCCGTCGCGGCGTGCGCCACGAGGTCCGCCAGGCCATTCTCGCGGAGCATCGTCTGAGCCGTCGCGACCGGCGCCGCGTCGAGACGCGGGAGGAGATCTTGGAAGCCGCACGCGAGGTCTTCGCCGAGACCGGCGCCGTCGACTTCTCGCTCAGTGAGATCGCTCGTCGCCTCGATTTCACGCCGGCGGCGCTCTACCGTTACTTCGATAGCAAGGACGATCTCATCAAGGCGCTCGCCGATCGTGCCATGGCAGGTCTGGCGGAGGCCCTCGGGCGTGTCTCGCCGGCACTTCCGGCGGACGAGCGCGCCGTTGAGATGGGCATGGCCTATCTCGATTTCGCGCGCACCAACCCGCATGACATAGCCCTGGTGGCACTCGACGAGTCATTGCGGATGACGCACGGCAGCGGCCATGCCGGCCTCGAAGAGCTCGTGATGGGCGTCTTCCGGGAGGGAGTCGCTCAGGGCATCTTCAGCGCCTCATCGGATGAGGATGTGGAGCTCATGGTCTACGGCATCTGGTCGCTGGTTCATGGCATGGCCGCGCTGCTCGAGCGTCAGCCCTCGCGCGTCGTCGCGCGTCTGCGACGCGCGCGTCAGCGCCAGCTCCTGCAGGCCTTCATCAACGGCCTCAAGGCCGACTGGTCTTCCTGACCAACCGAGGTTCGCGAATGTTTGCTGTAGATCGCCGTATCAAGCTGCTCACCCTGGGCGCCATGTGCTTCGCACTCTTCATGGCGATGCTCGACAACACCGTGGTTAACGTCGCCTTGCCGCGCATCCAGGCCCATTTGGGGTCCGGCGTCTCGGGCTTGCAGTGGATCATCGATGCCTACACGCTGGTCTTCGCCAGTCTCATGCTGACCGGCGGAACACTGGGCGACATCTTCGGGCGCAAGCGCTTCTTTCTGATCGGCCTCAGCGTGTTCACGGCCGGCTCCCTGCTCTGCGGCCTCGCGCCTTCGCTTACCGTGCTCATCGCCGGCCGCGCCGTCCAGGGTCTCGGCGCCGCGGCGCTGCTGCCGGGCACCCTCTCGATCCTCACCAATACCTTCCACGATCCGCGCGAGCGCGCCCAGGCGATCGGCATCTGGGCCGGCGTCTCGGGCTTGGCGCTGGCCCTCGGCCCGCTCGTCGGCGGCGCTTTGGTCGACAGGTTCGGCTGGCAGAGCGTCTTCTTTCTGAATGTGCCCATCGGCATCGTCGCCCTGGTCGTGGCGCTGCTCGCCGTGCAGGAATCCAAGCACCCCGAAGGCCGACGCCTCGATCTGCCCGGACAGGCTCTCGCGATCGTCGCCCTGGGCTCGCTCACCTACGCCTTGATCGAGGCCAACAACTTCGGCTGGACCTCGCCGGTCATCCTCGGCCTGTTTCTCACCGCCGCCGTCGCCATGGTTGTCTTTCTCTGGGTCGAGGTGCGCAGCTCCAGTCCCATGCTGCAGCTCAAGTTCTTCCGCAACCCCACCTTTACGGCGGCTGTCGCCTGCGCCGGCCTCATCAGCTTCGGCATGTTCGGCATGTTCTTCTTCATGAGCCTGTTCTTCCAGAGTGTGCAGGGCTACACGCCCTTCCAGGCGGGCCTGCGCACGCTCCCCGCGACGGGCATGATCGTCATCATCGCGCCGCTCGCCGGACGGATCGCCGGGCGCATCGGCTCCAAGCTCCCCATGGCGGTTGGCCTGGCCCTCAACGCTGCCTGCATGGCGATCTTCACGACCATCGATGCGGGCACCAGCTACGGCCACATCTGGCCCCCGCTGGTCATGGCCGGTATTGGCATGAGCCTGGTGATGACTCCTATGACGGCCGCCGTGATGGGCGCCGTGCCGCGCGAGCGTGCCGGCATGGCCTCGGCCACCAGCAACGCCAGCCGCGAGATCGGCGGCGTCTTCGGCATCGCGCTGCTCGGCGCCATCGTCACCCATATCTTCTCGCGCAACCTGGGCCGCTCGATCGCCGCCCTGCATCTGCCCGTCGCCCTCAAAGACCTCATCGTCCGGCAGGCGAGCCACGGCGTCGAGCAGGCCGCCACGGCGTTGCCGCCGGGCGTCAACGGTGCCGCCCTGCACCAGCTCGCCGGCTCGGCGTTCGTGGCCGGCATGCACGCGGCCATGGTGGTCGCGGCCGCCGCGCTCGCTCTGGGAGCGCTGGCCGCCGCCGTCTTCGTGCATGGCGGTGGGCCGCAGCAGGTGGCCGCGCCTGAGCCGGCGGAGCCGGCCGACGCCGAGATGATCACGTTGGTCTAGCGAAGACCTGAGGGTGCCGCGAAAGATTCGTCCTGCCTGTGCCGTTAGGCGAGTAGAGGGCGGCCGTCGAAAGGCCCCCGAGTGACCATCTCGAGCGGCAGGAGGTCGATAGCGATGAAGAAGAGATTGGTGGCGCTCGCGCTGGCCACGGCACTCGTCTTGGCCATCGTGCCGCTAGCTCTAGCCACTACACACCACCCTGCTCCGGCGGCCAAGCCCGCGAAGGGCAAGCCATTCCTCTGCAAAGGGTCCGTCGTCTCGGTCGACGTGTCTACGGGTACCTTCGTGGCGACCGTGGCAAAGGGCTCGCACATCATGCGCCATTACGTAGGCACGCCGGTCACCTTCACCCTGAGCAAGCACGCCCGCATCCTTGCGCGCACAGTCACACCCACCAGCAGGGTTCGATTCACGCGCGTGACGCTCGATCAGGTAACGCCTGGCTCCTGGGCGCACATCAACGGCCGCCTCGATCGCAGCGATCCTAGTGCCCCGGTCTCTTACGCGCAGCTGGTCAAAGTGGTCCTTGCGCCGGCGGCGAGTCCTTCGCCCAGCGCGTCGCCGAGCGTCTCAACCACACCTTGAGCTTCACTGACGGCCCGATCTGAAACGACACCGGCCAAGTGGGGAAGGGACACGGGTGGCGGGCTGTCCCTTCCCCGCATGCCCGGTTCCGAGCTAGTGACTGGTGAGCAACCGTCGCGACGCCCTTGACGACGCGAGAAGGTGCAGCTATCTGTGGAGGTACCGACATCATCCTCACGATGGCCACTAGATCTGCAGACGCACGCCGGGCGCCGGACCCCGGTGCCGCACTGCTCAGCGACGAGCATCTCGTCGCAAGCCTGCGCGCCGGCAGCGCTGCCGCTTTCTCCGAGCTCTACCGGGCGCAGGCACCCGTCATCTACAACCTCTGCAGGCGTCTCCTTGCCAGCGCCGAGGACGCCCAGGACGTCACCCAGGAAGTATTCATCATGCCGCCACGAAGCCTGGTGCGGCAAGCCGCGCCGCGGCCGGAAGTGGGGCAGTCTATCGGAGTGCGGCGCCAGGCGTGCGTGCGCAGGGCGATGCCTCGGCGGGCCGGGCCCGTGGCCACGGCGCCGGACTTGGAAAGCGCAGGGCCGACAGACCGGGCCGGTCGCGGGCGGGCGTCGGCGCCGGCCGCGGGAAGGGCGGCACGCCGGCCCGAGGCACACCATCCCGGGCCACGCCGCGTTCCGGCAACGCTCGCGGCTGGCAGGCCGCGCGGCCGCGGAGGGGCGCGGCGGAGCATGCTGCGTCACCGTCGCGGCGCGGCGTTCGCCCTGGGCCCGACAAGTAGCATTGCCGCGCGTCGGCAGCGGCGCTGCGCAGAGATCCGGCGGCCCCGTCGTGAGGTACTCTATATGTCTATGGCCGCCGGCTACCCGCATCGTTCCGACAAGCAGGCCCTGCCAGAGAGCCTGCGCTTGCGGGCGCTCGAACTTGGAGCGAGCGACGCGGCATTGGCCACGCCCGATCAAGTGGTTACCGCGGAATGGGTGCGCCTGAAATGCTTCTACGGCGGTTGCACGGTCGGGCGCTGCCTCACCTGTCCGCCCCATTCGCCAGGCCCCGCGCAGACCCGTGCTTTTCTCGACGAGTACGAGACGATCCTGATGCTGCGCTTCGACGTGCGGCCGGAGCGTGGCGACGAGTACCTTACCGTGAGTCGACGCGCCACCGAGGTCGCTCTGCAGCTCGAGCGCGAGCTGTTCCTGGGCGGCCACCACAAGGCCTTCGCCATCGCCGGCGGCCGGCCTTGCAACCGGGACGAGGCCTGCGGGCGGCCCGCAGAGTGCGAATGCCGCAGCATGGTGCGTCCGGGGCCTGCCGGGTGCGGCATCGACGTGTTCACCACGAGCGCCAACGTCGGCTGGCCGCTCACGGTGGCGCAAGGGCCTCGCGACGCCTACCATCGCCTGGCCCTCGTGCTCGTGCGCTGACCGATAGGTCCGCGTCGCCTCCCCGTGCCGATCTCCTGACGCGGGTCGGCTATGAGCCAGAGCGGGGTGGTCGCTGGCTCGCAGCGGCAGGAAGGCTACTCCCTGCAGCCCTCTAGGCGACGCCGGTAGGACGGCTTTCCCGCCGGCGCGCGCGCTTTGCCTCGTACATGCGCTCGTCGCTGCGGGCAAGGAGCTCCTCGATGCGGCCGAGCTCCTCCCAGCTCGCCACAAGGCCACCGAAGCTCAAGGAGAAGGCGTAGTCTTCGCCCAGCTCGGCGCGCTTGGCACTTACCGCACGGGCAAGGCGCGCGCTGAGTGCCTGCTGCTCGAGCCGCTCGTCCTCGCCCAGCAGTGCGAGGGCGACAAACTCGTCGCCGCCGATACGCGCCAGCACGTCTTCTGCACGGAAGGTGGCGCGCAGGGTCTCTGCGGCGGCCACGAGGACCGCGTCGCCGGCGGCGTGCCCCAGTCTGTCGTTCACCTGCTTGAGGCCGTCGACATCGACGTACATGAGCAGGAGCCGCGCGTCTCGCCACTGCGCCCGTGGTGCCGTCTGCTCGACCATGGCGAAGAAGCCCCGCCGGTTGAGCAGGCCCGTGAGCTTGTCTTCGTGGACCATGCTGCGCAGCAACTCCTCCTCCTCTTTGCGGGCTGCGATGTTGCGCGCGATGGCGAGGCAGAGCCTATGCCCACGGATCTCGACGGGCCGAGTGCTCATCTCCACCGGCAGACGCTGGCCGTTGCCGCTCAGCTGCACGGTCTCGAAGACGGAGCTGCCCGCCTCAAGGAGGGTTGCCGAGCGGCCCACGATGTCGCGTCGCACCTCCGGCGCGCTGATGTTCTCCAGGGTCATGGCCATGAGCTCCTGGCGATCGTAGCCGAGGGAGACGCAAGCGGCCGCGTTGACCTCGACGAACGGCCCAGGCACCCCGCCTTCGACCGGAAAGACGAAGATGGCGTCGCTGCAGGCGTCAAACAGAGCACGATAGCGGCGCTCGCTATCGAGCTGCTCGCGATGCGCGGCCTTCAGGGACTGGATCGTGGCTCGCTGGGCGCTATGCTGCGAGAGTGCCGTCAGCACGACGAGCCCGAAGAGAAGCCCGCCGAGGACTCCACGCATCGCCGAGGGCGTCAGCCACTCGGCTGTGGCAATGGCCGCCGCGCAGACGACGAGGACGATGGTCGGCCAGCTCTTCATGCTCAGCCTCGCACGGCCTTTGTCGCGAGCACCCGGTACGCCATTACCGTGACCCCCTGATACTCGACTGTGGCCTTGCCGTGGTTCACATAGCTGCATCGGCCGCCGCGGGGCCTGCGACAACCCTCCTAGACGGATAGACGAGAGGTCCGTTGCCATGGCCCGGATGGCTCTCGAGACCATCACGGGAAGGCGCGCGTCGGGGGCCGCCCGAAACGGACCCCTGGGCTCAGAAAGAGCCAGGGGACCCGAGGCGCGTGATCACGCCTGGGCGAAGCGGCTCTTCCGAGCCGCGGCGGCAGCCGACTCTCGCACCGTGCCTAGCTCAAGGAAGGCCTCCACCACCGTGGCGTCGAACTGGGTGCCGCTGCCACGCACCAGTTCGCTCACCGCGACCTCGTGCGAGAGGGCGCTACGGTACGGTCTGTCCGAGGTCATGGCGTCGTAGACGTCGGCGACCGCGATGATCCTCGCGCCAAGTGGGATCGCTTCCCCGGCCAGACCATCTGGGTAACCGCTGCCGTCCCAGCGCTCGTGGTGGCGACGGATGATGTCGGCGCCGGCGCTGTACATGCTGAACTGTCCCGCGAGCTCCGCCCCGGCCGCGGGGTGGGTGTTCACCTGCTGTCGCTCTTCGTCCGTTAGCAGCCCTTCCTTCAAGAGGATGCGGTTGTCGATCGAGATCTTGCCGAGATCGTGCACATGCGCGGCGGAGACGATCAGGTCGACCTCCTCGGCTGGTAAGCCGAGGCGCGTCGCGATCTGCAGGGCGTAGTCGGCCACGCGCACGGAATGCTGGTACGTGTAGCGGTCGCGCTTGTCGATCGTGTTTGCCAGGACGACCAGCGCGGCGTCGGTCTCTGACTTCAGCTTGACGTAATGTCCGAAGCCCTTGTAGATCACCCCCACCAGAAGCGGGAAATAGAGCAAGGTCCAGGGGCTCTGCTCGTAGGCACTCGCCACCAGGGCGCCCAGCGGGGCCATGGCGAGGTAGAAAACACCTCCCTCACGCAGAGCGATGAGCCACGCGCGCATGAATCGCCGGCCGAGCAAAGCCGCGATTCCGCTCGTGAGCGCGCTGTTCACGAAGATGTAGACGGCCGCCGCCGCCGCGTAAGCCAGCGCATTCGTGGTCAGGCTGTAGTGGGGCCCCTCCCTCAACAGGGCGAAGGCGAAGCCCGTAAGACCGCCAGTGACGGCGAGTTGGCCCGCGTTGAACGCTATCTTGGTAACCCCGAGGCGCCGCACAATTGCTGTCGGCGATCAGACTCCCTCCGCAGGCCGCCAGCGCGCCGAAGCAGGGGCCGAAGAGCACGGCGGCCGCGTAGTTCGACGTGAAGGAAAGAGAGACCGCGCCCAGGGTCGAGATCGGCACGGTCCACGACTCGGCCAGCGCGGCCAGCGCGATGAAGAGGGCGAGCATCGGCCAGCTGCGCTGCGGCAGGCCGTGGAAGGTCGCCAGCACGACGGCGAGTCCTGCCCCGTCGACGGCGACGATGTAGCGGGTCAACCAGGCGCTCGCGGGCGCCGGTTGGAAGACTGCCACGTCCGTGCCGCCGTCAATCACGCGATCGTCGTCCACGCCACTGCTGGTAGCTCTCATGACACACCAATGCACTCAGTGCCGAGGCGCTCTGCCGCTCGCCTCCACACGGCTTTACTTGCACGTGGCCTTCTGAGGCTGAATCGGGCGCAGTTACTACAACCCGCCTTAATCTTTCTCGGTCGAGGCGGCGTTCTCCTTGAGGCGTTGCGTTGCGCCAGGCTCAACTTTCGCGACGGACCGCTCTGAGTACCGCGTTGCGTTGGCGACCTTCGCCTATAATGCGGTACGTCGGCGAGCGAGGCAGGGCGCCTCGGCAAGAAACAGAGGGGGCATGACAGAATTCCACGTTGCGAGGGCCTTCTCCCGCGAAGAGCCCCGGATCGAGCTCATCCAATCCATGTTGAAGTCGGTGCTGGCCCTGGTCGACCTGGAATTCGAAGGACGGCCGGTGCAGGTCGACGGCTTCCGGCTGCATAACCTCGAAGACTGGCGCACGGTGCGCGAGGTCTCCCTGCAGGAGAACCTGGGCTCGCTCTCCACGGCCTGCAACTGCCACTGCCGCTTCTGCTACGAGGACGGTAACCCCGAGAGCCTGTTTGAGAGGCAGCCGCGATTCGTGAGCGTCGACGAGGCCGTCACACGGCAGCGCTATTTTCACGATGGCAAGGGGCTCTTCCGCGAGTCCAAAGGGTTCTTCGAACCGCTGGCCAACCCTCAGTTTCTTACGCTCCTCGAGCTCATCCGGGAGCGCGAGCCGCAGCGCGTGATCGACGTCACGACCAACGGCGCGCTGCTCTCCCCAGAGGTGGTGGCGCGGCTCGCCGACCTCAAGCCGGTCTACGCGAACGTGTCGCTGATCTCGGCGGACGAAGCGACCCGCCGTAGCGTGATGGGGGACCGGCGGGCGGGGTCGGCGATACGGGCCATCGAGCTGCTGCGCGTCAGCGAGATCCCCTTCATGGGCACGCTGGTGCCCTGGCCCGAGCAAGGGCTCGAGGACGTCGAGAAGACGCTCGAGTACCTCGACGCCAACGACGCGCGCATGATCCGCGTGGCCATGCCCGGGCTGACGCGGCGCCATCCGAGGTACGAGCCGGGCATGGTCGAGGCCTGGCTGCCCAAGGTCGCGGAGCTTGTCTCGGCCCTACGCAGGCGGCTCGCGACGCCCATCATCATCAGCCCCTTCGCCCATGTCTCGACCTCCATCGACGCCGTTATCGAGGGCATCATCGGCGGCTCGCCGGCGGCCGCCGCGGGCATTCGGCTGGGAGACCGCATAGCGGCCATCGATGGAAAGGAGGTGGTGTCGAAGGCACATGCCGCCAGCCTGCTCAAACGGGCCGCCAAGAGAGGCGTCGTGGATGTCGCAGGTCCAGCGCGACGCACGTACGATAGAGGCGAGGCTGCAGGAGCCCCCGGTCGAGGTCGACGCCTATCCCTACAAACCCCGCGGGTACCTGCCCCTGGATTTCGTGGGCATGAGTTTCGGCATGTGCCTGCCGGGCGCCTTTCACCTGCAGTACGTGAAGCAGATTCACAGCGCCATTCACGAGAGACAGGCGAGAAGCACGCTCGTCGTGGTGTCACGGTTCTACCGCGACCTGGTCGCCAACTTGCTCGCGGATCTCCCTCTGCCGGAAGGAGCCGGACTCGAGCTCCTGGTGCCCGAGAACGAGTTCTTCGGCGGCAACGTGAACGTCGGCGACCTGTGGGTGCTGGAGGATATCGCGCGCGCCGTGGAACGCCACCGCGAGTCGGGCGCGAGACCCGACCTTCTCGTGCTCCCCAGCTCGTTCCTGTCGCGCTGGGGGCGAGACCTGCGCGGCGTGCCGTACACGGAGCTCGAGACCGTTCTTGGCATCGACATCGCGCTCGTGCGCTGCGAGCGCATCATGATATAGGACTGTGATGAGCGAATACTCTGAGCGCCCAGACTACGTCTGGCATTTCAAGCTCTCCGGCGACGCCGCGGAAGGCGCCGAGGCGGATGCCCTCACCGAGATGGTGCGACGGCAGCTCCGGGCGCTGCTTCGCTGCGTGACTCTCAAGAGCGATGGGGTCGATCTGAAGGTCACGGGGTTCAGCTTCCTGGGCGAGCCCGAGCGTGAGCATGCCGTCTACCCAGAGTTGGCCAAGCGGCGATTGGTGGGCGCCGAGCCCGAGTAACCGGGTGATGATGGCGGCCCTGGGTCGCGCTCCGACGCCCGAGCAGGGTGACCGGGCGAATCGCCCATCGGCGCCGCCATGGCCTTGTGGCATTCTGCACTTCGTGACGTTGACTGGGGCGGGCGCGAGCCGTAGTCTCCGTGTGGGTTGCGCGTGAGGGCTTTGGTCTCCGACACAAGGGGTGCTGAGATGGGGCAGGTAGAGCTGAAGAACGTTCTGGCACTGGCCGAGCAGGAAGAGGCTGACGAGGTGACCGCCGCTACGGACACCGATCCGCTCAGCTTCAGGTGGAACTCTCCGCTGCAGTAGCCCAGCGGCGCGGGCAGAGCAGCGTGTGACCTTCGCCTGACTCGACGGAGCCAAGGAGACTGCGACGATTCGTGCGGCCACGTGCGGAGACGCCGAGGCCGTGGCTTCGCTGAGCCGCGAGTTTGGCGCGTACCTCCAGGCCCTCGGCGACCCGCAGCCGAGGGTTCTCACGGTGGCGGACTACCTGCGCGACGGTTTCGGCGAGAGACCGGCCTTCGCCGGGGTTGTCGCCGAGCTGGAGGGAGAGGTGGTCGGCTACCTCCTCTACTGCCCGGCGTATGATCTCGATCTGGGCGGTCGCATCCTGTACCTCTGCGACCTCTTCGTGCGCGAGAGCCGGCGCCGGCAGGGCGTGGCTCGCGCGCTCATGCAGGCGGCGGCCGAGGCCTGCCGGCTGATGGGCGGCACGGCGCTACTCTGGTCGGTCTACATCCCGAACACCGCGGCGGCGAGCTTCTATGAGAAGCTAGGCGCCCGGTACCTCCGTGGGCTGAACTTCATGCAGTGGTCGGTGGTCGGCGTCCCGCCCTCGCTTGCCTCGCCGCGACAGGGGCTGCCGAGGGTGCTGGGAGAAGACTCGGGGTAGATGCCTGACCCCTGAACAGTGCTCATCCCCGATGGCAGTATGGCCGATATACTCTCATGAAGATCGTCCGTAGGCAGATGGAAGACCGCCAAACAGGCGAGGAGGCGGCCGGCAACCAGGTCAGCGGTGAAGCGACTGACGACAGCATGACGCTTGACGATGCCATCCTGGGCGACGCGCCGGGCACGGGCCACGCAGGTGCAGAGACCGCCGGCGAGGACGCTGTCAACGCCGCCCTTGCGGACCTGTTGGCCGGTCATCCGGAAGCCATCTTCTACGCCATCGCAGCCAACGCCCGCACCGTGCCAATGCCCGCTTCTGTGAGACTGAATGGGCACGCCGTGATCGAAGGCAACCATTCAGCTCTCGACCTGGTGGTCCCGAGCGACAGAGGCGTCGTCATCGACACCTGGGAGAGGGCGCTCAAGACCGGCATCGCCCGGGCGGACCTGAGGTTGGCGGCCAACCCTGATCGTCGTGTCATGCTGCTCTTCCTGGATGCCCAAGCTCAGCACGGCGTGTACCTGGGCGCGATCACGGCTTGCGACCGAGCAGACGACGCTGCGATCGCCCATGAGGCGCCGGCTCGCAGCCCTCGCCTCTCTCGCGTACGCAAGGACGGGCTGGCCGTCTTGCGGGAGATCGACGAGGCCTTTACGCGAATCCTCGGTTGGCAGCCCGAAGAGGTGCTGGGCACGCGCGCGCGAGACCTCATCCATCCCGATGACGAGGCGCTGGCTGTTGACAACTGGATGGAGGTTCTGGCGTCGCCCGGGTCGGGGCGTAGGATCAGGCTCCGCCACCGGCACCGCGACGGCTCTTGGGTCTGGATCGAGGTCACTAACCACAACCTCTTGGAGGACCCCGAGCAACACTGCGTCGTGGCGGATATGGTAGACATCTCCGAGGAGATGGCCACACAGGAGGCACTTCGCGCCAGAGAGCAGCTGCTTGACCGCCTGGCCGAAGCCCTCCCGCTGGGGCTCCTGCAGGTGGACTCTGACGCCCGAGTCGTCTACACCAACGAACGCTTGCACTCCATAGTTGGTACCTCGCGGGCGAGCACCGTCGACGAGCAGCTTCAGACCGTGGTCGACGAGGACCATCACGTGGTCAGCGAAGCGTTCGCGCGGGTGCTCTCAGAGGGTATCGACAGCGACATCGAGGTTCGTGTGCGCCCCGGCGGGGGCGGCAAAGGGCCGATGCGGTTGTGCAGCTTGAACTTGAGGGCTCTCACCGATGCGTCCGGAGCCGCGACAGGGGCCATCGTTTGCCTAGCGGATGTCACCGAAAGCGCCCGTATGCGAGACGAGCTTCGAGCACGCGCCACCTTCGACGCGGTAACCGGCTGCCAGAACCGCCTCTCGGTCATGGCCGCGCTCGAGGCGCTGCTTGGCCTTGATTGCGCGGATCGGAGGCCCGCGGTGATCTTCGTCGACCTCGATCACTTCAAAGACGTGAATGATACGCTGGGGCACGCCGCGGGCGACGAATTCCTGCGAGCCGTGGCGGAGCGGCTGCGCCGCTGCGTTCGCGAAGGGGACGTGGTGGGCCGCATCGGAGGCGACGAATTCCTGGTCATCTGCCCGCATATCTCAGCAGAGGCCGAGGCTATGAACACCGCCGCCCGGATAACAAGCTCCCTCTGTCGTCGGATCCGTCTTGGCAAGGTCTCCGTGCCGTCAAGCGCAAGCGTCGGCGTGGCGTGGTCTTCTGAGCCGTCGGCCACCGCCGAGAACCTGGTATCCCAGGCCGACGCCGCAATGTACGTGTCCAAGCGGGCGAGCAACGGTAAAGCGGTGCTCTTCGAAGAGGCGATGCTTGGCACTCAGAAACCGGGCGCATGGCAGTGGCCTGCGCCGCCCGACGACGCATGACGCGGCGCATCGTCGTGGGCGTTCGTCCCGGCCAACGGACTGTTTTCGCCGGACGTCTGGGTAGACCTCCGGTGTTTCCAGTGGGTGAACGCGAGACGGTTGGGAGTTGTGAGGACGATGGGCGATGGCAGCAAGTGGAGAAGTCTTGCCGATTGGTGGCCGTGGTCGGCGCGCTCAGGGCGCGAAGCGGACGGCGGCGAGGGCCTCTCGGCGTCCGAACGGCGCCAGCGCCAGCTGGACCGTCTGCTTACTCGGGGGGTCCCGACCTGGAGCGAGGAGACGCAGTCGTGCGATGACTGCGGGCGGCAGCTCCTCGTCGGCGAGCGCGCGATTATCCTGCAGCGCGGCGGCGAGCTCCTGCTGAGCTGCCCTCTCTGTGAGGAGCGCCTGCTGGCCCAGGGATGCGCGCGGGCCGCGTCGGGCGCGGGCGCGGGTGCCGCGGAGGAAGAGAGGCATCTGCTCGCCGCCTAAGGGCTCCCCAAGAGCGTCCCTGTTCGCATGCAGGGCGGCCGTTCGGATGGCGCCGCGGCCTGGTACAGGGTTTCTTCCTCAGGTACTCTCAAGCGGCGGCCGATACAAGGGGCATGGCAGAGCAGAACCAGCCAGCAACCCGGCACAAGGGGCTTCTCGCTCGGCTTGAGCGCAGCCGCGGGCGCTTCGCCGACCGTGAGTCCGGCCACACGCAGTCCACCGAGCTCCTGGCCGACAGTGTGGCCGAGCAGGCGCTGCAGCACTCGAAGCGCGAGCTGCAGGCTCTCACCAACTGTAATCAAATGCTCCTTCGCGCCGCGGACGAGGAGATGCTGCTCAAGGAGATCTGTCGCATCGTCTGCGACGACGCCGGCTACCGTGCGGCCTGGGTAGGCTATGCCGAGCACGACGAGAAGAAGAGCGTGCGTCCGGTAGCCTGGGCCGGCCTTGCCGAGGTGTATCTCGAAACGGCCGATATCGTGTGGGACGACGGCGCCCGCGGGCAGGGCCCCACCGGCACGGCAATCCGCAGCGGTACGACCGCCTGCGTGCAAGACTATGCGACCGAACCCGGTGTCGCCTCCTGGCGCGAGAGCGCGGCGAAGTACGGCTATCGCTCCGCCACCGCCCTGCCCCTCAAGGACGAGAGCGGCGACACCTTCGGAGCGCTCAGCATCTACGCCGCGGAGCCCGGCGCGTTCACGCTCGAGGAAGTGCGCCTGCTGGAAGAGCTCGCCGCCGACTTGGCGTTCGGCATCACCGTGCAGCGCGATCGTGTCGTGCGCGAGCAGGCGGAGGCGGCGCTGGGCGAGAGCGAGGAGCGGTACCGCACGGTTGTGGAGAACGCGCCCATCGGCATTTTCCAGTCGACGCTGAAGGGCCGGATTCTCTTGGTAAATCGCGCCTACGCGACCATCTTCGGCTACTCATCGGCGGCGGAGGCGGCCGCGGTCGTGAACCGCACGGGCGTCGCCCAGGCGACCTACGCGGACCCCGCCAAGCGCAGTGAGTTCGTACAGATCGTGCGCAATGCGGGGGGCGACTGGAAGGCCTTCGAGAACCGCTACCGGCGCAAAGATGGGAGCGTCTTCGAAGGGCTCCTCCACTTCTGCGAGCGGCGCGATCGGAGCAGCGGTGAACTGTGCCTGTTCGGCTTCGTGGAGGACGTGAGCGCGCAGAAGCGGGTGGCCAAGGCGCTCGAGCGCTCGGCGCAGCTCCTGAGCCACGGTGAGCGCCTTGCGCACCTGGGGAGCTGGGAGTGGGACTTGGCTTCGGGGATGCACACCGTCTCCGAAGAATGGCAGCGCATGCACGGCCTCGTGGGCGACCACTTGTCGAACGATGAGGCCATGAACACCTGCCACGGGGATGATCGCGAAGCCATGCGGGCGGCGGTGGAGCGAGCGGCCCGCGGTGAGTTCTACCGCGTCGACCACCGCATTGTGCGTCCCGACACACACGAGGTCCGCCACCTCATGACCTACGGCGAGCCGTTCTGCGACGCCGACGGACGTCTCGAGACCGTGATCGGCGCCTCGCTCGACGTGACGGACCGGGTGCGTGCGGACGAGGCTCTGCGCGAACGCGAGGAGCGCTTGCGGCATGCGCTGGGCGATACCATCGCGGCACTGGGTGCGACCGTAACGATGCGTGATCCATACACGGCGAGTCACCAGCGTCGTGTGGCGCAACTGGCCTCCCGCCTGGCCGCCCATCTGGGGTGGAGCGAGGAAGCCATCGAGAGGCTTCACACGGCGGCTCTCGTACACGACGTTGGCAAGATCAGCGTGCCGGCCGAGATTCTCTCCAAGCCGACGCGCCTGACGGAAGTCGAGTTCGAACTTATCAAGGCGCATGCCGCCGCCGGCTACGACATCCTTGCACCCATCGATTTCGGCGGCCCCGTGGCCGACATCGTGCACCAGCATCATGAGCGCCTGGACGGTTCCGGCTATCCACAAGGCCTGCGCGGCGAGGAGATCCTGCCGGGCGCCCGCGTGCTGGCCGTCGCCGATGTCGTCGAGGCGATGATCAGTCACCGGCCTTACCGTGCGGCACTGTCGCTGGACGTGGCGCTGGCCGAGATAGAAGAAGGACGCGGCTCTCGCTACGACAGGGACGCCTGCCAGGCGGTCATCTGGCTCTTTCGTGAGCAAGGGTTCGCGTTCGCCGAGTAGTCGTCCTCGCCCTCCTCGCCGCTGAGCACGGCGCGGCGGCGAGGCGCTGACCTTTCTAGGCCGCCTTGGCGGCGATTGCCTCGCGGCACAGCTCGAGCCCGCCGCCGCGCTCGAGCCACATGCGCAGCGTCTGCAGTGACGGATGCAGCCCGCGCAGCCAGGCGATGTCGTCGGGGCGCTCGACGGCGAGGGCATCCATGAACACGCCCTCCACCTGCACCTCCGTGTAGCGCACGGGCTCGCCCAACACCTGGCCGAGCAACGCTGCTACCTCGGCGAGCGAGGCTACGTCTCCGGCGACCCGGACGTTGCGCCCGCGGAAGTGCCGGGGCACCGCCGTGGCCAGCGCCGCCAGTGCCCCGGCATCCTCGATGCTCACCCACGAGAGATGGGTCTGCGGCGGATACGGGGCCGCCAGCTGCGCCTGTCCGCCGAAGCTGCTGAGCCAGTACCAGGGTACCTCCTCCATCAGCGTCGCGGGGCGCACCACCGTCACGGCGAGACCGAGGCCGCGCCAGTGGTTCTCGATCGCGCGACTCTGGTCGCAGGCCGCGAGATGGTGGTCGGAGGCCGTGGCGGCGAAGATTACGGCGCGGTCAATGCCGGCGCGCCGCGCCGCCTCGCCGATGGCCTTGCCGCTGCGCAGGCGGTCGGCAGGGCCGACATCGGTGGCATCGAGGACCACGAGCAGCGCCTCGATACCGGTGAATGCGGCGGACAACGACGCAGCATCGTCCACATCGGCATAGGCGACGGTCGCGCCGAGCTGCTCAAGGGCCTCGGCGTGGACGGCGTCTTGAGCGCGCAAGAGCACGCGCACCGGCGACCTTCGACGCCGGAGGTGCTTGACGGCGGCCGAACCCTGACGGCCGACGCCGCCGATCACGAGCACGGCTCCGTTGGTTGTACTCACTGGTGTCACTCCGTTCGGTTGCGGGAGGAGAGGGTAATCGTTACAGCACAGTTGTTCCCCGCGGGGGAATGATTGCACTGTGAATCGAGCTCTCGGACAAGGAGAGTGCACCATGGTCGACAAGAGCACGCTCGACAACTGCCTACAGGGCATCAGCTTTCCGGCCGATGGGCACGTGATCGTTGACTGCGCCTCAGGCAACCGCTGTCCGCGGGACGTGATGGCGCACATGCAGTCGCTGCCGTCGCGCACCTACGGCTCAGAGGAGGAGCTCCTCTGCCGGCTCGGAAACAGCGAGTACTGCTACATCTAGGACGATCTGCTTGGCGGCAGCGCACGTCTGTGACGTGGCCCGCCGTGTTCACGCCCACCGTCAGGCGGGGCCCGGGCGGGCAACGGTGCCGAGCGGGCCCCGCGGCCGCGGCTTCAGCCACCGAATCGGTTGTGGTTCTGGATCCTGACCGACGGTCGTGGAGGCTGTGGTACCATCGCAGGCAGTCTCGCAACGGCTGATCCGGCGGTGGAGGTTCGTCGCTTGGCAGCGGAGCTGAAGCATGGGTCACGACGCACGAAGGCGCGGCACGTTCTTGCGCGGCTGGGCGTCGGGTTCGTGCTCATGCTCCCGGCTGCGGCCGGCCACTACGCCGTGCCGCTGGCCCACTCCACCCCGCCGCCTCTGCCGGCCTCGGCGGCCAGACCCTCCGATCGCACGTTCAAGCTCAACCTCATGCAGAAGATGCCGAAGCCGCCCCAGCTCATCATCTTCGGCGGCTCGCGGGCCACGCGCTTCGACCCGGTGCTCTTTCAGAAGCTGACCGGCCTGACCACCTTCAACTGTGCCTTCTCCAACGGCCTGCCCACCGACGCCTGGGCCTTCACGTCGTTCCTGATGCAGCAAGACCATGTGAAGAAGCTCTACTGCTTCTGGGCGATCGACCCTATCACCTTCTACAGCAAGCAGATGGACGTTGGTCTGCTCACCGATCCACGCCTGGCGCGCTACTTCCCCGAGAAGGAGCTCGAGCGTCAGGTGCCCAAGCAGATCGCTTACGCCGCCCGTGGCCTGCCGCTCTTCTGGGACCCCAGCGAGTACATCGCCGACGGGCAGATGACCTACAACCAGTACGACTCTCGCCTGGCCCACGGCTTCACGCTCCAGAAGGGGCTGCAACTGTACATCTCTACGCAGCTGGGAAAACGTGTCGCCACCGGGAAGCCCGGCTACTGGAATCTCAACCAGCAGTACTTTGTGCAGACGCTGGGGCTCTTCAACAGCATGGGCGTCACCCCGGTTCTGGTGGTGATGCCCACGCAGCCGGAGGTCATCGCGGCGATGGGCAAGGCGCAGTTCGAGCGCCGTCGCGTGAGCGTCCTGAACTTCCTCGAGTCGCTGCGCCCGCGCCACCGGTTCGCGCTCCTCGATTACAGCTACATCCAGAGCTTCGGCGGCGACCCCACTGCCTTCTACGACGGCGTGCACATTATGGTGAAGAACGCCGATCTCATCATCGAGGCCGCCGTGAAGGCCGTGCCACAGGCGTTCAAGTAGGCCCGCGGGCCGGCCCGGTGGAGGCCTGTGAAGAGCGGCGTAGTCGCTGGAATCTCCGTGCGTCTCCCGCTACGCTGTGGCGCATGCCGTGGCGTCGTCAGCAGCTCGAGAGCACCCGAGCCCGTGCCGATCAGCGACCGCGCGGCCTGCGCGGCAAGCCGGGCCGCGCGTGGTGGTTCGTCGCCCTCCTCGTTGTGGCACTGGTCACTGCGGCCGGCGTGCGCGTGGCTGAACGAGGCGCACAGTTCGCCGCTCACTGCGTCCTCACGTGCCTATGAGCTGCACCTGATGCGGCATGTGGAGGCTGACCAGGCGTGGGGCGTCACTGTGGTTGCCGCACGGGGAAGCTCACCGGCGCTCAAGACCGGGCTGCTTCCCGACCCACGTCTGATGGTCGTCACCAGCATCGGCGTGCTTCGTCGCGGCGGGCACGTTCTCCTGGTAGCCGCCCTCTCCAAAGACCAGCTCAGCGAAGCCAGCGGCGTGGCCCAGGAAAACGCGGTCGTCGCCGCCGCAGTCCGTGAAGTGAGCGCGTCAGGCAGGTGATTTGAGACGGCAGAGGCCTGGCCCTCCGCCCGCTCGGCTCCCGGTCAAACGCCTTCGGCAGGCAGACGCGAGCGCTCAGTCCGAAAACGCAAAGCCGGCTCTGAACACCCGCTCGCAGGCTGCCGCGACCTCGCCATCGTACTTGAGACCGGCGTTCGCGCGAACCTCAGCCAGCGCCGGCTCGATTCCCAGAGCGGGACGGTACGGGCGGTGCGACGACATCGCCTCGACCACGTCGGCGACGGCAAGGATCTTGGCCTCCGCCAAGATGTGCGCAGCATCCAGGCCCGCCGGGTAGCCTGTGCCGTCGAGTCGCTCGTGGTGCTGCAGGATCATCAGCGCCAGGGGCCAGTTGAACTCGATGGCCGCGAGGATGTCGTAGCCGGCCTGAGCGTGCTGTTTGATGAGGTTGAACTCGATGTCGCTGAGGCGCCCGGGTTTGGCGAGGATCTCGGCCGGTACGGAGATCTTGCCGATGTCGTGGATGAGAGCCGCGAGGCGCAGCCCATCGATCTGCTCGGCGGCCATCCCCATGCTTGCGGCGATCGCCACGGTCAGCTCAGACACGCGCCGCTCGTGGCCGGCCGTGTAGGGGTCGCGGGTCTCGACGACCTGGCTCATGGCGCGCACGGCGCCCTCGACGGTGCGGCGCAGCTGCTCCGCCTGGCGACTCACCTCTTCCTGCGCCGCGTGCTGTTCGGTAACGTCGAACATCAGCCCGCCGATCATGCGCGCCTCGCCCTCGCCGGACAGGGCGAACACGAGTGATCGGTAACGACCGGACCCGGGCTGATCGGGCCAGCGCTCTACGATGTCTACCACTTCGCCGCCGAGGGCGCGCTCGCACAGGTCCCTGGCGTTGGCGGCTGTATCTGCGCTCCAGAGGTCCTCCGGCGTCTTGCCGAGGAAGTCGCTCTCTGCACCGCCCAGGTCGGCGGCCAGCTGCGGGTTCAAGTACAGATAGCGCAGATCCCGATCGCGGATCCACAGACGTCCCGGCATCTGCCCGGCGAACTCGGCGAAGCGGCGCTCGCTCTCCACGAGCGCGGCCTCCGCCCGCTTGCGCGCCGTGATGTCCTGGATAGTCCCGGCGACGATCAGCGGCGTGCCGCGTTCATCCCTCTGCACCACGGCGAGCGACCAGATGGACTTGGGCTCGGCGGAGTCTTTGGGGTAGATCTCGTACTCGAGGTCGAACTCTTTGCCGTCTTGAATGAGGTCGACCAGCGCTTGGTGGACCCTCTCCCTTTCCGGGGTGCACCCTTCGACCTCGTCAGTCGAGAAGGTGGACCTCTCGGGATCGAACCCATAGATGCGTCGCGCTTCGGCAGACCCCCAGAACTCTGTGGTCTGCGGGTCGTACTCCCAGTTGCCCACGCGACCGACAGCTTGGGCACGCGCATATCGCCCCTCCGACCTGCGCAGGGCTTCTTCGGTATGGCGTCGCTCGGTGATGTCGCGGGCGTAGCAGATCATGAAGGTGTTGTCGTCGTGTTTCAGACGATCAAGCGTGGCAGAGAGAATGCGCACCTCGCCATCGGGAAGCGTGAAGGGGGTCTCGAAGTCCACCACAGGATGCTCGCCCGCGGTTTGCCAGAGATCGGCCCAGAGCGTCTCGTCGACGGCCGGCGACCAGTCCCAGATCGTCCTGCCGACGGCTTCGGCGCTCGGCACCCCCCCGAGGCGCTCGGCGGCTTGGTTCACGTACAGCAAGGCGCCATCTTCGCCGATGTAGAGGATCGCCTGGGATGAGTGCTCCACGGCGAACTGGCTCTGCCGGGCCTGCGCCGCGGCCTGCCGCCGCTCACGGCGCAACTCCTCCGTCTCGATGGCGCGCTCCACAGCGGGCGCGAGACGAGTGAGGTTGTCCTTGAGCACGTAGTCGACGGCGCCGGCGATCATCGTGGCCACCGCCGCCTCTTCGCTGACCGCTCCGCAGACGGTGATCGCCGGCAGGTCGGGAGCAGCCTCCCTGAGAACTTGCAACGCTCGAGGGCCAGCGAAGCCTGGCAGAGTGTAGTCAACGAGCGTCACCTGCCACTCGCCATCGTCGAGGGCGGCACGCAGTTGCGCTTCGGTTGTGACACGCTTCCACTGCGGATCCAGGCCGGCCGCGCGCAGAGTGATCAACATGAGCTCGACGTCGGCGGGCTCGTCTTCGACGAACAGGATGCGCAGCGCCACCCGGTTACCTCCGGCTGCAACAATGGTGCCTTCAGAGGATACCAGGTTGCCTGAGCACATGGCCCCCCAGAGTTTTCACGGTGCCGGAAAGCGCCGAGCGGTCAGGCGCTGAGTGACCTCGAGGCCGTCTGTGCGCGCCGGCTGCGAAAGGCTAGGCCGCTTTCGCGCGCCAGGCAGGGTCGGCGCGCCAGGTTGGTTGCGGAAGTCTGCGCACGCCCGTGAAGCTGCGCGGATCGGACGCGGGGCCGCAGGCACACAGGGAGCAGAGCGGCTCCCGCTCCCCGTTGATCGACCTCCAGGCAGGGCGCTCGCCGAGGACGATGGTGGCCTCGCATAGCGCGCAGCGGCTCACACCCCAGCGCTCCTCCAGCACGTGCTTCTCGGTGTGCGACCTGCCCATGACTTCCTCCTCCCGACGCAGCCTCTGAACGGTAACTTCCCCTCTTGCACAAGCATCAGTCGCGGATTGCCGTAGACCCTTGCGCGGTGGCACGGCGCGCCTCGGTGGCCGAGCGAATCGGCGCGCGGCTCGGCACTGGCGTACCGACATCCGCAGGATGGGGCATAAACCGGACAGCATCAGTCCAGTTTAAGTGAGGGAGGCGGCGATGGCCATCGACGGTGCCGACCGGATTGCCGGCCCCTTGTCTGTGCAGCGCCTGCTCGCGAGGCCACGGTTCGAGGTCATACCGCTGAACGCCGTCGAGCAGAAGGCCGCGACGCTTGCGCCCGGTGCGACAGTGACCGTCACGGCCTCACCACGCACAGACATCGCACGGACCCTCGAGGTCAGCGAACGCCTCGCGAGCCTTGGCTATAGCGTCGTGCCACACCTGGCGGCACGCATGGTCGCCGGGCCGGCCCACCTGGAAGCGATCGTCGAGCGTCTCGCTGGCGCGGGGATTCACGATGCTTTCGTGATCGGCGGTGACGCTCCTTCGGCGGTGGGAAGCTTTCAGAGTTCCGCTGATCTTCTCGAGGCCCTCGCGCGTCTGCCGCACTCGTTGGCGCGCATCGGCGTGGCCGGCTACCCCGAGGGTCATCCATTCATTGCCGCCGCCAGCCTGCTCGATGCGCTGCGGCGCAAGCAGCCCTACGCCGACTACATCGTCACCCAGATGTGTTTCGACGCCGAGGCACTGGTACGCTGGATGCGCACCATGCGCGACGCGGGCATCGAGTTGCCGGTGGTGGTTGGTCTGCCCGGAGTGGTCGACCGGCGCAAGCTCGCCGAGATCTCTCTGAAGACGGGCGTCGGCGCCTCTCTGCGCTACCTCGCCAGGCACGGTCGCCAGGTCGCCGCGCTGGCTCGCGCGCGACGCTACGACCCCTCGCCGCTGGCGCGGGCGATCGCCGACCACCTCGACGATCCCGGAGTGCGGATCGAGGGGGCCCACCTGTTCACGTTCAACCGCGTCGAGGCGACGCAGGCGTGGGTGTTACGCACCGTGGCTGAGTGAACGTCGTTGGTGCGGTCGCTATACTGTTCTCGTGCCCCTGATCACTCGCATCCTCCCCGAGCAGCTCTATGCGCGGCGCTGGCAGTTGCTTGCCCTGACCTCGGTGGGCGCTTTCATGGGTCCCCTCGACAGTTCCATCGTCTCGGTGGCGCTGCCCAAGATGGGAGAGAGCCTCCGACTCAGCTTCAGCGCGTCGATCTGGGTCCAGGCGGTCTACCTGCTCGTCATGGCGGTGCTCCTCATACCCTTGGGGCGTTTGGCCGACCAGCGCGGCCGTGTGCACTACTACCTAGCGGGCATCGCGCTCTTCACCGTAGGATCGCTCTTCTCGGCGCTTAGCATGAACGTCGCCTGGCTCATCGCCAGCCGCGCCCTGCAGGGTGTCGGCGCGGCGTTGCTCGTGGCCACCTCGGCGGCGATCGTCACGGCCGTCTTTCCGCCTCAGGAACGGGGCCGCGCATTGGGCATCAACGTGATGGCGGTCTACCTCGGTCTCAGCGTGGGGCCGCCGCTCGGCGGCTTTCTCACCGACCAGTTCGGCTGGCGCTCCATCTTTCTCGTCAACCTGCCGATCGGCATCGTCGTCGCGGCCTGCGGCTACCTGCTCCTGCCCCGCCACGAAGGCGGCGACGAGCGCGCCCTGCGTCCCGATCCCCTGGGCACAAGCCTGTGGGGCCTGAGCCTCGTCTGCCTATTGGTGCCGCTGACCTTCGCCGCGCAGTGGGGCTGGACGTCACCCCGTACCCTGGCCCTGCTGGCCGTCGCCGCTGCCAGCCTGGTGGCCTTTGTCTTCGCCGAGTTGCGCATCGCCGACCCGCTGCTGGACCTCGACCTGCTCCGTCACAATCGCCTCTTTGCCGCCGCCAACTCCGCGGCCTTGCTCAACTACCTGGCTTTGGGCGCGATCACCATCCTGACGGCGGTCTACCTCGAGGTCGTACAGGGGCACTCGGCGAGCCTCACCGGCTGGTTGATGCTCGCCGAGCCGGCCGTGATGGCCGCCCTGAGTCCCTTGAGCGGGCGCCTGAGCGACAGGGTCGGCTCACGACTGCTGGCTAGCGGCGGCATGGCCATCGTGGCGCTTGGCATGCTGCTCCTGGCAACCATGCCAACCTCGTCGGGCCTCCTCAGGGTCATGGCCAGTCTGGGCGTCGTGGGTCTCGGCATGGCTGCCTTCAGCGCCCCCAACATGAGCGCCATCATGGGTAGCGTGCAGAAGCGGCAGTTGGGCCTGGCGAGTGCCTTCGTGGGCACCATGCGGGTTACCGGACAGGCGCTCAGCGTGGCCGTCCTCGGCGGGATCGCGGCGAGTACCCTCGGCCCGGCGGGTGGCCGACTTCTGCTCACCCTGGGCACACCGGTGCCGGGTCAGAGCCGCGCCGCGGCGGTGTCCGCCGCCGCTTTTGCCTTGCATCACTACGCGCAGGGATACCGCTACGCCATGGTCACCGGCGCCGGCCTCGCTCTGGTGGGCGCGCTGGCCTCCTTGACGCGCGGTCAGCACGTGCCGGCAGCTGGGGTGGCAAGGCCGGGCGGCGAGGGGGCTGAGACGGCAAGGCAGGGCGGCGAGGGGGCGAGCCTCGGCCCGTGACTTCGGCGCTAGCCCGGGGTTTCGGCGTGCAGGCGCGCGGCTACTCGGGTAGCGTGAAACCCTCTTCCGCGAAGAGCCGCCGGCAGACGGTGGCCGCCTCGGCGTCGTAGCGTCCGTCGGCCCCGGCGGCGATCTCGGCGAGCGCCTCGTTCAGAGGCAGCGCGGCGCGGTACGGCCGATGGCTGATCATCGCCTCGACGACATCGGCGACGGCCAGCACGCGAGCCTCGGGAAGGATCTCTTCGCCATGCAGGCCGCGGGGATACCCCGTGCCGTCGAGGCGCTCGTGGTGCTGGAGAACGATCTCCGCGACCGGTAGGCCAAAGTCGACGGTGGCCAGGATGTCATGCCCCACCTGTGAGTGCTGCTTGATCAGCGTGAACTCGTTCTCGCTGAGGCGTCCGGGCTTGGTGAGGATCTCCGCCGGGACGACGATCTTGCCCACATCGTGCAGCTGCGCGGCGAAGCGCAGGGCGACAAGACGAGCGCCCTCCCAGCCGAGGCGCTTCGCAATCGCGTCGGCGAGCAGCGTAACCCGGCGTTCGTGCCCGGCAGTGTAGGGATCGCGCAGCTCAACGGTGGCACTCAGAGCGCGCACCGAGCCCTCCAGGGCGCGCTCCAGGCGGGCACTGCTCAGGGCGCGCTCCTCCTCCTGGCGCCGGCGTGCGCTGATGTCGCGGGCGAAGCCGCAGTTGTACTCCCTGCCGGAGAAGTTCACGTAGCTGGTCGCGATCTCGACGGGGAAGGTACTGCCGTCTTTGCGGCGGTGCAGCGATTCTGTCGTGTAGGAGCCCTCCCCGCGTAGGCGCTCCCAAATCTGCGCCATGCGCTCCGGCGTCGCGCCTTTGTTGACCAGGGCGAGCGGCTGGCCGAGGAGCTCGTCGCGCGTATAGCCGAGCATCTCACAGGCGGCGTCGTTGACGTAGACGAAGTGGTCGGTGGCGTCCATCCAGTAGGCCCCGTCGCGGTGCACATTGACCGCGTGCCGAAGGAGGGCGGTCTCCTGCGCCGCCCGGTGACTTTCACTCACATCCTCGAAGACGGCGACGAAGTCGCCGGCGGCGGGGGAGAAGGCAGAGACGTGGTAGATGCGCCCCAGCGGAGTGAAGTCGATCTCGAACTCCTCCGGTGAACCACCCGCGGCGACGCGGCCGTAGGCAGCGAGTAGCTCGGGAGCCTCCTCGGCGGTCTGAGGCAGAACCTCAGAGACCCTCCTGCCGACCACGCCGGCGAGACCCGTGAGGCGCTCGAAGGCCGGGTTGACCGCCAGGTACACCCAGTCGACCGGCTCACCTGCGGCGTCGTAGATCATGTGGCAGTAGGCGAGACCATCGAGCATGCCGTCGACGAGGTTGCGGTAGCGTGCCTCACTGCTCCGTAGCGCCTCCTCGGCGCGTTTCCGTTCGCTGATGTCCTTGATTGTGGCGAAGATGCAGAAAGGTGCCCCGTCGGCGTCGCGCATCACCGTGGGCGTGATCAGCACAGGGAAGCGTTCGCCGCTCTTGCGCACGAAGGAGGCCTCCAGGGGGCGCGTCGCGCCCGCGAGGTGCTCACGCATGCCACGCGTGATCGCCTCTCGTTCATCCGCCGGCCAGTAGGGATGCGGCAGGCCGCCGCCGATGAGCTCCTCGCGTTCGTAGCCGAGCATGGCGCAAAAGGCGTGGTTCACGTCGAGGTGGACGCCCTCGGGGGTGAGCAACGCGAAGCCGTCCTGGAGGTGCTGGGCAAGACTGTCGATGAGCCGCTCATGCGACTGCCGGCGGTCGGCCTCGAGATCGGTGATGTGCCCTCGAGCGCTCTCGAGCTCGGCGAGGAGCTCCTCGCGCGTCAGACGTTTGCCGCCCGCTAGCTGATGCACGTCCATGCCTCTCTATCGGCGGGTCCTTGGCGTGCCTGAAGCATTCGACGCGACGCGCGCGAGTCCCCGCCGGCGGTTGCGGGAGCGTCCTCACGCGGGGCGCGCACCGTGTTTATGTGAGGCCCCCCGGGGCAGACAAGAGAAGTGTTATCGGTGGCCGGCGGAGGTGCTCTCGTCCGTCGGTCTTATGAGGGCGCCGGGCCTGGCTCGACAGCGGGCGCCCCGGGGGTAGCAACATGAAGTTCATAGCACATACCTGGCTCGGGCGTTTTACGGCCATGCTGGTCGGGGCGTTCGTAGCGTTCACGGTAGTGGTTCAGTCAGCGGCGGCCTTGCATTTGAGTAGCGACGGAGGGGGCGTGGGCGCCGCCGCGTCGTCCGGCACCTCGGCGACGATAGGCTGGATCGCCGGGGCGGTTGCCGCCCTGCTCATCGCCGGCAGCGCCGTGTGGACCCTGACTCGTCGCCGGCGAGAGGCTGGTGGGCTGGCGTCCGTGACGAGCATCGCCCCGCCGACGGTCGCGACTGCTGCACAGCAACCCGAGCGGTTCGCAGACTCGGAGCGCAAAGCCGCCTGAGCAGAGACAGCGTCAACTATCAGCGTTCGCCAGGGCGGTGGCGCCGCAGGCGCCACCGCCCTGGCATGAGAACGACGCTCGCCGCGGCGGCTCGGCTCCTCGCGCGCTCCCCAGTTATGTAAGCATAGCTCACTATGTGGTATGATCACTTTGCGTGTACATCCATAGCTTGCTCACTGCCCTTCAAGGAGGCGCATGGCACCCACCGGCACACCCCCCTCCGGCGGCCCGCCCGGCGATCTCGTCGCGCAGCTCGCGGAGCTGCTGACGTGCGCCTCGTGGCGCCTGCGGCGCGCTTCGCGCGCCGAGCTGCGGCCCCTGGGACTCACATTCGGGCAGGCGCGTGCCCTGCGCTTGCTGTCACGTGCCGGCGAGCCCCTGCGCATCGGTGAGCTGGCCGCGCGGCTCGAGGTGGTTCCGCGCTCGGCCACGGCGACGATCGATGCGCTCGAGAGCGCCGCGCTCGTCGCCCGTCAGCCCGACCCCGTCGACCGCCGGTCGGTTCTGGTCTGCCCAACCGAGCGCGGGGTTGCGTTGCTGGCGCGCCTTGGCGACGTCCGCCGGGCGAGCGCCGAGGTGCTGTTCGGGCGCCTCTCGGCGCAGCAACGCGAACATCTTCTCGAGCTGCTCGCCGTCCTGAACGAGGGCGACGCGCCCGCCGGCCAGCGCGAGGCCGCCCCATGATGGGCCCGGGCGGCTTCACCGCGCTCCGTTCGCTGCGCCGTGACCACGCGGTTCAAGACGAGAAGATCCCCAAAGGCACTACGCGTCGGATCCTCGCCTTCGTCGCCCCCTACAGGGGCTTGCTCGCCGTCTTTCTTGTGCTGGTGGTGCTCGATGCGATCGTCAGCGCCGCCAACCCACTCATCTACCGTGAGATCATCAACAAGGGCATCCTTGGTCACCGCGCCGGGCTGATCGTCGCCCTCGCGCTGCTCGTCGCCGCTCTGGCGATCACCGACGCAGGTCTCACCCTGGTGCAGCGCTTCATCAGCGCCCGGGTCGGCGAGTCCCTCATCTTCGACATGCGCACCAAGGTCTTCGACCATGTGCAGCGCATGCCCCTCGCCTTCTTCACCCGCACGCAGACCGGTGCCCTGGTCAGCCGCCTGAACAACGACGTGACCGGCGCCCAGGAAGCCTTCACCGACGTGCTCTCAAACGTCGTCGGCAACCTCATCAGCGTGGGCATCGTGCTGGCCATCATGTTCGTGTTGTCGTGGCAGCTCACTCTCGTGGCGCTCGTGTTGCTGCCCCTCTTCATGCTGCCGGCACGCTGGCTGGGCCGGCGTCTCCAGGCGATCACGCGCGAGCTTTACGGACTCAACGCCGAGATGAACATTGGCATGGTCGAGCGCTTCAACGTCTCCGGTGCCCTTCTCGTGAAGCTCTTCGGCCATCCCGAGACGGAGAGTCAGGCGTTCAGAGCCAAGGCCGCGCGGGTGCGCGACATCGGCATCGTGCAGGCGATCTACGCGCGCTTCTTCTTCATCGCCCTCTTGCTCACCGCGGCGATCGCCACGGCGCTGGTGTACGGGTGGGGCGGTGTGCTCACCGTGCACGGCGCCCTCGACGTCGGCACCGTGGTGGCCCTCACGGCGTACCTCAACCGCCTGTACGGGCCGCTCACGGCGCTCTCCAATGTCAACGTCGACCTGATGACGGCGCTGGTCTCGTTCGACCGTGTCTTCGAGGTCCTCAGTCTGTCGCCCATGGTGGCCGAGAAGCCCGGCGCGGCGAGCTTACCGCGCGGCCCGGCGCGCATCGAGTTCGATCATGTCGACTTCGCCTATCCCACCAGCAGCGAGGTCTCACTGGCGTCTCTCGAGTCGGTGGCCGTGCTCAGCGACGCGCCTACTCAGCAGGTGCTGAGCGACGTGAGCTTCACCGCCGAGCCGGGCCAGCTCGTCGCCCTGGTGGGTCCCTCCGGAGCCGGCAAGACGACGGTGAGCCAGCTCGTCCCGCGTCTGTACGACGTGCGCTCCGGAGCCATACGTATCGACGGCATCGACGTGCGCGACTCCACATTCGACTCGCTACGCCGGGCGATCGGTGTGGTCACGCAGGATGCTCACCTGTTCCACGACAGCATCCGCGCGAACCTTCTCTACGCCAAGCCGGAGGCCGACGATGACGAGCTCAACGAGGCGTTGCGCGGAGCGCAGATCCTGACGCTGATCGAGTCGCTGCCGGATGGCCTCGAGACCATCGTCGGCGACCGCGGGTACCGGCTCTCGGGCGGTGAGAAGCAGCGTCTGGCGATCGCGCGCCTGCTCCTCAAGGCGCCCGACATCGTGGTGCTCGACGAAGCGACGGCGCACCTCGACTCGGAATCGGAGAAGGCCGTGCAGCGGGCCCTGAAGACGGCGCTCGCCGGCCGCACCTCGCTGGTCATCGCCCACCGGCTCTCGACAGTGCGCGACGCCGACCAGATCCTCGTCCTCAACTCCGGCCGCATCGTCGAACGCGGCCGTCACGACGAGCTCCTGGCCGCCGGCGGCCTCTACGCCGAGCTCTACCATACACAGTTCCGCCGCCAGGACGCGGTACCGGTCGAGCCCGAGCTGACGGCACGTGCCGGTTGAGGGCTCGCGAGACTGCCCGGCAAGCGCTTCGCACGAGAGGGCCAACCTTGCCCGTGCGAGCTCTGCTGCGGGGGGGCCGGGCCGCTTCTAGCAGGGACGCTCGTCGGCAGGCACTGCCTGCTCGGCGGCGGCGGTACCGCAATGGTGATCTGCGGCGCCGCGCGGTAGAGTGATGAGGCTCGCAACTGGAGGGGACGACCTTGCCGGCGCTCACCGAACACCACCACGCTCGTCTCGGCAGGCTGTTAGCGATGAAGAAGCTAGTCGTCTTTGTCGCCCTCGCGGCCGGCGCGTTGCTTCTCGCCGGACCAGGTGATCGTGTCGTAGCCGCGCTGCCGCTGCCGGCGATCGGCGGCCTGTTCTCGCCCAGCAATCCCAGCCCGGCTCACTGGTACGGGCAGCGCAGGGTCACGTTCGTCTGGACGCCGTCGGCCGGTGTCGCCGGCTACTCCTACGCCCTGAACCGAAGCTCCACCAGGATGCCCGGCGCCCGCCTCGACCTGGCGACCGCCTTTGGCTTTGCGCCGAGGACGTACTGTGCGACCGGGCCGGCGCCCATGGGGCTCACCGTGGGCGACTTCAACAGAGATGGCCGGCCAGATATTGCGGCGCCCAGCTGGGACGAGAACTCGGTGAGCGTCCTGCTCGGAGACGGCAAGGGCGGCTTCGCCGCCAAGCGTGACTATGCCACCGGGCAGGCCCCCGTCTCGCTCGCCGTGGGCGACTTCAACGGAGACGGCAGGCCCGATCTAGCGGTGTCTAACTCAGGTGATGGCAACGTTTGCGTGCTGCTCGGTAACGGCGACGGCACGTTCCGGCCCAAGACCGACTGGTCGATCGGAGACGCTGCCGAGGCGCTCATCGTGGGCGACTTCAACAACGATGGCCAAGCCGACATCGCGGTGGCCAACCCCGGCTTTCGCCACTCCGTCAGTGTGCTGCTCGGCAACGGCGACGGCACGTTCCAGCGCGAGACAGACTACCCGGCTGGCCAGATGCCTCTGGGGCTGGCCGCGGGCGACCTCAACGGCGACGGCAAGCTCGACATCGCGGTGGCCAACTACGGCGCCGGCACCGTCAGCGTGCTGCTCGGCAACGGCGACGGCACGTTCCAGCCCAAGACCGACTACCCGGCCGGCCGCGGTTCAAACGCGGTGGCCGTGGGCGACTTCAACCGTGACGGTGCGCCTGATCTCGCGCTGGCGGATGCCCTCGCCGGCACCGTCAGCGTGCTGCTCGGCGACGGCACGGGCGGCTTTGCCGCGAAGGTCGACTACGAGGTAGGTCACGATCCCATCTCCGTCGCTGTCGCCGACTTCAACAACGACGGCAAGCTCGACCTGGCGGAGACCAGCAACGGCGCCAGCACCGTCAGCGTGCTGCTCGGCAACGGCGACGGCACGTTCCAGCCCAAGACCGACTACCCGGCCGGCCACGGTTCCTACGCGGTGGCCGCGGCCGACTTCAACCGGGACGGCCGGCCCGATCTGGCCACCGCCGACTCGGGCGCCAGCACGGTCAGTGTGCTGCTCAACGGACCCGGGGCCGCCGGCGGGGCCACCTCCGACGGCCTCTGGTACTTCCACGTGCGCGCCGTGGACGGTCTCGGTCACCGCGGCCCGGCGGCAACTCTCGCAGTGCGCATCGACACCCACCGGCCGACTACGAAGGCGCGCGTGGCCGTGGTCAAGCGCGGCAGGACCGCACGCCTGCTGTGTGGTGTCTTCGACGTGCGACCGTGCGCCGGTTGGGCGAGCGTGAGGGTGGTCGTCAAGAGCGCTTCCGGCATGGTGGTCAAGCGTCTGGCCTTCGCGCGCCAGCCTCTCGGCTGGTTCGCCGCCCAGTTCCACTGCAGGCTGGCCAAAGGCATCTATCGCTACTTCGTCTACGCGACGGATGCCGCCGGAAACCGTCAGAGCATGGTGAGCGGGAGCCGGCTGACGGTGACGTAGCGGCGCGGTCCGTTCCACCGGCATCGAGCGCGCCGTCAGCGGGTGAGGCGACCCGCGACCTTCCGGATGCACGCGGCCACGGAGACCTGGCAGTCGCGGCCTAGCGGCCGACCGGCTGGCACGATTCGGCGAGAGCCAGCATGAGCTGGTTGGAGAGCAGGTTGTCGAGGGTGTTGACCACCCAGTACGTGTCGCCGTTCTCGTGCCAGGCGACCATGTGCAGGCTCTTGTCCTGGTTGAAAAGCAGGTAGGTGCGTCCGCCGATGGTGCGCGTCGAGTTGGGGTTGGCGATGGCCGGCGGGTCGGCCCATGCCAGGGCCTGCACGCCCCAGTACTCGGTTGTGCTTCCGCTGCCGCCGCCGACCGTGCCCACCGCGATCGCTGCCTTGACGCGGTGCTTGTCGGGAGTCTGCAGCGAGTAGGCGCGGAAGGGCACGCCGGCAGTGTCGTACCCAAGGGTGGGCGCCCACGTCGTGGGCGCTTCGAGGGTCAGCGAGGTGTGCCGCGCCAACGTGCGCCAGGCGCTCCAGTCGTACTCCTGGTGCTGGGCCTGCTGGGCCCCCGCGGCGCCCGCCGACGAGGAGGTCGCCGTCGTGGAAGAGGCGTTCGTCGAGGGGCTCGTCGAGGGGCTCGCCGAGGCCTGCGCGACAGCTGAGGCGGCCCGGTGGGCGTCACGCGTGACAGGGTTCTCGAACTGTCGCACGGCGGCCGCGATCTGAGCTGGGGAGGCGACCACGTAGTCGACGCCGCCGATGGTTGGCGTGCTGCCCTCGACATGCACCTGGTAGAGGTGTGAGGTGTTGAGCGTGAGCCCCATGTTGATGATCGGTAGGAGCTGGCTGAGCGAGTCGAGATCGGTGGTCGTGAGGTGACTGACGGCCGTCACCAGGCTGACTACCTTGGTCCAGCTGCCGCTCCAGCGCATGGCTTGCTGCTGCACGGCGCGCAGGAACATCTGCTGGCGCACCATGCGCGTGAAGTCGCCGTTCTGGTCGTGGCGGTAGCGCACGAAGGCGAGGGCCTGCTTAGCCTTGAGAAGCTGGTAGCCGGGCTGCACGTTGATGGGCTGGAAACCCGTGCCCTCCGGGTTGTAGTAGCGGTGATCGACGGGCAGGTAGACGCCGTGGAGGACGTCGACGATGTGCCAGAAGCCGTTGAAATCGACGCGGATGAAGTGGTTGATGGGCAGGCCGGTGATGGCCGAGAAGGTCTGCACCGCGAGCTTGACGCCGCCCACGTTGTAGGCGGCGTTCATCTTGGCGTAGCCAATGCCGGGGATGTTCCAGCGCAGGTCACGCGGCAGCGAGAGCATGGAGATGGTCTTGGCCTGCGGGTCGAGGCGCACGAGGATCTGGGAGTCTGAGTTGCTGTTCTCGTCGGTGCCCAAGAGGAGTATGTTGACCGGCCTGTTGGGCAGGGGATGCTGCAGCACGGTGAGGGCGGCGGTAACAGCGGCCTTCTGCTCGGCGCTGCCGCCGCGGCCCATCTGGCCCACGAAGCCGCTGGTCCAGCCGAGGGCGACGCCCGGCGCGGCGAAGAGCGCGATCAAGAGGGCGACGCACACGACCTTGAAGACGCGGCGGCGCACGAAGGCCAGAGAGTAGGCGCCCACGACGATCGCCCCACAGGTTGCGAGCGCAACGGCGTAGGGGGTCCAGTGGGGCAGACGGCGCAGGTGGCCGACGACGCTCAGGATGGCGAAGACGTTGGTAAAGGCCTGACGTCCCGCGACCAGCGCGAGGCACACGGTCGCAATGAGCAGCAGAAGCAATGCCACCGCCACCCGCAGGCGTCCGCGGCGCACGGCCAGCGGCGTGCCGCGGCGGGAGTGGGACGCGCCGCGCGCTGTGCCCGCGGCGCCCACGGGGTCGTGCTCGCCGGATCTGTAGTACCTGATCTCTGCCATATCTGTCTGTGCACCTGGGTCGCGGTGGACGAGAGCGGCGAAGACTCATTCGCGCGCCCGCCGCCAGCTCCTTGAACCGACTTCGGGAGAGCTGTCATCGTGACCCCGGCATCCGCACCGGTCAACCTGGCGCGACCGTGCGCCACCGCCCGCGGTCGCGAGGTGCTGTTTCGCTGCCTATACTGGTGCATATGGCGCACACGGAGCGTAGCTACACACGCTATACGACAGGGCCCCAGCACAAGCCGCGCAGCGGCCGCCGACCTCGCAAGAAGACCACCGGGAAGAAGCGCACGTTTCGCTGGCTCAAGGTTGCGGCCTTTCTTGTTCTCCTCATCCTGGTGGCGCTGTGCGCCGCCGCCGCCGGGGTCGTATTCGCCGTCTCTCGAAACCTGCCCACGCTCGGCCATCTGCAGAGCTCGGCCACCGCTCAGACCACGGAGATCTACGACGCCCACGGCAAGCTCCTGGCCACGCTTCATGGCGCCGAGAACCGTGTGGTGGTGCCCAGCTCGGCAATCCCGCAAGTCATGGAAGAGGCGACCGTCGCGAGCGAGGACCAGCGTTTCTACTCCGACCACGGCATCGACTTCCAGGGGCTTGCTCGCGCGCTGCTGGCCGACATCGCGGCCGGCCACGCCGTGCAGGGTGGCAGCACGATCACCGAGCAGTACATCAAGAACGCCTATGTGGGCAGTGAACGCGACATCACCCGCAAGCTGCGCGAGGCGATCCTCGCCTGGGAGCTCGAGGACCGCTGGAGCAAGCAGCAGATCCTTACCGCCTACCTGAACACGGTCTACTACGGGCAGGGGGCCTACGGTGTCGAGGCGGCCGCCGAGACGTACTTCCACGAGCACGCCGCGCGCCTCTCGCTGGCTCAAGCCGCTCTGCTCGTGGCGGTCGCCAAGTTGCCGACCGACTATGACCCGGTGTACGCAGCCAGCGTCGCCCGCCAGGTGCGCGACGGGGTCCTCGACCGCATGGCGATCCTGGGCTACATCTCGGCGGCCCGGGCGAGCGCCGCCAAGGCCAAGCCAATCAAGGTCTTCGCCCATCCCTTGAACACAACGCGCGATCCCTCCGCCTACTTCGTCGACTACGTCACGCAGGAGCTGGTCAAGCGCTACGGCTACGCGGAGGTGTTCGAGGGCGGCCTGCGCGTCTACACGAGCCTCAACTCCGCCTGGCAGAGCGACGCGCTCAAGGTCGTCAAGAGCACCGTCGCGCCGCTCAATTTCGGCTTCAAGCCTTCGGCCGCCCTGGTTGCCATCGATCCGGCCAACGGCTACATCCGCGCCATGGTCGGTGGCTTCAATTTCGCGAAGCAGCAGTTCAACCTCGCTTCGCAGGCGCAGCGCCAGCCCGGCTCGGCGATGAAACCCTTCGTGCTGGCGGCTGCCGTAGAACGCGGCATGGATCCGTTCACCACCTACTACTCTTCGCAGAGCCCAGCATTCATCCCCATGGGAACCGGCGCGGCGCCATGGGTGGTGCGCGGCGACGGCTCGGGGGGTCCGGAGACGGTGGCCCAGGCCATGACCATCTCCGACAACGCCGTCTTTGCACGCCTCTCGGTTGACGTCGGCCCTCAGAACACTGTTCGAGTCGCCCATGCCATGGGCATCACGAGTCCACTCCAGGCCGTGCCCTCGATTACGCTTGGCACCTCGGTGGTCACGCCGCTGGAGATGGCGGACGCTTACGCGACCCTGGCCGATGCCGGCGTCCACCACTCCGCCCAGGCGATCGTCAAGGTGGTCGCCGCGAACGGCAAGGTGCTCTGGCACCCCTCGATAAAAGGCAACCGAGCCATCCCCGCCGGCGTGGCCTCAACCGTCACCCAGGTCCTCGAGCAGGTGGCGAGCCGCGGTACCGGCGCCACCACGGCGGCCGCGTTCCCCTATCCGCGAGCCGGCAAGACAGGCACCACCGAGAATAGCTGGGACGTCTGGTATGTCGGCTACGCCCCGCAGCTCGCGACCAGCGTCTGGATGGGCGATATGCACGCCAACCTGCCCATGAACGGGGCCTTTGGAGCGACCTATTGCGCGCCGATGTGGGCTCAG
Organism: uncultured Thermoleophilia bacterium; assembly: GCA_963751215.1. GTDB lineage: Bacteria > Actinomycetota > Thermoleophilia > UBA2241 > UBA2241 > CAIXSE01. The sequence goes on along the minus strand of CAVVTV010000004.1, from coordinate 555,941 downwards.
TTCACGGCGGCGGCCCTGGCCCGCGAAGCGCACCCCGACTTCGTCTCGGTGAGCTGGCCGTTCAGCGCCTGGCTGGGGAGCCACGCGACCTCGTCGCCTGCGCCAAGCTCTTCACCCTCGGCAAGCGCCTCCGGCAAGCCCACCTCACGGCCTTCGGTTACGCCGACGCCCACGCTCACGCCGACGCCCACCGTAACGCCCACGGCAACGGCGACGGCGACAGCCACGCCTACGGCAACTCCCACAAAGAAGACCTAGCGGCCTAGCCGGCGGCTACCCGGCCTCGTGCTACGCCGCGGCCTAACGCGGCTCGCGGCCAGGATAGACGGTTAGCGGGCGCGAGGTGCCGGCCGCGCGGTTGCCGGCCGGGGAGAGCGCGACCACGCGCCAGGCGTAGGCTCCGGCGGGCAAGCGGCGCTGGAGCAGGGCCACGAGCCGGCGGCCGGTGACGCGCCGGCCGAGGTCGAGTTGGGCCACTTGCCTGCCGTAACGCGTGAGCACGAGGCGCGCGCGAAGGGTCTTCACGGCGGCATCGCCGAGGCCGAAGGGGAGGCGCGCCGTGCCCCCCTGCCAGGCGACCGGTGAGCCGTAGTCGGCGACGGTCGGCGGCAGACTGTCGATGCGCACCGTGCTACGCCGCGTGGCCCCGAAGTTACCTGCCGTGTCGGCGGCGCGGTAGAAGACCCTGGTTGCGCCCTGGCGGCGGATCGTCAGCCGTGAGCCGTGCTTCCAGGTGCCCGCGCCGAGGCGATACTCGCAGAAGGCCACGGGGGCGCTGCCGGCGGCCGCCGTGGCGCGCAGGCGCAGCCGCACGGCGTGGCGCGCCCAACCGGCGGGCAGGCCCCTGACCGTCACCGTCGGCGCCGGGAGATAGCTGACGCTGAGTGCGTGATCGGCGGTGAGCGCCGGGAAGGTGTAGACGTTGGCCGCGCTCATGCGTACGGGTGCCCCGTCGACCGTGACGCCGCCGACGTGGTACCCGGCGTCGGCTGTGAAGCTGAAGATGGGAGTGGTGCCGTAGTCGACGGTCTGCGCGCCGGCCGGGCTGATCGTGCCGTGGCCGCCGGGCACCGACGGGGTCACGGTGCAGGGAAGGCCGAGGAGGTAAGCGGCGCCCTGCCCACTGCCGCCGGCGCCGTGATAGGGCGTCCCGACCAGGGCGGTCTTGGCGGAGACGGCAACCGCAAAGCCGAACTCGTCGCCGGCGGCGCCGTCGCTCGCGGTGAGCGCGTCGCCTTGCTGGCCCCAGGTGCCGCCTGCCCGCGTGAAGACGTAGGCGGCGCCTTGCCTGTCGTTGCCGCCGACCTTGCGCAGCTGGGCCCCGACCAGCGCGGTGCTGCCGGAGAGAGCGAGCGCCGAGCCAAACTGATCGCCGGCGTCGCCGTCGCTCGCCGTTAGCTCCTGCGTCTGGCTCCAGGTGCCGGCGGAGAGCGTGAACACATAGGTAACGCCCTGACCGGCGTTGCCGTTGACGGAGTGGCCGATCGCGGTGACGAGAGCCGTGTCGCCGGAGAGCACGTTGCAGAAGCCGAAGAGGTCGTCGGCGCCGCCATCCGTGGCGGTGACCTCCTGCACCTGGCTCCAACTACCGCCGGCGTGGGTGAAGACGTAGACGGCGCCTTGCTCCGCGTTGACGCCGACCTTGTGAGTGATGGCGGCGACCATGGCCGTCTCGCCCGACAGAGCGACCGAGAAGCCGAACTGGTCGCCGGCGGCACCGTCGCTTGCGGTGAGCGCCCCCCCTTGCTGGCTCCACGAGCTGCCGGTGCGCGTGAAGACATAGGCCGCGCCCTCATGCCCGTTGGCGCCGTTCGCCCCGATCAGGGCGGTGTCGCCGGAGAGGGCGACGAAGAAGCCGAAATTGTCGTTCGCGGCGCCGGTGCTCGCCGTCAGCTCCGCCTGCATGGTCCAAGTGGTGCCGCTGCGCGTGAAGACGTAGACCGCGCCCTGACCGGCGTTGCCGCCTACGGTGTGGTAGGGCGCTGCAACCAGAGCTGTGTTGCCGGTGATGTCGAGCGCTTCGCCAAAGTTGTCACCGGCGCCGCCGTCGCTCGCGGCCAACGTCGCCTGCAGGGTCCAGGCGCCGCCGGACCGCACGTAGACGTAGGCGGCGCCCTGAGCGGAGTTGCCGCCCACCGTCTGCGCCGGGGCCCCAACCAGGGCGGTGTCTCCGGACAGGGCCACCCAATAGCCAAGCTGGTCGCCAGCAGCGTTGCCCGTGAGCTCCGCCTCCTTAACGGCCGCCAGAGCCAGCGGAGCGGCGGCCGCGGCTCGCGTCTGTCCCAGGGCCGGGGGCGCGGCTGCGAGTGCCACGAGCAGGACGACGAACAGACTCCCATACCCGGCCAAGCGCTTGCCCCTCACGATGTGCCCTCCTCGACTCATGACCCATTTGCGTAGCTGTGCTCCGTGCCGCACGCTAACTAGCGACCATATCGTCCCGGCGAGCGCCGGGCTTAAGTCCGGCCATACCGGAGTCGGCTGCGACTCTGCGTGGGAATAGGTAGCATGGTGGTGCCTTGCCAGAAGAGGCACCATGGGTGTGACGCCGAGGAGGAAGCGCATGAGCGACGAGCCCACGACCATTTCGTGGAAGTCTATTGAACCCAAGTGGAGAGTGATCTCCACGGACGGCGTTGAGTTTGGCGAGGTGTATTTGACGGTCGGCGACGAGAACGCCGACATCTTCGACGGGCTGGCCATAACCCATCACGGCGGTCCGGCGCTGCTGCATGACTACATCGACCGTCCCCGCTACGTGAGTGCCGACCAGGTTGCGAGCATCCAGCCCGGGACGGTGCACCTTACGATCACGTCCGAGGAAGCGCAGCACCTGCCGGAGCACGAGGCCCCGGAGAGTGCCATGATCCTTCCCGAGAACGCCAGCCTGAAGGAGCGCATCGAGACCGACATCGAGAAGCACTCCGGGGGACACCGGACCTACTGATATGGCGCTTCGCCGCAGAGAACCGTCTGCCAGACGAATCCTCAGAGAAGGGGGGAGGCGCTACTGGGCCGCCCGCTGACCGTCTTTCAGGAACTGCTGGTAGGTGTTCGAGAAGAACAGCGGTCCGGTGCCGTCGCTGCGCCCCACGTAGTAGAGGTAGTTCGCGTGCACCGGGTTGGCGGCCGCGGAAAGCGAGGCCAGTCCGGGATTGTCGATCGGCGTCGGCGGTAGTCCGTAATGCAGGTACGTGTTGTAGGGCGAGGCGACCTTGAGGTCGTTGTACGAGAGCGCATCCTTGTGTCTGCCGAGAGCGTACAGAACCGTCGCGTCGATCTGCAGCCTCATGCCGCTCTTGAGCCTGTTCCAGATGACGGCGGCGATCTTGGCGCGATCGCCGGCGGCGCGCGCCTCGCGCTCGATGAGCGAGGCGATGATGACCACGTCGTAGGGCGTGAGGTTGGCCTTGGCGGCGCTCGTCATGTTCACCTGGGCGAGGTTGGCTTTGAAGGCGGCGATCTGCAGTTGAATGAAGTGGCGCGGTGTCACGGTGGGCAGCACGTCGTAGGTGGCGGGGAAGAGCAGTCCTTGCAGGGTGCGGCCGCCGGTGTAGCCGGTGACGCTCACAGAGACGGGATGCCTCTCGGTCAGATCGAGGTAGGTTGCCGCCGAGAATCTGGCGAGCTTCTGGTGCAGCAGCGCCGCCGTCTGCGCCAGCGTGTAGCCCTCCGGGATCGTGATTCGCACCGTGCGGGGCTTTACGCCGGCGACCAGCGTGCTCACAAGCTGCCGGTAGGGTTCGTTCACCCGCAGGCTGTAGGTGCCGGCCTTGATCTGCGAGCCGCGGCCATCGAGGCGGGCGCGAATGGCGAAGGCCAGGGCGTGCGGCACCACCTTGTGCTGTGCCAGGATGTCGGCGACGCCGCTGAGACCTGAACCCGACGGGATGGTGACCGTCACCGTGGCGCCCTCCGGACCGCTGTGGAAGAGGTAGGCTGCAGCGCCGCCCACCACGAACGCCACGACGACGACCGCGAGCAGCAGCACGATGAACACGGGACGGCGCCGTCGACCCGGCCGCGCCCGTGAGTACGCACGGTTCTGCGGTGCCTGCGACGTGGTGCCTCCTGTTCGACGGCTTGTGCGAGCCGGGTGCCGGCCGAGGGCCGCGACGCGCCGGGACGGCATCGAGGCTCCTGGCAGCATAGGGCGGTCGCCGACCGGCTTCAACCTTCGTCACACTCATCCTCGGGCGGCTCCTCAAGGCCGCCGCGGTCCGTCTGGAATCCGAGCCCCGCGGGAACGTTTTTAGCGCGGGCCCAAAGCGGAGCCGTCGATCGCGGAGTGTCGCGCCCACACAGCTGCGAAGGAGAACACATGAAGGGCGTATCGCTCGCCTCCTGCGTTGAGAGGCGGCAACCGTGGTAGCCGTCACGAGGGGCACCGTCACTGAGCTGATCATCGCTCTGGTGGTGGTTGTCGTTGTTATCGTGCTGGCGCGGAGCAGCGTGACGGTCGAGAAGGCCTTCTGGCAGAACGCCAAGATCGTGGTGCCCGCCGACGGCCAGCTCGTGAACGTGATCGGCGACCTGGCCGGCGTGGCCCCCGTGCCGGTGAAACCGGCCCACAACTCATGAGTCTTGGGCGCCGGCCTCTCAGGGGCCGGCAACCGTCGCCGCGAGCGCCTGGCCGGGATCTGCGTCGTACTCCTTCTCGCTGATGCGTCGCACGAGGATCACGGTGCGCACATAGTGGGCTGGCTTGGGGTTGAGGTGATCGTGCTTCTCGCCCTTCTCGCGAAAGTACAGGTGCTCGAGCTCGACGACGCGGAACGGGGTCACCGTGCCTCCCCAGGCAAACGCCTGAGCCTTGCTGTCGCCGGTCACGCTGCGGGGCAGAAGAAGGATGTCTCCGGTGTGCGGCAGCGGCGCGTCGGACGGGAGAAACTCAAGTGCTCCCGGCTCGAAGCTGAAGGGTGGACGCCCTTCGCCAGGTTTCACTTCGTAGAGCGCGACGGGCTCGCCGCTCTTGCGACTCGACATTCCTGCTCCCTCCTATGAGACGTGCGGTCACAGCGTCCGGAACGGACTTCCTGCCGCCTTTCTCGCCGGCCGGCCGCGAAGGCATCTGAGGGCATCTCCGATCTCCTGGCAGAGCCCCCGGCGCCGAAGACGTCACGGCGTCGCCGACAACCTACTACATCCAGTGGGCGGGTGCTCCGTCGCCGCGTCTCTCTCGCCGGGACGCCGAGGGCATAAGGAAGACGGCGTGCCGGCGAGCATGACGACATACTAGAATAGGGACGCCGTGAACCATGAGCGACTCGATCCTTGAACCTGCATTCGACAGGCAGCCCTACTCAGCCAGCCACGACCGAGGGACCACGATGATCGTAGACCAGCCCCGCTTCTCTTCATTCCAACCGCCGCAGCGCAGTCTGATGGGTCCGGGCCCCTCCGACGTAGCACCTCCCGTTCTGGCGGCGATGGCTCGCCCCACGATCGGCCACCTGGACCCTGAATTCGTGAGGATGATGGAGGAGCTCAAGGAGCTTCTGCGCTACGCCTTCCAGACGCGCAATGAGGTCACCCTTCCGCTGTCGGGACCGGGCTCGGTGGGCATGGAGGCCTGCTTCGTCAATCTGGTCGAGCCGAACGACAAGGTGATCGTCTGTCGCAACGGTGTGTTCGGGGCGCGCATGGCGGAGAACGTCGCCCGCGCTCGCGGCATCCCCGTGGTGGTCGACGACGACTGGGGCAAGCCCGTCTCTATCGGCAAAGTTGAGGCGGCGTTTGCGCAGAACCCCGACGCCGCGATTCTCGCCTTCGTGCAGGCTGAAACGTCGACGGGGGCGCTTACGGATCCCGAGCCTCTCGTGCGTCTGGCGCACGAGCGCGGCGGCCTCGTCATCGTCGACGCGGTGACCGCCCTCGGTGGGGTGCCCGTCCTGGTGGACGAGTGGCAGATCGACGCCGTGTACGCGGGCAGCCAGAAGTGTCTCTCCTGCCCGCCCGGGCTGGCGCCGCTGAGCCTGAACGAACGCGCCATGGCGAAGGTCAAGGCGCGCCAGACACCCTGTCAGAGCTGGTTCTGCGACCTTAGCCTGCTGCTCGGCTACTGGTCTGAAGGCGCGCGCACCTACCACCATACGGCGCCGGTCAACGCCCTCTACGGCCTCCACGAGGCCTTGCGTGCGCTCGCCGAGGAGGGTCTCGCGGCGGCCTGGGCACGACACTCGCGCAACCATCTGGCGCTGGTGGCCGGTTTCGAGGCGATGGGCTTGCACATGCTCGTCGACGAACCCCATCGACTGCCGCAGCTCAACATGGTCATCGTACCTGAGGGCGTGGATGAGGCCGCGGTGCGCGGCCGGCTGCTTTCAGACTTCGACCTCGAGGTGGGCGCTGGGCTCGGCTCCCTGGCCGGCAAAGCCTGGCGTGTGGGCCTCATGGGGCACGCCAGCCGGCCGGAGAACGTGACGAAGTGCCTGCGCGCCTTCGCGGAAGTGCTTGCTGGCTACGGTCTGGAAACGTCGGGAGGCGAGGCCGAGAGCGCCGCTCAGGCAGTGCTGCAGTCTTCCTGAGAGAAAGCGCCGGGCCCGCGCCGTGAGATCTGGCGCGGGCCCCTCGCGCAGGTCTTGAGCCCGCTGCTCCGGCCCCGGAGGTAAGGCGACATGAGAACGGTAAGGCTTCTCGTCGCGTCGGTCCGGGATTTCGGGGTCATGGCCACGCTCGACCAGATCCCGCTGTACCTTCTCTCACCGCTCACTACGTGGCACCTGAGACGGCGCAAGCTGCGGGAACTGTCGCACGATGGGTTCGACGAAGCGCACGGCACCGACACCGCGCGGATTCTGGTTGGCCGTGAGCTCGGGCCGGGCGTCAATCGGACCGGGCACATCGTCTCCCGCTACGAGACGACGAGCACCGCCGCGATCACGATGCCGCTCAACAGTCTTGCCATCGACTTCTCGCGCTTCGTGTTCATCGACCTCGGCTGTGGCAAGGGCAAACCCCTGATGGTTGCCGCAGCGTACCCATTTCGCGCGCTGATAGGCGTGGATATCTCGCGATCGTGCATCGCCGTCGCGAGACGAAACGTCGCCCTCTACGGGCCCGACAAGATCGACCCGCGCCGCGTCGAGCTTCTGGCCATGGACGTCGAGGACTTCGTGTTCCCCGACGCCCCAATGGTGATCTACATGTTCAACCCGTTCCCGGCCAAGTTGCTGAGACGGGTCATGGCGAATCTGGAGAGCAGCCTCCGAGACAAGCCCAGACCCGCCGTGATCGCCTACGTGAATCCCTCAGCCATTGAGATCGTCAGCCAGTGCGAGCTGTTCGGCCGGATTCCCACGATCGCCGACAGGATGCCCGCCCTCACCGCGGGGGCAGCGCGGCACGAGAAGGCGGCCGTCTTCGTCACCCGGCCCGCTCCTGCGCAGGGCCGGCCGACAGGCGGCTCCCCGCGGTAGGAGGTCCGGTCAGAGCAGGGGCAGGACGAAGTCGCAGTCAGGTACGCTATCTGCGGTCACCGGATGACGCCTTAGCTGCCCGAGATGAGCGGGTGGGTGTCCACCCAGTGCGGGGTGTTGGGACCGTAGAGGGGAGACATGTCCGTCACGCCGTATCGACAGGTCGGGTATCCTATGAACGTCAACCTTCGGAGGACGAGCATGCTTCACCTGCAACCCGCACTGCGGCGCACCGCGGCGCTGCTCATCGTGGGCGTCATCGCCGCCGCCGTCGTGACCATGCCGGCGTGGTGTGTCGCCACCGGCCTGTGGCGCTGACCGAGGCCCCGTTTGGCGTTGGGTACCTAGTTCATAGCGGATTTCCTACCGGAGGGCGAACGTGGCCAAGCAGGTTCTCTTTCTCTCCAGCGCCAACAGCGCGCGCAGCCAGATAGCGGAGGCTTTGCTGCGCGCTCTGGCCGGAGATGCCTTTGATGCGTACAGCGCCGGGTCTGTGCCCGGCGATCTCGACCCCCTGGCGCTCGCCGTGATGGCGGAACGCGGTATCGACATCAGCGATCAGCGGCCCCAGGGGCTGCGCGAGTTCATCGGCTCCAGGCAGTTCGATCATGTGATCACCGTATGCCACCGCGACGAGAAGACCTGCCCTGTCTTTCCGGGCAAGGGCACGCGCGAGTACTGGCCGTTCGCCGATCCGGCGCGGGCGGGCGGCAATGAAGAAGAGCGTCTTGTCACTTATCGAGAGCTGCGCGACGACATCGAGGAGCGCGTGCGCCGCTGGCTCGCGGAGCGCCGCTACAAGCCGGCGCGGGCGCTGACAATCGGGGGCGCCGGCGGCGAAGGGTAGCCGGGCTGCACCTTCAGCCCGTCAGCAGGGTTTGCAGGCGCATCATGAAGTCGTTGAGGTTGGCGGCGTACTCGGGTGAGCCGTCGATGCGCACGAACCCCCGGGCCACGCCGTCCACGAAGTCGACCTCTTTGTTCATCACCGCCAGGGCGCCATCGACGCCGTGGAAGCGCATGTGCACGAACGGCCGGCGGCGTTCGTAGACGCCCCGTCCGGCCTTGGTCTGGCCCGCCCGCACGCGCAGGTAGGCGGCGATTCCCTCGGGCTCCACTGAGAACTGGTAGATGCGGTCAGGCTGCTTGGCCGTCCAGCGTTGCATCTCCGGGTCGCCGCCCTTGTTGTACTGGCTCAGCGCCGTGGTGATCATGTACAGGGTGAGCTTCAACTTGAGCCGTCGCCGGGCCGCGTCTGTGGGTTGCGCGCTCGGCATCATCAGCTTGAGGCCGAGCAGAAGTTGCACGACCTTGATGAGCAGGGCCGGTTTGCTCCATCCGTGGACGCTCGGCAGCACGGTCTTGCCGGCGAAGAAGTCGTTGAGCTTGGCCAGCGACGAGAACGACAACGTCAGGTCGGCGGCGAGGCCGTCGCCGGCAGCGAAGCCCTGCACCACGGTGGCCTCGCCCTGGTCGAAGCGGATGTAGGCGCCCACGGCATGCGGCTGGTTGCGTGCCACGAACTGGACGGTGGCGACGACGTCGGCGAACCGCCTCCTGGCGGCGGGATCGTCGTCCAGCAGCACCTTCACGGTCGGCAGGGCGGCGCGCAGGAAGAGGCGCGTGCGCAGGTACTCGCGGGTGTGCGCTTGCGGCAGATCGACGAGCGCGCCGAGCGGAGTCTGGGGGACCGTCACGCTTTCCGCCTGGTCTGGAGCGGTGGCGCCCATTACACCTCATCCCTCCAGTCTTCGTCGGCCTCGAACTCGCGGTGCAGCAGCTCGCGCACCTTGTCGACGATGCCGTCGCCGTCGAGGCAGTAGTGCGAGTAGAGATCCTCCGGATAGCCGACCTCGCTGTAGCAGTCGGGCAGACCCGATTTCGCGAAGGCGCAACCCTTGCCGCTGGCGGCGATCACGTCGGCCACGGCCGTGCCCAGACCGCCGATCACGTTGTGTTCTTCAACGGTGAGGATGCGGCGCGTCTCGGTGACCGCCGCCAGGATGGACTCTTCATCGATCGGCTTGATGGTGTGCACGTTGAGCACGCGTACGCTCACGCCGTCTTGCTCCTTGAGCAGCTTGGCGGCCTCGGCGGCGTGATACACGGCGACCCCGCAACAGACGATCGTGATGTCGGTGCCCTCGCTGATGGTAACGGCCTTGCCGATCTCGAAGCCGTAGTCTTCGCTCTCGTACTGCAGCGGCTCGAAGCCGCGGCCGAGGCGAATGTACACGGGGCCGGGCCTTTGCACGGCGGCGCGCACGGCATTGGCCGTCTCGTAGCCGTCGGCCGGCACGATGAGCGTCATGTTGGCGAGCGCGCGAAGGATGGCGATGTCTTCGGTGCAATGGTGGGTGGTGCCGGCTTGACCGAACGACACGCCGCCGTGCGTGGCGATGATCTTGACGTCGAGGTTCTGGTAACAGATGTCGGTGCGCACCTGCTCGAGGGCGCGCATGCTAGCGAACGCCGACATGGTGCTGGCGAAGGGCAGCAGGCCGCTGCGTGCCATGCCGGCGGCGATACCCATGAGATCCTGCTCGGCGATGCCCACGTTGAACACGCGCTCGGGGTGCTTGTCCTGGAAGACGCCGATCTTGGTGCTGCGCGCCATGTCGGCGGTGACCGCCACGATGCGCGAGTCGGCGTCGGCCAGCTCGCACAGCACGCGCCCGTAGATCTCGGCCTGCGTGAGCGTGTTAGCGTCGTAGACGTTCCAGGTGGTGCCGGTGACCTCGGCCATCACACACCTCCCCTGCCGGCCGGGGCGGGCGCGCCCATGATCGACGCCTTCGCCCTGGCTGCCAGCTCCGAGTCGATGCTGCCGTAGTGCCACTTGACTTGATTCTCCATGAAGTCGACGCCCTTGCCCTTGATCGTCTTGCAGATGATCACCGTGGGGGCACCCTTGGTTGCCTGCGCGCCCTCGATGGCCTCGCCGATCTGGGCGTAGTCGTGGCCATCGATCTCGCGCACCTCCCAGCCGAAGGCCTTCCACTTCTCGGCTAGCGGCTCGAGGCTCATGATGTCTTCGGTGAGGCCGTCGATCATCATGCGGTTGCGGTCGACGAACGCCGTGAGCGTGTCGATCTTGAAGTGATGGGCGGCCATCGCCGCCTCCCACACGGAGCCCTCGTCGCACTCGCCGTCGCCGAGCAGGCAGTAGGTCCGCCAAGTCTTCTGCTGGAACCTGGCGCCGAGTGCCATCCCCACCGCCATCGAGAGGCCGTGGCCCAGAGAGCCGGTGCTCGCGTCGACGCCCTGCACCTTGTTGGCGTCGAGGTGCATGCCGAACGGGCTCTTGAAGTGGTTGAACTCCTTGAGGAGCTCCTTGTCGAAGTAGCCTTTGTCGGCCAGCACACAGCTCAGGCCGACCCCTCCATGGCCCTTGCTGAGAACGAAGCGGTCGCGCTCGGGCCAATCCGCCTCCTGGGGCCGCACATTCAGATAGTGGTAGTACAGCGCCGTAAGGACGTCGGTCATGCTGAGCGAGCCGCCGATGTGTGCCCCGCCGGCCCAGACCGTGACGTCGACGATCTCGCAGCGGAGCTGACTGGCCTTGTCCTGCAGCTGCCTGATCTCACCCGCTGACAGCGGCATCAGCCACCCTCCTCTCTGCCTGCGCCAGGCTGGCGAAGGCGTCGTCGACGATCTCCAGGGTCTTCCTGAGGTCGGCCTTGGTGTGCGCACAGCTCATGAACCAGTTGTGGTGTGACGTCATGTAGGCGCCGCGCCGGGCGCAGGCGCCGATGAAGCGCTGGTGGAGCATGAGGCTCGGGTCGTCGGTGAGGCGCAGGTACGGCATGCTGGGCACCCCGCTGACCTTGAGGCGGTAGCCATGCTTCTCGGCCAGGCTCACCATGCCGTCGGTGAGCTGCTTGCCGTACTCCTGCATCAGGTGCGGCGCGTTCAGCCGCTCGAGCTCGCCCAGGCAGGCGACGGCAGCCGCCATGGGCACGGCCTGGTACCAGTAGCTGCCCGTGAAGAAGACCTTGGCCGCCTCGCCGCGCAGGGCCTCGTTGCCGACCATGGCCGAGATGGGGTAGCCGTTGGCCAGGGCCTTGCAGTAGCAGGCCAGGTCGGGGGCGAAGCCGAAGTAGTCGCCCGAGCCCCGCAGGCTGAGGCGAAAGCCGCAGCGCACATCGTCGAGGATGAGGACGACGCCGTGCTCGTCGCAGAGCTTACGGATACGCGCCCAGTAGCCGTCGGCCGGCAGCTCGCTGTCGGCGAAGGTGGGGTGGTGATATGGCGTGCTGATGAAGCCGGCGACCTGCCCCGGGTGCTCGGCGAGAACCCGCTCGAAGGCGCCGGTGTCGTTCCAGGGGATGCGGATGAAGTCGGCCACCTCGGCGGCCACCACGCCGTGGTGGCCGGGCCCCTGCATCCAGGGCGCCACGCCATGGTAGCCGCCCTCGATGGCGACGATCTTGGCGCGGCCGGTGGCGGCTCGGGCGATCATGGTGGCGTAGTTGGTTGTGTCGCCGCCGTTCTTGGCGAAGAAGGCCCAGGCGGCGAAGGGGATCATCTCGACGAGCTTCTCGGCGAGATCGACCATCACCGGTCCGGGAGCGCCCATGGTGTCGCCCAGCTTGCGCTGCGCGGCGGCCGCGTCTTCGACTAGCTTGTTGTTGTAGCCCAGCACCATGGGCCCGTAGGCGCAGATGTAGTCGATAAAGTCGTTGCCGTCGACGTCGGTGAAGTGGGCGCCCTTGGCGCTCTGCGCGTAGAACGGGTAGCTCGTGGGCGGCACCAGGGGCGCTGGACTGAAATGCCCCGGGATGCCGCACGGGATGACCCTGGTGGCGCGCTCGAAGAGCTCCTGCGACTGGGCGAACGAGTAGGTATCCATGGCGACTTGCGAACCTCCTCAGCCGGCTTTGGCGGGCGCCGCCGGGGCCAGGTACTTGGGCACGCGGTCGAGCACCAGCCCGAGGGCGTCGACCATGCCCACCTGCCCCCAGATCTCGATGTCGCCGCGGGCCACGGCCGCGAACGTGTCGAGCCTGCCGTTCAGAAAGTCGTTCGCGACCTGCAGGCCGGGCAGGAGAACCAGGGCGCTGGGCGCGGGCAGCTCGCCGCGGCCGGGGCGGATGGAGGACGGCCCGCAGACCAGGTTCACGCTGGGCCCGTCGGGCTGCACCTTGAGCACGATGGTGCCCTGCGACAGCGTGTGCCGCAGCGGTCGGCAGTCGGGGTCGCCGGCCAGCAGCTGGGGGACGGCATACGCCGCGGTATTGAGGGTGAGCAGCGTGTTCATGGCCAGGTAGCCGGGGTGTGCCAGCAGCTCGTCGCTGGGCGTGAGGTAATACGCGAGGCGCTCCGTGAGCTCGGTGAACGGCCCCTGCAGGAACTTGAGGTGGTTCAGACCCCACACGGGAACGGGTTGCGCCGTGCCGTCGAACATCTTGTTGAGGTGCGCGGGCGACGCGAAGAAGAGGATGACCGAAGGGCTCCCGGCGGCCGCCGCCGGCGCGCCCTCGCCCACCGCGCAGGCGCCGTCGGCGAAGCGCACGAAGGCCTTGGGACCGCGCGCCACGAGGAAGCGCACGGTGAGGTGGGCCCCGCTCACCAGTGCCCGCATCTCGGCGTCGTCGCGCACCACGTCTACCAGGTTGGGGAGGACGGCAAGAAGATTGAGGCGGGCTTTGACCAGCTCGTCGACGGCCGTGGCGTTCCGTGCGTCGCTCATGAAGGTGCCCTCCGCTCAGATGACGGCGTGACCCTACGAGCATCCTAGACCAGGGCGGCGTGCCACGGCAATGCGCCGCGGATGACCGCGTGAGGTGCGGGTGTAGACTCGAACCCAGTGATGGCCGGGTGAATGGGGGGCGACATGGCGGCGATCGTCGACGACAAGACCAGGACGGATCGGCAGTGGTCATCGCGAGTGAGCGCGGCCATGCTCGCACGCCTGGCGGCGGGCGTCGCGGTGGCCGACCGAGAAGCCACCATGGCCATCGAGGCGCCATTCACGGGTGAGCTCCTCGGCGAGGTGCCGGCGGGCCGGCCGGCCGACGTGACCGCCGCGGCCATGGCCGCGGCGGCCGCCCAGGAGGCCTGGGCGTGCCGGCCGGTCGCCGAGCGCGCCGCGCGGCTGTTGCGCTTTCACGATCTGCTCATCGCGCGCGCCGGCGAGATTCTCGACCTCATCCAGATCGAGACGGGCAAGGCGCGCCGCCATGCCTTCGAGGAGGTCCTCGACGTCGCCATTCAGGCGCGCTTCTACGCGCACACGGCGCCCAAGCTTCTGCGGCCGCGACGCCGCCAGGGAGCACTCCCGCTACTCACCAAAACCACGGAGCTGCACCCCGCACGCGGCGTTATCGGCATCATCGCCCCGTGGAACTACCCGCTCAGCCTGAGCGTAGGTGACGCCATCCCGGCGCTGCTGGCCGGCAACGGCGTGGTGCTCAAGCCGGATGCGCAGACGCCGTTCAGCGCCCTGTGGGCGCAGAGCCTGCTGGCCGAGGCGGGGCTGCCCGGCGGCCTGTTGCAGGTGGTCACCGGACGTGGCGCCGAGCTGGGCGCTCCTATCATCGCGGCGACCGACTACCTCATGTTCACCGGCTCGAGCGCCACCGGCAAGACGGTCGCCGCTCAGGCGGCGGCAAAGCTCAAGGACTGCTCCATGGAGCTTGGCGGCAAGAACCCGCTGCTCGTGCTGCCCGACGCCCGCCTGGGCGCGGCCGTGCGCGGCGCCGTGCGCGGCATCTGCGCGAACAGCGGGCAGCTCTGCATCGGCATCGAGCGGCTCTACGTGCACGCCGCCGTGTACGACGAATTCGTGCCGCGCCTCGCCCAGGCGCTGCGCGAAGTACGTCTTGGCGCCGGGCTCGACTACGGCGCCGATATGGGCTCGCTGGCCGGCGCCGATCAGCTCGAGAAAGTACGTGGCCACGTAGAAGACGCGCGCGCCAAGGGGGCTGAGGTGCTGGCCGGTGGGCGCGCGCGCCGCGAGCTGGGACCGTACTTCTACGAGCCCACCCTTCTGGCCGGCGTTACCACAGACATGGCTGCCTGCGACGACGAGACCTTCGGCCCGGTCGCGGCGCTGTACCGTTGCGACTCCGTAGACGAGATGGTGAGGCTGGCCAATCACACTCCGTACGGCCTCAACGCGAGCATCTGGACGCGCGACGCCGGCCGCGGCCGTGAGCTCGCGGCGCGTCTGCAGGCCGGCACGGTGAACATCAACGAGGCCTACGCGGCAGCCTGGGCCTCGGCCAGCCCGATGGGTGGCGTGAAAGAGTCGGGGATGGGGCGCCGGCACGGAGCGCCGGGCATCCTCAAGTACACCGAGTCGCGGACGGTCGCCGAGGAGCGGCTGCTGGCCATCGACACGCCGCCGTTTCTGAGCCACAAGCAGTACGCTGCAGTGATGACCGTGGCCGTGCGCCTGCTCAGGCACCTGCCCGGGGTGGACTGACCGGGCGCTCGCGCCGCGGCTCAGTCGCCGGGCGGCAGGCGAAGCATTGCCGGTAGCTCGACGGCGGCGGCCGCGGGGGGCGTCTCCGCAACGCCGGCGGCGGAACGAGCCGCGGCGGGCGGCGCATCCCTCAGGCGTGAGATGAAGAAGGCGCTGATCACGAGCAGCCCGGCGGCCAGCAGCAGTGACGGGGTGAAGGCGCCGCTGCTGGTTCTCAGCGCTTCCATGATGTAGACGAAGACCACCGCCGACTGCCCGAAGAGCTGAATCAGGCCGTTCGAGGTGCCCTCGGGCGTGGGGTACGTTATCTCGGCCGAGTATTGCATCCCTATGGGGCTGACGCTGATGAGGAAGAATCCGAGCGCGAAGGCCGCCACGAACAGCACCCAGATCGAGGTGGCGAAGGTGACGCCGAGCAGGCCGGGCACCGCGAGGGCGAGGCCGAGTACCAGGTACCGTACCCGCTTACGCTGGCGGTCGGAGATCGCCGAAAGCACAACCGCCCCAATGACGCCGCCGAGCAGCATGAGCGCCCCCAGCACGCCGGCGTCGCCCGAGGTGAAGCCGCGCGGCTTGATGATCTGCTCGACCCAGGTGGTCACGCCGTTGAAGATGCCCATGCCGATGAACACGACCGCAAGGTAGATCAGGAACGATCGCACCCGAAGCGCGTGCCTCAGACCGTCGAGCATGAGCGCCCTCTCCTCCATGCCGGGCGGGCACGGCGGCGTTGCGGGGCGTTCGCGGGCGAGCACGACGAAGGCCGCCGCCGAGGCAACCGCCAGAACCCCATAGACGAGCTGCACCGAGGCGATCGAGAGACTGCCGGTGAGGACGGGCGTAAGCACCATACCGAGCGCCGTGCCCACGAGGCTGGCCAGGGTGATCAGGCCCACAGCCGTGGCCCGTTCACGCGTGGGGAACCACTTGGCCGGCACCGTCGTCCAGGCGTTCAGGAGGAACGGTTGTGCCACCGCGATGCCGACCGTGGCGAGGATCGCGATCGAGTAGTTCGCTCCCGCCAGGCCGCGCACCACGCCGAACACGCCCATGAGCACCGCGCCGAGCCCGACGGCGAGGCGAAAACCCTTGGAGTCGATGAGCCAGGCCGCCGGCAACGAGAGCGGAATGAAGGCGATCATGAACGTCATCGAGAACAGCCCGATGGCGAGGGTGGACACGTGGTAGTACGTGGAAGCGTTCGACGTGATCGGGGCGTAGCCGATCCACAGCATCTGGATGGTGATGTTAACCGCCATGGTGACCGCCAGGACCACCCAGCGGTAGCCGTACACGCGGTACTCGTCGGTCACTGCGCCCCCCTTCTTGGCCGCCGTCTCCCCGTATCGTGCACCCGCTCCTCGGCCATGGCAATCCCCGGGAGCGGCAGCTTGTTGACTCTCGCACGCTCTGGCGATAGCGTCCCCGCGTAACTACTCCAAGCCCAGCGCCCTAAGGCTCTCGCTATGGGTGGTGGGCCGTACCATGGATAGACCATGGGGTGGCGCAGTCGCGCCGCCGTGGGCCCGTGGGGGAAACGCCCGGACCTCCTCGTATTGGAAAGGAGTCAGGCATGCGTACGCCATCATGGGGACTTTCGGGTAGGCGGCGGGCTGTGCTGGCGAGGTGGCGGTGGCGGACGCGCTACGCGGCCCCGCTGGTGCTGGCGGCCGCGCTGCTTGCGACCTTGGCGCCGGCCGTGAGCGCGGATGTGGTTCCGCCTGCAGTGGTGGCTCGGTCCCCGGTCGTCCGCGCGGCTTTCTCGCAGCCCAGCCTGCTGCTCACCGGCAAGCTGACCAAGCGGGTCAAGTGGGGCGACCTGGCCACGAATGTCACCTGGAACGGGAACACGGCGGGCGACATTCCCAGCGACCTGCGCGCCGTCTACAAAGGCGAGACCATCTATAAGCTCATCGGCCTCGTGGACGACAAGAATCCCGGCAGTTTCAACGCGGCTCTCGCCAAGAAGGGCTACACGATCCGCTTCATCAGCAGCGACGGGTACACCTGGGACTTCAAGAGCAGGTCGATCATCGGCCAGGCCAAGTGGATCGTCGCCAAGCTCAAGAACGGCAAGCCGCTTCCCGCTGGCGAGGCTCCGTACCGCGACGTCGGATCGTTCATCCACCACTTCTACGGCAGGCCTTCCGTGAAGATGCTGGTCAAGATCAAGCTCATCTTCTAGATGAGCGGCCCTGCGTCCGCCGGGGCAGTGAAGCCACGGTGGCTCAGCATCGCCCTTCTCATCGCGGTGTGCGCGGCGGTCTTGGCGGTCAGCATCTACGTGGCGCGGCGTCCCGCGGCAGCTCCGGCGAAAGGCCCGCACCCCGATCTGGTGCTGATGGGCAAGCTGACCCGCGACGTGCCTTGGCGTGACATCTCGGTCAACGTCAGGTGGGACGGCACCAAGGCGGGAGCCATTCCCAGCGATCTGCAGGCCGTCTACCGCGGCGAACCGCTGTACGAGGTGATCGGGTTGGTGGACGACGGCGATCCGAGCACCTTCAACGTGGCGCTTGCCAGAAAGGGCTACCAGATCCGATTGACCGCCGACGACGGCTACGAATGGACGATGAGCAGCGCGTCGATCATCGGCCAGACAGGCTGGATCCTCGCGCGGCTCAAGAACGGCAAGCCGCTGCCCAAGGGCGAGGGTCCGTACCGCGACGTTGGCTCCTTCATCCATCACTTCTTCGGCGCTCCTTCGGTGAAGATGATCACGCGCATTCAGCTGGTGTTCTGAGATGTGCTCGCACACCGAAAGGGAGCCGGCGCCGGGCGCGCGGCTGGCGCTGGTAAGCGGCCTGTCGGGGTCGGGCAAGACGACGATCTGCCGGGAGCTCGCCGCTGCCGGCTCCCGGCGCGGTCTTGCGGTCAGCGGGTTGCTGACCGAGGCGGAACGCGCCCCCGGCGGCGCCACTCGTTGGGTGTGTGATCTGCGCAGCGCGCGGCGGCGGCTGCTCGCCCGCGAGGCGGAGGGTGCTCGCGCGGGGGATCTACGCTGGCGCCTTATGAGCGATGGCCTGCGGTGGGGCGACCGCGTGCTGGCCGCCGCCTGCCCCACCGATGTGCTGATCATCGACGAGATCGGCCCGCTCGAGCTGGTGGACGGGTCGGGATGGTATGGAGGCATGCTGCACGCCCTCGGCGGACCGTTTCGACTGGCCGTGGTGGCGGTGCGGCCCTCGCTGGTGCCGCCGCTGCTCGAGCTAGTGACGCCGCTGGTGGACGCGGCGGTGCTGGTGACGTCGGCGGGCGAGCCCCGCGCCGCCGCCCTTATCGAGGACGTGCTGGCCGAGGTGTTCTCGTGACGTCGCTGGCGATTGAGGGACTGACGGTGAGCTTCGGCTCGGGCCCGGCGTTGCGCGACGTCGACTTGGTGGTTGACTCGGGTGAGTGCGTGCTTCTGGCCGGTCCGTCGGGCAGCGGCAAGAGCACGCTCATCCAGTGTCTCAACGGCCTTATTCCGCGGTGTATTCCCGCCCAGGTGGGCGGTCGCATCAGCGTCGCCGGACGGGCGGTGTGCGACGTGCCCGTCTCCGAGATGAGCAGGCAGGTGGGGGTGGTGTTTCAGAATCCGCGCACGCAACTGTTCAATGTACGCGTGGAGGACGAGGTCGCTTTCGGCCCTCGCAATGTGGGCCTGGAGCCCACCGAGATAGAGGGTCGTGTGGCATGGGCGCTGGCCGCCGTTGGTTTGGCCCATCTGCGCACGCGTTCCACTCATGCCCTCTCGGGTGGCGAGCTGCAGCGGCTGGCGATTGCCGCGGTGCTGGCCATGGGCTGTCGTCTTCTTGTGCTCGACGAGCCACTGGCCAGCCTGGATGTAGAGGGTACGCGGTCGGTGATCGACGTCGTTGGCAGGCTGAACCGGGAGAACGGGGTCACCGTCATCATGGTGGAGCATCGCCTGGGACCGGCGGCGGCTGTCGCCGGGCGCACGGTGCTGCTGCACGAGGGAGCGGTGGTGGCCGACGGGCCCACCGATGAAGTGCTTGGCCGGCGGGAGCTGCTCCGCCGCCTTGGCCTGCGGCGTCCGGCGGAAGACGCGCAGACGATCTGGCGCGAGCTGGTGGAGCCCGGCCCGCCGGGCACGTCGGCGGCACTGATCTCGCTGCGCGGGGTGACGGCGGGTGAGGGTCGCCCCCCGGCGCTCCGCGGCCTGGACCTGACCATCCACGAGGGAGAATGCCTGGCATTGGTGGGCGATAACGGCGCCGGCAAGAGCACGCTGGCCCGCTTGATTGCCGGCTTGCTGAGGCCCCGGCGAGGTGTGGTGAGCTGCGCCGACGGCCGTCGCCTGCGGCCCGCCACCGGCGTCGGCATGCTCTTCCAGGATCCCACGGCGCAACTGCTCTGTGACACGGTGGAGGACGAGGTCGCGCTCGGCTTGCGCAACATGCGTCGCCTGCAGGCCGGCACCATGAACGAGACACTCGCGGTCGTAGACCTGGCGCGGCTGCGAGAGCGTCCGGTGTTTGCCCTCTCGCTCGGCGAGCAGCAACGCCTGGCCCTGGCGGCCGTGCTGTGCCTGCGGCCGCGGCTGCTCATCCTCGATGAACCCACAGTGGGCCAGGACTGGGGCCACATGGAGCGGTTCATGGAGGCGGTGCGGCGGCTCAACCGGGCCGGATCCACGATCGTGCTCATCACTCACGACTTCAAGCTCGTGCACCGCTACGCGTCTCGCGTGGTCGTGCTCGAGCAGGGTCGCGTGGCGGCCGACGGAGTGCTTCGGCAAGCAGACGAGACGGCGGACGCGGCGAGATGCGCCTCAGCCTGAAGGAACTCACGATCGTGGCCGCCCTGGGCAGCCTGTGGGGCAGCTCAGAGATCAGCGTGGGATCGTTTGTGCACGTCTGGAACGTACCCTTCAGCGGCACCATCCTGGGCGGTATCGGCATCGCCATCGCCCTGGTGGCCCGCCTGGTCGTGCCGCGCCGCGGCTCCACGCTCATGATCGCCATCATCGCCTCCCTGCTGAAGGCGTTGAGCATCGGCGGCGTTGTGCTGGCCCCAATGATCGCGATCATCATGGAAGGCGCCATCGCCGAGCTCGTGCTCAGTCTGGGCGGTCGGCCGCGCCGGCCCACGTTCTGCCTCGCCGGGGCCCTCGCCATCGGCTACAACGTGGTGCACCCCTTGCTCGTTCAGGGCCTGCTGTTCGGGGCGGGCATCTTCGCCACCTACGAGCGCCTCATCCAGCAGGGCGCGTCGCTGTTCGGCCTCTCCACGTCGGCGGTCGTGGTAGTGCTCGCCGGGCTCGTTGCCCTGCACCTCGTGGTCGGCGTCATAGTTGGGCTCATCGCCTGGCAGGCCGGCACCTCGGTGATCGTGCGAAGGGCCGCGCCCACCTTACACAGCGAGCGCCCGACATGAGCGTCCCCGGCGGCCAGGCGCTTCAGGCTGGAGCCGCTCGCGAGACCACGCGGCGAGCGCGCCTGGTCCGTGCTTTCTCACGTGGGACGGCGGGCGGCGACGTCTGCACTTGCTGCTTCGTTTTCTCGCTGGTCGTGGCCGTTCTGTGCCGCGGGTGGTCGCTCGCCATCGCGTTCGGGCTGTCGCTCACGATCGCCGCGCTGGTGTACCCGGCGGGCCTGCGCCTGTTGATCCGGCGGCGCACGTGGCTGCTGCTCACCATGGTCGTGATCTCCTCCACACTTGTCGGCGCCGCGCCCGCCTGGCACCTCGGCCCGCTTGGGCTCTCGCAGCATGGCGCCGTGCTCGGCCTTCTCATGGCTCTGCGAGCCTTGACCATCATCGTGGCCCTCACCGGCCTGGTCTCTGCGGTGCCGGTGGATCGGCTAGGGGGCGTGTTCGAGCGGGTGGGGTTTCGGGGCATGGGGTTTGCCGTGGGAGTCGCCTTCAATCTCTTGCCGCTGATCGAGCGCGCGCTGGCCACGTCCTGGCAGGCGATGCGACTGCGCGGCGGGTTGCGACGCCCGCTGGCGGCCGCCAAGCTGATGCTCGTCGCCGCCGTGAGCAGCAGCTTGCGCTGCGCCGACGAGGTCCTCTTGGCCGCCGAGGCGCGCGCCTTCTCCCCGGAACGGGCCGGACGACCGGCGTTCTCATGGCGCCGCCGCACGGTGCCGCTGGCGGCGGTGCTCACGCTCACCGCCGTTCTTCTGGTCTGGCTTGGATGACACAGCCGCCGGCGACGCCGGCGCTCGAGCAGGGCAGAGCGAGCCGCAGGCCGTTGCGTAGGCGTTGTGCAATCGCCGTCAAACGGGCACTATGTGAATCGTGAATGGCGAGCCTTCGAGCCGTGAGCGCATGACGTCGTTGGAAGTGGCACGGCGCACCGCCGTGGTCGTCGCGGTGCTCATCGGCAGCGGCGCCGCGCTGCTGCTCATTTACAGCTTGCGCAGCATTCTCGTGTGGCTGCTGGTCGCCGTGCTGCTGGCGGCCAGCGTCGCCCCCGCCGTGAGCTGGCTCGTGCAGCGTCGCGTGCCGCGCTGGCTGGCCGCGGGCATGGTCACGCTGCTCGCGGCGCTCATCACGCTAGGCACCATCACGGCCGTCGCAGTGCCCCTCATCAGCCAGTCCCGCCAGCTTCTCGGCAACCTCCCCGGGCTCGTGCGGAGCATGTTCAAGAAGGGCAGTCCGCTGGCTTTCCTCGACCAGCGCTTCCATGTGGTGCAGCGCGTCAGATCCATCAGCGGCTCCACCGTGATCCATCTCGTTGCCGGCCAGCACGCGTCCATTATCGACGTCTTCACGCGAATGCTGGCCTTTCTGGCGGCTGCGGTCTCCATTCTCGCCATCACGCTCCTGCTGCTGCTCGAAGGCCCTGGTGCCTGGGCGGCCCTGGTTCGCTCACTGGGCAGTGAGCATGGCGCGCGCGTCGACAGCATGGGCCGCCGCATGCAGCACGCGGTTGCCGGATACGTGCGCGGCAACCTGTTGATCAGCCTCCTCGCCGGCGGCGGCTCGTTCATCGCCATGAGCATCATGCACGTGCCGTACCCGCTGCCGCTGGCGCTCGCCGTCGGCTTGCTCGACATCATCCCGCTCATCGGTGCTCTTCTGGGAGCGACGATCTGCGTTATCGTCGCTCTCGGCCAAGGCTGGCTGGTGGCCATCAGCCTCGTGATCTACTTCGTGGTCTACCAGCAGATCGAGAACCACGCCATCCTGCCGGTGGTCTACGCGAAGACGGTCGCCATGTCGCCGCTCGTCGTGCTTCTCGTCTCGCTGGCCGGCGCCGTCGTCGGCGGGCTGCTAGGCGTGCTGCTCGCCATTCCGCTGGCCAGCGCCGCGGCGATCGTGGTCGGCGATCTGGCACGCAGTCACGGGGTCGAGAACCTTGGCGACCTCGTGGATGTGATCGGCGAGGAGCCGCCGCCCTGACGGCATATCGCCGCGGTCGAGCACTCTTCTTGTCACCTTCATGGGTTCTTCATGATGGTGGGTACAGATGCCCCGAGGTTGGCTCACCGCCCGAGGCGGGTCGACCGAAGGAAACGACCCTTCGCCTCAATCGGCGACCTGCTTCTCCTCCGGGGTCGGAGGGGAACGCAGCGCGGCGATCCAGAAGACGCGGTCGGCGACGGCCAGGCCGGTGCCCACGGCGATGTACAGCGTCGCCAGGAAGACGCGGCCCCACACGTAGTCTACGAGCGCCGACTGTCGCAGCATCATGCCTCCGCCCATCATCACGAGCACGAACACCCACGAAGTCGGCGCGAAGAAGCCGAAGAAGCAGGCGCGTCCGCGCTTCTCGATGCGCGCCACGGCCCTGGTTGCATAGCGGATGAGGATGAATCGCGCCTTGATGGCGCCGATCGCGATCGCCACGATGGCGATGGGACCGATCCAGTAGCCGAAGTGGAAGCGCGGGCCCGGCGCCTCAACGAACAAGACACCGCGCACGAGCAGGAAGCCCACGGCGACGAGCCAGAGGATCGCCGCCGAGAACGTCTGCAGGCGCACGCCGGCACGGGGAGTGCACGTGTCCCACCAGGGACGGGTGGCGTTTGTGACTGCCATGCGCTCGCTTTCGTCAGGCGGGCCCGCGGCGTGGCGACGGCCTTCGCCGCGCTCGATTCCGGTTAACAGGATACCAGCTCGCGCCACGACTCCAGCCGTGTGGTGAGCCGCAGGCGCAGCTCACGGTAGAATACCCGCAGAACGGGCGCATAGGGAGCTACGCGCCATTCGGGGGTAAGAGCCGCTCGAGGAGGAGCGATCTGACGTGACCTGCAGTCGCAGCTTGCCTGCGCAGGGACCGCGTTGACGAGGCGTTTACCGCATCTCGGCGACGAGGCCGTGTACCTGCGCCCCTGGACGTTCGACGATGCGGCGGCGCTCACCGCCGCCTGCCGGGAGCCAGACATCAACTTCTGGTGCGGGCTGCCGTCCCCGTACAGATTCGGGCACGCTCTGGCCTGGATCGACAACGCCGAGGCGGCGTGGAGCGACGGCCACGACCTCCACTTGGCGATCGACGAAGCCGCCACGGGCGAGCTGGTCGGAGCGATCTCTCTGCTGGGCGTCGATCCCGTGGAGTCGCACGGCCGCTTCAGCTTCTGGGTGCGAGGGCCCCAGCGCCGCCACGGTTTCGCGCGGCGCGCCCTGTCGGCTCTGGCGGCGTGGGCCCGTGCCGACCTGGGCCTGGAGTGTCTCGACGTGGGCGCGGCTGTGGGCAACGTAGGGGCGCAGCGCGTCGCCCAAGCCGCCGGGTTCCGGCCCGAGGCCGTATACCGCAGCTATCGCCAGATCGGCGAGTGGCGTACCGACTACTTCCTCTACTCGCTGCCGATGCCCTCCTGGGGCGTGGGCCCCGGCTGGGTCGACGGCATCCAGCAGACCGAGGTCGAGCCGCAGGCGGAGCGTATGACCACCGCCGATGTCGTCCTTCCCGCCGAGCTACCGGTCCTCGAGGGTGCCGGCCTGCGGTTGCGTACGTACCGCGCCGAAGACATGCCGACGCTGGTAGGCGCCATCGACGAGGAGACCGCACGCTGGCTCACGCACGTGCCCTGGCCGTACACCGAAGAAGACGGCCGCTGGTTTCTTGAGTTCGCCGGCGGAGCGTGGCTCGCGAGACAGGCTCATTTCGCCATCGCCGACGCGGCGACTGATGCCTTGGTGGGCGGTCTCAACGTCGACATCGATCTGCCCCACGCCATCGGCGAGATCGGCTACCGGGTCAACCCCGCCGCTCGCGGTGGGAACGTCGCCACGCGCGCGGTTGGGCTCGCCGCTGACTGGGCTTTCGGCGCGCTGCGGCTCTCGCGGCTCGATCTCGCTGCCGACACGCGCAACGTGGCCTCACTGCGGGTGGCCGCCAAGAGCGGTTTCCGGCGCGAAGGTACGCTGCACGGCCTGGTACGACGCGGGTCCGAGCGCAGCGACGACGCGGTGTGCTCGCTGCTCCCCACCGACCCGCGTGCCTGATAGCCACACACCGGCAATCCTACTCGGGGGCGACCATGCGTGACGCCGACGACATCAAGACAGTGGCGGTTCTGGGTTGCGGCTTCATCGGCTTCAGCTGGGCGGTGGTGTTCTCGCGCCACGAGCGTCGCGTGAACCTCTACAACAGACCTTCGCCAAGCCTCGATTCGGTCACTGATCGGGTGCGCCTGAGCCTCGAGGCTCTCAGGGTCGAAGGGGTGATCGACGAGCAGGCGGTTCGCGCCGCGCTGGGCAGGCTGCATACCTTCGACGATCTCGCCGCCGCGGTAGAGGGCGCCGACTACGTGCAGGAGGCGCTCCCCGAAGATCTCGAGCTCAAGCAGCGCGTCTTCGCCGAGGTGGCGGCGCTGACCGCGAGCGACGTCGTCATCGCCTCGAGCTGCTCGGGCCTCATGCGGGCCGACATCGTGAGCAGGGTCAGAGACCATCCCGCGCGTTGCCTCGTGGCGCACCCCACGAATCCACCTCACCTGCTGCCCTTCGTGGAGATCGCCGGCGACGCGGCCAGCGAGGAGGCCAAGACGTGCGCCCTGCGGTTCATGGAAGCGGTGGGGCAGAAGCCGGTGCGCTGTCGCGAGGTGTACGGCTACGTGCTCAACCGGCTGCAGCTCGCTCTCATCCAGCAGGCTCTGCACCTGGTGCGTGAGAGCATCTGCTCGGTGGAGGCCGTCGAGAAGGCGCTCACCGACGGCCTCGGTCTGCGCTGGGCGTTTACCGGTCCCTACGGGGTGGAGGAGCTCAACTCGGCTAACCTGGGCGTGGGGTTGCGCAAGTACAAGAGCTACATGCTCGAGGGCTTCCGCACTCTGGGTACGGTGGACGACTTCGACGAGGCGTTCGTGCAGCGGGCCGTCGAGGGCTTGCGGCCGGTGCTGCAGGGCAGAGACCATGACGGCTACCTCGCCTGGAGGGACCGCATGGTGATGCGCACCAGGATGCTGAAAGAGGGCGGTGCCGCGGGCCGCGGGTAGAGCCGCGAGCGGTTGCCCACGTCTCCCGGCGCAGCGGCGTATCATTCGCGCCATGACGAGGCTGCCAAGCCTGGTCGATCATGCCGCGGTGTCGCGAGGAGGACCATGAAGATCGCCAGCATCAAGACCACGCCTCTGGCTCTCGCCTACAGGGAGCCGTATCACTGGGCCGGGCGTGTCGACTACGGCGCCGGTGTGGTGCTCGTGGAGGTCGCGACCGACGAGGGCCTTCTCGGCATCGGCGAATCGGTCGCCGCCTTCCCGGCCGACGGCACCGTCTCGGCACTGCAAGGAGTGGCGCCCCTGTTTGTCGGAGAACCCGTCTTTGACGTAGAACGGCTGATCGGCAAGGCGCGCTTCCTCGGGAGCTTCAACCACACACCCTGGTACGCCGACTTCGTGCTCGCTGGTCTGGAGATGGCCTTATGGGACATCCTCGGCAAAGCTGCCGGCTGGCCTGTGTATCGGCTTCTCGGCGGCGCCGTGCGCGAGGAGGTCGACTACTTCGGCTTCGTGCAAGGCGACACCACCGAGGAGCTCGTAGAAGACGCACAGGACCTAGCCCGGCAGGGGTACGGCGTCATCTACCTGAAGGTCGGTCGCGGCGAGGCCGCCGACCTGCGCAACACGGCGGCGGTGCGCGCGGTCATCGGTAGCCGCCGCCTACGCCTCGACCCGAACTGCGCCTGGAGCGTGG
The DNA here is from genome assembly GCA_963751215.1 of uncultured Thermoleophilia bacterium. GTDB lineage: Bacteria > Actinomycetota > Thermoleophilia > UBA2241 > UBA2241 > CAIXSE01. The sequence continues at coordinate 530,006 of CAVVTV010000004.1, read as the reverse complement.
CCGAGGCGATCCATATGATCGGCCGCTTGCGCGAGTTTGTGCCAGAGTGGATCGAGCAACCCACACCGCTCATGAGCATCGCCGCGCTGCGCCAGGTCAGAGAAGCGGTGGGCACGCCCATCGCGGCCGACCAGGCGGTGTTCACGCCGGCCGACGTGTACGAGATCTGCCGGCAGCGGGCCGCCGATGTTATCGTGCTCTCGCCGCAGGAGGCGGGCGGCCTGCTGGCCTTCGGCAAGGCCGCCGCCATCGCCGAGGCTGCCGGGGTGCCCGTCTGCCTGCACGGCCAGGGTGTCTCGGGCATCACCGACTGCGCGCAGCACCATCTCGGCCTGCGCACCGCCAACCTCACCGAGGGCAACCAGATCATGCATCAGTTGCTCGTCGAGGATCTGATCGCGACTCCCGATCTCACCCCTGTGCAGGGCAAGATAGGGCTGTTCGATGGACCCGGGCTGGGCTTTGAGCTCGACCGCGACGCGGTAGGCCGTGCCGCCGAGCTCTACGAGAAAGACGAGCGCTACCACCATTCTTGAGGTTGCCGGGCGGCCCCTTGCGTGGCCGCGTGGATTGGCGTGAGTGAGGAGACGCGAATGACGGTCATGAACAAGCGCGGCGTCGTCGGCCGCACGGCCTTTCTCAGCGAACCCCAGAAGCGGCAGATCTATGACGCCGCCCTGGGTATTCTGGCCGACATCGGCATGAGGGTGCATCACGAAGGTGGCGAGGCCGTGATGCTGGCCGGCGGTTGTGCCCGTGACCGCGCTGGTCTGATACACGTTCCGCCGGAGCTGGTGCGAAAGGCTCGCGAGACGGCGCCGCCGAGCTTCACGGTTTACGACCGCGCCGGCGAGCCGGCCATGGAGGTGGGCGGTCGCAACGCGTATTACGGCAATGGCTCGGACCTCATGCATCTGTACGACCTGGAGACCGGGGCTCGCCGTCTGGCGATGCTGGCCGACGTGACCGTGGCGGCGCGCCTCTGCGACGCCCTGCCTCAGATCGACTTCGTCATGTCGGGCGCGTACCCCGATGGCATGGATGCGCGTGAGGCCTACCCACAGCAGTTTCGCGCGATGATCGCGGCCACCACCAAGCCGCTCGTCATGACGGCTGGGGGCGTTGAGACGGTAGAGCCGATGTGGCGCATGGCCTGCGCCTTGCGCGGCGGCGCCGAGGAGCTGCGCGCCAGGCCTTACTTCGTGATGTATAACCAACCCGTCAGCCCGCTCAAGCACCCGTTCGAGACCGTCGACAAGTTGCTCTTCTGCGCCGCGCGGGGGATCCCGTCGACCTACTGCCCTTCACCCATCGCCGGTGGCACGGCACCGGTCACCACGGCCGGCCAGGTAACACTGGGCCTCGCCGAGGCGCTCTTCGGTCTCGTGATGCACCAGCTGTACGCTCCGGGCGCGCCGTTCGTGATCGGCCAGGGGCCGAACGTCCTCGACATGGCCACCGCGCAGTCGATGTACAACTCGCCCGAGTTCGTGCGCGCCTACGCCTGCGAGGTGGAGATGGCGAAATGGCTCGATCTGCCCAACTGGGGCTTCAGCGGTCACACCGACGCCCAGGTGATCGACGCGCAGGCAGGTATGGAGGCGGACGAGCTCACCAAGCTCTCGATGCAGCTAGGCTCCAATCTCAACCACGACGTCGGGTACCTGGATTTCGGGCTCACGGGCTCGCTCGAGGAGCTTGTGATCGTCGCCGAGTTCATCGCCCGCAATCGCTGCCTGCTGGGCGAGATCGAGGTGTCGGCGGAGACCCTGGCGGTAGATGTGCTGGCCAAGGTGGGGCCCGGCGGCGACTTTCTCGGGCAGCGGCACACCTCGAAACACTGGCGTGCCAACCAGTGGCAGCCGGCGCTGCTGAACCGCATGGGTCATGAGCGCTGGCTCGAGAGCGGAGGTCGCGACCTTACACAGAAGGCGCGACAGATGGCCCGGGAGCTCATCGCGACACATGAGGTGCCCTCGCTGCCCGAAGGTCTGGTCGCGAGCCTCGACGAGGTCGTCGCCGAGCTCTAGCGCGCGAGTCGCGGCAGTCCCATGATGAAGCGGGCCCCGCCGCTGCCGTCGCTCTCGGCGCGCAGCGAACCACCGTGTGCCTCCACGAGCCTCAGGGCGATGGCGAGGCCCAGCCCTGCGCCGGGGGTGCGCCGCGCGCTGTCCGCCCTGTAGAAGCGTTCGAAGAGGTGGGGCAGCTCGTCAGGCGTGATGCCGGGTCCGTCGTCGCTGACGCTCAGCTCGGCGGTGGGCGATCCGGTCAGCGGGGCGACACGCACCGTCACGTGGCCGCCGCTCGGCGTGAACTTGAGAGCGTTGTCGAGCAGATTGTCGGCGACCTGGCGCAGGCGGTCGCGGTCGCCCAAGACCTCCACCGGTTGACCCTCCAGGCGGAGCTCTACGCTCTTCTTCGCAAAGCGCTCGCGGGCCGCGGCGATGCCTTCGGCAGCGACGTCGTCCAGACGCAGGCGGCGATGTTCCACGGTGAAGTCGGCGGCATCCATGTCGTCGAGGCTACGCAGGCTCTTGAGCAGGCGTCCGAGCCGCTCCACCTCGTCGCCAATCACGGCGAGGTTCTCGCCGTTGGCCGGAAGCACACCGTCCTGCAGGGCCTCCACGCGGGCCTGAATGGTCGCCAGGGGCGTGCGCAGCTCGTGCGCGAGGTCGGCGGTCATGCTGCGTCGCCACGCCTCCTGGTGCTCGATCGCGGCCGCCATCTCGTTGAAGGTGGTGGCCAGCTCGCCCACCTCGTCGCGGCGCTCGGCAAAGGCCGGCGCGGCGCGCTGGCGGCGCTCGCCGCGGCCCATGGCCGCCGCCGCCGCGGTGAGCGCTTCAAGCGGCGCTGTGATGCGGCGCGTCGCCAGAATGCCGACCGAGATGGCGACAAGGGCGGCGAGGACCGCGGCGCCGGCGATGTACAGGACGACGTCCCGGCGCAAGGCAGTGTTCAGCGGTAGATCGGGAGCCTTGGGCTGCAGGATGACCGCGAAGCCGATCGGTCGACCCTGGGCGTTGAGCGGCAGGCGCACCAGGGTCATGCCCTTCCCGGCTTCACGCGCTCGCCGGCGGCCAGTGCTCGGGGCGCGGCGACGCCACCTGAGGCGCGCGCCTGGTGCGCCGGCGTTGCCGGCAACTCGGCGGCCTGGAAGAAGATGCGGGACCTGATGAACCGGCACGAGGCTGCCTCCGGCAGCCGTTCCGGCTACGGCATGATGGGCGGCTCTGGCTATGGCTACGGCATGATGGGCGGGTTCTGAGCGGGCGCCGTGCCGGCTTGGTCGCGGGCTTGAGCGCGGGCTTGAGACGCGGGCCCGCGCCAGGTCGTTTCGCCGAACCTGACGCGCAGCTGTGACTATATCTCTGTGACAGAGTAAACTGGCAGCCATGGGTTCCCCGGCTGACGTTGAACCGGCACAAGCTGCACTGCGCATCGCCGACGAGTTGGCGGTCAGCAGCACGCGCTTGCGCCGCGTGCTGCGCCGGGCGGTGCGGCACGACTGGCCCTACGAGCCCTTGCCGCGCACCCAGATCGAGTTGTTGAGCCTTGTCGGCGAGCGACCCGGCATCGGCGTCACCGAGGCGGCGGTCGAGCTACGGCTCGCGGCCAACACCGTCAGCACACTGGTGAATGAGTTGCGTCACGGGGGGCTGCTTGTGCGTGAGAGCGACGCTGTCGACCGGCGCGTGGCGCGGCTGTCGTTGAGCGCGGCGGGCGCGGCGCGACTCGCGGCTTGGCGCGACCGGCGCGCCGAGCTGCTGGCTGCGGTGCTGACCGACCTGACCGACCGCGACAGAGCCGCGCTGGCGGCGGGCCTGCCCGCCCTTGAGCGGCTCATCGCCGGGCTCGAAAGCGAAACCGCATGACCCGAGGAGGCCACTAATGCAGCCCAATCCCGCCAGCATCGTCGAGATTCTTGCGATCACGGAACCCCTGATCGGTCTCTACGACTCTCCGGATCCCGAGGCCTTTGCGCCGCTGGTCGAGCCTGCCGAGTCTCGTGAGTGTGTGTTTGCCTCCTACGCGCGCTGGCACGAGGGCAAGACGCTGCACATCACCGAGGAGAGGCACGGCTGTGGGGCACCCCAGCTGCTCGGCCTGCAGACGCGCTCGCGCGAGGAGATGATCAAGTTCCTGGTCGACGAGGAGGGCCTGCGTGCCTCGCACGAGCTCATGGGCCTGTGGCTCGACGGGGGCGCCGCATTCACGCCGTGCAACGGGCACATCCTCATCGGCCCCCTGAAGGCCGCCCAGTACGAGTACCTCCGCACGGTCACGTTCTACGTGAACCCCGACCAGCTCGCCGTGCTCGTCACCGGCGCTTCGTACTACAGCCGGCCCGACGACCCTCCGGTGATGGCGCCGTTCAGCTCCGGCTGCGGGCAGCTCGCCGCCGTGGTCGGCGACCTCGACACGCCGCACGCGATCATCGGCGCCACCGACCAGGCCATGCGCCAGCACCTTGACGCCGGCCTGCTGGCGTTCACGGTGACCAAGCCGATGTTCGAGCTGCTCTGCAGGTGGGCCGACGACCCGAAGAGCTCGCTGCACAACAACTTCCTCAAGAGGACCTTGGAGGCCCGCGGCGGCTCGTTCTGAGAGGAGCGCCGCAGACATGACCGCTTCGCCCGCGGCGCGCGGCTCGCGCCGGGCCGACAGACCGGTGCACACCGGCCTGGCCCTGCTCGTGGTCGTTACCGGCGTGCTCATCGCCGCCGTGGACACGACCATCGTCGTGCTCGCCTTGCCGGTCCTCGAGCGCTCGCTGCACGTGCCCCTGAGTGGCATCATCTGGGTGATCATCGCCTATCTGCTGGTGATGACCATCCTCTCCACCCAGGTCGGCCGCCTCGGCGACATGTTCGGCCGCGTGCGCATGTACGAGGTGGGCTTTGGCATCTTCGTGCTCGGTTCGCTGCTCTGCGCCTTGGCGACGGGCGAAGTGACTATCATCGCCTACCGCGTCCTGCAGGGCGTGGGTGGTGCGCTGATCAGCGCCAACAGCGGCGCTGTGATCGCCGACACCTTCCCGGCCGAGCGACGGGGCAGGGCTTACGGCTATACGAGCGTGGGCTACAGCGCCGGTGCCGTGCTGGGCATCCTGCTCGGCGGGCTCATCACTACGTACGTCTCGTGGCGCTGGATCTTCGGCATCAACGTGCCCATCGGCATCGCCGCCATCTTCCTCGCGTTGCGCGTGCTGCACGATCGCGGCGAGCGCCAGCGGCACCAGGTCGACCTGCTCGGCATGACGCTGCTCGGCGGCGGGCTCTTCTGCGTCCTCTGGGCCATCACTCGCCTGGCCACGAGTCCGGCCGATCTCACGCTCGCGGCTTTTCTCGCCGCCGGGCTGATCCTGCTCGTCGCCTTCGTCGCCGTCGAGCGACACCAGGCCGAACCGATGCTCGACCTCTCGCTCTTTCATGTGCCCACGATGACGCCGACGCTGTTCGCCGCCCTGCTGCAGGGCCTGGCCAACTTCGCCACCCTGTTCCTGGTCACGATGTATCTCCAGGGCGTGCGCCAGCTCACCCCTCTGCACGCCGCGCTCGTGCTGGTCCCCGGTTATCTCGTGGGCGCCTTCGTCGGCCCCTACGCCGGGCGGCTGGCCGACCGCCTGGGGCCGGTGTACCCGGCGACGGTCGGCCTGGCCATCCAGTGCGTGGCGCTGGCGATCTATGCGCACCTCGGTCTCGCCACGCCGCTCTGGGTGGTGGTCGTGGCGGCCGTCATCAACGGGGTCGGCGCGGGAGCCTTCTTCCCGGCCAACAACGCGGCCGTCATGAAGGCGGCGCCCGGTCGTTCCTTCGGCGTCGCCTCGGGCGTGCTGCGCACCTTCGCCAACGTGGGCATGGTGTTCTCGTTCTCGGTGGCGATTCTCATCGCCGCCCACTCGATCAGCCGCGGCCTGGCCTTCGCCATCTTCGTCGGCACCACGCACCTCACGCCTTCGCTCGCCGTCGCCTTTACCACGGGCGTGCACGCGGCGTTCTACGCCTCGATGGCGTTCATGGTGTGCGCCGCTGCGCTGTCTGCGCTGCGCGTCCGTCACGCCTTGCGACCGAATCGCCTGTGAGACAACCCGGGCGCGACGGATTGCGCGCGTCGCGCCCGGGGAACAGCCATGGTCATGCGAGCGTTCTCAGGGCACCGATTCCACTTGTACGCGTGATGGTAGTAGCGCGGCCGCCGCTGGCGGACAAGCTGATCCTCATCACCGGCGCGACCTCGGGCATCGGGGCGGCTGCCGCGGCGGAACTCGCCGCGCTGGGCGCCGCGCTGGTCGTCGTGGCTCGTGACCGGCAGCGCGCGGAGCACACCCTTGCGCAGGTGCGCGCCACCACCGGCAACGACCGCTTGGAGGTGCTCGTCGGAGACCTATCCGTGCAGAAGGACGTGCGCCGTGTGGCCGGCGAGTTCAAGGAGCGCCACGATCACCTCGACGTGCTCGTCAACAACGCCGGCGGCGTGTTCGGTAGCCGGCGCCTCACGGCAGATGGCCTCGAGCTAACCTTCGCCCTCGATCACCTGGCTTACTTTCTGCTCACCGGCGAGTTGCTCGAGGTGCTCAAGGCGAGCGCCCCGGCGCGCATCGTCAGCACGGCCTCGGACGCGTCGGCCCAAGGGCACATCGACTTCGACGATCTGCAGTTGGAGCAGGGCTACAAGCCATTTCGCGCCTACTCCAACGCCAAGCTGGCCAACATCCTCTTCACGTTGGAGCTGGCGCGGCGCCTGGACGGTTCGGGAGTGACCGCCAACTGCGTTCACCCGGGCTTCGTGAGCACAGGCTTCGGCCGCGAACTGCGTGCTCCCCTGCGCGTGGGCACGCGGGCCGCCCAGGTATTCGCCCGCCGGCCCAAGAAGGGCGCCGAGACGATCGTGTACCTGGCGAGCGCGCCCGAGGCAGCCGGCGTAACCGGCACCTATTTCTTCGACAAGCGGCCCAAGACGCCGCCCCCGGAGGCCCTCGATGAAACTCTGGCAGGTCGCCTCTGGGCGGTCAGCGAGCAGCTCACCGGCGGCGGCTTCGCGGCGGCTTCCGAGGGCGCGCCCCGCGCCCACGGTGTGCCTTCCTGAGTGCGGAGATGACGGCCGAGATGACCACCATCAGCGAGATCGCGCCGGACGTCTTCAGCATCTGCACGTATGTTGAGTCCATCGATCTGCAGTTTCGCCAGTTTCTCATCCGTGACGAACAGCCGCTGCTCTACCACACCGGTACGCGGCGCATGTTTGAACGCGTGCGCGACGCCGTCGCGGAGGTGCTCGATCCAGCCTCGCTGCGATGGATCGTGTTCAGCCACTTCGAGGCTGACGAATGCGGGGCCCTGAACTACTGGCTACAGGAGGCGCCGGCCCAGGCCGCCTGCAGCGCCAACTGTGCCCTCGTGAGCGCCGGCGACTACGCCTTCGGCAAGGTGCGGCCGCTGAGCGACGACGAGACGCTGTCAACAGGCTCGCATCGCCTGCGCTTTCTGGCCACGCCACACCTGCCGCACGGCTGGGACGCCGGCCATCTGTGCGACGAGACGGCCGGCGTTCTGTTCTGCTCGGACCTCCTGCATCAGACCGGGGACGTGGCCGCGACCACCGGCGAGAGCCGCGTCGCGGCGATGAGGGCGATGCTCGAGAGTTCCCAGGGCACGCCCTTTGACTGGTATGTGCCGTGGACGCCACAGACACGGGCTCGCCTGGAGAGGCTGGCGGCGCTGCGGCCGCGGGTGTGCGCTACGATGCACGGCTCGGCCTACGTCGGCGACGGAGCGGACGAGTTGCGCGCTCTGGCGACCATGCTGGAGGAAGTCTACGGCGACGGCAGGCCCGCTGCCCGAGCTCGCCCGCGACGATAGGTGCCAGCGCCTGGTCGCGTAACCGAGCGAGGAGGTCTGCAGTGTATGCGGTGGTGATCGAGGACGGCCGGCTGCAGTGGCAAGAGCGGCCCGACCCCACGGTAGGTGAGCACGATCTGCTGGTGGCGGTACGCGCGGCCGGAGTGAACGGCGCCGACCTGATGCAGCGTCGGGGGCTCTACCCGGCGCCGCCCGGCTGGCCTCCCGACATCCCCGGCCTGGAGATGGCCGGCGAGGTGGTGAGCGTCGGTGCTGGTGTCACGCGGTTCGCGCCCGGCGAGCGCGTGATCGCGCTGCTGGGCGGCGGGGCCCAGGCGACGCTCGCCACGGTGCCTGAGGCGCATGCCGTGGTGGCTCCCGCGAACGTGGCGTGGCCTGAGGCCGGCGGCTTCGCCGAGGCCTTCGCCACCGCTTATGACGCGCTCTTCAGCCAGGCGCGCCTCACGCTCGGCGAGCGACTCCTGGTTACGGGTGCCGCCGGCGGCGTCGGTTGCGCGGCGGTGCAGCTGGCAGCGAACGCCGGCGCCACCGTCGTTGCCGCGGCGCGCGACCGGGAGCGGCACAAAGCCCTTGCCGGGCTCGGCGCGGCCGAAGTGATCGAGCCTTCTCAGGTCGGCGAGCACGGGCCCTACGACGTGGTGCTCGAGCTCGTCGGTGCCGCCAGCCTGCCAACTGTGCTGGAGAACCTCGCGATCATGGGGCGGGTCGTGGTCATCGGCATCGGCAGCGGCGCCAGAGTGCAGATCGATCTGCAGCAGCTGATGGGCCGGCGGGCGCGCGTCTTCGCATCAACGTTACGGGCGCGCAGCTCTGGCGAGAAGGCCGCCGTGGTCGCGGCCCTGGAGGCACGGGCGCTTCCCCTTCTCGCCGCTGGGCGTCTGCGCGTTCCGGTAGAGAACGTGTTCCCCTTGCCGCAGGCCGACGCCGCCTACGGGCGCTTCGCCGCCGGAGGCAAGCTCGGCAAGATCGTGCTGGTGGCCCCCGACCGGTCATGATTCTCGCACGGCTCGGCGGCGGCCGCGGGGCGGTGCGAGAACGGCTCGACAGAACGACTCGCGGCCATCAGGATGAGCGCCTATGACACACGCCATCCTGCTGATCGACATGGACGCCTTCTTCGCCTCGGTGGAGCAGGCCCGGCGCCCCGAGCTGCGGGGCCGCCCGGTCGTGGTCGGCGGCCGCGCCGAGAGTCGTGGCGTGGTGAGCACCGCCTCATACGAGGCACGTGCCTGCGGCGTGCGCACGGCCATGCCCATCGCGCAAGCGCAGCGCCTCTGCCCGCGGGCCGTGCTCTTGCCCGTCGACATGACGGCCTACAAAGCCGTGCACGAACGCCTGCTCGAGCTCTTCGGGCGATTCACCGATCTTGTCGAGCCCGTGTCCATCGACGAGGCTTTCCTCGATGTGACCGGCAGCCGGCGCCTCTTCGGCGCGCCCCCGGAGATCGCCCGCCAGATCCAGCATCTCACGCGCGAGGAGCTCGGCCTCTCCTGCTCCATCGGCTGCGGCCCCACCAAGCTGCTCGCCAAGCTGGCCGCCGAGCTGGAGAAGCCCGGCGGCCTCACCATACTCACAGAGACGGACGTGCACGGCCGCCTGCGCGGCCTGCCCGTGGGCGCGCTCTCGGGCATCGGGCCGGTGAGCGCCGAGCGGCTGCGCTCCCTGGGAATCAGCACCATCGGCCAGCTCCAGGACGCGCCGCTGACGCTACTCGAGACATCGTTCGCCGGCGGCGGCGCGCCGCTCAGGGAGCTCGCCTTCGGGGGTAGCGACTCGGCCGTCCACGTACCTCACGGGGCGCCCAAGTCGCTCGGCCACGAGGTGACGTTCGCCAGCGACGTCGCCGACGCCGATCTGCTGGCCGCCACCCTGCTCGATCTGGCCGACCACGCGGCGAGCGACTTGCGCCGTGCCGGCTACGCCTGCCGCACGCTGGCCGTGAAGTTGCGCGACGATGCGTTTCGTACGCGGAGCCGGCAGCGCACCCTGCCCGCGCCGACCACCACCACCACGGTGATCTACGAAGCAGCTCTGGCGTTGCTCGACGAGCTGCACGGGCGCGGTCGCCCCCTGCGTCTCGTGGGTCTCACGCTCAGCGGCCTTACAGACGCGGCGCAGCTTGGGTTCGACCAGTTCGGGCGTGAGCCTGCCTGCGATGAGGTCGTCGACGCCGTACGGGCGCGCTGGGGCGACGGCGCGCTGCGCCGCGCCGGCGGCGACTTGGCGCCGTATCGCAGGCCGGGGCCTCGCGCCGGCCCTGACCGGCCGGCCGCAGAAGGTCGCGAGGGCTGAAGCCGGCGGCGATCAGGCGATCGGCTTGTTCGAGTCCCCGCGCGTCCACGAGGCCGCCGCCGCCACCAGGCAAGTGACGATGGCGAAATCGAAGGCCGCGTGCAGGCCCGACGTGAACGGCTTGGCGATCAATCCGGGGAAGAAGCCGCGCCCGGTGAGCGTCGCGGCCTGGGCATGGGTCACCTGCGAGAGCACCGCGGGGCCCAGCAGGTGCTGCATCGGGTTGTAGCCGAGGAAGGCGGCGAACAGGGTGGAGACCGGTGGCAACTGCGCCGCTCTGGCCGCCGCGGCGGAGGGCACGTGCATGCTGAGCAGGCCATGGTAGAGGCTGGCCGGCAGGGTTCCGGCCAGGCCGATGATCATGAGGCTGAAGAACACGCCGATCGAGAGTACCTGGGCGGAGTTCTGGAATGTCGTGTTCATGCCCGACCCGGCGCCGCGATGCTCCGCCGGCAGGCTGTTCATGACCCCGGCCCGGTTGGGCGCGGAGAAGGCCCCCATGGAGAGGCCGCTCAACAGCAGCACAAGGGCGAACGCCCAGTAGGGGAAAGCGATCGGCATGAGCTCGAGGAGCACGAACGAGAGGGCCATGACGAGCATCCCGCCGGTGGCGAACGGACGCGCTCCGAGCCTGTCTGACAGCACCCCCGACAGGGGGCCCGAGACGAGGATGCCCGCCGTGAGCGGCAGCATGTAGATGCCGGCCCAGAGCGGCGTGCGCGCGAACGCGTAGCCGTGCTCGGGCAACCAGATGCCTTGCAGCCAGATGATGAGGATGAACATGAGACCGCCACGGCCCATGGCGGCGAGGAAGCTGGAGAAGACGCCGGCGGTGAAGGCGCGGATGCGAAACAAGGGCAGGCGAAACATGGGCTCGGCTACCCTGGTTTCGACGACAGCGAAGACGACGAGCAGTATCACGCCCCCGCCGAGCGCGCCGAGCACCGCCGGGCTCGTCCAGCCCATGGAGTGGCCGTCGTGGGGCTCTATGCCGTAGGTGATGCCGACCATGATGGCGATAAGGCCCAAGGCGAAGGTAACGTTGCCCGCCCAGTCGATGCGGGCGCGTCGCCGCACGCCGCGCTCCTCCAGCCTGAGGTAGGCCCAGACCGTGCCGAAGAGCCCGATGGGCACCGAGATCAGGAAGATGAGGCGCCAGTCGATCGGGCCGAGGATGCCGCCCAGCACGAGGCCGATGAACATGCCGCCTATGCCGGCCGCCTGGTTGATGCCGAGGGCCATGCCGCGCTGCCGTTCGGGAAAGGCGTCGGTGAGGATGGCCGCCGAGTTGGCCAGCAAGAAGGCCGCGCCAACGCCCTGGAAGAGACGCATGATCACCAGCCACAATGCTCCGCGTGAGCCCGACATCCAGGTGACGGCGAGGAGTAGCGAGGCGGCCGTGTAGGCGGCGAACCCGAGGTTGTACATGCGCACGCGGCCGAAGATGTCGCCCAGGCGGCCGAAGCTGAGGACCAGCACCGCAGTCACGACTTGGAAGCCCAGGATCATCCAGAGCAGGTAGAAGCTGTTGCCCGCGGCCAGCGGATCGAGATGGATACCGCGAAAGACGTCGGGCATGGCGATAAGCATGATCGACGTGTCGATGGTCGCCATCATGGTGCCCAGGGTCGTGTTGGAGAGCGCCACCCACTTGTAGCGCCCGCCGGCGTCACCGCACGGATGCTCGGGGCTAGCCGGGCCCTGCTCGAGCACCTGTCCACCGACGGCCGTCATCTGCTCACTCGCGGACCGGGGGGCGCCACTGACCTGCAAGCGCCGTGGAGGACCTCGCCACTCCCGGCGCCCGCTCAACACTCGGGCGTCTCGCCTTCAGCAGACTCCCCCAGGCGGCGAGATGCCGGCCTCGGGGCGTGGTGACCGTGCACGGCATGCGCCTCTTCATGCACGAACTTGCCGCCGCGCAGCCACGAGGCCAGAGCCGCCACTGCGCACATGATCGAGGCGAAGATGAGCACGTCGACGATGCCGTCCTTGAACGCGCTGGCGATCAGCGAGGGAAAGAACGCCTTGCTCACTAGCGTATGGACGCTGGCCGCGGGAAGCGCGCCGAGGACGTGCGCTCCCAGCAGCGCCTTCAAGGGGTTGTAGCCGAGAAAGGCGGCGAACAGGTAGCCGGTAGGGGGCATGTGTGAGAGCGGTGTCGCGACCTGCGCCGGCACGTGCTGCGCGGTGAGGCCGGCGAACATGGCGCCTGGGACGTGGGTGGTGAGGCCGACCACCATGAGGCTGAAGAAGATGCCGATAGAGAGTGGCATGCCGAGCATCTGGCTCGTCGCCCGCATGCCCGAGGCCACGCCGCGGTTGCGCGCCGGCACGCTGTTCATGATGGCCGCGGTGTTGGGCGCGGCGAACATGCCGAAAGACGCGCCGTTGAGGAAGAGCACGAGGCCGAAGAGCCAGTAGGCGAAGTTGGCGGGCAGCGACATGAGCAGCAGGAAGCTGGCCGCGGCGAGGAGCATGCCGGCGGTGGCGAAGGGGCGTGCCCCGAAGCGGTCGGAGAGCATGCCCGACACGGGCCCCGCGGCGAGGAAGCCCAGGGTCATGGGCAGCATGTAGATGCCGGCCCACAACGGCGTCTGCTCGAAGCTGTAGCCGTGCAGCGGCAACCAGATTCCCTGGAGCCACATGATGAGCATGAACTGCATGCCGCCGTTGGCAGTGGACGAAAGCACCACTGCGAGGTTGCCGGCGGCGAAGGCGCGAATGCGAAACAGGGCGAGGTTGAACATGGGCTCCGCCACGCGCAGCTCGATGAAGACGAAGCCGACGAGCAGGGCGATGCCGGCACAGATCATGGTGATCACGAAGGGGCTCGACCAGCCCATGTTCGAGGTGCCGTAGGGCTTGATGCCGTACGTGATACCGGTGAGCAACACGGCAAGCCCGGCGGCGAAGGTAAGGTTGCCGAGCCAGTCGATGCGCGCCCGATGGCGCTCCCCGACCTCACGCAGCTGCCAGAACGCCCAGGCGATGCCGACCGCCCCGAGGGGGACGTTGATCAAGAAGACGAGGCGCCAGTCTACGGCGGCCAGCACGCCGCCCAGGATGAGGCCAATGAACGACCCGGCGAGCAGCGACACGCCGTTGATGCCCAGGGCCATGCCGCGCTGATCGGCGGGGAAGACGTCGGTGAGGATGGCCGCCGAGTTGGCCATCATCATGGAGCCGCCCACCGCCTGGATCATGCGGAAGGCGATGATCTCGAGCGCGCCGGCTGAGCCCGTGCTCCACACCAGCGAGAGACCCACCGCGGCGGCCGTGAAGACCACGAAGCCGATCTTGAACATGAGGACGCGGCCGAACATGTCGCCCACGCGGCCCGCGGTGACGACGAGCGCGGCCGAGACCAGGCCGTAGCCCATGAGGATCCAGAGCAGGTACGTGAAGTTGCCCGCGTCGAGGGGGCTGAGATGGATGCCCCGGAAGATCGCGGGCAGCGCGATCAAGAGGCTCGAGCCGTTGATCACGGCCATGATGACACCCATGGTGGTGCACGAGAGCACGATCCACTTGTAGGGGACACGCCCCCGCAGGGGTGTGCCGGGCGCGGCAGCGAGCACCGGTGGTTCAGGTGATGTCATGGTTTCAGGTTCTCCGTCGTTGCGTTGTCTGTCGCACGGGTTTGGCCGGCGCGCACCGCCTCAGCGAGCGCGCTTACCCCACCGGCCAGAGCTTCGAGCTCGTCCTCACTAAGCTCGGCGAGCCACTCGTCAAGAGCCTCCCGACCCCCTTGGCGTAGCTCGTGAAGCCGTTTCTGACCGCGCGCCGTGGCACCCAGAAGCACGCGTCTGCGGTCGGTCGGGTCGGTCTTGCGCCCCACATAGCCGCGACGCACCAGTTGATCGACGAGCAAGCTGGCCGCGGACTCGCCGATGGAGAGCTCGCGGCCGAGCCCGCAGACGCCGATGCCGGAGTTGCGCTCCACGGCGACCAGGGCTTTGAACTGCGCCATGGTGAGGTCGAGCTTGAGCCACGTGGGCACGATCAGTTGCTGCATGCCGGCGTAGACGGTGCGCAGATCGTCCGTGATGGTCGCGATGCGGGGATCTTGACTGTCCATCTGCCCTTCACCGAAAAAGGCTCCCCAGCGGGCCCAGGGCCCGGAGCCGGATGTGCTGGAACATGTGTTAACTGAGTGTAGCGGAAATACCCCGGGAAAGGCAATCTAATTTGCATCGCCGATTGAATTGGTGATACAAGACGACATGCCTGATGCGCGAGACGTCGTCTGTGAGTGAGGGGAGCCGTCATGCCTGAGATCCTGCCCGGTGTACACGTCGTCCAGCTCGCCCAAGGTTTCGCCGTGGCCGGCGGCGGCATGAACATCTGCCTGCTTGTGGAAGACGGCAAGATCACCATGGTCGACGCCGGTTTGCCGGGCAACGCAGCCGGCGTACTGGCCTACCTTGAGGAAATGGGTCTTGCGCCTCAGGCCATCCGGCGCGTCATCATCACGCACCACCACATCGACCATGTGGGCGGCCTGCCCGAGATCGTCGCCGCCAGCGGAGCCGAGGTGTGGGCCCACAAAGACGATGCTGCGGTGATCGAGGGCAGCGTCGTGCGGCCCGGGATTCCACCCGAACGCGTCGCCGCGATGCTCGCCGCGCTGCCGGCCGAGCAGCGCGACGCCGCGGCTGGGCGCATGAAGCAGATGAGCGAGGTTGCGCCGGTGCCGGTAGACCTGCGCCTCGTCGGCGGCGAGCAGCTCAACCTTCTCGGTGGCGTAGAGATCCTCCACACGCCGGGCCACACGGCCGGCCACCTCTGCCTCTACGTGCCGGCCCTGGCGCTCCTCGTGGCCGGCGACCTCATGCGCTACGAGGACGGCGTGATCCGCGAAGCGCCGTCGGGGTTTGCCGCCGACGCCGATCAGGCGCTCGACTCCGCCAGGCAGATCGCGTCGCGCGGCTTCGAGCGCTTCATCGGCTACCACGGCGGCTATGCCGTCTCGGAAGCCGGCGAGTTGCTGAGCGCGAGCCTCACGCGGTAGTGCCGCCGCTCGCGCGCGCCGCCCTGGAGGTCGGGGCGGGGTGTTGGGCGATGCTAACTCCCTGTTGCCGTAGTGTTAAGTGTGCCGTGAGGGCACGTCCCGCACGCTCGTTAAGCGTGTGGCGGGGGTATGGTGCGCGACATTGTCCCGCGACGGAAGCGAGCCGGCATGCCGATCACCTACTACCGCCGCAGGCGTTCACGCGCGCGCCGCGTGTTCCTGGTCCCCGGCGGCTTGCTGGTCGTGTTCGTGCTCATCCAGCTCGTGCCTTACGGTCGCAACCACAGCAATCCACCGGTGGCGGCCAGCTTCAAGTGGTCCTCCGCGCCGGCGAAGGCGATTGCCGAACGCTCATGCTACGATTGCCACAGTAACCGGACCACGTGGTGGTGGGCCGTCGATGTTGCGCCGTTCTCGTGGCTGGCGCAGCACGACATCAGCGCCGGTCGGGCGCGCCTCAACTTCTCCGACTGGCACGGCACCCTGAGTGCCCAGGGCTTGCGCTACGCCCTGCAGCACGGCATGCCACCCCTGCAATTCACGCTCATACATCCGAGCGCCAGTCTTACAGTCGCCGAACAGCAGCAACTGCTCGCCGGGTTCCGGCAGTCGCTCGTTGCGCAGCGGCAGAGCAGCTCGGGGGAGACGGCCACGGTCTCCGGCTCATCCGCGAGCGCGCCGCCGAGCTCGTCGTCGGGCGAGAGCGCATCGGCGATCATCAACGCGCGCTGCGCCACGTGTCACTCAAGCGCCCCGGCCCAGCAGTTCCGCGCGGCGAGCGCCTCGCAGGCGCAGGCGCTGATCGACCAGATGATCCAGCAGGGTGCCGTGGTCACGCCGGCGGAGGAGCAGACGCTCGTCAAGTACTTCACGCGCTGACCCGGCTGCAACTGGCGGCCGGCGGCCGCGGCCCAGCTGGCTCGCGGGCGATGCGCCCGAGCGGGGCTACGCTCAGCACCATTTCAGTGACGTGCATGGTACCCGGGAAGGCAGCGGTTTGTTTCTGATGCTAATTAGCATGGTAAACTATCACCATGGCCACTGAATCAGAACCCACGACTGCTCCCCGCGAGCCCCAGCTGGCAGAGCCCGAGCTGGCGGCGCGCCTGCGCCTGGTACTCAACCGGTTGGCCAGGCGACTACGCAGTCAGACCCCTGAAGATCTGAGCCCCTCGCTGACCTCAGCTCTCGTGAGCATCGAGTTGAAGGGGCCGATCACCCTTGGCCGGCTCGCCGCCTGCGAGCGCGTTACGCCGCCCAGCATCACGCGCATGGTGGCCTCGCTCGAGCAGCGCGGTCTGGTGCGTCGCGAGGCAGACGCCGACGATCACCGCGTGGCGCGCGTCAGGCTGACGGCCCAGGGCCGGCGCACGGTCCTGCGCACCCGTACGCGCAAGACCGCCTTCTTGGCCAAGCGCCTGCGCAAGCTCGACGAGGCGGAGCGCGCCGCGCTGCGCGCGGCGCTGCCGGTGCTCGAACGCCTGCTCGAGGACGATCGTTGAACGACGTTGTGCAGAACACCCGCGGGCGCCTGACGCCGGCTTTTCTCACACGCATGTTCCGCTCGATGCACACGCGCAACTATCGCCTCTGGTTCTTCGGCCAGACCGTCTCGCAGACCGGGTCGTGGATGCAGTCGACGGCCCAGTACTGGCTGGTTCTGCAGCTCACTCACAGCGCGTTCGACGTGGGAGTCACGGCGGCGCTGCAGTTCGCCCCGGTGCTCTTCTTCGGCACGCTCGGCGGCCTGGTCGCCGATCGCTTCGATAAGCGCAAGGTGCTGCTGGTCACGCAGACGGCCTTTACCGTTCAGGCCACCATTCTCTGGGTGCTCGTCGCCGGCGGGTCGGTGCGCATCTGGATGGTCTGGGCCCTGGCCTTGCTATACGGCTTTATCAACGTGGCCGACAATCCCTCCCGTCAGAGCTTCGTCGTCGAGATGGCCGGGCGCGACGATCTGGCCAACGCCGTGGCCCTCAACAGCGTTATCGTCAATGTGTCGCGCATCATCGGCCCGGCCCTGGCCGGTGCGGCGATTCTCACGGTGGGCCTGCCCTGGGCCTTCCTCGTGAACGCGATCTCCTTCGTGGCGGTGATCGGCGCGCTGTTCGCGATGCGACCCGCCGACCTGCACCGCAGGCCCCCGGTGGCCCGCGCCAAAGGGCAGATCAGGGCAGGATTGCGCTACGCATGGCAGGCCTGGGAGCTGCGCGTACCCCTGCTCATGATGGCCGTCATCGGCACGCTGGCCTACAACTTCAGCGTCCTCCTCCCGCTGTTCGCGAGCGACGTGTTCCGGCGCGGCGCCGGGACCTACAGCTCGTTGACGGTCGCCATGGGCGTGGGCGCCCTTGCCGGCGGCCTGGTCATCGCCTCGCGGCGGCGGCCCAGCCACCGGCTGCTGGTGGCCGTCAGCCTTGCCTTCGGTGTGTTGATCCTCGCGGTGGCGGCGGCGCCGACGCTGCTCATCTGCATCGCGATGCTGGTGCTCATGGGCGGCGCCAGCGTGATGTTCATCGCCACCGCGAACTCGCTGCTGCAGCTCAACTCGAGCGGTGCCATGCGTGGCCGGGTGATGGCGCTGTGGGCCGTCGTCTTCCTGGGCTCCACGCCCATCGGCGCGCCGCTGATCGGCTTCCTTGCCGGGCAGTACGGCGCGCGCTTCGCGCTGGGCTTGGGCGGCGTCGCGACCTTGTTGGTGGCGATCTGGGCGGGCTTCGCTCTGCGGCGCATCCGCAACGGGCAGGCGACGGCGGCTGAAGAAGAGGCGTCACTGCCTGCGCCTGCGACCCGTGCGATTGTGGACGGCGAAGTGCTTGAAGGGGCCCTCAGCCGCAGCCGGTAGGGCTAGGCGGGTGCCTGCCGGCAGCCTGCGCGGCAGCCCGCGGCGTGGGTCATCCAGGCGCGCGCACCTCGTCGGGCGACGAGAGACCTTCTTCGAAAGCGGCCGCAGCGGCTAGCTCCGGCGCCTGTTAAGTCGGCGTTGGATTGGCGAGAAGTGCTTTAGCGCCGGCTCAGGTACTGGAAGGTAAGGGAAGCTCCCGGTGAGTGGGGCTCACGAAGACGGTGGGAAACCGGCGCAGGACGGCATTGACTACCTTGTCGGCCCCGCTGGGCCGCAGGTGGATGCCGTCGAAGAAGTCGTTGGCCGTGCACCCGCAGGCGGCGGCCTTGCTGAAATCGGCGAAGTCGAACCGGTAGCGTGAGTGCAGGCCGGCGAGGAACTGCAGCAGCAGGCCTTGCCTCACGCTCCAGCCGCGGTTGACGATCGCCGCCAGGATGCGCGCGTCGACCGGTGCCGACACCACCACCGGCGGGGCGGCGGTGATGGACTGCATGAGGGTCAGGGTCTTCTCGAAGTAGAGTACGGAGCGCGCGGAGAGCTTCGCCGGGGTCTTCGCGTAGGCGCGCAGCGCCTGCGCGATGTTGTTGCGTACCCCGGAGGCGTCGACGCCCGGCCGCGGAAACAGGCGGTTGAAGCCGTCGTGGATCACCATGCCGTCGGGTGCGAAGAGCCGGCCTAGCTGCATGGGGTCGATGCGCAGATGGGCGACCTCCGCGCGGATCTGCGGCGTGATCAAGGCGGGCGGGAAGTAGCTCGCCAGAGTGGCATCGTAGACCAAGCCCGGGTCCAGGCGTTTGGGCGCGAACTCGTCGGCGTGGATGATCCAGAGGAACCTGAAACGGGCCTTGGGAAACTGCGCGTGCAGAAGGTTCACGAGAGCCCAGGCGTCTTCCGGCCGGGCGCCGGTCACCGCGGCGTTGAAGCCGGTCAGCCCGGTGCGCTTCTTGATGTAGGCAGGGTCAAAGCGCAGCGCTCGCGAGCCTCCTAGCACCACCACCTGGGGCGCCGCGGTGAGCTTCTGGATGAGGTCGGTCTTCTGCATGCGGTCCGAGGCGACGTCGAGGCGCGCGCGCAACTGCGGCGACATGGTCGAGGGTTTGCGCCCGAAAGCCGCCCAGCCGGCCAGCACGAGTGCGGCAAGAACGACACAAGCAATGACGATACGGCGACGCGACATGGCCCCCCAACCTTTCACGCGCAGACACAGCCCCGGACGAGCCCTTCCGCGCCTTCATACCCTGGCTCTCGCGAACCGGAACGGCTGTCGCAAGGCCGCCGCAGGTGTTGGACAACGGGGGCCGGGTGCTGCCGGGCGCCCATGGCAAGCCGCGACTCGCGTATCATAGACGGCAGGCTGGCGGGCCAGGCACATCGACACGCCGCAGGCCGGAGACGAAGAGGAGTACGCCGTTATGCGCACGCACGTGGTAGCGGAAGCCGCACCAGAGAATGGATCCTAGCGTGGCCGCCGGTGAGGGCTGGACACCGAGCTCCTGGCATGGCCGCCCGGCTGAGCAGCAGCCCGACTACCCCGACGGGGAGTCGCTGGAGAGGGCCCTCGCCGAGCTCCGGGCGCTGCCGCCCCTGGTGTTCGCCGGCGAGGCGCGCCAGTTGCGAGCCGCCCTGGCCGACGTGGCGCTCGGACGCGCCTTCCTGCTGCACGTGGGCGACTGCGCCGAATCGTTTCGCGATCTCTCCGCGCCCCGCATTCGCGACAACCTCAAGATCATGCTCCAGATGGCGACGGTGCTCACCTACGGCGCGGCCCTGCCGGTGGTGAAGCTCGGGCGCGTGGCAGGACAGTTCGCCAAACCGCGCTCCAATCTCACGGAGCGAGTCGGCGAGCTCGAGCTGCCGTCGTTTCGCGGACACATGGTGAACGACGATGCCCCCGAGGCGGCCGCCAGGGTGGCGGACCCCACGCGGTTGCTGCAGGCGTACCATCAGTCGGCTGCGAGGCTCAACCTGCTGCGCGCCTTCACCAAGGGAGGCTTCGCCGATCTAACGCAGGCGCACGTCTGGAACCAGGAGTTCGTGGCACGCTCGCGTGAAGGGCGCCGCTACGAGACGATCGCCCGCGGCATCGACGATGCGTTGCGCTTCATGGCCGCGTGCGGCATCGACCTGGCGAGCGAGCGGCAACTGCACGAGGTCGATCTCTGGACCAGCCACGAGGGCCTGATCCTGCCCTACGAAGAGTCTCTCACGCGGCGCGACAGCCTGACCGGCGACTGGTACGACTGCTCGGCGCACCTGCTGTGGATCGGTGAGCGCACGCGCAGCCTCGAAGGCGCGCACATCGAGTTCTTCTCGGGAGTCGAAAACCCGCTGGCCTGCAAGATCGGTCCTAGGGCCAGCGGCGACGAGGTCGTCGCCCTCTGTGAACGGCTCGACCCCGACCGTGATCCCGGTCGACTGACGCTGATCGCCCGTCTGGGGGCCGCGCGCATCGAAGGTGCCTTGCCGTCGCTGATCCGTCGCGTGCGCGCCGCGGGACACCCTGTGGTGTGGGTCTGCGACCCCATGCACGGGAACGGGCTGACCACGCGGGATGGGGTCAAGACGCGGCGCTTCGACGACATCATGCGAGAGCTGCGCGCCTTCTTCGCCGTCTGCCGCGCCGAGGGCGTCTGGCCGGGAGGCGTGCATCTGGAGTTCACCGGCGACGACGTTACGGAGTGCGTCGGCGGCGTCGAGCCGGTGTCTGAGAGTGATCTGGGCATCCGTTACGCGACACTTTGCGATCCTCGCCTGAATGCGAGGCAGTCGCTCGATCTGGCCTTCCGGGTAGCCGAGCTCCTAACACCCAAGCGCTGGCCGCGCGCCAGGTAACCCGCCGGCTCATGGGGGTGCGCGTGACTGGGCGGAATCGGACACCGCCGGTGCTCCCGCCGGTCACGAGGTGTGCGTGCCCCCCTCCGCTGCTTCCCGCTGGTTGAGGGCGCCGAGGATGCGCCCGATGGCGTCGTCCTGCGCGGCAAGATGAGCCTGTATCTGCTTGGCCTCCGCCAGCACGGCGGCGGCGTCATCGTACGTAGCCTGAGATCGAGCGTCGGCGGCGGCCGCCTGCACGTTCTGCCCGACGATGATGATGGGCAGGAGCACGAGTTGCAGGAAGGTCTGGGCGATCCAGGCGACGATGATGAGACTGTCGCCGCTCTTGAACGCGGTGGGGGCGCTCACCAGCGCGAGCACGGTGAAAGCGTACGCGCACCACATCGTGCCGACCACGACCGTGATCTTGAGCCCGAACTTGGCGTTGAAGCGACCGATCGGTCCGGGGCCGTGCATCTGCGCCACGGCGGCCGCGACCTTGGGAGCTCCTTCTATCTTGCGCTGCTCGTGGCGCGGATGCGGAATGTACTCGAAGATGTCGGACATTGTCGTTCCTCCAGTCGGTCGGTCGCCCGCGAGAGGCGTGGTTCGCGCAGGTCTGACGGTGCGCCTCGGGGCCCTGCCGCCGTGGCCGTGAAGCGCGCCCGCCGGCTGCCCATGCGTTCGCCGTCGATCGCTCCCGTCCTGCGCAGGCGTTCTTCGCTCAACCGGAAACGGCGCGCGCCGGCTCTCTCAGGGCGCCCCCTGGGAGCGTGCCGTATGGTGGCTGGGCGCGTTTTCGTTCGGGTCGCGCAGGAAACACCGTCCTACGCGGGTCTTCTCGCCGAAAGGAGCTCGTCCATGCCGAGCAAGATGAAAGTGTGGTTCATCACGGGAACATCCAAGGGATTTGGTCGTATCTGGACCGAGGCGGCCCTGGAGCGCGGTGACGAGGTCGCCGCCGCGGCCCGTGACCCAGAGACGCTGGGTGACCTTGGGGCGAAGTACGGCCAGCGCTTGCTGCCCCTGGCCCTGGATGTAACCGACAAAGTGGCCGTCGACGCGGCGGTCAAGCAGGCCCATGACCGCTTTGGCCGCCTGGACGTGGTCGTGAATAACGCCGGCTACGGGCTCTTCGGGACCATCGAGGAGATCACCGAGCAGCAGGCGCGAGGGCAGATCGAGACCAACCTCTTCGGTGCCCTGTGGGTCACCAAAGCAGCTCTCCCTTACCTGCGTGCCCAGGGGTCCGGACACATCATCCAGGTCTCGTCGATCGGCGGCGTGAACGCGTATCCCGCTCTGGGCCTGTACCACGCTTCGAAGTGGGCCCTCGAAGGCTTCAGTCAGTCCCTGTATGCTGAGGTGCACAGCCTGGGCATCAATGTCACGCTCGTCGAGCCGACCGGCTACTCGACCGATTGGAGCGGGCCCTCGTCAGTGCGAGCCGCGCCGCTGCCAGCCTACGACGGCTTGCGCGCGGCGCTCGGCGAAGGTCGGAGGAGCATGGACAGAGGAGATCCCGAGGCAACCGGCCCCGCGATCCTCAAGGTCGTCGACGCCGCAGAGCCGCCGCTGCGCATCTTCTTCGGCAGCGGCCCTCTGCAGACGATCCGCGCGGAGTACGCGCGCCGCATCGCTACGTGGGAGCAGTGGAACGACGTCTCGGAGATGGCTCACGGACATACGCCGCCGCGCGAAGGATAGCCCCCACGAGCAAACCAGCTTCCCTCTGATCGGCGGCGCGCTCGTCGGCGCGCTGGGCCTCGGGCTGCGCCTCTGGATCCTGGGCCGCAACCCGGTGACCTCAGACCAGGCCGTCGTCGGCCTCATGGCGCGCGAGATCCTGCGGGGGCATCTGTTCGCTTTCTACTGGGGGCAGTACTACGGCGGCGCTGAGGCCTACGTTGTGGCGGCCCTGTTCGCGCTGTTCGGTCAGTCGCGCTTCGTGCTGGGCCTGGCGCCGATGCTGCTCGACGCCGTTGCCACGCTGCTGGTGTGGCGCCTCGGCCGGCGCCTAGTCAACGGCCGCGTAGGAGTCGTGGCGGCTCTCATCTTCTGGATCTGGCCGGAGAACTACCTGTATCAGTCCACGGTGGAGTACGGGTTCCGCTACCTGGCTCTGGTGTGCGGGCTCGCCCTTCTGCTCTTCTCCTTGCGAGTCGTGGACCCGCGCCGCGCAGCGGGTCTTCTTGACTGGGCGGCGCTCGGATTCTTCTCTGGTGTGGGATGGTGGTGTTCGCCCGAGATCGTCTACTTCGCCCTGCCGGCCGGCGCGCTTCTCGTCTTTGGCGTGGTTCGCCGCCGCCTGCGGCCGGCGCGCGCGGCCGTGGTGGCGTGCGTGGCGGCGGCACTGGTCGGCGCGCTGCCGTGGCTGCTGGCCAACGCGAGTCAGGGGTTCCCGTCGCTGCACGGCCACACGTCGCCTCTTACGGCGGCGGCGTGGGCCTCTCACGCGCACGTGTTCTTCCAGTACGTGCTACCGATGGTCCTGGGGCTGCGACTGCGGGCCACCGGCGTCTGGCTCGTCGCTCGCCCGGTGGGCGCGGCGCTCTACATTCTTCTGGTTGCCCTGGCGGTGGCGTGGATGGCTACTCTGGTGGCGCGCCGGCAGGCGCGCCTGCTCGTCGCCTTCGTCGCGGCCTTCCCGATCCTGTACGCGCTGTGGCCGTCGAGCTCGTATTGGGCCGACGGGCGCTACGCCCTCTACCTCGCTCCGCCGCTCTGCCTGTTGCTGGCGGCGGCGCTCTGCGCGATCGCCTCCCTGCGCCCTTCGCGACTCTTCAAAGCGGTTCCTATGCTGGGCGTTGTCGCGGCGCTCGCTCTCACCGCTGGCGACGCGATACGTGTGGCTCCGTACACGCCGCTCGCCATCGCCGGCGCTCCTCGTCCAGGGTGGACGGTGTGGCGGTCCGACCCTGACACGTGGCTGCAGCCGCTGATCCTGGCACTGGCCGACTCCCATGAGAGGTACGTGTACACAGGCTACTGGATCTCGTACGCGCTGGCCTTCGAGGCGCGCGGCGCCGTAGTGGCCTCGGACCCGGGCGACTACCGCTACGCACCTTACCTGCTGAGCGTCGCGCGCAGCCCAAACCCGGCATGGGTGTTTCCGCGCCCGTCTGCGATGCAGGCCCTCGATGCCGCCGCCGGTCCGCATCCATGGCTCATGGGTGGGGTGTGGACCCTCACGGAATTCGAGTCCTATCTTGACGGCCGGCACGTGAGATACCGCGCTCAAAACGCCGGGTTCTTCACGATCGTGTATCCGGCTCGCAAGCTGCCTTCGGACACCGTTCTGAGCCTGCCGCCCGCGTGAAAGTCGTGCGCGCTTCGTTGACAAGGTGTGCGACCGCGTGATATCAGGTTCGCGTATGTGCGAATCGGGCCGTGTGCAGTGAACCGCTAGGCCCCGCAGACTCGCCGCGGCGACCTGCGCCGCGCGAAGCTCAAGGATGACGTCGTGACCCCCATCAAGCAGATCCAGCGCGAGCACGGCATCGTCGGCCGCGAGACCGAGCTGGCCCTCGCCCTGGCCGTGCTCTGCGCCGGCCGCCACCTCCTGCTCGAGGGCCCCGTGGGCGTCGGCAAGACCACCGTGGCGCTCGCCGTCTGCGCCCACCTGGGCCGCGAGACGCTGCGCGTCGACGGCGACGACCGCTACTCCGAGGCCAAGCTCAGCGGCTGGTTCGACCCGCCCCTCGTGATGGCCCAGGGCTACAGCGCGGCGTCGTTTTGCGCCGGCCCCCTGGTGGACGCCCTGCGGCGCGGCGCCGTGCTCTTCATCAACGAGCTCAACCGCATGCCGGAGAGCGTGCAGAACGTGCTCCTGCCGGCGCTCGACGAGGGCCTGCTCATGGTGCCCCACATCGGCGCCCTGCGGGCCGCCCCCGGCTTTCAGGTGGTGGCCACCCAGAACCCCGTCGAGTACGTCGGCACCGGCCACCTCTCGGAGGCCCTCCGGGACCGCTTCGAGCACCTCGCCCTGGCCTACCAGACGGCCGCCGAGGAGGAGGCCATCGTGGCCGCCGAGACGCTCTCGCCAAACGCCGCCCTGGTGCGCACCGCGGTGCGCCTGACCCGCGCCACGCGCCTCCATGAGCGCTTCCGCAAGGGCGCCAGCGTGCGCGCCGCGATCGCCACGGTGGCGATCGCCGAGCAGCTGGCCGCCGCCGCCGGCGCCCCCGGCCCCCCCAGCCGCGCCCTGCTGCGCGCCGCCGCCGCGGCGGCGCTGGCCACGCGCGTCGACCTGCGCGACGACATCGACGCCAGCTTCGCGGGTGCCCTCGACGAGCTCTTCGCGCTGGTCGTCGACCGCGGCGAGGACCCCGACCTGGCCCTCGCCGCCGCGCCCGGGGCGGCCTCCCCAAAAGCCTGAGCGCCCGGGGCGGGGCGCGCCTCTCGCACGGCTCCCGCGTGCTGGTCCGCGACCTGCCCGGCGCGCACCCGCCGCGGCCCGCCGCCGGCGGCGCCCTGGCCGCCCTCGCGGCGCGCTACCAGCTACCGCTCGCCGCGCTCGACGGCTGGCAGGTGGCGGTCAACCTCACGCGCCCCGGGCAGCGCCTCGCCGAGCCCGGCCTGCGGCTCTTCGCCGAGCGCCTCGCGGCGCGCGCCGTGCTGGCCCGGGCGGCGCGCCTGGTGGGCCCGCTGCGCGGCGCCACGGTGAGCGTGCGCGAGCTCCTGCGCGAGCCCTACGGCGGCGAGCTCGACCTCGAGACGACCCTCGAGAACCTGCTCGGCAAGCCCTTCCCCGAGCCCGGCGACTGGGTGCTGCGCCGTCGCGTCGAGCGCCGCCACCAGGTGGTGCTCATGGTCGACACCTCGCTCTCCATGAGCGGCGAGAACATGGCCATCGCCGCCGTGGCGGCGGCGGTGCTGGCCCTCAAGCTCAAGCCCGAGGATCTCTCCGTCGTGGTCTTCGAGGACCGGGCCCGGGCGGTGAGCCAGCTCGAAGTCGCCGACCCGCCCGCCGAAGTGGTGCGCCGCATGCTCGAGAGGCCCTGTGGGGGAGCAACCAACGTGGCGGCGGCGCTCGAGTTGGGGCACGCGGAGCTGCAACGCGGTCGCAACCCCAGGCGTAGCGCGGTGCTCGTCAGCGACGGCATCTACACGGCCGGTGTGGACCCACGTCCGGCCGCCGCGCGCTTCGCGGCGCTGCACGTGCTGCGCACTCACGTCAACTCCGGCGGCGTGGCGCCCGACGTCCACTTGACGAGGGCCGGCGACGCGGCGGTTCCGGCCGGCGGAGCCTATCGGCGCGGTTTCTGGGTGTCGCCGCGACGTGTGATCGCCGGCGATGTCGCCCGGGCCGGCGGCGGTCGCCTGGTCGACGTGGATAGCTTTGCCGCGCTGCCGCGCCGTATGCTCGACTTGGTCGATCACGTGCTGCGCTGAGCTCCGCGACCCTGAGAGCCCTGAGCGCGCGAACGGCCTGCGCGTCAGTAGTCCGGGTCCAACCGCCACCGGCCGCCGGGCCGCAAGAAGGCTACCACCCGGGTGAGGCCGGTCGCCTGGGCAAAGGCCCAACCATGCCGTCCGGCGGTGATCACCTGGCTCACCGGCGCCGACGGGTTGAATGCCTTGATCGCGCGAAACAGACGTCCCGACTGCCGGCTGGGCTGGTCGATGACCGTCTGATCGCGCGTGCTCCACCAGATCTGGATGGGCAGACCGTCGTGGGCCAGAGCTGCCGCGTAGGTGAGAGGGCTGCGCCTGCGGTACACGAGGGGCCTGGTTAGTGGCGTCCCTCCGAGGGCCCGAACCAGTGCCCTGCGGACCGCAGCGTGGCCGGGCGTGTTCTTTACCGCCTCGTAGTGCGCCGCCAGGTCCGCCACACCGTCGATGCTCACCACTGCAGCCAGGCGACGGGGGTAGTGCGCGGCGAGGTCGAGCGCCTCGGTGCCGCCCATGCTGAACCCTACGACGTAGACGTAGCGGCGGTTGAGGCGCAGCCAGGGCAAGCGCCGCGTGACCGTGGCGGGCAGCCGAGCGAGGTCGCGAAGGTCGCCCGGAGCCGCCCACGGCTGGGCGGGCAGCTGCCCGCCTTCACCGGCGGGGCAGAGCACGGCGAAGTGGTAGCGGGTGGGCAGCGATCCCCAGGCATGCACGACCGCCGTGATGGGCTGGCAGCGGCCATGCAAAGCGATCACCAGCGGCAGGCGCTGCCCGTGATAGTGCGGCGGCACGACGAGCAGTGCCGGCCGTCGCCGGCCATTCCAGGCGACGTAGGTCACGCGCATCGTCAGCGGGCGGGCTGCGCCACGCGCCGCGGAGTCACGCGTGGCTACGAAGAGCCCGGTTACGGCGGCCAGAAGCACCACGAGCATCACCACGATGCGCACTACTCTGAACAGTGCGACCCTCCCCGGCCCATCGCCCCCAACCCCGGTCGGCCCGGAGCGGAAACGTCCTTGTCGGACCGGTGCTGGAGCAGAGCCCGGCGGAACATAGTCCTAAGGCACGTATAGTTGTGATCGCCAGAACGGCCCCAGATGAATGTCAAGAAATGTTGAGCGATGTTCAGCACCGTCTGTGAAACCGGTGGGCGCCCCACGTGCCGCTCGCGTGGGCTGCCGCCTCGCCCAGATGGTGAAGCGGCGGGCGGGGCGCGCCTGCAGGGTGCGTAGCCGCGGCGCACGGTGCGTCACATCTCTTAATAGACAAGGCGACCTGACCGTCGTGCGCGAGTGCTCTGGGCAGGAAGACGTGAGCAACTGCCACCGTCATGGTGTGCCATCGTGCTATACACTGGGGCCGCCCTCATGACGTACGACTTCACAATAGCGTCTGTGGCCGGCCGTCGCCGCGACCTTGCCGCCGTTCGCGGCAGGGCCCGCGCCGCGGGCGCCACGCGATTCTGGTCGGAGAATGCGGCCCGCGGCGTGGCACTCTTCTTCGGGCTCTTCTCCCTGCTCAACCTCATCGGTGGGCTGCGCGTACGAGGGATGAACGAGAACGTGTGGTGGCTGGATCTCCGTCCGCTGCCCGTCGTCGTGACGACGCTCGTCTTTGCCGCTGCCGGGCTCATGCTTGTGTGGTGGGCGGTGCGGCCGGCGGCGGCGGGCTGGCGTCGCTACGCGACGCCCTTCACCGCCGCCGGCCTCGCCGCCGTCGCTGTGCGCAACGGCGTCACGTTCTACCATGCTTGGGAGCACGGGCAGATCCGGCCGTGGATGCCGCTGCCCCTGTCGTTCGTGCTGGCCGCGGCGCTGCTCTACATCGCCTGGGTCGCAACCCGGCCGGTACCACCGCGGCGCAGCCGCTGGTCGCCGCTGGCGATCGTCGGCGTGGTCGTGCTGTGCGGCGTCGTCTTCCCGCTGGCGCAACAGGTCTTCTTCGGCAAGACCACCTACGTGCGGGCGGCCCAGGTGGTCGTGGTCTTCGGCGCCGAGGTACACCGCGACGGGCAGCCGTCCGTATGTCTCGTAGACCGTGTGCGCACCGCGGCCCAGCTGTACAAGGCCGGCCTCGCCCGGCGGCTGATCATGTCGGGGGCTCAGGGTGCCAACGAGCCGCTCAACGAGGTAGCCGTGATGCGCACTCTGGCGATCGGCTTCGGCGTGCCCGCCGCGGCGATCGCGCTCGACCCCAAGGGCTACAACACCGCCGCCACGGTGCGTGACACGGTGCCGTTGTTTCGCAGCGCCGGCTACGGCTCCGTGGCCGTCGTGAGCGACTTCTTCCACCTGCCGCGCGTCAAGCTGGCCTACCAGCGATTTGGCTACGACGTCATCACCGTGCCGTCGCACGCACGGCGCATCCCGCAGACCACTCAGCTCGTCGTGCGCGAGATTCCGGCCTTCTGGGTGTACTACCTGCGGGCCGTCCTGGGCTAGTGAAGCGCCTCACCGCGCCTGGCTCATGACCAGCTACGATTTGATCGTCGCGGTGGTCTTCGCGGTACTCGCTGTGCAGGGCTTGCGTCGAGGACTGATCGGCGAGCTCGCCGGCTTGGCCGCACTGGGCATAGGGCTCGTTCTGGCGTTCCGCTACGACGGCCGGGTGGGCGACTTGCTCGCGCGTCTCGTGCCTCGCCTGACGACCACCGAGGCTCGCATCGTCGCCTTTCTTGCCATTCTTGTCGGCGTGGGCGTCGTCGCGGGGTATCTGGTCATGCGCTTGAACGACGTGATCGCGCGTCTCCCTGTGGTGAGGAGCCTGAACCGCGTGGGCGGTCTGGCGGTGGGTGCCTTGCTGGCGCTGGTCTTCATCTGGTTGCTCACGAGCTCGCTTCTGCTCCTGCCGTCCTCGCTCGTGCCCTTCTCAGCCGCCGTCCACCGCTCAGCGACGGTTCGCATCCTGCGCGGTGTCACGCCGCAATGGGGCGGTGATCTGCGCGCCTACCTCGACAACTTCACCTCCGGGCGTTCTCGCCCCGGCTAGCGAGGTTCCGTCAGTGGCGGCGGCTACGATGACCGCGGGCGGGTTGGGTAGCACTGCGTCGAATTAGTGTGCGGTGTGCCTGCGGCGCCCCGCACGGTGGCCCGCCTGCGGCGGCCACTCCCGCCCACGGCTGGGCCCTTCGGGCCCGCGGGCGGCTCAGCTGGCACTGCGTCGATTAGTCAACCGAGTCGCCGAGCGCGTGCAGCGCGTCCGGCCGCGGCTCGCCCTCGGGCGCGGGCCGGTCCGTCTCAGGCAGGTCGGTGCGAGGCAGCCACCTGAGCCAGCGCGGCAGGTACCAGTTCCATTCGCCCAGCAGCACCATGGTCGCGGGCACGATCACAAGACGCACGATGGTCGTGTCGAGGACGATCGCCAGCGAGAGACCCACGCCGAACTGCTTGATCACCGGGTCGCCGTTCAAGATGAAGGAGGCGAAGACGGTCACCATGATGATCGCCGCCGAGGTAATGACGCGGGCGCTCGTTCCTACACCAGAACGCACCGCTTCGCGCGCTCTTTGACCGGCGGCGTGGCTCTGAAAGATCTGGCTGATGAGAAAGACCTCGTAGTCGGTAGACAAGCCGAAGAGCACGGCGAACATGAGCAGCGGCACGTAACTGGCGATGGGCACCGTGCCGTACGGGTTGGCCAGCCCCACGAGCCTCAGCCCCCAGCCCCATTGGAACGCGGCGGTGAGCACGCCGAACGAGGCGCCCACGGCGAGCAGGTTGCAGATCACCGCCTTGAGCGGCACGAGCAGCGAGCGGAACGCCACCATGAGGAGGACGAAGCTCAGGGCTAGCACGGTACCGATCACCAGCGGCAGCCGTCGCGAGATGAGCGCGGCAAGGTCGACGTACGCCGCTGTGCCACCTCCCACATAGACGGTGAGGCCTGCACCTTGCGTGGCCGCGGGGACCACCGAGGCGCGCAACCGCTGCACCAGATCGACCGTCTTGGGGTCGGCGGGGCGGGTAGTGGCGGTGACCGCGAGGACGGCCGCCGTGCCGGCCTTATTGACGGTCGGGGGTGACACCGAGGCCACGCCCACGGTGTGCGCGAGAGCGTGCTGCAGGCGCGCCAGGCGGGGGTCGGTGGCCCGCGGCTGCCCGCCGGCCCGGGTGAGCAAACGCGTGATGGTCGCCTGGAGCGTGCGCGCGTCGCGGGCCTGCGCCTTGAGCCGGCGTTCCTGCCGCTTGAGGCGTGCCGTCTTGCGCTGCAAGATCCGCGCTTCGCTCTTCAGGGCGCTGCCCTGCGTCGCCAGCCCGGCAGCGCGGGTCTGCAGTGTGACACCCTTCGCCTTCACTGTGACTCCCGCGGCGGCGAGCTTGCGGCCCTGGACGGTGAGTGCCACGCCCTGTCTGGCGAGCGCCGCGCCTCTACGCTGCAGCGCGGCGCTTCGTGCCTGCACGCGCCGCGCCCGCGCCGCCAACGCGGCCAGCCTGGCCTGCAGCTGTGCGATCTGGGCCGGATCCTGCGAGGCGGCGATCTGCTGCTGCACGGTCGCGATCTGAACTTGCAGCGCCTTGCCCTTGACTGCCAGCGCCTGCCCCTCGGCCGTGAGGCGAGCCTTCTGGGTCAGCAGGTACGCCTCGCGCCGCATCAGCACCGTCTTCTGGTGCTGCAGCACCGTGGCCCGCGCCTGCAGGGCAC
Source organism: uncultured Thermoleophilia bacterium (assembly GCA_963751215.1). GTDB lineage: Bacteria > Actinomycetota > Thermoleophilia > UBA2241 > UBA2241 > CAIXSE01. Next base: position 499,147 of record CAVVTV010000004.1, on the reverse strand, counting down.
GTGTGCCCGCCGGCAACGTGGCGGCCTGCGTCAGCAAGCCGGCCTTCTGAGCCGAGAGGGCAGACCCTTGCCGCTTGAGCACGCTGGCCTTCGCCTTCAGGGTCTTCTGGCCGGCCAGCAGCCGGCGTTTCAGGCTTATCGCCCTGCCGTAGTCCTTCTTGTAGGCGGCGCTCGCCGCGGCCGGCGGCTTGAACTGCACCGCCACGAGGAGTGGGCCGTTGGCCCCGGGGCCCAGGCCCGCCGAGATCAGGTCGAAGGCGCGTCGTTGCGTGTTGGAGGTCGGTGTGACGCCGATGTCTTCTTGCCCCAGGCGCAGAGTCGCCGTCGGTGCCACCAGGGGCGCGAGCACGACCAGTGAGACGATCAGCGCGACCCACGGGTGGCGGGTCACGGCGCCGGCCCAGCGAGCCCAGACGTTGCCGCCGGCGGGCGCCTCGATCGAGCGCCGGCGCCCCGGGAGCGGCAGCGCGTCTACGCGGGTCCCGAGAAGGCCGAGCACGGCCGGTAGCAGGGTGATGGCCGTGGCGACGGCGACCAGCACGGTGAGGGCCGCCGCGTAGCCCATCGCCCCCAGGATGGGGACGTTGGCGACGAGGAGAGCGAGGAGGGCCACGATAACCGTCCCGCCGGCGAACACCACAGCGCTGCCGCTGGTGGCGATGGCGAGGGCGACAGACTCTTCCACAGGCATGCCGCGGTGGAGCTGGTCGCGATGGCGAAAGACGATGAAAAGGGCGTAGTCGATACCCACGCCGAGCCCGATCATCGTCGCCAGCGTAGGCGCCACGTTGGGGACGCTCAGGACGTGGCCAAGCAGTCCGACGAGACCCAGTCCGACCACGAGGCCCACCAGCGCCGTCAGGACGGGCATGCCGGCGGCCACGAGCGCGCCGAAGGTGATGGCCAGGATGACGATCGCCGCCCCCACGCCGATCTCCTCGCTGAGCCGTGTCTTCATCACCGAGATGTTGCTGCCGATGCCGCCGCCGACTTCCACCTGGATGCCGGCCTTGCGGGCCGCATCGGCGCCGGCAAAGACCTGGGCCGCTTTCGCCTGCGTGAGCTGGCCATAGTTGAGGTCCAGCAGCACCTGGGCGACCGCGGTGCGGTCGTCTTTGCTGATGAACGACTGCATCCCGCGGGCGAACGGGCTGAGCACGCTGTGCACATCCGGCATGGCGGCGATCGTGTGCAGCGACGCCACGATGGCCGCCTTGTTGGCGGGGTCGGTGAGCTTGCCGTGGGAGACGTGAAAGACGAGGGGGCTGGCGCCGTTCTGTTGCGGAGGGAACTCACGGCCCAGCAGGTCGGAAGCCTGCTGCGTGCCGGTTCCCGGCAGTCTGATGTCGTTGGTCGTGCGTGCTCCGTAGTGCAGCACACCGCCCCCGACCAGGACGACGATCAGCGCCCAGAGCGCGAGAACGATGTACTTGCGTCTCACGCACAGGGCGCCGAGACGAAAGAGCAGCCCAGACATGCCGAAGTTCGCCTTTCCCTTGAGACGGCTGCCGCCGCACAGACCACTTCGCGGCTCGCGACCGTTACCTACTCTACTCGACCTTCACGAGGGGCGCAGGCGATCCCGCGGATCGTCGTCGAGATCTGCCTCGCGGGCGTCGTGACGAACCGAGGAAGTCTCGGCGGCAGCGCCGCGGGTGCAGCTCACTTGTCGTACTGGTGTACCACCGCCAGGTAGGCCGCGCTGGGCTCGTGCCCGATGAGCAGGCCGGTGATGCCTTTCTGCGTCTGCCAACCGTACGAGCTCGTCGGGTTGTCGTCGGTCAGCACGGCCAGCGACCAGTGCACGCCGTCGCGCTCGAGCCAGGCGGCCTGATTCATGACGGTGTTGTCTCTCGCCCAGCCAGCCGCCCTTGAAGAACACATTCCAGCCGGCTGGTCCGGCGGCTGCCGGGATTCCCCAGCGCTGCTCCGCGATGATGCTCGAGAGCAGCCGCCGCGCGAAGGCTATGGACCTCGCCGGCAGGCAACGCTGGTAGTGGTAGAAGAACCGTGCCTGGTCGGCCGCCGTCACTTCCGTGTCGATCCACGATGTGCCGGTCTCGAAGTTCTTCATTCCGGCGATCCGCGCCACGGTGCGTAAGCCACTGTTGCCGATCACGTCGTAGACAATGTCGGCGCTGGCGTTGTCTGATTCCTCGATCATGGTCGTCAGCGTCGCCCGCATGGCCGGTGCCGGCCGCGGGTGCCTTCTGAGGTAGGCGACAAGCAGCATAGCCTTCGAAAGGCTGGCAGACTGAAACTGGCGGTGCGCGTGGTATCCGCGCAACACACCGCGACTGTTGACGACGGCCACGCCAACATCGCCCTCGCGGTCCTGTGCCCAGCCGAGGGCGCGGGCCACGGCCGCCGCGCGTGGAAAGGCGGGCGCCGGGGTGGCTGTTCGGCGAGGCCGCGGGGTGGCGCCGGGCGAAGACTGGACGCGCGCGGCGCTGCCTGGCGTGATGCGGCGTGCTTCAGCGTGGTCAAGTGAGTGCCACGCCACCGCCACCGACGTGGCCACGGCGGCAACGAGGAGGATGAGCGCTAGCAGGCGGGCATGAGCCGGGCCTGTGCTCGTTCGTCTGCCTGCCTCGGTGCCCTGCCTCGGCGGGTTTGACGACGGCCGTCGGTCGCTCCCGGCGGGCTGTGGGCCGTGGCTTTCCATGGGCAGATGTCTACTGCGGGCGGCTGAGCGGAGGCTGAGGCTGGCCTGCGTATATGCTGATAACCACGGACGCGGCCGGCAAGGCCCAGACCGCGGCCGGCGCGGCGACGCGGTGGTAGGCAGCCTGGCCGAAGAGAAGCAGAGGGCCTGCCACCGGAAGGGCACAAGAGGTGGCAGGCCCTCGCGCGTGATCTCGGCGGCGTGCGGACCATCCGAGATCCGTGTGCGGCAGGGAGGGCCGCACGTGGCATGGGGACCAAGGGCAGTCTGCCCTGCCAGTCTGAGTAACCCGTGAGAGACGGCTGGGACTTACCTGTGAGAATCGAGGTGGTGGCTCGGTGTGCGACCCGCAGTGAGCAACCGTGCCCAGTGCGTCTAGGGCCCCGTGCCCGAATAAGGCGGGGAGACTCATCATCTCGGCCCTTGCCACCGATGGCGAAAGCAAAAGAGGCTTGTCTGGGGCACGGGAGGCGCGGGACATGGGCCGGGCGGAAACCCTGAACTTCGCGATCATGCTGGGGACGAGCGCCCTTCTGCTTGCCGAGGGGCTCGTTGCCTGGCTGCGGCTACGTTTTGCCGGCGGTCGTGCGTTGGCCGTGGCTCTGTTCGTGGCCTCCGCGGAGGCGCTCTGCTACGCGGCCGTGTTTCGCGTGGGCACGGGACCGACCATGCTGCGGCTGGTCGCCATCTACTCTGTTACGGGACCGCCGCTGGGGACCTTCTGGTTCATCTTCGCAGTACGCTTCGCGGGAGTTCGCTCGCGCGGCGGTCGCTGGCCGGCGACCGCGCTGGTCGCCGCCGCGGTCGCCCTCGTGGCGCTGGCGACGGTCGACCCCGCGCTCATCTATCCGTCGTCTTGGGGCCTTAATGCGCTGAGCTTTGCGCACATCAACGTGCAGGGCAGCGGGATGCTCTTCACGGTTCAGCTCGCCTGGTTCTACGCGCTCGTCATGGCCGGCATGGTGCTGGTGCTCGTCGAAGCGCTGCGCTCGTGGCACATCCGCCGCCGGCAGGCGCTGGCGGTAATCGCCGGTGTGGGAGTCATCTTCGCTTGCGATGTCGCCTTCATGGCGGGCTATGTGCCTATCCGTGGTCTGCACTTGGGGCTGGTGGTGCTTGCCGCCGGTATGCCCCCACTGATCTGGGCGCTGCCCGTGCTGCGCACGGCCGACCTTCTCGCCGTCTGGCAGCCGCGCGTTCTCGAGGGCATGAGCGATGCGGTGCTGGTCGCCGACGGCGACGGGCGCATAGTGAGCGCCAACCTGAGCGCGCAGCGGCTGCTCGTGGCCGGAACACGAGACGGCCGCATGGCCCGGCGTTTGGGCGAATGCGAGTGGTTGGCGGGCCTTGAGGGTGGCGATCTGGACGACCTCGAGCGACCCGAAGCGCTTAGCGACGAGGCCGGTCGCTGCGTCGCCGTGGAGATCGAAGGGGATGTGCGTCATCTCGACGTACGCCAATCCTCTTTGCGTGACGGCGGCGGTCGCGAGCTGAGCCGCGTTCTCGTGCTGCGCGACCTCACCGAGCACGTGAAGGCCACCGCCGCGGCGCGCGACTCGGCACGTCAGGCGCGCGAGCTCCTGGACCGCCTCGACGCGGCCAATCAGGATCTTCGCATGCTCGTCGATGCGGGCCTCGAGTTCGGCGCATCTCTGAAGCCCGAGGACGTGCTGGGCGCCGTGGCGCGCCGCATGCGAGAGCTGACCGGCGCGAACCGCTGCTCCCTCTACCGGCTCGAGGAAGGGCGCATGGTCGCCCTCTTCACGGCCGATGGAGAGCGAGTCACACAGGAGCCCTCCGAGTACGACTTCGTGGTCGCCGACTACGCGATCACCGCCCGTGCTGTAGACACCAAGCTGCCGGTGCACGTCACTGACATGGCCACCGACCCGCGATCCTCCGACTGCGAACGCGCCGATGCCCTGCGCTTGGGGTACCGCGCGAGCCTCGACTTGCCACTGATCAGCGGTGGGAAGGTGGTCGGGATGGTCGTGCTCGTAGACGTGCGCGCGCGAGAGTTCGAGCACCGGGAACTGCTGCGCGGGCTTGCCCCCATCGCTGCCCAGGCGCTCGTCAACTCCCAGGTGTACGCAGAGCAGGGTCAGACTGCTCGGCGCCTGTCTCTCGTGACGGAGGCGAGCGCGCTCTTCTCGTCCAGCCTTTCCGTTGACGAGGTGCTCCTCTCGACCTGCAGGCGACTTTGCGACATCACCGAGGCGCCGATCTGCAGTGTCTACGTGCGTGAAGACGATGCCCTGCGGTGCCGCGCGAGCATCTATGACGGCGACGTCGACCAGGTTTGGATGGCCCAGGACTTCAGTGCGGAGCGGTGGACGTCCACGAAGCTGGCACTGCACACCGGCAAGCCTGTGGTGATACGAGACCTGAGCGACGCGGCCATCGGCGAGGCACAGCGCCTCTCGATGAAGGAGCGCGGCGAGCGCAGCCTGCTCGCCGTTCCTCTCGTCGCCGCCGGTGAGGCGTTCGGCATCGTGGAGCTCGTTGATCGCCGTGAGCGAGCATACGGACATGATGAGTTACGTACGGTCGAAGCGATCTGTGGCGCCGCGGCACTCGCCATCCGCAACGCCGATATGTTTCGTAGGGAGCAGGACCACGTGGCGCGGCTCGCGTCGCTGCTCGAGGCGAGTCGCGCCACCACGTCGACCGTCGTTCTGGACGATGTGCTGCCCATCGTGGCCGAGAGCGGCTGCAAGGCTGCCGGCGTGCAGGAGTGCCTCATCTGGGAGTACGACGAGAAAGGAGCCGCCCTCGTGGAGCGTTTGCACTACTGCGGCCGGCAGGCCGTTCACACGGCGAGCGGTCGCCTCGCGCTTCACGAGAACCCGTCTCTGCAGGCGCTGCTCGAAGGGGGTGTTGTCGTCGAGGAGACGGCCTGCGGCGACGATGCCCAGACGTTGGGCCGCGCGAGCAGGGGCGAGGCGTACGAGAAGTGCCGCCTGTCGGCGCCGCTCATGTTCGACGGCAGACCGATCGGCATGCTCACGCTCATCGAGACTGAGCGCGTGCGCCATTTCAGGCCCGACGAGATCGGGCTCGTGCAGGCGCTGGCCGACCAGGCGGCGGTCGCCGTGCAGAACGCTCGCCATTACGAGCAGCTCGAGCGCACCACGGCTCAGCTCGAGTCGCAGCTCGAGCTGAGCCGTGTGCTGCTGGAGCTGAGCGGCAGCCTGATAGCCGTGCACGATAACGGAGACGTGCTCTCGCGCATCGCCACCCTGGCGAGGCAGGTCGTCGACTTCGACGGCCTCGAGATACGGCTCGTGGATGCCGAGGCTCAAGAGCTCTACTGCGGCTACGCCAGCGACGAGGACGACGACTATGTCGAAAACTGGCGCTCCTCGCTGGACAAGGGGGTGAGCGGCTGGGTTGTGCGGCACAACGAGGCGCAGATCGTGAACGACATGCTGGGTGACCCGCGCGGCGCCCTCGTGTCGGGCACCGCGGCCGAGCCACAGGCTTCGATTATCGTGCCTCTCAGCGCGGGAGACGCAGTCATCGGGGTGCTGGCCCTCGACAGGTTCGGCGGCCGGACCTTCGCCGAACACGAGCTCGAGCCCGCCACGCTGTTCGCCAATCTGGCTGCCATCGCCATTCGGAACGCCCGACAGTACGAAGACGTGAAACGCCTGCACATGAACAACCTACGCACACTGTGCACGGCGTTGAACGCCAAGGACTACTACACCCTCGGGCACACGGCTCGGGTGGCGGCCTATCTTGTGCTGCTCTGTCGCGAGTTGGGCTGGCCAGACGAGTCTATCCATACCATCGGCGAGGCCGCGTACTTGCACGACATCGGGAAGATCGCCCTTTCGGATCGCATCCTCACCAAAGCGGGCAAGCTGAATGACCGCGAGTGGCAGCTCATGCGTCAGCATCCAGCGTTGAGCGCCGAGATCGTGCGCCCACTGTACGACAACGACCTCGTGCTCGGGGTGCGACATCATCACGAGCGCTACGACGGCCAGGGCTATCCAGACGGGCTCGCGGGAGAAGATATCCCAGCACTCGCCCGCGCGATGTGCGTCGTTGATTCATACGACGCCATGTCGTTCGAGCGACCGTATCACCGCGCGCTGACCTACACCCAGTGCAAAGCGGAGCTCGAACGCTGCAAGGGAACGCAGTTCGATCCGGCCATGGTCGACGCATTCCTGCGTGTGCTCGCGAAGCTCGCGCTGACACGCGCCAGAGGCGTCGCCATCGGCGAGCAGGCCGCGGCGCTGATCGACGGCGACGAGCACGCCGCGCTCAGCGAGACCGGCACGGAGGGCGACGCCGCGTACCTTCATGTGGTCGAGCAGCTCCGCGGCGTGCGCGACGCCAATCCCGGCGTGCGGTTTATCACCACCATGGCCGAGCGTGACGGCGGTTTCATCTTCGTGTGCGACACCGAAGAAGATGAGTCGGAGCGCTCACGCTTGGGCGACGATGTGATCGGCGACGAGGAGATCGCTCACGCCATGGCCGGGGAACGCCCCGACATGTGCGTGGTCTCCGCGGATGAGTTCGGTGTGTGGGTCAGCGCCATGGCGCCCATACGGCGGCGCAGCGGCGAGATCGTGGGTGTTGTGGCGATCGACCAGCCGGCCTACGATGCGGCCGAAGAAGGCGGCCTGTACGCCGACTCGTCCAGCGCGCTCACGCATCTCCTGCAAGGGGCCTCGGACCGCGTCACACGCGCCGAGGTGGACGCGACCACCGACACTTTGACGGGGTTGTCCAACCATCGCTACTTCCACGAGAGGCTGGCCGAGGAGCTCGCACGGGCAGAGGATGCTGGCGAGGAGCTCTGCCTGCTGTACTGCGACGTCGACCGCTTCGCGGCGTTCAACAGCCTGCGGGGCCACACCGCGGGAGACATGGCGCTGCACGCCATCGGTCAGATCGTCGAACGAGCGGCGCGGCCAGGCGACGTGTGCGCCCGCGTCGGTGGTGACGAGTTTGTTCTGGTGCTGACCGCGGCGGGCGCCGACCATGCCCTCGAGATTGCGGAGGCGCTGCGTGTCGCCGTGGGGTCGGCCGAGCTCGGTGACCCCGGCGAGCGTTTGACGCTGGGCATCGGTCTAGCTGCCTTCCCCTGGGATGCGGTCGATAAGGATGGGCTGCTCGAGAAGGCCAGATGGGTGGCGAGCCTGGCCAAGCATCGCGGCGGCGACTGCGTCGTGCGGCTCGCCGAGCGCCCGTCGAGCCACTTTGAGACCTGCCGCGACCAGGCCGTCGGCTACCTGTCTCTGATGGCCGAGCTGGCCGACGCCAAGATGCTCTACGGCGAGAAGCACCGCGAAGCCCGGGCGCGCCTGGCCACGGCTCTGGCGGTGGATCTCGGCCTAGGGGCTGCCGACGCGGTCGACACCGGCGACGCTGCTCGTCTATGCGACATAGGGCAGTCGGCGACGCCCGATGGCGTGCTCGGCAAGCCGGGCCGTCTGTCGGCCGACGAGTGGCAGCTCGTGCGCGAGCATCCGCGCACGGCTGAGCGTCTGCTGCGGCGCATGGCAGGCCTTGGCGCGGTGGCCGACGCGGTCGCTTCCCACCACGAGCGGTTCGACGGGACAGGCTACCCAAGGGGTCTGAAGGGGGTGGAGATCTGCCTGCCGGCGCGGATCGTGGCCGTGGCCGTGGCCTTCCAAGCTCTGGTCACCCTCCGTCCGTACCGGCTGGAACGCTCTCACGAGGACGCGCTCGAGGAGATGCGACGCGCTGCCGGCAGCCAGTTCGATCCCGTCGTCGTGGCGGCACTGGAGCGGGTGCTGTCGCATGCCGACGCTGTGTCATGGCGCGGCGCTCGCACCAGGGCAAGCTCATTCTGACGATCGTCTATCGCCTCATCGCCAATCACGGCTGGCGCAGCCAGCTCAAGAAGCAGGGAGCCACGGCGCCGCTGGACGCGCGGCCCTTCGTCTAGCTGGAGAAACCGGTCGCGAAGGGCGGCGGCCTCACAGTCCCCGCACGTCGCGCTCGCACGACCCTCACGGCGACGACCTAGCGTGCGTTTTCGACAGAAGACCACGCAGGGTCTTCGTCGCCACGGTCCGGGAGGCGGCGCTCGCGTGAACTCGCTGCAATACATGATCTACGACACCGCCCGGGTACTGCTGTGGCCGGTGCTCGTGGCCGCCATCATTTGCCTCATGTGGGTGCTGGCCGAGCTTGGCGTGCTGGTCTACGAGCTGTACTTGCGCGTTCGCTATCGCGACCTCCATACCCTCGAGGTGCGGGCCCTGCGTGCCCGCAAGGCCTTTGCCGACGGCAAGCCGCGCACCGCCTACCGCTATCTGCAGCAGAACGTCTACTCTCTGGTGGTGGTGCGCTTCCTGTTCGACCTCGTGCGCAACTACCAGACTGAGCGGCTAGAGGCCAAACCGCTCAAACTGCTGCAGGAGTACGAGTTCTACACGATCAAGCGCCTGGAGCGCACCCGCATCCTGGTGCGCCTGGGTCCCATGCTGGGTCTTATGGGGACCCTCATCCCGCTGGCCCCAGCTCTCGTGGGCCTCGCCCACGGCGACTACCATGCGCTGGCCACCAACCTGACGACGGCGTTCTCGGTCACCGTGCTCGGGCTGCTCATCGGTGGCCTCGCGTTCACCGTCAGCATCGTGCGGGACCGGATCTACTGCGAGGACATCTCCGACATGGAATACCTGCTGGAGCTCGTCGAGGGGGACGGCCATCGCCTTCGTGCGGGAAGCCAGGCGATCAAGGGCGGATGGGAGATCGAACCTGAGGGCGCGTGGGACGACGACGCCAACGAGTCGGCGACAACGGCGGTCATCGACTTGCCCGTGCTCGCCGAGGCCCCCAGCGAGCCGTTGATACCCTCCGTCTCGGCCGTTGAACCGGCCGGCGCCACAGTGCCCTTGGGAGATCCGCTATTCGACGATGTGCCGCCACTCTCGTGCGACGATCCGCCGCTGGACTGGTGCTACGACGATGACCCGTTCGCCGATCTAGGGCCGCAAGACGCGACGCCCCACGCCACCGCCCCGGGCGAGACCCCCTCGACGACACGAAGGCGGCCTTCGTCCGACCATCGGCTTGGCGAAACGCGTCCTGGGGAACCCTCTGGGGGTCGTTCGTAGACCAGCTGTGCGTCGTGCAGCGGGCCGTTCACGCCGGCGTGTACGCAGGCCTCCAGCGGGGCTCAGAGTTCCGACGACACGAGGGTGGGCGACAAGAGGAGGATCACCATAGCGTGGCTGCGGTGGGTAGCGGTTGCGGCCGTGCTTGTCTCGCTCGCGACGCTCGCCGCCTGCGGGACCGCCGCCAAGGCAAGTGCGCCGGCCGCCGGCGCGCCGCCCGCGAGTCTCGCGGCGTCGGCGCCGTCGCAGCTTGCCGTGCTAGTCACCCCGCGTTTTCATCTCAAGCTCATCGCCGCGGGGCTGGCGAGACCCCTCTCGGTTACGTCGCCGCCGGGCGACACGAAGCGCCAGTTCATCGTCGAGCAGCGGGGCAAGATCCTCGTGCGCAGTGGCGAAGCGCTGCGCACGAAGCCCTTCCTCACTGTGGCCGGGCTTCTCTCAGGGGGGAACGAGCAAGGTCTGCTCGGCCTCGCCTTCGATCCGCACTACGCGACCAACGGGCGCTTCTACATCGACTATACCGATCATCTGAACCGGGTCGTGATCGCCCGCTACACCGTGAGTGGCGCCGACCCGAACGTGGCCAATGCGGCGTCGGCGCATATCCTGCTGACCATCGCCCATCCGTATACCAACCACAACGGCGGCCAGCTCGCCTTCGGTCCCGATGGGATGCTGTACATCGGTGTCGGCGACGGCGGCAGCGAGGGCGACCCGCTCAACTACGGGCAGAACCTCCACGTGCTGCTCGCGAAGATCCTGCGTATGAACGTCAACGCGGCTCATCCAACACCGCGGATGTACGCCTACGGCCTGCGCAACCCCTGGAGGTTCTCGTTCGACAGGGCGAACGGCAACCTATGGATCGGCGACGTCGGCCAGAACAAGTGGGAGGAGATCGATTTTCTCAAGGCCGGCACGGCGCCTGGCACCAACTTCGGCTGGAGTTACTACGAGGGCGACCACGTGTACAAGGTCCAGACGATCAACCGGTCGCGCCTCACGTTTCCCGTCTTCGAGTATCCGCATACCCAGGGGTGCGCGGTGATCGGCGGCTATGTCTACCGGGGCTCGGCGATCCCGGCCCTGCGCGGCTGGTACGTGTTCAGCGACCTTTGCTCGGGCCGAGTCTGGCTCATGCACGGACCCAAAGGCCCGGTGCGCCTGGCGACCGTCAGCGGGCAGGTGACCAATGTGACCTCGCTCGGCGAGGATGCCAGTGGCGAGCTCTATCTCAGTTCTCTGAGCGGACGGATCTATAAGCTCGTGCCCTGAGCAGTGTCGGCGGTCTTCACGCGCTGCGTGGAAGTGGTGCCGCCACGGGTCATCATCTATCGGGTTACAATAGTGTTTCGCAAGGTCGTGAACGTCTGCCCTGTTTCATGCGGGAGGATTTCGTGCAGACCATACTCTCGAACGGCAGACCCCGAGACGAGGTGCTCACAGGCACAGTGCACAGCGAGACGGGCACAACCCAGCCGGCCGTCGGGCCGGAGGTCGGCTGAAGGTGCGGGCGCGCTCCTGGATCATAATCGCCGTCTTGGTGGTCGTCGTGCTAGCCGGCCTAGCGGGGGCGGCACTCCTGGCTTGGCCTGACGTCCATCTCGACTCCTCGAGCGACGCGCTGGCACGCATCGCACTGCCGGGCTTCGCCGGGCGCGTGAGCACGGTGGACGTGCGTTCGGCGACCGGGAAGCCGGTGCCGGTGCAGCTGCGGCAGGGGCAGGTGTGGCCGCTACGCCGGCTCGCCGCTAGGGAACGGTTGACGGTGCAGGTCACGGTGGTGCGGCCGAGCTGGGTGGGGTGGCTGATCGGCCACCGCGAACAGCGTAGCTTCACCCTTGAGACGCCACGCACGCACCTGCTTGGCACCTGGCTGCAGGTGAAGGTCGGTGCGCCGGTCACGGTGTCTTTCGACGGGCCGGTGAGGCTGGTCTCTTTGGGGGGTTCGCCCGCCCATGTGCTCTCCGCCGCACAGTCGGTGGTGGACGTGGGCGTCGTCGCGCGCGGCGCGCAGAGCGCGGGCGCGATCGAGGTTGCCGCGGCCGCGCGCTCGTGGGAGCGCCTGCCGGCGCCGGTTCAGGTGACCTGGTTCCCGGCGAGATCCTACCCGCAACTGCTCGCCGAACCGAAGCCCTCGGCCACGCTCACGCCGGCCGGGCAGATCACTTTGACCTTCTCCGGCTCGGTCCATGACGTGCTCGGAGCGAGCCACCCGGTGGTCTCTCCGGCCACGCCAGGCCGCTGGCGCACGCTCGATGCACACACGCTGGCCTTCCAGCCACGCGGGCTTGGTTTCGGGTTTGGGACGACCGTGCGCGTTGCCCTGCCGCGAGGCGTGCATCTCGCCGGGCACGCCGGGTCCAAGCTCACGAGCACGCTGCAGTGGCAAGTCCCGCAAGGGTCCACGCTGCGGCTGCAGCAACTGCTTGCTCAGCTGGGCTACTTGCCGCTGAAGTGGCACCCCGCCGCCGACCCCGCGTCTGCCTCCGCGAGGGCGCAGCTTGCCGCCGCCGTCGCTCCACCGCGCGGACGGTTCTCGTGGCGCTACGCCAACACCCCCACCTCGCTGCACGGTCTCTGGCAAGCGGGCGCAGACAACCAGATCACCCGGGGCGCCGTGAGCATGTTCGAGAATACGCACGGCATGGCCGCCGACGGCGTGCCGGGACCGAAGGTCTGGGCGGCGCTGATCGGCGACGCCATTGCCGGCAAGCGCGACACCGCCGGATACAGCTACGTCTTCGTGCATCGCACCGTGCCGCAGTCGCTCAACCTCTGGCACAACGGGCACGTGATCCTGAGCTCTCCGGGCAACACCGGCGTGGCAGCGGCCCCAACTGCGCTGGGCACCTACGCCGTGTTCGAGCACATCCCCGTGGGCACGATGAGCGGCACCAACCCGGACGGCTCTAAGTACAGCGACCCCGGCATCCGCTACATCAGCTACTTTCACGGTGGCGATGCGATCCACGCCTTCACGCGTGGCTCGTACGGCACGCCGCAGAGCCTCGGCTGCGTGGAGCTGCCGCTGGCGGCGGCCGCCAAGGTCTGGCCGTACACCCCGATCGGCACGCTCGTCACCATCGAGAACTGACTGGAATGCCGCGCCGTGGCTGCGCTGCTCCTACAGATCATCCCTATCGCCGTTGTCATCGCCCTGGAACCGCTGTGCGTCATCGCGGCCCTGGTAATGCTGGCCACCGACCGGCCTCTGGCCAACAGCATCGCCTACCTCGGGGCGCTGATCGGCGTCATGCTGGGCTACGGTGCGGCCGTGCTGGTGGTCTTTCAGCACCGTGCGCTGGCCGGGGGCCAGCGCACCGACGACATCGTGCAGCTGCTCTGGCTGCTCATCGGGCTAGGTTTCCTTGCGGCTTTCGTCGTGATCCTGGTAAGGCGCCCGCCGGCCGGCGGGCCTGGGCAGGAGCCGCGCTGGGTCCGCTGGGTGCAAAGGATGGGTCCACTCGGTGCCGCCGGAGTGGGCCTCTTCCTGGTGAACTGGGAGATGGAAACTCCCGCGCTCACGGTCATCCTCAAAGCGCGCGCGTCCCTGGCGGCGGCTCTGGTCGCCCTCATCGTGTTCACAGCGGTCGCCGTGAGCACCTCGGCGGCGCCTCTCGTGGCGTACGGCGCCGCGCCGCGGCGCTTGGGCGGCATGCTGGGCGGCGGGAAGACGTGGCTGAGCCGGCATCAGCGCCCGATCGTGCTGGTGCTCTTCTGCGCCATAGGAGCGGTGTTCACCTATGAGGGCGGGGCGGCTCTGCTGAAGCAGTAGATGGCATGCTGGCGCGCTCTCCGGGCGGCCCGTTTACATGGTGTTGGAAATGGTTATCATTTGCTTATGTCCGACGTCACGCACCTTCGCGCGAAGCGTCGCCCGGCGCTCATCGGGCTGGGCCTGGCGGCGCTTCTCGCGCTGCTCGTGTCGGCCTGCGGCGGCGGATCCGCGGGGAGCGGATCCGGCAAGGTCAACGTGGTGGCCGCCGAGAGCTCATGGGGCAGTGTCGCGGCCCAGATCGGCGGTAGTCTCGCCAGGGTCACTTCCATCATCTCCAATCCCAACGCCGATCCTCATCTCTACGCGTCCGACGCGGCCAACGCCGCCGCGGTGGCGCAATCCCAGGTAGTGGTCGAGAACGGGGCAGGCTACGACTCCTTCATGGCCGACCTGGTCGCGGGCTCCGGCGCGCATCCGCTGGTGGTCTCCGCGCAAGACGTGCTCAAAGTGAACGGCGCCAATGCCAACCCGCATCTCTGGTACGATGTGGCGCGCGTCCCCATCGTGGCGGCTGCCATGGAGCAGGCGCTGGCGCGCGCCGACCCCGCCGGCAGGGCGGTCTTCAAGGCCAACCTCCGTGCGTTCGACACGTCATTGGCAGCGGTTGAGGCGGTCATCGCCAAGATCAGGAGCAACTACGGCGGTACCCCGGTGGCGTACACGGAACGGGTGCCTGGCTACCTGCTCGCCGAGGCGGGGCTCAGAGTGGTCTCGCCGGCCGGCTTCGCCAGAGCTATCGAGAACGGGAACGATCCTGCCCCCGGCGATGTGCAGGCGATGAGCGCCCTGCTCACGGGGCACAAGGTGCGTCTTCTTCTCTACAACCAGCAGACCGTGAGCGCGGTGACCCAGAGCACTCGGTCTCTGGCGTTGCAGAACGGCATCCCAGTGGTCAGCGTGAGTGAGACGCTGCCGCCCACCGCCGCCAGCTATCAGGCGTGGCAGCTGCGTGTGGCGCAGACCATTCTGCACGCTTTGGGGGGATAGCGCCTTGAGCTTCGCCGCCCAGCCACAAGCCGTCGTGCCCATTCGCTTGAGTGACGCCAGCGTTGCCTACGGCTCGCACACGCTCTGGCAGCATCTCACGCTCGAGGTCAGACGCGGCGAGTTTCTCGCCATACTGGGACCCAACGGATCGGGCAAGACCACGCTCCTCAACGTCCTTCTGGGGCTCCATCCCCTGGCCGGCGGGACGGTCACCATCGGCGGGCGGACACCCCGCCGCGGCGACTCGCGCCTCGGCTATGTGCCGCAGCAGCGTGCCTTCGACCGCGATCTGCCCCTGAGGGGACGCGACCTCGTGAGCCTGGGCCTCGACGGGCACCGTGCCGGGTTGCCTCTACGACGCCGCAACGCACGGGGGCGCGTCGCCGCGGCACTCGCCGCCGTGGGAGCTACAGCCTACGCCGGCGCCCCCATCGGCCTGCTCTCGGGTGGTGAGCAGCAGCGCCTGCGCATCGCGCAGGCGCTGCTCGGCGACCCTCTAGCGTTGCTCTGCGACGAACCGCTGCTCTCGCTCGACCTTGCCCACCAGCAGGCGATCACGGCACTCTTCGACGAGCGCCGCCGCTCCGCCGGGACCGCCATCCTCTTCGTGACACATGAGATCAACCCCATCTTGCCGTACGTCGACCGCGTGCTCTATCTGGTCGGCGGCCGCTGGGCTGCCGGCACCGCGGCGGAGATTCTCACGAGCAAGCGCCTGAGCGCCTTGTATGGCACGCCGGTGGACGTTATCCGACGAGGCGACCGCATCCTCGTGGCCAGCGCCGAAGACAGCGACTATACGGAACCGAGCGGTCACACACATCATCTGGAGCACGCCGAGGGCGGCGCCTCGTGAGCCTCACTTCCTACCTGCAGCTGCCGTTTGCGCAGCACGCGCTTCTGGCGGGGGCTCTGGTCGCCGTCACGTGCGGCCTGATCGGCCCCTTCGTGATCACGCGTCGCATGGCGTTCGCCGTGCACGGCGCCAGCGAGCTGGCCTTCACCGGCGCCGCCGCCGGCTTGCTGGTGGCCAACAACGCCGTCATGGGTGCCCTCTGCGGTGCGGTCGTGGTCGCCGGTCTGATCGGCGTGCTGGGGGTTCGCGAGCGCGAGCGGGATTCGGCCATCGGCGTCATCCTCGCCGCCGGCTTGGGTCTGGGCGTGCTTCTACTCAGCTACTACCACGGCTTCGCGACGGCGGCGACCAACATCCTATTCGGCGACATCTTCGGCGTCAGCAACGGGCAGCTCGTGCTGTTGCTGCTCATCGGTATCGCCGTCGTGGTCATCATGGCGATCATCTACCGGCCACTGCTCTTCGCCTCGGTCGATCCCGAGGTGGCCGTGGCGCGAGGGGTACCGGTTCGCTTTCTGGGACTCGTGTTCCTGTTCGTTCTGGCCTTCACCGTCACCGAGGCGGCTCAGGTGGTGGGCACGCTGCTCGTATTGAGCCTCGCGATCACGCCTGCCGCCTCCGCCCAGCGTCTGGTCACGAGCCCGTTCGCGGTAGTGGGGCTGTCTATCGGATTCGCCCTCGCGGCCGCCGACGGCGGCCTTCTGGTGAGCCTGCAGAGCAGCACCGTGAAGCCGAGCGTGTTCGTGACCGGCATCAGCTTTGCCATCTACGTAGCCGTGCGCCTTCTCGGCCCGCGGCTCAAAGGACGCCGGCGGCTGGTGCCGCCGGCGGTGGAAGAAAGGGAGACTCTTGAGCAGCAGGCGATCTCCTGAGGCACCCCGAGCGCGCAGCACGCGCCAAGGCGAGGCGGTGCTGCGCATCGCCAGTTCCTCAGCGCTCTTTCGTAGCGCGCAAGACATCCACGCCGAGCTGCGGGCCGCGGGCGAGTCGGTCGGCTTGACCACGGTGTACCGACATCTGCAGTCGTTGGCCGAGGACGGCGTGCTCGACACCTTGCGCGCCGGGGAGGGCGAGCTGCTCTACCGCTACTGCCATAGTGAGGAGCATCACCATCACCTGGTCTGCCAGAGCTGTGGCAGCACCGCCGAGTTCGAGGCGGCCGACATCGAGCGCTGGATCGAGCAGGCCGCCCTCAAGCACGGCTACACGAGCTCGAGTCACACGCTCGAGATCTTCGGACTATGCGCTCGCTGCCAGGGTAGATAGGCAGGGCGCGTGCGGTGTGGCGCGCCGTCCGATAGACCGTCAGCGGGAGGACTCATCGTGGAGATGCGAAAGCTTGGCAGGCAGGGCCTGGAGGTGTCCGCCGAGGGGCTCGGCTGCATGGGCATGTCGGAGTTCTACGGATCGATCGACGAAACCGAGGCGGTGGCCACCATACGCCGCGCCCTTGACCTGGGCGTTACCCTGCTCGACACCGCGGACATGTATGGCCCGTTCACCAACGAGCGCCTCGTGGGGCGCGCCCTGGCCGGGCGCCGCGACCAGGTGGTGCTGGCCACCAAGTTCGGCAACGAGCGCCGCGAAGACGGTAGCTGGGTGGGCATCAACGGCCGCCCCGAGTACGTGCGCAGCGCCTGCGAAGCGTCGCTGCAACGCTTGGGCGTCGACACGATCGATCTCTACTATCAGCACCGCGTGGATCGCACGGTGCCGATCGAAGAAACGGTGGGCGCCATGGCCGAGCTGGTACGGGCCGGCAAGGTCCGCTACCTGGGCCTCTCCGAGGCGGCGCCGGCGACGATCCGTCGGGCGCACGCGGAACACCCCATCAGTGCGCTGCAGACCGAGTTCTCTCTCTGGTCACGTGACCCGGAAGGTGTGATCCTCCCCACGGTACGTGAGCTGGGTATCGGCTTTGTGGCCTACAGCCCGCTGGGTCGCGGCTTTCTCACCGGCCGGTTCGCCTCCCCCGAAGACATCGCCGGCGAGCGCGACTTTCGCAGCCACCACCCGCGCTTCCAGGGCGACAACTTCAAGCGCAACCGCGAGATCGTCGACCGCATCGCAACGCTCGCCGCCGAGAAAGGTGTGACGGCGGCTCAACTCGCCCTCGCCTGGGTGTTGCATCAGGGCACCGACGTGGTCCCCATCCCGGGCACCAAGAGGCGCGAGTATCTGGAGCAGAACGCCGCCGCCGTTGAGGTCGTGCTCGATCGGCACGATCTGGAAGGCCTCGATGAGGCGGCGCCGCGGGGTACCACCGCGGGCGACCGCTACGCGGATATGTCGAGCGTCGACGGGTAGCCGACGCCGAGCAGCAAGCGCGGCGTTTGGGCCGCCCCATGCGAAGGCGTAACATGGCGTTCGCATTCCTCAACGGGGGGTTCCCACCCGTCTGATTGAGTCAGAAGTGACACGACCGGAGCCGCCGACCATGGGCGGGCGGCGGCGCACGATACCCACCAAGGCCGTAGTAAGCAGACGAGCATCGAGGAGCCGATCGGTTGCCTGCAAGGCGTCCACCACTCACCACCATCGCGGGCATCGCGACGATCGTCGCTGCCGTGTCGCTGGGGGCTGTTGCCTACTTCTTCTACCCCTGGGCCTTCAGCCCCGCGAAGAACTGGCTGAGCGACCTCGGCAATACGGTGCTCAGTCCCCATGGGGCTATATTCTTCCGCGCCGACATGTGGGTCGTCGGGCTCACGCTCATCGCCTTCTTTCTGGGGCTGAGGGCATGGACCCGGGGCAGGGGCCTCCTGGTGCGGCTGCTCGTCGCGATGGCCCAGACCAGCGGCCTGGTGGCCGCAGTGGCGCTGTTCATGACGGGGATCTTCCCCGAGAATCGTCTGGCCGAGCACTCGCTCTGGGCCACGGTGCTCTTCCTGGCACTAGCTGTCGCGATCTGGTTCATGGCCTGGGCCATCCTCGCGCATCCGCACCTGTCGAGCTCCGTGAGCGGCTTCGCTTTCGCCGTCTGCGCCGTCGACGTGATCGCCGTGGCCGCCCGACGCCACTGGCTCGAATGGGTCGCGGTGGCGCTGCTCCTGATCCTCGTGGGGGTGCTCGCGCACGGCACCTCGTCGCTGGCGTCGCGCCGCGTAGGCAGCGAGACCTGACCTAGCGCGGAGGGCCTGCGGTCATTTCGTGACCGGCACGCACGACTCGGCCAGGGCGAGCAGCAGGCTATTGGGAATCTGGTTGTCGAGCGTGTTGACGACCCAGTAGAGATCGCCATTCTGCTTCCAAGCCACCATATGCAGGCTCTTGTCCTGGTAGAAGAAGAGGTAGGTGCGCCCACTGATCTTCTGCACCGAGCTTGGGTTGGCGATCGCCGGCGGATTCGTCCAGTGCATGGCCTGCACGCCCCAGTAGCCCACACCGTAGGTGCCCACGGCGATGGCTGCCGCGGCGTGGTGCTTGGTGGTGGTCTCGATCGAGTAGGAGCGGAAGGGCACGCCGGCCGTGTCGTAGCCGAGGCCGGGCGCCCAGAGAGTCGGCGCCTCAAGCTTGAGCGACGTAGTCTTGGCCAGAGCGCGCCACGCCGACCAGTCGTACCGCTGGCCCTTCTCTACCGTTGGAGCGGCTTGCGGCGCCGGTGTCGCGGTCGTCAGCGAACCGCCGTAGTTGCTGCCCAGCACGATCAGGATGTGCCCGTCGTTACCCGGCGCCCGAGGGCTGAGCTGCAAGGTGGCCGGCGCGCAGAGGTTGGCGAGCTGCTGCGCCGGGACAGCGAGGCTCTCGGGTGCGTAGACCACCGTCTGCGCAGAGGTCTGCGAGGAGGTCAGCGGTGGCCCGACGTGGTAGCCGCGCGTCTGCAGCGCCGCCGCGGTGCGCTGCGCGAGGCCGGACGAGCCGGTGCCGTTGGAGACCGTGACCAGGTAGAAGCTCTTGGGTACCGCGCTGCCGGCCGTCGACGCCTTGGGCTGGCCCGGGTTCTCGAATTGCTGCACGGCGGCGGCGATCTGCTCGGGTGTGTCGACCACGTAGTCGACCCCGTTGATCGTGGGCGTGCTCCCCTCAACGTGCGTCTGGTAGATGCGTGCCGTATTGAGCGTGAGTGCCAGGTTCACCACCGGCAGGAGCTTGCTGAGCGAGTCGAGGTCGGTGGTCGTCTGGCCCATGATCGCCCGCGTCATGGCCAACACCCGCCCCCAGTTGCCGCTCCAGCGCAGCGCCTGCCGCTGCACCTCACGCAGGAACATCTGCTGGCGCACCATGCGCGTGAAGTCGCCGTTCTGGTCGTGGCGGAAGCGCACGAAGTTGAGTGACTGCTTGGCCTTCACGAGCTGATACCCGGGCTGCAGGTCGATGGACTTGTAGCCGGCGCCCACCGGCACGTAGTAGCGATGGTCGATGGGCAGGTAGACGCCGCCCACTATGTCGACGATGTGCCAGAAGCCGGCGAAATCGATGCGGATGAAGTAGTTGATGGGCAGGCCGGTGATGTCCTCGAAGGTCTTGATCGCGAGCCGCGGGCCGCCGTAGGTGTAGGCGGCGTTCATCTTCGTGTAGCCGATGCCCGGGATGTTCCAGCGCAGGTCGCGCGGCAGGGAGAGCATGGAGATGGTCTTGAGCTGCGGATCGAGGCGCACCAGGATCTGCGAGTCCGAGCGCCCCGGGTCGCCCGGGCCGGCGTGGTCGATGCCGAGCAGGAGGATGTTCATGGGTTTGTTGGGCAGTGGGCGCTGCACCACGCTCTGGGCGGTCTTCACGGCCGCTCGCTGCTCGGCCGTCCCGCCGCTGCCCATGGTGCTCAGGTTGCCGTTGACATAGCCGAGAGCGAACCCAGGCGTGGCGAGCAGAGCGATGAAGAAACCGAGCGTGACGGCCTTGAGGACCACGTGGCGGCCGAAGGCGAGGTAATACGTCACAAGGACGAACACGAGGGCCGCTACCGCCGGGACCCCGTAGTGCAGCCAGTGGGGCAGACGGCGAAGATGCCCGGCGACGCCGGCGACGCCGGTGATGTCGGCGTAGACCTCGCGGCCGAAGAGCAGGCTGAGCACCACCGCCGCGGCGAACAATGCGATGAGCAGGCCGGGATTGAGCCAGCGAACGTAGCCGCGCGAACGTGCCGTGGCGGCGCCCCCGAGCGGCTCCGGGACCGTGGGGCCGGCGATTCTCACTGGCTCGGCCTGGCCGACTCTGTAGATCGTGATTCTGGTCATGGAGCAGGCACCTGGTGCCATCTGTGATGGTACCACGCGCGAGAGCGCGACAATCGCCTGGGCGACACCTGCCGGAAGTCCACCGTCGCGCCGCGCAGCGTTCTAGGCCCGGTCCGCTGGACGGCGATCATCCTCGTCGGTGCCCAGCAGCCGGGAGAGCGCGGGACGCACGAGCTCGGCCCACAAAGCGAATACCTCGGCCAGGTCGAGGTTGCCCGGATCGAGCATCTTCTGGAGGGCGAGGCCATCGCCGACGGCGATCATGAGCGTCGCCAGGTTGCGCGCCCTCGTCGACTCGGGGAGATCGGAGAGCTCCGCCGGACGGCGCCAGAAGTAGTGCGCGTAGAGACGGCGGTACCACTCGTAATCCTCGGCCTCGCGGGTCTTCCAGTCTGGGTCGGCGAGTATGTGCGGCAGCAGCTCCCAGTACACCCGGTAGCTCTCGGCGTCTTCGGCGATGGTCCGGTTGACCTCAGCGATCACGCCCATGCGCTCGTCCTCGTTCTCGATGGCTCGCACCGACTCGAGGGTCGCGAGGCCGAGGTCGTGGCTGAGGTTGAGCGCCACAGCTCTGATGAGGCCGTTCTTGCCGCCGAAGTAGTAGCGGATGGAGTCGGCGTAGATCTCTGACTCCGCCGCGACCGACCTCAGGGTGAGGCCTTTGTAGCCGTCTCTGAGAATCACGCGCGTGGCCGCCTCGACGATCTCGCGGGCGATGGGCGGTAGCTTGCTCAGGGGGTGGTCGGCAATGAACGGCGTCGCCGGCAGCGCAGTCTGAGGCGCCTCGGGCGATGTGCTGTTCTCTGCCATATGAGCTCCGCGATCCTGCCGGCATGGATTCTGGATGATGGTACCACTCCGCGCGTTGGGGTTCACTCGTGCGCACGAGTGAACCCCAACCTGCTCCGGCCGTGGCGCCGCCGCCGGCCTCTGCGGCGCGCTACTCTTTGCTTCGCAGGTACGTCGCGATGAGCTCGTTGACGTGGTGGCGAACATCGTCCGGCAGCGGCGGCACGTCGTTGTGTGCGATGAGCTCGTGCGCCCTTTCCCACGCGTCTTTCACGAGCGACGTACCCAAGTAGTGCTCGAACGATTCGCGGTGCCATAGATGCGGCTGCCAGAGCTCGCCGGCACGGTAGAGCGTGCGCGTGCTGCGCCGCGCCAGGAAGTGGCCGCCGATGCCCACCTCGATGATGTCGTCCACCAGCGACTGCGCCTCGTTCACCGGGTCGTCACGCATGAAACGCTCGATGGCGTTTACGGTATCGGCGTCGAGGACCGTCTTGGCGAGGCTCGCCGTCTGGGCGCTGTCCATGAGCCCGAAGGCGAGCATCACGTCAGCTCCCGCCAGTGCCGTGGCGAGACCGGTGAGCATGCCCTCGGCGCCCGCTTGCAGATCGCACGCCTTGGCATCGCAGCTCACGGCACTGCCCTGACAGCGCAGCCCGTAGAACTTGCTCATCTCGATGCAGCACAGGTTGATCAGCGCGTCCTCGGGCGTGCCTGAGAGGTAGAGGCCGCTGCGCATCTCGGCCACCGCCGAGCCGACGGCGCTCACCAGGGCACAGCCCGGCGCGGCAAGCTGAAAGAGCACTACGGCGCTGAGCAGCTCGGCCATGTTCAGGATGCTGGTGCCGAGCACGCTCATCGGCCCGGTGGTGCCCATCTGCGGCATGGGCAGCACGAACACGGGGCAGCCCGCCTGGGCCATAAGGATATGTGCCTCGGTCATCTCGGCGTCGTGCTGGAGCGGGGCGATGGTGCAATTCGTGGCCGACCAGATGGGCCGCTCCTTGAGCGAGGCGCCGGCGATGGTCTCGAGCATCTCGATGAACACCGGCGTCTGGTCGGGGTGACGTACCTCGTCCTGCAGATGCTTGCGGGAGTTTTCGTAGGCGATGCGAGCCATCTGCAGGTTGCCGACCCGTGAGTCGACGTCTCCTGGAGTGATGGTGGCCCAAGTGAAGTCGATCTCGGGCACGGCGTCATAGAGGCGCATCATCTGAGCCAGGTCGGCCTCGGTGCCGGCATGGCGCTCGCCGCTCAAATCGTTGAGCATGTAGGTTGCGGCGCCGTCACTGGTGTAGAGCATCCCTTCATCGCAGACGCGGCAGTCGTAGGCGGGGTCGCGTCCGGCGAGCAGAACGTCGCGGGGGACGCTCTTGAGGCAGCGTTCCACGAGCTCCCAGGGTAGCTTGGCGGTGAGCTTCTCGGCGTCGACGACGGCACCGGCAGCGGCCAGCAGCTCGGTGAGCGTGGCGGTGTTATAAGCGACGCCGACCTCGCTCAGGATGCGCATCGTCTGTTCGTGCACGAACTGTTTGTCGGCATCGCTCAGATAGTGCAGTCTTGGTCGTGGCATGGGGTCTCCTCCGCGTCCTTGCCAGCGTTGTCTGCGCTCATCGAGCGCCGCGGCTACCTCGAGACGCCGCACCAGCGCATGAGCACCAGCGCGACGGCGGCGGCGTGGTCGATGAGGTCCCGGACCGGCACGTACTCGTCGATTGAGTGGGCGCTGAGGATCTGCCCCGGCCCGAATGATACGGTCGGCGTGTGTCCGTGCAGCGTGAACGTGGCGGCGTCGTGCCAGGAGTCGAGGCCCGTGGCTCTGCCGCCGCGGCCGAGATCGGCTCCCGCCGTCAGCGCCGTGGTCACGATGGCGTGGTCGACGGGCACCTCGGCCGGCGGGCAGTCGTCGATCCACCGCCAGCGCGGTGGGTGTTGCACGAGCCAGGGGTCGGTGGCCGCCACGGCGGCCACCCAGTCCATCACCTCGGCGTGCGCCGGCTTGCCCGTGCCCGCCTCGTCGATGCTGTGGGGCAGGTACTCGAGGTCGCAGGTCAACTCGCAGATATCGGGATACGTAACGCTCCAGGCGCCGCTCCTGAGGATCGTCGGGACGATGCCGCTGGGACTGAGCAGGGGGTGTTGCTGGTCCGGCCGGCTGCGCCACTCGGCGCGCAGGCGCTGCAGCGAGTCGATCAACGGCAGCGCCCTCTCGATAGCGTTCACGGCTCCACCGTCGCGCCAGTCGGGCTGCGGCATCTCGGCGTGACCGGCCCGGCCTTCGATGGTGAGTACCCCGGTCGCGGTGCCGCGGCAGGCGGCATACACGTTGAACCCGGTCGGCTCGGCGCAGATGCCGGCGTCGGCTCTGACCCCGTGTTGCACCGCCGCCCAGCCGCCGATGCCGGAGGACTCCTCGTCTGTGTTGCTGCAGTAGACGATGTCGCCGCGCAGGCGCACGCCGGCACGGCGTAGCGCCTCTATGGCGAACTCCAGGGTGGCCAGACCGCCCTTCATATCGCAGGCCCCGCGGCCATACAGCCGGTCACCGCGAACCTCGGAGCAGAACGGGTCGCTCGCCCAGCTCTCGCGAGGTCCCACGGCGACGGCGTCGATGTGGCCGTTGAGTAGCAGGCTGCGCCCGCCGCCGCTGCCCGCCACGCGGGCCGCCAGCTGTGGGCGGCCGTGAAAGTCCAGCTCGGCGGCGATGTAGGGATTATCGCTGCCCACGGGATCGGGCTCCCACAGGTCGGTGGTCGCGCCCAGGGCGCGCAGCCGTCTCTCGAGGATGCGCTGCAGCTTCTCCTCTTCGCGGGCCTCCTCGCCGGGGTCGCGAGCCGTGGTGTCGCAAGCGATCAGCTCGCCGGCCAGCGCCATCAGCTCGTCGCCGCCGGCAACGACCTCGGTCACCACACTCTCCTCAAGACTCGAGCGTAGATCCACTGCGACTCCCCCCGATGGTGGTCTGATCAGTCGTCGCCCTGGCGAAATCGGGGAGTGATCGCTGAAGGTGTCGACCAGGCGTCCGTTCGCGCACACGAACGAATCCTAGGTGAGCGCTTTGGACAGTGTCAAGCACTTCCGGCACGACCGCGGTGCTCGAGCGGGGGGTGGTCGACAAGCCGGGGCAGGTGCCGGACTCTTTAAGCGTGTCCGTGCAGACCTGAGGCTCCACGCGCCGTCCGACGCCGGTGCGGCCGGAGGACCATCTTCGACCACGCCGACGTTCGTCGTAGGTCTGGCATTGTACCGCTCGGCGAGCGGTAGGCTGCGACTGGCGCGGTGGTTGGGTTCTGTCGACGATGGGGTATACGCTCGGCCGCATGCAGAGCATCGTCAACGATATCGTCACCTGGTGCACGGATGTTATCGGCACCTTCGGCCTGCCGGGTGTATTTGCGCTCATGCTGCTCGAGAGTGCCTGTGTCCCCATCCCCGCCGAGGCGACGATGATGTTCGCGGGGTTTGCCGTGAGCCAGGGCAAGATGAGCCTGGCGGCGGCGATCGTCGTGGGCGTCGTCGGTAACATCGTAGGCTCCTGGCTCGTCTACTACGTCGGCCTCTATGGGGGGCGGCCCCTCATCGACCGCTACGGCAAGTACATCCTGCTGCGCCGCGAGCACATCGAGCTCACCGAACGGTGGTTTGCGAAGTACGGGGCTTTGGCCGTGTTCTTCTGCCGCATGCTGCCGGTGGTGCGGAGCTTCGTCTCGCTGCCGGCCGGCGTAGCCAGAATGCCTATCTGGAAGTTCACCCTCTACACGGCCCTGGGCTGCGTGCCTTTCGTCGCCTTTCTCACCTGGCTGGGCTACAAGGTCGGCTCTAACTGGCACCAGCTCGAGCAGGACTTCAAGTGGCTCGACTATGCCGCCGCCGCCGTCGTCGTCGTTCTCATCGTCTGGGCTGTGGTGCACCGGCTGCGCCGCCGCCCTGCCCCGCCGGACCGGGGCGAGGCGCTGTAGCGGGGTTTTGCTTTCCCGCTCAGGGGGATAATGTGCCTAGCCAATAAGCTATACACATTAGCTTCAGGAGACGAGATGAATGCCAAGACCGAGTCGCGAGAGCAGCATCTGGCCGTGGGCGAAGGGCGGATCGCCTTCGACGTCACCGGCAGCGGGCACCTGGTGGTGCTGAGCCCCGGTATGGGCGACCTGAGATCCTCATTCCGGGCGTTGGCGCCAGAGCTCGCGGCGGCAGGGTGCCGAGTTGCTTCGGTAGATCTGAGGGGTCACGGGGCCAGTGACGCCACCTTCGCGTCGTATGGCGACCGTGAGACGTCGGGAGATCTCGTGGCACTGATCGAGAGCCTCGGCGGCCCGGCGGTGGTGGTCGGGAACTCGATGAGCGCGGCAGCCGCCGTGCTGGTGGGGGCAGAGCGCCCAGACCTGGTCTCGGGTCTCGTGCTCATCGGCCCGTTCGTTCGTGACCACGAGTCCAGCCCTGGGTCGCGGTTGGCGCTCCGGGTTGCCCTGGCGAGGCCGTGGGCAGTCGCTTCCTGGGGGGCCTACCTGCCCAAGCTGTTCGCCGGCCGGCGGCCGGCGGATTTCGAAGACTACCGGCGGTCGGTGACGGCGGCCATGAGGCTCCCCGGCCACACGGCCGCGTTCCTTGCCACGTTGAGGACGACGCACGAAGCGGCCCGGGAGCATCTTGGCGAGGTCTCTGCCCCGAGCCTGGTCATCATGGGCGAGCTGGACCCCGACTTCGCCGATCCGAGGCGTGAGGCCGACTGGATAGCGGAGCAGATCCACGCCACCGTTCTCATGGTGCCGGAGGCTGGTCACTACCCGCATGCTCAACGCCCGGACCTCGTTAGCAAAGCGATCCTCGCCTTCCTCGCGGAGCATGGCTACGGTGCCTAGGGCCGGACTCAGCGCCTCAGTGGTCAGCGTCGAGGCCGGCCGGCTTGCCGACGAGGTCGGTCTCGACAATCTGACCCTTGCCGCTCTCGCGCAGCGGCTCGGCGTGCGCCAGCCCAGCCTCTATAAGCACGTGGATGGATTGGCTGGACTCCATCGCGAGATCGCGATTCGGGCGAAGATGGAGCTGGCCGAAGTGATGCGCCGGGCCGCGGTGGGACGCGCTCGCGACGATGCCATCTCAGCCATCGCGGTCGCCTACCGGGACTGGGCAATCAGCCACCCCGGCAGGTACGCCGCCACAGCCCGCGCGACCGCGCCGGGCGACGGCGACGACCGAAGAGCCGGCCTCGAGGCGGTGGAGGTGGTCTTCAACGTCCTTCAAGGCTACGGTCTGACCGGAACCGACGCCGTCCACGCGACCCGCGCGCTGCGCGCCGCGCTGCACGGATTCGTGACACTACAGGCCTCCGGCGGGTTCGGCCTGCCGGCCGATGTCGATACCAGCTTCCGCCGTACCATCAGGGGTCTCATCATCGCCGTGGAACACTGGCACGAGACGCGTGGACGGGGCACTGACGGCGAGCGCTGACGGCCTGCTCAGTCCGGCCACATCGCTGCGCCACGACGCTCCGGCAAGAGAGCCTGGGTAGAGCGGCCGCGCGCCGCACTGCTGCGACGGCGAACCTCGGCTATGATGAAGGGCAGACCAAGGAACTGGGCCGAGCCACGAAAGGACGCACGATGCCGCGCTCCCTGCGCTTCACCGTGACCGCCGAGGTCGCAGCGGCCATCACCTCGAGCCTCGTGATCGACGAAGTCCTGGCCAACATCGCCTGTCGCACCGCCGAGGTGCTGGAGGTGTCGGAGTGCGACATCTACGGCTACCGTCGTGGCGAGCCGACAGCGACCTGTCTCGCCCTGTGGACGCGAGAGGCCACACAGGGCGATGACGAGTGGGTCGGCGGGAAGATCGACCTCACCGCGCAACCGACCTTCGCCCACGTTCTGCGCGAAGGTCGCATCATAGCCGCCTACCTTGACGATCCCGGCCTGCCGGAGGCAGATCGCGAGCGCATGGACGCCTGGGGCGAGGAGGCCTCGCTGTTCGTGCCGCTGGTCTTCAGGGACGAGGTCATCGGGTGCCTGCAGATCATCGAGAAGCGCCACCGACGCGTCTTCGGCGCGCGTGAACGTGAGCTCGCCGCCACCCTCGCTACGCTGGCCGCGGTGGCCATCGAGAATGCCCGCCTGCACGCCAGCCTGGAGGAGCAAGCCATCACCGACGGCCTCACCGGTCTCTACAACCATCGCTACTTCTACGAGCGCCTCAGCCAGGAGGTCGCCCGCGCCCAGCGCTACCGCCTGCCGCTCTCGCTGCTCATGATCGACATCGACGACTTCAAGGCGTTCAACGACCGCTACGGCCATCGCGCCGGCGACGAGCTGCTCCGTGACCTCGCCGCCCTGCTGCGCGACGAGACGCGCCACCAGGTGGACCTGGTGGCGCGCTACGGCGGCGAGGAGTTCGCCGTGGTGCTACCGAACACCACCGCGGCCGGCGCCGAGATGGCCGCCGAACGACTCCAGCAACGCTGCGGTGGCGGTGCCGGTGAGGCGGTCGCCGCGGTCGGCGAGGCGGCGGCGCCGGCTGAGATGGCGGAGGCCGTCGCGACCCATGTGCCCACAGAGGCCGGCGCGCCGCCGAGCGCCGCCGGAGCGGCCAGCGGCACGCCCGAGGCGGCGCGGGCCGTGGCCGAACGCGTGCGACGCCGCGTCGCGGCGTCGTCTTTCGGCCACGGCGGGGCATGGTCTGCCCACGCGGCGGCACCGGCTGCGCCCAAGACGCCGCCGGTAGTGACCGTGAGCATCGGCGTGGCCAGCCTTGCAGACTGTGAGCCTTCGGTTGACGCCCTCGTGGAGACCGCCGACCGAGCCCTCTACCGCGCCAAGGAGAGAGGCAAGAACCGTGTGGCATTGGCGGCTGAGCCGGCGCCTGGGTGAGCCACGCACGGCCTTCGCGCGCCGCCTACGAGGCGGTGTCTTCAGGGCGGCGCATCAGCCGCACGACGAGCCAGGCGACGGCGGCGAGCAGGGCGATGCCGGCGATCGCCGAGATCACATACATCGCCACCGCCCCGGCACCGCCGGTGTTGCTCTGGCCGTACCTGGGCAGCACACCCGTCCAGTGGCCGCCGAGTCTGGCCAGGCCGCGCGGGATGTAGCCGATGCGCCGCAGCAGCTCGCCGCGGCCCCATTCGCCGAAGGCGGTGCCGGTGGCCAGCAGCCCCAGAGGCGCGGCGATCACCAGCGCGGCGACGATGCCGTAGAGGGAGCGCAGCGGCGCGCCGACGCCAAGCTTCACGGTGAACAGCTCCGGGCTGGTGCGCGTAAGGAAGGCGATCACGCCGACCGTGAAGGCCGCCTCCATCGGGCCCGCGACGGCCATGTGCGAGAGCATCATCGCAGGGATCGTGGTACTTAGATGGTAAGGACTGTACTGGGCGATCCCGTTGACGGAGTGCAGCAGCGGCTGGATGCCGAGCTCGACCCCTACGAGTAGCGCGGCGAGGACGATCGCGAAGTACGAGCCCAGACCGGCGCCGACGAGGCGCCGCCTGGAGCGCAGGTCACTCGTGCCGGCCACGAGCTGATAGATGGCGTAGCCGGCGAAGGGCATGATGATCGCCATGTTGAGGCAGTTGACGCCGAACGACAACAGGCCACCGTCGCCGAAGAGTAGAGCCTGCACGGCGAGCGCCGCCGTGACGGCTAGTACGGCGATCCAGGGTCCGGCGATCACCGCGATCAGGGTGGCGCCCACGGCGTGCGCGGTGGTGCCGCCGATCACCGGCACGTTGAGCATCATGACGAGGAAGCAGAAGGCGGCGCTGGCGGCCAGCACTGGGACAGCTTTGGGTTTGGAGAGCACCTTCCTCACCTTGCGCCCGGCTATATACCAGATGGGCACACTGATGGCCCACCCTGCGGCCAGGGTTTCAGGGCCGAGATAGCCGTCGGGGATGTGCATCGCTGTGGGGGTACCTCTGCGGCTACGTGGGAGTCGCGTCGGCCGCCGTCCGGCAAGCGCGGCAGAGTCCGAGTGCGGTGACCCTGATCTCGCGTACCAGGAAGCCCTGACTCTCGCGGAGCTCCTCGTGCACGGGTGCCAGCAGCGCGTCGCCAAAATGCCCCACGGCGCCGCAGCGGCTGCAGACGAAATGGTGGTGCGTCGGCTCGGGAGAGACCTCGTAGTAGCAGGTGCTGCCTTCGAGCCGGGTCTCGACGACGAGATCGAGGTCTACGAGCAGTGACAACGTGCGGTACACGGTGGATACGTTCACGTCGGGGAGCTGCTGCTTCACCTGGGCGGTGATCTCATCGGCTGTGAGATGACGGCCGGCGTTGCGCACCACATCCCAGATGAGATTGCGCTGCGGCGTGAGCCGGTAGCCCCGTTCGCGGAGTTTGGCACGGGCGTGGTGCATGACGCGACCCTAACGCAGTTGCGACTCACTGGCAAGTAGGTCATAGTTGCAGCCGTCATGAGCGACTCACTTTCGCCTTCAACCGTGCGTGCCGGCGAGCCGGCGAGCGCCCGCGGCGCCGTGTCCGGCGCTGTCGGCCACGTCACCGGCGCGAGCCCCGACCGACCCGGCGAAATCGCCCCGGCCTGGCTGCTCGGCGAGTCCAACGCGCCGCCGGCGCCCACGAGCCAGCGCCGGCCGGTGATCGAAAGGTTGCTGGGCGGTGTGGCGCACGTGGTGGAGCTTGCCATGGCCGCCGACGCGAGCAGCACGCGTGACGGTCTTCTGCAGGGTCTCGACCCTCGCGTGAAGCTCGTCGGGCTGCTGGCGCTGTTGCTCGCCGCGGCACTTGTGCATCACCTCGCGGCGCTGCTGGCCCTGCTCCTGGTCGCACTGATCTTCATCTTTCTCTCGCGCCGGGGTCTGGGACGCTTTGCCCGGCGTGCCTGGGTGTTTGCGCCGCTGTTCACACTGGCGATCATCGTGCCCGCCACGACGAGCTGGGTCACGCCTGGGCAGCCGCTGATCCACCTCTGGGGCGGCGGTGCCGTTACCTCGGCCGGCTTGGTCACGGCCGCGCGACTCGTGCTGCGCGTCACCGACGCGGTCTCGTTCAGTGTGCTACTGGCCATGACTACGCCGTGGAACGAGCTGCTGGCAGCCTTGCGCGTGCTGCATGTGCCGCGCACCTTCGTGTTCGTCCTGGCCATCTCGTATCGGTATGTGTTCGTGCTCATGCGCCTCATCCAAGACATGGTCACGGCGCGTCGCAGCCGCACGGTCGGCCGTCTGGCGCCGGGCGAGGACCGGCGTTTTGTGGCGGCCGCCGTGGGCACGCTGTTCGGCCACTCCCAGGCGCTGGCCGAGCAGGTGCACATGGCCATGCTGGCGCGCGGCTTTCAGGGCGAGGTGCGCACCTTGTCAGTCTGGCGCCTGGGTGCACGAGACGGAGTCTGGGCGGCCGCCGTGACGCTGGCGCTGGCCGCCGTGGCCGCGCTCGAGCTCAGTGTCGTGCGCGGCTTCTAAGGGTTCGTTGTGCCGGCATGACGGTAGTCTTCGAGCTCCACGAGGCGTCGTTCACGTATGACGGTGGCGTGCCGGCGCTGGTGAGCGTCAGCCTGAAGATCGCTGAGGGCGAGCGGGTAGCTCTGGTGGGAGCCAACGGCAGCGGGAAATCGACCTTGCCGTGACGCCGCCCGGCGACGCCGAGTAGGCGCGGCGCCGGCGCTCCTGGTCGCGGAGCAAGACGGCGAGATGTACCCGTTCTGCTCCGAGCATTGCCGGATGCTCTTCTTCCTGCATCCCGCGCGATACGCGCGCCGCGTCGCGGAGACGCTGACGGAGCGCTAGAGGCAGGTCTGTCAACGCCGTTCGTGCGGCCCGGTGAACCGCCGGCGACGCTCCGCTGGGGCTTCGCCGGCGGTTCACCGGGCCCTCTTCTGGACCTACTCTTCGACCCTCTCGTCCTCGTAAGGGATCGGCTGCCCTTCACCGGGCCATGTCTCGGGGCCGCGGCGGAAGAACTCGGGCTTGAAGATCCACGTGATGATCATGAGGATCACGCCGACCACCATGGTGCCGACGCCGATCAGGAAGACGCCGCCGATGCCGTGGATGCCGGTGTAGCTCATACCGTTGCCGTTGTCGTACGGGTAGTCGTCGTGGATCACCTTGACCAGGATGAGGGCGAAGAGGATCGCGCCCACGGTGGGCGCCACGCCGATCAGGAAGAAGTTCTTGACGCTCTTCAAGAGCTCCTTGCGATAGTAGACGGTGCACGCCAGGCCGGTGCCGCCGTAGGCGATGCAGACCATGATACCGAGCGCCGAGATGGCGTCGTATAGGGCGTTCACGTTCCACCAGGTCAGCAGCACGTACCAGATGATCGACAGCGCGGCGAGGATGACGGTGCCCCAGAACGGCGTCAGGTACTTGGGGTGTATGCGGCCGAAGATCCTGGGCAGGCTCTTGTGAGCCGCCATCGACAGCGTCTGGCGGGTGAGCGGCAGCAGGGTGGTGAGCGCCGAGGCCGCACCCGAGGTGAAGATGCACAGGAAGACGAGCCGGTCCCAGCTACCGCCCATGACGTCGTGGGCGATAGGGCTGAAGACGTCGCCGGGGTTCTTGGCCAGGAAGGCGGGGCCGTGGTACGCCTGCATGGCGGCCGTGATTACAACGTACATGACGACCAGGATGAGGGTGTTCAGTACCGCCGAAACGCCCGGCATGGTGCGAGAGTCTTCGCTCTCTTCGTTGACGGCAAGCACGGTGTCCCAGCCCCAGTAGAGGAAGACGGCCAGCACGACGCCGGCGGCCAGGGCGCTGCCCGTGACGTGCGTCGTGAAGAACCACGATAGGCGGATGGGGGTGAAGCCAGCGGGGTGCGTGGCGTAGCCCTTGATCAGCGCCCACACCGTGAACAGCAAGAGCGGGATCATCTGCAGGCCCATGAGCACGTACTGCGCCCTGGCCGAGACGTTGATGCCGATCGCCACGAAGACGGCGACCACGATGATCCAGGCGACGCCGCCGACCGTGTTCCAGAAGGTAGAGGCGGCCGCGGCGTTCATGCCCACCATGAGGAACATGTACTGTGCGGCGATCTGCACGAGGTTGGCCATGACGATGACCGACGAGGCCACGGCCGCGAAGCCGATGATCCAGCCGAGCGGCGCGCCAAAGGCGCGCGAGGTCCAGATAAAGGTCTCGCCGCAGTCGGGGTCGGCCCTATTCATGTAGAAGAAGCCCGAGGCGACCAGCAGCATGGGCACGAAGCCGGCGATGAAGATGAACGGCGACGCCATGCCGATGCCCTTGATGGCGGGCAGCAGACCGAGCGTGGCGGCGAGGCTGTAGGCCGGGGCCACCGAGGCGACGCCGATCACGACGCTGGCGAAGAGGCCCAGCGCGCCCGAGTTCAACCCCTTGGCACTCGAGTCTTGAGCAGGTGGCCGGATGGTGGCCTCGTCTGTTGCCATGGATCCCCCCTTGGTTCTGGTGACGGCGTACGCAGCGCCGCCGAGTGGCGTCCGGGTGCGGTCCCCCTGATCAGAGGTCCGGGATGAACAAGGCGACGGCCCCCGTCTCCGACGACTGTAGGAGCCTGCCCGGGCGGTGTCAATGACTTGGGGAGGTTAGGTGAAGTTTGCGAAGCAGACCGTGGCGAGCAGGAGGAACGGCAGCATCACCGCAACCAGCAGCCAGCGCCAGACGCGGTGACCGGCGAGCAGCGCGGACGTTCCCATGAAGAGAGGGAAGATGACGACCACGAAGCGCGGCAGGCTCGAGAGCGGCCGTGCGGCCGCCGGGTAGAGGAGCGGGAAGAGGAGGGCGGCGGCGGCGTAGACGGTGTAGGCCGCGGGGAGGCGCCGCCAGCAGGCCACCAGGGCGAGCACGGCGACCACCAGGGCCAGAAACTCGAGGAGGTTGGCCACCGAGTCGCTGTTGAGGCCGCCGGAGGGCGTGTGAACCAGCACGTTGGCAAAACCATGCGTCCCGAACGCCGAGAGGGCCGCGACGAAGGCGCTGCCGCCGCGCCATATGGTCGCGAACGGCACTCCCAGGCGACGCCCCCAGTTGCCCTGCACGATGTCGAACATCCAGGGATTGCGGAACTGCGTCCACAGAAAGGCCATGTACAGGCCAAGACCGGCCGGGACCATCAGGAGCCAAGCCGCTGACGCCGGCGACGGCCGCCGCGGTCTCTGTGCTCGCTCGCGCCCCGAGGCAGGGGGCTCGCCGTCGGTGTCGCGGCTGGGTCCGCCCGGCAGGCGGATGGCAAAGCCGCGGCGCTGCTCCCACCAGATCAGGGCCAGCGGAAGCACCAGCATGAGGCCCGTGCTGCGCGCCAGCGTGGCGAGCAACCCCGCGCCGCAGGCAGCCGCCCAGCGACCCCCGCGGGCCCACCGGAAGCAGAGTAGCGTGAGTAGCAGGAAGAGACTCTCGCTGTACACGGCTTGAAAGAACAGCGCCGTCGGAAACACGGAGATGAAGACCACCGTCCACAGCGCCGCCTGCGGGCCGAGCTCGCTGCTCGTAAGCTGGTAAAGCACGACCATGGCCCCCGCGTAGCAGACCAGCGAGACGAGAATGCCGGCGATCACGAAGTTGCTGCCGGTGAGCGGTGTGGCGGCCCGCAGGAGGAGCGGATACAGCGGGAAGAACGCGGGGCTGAACGGGTGCGCTTGGTACCCGTCGGCGGCGATCTTGATGAACCAGACGCCATCCCAGTGGGCCCAAGGCTGGAACAGGCGCGCCGCAAAGCCGTGCAGCACCTCGGCGTGCCGCGGGTCACGCAGGTAGAGCGCGCGGGTCGCGACGCCCAGCGTGAGCGTGGTTACGACCGCCACGGCCGCGAGAAGCAGCCGGCTGCCCACCGCCACTACCACGGTCCATCGTGCGGCCGAGGCGACCGACGTAGCCTCCGCTTGCCTTGGCGTTGCCCGAGTGCGCGGCCGGGATGTGGTCACGTCGTCCATGGCGTCGCGCTACAGCATACACACGGAGGGGCCACACTGTTGCCGCTTAATTTCCCGGAAGGCTCCCGCGCAAGGCGGCGTACCCAGGTTTGGCAAGACCGAGCGCGCCGGCGAATGTGTTCCAGAAGCCGGGCGACAGAGCCACCCAGCGAACAGTGCCCAGCCCGTCGACGCGCTCCATGCCCGTCGCCGCGAGGCTGATGGCCGGCAGCGCCCGGCCGCCGCTGAAGAACGTCAGGTGGTAGACGATGCCGAGATCCATGGGGCCGCCCGGATTGGCGCTCGCGGGCATCGCCGGCAGGCCAAGGAGCGCCTCCGCGACCGCGCGCACCTGGGCGGCATCGCGCACCGTCACATGCGAGGGAAAGGAGAAGCGCGCATGATTCTGCGGGAAGACGTCACTGCGGCGTACTGTCAGGAGGCTAAGGCGGGGCAGGGCCGCGCCGAGCGCGGTCGCCCGCGGCGACGGGGAGCTGGCAGACATGGGCTGAGATCCCCCGGTCAGGGGTGCGGCGCCCCCGCAACCGGCCATCAGCGTGACGACTCCGGCCACCACGCAGGCGAGCACGAGGCCCGCCGATCTGGTGCGGTTGCGTGTGCCCATACCTCACCTCCCGCTGGTGCGAGCCCGACGCCGACCTTTGGCCCGACACGGGCGCTCGATCCGGGCCAGGAGTGGCCCGGCCCTCCGGCTCTGGGCTAGAGACGCGCGGCCCCTGGTTGAGGTTCGGGTGCAACCCGCGACGCGGTGTCGCGCGCCGGGGGTGTTCTTGCCGTGCTGTGCGCGCTTCTCTTCGCCGCCGACGTCATGTTCGTTACGATGCGCGAAGGCGCTTGGCTCCGCCATGCGGGTGGCCTCGATGGAGCCTACCGCGGCGCTGACATGCGAGTGCGCTAGACGAGGCGCTCGCGCACGGCGATCGCCGCGGCCTCGGTGCGGCTCGCCGCACCAAGCTTGGCAATGATGCTGCTCACGTGGGTCTTGGCCGTCGAGAGGCTGACGACGAGGCGCGCGGCGATCTCGGCGTTGGTGAGTCCAGCGACGATCAGGCCGAGCACCTGGCGTTCACGTGGCGTGAGATCGGCGCCCGGAGACGCGGGTCTAGCGATGGCGTGAATCAGCACTTCGGCGGCCTCGGGTGCCAGGGTGGTGGCACCCGCGTAGGCCCTCCGGATCGCCGCCGCCAGCTCTGCCCCGGAGACGTTCTTCAGCAGGTAGCCGGTGGCTCCAGCACGCAGGGCGCGTTCGATCAGCTCTCGTTCGGAGAAGCTGGTCAGCGCCAGGATCTTTGTGCCGGGCGAGCGGCGCAGGATCTCCTCTGTCGCGGCGACCCCGTCTACGCCCGGCATCACCAGATCCATGAGGACGACGTCAGGCCGCGTGTCGGCGCACACGCGGACCGCCGCGGCGCCACCATCTGCCTGACCGACGAGCTCAAGGTCGGCGAAGAGGCCGAGGACGGTCTCGAGCCCGCTACGCACGAGCTCGTGATCATCCACGATCGCCACCCTGATCCGCGGCGAACCTACAGGGGCATCGTCGGTCTTCACGGTCAGGCCTGCTCGCCGGGCCATTCGACCGTGACGACCGTGCCATGACGGCGCCGGGTCTCGACCCTCAGGCGGGCTTGGATAGCGGCGGCTCGCTCGCGCATGGTCCGCAGACCGAGCTGCTCCGGCTGAGCACGCGCGGGGTCGAATCCGCAGCCGTCGTCGGCGACGATCAGCTTGACGGCCGTGGCGGAGCGCCGCAAGGTGACCGACGTGTGCGACGCCTGCGCGTGGCGCACGACGTTGTTGAGCGCCTCCTGCGCGATGCGGTAGAGGGCGATCTGTACCTCCGCGGGGAGTGCATAGCGACCGCTGGCGGTGAGCTTCACGGCAAGTCGTGAGCGGCTCTCGACGGCCTCAACGAGATGGCGCAGCAGCTCCGGGAGCGGCGTCTCGGTAAGGGCGTCTGGGCGCATCTCGAGCAGCATCGTGCGCATCTCCGCCAAGGCGCCGCGGGTGAGCCTTCGCAGGTCGTCGAGGCCCTGGCTCGCCTGCGGCGAGACGGGCTCGTTCGAGCACAGGAGAGCTTCGGCCTTCAGGCTCGCGGCGAACAAGGATTGCGTGACGGAGTCGTGCAGCTCGCGTGCCAGGCGGGAACGCTCCGCGGCCACGGCGCTACGCTCCACCTGATCGCGCAACCGGGCGTTCTCGATGGCCAGCGCCGCCTGATCGCCAAACGCCTGCGCCACGCTCAAGTCCTGGTCGTCGAAGGGGCGCGCGCTGCGGTAGTCGAGGGCGATAGCTCCGTAGGCGTGCTGCCGGACGACGAGGGGCACGGCCAGACAGGCGCCGCCGTCGAGGCGGTCGTGCGAGCGGTCGGCCGAATGGGAGGCACGGCGGTCCGTCTGTCGCAGGTCGGGGTCAGCCACCGCGACGTGCTCGATGACCGCCCGGCCGACCGCGTCCTGCCCCACCGGACGCGAACGCGGACCGAAGTCAAAGGCCGGCGGGCCGACAGTGGCCTCCAGGCTGAGTGCGCCGCTGTGCCCGTCGAGACGGAAGAGTCTGCCGGCATCGCTGCCGAGGAGCTGCTGCGCTTGAACCGTGATATGGCGCAGAAGATCGCCTCGCGGGCGGGCCGAGTCGAGCACCGCGGCCTCCTGCAGCGTGCGCACCTGCGCGGTGAGGTGCTGCAGCCGCGTCGTCGTGGAGCGTTCCGACTCGTAGAGCTGGTCAAAACGGTTGTAGAGGTAGGCGAGCGCGAAGAGGCCGGCGCCAGCCAGCGCCGCGAACCACACGAGCAGGATGTTCTGCCCGTTGGCGCGGTCCTGCAGCACCATGACGAAGACGGTCAAGGCGAGACAGAGCCCCCCCACCACGACGGCGAAACGCCCGGGAAGCGTGAAGGCCGCGAGCAGAAGAGGGATGAGGTAGAACCCCGCGATGGCGTAGCCCGGGATCACCAAGTCGAGCGAGAACGCGGTCGCGATCCCCAGGGCCGTAAGCGTTAAGACGAGGGCAGGGTGGTCGCGCAGCCAGAGGATTCTGCGGACGACCCTCGAGAAGCGGCGTTCCACGACCCAGCCTGATCTTGCCTCGCTCATCAGGCGCGTTCACCCTTTCGCAGGTGCGACCCCCGACTCACATACACCTACTGTACACCTGCTCCGTATGCGGACGTGCCCGCCGCGGCATGGGACCGCGTGCGCCTGGGCCCCGGTCGCACGCGATTCCCCGGCTCAGGTCGAGCACGTGCGCGGTGTGGCAGGGCAAGGCCCGGCGGCGGCGCGCCTACGACGCCCGGAGCAGCGCCCATGGGTTGGGCGTCTGCACCGAGAACGTGCGCAGCCCAAACACGGCCAGGGCGCCGTTGTCGGCGGCCCAGTGCGGGTTGGCGGCCAGGAATCGCGCGGCGTCGAAGCCGTCGCCGTCGGGATGACCCCAGCGGGCCATTACCTGCAGACCGGCGCGAACCATCGTCTCGGTGCACACCTTGGCGTCGTAGGCACCGCCGTCGTAGTCGCCGCTGTACGGCACGCCGGCCGATCCGTTCTCGGGCTCACCGCAGAGAGTGCGCTCGTCGGGACAGATCTTGCCGAGGAACGTGTCGTACGTGTCGGCCTCCATGGCCTGCCCGGTGGCGAGGTCGATGCTGCCCCAGTGGAGCTTCTTGAGCTGGCCCCAGCGCACGCGACGCGCGTAGTCGTCGTTGGCCGGCGCGGGCGGGTCGGCGACCGCACCTTCCTCGGCGCGTGTGTGCGGCCCCCAATCGTAGTTGCTCGAGCCGAAGAAGCCGTTGCGAGTGATGTTGAGGTCGTAGGCGTGATGCCCAAGTTGCAGCGAAGCGATGGTGCCACTGGCATCGCCTACGAGCCACTCGTTGGAGTAGGCGCCGTTGTTGCGTGAGCGGAGTATGCGCACGGCCTGCCCGACGGTGCGGGCGTACTGCGCCGTCAGGCGCGCCCGCACAAACACGGGCAGGCCCTTGGGATTGTACGTGGTGTCGGCCAGCGTGGTCTCGCAGAGCATGAGGCCGGCGCTGTTCTCGTACCAGTCCTGACCGCTCCAGATCTGGCCTCCGGCGGACTGGTAGCTGAAGTCGAGGCCGTGGCTCGGGTACACGTAGAACATGATGTTGTACATGAAGTTCTGATCGTACGCCGACCACGTGTTGTGACCCATGACGGGTCGGCCGTCGGCGGTCGCCGCGCCCGTCGCGATGAACGCGCTGCAGCCGCCCTTGCGGGCGCGCGTGGCCGCGGCGGCGGCGCGGGCCACGGCGGGCGCCGACCCCCTGCCCAGGAGCGTCGCGTAGCAGGGCTGGTCGGCCCAGTCGTTGGCGGCGACCACATCCCACAGCGAGTCGCGCCGGTAGCCCGCCGCATGCATGCCCGCGGCGATACCCCGCAGTTCCTTCCTGTACTGGGTCGGGATGAGGGGCCATACGAACTCCCGCGCGATCGTCTCGCTCTGCCGTCGGTAGGCGCTTCCGGGGGCGCCCAGGTCGACCAGCACATAGTAGTGCGCCGACTGCCCCGACAGGTAGCCGTTCTGGAAGCCCACGCGGAAGGGCCCGCCGTGCAGGCGCACCACCATCCAGCCGTTCCGCACGACGAGGCTGGAACCGCGCAGCAGCATCCGCTGGTGCGCGCTGCGCGGCGCCGCCGGCGGTCCGAGCTTGTACGGTGCGAAAGCCTGGGCGGTGGAGGGCAACAGCGCCCAGGCACCGCAGCCTAGCGCCGCCAGAAGCAGAGAGAGGAGAACGAATCGACGCCTTCGGGGCTGTGCGATGCTCATCCGTCCCTCCTTGGGTGCCCGGCAGGTGGCGCCGGCGTTGCGCCAATCCTAGGCCCATGGGACTGTTACTGGAAGGCCGGCCGGCATGCCTCGACGATCGCTGGTCACGCCGAGGTCAACGGTGGTCAGGCAGAGGCTCGCCCGCTACGCTTACTGTGTTGCGCTGCGATTCATCACTGTGGGGGGGAGCGTGAGGGTCTACCTTGCCTGAGGCGAGCCGTTGGGCCCCGGCACGTCTGCGCTTCGCGCTCGCTCCGCGGGCTTCCCGTCTGCTCCGTGCGCGCGACCGCATTCGTGACTATCTGACTCTCTACTGTTGCGATCAGGAGACGATCGACGACGTTGTGGCGGCCGTTGAGGAGGCTTGCACTAACGTCATTCGTCACAGCGGTTCTCAGGAGGAGATTGAGATCCGCCTGGGCTTCCGCGCTGACGAGCTCGAAGTACTGGTCAAGGATAGGGGCTGCGGCTTCGACGTCGCCGCGTTCGATCCCGGCAGAATGCCCGACTTCCTGGCGACGGGCGGCCGCGGCCTTTTCATGATCTCCAGGCTTTGCGACGAGATGGAGCTGCGTCGCGAAGGTGGTGTGGAGGTGCGCATGATCAAGCGCGCCGTCGCGCTCCGCGAGACGCCAATTCTGGAGAGCGGCCTCGGAGACATAGACCAGCACCCGCATTCAGCACACCGTGACACCCGACTGCGGGCCCTGCTCGAGGAGATCGACGAAGCCTTCATCGCCCTCGACTGGGAGTACCGCTGCGTACACGCCAACGAGGCGGCCCTGCGCATGACCGGCAAGGCTCTCAGCGATCTGCTGGGGCGCCGGCCATGGGATCTGAGGCCGGCTTTCGTCGACGCGCCGGCGACGAGCGCCATGCGCGAAGCGATGGAGCTGGGCAGACCATCGGTCTACGAGTTCCGCTCGCCGGCCGACGGCTCATGGTACGAAGTACGCGTCTATCCCACACCGGCCGGTATGGCCGCCTACTTCCGTGAGATCAGCGCGCGCAAGAACATCGAGGCCGAGCGCGAGCAGCTCATCGCGGCCAAACAGGAGTCCGCGCGGCTTGCCGCGGCGCTCAACGAGATCAACGACCAGATCCACTCGTCTCTGGCGGTCGAGGAGATCATGCGGCGCGCTCTCGAAGGAGCTGCGCGGGCGCTGTCGGCCGACGCCGGGACGATCGAGCTGCGTGAGGCCGACCGGTGGGTCGTTCGCCTTCAGCATCGCTTGCGCAAGCAGGACGTAGGCACATCGTTGGCCGGCGCCGACTCTCCGGTCGCGAGCGCCGCGACGGCACGTGGGGCGCCCGTCGCGGTCGCCGACTTGGCCGCGAGCGAGGAGATGAACGGGCGATTCGTGCGCTCCCACGGCCTGAAATCTGTGCTCGCCGTGCCGTTCACGGTGACGGGGGCCGGCGTTGGCGTGCTGCTCCTCTATCACAAGAAACGGACGCATGCATTCGACGGGGCTGAGGTCGATTTTGCCGGGCTCCTCGGGTCGTCGCTGTCTCTGGCGCTCAAGAACTCGCATCTGTACCAGGCGGAGCAGGAGGCGCAACGGCAGGCGCGACACGAGCTCGAGATCACCGAGGTGCTCCTCGACGCCTCGGCCGTCGTCGCCGAGTGGACTGAGCTTCACCCTATGCTCGACCGTCTTGGCGACGTGCTGCTGCGGTCGGCGGCACACAGTCGTGTGACCATCGGCTTGTGGGACGAGGCGTGCAAGCAGATGACCACGGTCGTGTCCAAGGGCCGGCATCCCATTCCTCTGTCCACGATGCGGCTGGACGAGATGTCGCCTCCCGCCCGCAAGATGATCAAGACCAGGAAGAGCATTCTCATCGACTACGCGAGGGCCATGGACGACCGCTTGCGCGAGCTCGCCGCGCAACGTCTGCTGCGCTATGCGCTGGCGGTGCCCGTTCTGGCGCGTGGCCGACTCGTGGCGACCATCACCGTCGATGCACCGGGAGAGAACCAGGCGTTCTCGGAGCGTGAGGTCGCCCTGGTGCAGAGCGTCGCCGATCAGGCCGCGGTCGCCATCGACAACGCCAGGCTCGTCGCGACCGGGCAGGCGGAGCTCGCGCGGACGACTCTGCTGAAGGAGATCGCCGCCATCGGCGCGAGCACACTCGACCTCGAAGACCTGGCGCAGAGTGCACTGATGACGGCGCAGCGCCTGCTTGGGGCCACCACCGGCACCCTGTTCGTCGTGGACGATGCCGCAGGGGTGCTGCGCAGCCTCGCCAACTTCGGCATTGCCAAGGAGGTTCTCGACGAGGTGCGGGAGTTGCCGCTGGGCAGTGAGACCACCGGTACGCGAGCGGCTCTGAGCGGAGATCTTGTCACCCATTACTCTGACGGTGTGCCCGACACCGCGGCACGCCTGCGCCGTGT
Source organism: uncultured Thermoleophilia bacterium (assembly GCA_963751215.1). Classification (GTDB taxonomy): domain Bacteria; phylum Actinomycetota; class Thermoleophilia; order UBA2241; family UBA2241; genus CAIXSE01. The sequence continues at coordinate 457,736 of CAVVTV010000004.1, read as the reverse complement.
GACGGGCACAGCGGGGAGCGGCTGGGTCATCGTACCGGTGAAGGTGCGACGCAAGACGCTCGGCATCCTGGGCCTGTCGTTCGCCACGGCACGACCGTTCCTCGACGACGAGCTGGCGCTCTTCCAGAGCCTTGCCGACCAGCTCGGCGTCGCCATGGACAAGGCGCGGCTCTTCGCCGCCGAGCATGAGGCGAGGCAGGCCGCGGCCGAGCGCGCGGCTCAGCTTGAGTTCATGCACGAGATCACCGAGGTGGCGACGAGCTCGCTGAGTGTGTCCGAGATCGCCGAGGGCGTGCTCGAGAGTCTTGCCGCGAAGTTCGGTTTCTCCCAGGCGACCGTGCTTCTGGCTGACAGGGAGCGGGGAGAGCTGGTGCCCGTGGCGACCTTCGGATTCCCCCCCGGATTCCATGAGGCCATGCCTCGTCTCACGCTGAATAGCGGGCATCAGCCGGCGCTCGCCTTCCGGACCGGCGAACCCGTGCTGGTCGAAGATCTCGACCGTGCCTCCGTCGGCGACGAGGCTCGCACCGCGGTCGGTACGGCCGAGGCCCTCACCGGCCGGCCGATCAAGGCGTGGCTCTTCTTGCCGCTGCGCGGATACCGTGACGTTCTCGGCGCGCTCGGCTTCAACTGGTCGATCGCGCGCGTGTTCACGAAGGGCGACATCACCTTCTTTGGCGCCATCGCTCATGAGATCGCGATCGGGCTGGAGAACGCCCGGCTGTTCGAGGCGGCCGGCAAGGAGCTCGACCGCACGGCGCTGCTCAAGGAAGTCGCCTCTCTCGCGGCCGGCAGCCTGGACGAGGCCGAGCTCGCGCAGCGCACGCTCGACGCGGTGGCCAGGTTCACCAACGCCTTCGGCGGTCTGATCTACAAAGTAGACCGCGAGACATCGACCGTGCGTGCCATCGCGACCTTCGGTCCGGAGGAGTTCGTCGCGCCATTTCGGGAGACACCGCTCGACGAGGCGTACGCAATCGCGAAGGCCGTGCTCGGTGGCGAGACGCTCACGCACGAGACCCATGAGACGTCGGCGGCCGCGTACCGGCGCGCCGCCGGCACCGAGCTGACCGAGATGGGGCGCGTGTTTGTACCGATCAAGACCGGTCGCGAGGCGGCCGCGGGTCTGGCGCTGATCTTCCCCCAGAAGGTCCACTTCTCCGAGCAGGAGCTGGGGCTGTACGGCAGTGTCGCCGACCAGCTCGGCGTCGCCATGGACAAGGCGCGACTCTTCGCCGCCGAGAGGGAGTTGCGAGAAAGGGCCGAACGCCACGAGGCGGCGCTTCTTTGCAGCGAGGAGACGGCCCGCAAGGCCGAAGAGCGCTACCGGACGCTCTTCGAGGAGCTTGCCGGGCGCGCCGGGCTGGCCGAGGCACTGAACGCGATCGACAATCTGGTGCACTCCACCCTGGACTTCGACGAGATCATGCAACGTGCGCTCGATGAAGGCGCGCAGGCCCTCGGCGCCGATGCCGGCACTATCGAGATACGTGAAGGATCCTTCTGGGTGGTGCGCTACCAGCACGGTCTTGCCGGCGCCGATGCGGAGCTCCGGCGGCCCGACATGGAATCGCCTATCGCGAGACGCACGGCGCTGCGCAGGGAGCCGTTCACGATCGCCGACGTGAAGGCTACCGCGGAGGTCGACGCCGGCTTCATGCGCAAGCACGCGCTGCGCTCGGTGCTCGCCGTGCCGCTGCTGGCCCACGATACCGTGGGGGGTTGCCTGCTCTTCTACGGCAAGAGTCCACGCGTGTTCGGCGACTCGGAGATCGACTTCGGACGCAAGCTCGGGGCCACCGTCTCGCTGGCCGCGGAGAGTGCGCGGCTGCTGCGCGCTCAGGTTGAAGCCCAGCGCCGGGCGGAGCAGGAGCTCGAGACCACGAGGCTCTTGCTGGAGGCGGCCGATTCTCTGGCCGAGTCGCTGGCCCTTTCAGACATCCTCGCCACGCTCGCTCGGATCGTGCTTGACGTGGGGGGGCACACGCGCGTGACCGTGAGCCTGTGGCAAGAGGAGTCAGGCTGGCTGGAGGTCGCTCTCTCTCTGGGACAGCCGTCGCTGCCGTATGGCGCGCGCATCGGCTTGGCCGATCTCTGCGCGCCGGTCAGGCGCGCGATCGCTGAGCGGGCCGCTGTCACGATCGACTACGACGCTCTGCAACCGGGCAGGCGTGGGTTCGCCGACGCGCTGCCCTCTCGCCTGGCGCTCAACGTGCCCCTCTATTCCGGGAAGCGTCTCGTGGGTCTGCTGACGATCGACGACGCCGGCGCACGCAAGGAGTTCAGCGAGCGTGAGGTCCGGCTCATCGAGGGCGTAGCGGCGCAGGCCGCGGTGGCGATCGACAATGCGTGCCTGCTCGCCGAGGTGGCCCAGCGTGAGCGCTTCAATGCCGCCCTCAACGAGATCAACGGCCTGATCCACTCCACGCTCGAGGTGGAGGAGATCATGCGGCGCGTGGTCGCCCAGGCCGTGCTGGCCGTGGGGTCAGACAGCGCGATGGTCGCCCTGAAGCACGGCGACGAGTGGGTTGCCGAGTACGGCCATCCCGAGGTGAGCGGCGTGATCCACGAAAATGTGAGAACCGACGAGGCCCCGTTCATGGTCACGGCCGTGGCCGAGCGGCGCCCGGTGGCCATCGACGACTGCGAGACCGATCCGCGTTGCTTTCCCGAGGTCCAGCGCCGCTTTGGCGTGCGCTCCGTGCTTTGCATACCGTTGATCGCCCGCGACGAGGTGCTCGGGGTCATCTTCTTCAACCACCATCGCGCCGCCGTGAAGTTCGAGCCACAGACGGTCGACTTTGCCGGCAAGCTGGCGGTGGCGATCTCGTCGGCGCTGGAGAACGCCCGCCTCTACGAAGCCCAGCGCGATATCGCGCTCACTCTTCAGGCGGATTTTGTTCACCCGCTCCCCGCGATCGCCGGCCTGGAGCTGGCCGCGCTCTCCCTGCCGGCCGGTCGTGAGGAGCTCATCGGCGGCGACTTCCACGACGTCTTCGCGCTGCCCGACGGCCTGGTAGTAGCCCTCATCGGCGACGTCATGGGCAAGGGTATCGAGGCCGCGGGCTTCACCGAGACCGTGCGTAGCGCGGTGCGCACTCTCGCTCTGGTCTCGCCCGCGCCCGAGCACATCCTGGCGCACGTGAATCGCCTGCTACTCCACGAAGGCGAGCACCTGCAGCTGGTCACGGCCTTGCTGGTCGTGCTTGATCCCCGCGATGGCCACGGCCTTCTGACCAGCGCCGGCCATCCTCCGGCGGTGCACGTCTCCGGCAGCGGGTGCCGGATCATCGAACCCGGCTTCGGCCTGCCCCTGGGCGCCCTCGATCAGGTCTTCGCGGCCACCAGCTTCGCCCTGGCCCCCGATGAGGCCTTGGTGCTCTGCACCGACGGCGTCACCGAGGCGCGTCGCGACGGTGAGCTGTTCGGCGAGGGCCGCCTTCTCGAGGTGCTCGGGCGTGCCCGGCACACCGACCCCGAGCGACTCATCGAGCGCCTGCGGAAGGCCGTCGTAGGCTATGCCGACGAGCTCCGCGACGACGTGCAGATCCTGGCGATGCGCAGAACGGCCTGCACGCGCGCGACTGAAGCCGGCTGCGAACTTGACCGGTGAACGCCGGTAGGTGAGGATCGCGCCGTGGCGAACTCTGGCTGGCAAACCCACTGGCACAAGCACCCCGGGGTGCGCTCCGGCGATCAGCTGACCCGCGGCGAGCGGGCCGCCGACCGCATGCGCGGCGTGATGGGCTCCTGGCCCTTCGTGTTCGGCTTCTTCACGGTGATGATCATCTGGGCCGTGGTGAACACCCTCGTGCTGCAACGCGTGCTTCATCACCACGCCTTCGACCCGTACCCGTACATCCTGCTCAACCTGTTTCTCTCCATGCTGGCCGGCGTGCAGGCCGCGGCCCTGCTGATCGCCGCCAAGCGCGCCGATGCCATCGCCTCCGAGATCGCCATCCACACCGAGAAGAACACCGACGATCTCAAGGGTTTGCTGCGCGAGAACACCGCTCTCACGCAGGCGGTGAAACAGCACACCGATCTTCTCGAAGAGATCCATCGCCACGTTGCGGCGCTCAGCCCTGCCGGCGATGCGACGCCCCCGGGCACGGGCGCCCCGCCGACCTCTACCTGAGGCTCTTCATATGCGTCGCTTGCCGCGAGGCGTGACGAAGCTCACGTGCGTGCCGCCGCGAGGATCGCCTGGAGTCTCCGGGCGAACACCCCTGTTGACTCGTGCCAGTAGCAGTAGATGCGCGGCAGAGCATAGAGATGGGCGGGCGTCGCGGCGGCGAATTCGGTGCCGGTGGCGGCGAGGTAGCCAGCCTTGCGGGCGGCGCGACGCACACGCGCGTTGTTGAGGCCGCCGGGATAGCAGAGGAAGTCGACTGGCACGGCGAAGATCTGCTGCAGGCGCTCACGCGAGTGCCGGAGCTCATAGCGCAGGGCGGCGGTCGGCAGCGAGGTCAGGTCGCGGTGCGTCACGGTGTGCGACTCGATCTCCCAGCCGGCGGCGAGCAAGCCGCGCACCATCGTCGGAGTGACGCGGGTGGGTGGGGCCGGCATGCTCTGATAGAGCCCGTCGAGGATGAGGTCGATCTCCGCCGGCCAGTGGTAACGGCGCAGCAGCGGCGCGGCGATGTTCACCTGATCCGCGTAGCCATCGTCGAAGCTGATGACGACCGGGTGCCGGGGCAGCGACCCTTTGCCGAACCAGGCGTCGTAGACTTGCCGTAGGGTGACTGCCTGATAGTGGCGGCTCTTCAGGTAGGCGAGCTCGCGGGCGAACTGGGCCGGGCCCACGTAGAGCAGTCGCGGCCCTTTACGGCTGGGCAGCACATGATGATAGACGAGGATGGGCACCGGTTGCGGGTGCGCGACGAGGTGCGGCTTGGTGACGGTGGGGCGCGAACGCTGGCTCACGTTCGGCTGCGCCGGCGCGGCATGCATGCGGCCAGCGACCCAAACGACGGAGGCGCCCAGGGCGATGAGGATGACGGCCGCGGCCAAGACCCTGCCGCGACCGGCGCGGCCACGCAGGACGACGCCGCCACGGCGGCCCCCGCGGCGTCGACTGAGCCGCTTCCAGTGGCTTCTCGTAAGCACGCTCCCTAGGCTACCAAGTTCGCTGCCGCATGGCGATCACGCTTGACATGACCAGAGCGCACCGCCACGATAGGTCGCGTAGCCATTTCCAGCGGCCCAAGGAGCAGCCAGCATGGGCGCCATCGAACCTATCCATATTCTCATCGTTCTTGTCGTCATCCTGCTTCTCTTCGGGGCGAAGCGCCTGCCGGAGCTCGGCAAGTCGCTGGGCAGCGGGATCCGTGAGTTCAAGAAGAGCACGCAGGAGCTGCATACCTCTCTCGACACCAGCGTCGATGAGGCACCGCGCACGCCGGCTCTCAACGCTGCGCCGGCCGAGCCGGGGCCCGCGGCCGTGAGCACCAGCTCCACCGACGTCTCCGCCTCCACGCACGACTCCTGATCCACCGCACGGCGGGTGTGGCGCTACCGGTCGATCGCCCGCGGCGACCTCACGGTAGCGCGTTGCGCTGGCCGCTGCTTACGCTGACGCTCAGACATGGCTACGCCGATGTGTGCTCGGCCGGCGGCCGCCGACGCGCTGCGCGCTAGCTTGCCGGCAGGGGTCGAGCTCTAGAGCCTATCCCGGTAGGCCTGCACGCCCGGATGTGCCCGTACCGCCGGCAGCGTGACGCTCACAGCGAGACCACCCTCAGGTGGCGCGCTCGCCGCGACAGAGCCGCCATGAATCTCGGCGACCGCGGCGACGATGGCCAGACCGAGCCCGGAACCGCCGCTCTTTCTGCTACGCGATGTGCCGCGGCGGTAGAAGCGCTCGAAGAGGCGCGGCACCTCACCGGGGCTGATGACCTCTCCGTCGTTCGTGACGCGCAGTGTTACTTGCCCCCCGTCACGGCCAGCCTCCACGCGCACTGTGGCGCCGTCTGGCGAGTAGCGCACGGCGTTGTCGACGAGGTTGTCGACAAGCCGGTCGAGGAGGGCGTGGTCGCCGCTGATTAGGGCCGGCCGTGCGTCCACCACAAGGGTGATTCGCCTTTCGCTGGCCGCGCGAGTGTGCTTCTCCGTCACCTCCACGCAGATGTGCGCAACATCCACGGACTCGCGCTCACCGAGATCGCCACTCTCGGCGAGCACCAGAAGCTTGTCGATCACGTCTTCGCTGCGGGCGATGGCGGCGCGGATCGTCTCTGCCATGTGGCGCAGGTCGTCGGCGTCCGTCCCGGGGTCGGCGAGCGTCACGTCGAGCTCGGTGCGCATGATCGCCAGCGGCGTACGCAGCTCGTGTGACGCGTTGGCCACGAATTCGCGCTGCGCCGTGAAGGTCGCCTCGAGACGCACGAGCATGGCGTCGAACGTGTCGGCCAGTTCCCTGAGCTCGTCGTCGGGACCCTGCAGGGCGATGCGTTCGTGCAGGGTGCTGGCCGACAGCCGGCGAGCCACGCTGGCGATCTCCTGCACCGGGCGTAGCATGCGACCCGCCATCCACCAGCCCATCGCTACGGAGACGGCCGTGGCAATCGCCAGCGTCAAGAAGGTGATGGGCAGCAACGGATGTACGAGCTCGGAGACCACCTGGTCCTGGATGTGCCGCGCGAACGTGTCTATGGTCTGCTGGCCGCCGGAAGGAGACGGTATGTGCTGCTGCAGGTACGCCTGCGAGAGGTGGAGGTTCTCGGCCGTGCGAGTCAGCAGCTCTCCCGGGTGGGCGATGGCGGCTCGGCGTAGCGCGAGGTAGCTCAAGGCCAGTAGCAGGAAGCCCACCACGAAGAAGAGCAGCCCGTACGACAGCGTCAGGCGGAGCCTGAGGCTGGTAGTCCGCCGTCGCGAGCCAGTCGGGCGCTGGGTGGCGGCACGGCCACTCACAGCCGGTATCCCGCCCCGGCGAGTGTCTCGATGATCCGAGGTTCGCCGAGCTTACGGCGCAGCGTCATCACGGTGACACGCACCACGTTGCTGAACGGATCGGTATTCTCGTCCCAGACCTTCTCCAGCAGCTCCTCACTCGAGACCACCCGGCCGTCGGCGGCCATGAGAACTTCGAGCACGCTGAACTCCTTGTTGGTCAGGCTCACCGCGCGGCCGTCACGAGCGACGCGGCGTGTGGCCGGGTCAAGCTCGATCCCGCAGCGTCGCAAGACGGCGGGCCGCGACGGCCCGGCGCGGCGCGCCAGCGCCCGCACGCGTGCCACGAGCTCGTCGAACGCAAAAGGCTTCCCGAGATAGTCGTCGGCCCCCAGGTCGAGCCCGCTGATCTTGTCACGCAGGGTGCGCGCCGCGGTGAGCATGAGGATGCGCGCCGTGGAGCCCGTGGCGATCAGGCGGCGGCAGACCTCGTCGCCGTGTATCTCGGGCAGGTTGCGGTCGAGAAGGATCACGTCGTAGTCGACGATGCGAGCCTTGTCGAGGCCGCTGCGACCGTCCGGCGCCGTGTCAACGGCCATGCCCTGCTGGCGCAGACCGCGCGCGATGGCGGCGGCAAGGGCCTCTTCGTCTTCGACGATCAGTACGCGCACGGCATGCTCCTACCCGCGCGTCCCGCATCGGGCGCTCGCGTGAGCGGCGCGGGTCCGCGATGTCGCTACCAAGAGTGTCGCCTCTTGCTTGTAGGGACAGCGTAAGGTGCGTACGTGGAGGGCGCCAGTCCACACCCTCGCACGGATCAGGCGGTCAAGGCCGCCGGCCTCCCGGGCGGCGCAGACCGGGGACGAGCTGCGGCACCCGGCGGCGATATGCTTCATACTCGCCCGGAAAGACGCTGGCTAGCAGCCGCTCCTCGAGAGAGATCTTCACGAGTATCACCGCCGTGCCCAGCACCAGGCCAGATAGCCAGCGTCCCAGGCCGCCGAGCAGGGTGCTCCCGATCAGCATCGTCAGCATGCCCGTGTAGATGGGATGCCGGGTGATGCCGTATGGACCACCGGTGCGCAGCCGGTGCTCGTCCTTGGTTACTACCGCGGCCGACCACATGGTGCCCAGGACGGTCCGTGCCCACAGGGTGAAGGCAGTGCCGAGCACCAGCAGCACCGCCCCCGCGGTCGCCAGCCAGAACGAATGCACGCTCAGCCGCCGCCAGACGGCGGCGGGCACCGTGACCACGACGAGCCAGGCGACGATGGCGGCGATCCAAAGGTACGCGCGGTTGCTGCGGCGCTGCACCGTCGGCGCGTGGCGCGCGTTGTAGATGGCGCCGGCCAGCCAGACGATCCCCCACAGCGCCCAGCAGATCGCTATGAGGTCGCTGGACACCGTGTTGTGCGTCACCGTCAGCAAGAGGCCCTCCGTTTGCTGGCCTTGCGCCACCGGTATGCCCACTGCGGCATCTTTGGCATCATCCTCGGACTCCGGGCTCGCTATGGAGGGGTTCAGGCGCGCGAGGCGAACGATCAAGGGTGGCTCGCAGAGATCTCGCGCCTGTGCAACCACCATGTGAACATACGGCAGAAGACGAGTCTCTGCCGCCTCGTCGACACACTGGAGGAGCAGTCATGGCCTTCAAGGCACTCTTCATCGCGCACGCCCCCGACGCCGACCCGGAGCACCATCGTGCGCTCATCGACACCGGACTCTACAAGTTCTTCGCCGTCGTCGTGCAGAACCACGAGCAGGCTCTGCAGGTGTGCCGGCGCATGGTGGCCGATGAGGGCATTCAATCCGTCTTGCTCTGCCCCGGCCACACGCACCGCGACGTGGCCGACATCGCGGCGGCCGTGGGTGAGGGCGTGTCGGTCTCCGTCGCTCGCGGAGATAGCCGCAGCATGCGCGTGGCCGCGCACGCCATGGAAGAAGCCGGCTGGTTTTCGGCGACACGTGGCGAGCGTGACCACGGCCGATGAGGCCCGCCCGTCGGGCGGGGCCGCGGGGCCGCCGGTTTGCCAGCGCGTGGCCGAGGATGTATGGTGCCGGGCTTAGTTGGGCCCGTCATGAAGGCGATGCAGGGTCAACCTCAAGCAAGGACGGCCGTTCAGGCCGCACCCCAAAGGAGGCGATGCACATGACCAGCACGCGCAGGGCGCTTGCGGTATCCCTCGTCGGTCTTGCCGCTCTCACGTTCTCCATCCTCGTCTGCTCTTCGGCGACTGCCTCGCCGATCTCGGCCAAGAAAGCCCGGCTGGCGGCCGTTGAGACTCGGCTGCAGACGGTGTACAAGCAGTCTGACATCGCGGTGGAGAAGTACGACCAGGCCACTACGCAGCTCTCCTCAGTCAGCCAGCAGGTCCAGCAGAACGAGCGTCTGCTCAAGATCGCCCAGTACGATCTGCACCTCGCCAATCAGCAGCTCGCGGCGCGCGCCCTCGACATCTACAAGGCGCGCGATGCCGGCATCGTCGACGTCATCTTCTCGTCGAGCAGCTTCGACGATCTGGTCACGCAGCTCGCCATGATGCAGCGTCTCGGCGACAGCGACGCCGACACCGTTAGGGCCAGCGTCGCCTACCGGCAGGAGGTCGCCAACCGCCGCCTGGCACTCCGGGCGGACAAGAAGGAGGCCGTCCGCCTCGTGGCCCAGCGCAAGGCCGGCAAAGACGAGGTGCTCGCCCTGCAGGCGCAACTTCAGAACACCTCGAAGGGCCTGAAGAACCAGATCGCGCAGATCCAGGCGCGGCAGGCGGCAGCGGCAAAGGCGGCCGCGGCCAAGGCCGCGGCACAGGCGGCAGCGGTCAGGGCGTCGGCAGACTCTTCCTCGTCGGGCGGTTCCTCGTCCGGCGGTTCCTCGTCCGGCGGTTCCTCGTCGGGTGGCGGCAGCATTCCCAACCCCGGGGGATCGGGCGACTCGGCGGTGGTGGCCATCGCCCAGCGTTACCTGGGGGTGCCGTATGTCTGGGGCGGTGCCAGCCCCAGCGGCTTCGACTGCTCCGGTCTCACCATGTACTGCTACGCGCAGATCGGCATTCACCTTGCCCACGGGGCCACCGACCAGCAGCACGCGAGCACGCCGGTTCCGCTCGGCGACCTGCAGCCCGGCGATCTCGTATTCTTCGGTAACGCCAGCTACAGCTACCACGTAGGTATCTACGTGGGCGGCGGGCAGATGATCGCCGCGCCTCACACCGGCGCCGTGGTGAGTTACTGCTCCATCGGCGGAGCCTGGATCGGCGGTCGCTTCTAGGAGCCTATCCCGGTAGGGATGTGTGACCGGGGTGCCCACGGGCACATCCGGGAGTGCAGGCCTGCCGGGATAGGCTCTGAGCGGCGCGCCGCCCTGGGACCGCGCCTCTCAAGGCGCGGCCGATGGGGTCGTGGAGGGGGTCGCCGACGGTGACCGGGGCGGCGTCGCTGAGGGCGTGCTGCTCGGCGAGGTCGCCGGCGCCAGGCTCGGCGAAGGGTTTGGTGCCGCGCTCGGCGCGGCGTGGCTGCCCGTCCACGGCACCCATACCGGCATGACCCGCGGCTGCACGAAGTCGGGGATCTTCCGCCCGCCGAACACGAGGTTGTAGTACTTACCCCATACGGGCACGCAGTAGGTCGCGCCTTGCACTCCGGGCATCGGAGTCTCGCCCTCTGGGTAGCCCATCCAGACCACCGTGGCCAGCTTGGGGTTGAAGCCGCAGAACCAGGCGTCGGCGGAGTTCTGGGTGGTGCCGGTCTTGCCGGCGGCGATGCCCGAGTAGTAGCTGGGGATGGCGGCGGCGGTGCCGTAGCGGGTGTTGCCCTCGAGGACCTTGTCGACCACGTAAGCAGCTCCGGCCGGCACGGCTCGCTTGCCCGGAGTCTTCGGCACGTCCGTGCGTCCATTGGGGAAGATGACCTTTACGATCGCCTGCGGCAGGTGCCGCGTGCCTTCGCTCGCGAACGTCGCGTACGCGTCGGCGACCTCCAGGGGGGTCACGGCCTCCGTGCCGAGGACGATCGACGGGTAGGGCTGTAGCTTGCTGCGGATGCCCATGTGGTGGGCCACCGCGACGATGTTCCTGGCCCCCAGGTCGACAGCGAGCTGGGCATAGACGGTGTTGTCGGAGAGCCAGGTAGCCTGCACGAGGCTGATCCGGCCGGCATACGTGTTCGAGAACGTGCGCACGTTCCAGTACGGCGGCACGGCACCCGCTCCCAGGTAGAGATGGAGGGGTTGCGAGATGTAGTAGGTGGTCGCCGGGTTGGCGCCTCTCTCCACGGCGGCGGTGAGCGCGAAGGGTTTCATCGCCGAGCCTAGCTGGCGATGCGCCTGCCAGGCCAGGTTGAACTTCGTCTTGCTGAAATCGGTGGTGGTCACCATGGCGCGGATGAAGCCGGTGGTGGGGTCTATGGACACGAGCGCACCGGCCGGGCCCGGCGGCAGGGTGCTGGTCAGCGCCTTGATCGCGTCCTGCTGCATGCGCAGGTCCAGCGAGGTTTGCACCTTCAAGCCGCCCTCGAAGGTTGCCTGCAGTCCGTAGCGCTTCACGAGCTGCTCCGTAACGTACTGCACGAAGTAGGCCGCCGGGCCCTTGATCGGCGCCGGCGGTCGGTCGTATACGTTGAGCTTGGTGGCCGCCGCCGCGGCCGCCTGTGGTGCCGTGATGCGGCCCTGCTGCTGCATCTGCTGCAGTACCAGGTTACGCCGCGCCAGGGCATCTTCGGGGTCGGTCACCGGCGAGTACCCGCTCGGCGTACGCGGCAGTCCCGCGAGCAGCGCGCACTGGGCCAGGTCGAGCTGCCACACGTGCTTATGGAAGAAGGTTTGCGCGGCGGCCTCGACGCCGTAGGCGCCCGAGCCGTAGTAGACCGTGTTGAGGTAAGCGGTGAGGATCTGGTCCTTGCCCCAGATGTCTTCGAGCTGCCAGGCTAGCACGGCCTCGCGGATCTTGCGTGTGAGCCCGCCCTCGCTGCCCAGATAGGCGTTCTTGATGTACTGCTCGGTGATCGTGCTGCCGCCCTGCACAACGCGTCCGGCGCGCAGGTCGGCGAGGGCCGCCCGCGCCAATCCTATGAAGTCGATACCGTGGTGACTGTAGAAGCGTTTGTCTTCGATGGCCACGGTGGCCGCTTTGAGTCCTGCCGGGATCTGCGCGCTGCCGACCTCCACGCGGTCGGTGGCGCCGTGCACCTGGCCGATGACACGCGAGTAGCGGTCGTAAAGTAAGGTGGTCTGGGCGACCGGCATAGACATGAGCTGCGAGAGCGAAGGCATGCCGCGAGTGGCGCCCGCGACAACACCGGCCAGACCCGCCGCAAGAGCCACCGCGACGAGAAAGACTACGAGCCCAAGAATCGCCAGACGGCGGCGCCAGCGGTGCCACCCAGGCCGTGGCGAGGGTCGCTTGCCGGTTGAGGAGTATCGCGTGTACGGCGCGCCGTCGCTCAGCAAACCGCCTCCAGGCCGCGGGTGGACGGCCCACGTGCTCGCACGCCGGCGGGCGCGTCCCGAAGATTGTGACCGCTCGGCGTGGCTTTCACTCCTGCCCCGCGGCGAGGTGCAGGTCTGTGCCGGCAGCGCGCACGGCGAAGGCGGCGTTGATCTGCTGCCGCTCCAGGTACTGAGCGATCTGCCGGCGCGCACTGCGGATGGGGTGCTCGCCGAGGAAGACGGCCACATTCTGCACGGCATCGGCGTCGGTGAGCCGCACCACTCCCTGCAGCAATCGGCCGTGGCTGATCTCGATAAGGTCGGCGACATCGTCCCAGTGCGCCGTCAGCCAGTCCCAAGCGAGACGCCCGGCCGCACGGTTGGCAAGACAGCCGGCGATCACGAAGGCACCGTTCTGGCGGCGGACCTCCGTGAGCGTGGCGTCGAGAGTGCGCTGTAGCAGCTCGGCTGACGGGAACAGCGGTAACCGGTACAGGTAGCGCACTTCTTCTTGGGGAGTGGCGGCGTGACGGATCCTGTCCCAGAAGACCTCGTACTCGGCAGCTTCTCCGTTCCAGGCGACGGTGCTCACGATCGGCGCGAGGAGCTCCGCATCGACCGTCGCCTCACCGGCGAGCACGGCGGCGTGCAGGTCCCGAGCCCGGGCGATCACGGTCTGGTCGGCGCCGAGGGTCCCCAGGCACCCGAGCAGCCTTCCCCTCAGACGGGCGGCATCCTCGCCTTCGTCGGACGTGGGCGTCCAGCCGAGCGACTCGAACGTCGGGCCGGCCAGAGCCCGCACCCAGGCCGAGAGCGTGACTCTGGCACCCTCGGCCATGGCGCGGTGCAGCGCGTCGATGCCCTCCAGCCCGACATCCCACACGTGCGGGTTGCGCTCCCTCATGAGTAGCGCGACCAGGTCGACGAACGCCGTGAGCGTCGTGCGGCCCGCCAGGGCCATGGCCCAGGCATCGCTGGCCAGCGCGAGCCGCTCGAGCGTCTCGAGGCCGGGGAAGCGCTCGCGCAGTGTCTCGAACAGGGGCTGCTCGTAACTCGTCCTGTACACTCCCCAGCCGCCGGCGTTCACCAGCACGGTGTTGTTGTGGGCCGGCACCGCGAGGGAGCGCTCGGAGAGTAGGAAGGCGGCCTGCGTGCCGCTCTCGAGAGATCGCGTGCGCACCGGGATCATCCATCGCGCGTCGGCGTCGTCGGCTGTGGCAAGGTACCGAAACCGGGACTGCGAGAGCTGCAGGTCGTCGCCCGTGAGGGCCGCGCTCACAAGTGGATGACCGCCCTGGAGGATCCAGGAATCCATAATGGCGCGCACGGGCTCTCCGGTGGCCTCCTCGATGGCGCGCCACAGGTCGGCGGCCTCGGTGTTTCCGTAGCTGTGACGGTGGAGGTAGAGACGGATGCCGTCACGGAATCGCTCGGCACCGAGGTGCTGCTCCAGCATGCGCAGCACGGCGGCGCCCTTCTGGTAGGTGAGGGCATCGAACATGCCGTGCGCGTCGTCGGGGCTCACCACCTCGTACTCGATGGGCCGGGTCGTGGTCAGGCCGTCGATGGCCATGGCGGCGTTGCGCTCGATCACGAAGGCGGCCCATCGGCCCCACGAGGGCCGGAAGTCGTTGACAGTGGTGAGCTCCATAAACGTGGCGAACGCTTCGTTCAGCCATATGTCGTTCCACCACCGCATGGTCACGAGGTCGCCGAACCACATGTGGGCGATCTCGTGGGCGACCGTCTCGGCCACGCTCTCGAGCTCGCTCCTGCTCGCATTCTCCCTGTCTACGAGCAGGGCGGTCTCCCGAAACGTGATGCAGCCGAGATTCTCCATGGCGCCGGCGGCGAAGTCGGGGAGGGCGACCAGGTCCAGCTTGCCGGCCGGATAGGGGATCGCGAAGTACTGAGCCATGAAGCGCAGCGCGTGCGCCCCCGCCTCGAGGGCCCAGGTGGCCAGATGCTCCCGGCCCGGCACGCACGCCACACGCAGCGGCACCCCGTCCACGTCTACCGTCGCAGTGGTCACGAGAGGGCCGACGACGAAGGCCACGAGATACGTAGACATCTTCATCGTCCGGTCAAACGTCACCCATGTTCCGCCGTCGACGGTGCGCGACTCGACGGCCGCGGTGTTGGACAGGCCGAGCAGCCCGTCGGGCACCAGAAGGCTTACCTGGAACGTCGCCTTATGCTCCGGCTCGTCCCAGCACGGGAACGCCCTGCGGGCGTCGGTCGACTCGAATTGCGTAGTGGCGATGACTCTCTCCCGCCCATCGGCGTCTCTGAACACGCTTCGATAGAAGCCGCGCAACGCGTCGTTGATCGTGCCGGTAAACGCGACCACGAGCGTGGCGTCGCCGGGCGTAAGCCTGTTCGACAAGGCCACGGTGGCGCGCTCGAGCTCTGCGTCCAGGGTCACCGTGCCCGCCTGCTCGCCGCGGGCCGAGTGCAGGACCGCCGAGCGGATCTCGAGCTCGGCGGCGTTGAGGACGATCTCGCTGACGGGTTGGTGGACGGTAATCGCGATGGTGACCGTTCCCTCGAAACGGTTCGTGACGAGGTCGGGGGCCAGTGACAGCGCGTAGTGCCTCGGCGTGACCGTGTGGGGCAGGCGGTAGGGATCACTCATAGGACGTCCTTCGCTAGCTGGAGGTGTACACGGCTCCCGCGCGTGAAGCCGCGTTCGGTCTACCCGACCGGAGCGGCCCTCACTCCATGGGCCGCGCCGGCGAGGCCGGTGGCCGCGTAGAACAGCCCGTGCGCAAGGTTTTCCTTCTCGCGGATGCGGGCAGCCAGAGCCCATACCTGGTGGCGCGCGCAGGGTTGTGGCGGGCCGTGGGCAAGCCTACCCTGAGGGCATGAGCGGCGTGCACATGAGCACCGATCGCAGGAGGGTCTCCGCCACGACGAAGGCGTCTGCCCGCCGATCGGCTGGTCTGTGGCCGCGGGCGCACCAACGGCCTTCCCTCCCGGAATGGCTGCTGTTCGCCTATCTGATCGCGGCCTGCGTGGTCACCGTATACGCGCGGCTGCAGGGCGCCGCGACGCTGCGCGAGCTCGCCTCCAGCCCCGACGACATCGCTCTTGGACGGCTAGGGTCACTGATCACCAGCCTCTTCGTGATCCAGGGCCCGCTGGTCGCGCAGGTGGTGGCCACGGCAGTGCTGGGGGTGGCCGCCATGCGGCTGGCGGGAGGGCGTCTCTTCTGGCTGGCTGCTCTTCTCGCCAGCTTCTTCGGTACCCTGCTTGTGTACGCCGCGGTGTGGGTCGCCGCCGCCATCGACCTGGCCAGTGTAGTGTCTCTCGAGCGTGAGCCCGACTTCGGCGTGTCGCTCACGTGGTGCGCGGCTCTCGGGGTGCTGGCCGTGGCGGGCGTGCACAGGCCGCGGCCGCAAGAGGCCTGGCTGCGCTACCTACTGATGGTCGTCCCTACTACGAGTATCGTCGCGGTGGCGATCATTTCCGACGGCCTTGCCAGGTATGAGCATGTGGTCGCTTTCGCACTCGCGGCCGCCGTGACGTATCTCGGCCGGCGGTGGGCCAGGGCTCGCTGAGTCACCGTCAAAGCCGCCGGCGGCGTCGCCGGCGCGGGCCGCGGCGGCGCGCCGGCGCCGGCCGCTGCCGCCGGGCCGCGGCAGAAGGTTCTCCAGATACAGAACCACAAGTGCCGCCGCCGGTATGTCGGCGCGGCTCTCCACCGCCAGGTAACGGGGCACCCAATCAGGTCGGAACTTGCGGTTGAAGATGAGGAGGCGCTCCATCTGTACGTAGCGATCGGCCAGTCGCAGAGCCCCGCGCGCGGCGCGCGCGGCTGGCCCGGAGCCCTCGTCACGGAGCAGGCTGCCGAACACGGTGAAGTTGAGCGAGACGCGCTTGACTCCTCGTTCGCGTGCCCAGGTCAGCAGCGAGCTCACGAGGAACTCGTTGAAGCCGTTGGGGGTGGTTGGCAGTCGGCGCATGGCCGAGAGCGAAAGGTCGCCGCTGGCCGGCACGGGCACGAAGTGCAAGCAACCGGCGAGGCGGCCTTCGGCGTCACGTCCCAGCACGAACAGGGTGTCGCCGAGCTCGGGTCGCCCGAGCTCATCGAGGGCCATGGAGAAGCCGCGTTCAGGCTGTCCTTCACGCCACAGGCGCGACACCTCGGCGATCGCCGCCACCGTGGAGGGGTCGAGCTCGGCGGCGCGACGCATTTCGGCCCGGTAGCCGAGCCGCTCCAGCCGGTTGACCGACTGGCGCAGCTTGCGTACCTCGCGGCCCTCGAGCGAGAAGGAGGCGGTGCTTACCACGGCCTCATCGCCTACATAGAGCGTCTTCAGTCCCACAGCCTGCCACAGCGCCTGCGTCTCGCTGGCGACGCCGATCACGGCCACTCGCCAAGCCTGCGCGCGACAGTAGGCCATGAAGTGCTCCAGCAACCAAGGAATAGCAGCCGCGTCACCGATCGGGTCACCGGAGACGAGGGCGATGCCGGCCACGGCGCGATAGGCGACGAACGCGTTGTGGTGCGGGCCGAAGAAGTATCGCTTGTCTCGGCGTAGCGAGAAGTAGGCGAGGGAGTCACATCCCTCCGCCGCCACGATCCTGCGGGCCTCGGCCCACTCACGGCCGCTGCTCGTGGAGGCGCCCATTGGCGGCCGTAGCAGAGCCCAGGCGAGGACGGCCAGAACAAGCACCGTGCCGGTGGTGAGCGACGCCACGAGGTCACTATAAAACTCGCCGCCGGCTACCGTAACGTCTTGACCGACCATGCCCCACCCGACACGGCTCATGGCCGTCGCGAGGGACAGCGTGATGCCCGCGGGAGTCCCATGGAGCAGCACCTGGACGAGGCCGAATGCGAAGATGAGTGCCAGGGCGATCAACGCGCTGGCGATCGTACGCAGCGGGCGCCGCACCGAGGCCGCCGCGTAGAACTCGCGACGCCAGTGCCAGAGGACGAACAGAAGCAGGCAGGCGATGAACGCCGACGGCAGATCGGCATCACGCACGAGATAGAGCACCGTGGCGGTGGCGCCGAGTATCATGGCTGCCAGCCATGCGCGATGCTGCCGGCGCGCGAGGCCCCGCATGAGGAGGAGCATCCCGATCGAGACACTGACCACGAGGCCGCGCACGGCGCCTCTGGCGGCAGAGTCGGGGATGAGCCCGTTCTGAAGTCCGGCCACCAGCCCTCCCCAAGCGGGGGTGGTGGCGGCGACCAGGCTCAGGCCGGCGAAGACGCCCACGGCCAGCGCGATGAGCCGGGGCACTCCCGAGGCCCGACCGGGCTCCAGCGGTGCTGCCGCTGCCGCAGCCGGAATGATCGGCTCCGACACGGCTAGCTCCTGTCGTAGAGACGGGCCATCGCTTCAGCTTCCCGGTCGGCGTGCCCTGTGTCAACCGCATCCGGAGGCGGAAGCGGGCGGTCTACGTTTGCCCGCGCGTGCCCGCTAGCGTAGGGTTGTTTGGCCTCGTCTGGAGCCGCCTCTCATGTCGGAAGCCTTGATCGAACAGCCACATCCCGGCCATCCCTACGCCTCGGGTCGCGAGGCGCGGATCGACCTGCACTGTCACTCCCGGCACTCCGCGTCGCGCAACATGTGGCTCGCGGGCGAGATCGGCTTGAGCGAGTCCTACACTGCCCCGGAGGCGGTGTACAACCTCGCCAAGGCCAGGGGCATGACTCACGTCACACTCACCGACCACAACTCCATCGAGGGCGCGCTACGGCTGGCGCACCACGGCGACTTCTTCATCGGAGAGGAGGTCACGGCCTTCTTCCCTTCGGAGGCGCTGCACGTGCATGTGCTCGTATGGGGCATCAACGAGCGGCACCACACCGAGATCGGGGAGCTGCGCTTCAACGTGTTCGAGCTCGTCGCGTACCTTCGCGAGCAAGGCGTGGCCCACGGCCTCGCCCACCCTTTCTCGTTGGTCACTGGCGACCTGCGCGCCGAACAGCTCGAGTCGCTGCTCGTCCTGTTCGACCTCTGGGAGGTTCGCAACGGGCTTTCGTGCCGCGCCGAGGGAGAGCTGGCGGAAGACCTGGTCGCGCGCTCGGCTGCCCTGCGCGCCCAGATCTCGGCGGGTGACGGCAGCGGCGCGCCGCGCGCGATCGGAGCCTTTGCCGGCTCCGACGACCACGCCGGTCTGGACGTGGGGGCAACGTACACGGCGATCCCTCTGCTGGCGGAAGGGGGCACGGCCCTCACTGCGCTCATGCAGGGCGCGGGACGTCCGTGCGGGACTTACGGCTCCACGGCCAGGCTTGCCCACAACGGTGTCGCCCTCCTTTTCAACGGGACCGCCAAGAAGAACGGCATCGCGCAGCGCTTGCTAGATCAGGCCTCCCGGTCTTCACTCACTTGGCAGCTACTGGCGAGGCCGGGCGGGCGCCGCATGGCGGCGCGAGCGGTCACCGTCGTCTCGGCGTCGAGGAGGCTGCGCAGGGGTTCGAAGCGCTCGCCCACCGTGGCGGCCATGACGGAGGTCATCGCCGACGTGGTGAGCGGCGACAGCCTGACCAAGGGCGTGCCGCACGAACAGCTCCAGGCGATGGTCGAAGACAGCTGGCGGTCGGTTCTGCGCGAGCAGATGGGAGACTCGGAGCGTCTCGACACCACCGCGCTACGCAGCGACAAGAAGCGCCTGGCGGCGATCGTGGAAGCACAGGGTCTTCTGCTGCCCTATCTCACCGCGTCGGGCTTTCACGCCCGTCAGCGGCGTCACGTCGGCGCGGTCATCGAGCGTCTGGCCGGGCGTAACTTGGTGCCGCGGCCCAGTGCCAAGGGATTTCCGCGAGTCGCGATGTTCACCGATACCTACGACGAGATCAACGGCGTCAGCGCGGTACTGCACGAGCTCGTCGACCACGCGAACGCTCACGAGTGGCCCTTCACGCTCGTGTCGGCCGGCAAGCAACGCCGTTCGGAGCCGGGGCGCGAGGTGTTTCCCGCGGTCGACTCGCGCGCGCTCGACGTGTACCCGGGGTTCCCACTTGCGCTGCTGCCGGTTCTCGAGGTCTTGCGCTGGTGCGAGGAGACCGAGGTCGACGTGATCCACGCGGCTACGCCGGGGCCCGTGGGCATGGTCGCCTGGCTGCTCGCCAACTCGCTCGATCTGCCGCTGATCGGCACCTATCACACCGACCTCCCCAACCTGGGGTTCTTCCTCACCGGCGATCATTTCTTGAAGGAGAGCCTGTGGGCCTATGTGCGCGTCTTCTACGACCAGTGCGCCATCGTGCTGTGTCCCTCACAGGCAACCTGTGGCGACCTCGTCGAACACCGTGTGAAGAGCAGCCTGCAGCTGTTCCCTCAAGGTATCGACTGCGACCTCTTCAACCCGAGGCGGCGCGATGAGGCACTGCACGACGCGCTGGGAGACGGCAGGTCGGTGCTTCTGTGGGTAGGTCGCATCTCTCCCGAGAAGGGGCTGGACGCGCTGGCGGCTGTGTACGCCGCGCTGCGCGCCAAGCGCGACGACGTGCGTCTCGTGATCGTTGGCGACGGACCCGACCGGGACCGCTTCCAAGCGGTCGCTCCCGAGGCCTCCTTCCTGGGCGTCAAGACCGGCGTCGAGCTCGCGGCTATCTTCGCCTCGGCCGACGTGTTCCTGTTTCCGGGCCAAATCGAGACGTTCGGCCAGACGGTGCTCGAGGCCGCCGCTTCAGGGCTGCCCGCGGTCGTTACCGCCGGCTCGGGGACCGAGGCGGCCATGGTGCGCGATATCACGGCTTTGTCGGTGGCGCCGGGCGACCAGATGGGTTTCATCGCCGCGGTGGAGCGCTTGCTGGACGATCGCGAGTTGCACGCCCGCATGGGCCACGACGCCCGGGAGCACGCCCGTACGCACACCTGGCCGGCCTCTTTCGAGCGTCTCTCCGACGTGTACCGCACTATCGCCTTGTGAGTCCTGCCCGGTCATGCGCCCCGCTGGGATCTTCGGCCGCCGGCGCCGGCCCCAAGCTGGGCCCGGCGGTCTTCGCCCTGGCGCACCACGACGACGAGGTGTTCTGTGCCGGTCATCTGCACCGGGCACTCCGCGAAGGTCGATCCATACGCCTGCTCTGGGCTACCTCCGGTGGGCTGGCCAGCCCCCGCCGCCGCTTGGCCGAGGGTGAGCACGTGCGGCGGCTACTTACGCCGGCCCTGGCGGCCTGGCGAGACCTAGGGTTGCCCGATCAAAGGGCCGTGTTCTGGGTGGATCTCATCGCCGACGAGCTCGAGGCGCTGCTGGACCCGCGCGCTGCGGACCGAGGGCATGAGCCGGTCGTGTACGTGCCGGCCTTCGAGGGCGGGCACCCCGATCATGACGCGCTGAACCTCGCGGTCGCCCTGGCGCGCATGCGCCGGCCCGACCTGCGGGCGCGAGAGTTCCCTCTCTATCGGCGGGCCGGCGCCGGCCTCGCGGTGCAGGCGCCACGGCCGGCGGCCGGCACCTGCGCGCAGCCCTTTGACACACTGCTTCTGAACGACGATGCGCTGGGGCTACGTCGTCGCCTGGCGTTGGCCAACGCGAGCCAGCTCTTGCCCTCGTTGATGCCACTGCTGGCGCTGGCATGGGGGGCGGGCAGGCGGCGACGGGAGCCATCTCGACTGCTGCCGGCACACGAGTACACGCGCCCCCCTCAGCGCCGGCCGCTGCTCTATGAGCTCTACACGCGGCGGCGCTTCGAGGAGTTTCGCGCGGCGTCCGTCGCGGCTCTGGGGGGATCTGTGTGAGGAGGGGCGCCGGCGGCCCCTTCGAGCTACGAGCCGGCCTGGGACTCCGAGAACTCCCGCACGGCGGATTCGCTGAGAGGATGTACGGGCAGGCCCACGAGCACTTCGAGCGGCGCGGTCACATCGTGTGCCCCCTGCAAGAGGGACTCCACCACCTGGGGGCCGCTCTTGAGGCTTGCCGCGAGGATGCGGGTGCTGCTCTGCAGGCGTTCGAGGATCGCCGCCAGCGGCTCGACGATCCTCTGGCCACCGCCCGATAGCCTGGCCGCCCGGTCAACGTACGGGATCACCCACACGCAGCCGACCTCGTGGGCGAGCAGCGCCTGGGCCGGCGAGTACACGGCGGTGAGGGCGCAGCGCAGGCCGTCTCCGACGAGGATGGGCGCCACGCGGATGGCATCCAGCGTGGCCGGCAGCTTGATCACGATGCGCTCGGGCGCCGTAGACGCGGCCGCCCGAGCCTCGTCGATCAGCTCGGAAAACGAGCTGCTGGTGGGCTGATAGCACAGCGGACCACGGGGAAAGGCGGTCAGCAGGAGGCTGAGATGCGCCAGAGGTTGCGTCGTCTCGCGTGCCATGAGCGTGGGATTCGTGGTGATGCCTGAGACGAAGCCGAGCGCCGCGGCCTTCGCGGCATCATCCACCGATGCTGAGTCAAGCAATACCGCCATGGTGTATTCCAGCCTCCCTCGTTTGCGGGGCGCCCGCGACCAGGGCGCCGGATCCGACTGCGATCCGCGAAGAGACTCGCACCAAAGCTCCACGGCAGCAAGCCGCCGGGGTGCCGTCGCCTGTGAGACGCCCGGCGACCTGAGCGCGATATGACCGGTGGCGCCGGCCCGGCGCTGATCGCCGCGGGCCGGCGCCACCGGATTGCGGTCGGCGTGTCTGTGTCAGGCCGGCGGGCCGCTGGCAAGCTTGATCGAGGCGGTGTGCGTCTGCCCGGCAGGATCAAGCCACTGAAGCTGCACTGTGTCGCCCGGATGATGAGTCGACAGCAGATCGTTGAGACTCGTAGGCGAGGTAACAGCCTGCCCGTTCACGGTCGTGATGACGTCGCCTTGCGACAGGCCCGCCTTCTGAGCCGGATAGCCAGCCAGGGCGCCGCCCACGAGTGCTCCGGAGGGCTGCGATGTGCTCGAGCCACCAAAGCCTCCGCCAAGCTGTGCCGAGGGAACGATCTCCACGCCCAGAAAGCCGGTGGGCCCGACGTGCACGGTGGCAGAGGCCGCGCCGGCCTCGATCTGCCGGCTGATGGCGACGGCCTCGTTGATCGGGATGGCGTACCCCTGGGTAACGGAGGGCCGCACGGTGAAGCCGGCCGACGACGCCGCGTTCATGCCGATCACCTGGCCGCTGCTGTTTGTGAGGGGTCCGCCGGAGTCGCCGGGCCGGATAGCCGCGTTGGTCTCGAGGAGCCCCTTCAGCCGCTGAGCGTTGCCGCCCCCCGGGTCGGCGGCGGTGATGCTCTGCTGCAAGGCGATGATCGAGCCACGCGCCACCTTGGGTGTGCCGCCGGTGCCTCCGGCGTTGCCGAGGGCCGTGACGCGATCCCTGACGGCCGCCGTGGAGGAGTTGCCCAAGGGCACCGTCTGCAGGCCGCTGGCGCCCTGCAGCTGCAGCACCGCGACGTCGCTGGTGCGGTCGTACCCCACGACGGTCGCCGAATACGTCCGGCCGTTGCCGATGTCGGTCACGCTGATCTTGGTGGTGCCGAGCACGACGTGATTGTTCGTGAGCACTTCACCCGAGGGCGTGAGCACCATGCCCGTGGCGGCGCCGCGACCTCCGGAGAAGCCGAATACCACATTGATGTTGACCAGTCCGGGGTCGACCCTTGCCGCGATGGTCGAGGTGGTCGCCGCGGACGAAGCGCTGGTCACCCGACTCGTGGACGACGACGTGCCGGGCGCGCCAGACGGCAGTGTGGCCGAGGTGGGTACCGGCGAACCGAAGAGATGGCCGAGGCTGATGGCGGCGAGGAGGACGGCGACTGCGCATGCTGCCGCGAGCGCGACCAGGAGGCCGGCTCGTCTGGGGCGCCGAGGCCTAGGTGCAGACCCGCCACCTCGACCCGGATCTTCGGCCGGTCTTTCGGGAAACGCCTCAGGAGGTAGATCGATCTCGTTCATGACTGTCCCTCACATGGGCTCGGCGCTGCCGCGTTGCCTCGACGGCAGGCTCGCCCTCGGTCGCTGTAAGAGTGCTGTGCTTCTTCCACAAGAATCCCCCGATCGGCCGAGGCTAAGCTGAGAGAAAGCTGAGAGTGTTGGCTGGCAAGAGAGCACGTTCGCTCAACATGGTGGCACGGCGTCAACGCGACGTACTAGAATCGCGCAAGGAGCTAGACGCAGCTTTGCCGGGGCCTGCACGGAGTGGCTGCGCACAACGATGGGGGGCTGCAATGAAGCGGTGGCGAGTCGGGATAGGCTACGCCGTGCTGACTGTTCTCCTGGCGGCACTGCTGCCCGCCGCGGCTGAGGCCGCCCGCGCAGCCGTTCGCACCGAGAGCCCTCCGCAGGCGCGTCCGCTCACCCATACGCACCCCCTGATGGGTACCGACACTCAGTCTCTGAATTGGTCGGGCTACGATGTTACCGGCGGGCCCTTTACGACGGTCACGGCCACCTGGACACAGCCGCGCGTCCTCTCCAGCGGCTCCGCGTTCTCGGACTCGGCTTTCTGGGTCGGTCTCGACGGCGATGGGTCCAGCACGGTCGAGCAGATCGGCACCGAGGGCTACAGCGAGGGTGCGATCGGTTATGACGCCTGGTACGAGATGTATCCCCTCGCCCCGATAACCATCGGCATGGCCATCCGTCCCGGCGACGTGCTGACCGGCACGGTTACGTGGTCGAGCCCGGCGACCTTCACCCTCAGCCTCGTCAACCACACGAGCGGAGCGTCGTTCAGCACGGTGCAATTCATGAGCGTGCTGCCGGAGCTGGCCTCCGCCGAGGTCATCGCCGAGTCTCCTTCGTCGTCTTCCGGCGTGGTCCAACTCGCCGACTTTAAGCGCTGCAACTTCAGCACCTGCACAGTCGGCGGCCAACCGATCGGCAGCTACGACTGGACGCGCATCGACATGATCAACGGTGACGGCTCGCCCGTGGACGTCACGCTCCCCCTGGGCGCCGACGGCGCCAGCTTCGCGGTAAGCACCGATGTGACGCCGCCCATGACCTTCGTGCAGGGCGGTGTCACCGGCTGGCACAAGACGCCCGTGACGCTTCGTTTGACGGCTACAGACGGCAGCGGCAGCGGCGTGGCCTACACCGAGTATTCGCTCGACGGTGGCGCGACCTGGATCCAGGGCAACTCCGTTACCATCGCCGCACCATCCGATCACAGCGCCGACGGTTCCCACAGAGTGCTCTACCGATCCGTCGACAACGTCGGCAACGTAGAGAGCGCACTCGCCTGCAAGGTGCGCATCGACACGCAGCGCCCGGCGCCCCAGGCTCCGCACGCGGCGAGCGTGGTCAAAGGGCATGAGGTCACCCTGCGCTTCAGCGTCAACGACCCTCGCCCCGGCAGCCCCTGGGCTACGGTCACAATCGTGGTCAGAACAGGCCGCGGCGCGGTGGTGAGGAGGGCGGTGCTGACCCACCGCGCCGTAGATGCGTCGCTTGTGTATCGCTTTGTCTGTCGTTTGGCACGCGGCAGCTACGCGTACTCCGTGGCGGCCACGGACTCTGCGGGCAACCGGCAGACCGCGATCGCTACCAATCGTCTGGTGGTGCACTGATGCCGGCGCACATACGCCGCAGGGCGCCGCTCGCCGCGCGCCGGGCTCGGTCAACATGCCCTGGCAGAGAGGTCACGATGCCTCGCAGCGCACCATTCATCGCCGCCATCCTGGTGTCGCTCGCCGTTCTGATGTGCCTCGCCGGGTCGGCCTTGGCCCTGGTGCCGGACGGCACCCAGGGCTGGTATTGGCAGATGCCCCAGCCGGCGGGCGGCGACGGTCTTGGCGACGTGACCTTTGCGACCGCCAAGGATGTCTGGGCCGTGGGTTCGGGCGGGCTCGTGCTGCACAGCGGCGACGCCGGCGCTACCTGGACAACCCAGGCCACCGGCAGCGGCGCCGACCTGCGGTCGGTGAGCTTCGCGGACGGGCAGAACGGCGCGGTCTGTGGCGACGCGGTTCTGACCACGACCGACGGTGGAGCTATATGGGCCGACAAGACGCCGGCCGCGGCCCTCGCCAAGGGGCTCGACAACGTCAGCTTCGTCGATGCGACGCACCTTTGGGTGGCCACCACCGACGGTGCCGTGCTACGCAGTGCCGACGGCGGCGGTACCTGGCAGCGGTCCGCCCTGCCGGGCTACAAGGGTCCCGTAACGTGCGCTTTCGTGGATGCCACTCATGGATGGGCCGCCGGCGACGGCGGTCGCCTGTGGAAGACCGTAGACGGCGGGTCCCGCTGGACGCCTCAGGTGAGCGGACTGCCGTCTAGCGACTCCGTGACGCAGGTCGCGTTCTACGACCGGCGGCACGGCTGGATGCTGGCCTACGACACCAACAAAGGGGGCTCCGTAGCTCTGACTACCGACGATGGTGGGGCCCGCTGGCGCCGGTGCGCGAATGTGGATTCCAGCGCTACCGGCATCGAGGCTAGCGGGCCACGGAGCGCGTGGCTGGTCGCGAACGGCTACTACTTCATGGGCATCAGCGATGGAACCGGCACGGTGCTACAGCACACCACTGACGGCGGGCGCCACTGGCGCACATCCTCGATCGACGCTCCCGCGTCGCCCTGGGCGATCGCGAGCCACGGCAACGCGGTGTGCGCGGTCGGCATGGGAATCATCATCTCGGCAGACGGTGGCTCTACGTGGCGGGCGGCCAGCTCCGGCCAGGACTACACGTTCACGGGCGCGTCTGTGGTCTCACCGACCGACCTGTGGGCGGTGGAGTCCAACGGCGCACTGCTGCACAGCACCGACGGCACGCGCTGGGCCGAGCAAGACACGCCGGTGCGCTGGGCCAGCAGCTTCGCCGGGGTCTGCTTCCCCGATGCGTCCAACGGGTGGGTAGTGGGCAGCGTCGACCAGACGGGGGACGGCGGTGTGATCTTCCACACCACGGACGGAGGCGTCACTTGGACCCCGCAGATGTCCAACCTTGGTGGCGAGCTCTCGGGCGTCGATTTCGTCGACGACACCAACGGTTGGGCCATCAGTAACGATCCGTTTCCCTTTGGCGCTGGGGCAGCCACGTGCCTCGAACGCACCACAGACGGCGGCGTCACCTGGGTGCCTCTCTATGTGGCCAACAACGCCGCGCTCGGCGCCGTTCAGTTCCGCGACGCCTCTACCGGCTGGGTTGCCGGCAGCTACGAGCCGGTCGAGAACGACGATGTCGCCGCGATCTTCGCCACCAGCAACGGCGGTCTCACCTGGACGAGACAGTCGCTTCCCGAGGGCGCGCCGCCCCTCACCGGCCTGCAGTTTCTCGACGCCAACACGGGTTGGGCCGTTGGCACTGCCGTCGATGCGGACACGGGCGTCGAGACGGGCTGGGTGCTCACTACCGGCGACGGCGGCAAGACGTGGACGCGCGCCCCCTCGGCGGCGGGCATTCTTGCCACCACGATCCGCTTCAGCGACGCCCAGCACGGTTGGATAGGTGGAGACAACGGCGTGTTCGCAACCGCCGACGGCGGGGCCACCTGGCAGAAGGTAGCCGGTGGCAGCGGCGTGAGGGCTATCGCCGCCAGCGACCCGCAGCATGTGTGGGCCTTCGGTTACGGGTTCCTCGTCTCCACGCTCGATGCGAGCGGCGACACGGCCGCCCCGGCGACCGTCGACCAGCATGCCGCCCCGAATCCTTCGCACACGCCGGTAACGGTGCGGCTGCTGGCCAACGACGTCGGCGGCTCCGGGGTCGCTTCCACCGAGTACAGCACCGATGGCGGCACCACCTGGCGAGCGGGCGCGAACATTACCGTCGACGCGCCGGCCGACCACTCCAACGACGGCAGCCACACCATCCTTTACCGGTCGACCGACAACGCCGGCAACCGGGAGGCCACCGAGTTGCGGGTGGTTACCATCGACACACTCGGACCGGCCTGCTCGGCGCCGCGCAAGAGCACTGTGAACGCCCACCAGGAAGGCCTGCTGTATTTCATGGCGAGCGATGGCACGAGCGGCGTGGCCCGGGCCACCATCACGGTACGTGACGGTAAGGGGCATGTGGCGAAGCGCTTCGTCGAGCGCGCCGGCAACTGGAGCATGGAGCCTTCGCCGAGCTACTTCTGGCTGCGTTTCTACTGCAACCTGCGCCCCGGCACCTATCGTGTCGCGGTCCGCGCCGTCGACTGGGCCGGTAACCCTCAGGTCACCGTGGGGCACAACTGGCTGCGCGTGGTGGCCAAGGGCGCTCAACGGCAACACCGCCCCGACTGGCCGCCGGGTCTGCCGGTTGACTCGTACGGATTCTCCACTCTGCGTGGCCTGGCGGGTCTTGGGGCGGGTGCGGGGACGCCGCAGGTGAGAGCGGCACGGCTGGCCCTTGCCCAGCGCGCGCGGGAGTCGCGATAACGACAGGCCGACCGGCAGCGCCGACCTGGGCATAGCGATGTGCCACTTCGAGCTGGCCGCAGTTCGGGCTACCCGGCGAGCATCCCCGGCAGGCCGGCTTGGCTGCGACCGCGGAGCGCGTCGGCGGCCGGCAGGCGGCCGAGGCGCATGAGCTCCATAAAAGCGCCAAGCTCGGCGCGCTGCGTGCCGCAGGCAGCTAGCAGCGTGCCATCCGCGACGTAGAAGGCTGTGAAGTCGCGCGCCGCAAGGTCGCCGGTGACCACCGTCTCCTTCCAGCCCTGACCAGCACCGGCGTAGCCCAGCTCGAGCTCGAAGTGCTGCGTCCAGAAGAAGGGCACGCCGGCGAAGGGCTCAGCCCGTCCGGCCATGGCCCGGGCCGCGGCACGGCCGTGCTGCTCGGCCAGGCGCCAGTGCTCGATGCGCACGTCTCGGCCGGTGTGGGGCTCGCGATAGCGAGCCACGTCACCAGCCGCCCAGACGCCGGGCGCCACGCGTAACTGCTCGTCCACCGGCAGGCCGCCGTCGCGGTCGCGGGCGACGCCGCTGACGAAATCGCTCGCGGGATCCACGCCGGCGCCGACGACCACGAGGTCGGCAGCCACCCTGGTGTCGTCGTCGAGCTCGACCTCGGAGACGGTGGCGTCGCCCAGAAAGCGCTTCACGCCGCGACCCAGCGCGAACCGCGTGCCGTGCTCCTCGTGTACTGTGCGCACGACGCTGCCCACCTCGCCGCCCAAGACGTGCTCGAAGGGCGTGGCCTCGGGCGCCACCACGGTGGTCTCGAGGCCGCGGTGCGTGAGCGCCGCGGCGGCCTCCAGACCGATGAAGCTGGCGCCGATCACCACGGCTCGGCGCGCGCCGTGCAGGCTGAGGATGATGGCGTCGGCGTCTTCCCAGGAGCGCAGAGTGTGCACGCCGGGCAGGTCGGCGCCCGCCACCTTCAGGCGCCGCGCGCGGGCGCCGCTCGCGATGAGCACACCGTCGGGTGTCACCGTGCCGCCGTCTGCGAACGTGATGGTGCGGCTCGGGACGTGCAGTCGTGTCACCCGGCCGACGACACGCTCGATCACGTTCTCCTCGTAGAACTCCGCTGCGCGCAGCGGCAGCCACTTGCCCTCAACCTCGCCGGCCAGGTAGTCCTTGCTCAGGTTGGGGCGGTCGTAGGGCCAGCGGTCCTCGGGGCTGATCACCAGAATACGGCCCACGAAGCACTCCTGGCGCAGGGCCTCTATGGCCGCCGCCGCCGCGGCTCCGCCACCGATGATGGCGAAGAGCCTAGCGTCGGCGGCGGGGTTGCAGCCGTACATGGGCATGGTGCGCCCGCGCAGGGGCTCCTCGGAGCGATCCACGTAGACGTCTGGACCGTCCACGCGCACGCGAAAGGCCGCGATGCCGTCCAGCGGCGGCGGTTCCAGCAGGTCACCGCTGCGCACGTCAAAGGTGCCTTGGTGCAGCGGGCAGAGCAGATGAGTCTCGTGCAGAGTGCCCTCGGGCAACGCGCCGCCCCAGTGCGGGCAGCGCGCCGCGGTCGCATAGAAGCGGCCGGCGACGCGCGCCAGGAGCACTTTCTTGCCGCCCACGAGGACGGTCGTCATCTGACCGTCGCTGAGATCTTGCGTGCTTGCGACGCGCTCCTCCATCGTGGCCTCCCAGGCTTAAGAATATCGAGCAGCGGGCATGCTCCCCCACGACCGCCGTGACGGCACCATACCTGTTTGATATGGTCTCCAACCGTTTCAGTGTCTGCCCTGTTGGAGGCTTGCAACGTGGTTCGGGCCGGCGCGCCGGGACAGGCTTGCCGAGGGGGCGCCGGCCGCGTCCGAACTGAGTCGTTTGGAGTCTCCAGATGGGTACGTGTGACGCCAGCACTACCGATCGCGCGCCAAGGGGCGACGTTCTTCTCGTCTTCCCCGGCAGGTACAAGGCTCCCGACCCGCAAGTTCCCCTGCAGCTTCTTCATGTGGCCGGCGCGCTGCAGCGTAGCGGCTACCGCGCGCGCATCTTCGATATGCGGCTGGAGGACTACCGCGGCTTCGCCATCGGTGACCCGCTGTTCGTCGGTGTGACCTGCATGAGCGGCCAGCAGATCCGCTATGGGCTGGAGTTCGCCGCCAGAGTCCGCGCCGAGAGACCCGGCTGCCCGATAGTATGGGGCGGCGTGCACCCGACTTTGCTCCCCGAACAGGCCGCGGTCAGCGAGCTCGTGGACGTCGTGGTACGCGGTGAAGGCGAGCTGATCGTCGCGGACCTGGCCGACCGGCTGGCGGCCGGAGAGTCGCTGGCCGCCGTGAACGGCCTGACCTACAAGAGCGCGGCGCCCGGCGCGACCGTGACCAGCACGCCCGCCGCCGGTGTGGTCGACCTCGACGCCATCCCCATCGAGTTGCCCTACGACTTGCTCCAGCTCGACAGGTATCCCACCCTGCAGGCGGGCCGGTTTCACGTCCAGACCAGCCGGGGCTGCCCCCACCGCTGCGGCTTCTGCTACAACAGCACGTTCAACCGGCGTCGCTGGCGAGGCAAGAGCGCGCCGCGGGTGGTCGACGAAATCGAATGGGTGCTGCGGCGCTTCCCGCAAGTGAAGATCATCGACCCTGTGGACGACAACTTCTTCGTGTCGAAGACGCGGGTGGAAGACATCTGCCACGAGATCCTCAGGCGTGGCCTCAAGTTCTCGTGGCGCGCCAACTGCCGCTTCGACTATCTGGCCACCTACGACGAAGAGTTCGTGCGCCTCGTGGAGCGCGCCGGCTGCGTCGAGCTGGACTTCGGCGGAGAGAGCGGCTCGGGGCGCATGCAGGAGCTCGTCAGCAAAGACGTTACGGCCGACGAGATCCTGCGGTCGGTGGAGAACCTGCACAAGTGGGCACCCTCCATCGACCCCTTCGCCTCGTGGCTGTGCGGTCTACCGGGCGAGACGTACGACGACATGCTGCAGACGTTCGACCTCATGGACAAGATGGCCGCGGTAAACCCGCGCACGCAGCACTATGGGATTTTCCTCTACACGCCTTTCCCGAGCCCCTTGCTGGAGACGTTCGCAGCGGAGTTCCGGCCGCCGCAGTCGCTCGAGGAATGGGGCGACGTGGAGGTGTTTCACTTTCAGCCGCCCTGGCACGCCAAGGCCTACGTGAACAAGTTGCGGGCGATCTCTGCCGTCACCCGGTACGCGTTCTATCCGCGCTCGCGCATCGTCGAGCATGGCTTCGCGTTCAGGGCCGGCTACGCCGCCATGAACCGCGCCGCGCGGTACCGCTGGCGCCACCGGTACTTCCGCTTTCCCCTCGAGCTGAGTCTCGCCAACGGAGCGGCGCGCCGGCTGCGCGGGTTCCTGTGAGCGCCGCGCTCGGAATCGCTGTGAGCGCCGCGCTCGGGGTCGCCGTGAACGTTACCGTCAAGGCGCCTCTCGGCGCACGAGTCTCGCTCGTCCTCATGGTGACCGCGGCGGTACTCTTCACAGTTGGCTGGCGGCTGGCCGTCGGCCGGCACTTCGTGGCCCACCGCTGGGTGCAGACGGCGGCCGCCACCCTGAGCGCTGTGGTCGCCGCCGCCTGGATGATCAGATCCTTCGTCGTGAATATTGCCCCCGCGATCCCCGCCAGGCTGGGCGAGCGCCTGTTCGCGGTGGCCACGACCCACGCCGTCGTCGGGGCGATAGGCGTGGTGCTGGGCGTGTTCATCGTCCTGCGCGCTAACGAGGTCCTCGTGCCCAGGGCTCTGCGCTTCACCAACTACAAGCGTTTCATGCGCAGCTCCTACACGCTCTACATGCTCGCCACGGCGCTGGGCGCGGCCGTGTACGTCATCGGATACGTGCCCGGTGCGAGGTAGGCTCGCATGCCTCCGCAGGGGCCACGCGACCGGCTGATCCTGCTCGCCAGCATCGTCGTGCAGCTCGCGCTTGGGCTGCTCCTCGGGCACTCGCTCGA
The DNA here is from genome assembly GCA_963751215.1 of uncultured Thermoleophilia bacterium. Classification (GTDB taxonomy): domain Bacteria; phylum Actinomycetota; class Thermoleophilia; order UBA2241; family UBA2241; genus CAIXSE01. The sequence continues at coordinate 426,240 of CAVVTV010000004.1, read as the reverse complement.
CACGCGCGTCTTCATGGCGGCCGGCTATCAGGTAGCCCATGGGCACAGCCCCTACGTGGCCCAGAATCTCACCGCGGTGTTCCATCACGTGTCGTTCCAGGCAGTCTCTACGGTGGGGTATCCACCGCCGTGGCCCCTCCTGCTCGGGCTCGTCTACGGGGGGGCCTACGCCGTTGGGCACAACTTCTTCGTCTACAACCTGGCCATCAAGCTGCCGGTGATCGCCGCCACCGTGGGGCTCGCGTTCCTGGTCGCCGCGGTCCTGAAACAGCGTGGCGCCGCGCCGGCCGCATGCCGCAAGGCCTGGGTCTTCCTGCTTCTCAACCCCTTCTTGCTCTACGCCGGTGCCGCCTGGGGCCAGATCGACGCGATCGTCGCGCTACTCACCGTGGCGGCCCTCGCGCTCGTCGCTGCGCGGCGTCTCACGAGCTCGGCGCTGGTGCTGGCCTTCGCCGTCTGTGTCAAACCCACCGCCCTGCCCGTGGTGCTGGCCGTCCTTGCCTATCTGCTGAGCCGTTCGGCCGGCCGGGCGCTACGTTACGCGACGGTGTTCGTCGCCGGCGTGCTAGCCTTCTACGTGGCCCCGTTTCTCATCCTCGGATGGGATGCCAGCCCGCTACGCCAGCTCAACGCGCAGTTCGCGATGAACGGCACGATGTCGTTCATGACGGTCGTCAGGCTGGCGCGCGACTCGTCGCCGCTGCAGGGGCACTGGTGGCTTCTAGGCCTCGTCTGGATCCCGGCCCTGGCGGTAGCTCTGGTTCTGCTGCGGCGCGGCATCGGCGACTTCAACGACCTCGTCAAGAAGAGCATCGCCCTGACGCTCGTCTTCTTCCTCACGCGCACCTGGCTGGCGGAGCCCAACGTGGTTCTGCTCCTCCCACTCTTCCTCATCCTGGCCTCGCTGGGCGAGCTCGACAGGCGGGTCCTCACCGCGCTCTGGGTTATCCCCCTGGTGTTCACCGTGTTCAACGCCTCGCCACTGCAGCTTCTCTGGGTCGCGGCTCCGGGCGCCATGAGGGAAGCGCTCGACCTCGCGGCGAGGTACGGCACCGCCGAGCTGGCCGTGAGGGCCGCCCTCGTGGTGGCCTGGCAAATGGTGGGGTGGTGGGTAGTGGTCAAGTGCTTGAGGAGGAGCAGTGCGCTGGCGGTACCGGAACGCGCTCCCGGCGTTGCCGCGGGGAGTCTGGCGCCGTGGAGCTGAGCACCCCCCTCTACGGCGACCTCTCGCTGAGCATCGCCGACCAGCCGTCATGCGCGGATGGATACCCGGTCGCACGGCTGCCCAAGGGGCTGCTCCTGCGCCGCGACGGCGATGATCTGGTGGAGGAAGGAGTTGGGTTCGGCGTGCCCATCTTGAAGCGCGGCGCCCAGACTATCTTTCCCGGAGGCGTGCGGCTTACCGGGCCGCGAGAAGGCGCGCCGTGGGGCGCCGCCGCTACCTTCGAGATGAACCTCGTGGAGCGGCTCGCCGCAGCCGGCGGCGGCGGCCCGGCCAGCCGGGCGTTCTACACGCTCAGAGACTCGCTCGCGGCGCTGCACCGTCGCTGCCCACCACTGCGCCGCGCGCTGACAGCCTCTTCCAACGCGGTGCGGCACACGTGCGGGTGGGTGACCACCTTCGAGGAGACCGAGACTCGTGCCGTGCTGGGCGTAGCCTATAGCCTGAGCAACCGCCGGGGAGCCGTGCGCATCACCGTCGACTTCGCCGGGCTGCCCGACGACGGCATCACCGAGGTAGTGGTGATGAATGAGCTGGGCGCGCTGCACTTCGACCGCTACACGGATTCGGACGGTGCCCGCCTGCGGGGTGCCGAGATAGGCACCTGGAGCCGGGTGGCGGCGGCCCAGGCCTCGCTGCTGAGCGCCACCGCCCGAGTGGCGTTTACCCTGGAGCAAGTGGAGGGAGCGCGGTTGTATCGCGGCAGGGAGCTGGTTGGCGAGCGCCTGGCCTGGTGCGGCTTCGGCTACTCGTTGAGCTCTTCCGCGAGGAGCTTCAGCTACGACGTGGCCATCGCGCGCATCCCATGACTACGGTGCTGCTCATCTACCCATTCTTCGGGCGTCCGCGCGACCGCTCGCGGTTCCGCTTTCCCCCACTCGGCGTGGCCTATGTGGCCGCCAGCCTGCGGCAGGCGGGCCACCACGTGCAGCTTCTCGACTGCACGTTCATGAGCCGCGACGAAGCCGTACGGCGGGCCATCGCGGCGCGCGCCGAGGTGGTAGGCATCTCCTGCCTGGCCACGATGCTGGAGGATAGTGTTGGCTTTGCCCGGGCATTGCGCGGCCGCTGCGGCCTGCTGGTCGCCGGCGGGCCGTTGCCGAGCTGTGACCCGGGCGCGTTTCTGGAGCACTTCGACGTCGTGGTTCGTGGCGAGGGCGAGCAGACCCTGTGCGAGGTACTTACCGCGTACGAGTCGGGTGGCGATATGGGCGCGGTGCTGGGGGTCGTCTGCCGGCGAGACGGTGGCTCGCCGCCGGCAGAGGTCCCGCCGCGCCCCTTTGCGCACGACCTCGACAGCATTCCGCCTCCGGCCCGTGATCTGCTTCCCAACGAGCAGTACATCCGTTTCGGCCGGAAGAAGTACGGCTACTCGATCACCACGGTGATGAGCACCCGTGGCTGTCCGTTCAGCTGCGAGTTTTGCAGCAACGTGGTGTTCGGGGGCTCCTACCGGGAGAGGTCGCCGGGCAGCGTGATCGATGAGCTCGAAGAGGCCCTGGCGCTGGGCTACGAACGCATCTCGTTTGCCGACGACGTGTTTACCATGAAGCGCGAGAGGGTGCTCGAGATCGGCCGGGAGATAGGCCGCCGCGGGTTGCACGTACCCTGGGAGTGCCTCGCTCGCGTAGACACCTTCGACCTGGCGCTGGCGCGAGAGATGAAACGCGCCGGCTGCTTCAGGATCTTCTTCGGCATCGAGTCGGGCAACGATCGCATTCTGGGCCTGATGCGCAAGCAGATCACCACGGCGCAGGCGCGTCGAGCCGTGGAGGCGGCGCACTCCGCCGGCCTCGAGGTGGGGGCCTTCTTCATCCTCTTCTATCCCGGCGAGACCGACGACACGGTGCTCGACACACTGCATTTCGCCGGCTCGCTGCCCCTCGACTACCTCGGCCTTACGATGCCGTACCCTCTGCCGGGCACGGCCCTTCTCGAGCGGGTCGGCGACCGTCACACGCGTGCCTGGCGACCACGCGACACGATCTTGCTGCTCGACCACGTGCTCACGTTCGACGCCGACGTGTCGGAGCTGAAGATGCGCTTCGGCCTGCTCAAGGGCCACGCCCGCTTCGTGCTCGGAAGACGGTTGGGGCGCTCGGCCCCGGTGGCGCTACGCCTGTTTGACAGGTCTTCCGACTGGGCGCTGCGGCACCTGCGCTGAGGCCTGCGGCAGCCGATCCCGCACCTTCTTGCGCGCGAACGCCCGTATGGTCTGCTCGACTCTACGGCGCAGCCAGCGCTCGTCGATCTCCGTGGGATAGACGAACGTGACCTCGTTCTCGCACGTCCAGTCTCTGCCCTCGTCCGGGCTGCCCAGACGTTCGAAGAGGCGCGAGCCGGGCAGGGGCACGGGTACGTTGAACGAGATCTCGTCGAGAGGCAGGGTCAGAGCGAGCTTGAATGTCTCCTCGATGGACCAGGCGGTCTCTCCCGGGTAGCCGACGATGAAGAAGGCGGCTGCTCCGATGCCCGCCCGGCGGTACACCTCGGCGGTGCGCACCCCTTGCTCAACGGTGATCTTCTTGTTCATGAGCTCGAGCGTGCTCTGACTGCCGGATTCCAGCCCCAGATAGACCCTTCGGCAGCCCGCCTGCCTCATGAGCCGCGCCGTCGCTTCGTCGATGCCGTTGGCACGTGACAGGCAGCTCCAGGTGACGTGTCGCCCCGCCATGCGCCGGCAGAACTCCTCGAGGTAGAGGGGGCTCAGCGTGAACAGGTCGTCGGCGATCCACAGAGCGTTGTAACCCAGAGCCTGGATCTGATCGATCTCGGCGAAGACCATGTCGAGGTCGCGCCGCCGGATCACGTTGCCGAAGATCGGCTTGGAGCAGAAGTCGCAGGCGTAGGGGCACCCCAAGGTCGCGATGAGCGACGTGGTCTTGGTGCCGGTGGTCTGCTGCCAGACCCTCTGGTAGGCGGCGTGGTCGAAGCCGCTGCGGTCTGGCAGGGGAAAGGTCTCGAGCTCACTCTGCGAGTGATGCACGACGGGGTTATGGACGGTCAAGGCCGGATGGTCGATGCACAGCCCCGCGTAGGCCGAAAGAGGCAGAAGGTCTGCCAATGTCATTCGTCCGGCTGCGCTCGCGAAGTAGTCCCGGCAGAAGTGCGGGAAGCTCAAGTCGGCCTCACCGCGAAACACGGCGTCGAAGTGGCCCGCGTAACGGCCCGGGAACACCGTGGGCAGCGGACCGCCGGCGACGAGCAGACTGCCGGGAAGCCTCGCTTTCACCATCTCGGCGATGCGCAGCGAGTTACCCGTGAGGCTGACCATAGAGTAGATGCCCACGATGTGCGGCTCATAGGAGCTCAGCTCTCGCTGCAGCCGCTCGTGCGTGCCGAAAGTGCAATCGAAAACCCTGGCCTGCAGCCCGAGCCGGCGAAGCTGCGCCGCGAGAGCGGCCACGCCGAGCGGAGGGAGGAGCATCTCGGTGCGTGACCTGGTGCGAAAGTACGGAAAGATCAAGGCCACCCGTGACCCGCCGTTGTTCCCCACCGCTGGCCCGCCCTTGTCGGTTGCTCTCGCGCTCCTTGAGCGTCTGAGTACCCAGGAGAGAGCAAGCCTATCCTTCTGGCCGGGGGCCGCGTGCTGGCGCGAGCGTTGTCCTGGGCGTCGAGCCTCGCGAGTCCCGTTGCCGCCCGGTGGCGACCCGCGCTGCCGGCGCTTGGTGCTGGGCCTGTCGGGGAATGCTGGCCAAAGCCGGCGGGGTGCCTGCGGCGCCCCGCCGGCCTACGTTCACGGCAGTGAGAGGAGAACAGCGATGGCTTCGTGCGGCGAGATGAAGACCGGCGAGATCTACGTCTGTGAGGGCTGCGGCCTTGAGCTTCAGGTGGTGAGCTCATGCGCCGACAGCGAAGAAGGCGTCTGCGGCTGTAGCGAGCCGCTCTCCTGCTGTGGCGAGCCGTTGACGCTCAAGAAGTAGGGCAGGGGCGCGCTGCCTGGCGACGACCGCTGACCACGTCGCCGCGCGGCGCACCCGACGATACGCGCCGCGGGGTCGCGCCGGCGGCCGTTCCCCTGGGCGCCTCGCGAGCTGTAGATCGCGGCCGTTGTGGCGGACTGTGCTCGTGGCGTGCGCCAGCGGTGCCGTACGCCAATGCTCGCGGCCGCGGCATCTTCCCAGCGGGTGCCGTACTATGCCACAATACGGAAACGCGCGTTTCCGTACGTGGAAGGGGCCGGTGCGAAACTCGTGGCGAAGAAAGCCATCATCATCGTCGACTGCTCGGAGCTGTTTCGCCGCGGGCTCGGCGAGCTGCTGAGAGGTGAGGGTTACGAGATCGCCGGTGTGGCCGGCAACCGCGAGGATGCGCTCGCGCTCACGGCTGCCTACCCTGACTGCGTGATGCTCGTGGGCGAGGCCCTCGAGGGCGGCGGCGATCTCATCAGCACGATGCACACCAAGGGTCACGGTCAGGATGCGATCGTCTTGAATGGATCAGCGAACCCGGGTGCGGTGATAGAGGCCCTGGTCGCCGGGGCCGCCGGGTTCGTCGACAAAGACAGCTCGCCAGAGCTCCTCATCGCGGCCATCGAGCTCGTCTCGGGCGGAGGGATGGCGTTCGGCAGCCGCGCCGTCCTGGACCTGGGGGGTGGTCTAGGAGAACTGCCCGATCTGGTGCGCCGGCGCAACCTCCGTGGGCTCAACCTAACCGTTCGCGAGGCCGAAGTGCTGAGGCTCCTGCCTACCTCGCTCACGCTCGGTCAGATCGCGGCGCGGCTCTTCGTCTCTCGCAAGACGGTGCAGAACCACGTCTCATCGCTGTACCACAAGCTCGAGACCTGCTCGCGCGCCGAGGCCGTGGCGGAAGCCATCCGTCTCGGCTTGATCACGTCCGTGGACGTCGCGTCGGGGCGCTCTCACCACTAGACGGCTCGCGGAGTTCCCACCTGGGCATCGACATATGCTCAGGTGACCGTTCCGTCCGGGACTCTTCCGGTGGCACAATGTGGTGAAGCGTCCAAAGGAGGGGGCGTGTCCGCAATCGGGGCCGACTGCGGCTGGAAGCTGATGGGCCATTCGGCGACCGGCGATGCAGTAGAGACTGCACTCATGTGCCATTCACAGGGCGTTCGGTATGGCTCGCGCTGCTTCGAGTTCTCCCAGACGCGGGCGCCGAGCGGTGAGATCGTCCTCAAGCTGAGGGAGAGTGGTCGTCTGCCGGAGGGGGGCGGTACACCTCCCTCTCCGGAGCCCACCCGCCGCAGTCTTCAGGTTGAGCGGCGCGTCTCGGCCGTGAGTCGCCACCTGGGTGAGGCTACCCGGGCCCGTGTCGAAGCGAAGGTCGTGCGGGCCGTGGGCCGCGCCCTCTTTGGACACGTCGCACACCTGGTCGACGCCGAGGAGGCCTAGACCGTGCCGGATGGTAATCGCGCGTCGCGACGGTCGGGGTCTCATCGGCCGTCGCGAGCCGCGGCGCAGAGGGTCGCCGTCTATGGGCGCGGTCGCGTGTGCGCCGAGCCGTCGTGCGCCACAGTGCTGTCTGCCTACAACCCCTCGGCCTACTGCTGTCTGCACGAGAAGCCTGCCCGGGGAACCACCGTGTCGAGGCAGCGCGCCACGGAGCAGCTTGTCCGCAAGATATGCGCACACGACCCGTGCCAGCGCCCGTTCGCCAGCGCCAACCCCTCTCGCCGCTACTGCAGCGACCGCTGCCGCATGGCCGCTTTCCAGCGGCGACGCGCGCTCGAAAAGGCTGCCGCGCCCGGCCTCTCGCGGGCTGTTTCCGATCCGGTCTAGCGCGATGGCACGGCGCGACCTCACGCGCGATCAGGTGAAGAAGGCGGAACGTCCGGCGTGGGCCCGGGCGGCCGCCGACGGGCCCGAAGAGTACTACTACGACGGCATCTACTTCTGGCACGTGCCGCCGCGCTCAGCGTTGCAGGCCGTGCGCGAAGACCAGACTCCCCACGCCCCTTGGCGCCACAGGAGCGCCTGCAACTGCCCGCTTTGCGTCGGCTCCCCGACGATCTCGAGACGGGGCGCCCGAGACACAGACCCGCGACCCGGCGGACCGCGCTCAGGATGGTTAGCGCAGACCTGACTCGCTCAGGCCCTTACACTGCCATGACGTCGTGACGACAGAGCCATGACGCCTGCCCGTCATGATGGCCGCGCCGTTGACGGATGCGAGCCTGCCATGTCGGCCTGGGTGGCACCTGGAGACTCCTGAGCAGGACCTGTGAGGGCGCCGGGACTCAGCAGAACCAAAGGCGTGGTTCAGGCGTTTCTAAGGTTGCTGCGGTAGTAGTGCTTGTGATGAGGTGCGACCGCCGTCCGGCGACGTACCGAGCTCGCGGCTAAGGAGGAGCGGAGATGGATGGAGTACCTCAGTTCCACGCCAGGCTTGAGGCACCAGCCGATCAGGTGGCGGTGGTCGCCGTGGAGGGCGACGTAGACATCTACTCAGCCCCTCAGTTCAAGCAGGTTCTCTCGAGGGGCATCAGCCAGGGCGCGGAGCACGTGATCGTCGATCTCAGCAAGGCCACGTTTCTCGACTCCACGGGGCTGGGCGTTCTGGTGAGTGGCGCGAAGTCGGCGCGCAAGGGCGTTCTCTCGATCGTCTGCCGCGACGCCGGTCTGAGGCGCATCTTCGACATCGTCGGGCTGCAGTGCATCTTCGTCGTCCATCGGACCCTGCAGGAGGCGCTGAGGGCCGTGCTCGTCTCCGACGAGTCCGCGTTAACCTGACCGTAGCGCCGGCCCACGGCCGCCCCGCGATGTGCCCACGGGCACATCCGGGCGTGCAGGCCTACCGGGCTCTTACGGCGTGGACTTGGCCAGTGCTACGGCGATAGCGTCCTGGGCCGTCTGGGCATTGGCGACCGATATGCCGGGAGCGTTCATAAGGATGGAGAACACCAGCCTGTCTCCGTTCGCCGCGGTCACGTAGCCCGAGAGGTTGCTCGCGGCAGCCAGTGTGCCGGTCTTGCCATGCACATCGCCCTGTGCTGCCGTGTGCCTCATGCGGTCCTGCAAGGTGCCGTCTACACCGGCTACGGAGAGCGACTGCCAGTACGTCGGGTAGTCGGGCCGCCTGCTCATGGCCATGAGCAGCGTCGTGACGGCGCGCACACTCAGCTTGTCGGTGTAGCTGAGCCCGGAGCCGTCGTGCAGTCTGTAACTTCCGGCCGGCAGACCGAGGCTCTTGAGAAAGACCGCCTCTACCTTGAGGCCGGCGTTCGTGGTGCCGGCCGAGCCGAAATCGGCACCAAGCCCCTTCAGCAACTCCTCGGCGAAGAAGTTGTCGCTGGGCTTGTTCATGGCGCCGAGGATCCGCGAGAGATTGGGAGATTCCTCGGCGTAGTACAACTTGGCCGTTGGCGGCACCGTTCCGCGGGCGGCGGAATGAGTGACCTTGACGCCCCGAAGACGCAGCATGCTGGTGAGCTTCTGGGCGGCAAACAGTGACGGGTCGGCGACGTACCTGCCGCCAGCCCCGTAACCCTCGTTCAGGGTGAGCGCCGATAGCGGGCCGCAGTACGCCGTCATCGAGGGCCGCCAGGCAGCCACCACGCGGGCGCTGTCGAAGTCGGAATCGTCGGCCACCACACTGCCGGCGATCTTGCTCACGCCGAGGGCCTGCAGCTCCGTGACGAAGTCGCTGATGCTCGACATGCTCTCGCCGAAGTAGTTCCTTTGAAACTCCGCCGTGGAGAGGCTCGGGTCGCCGTAACCCTTGAGGTAGACATCGCCGTGAAGCACGCCGTTGGCGTCGGGGCTGGCCGCGCCGAGCCACAGCTCGGTCTTGAAGCGGTGAGTCGCGGTCCACTTGGCCAGGGCCGTCGCCGAGGTCATGAGCTTCTCGTTGGACGCTGGGAGCAGCAGCGTGTCGATGTGAAAGCTGTACAACGCCCGCCGATCGGTGAGGTCGTAGACCCTCACCGCGGTGCTCGCCCGCCTGAGCCCGTGCGTCGCGAGGATCGTGGTGATGCGCGAGCTGAGACCCGCCACGGCCGTGGCCGGGGCGGCCAGCGCCACGAGCGTCGCAATGAAGAGAGTGACCGCGAGGATCTGGCTGCGCACTGCTCGGGCAAGCGTCATGGCGCCAGGCTACCGGACGTGGCGGCATTGCGCCAGTGCGAGTCGCCACGGCGCGTCATAGGGCGCGCGTCGAGAGCAAGACTAATGGTCAGGTTTAGGATTAGAGATCTTCCGGGCGAGAGCCACGCAGCCTATCGCGGCCGACCTGCAGCGCGGCGGCGACGCCGATCAGGCCCGTTCGCCGGGCCGGCGGAGGGCCAAGGGCGATACTCTGGCGTAGTATTGAGAATCGCCGAGGCTGCCGATGTAGGGTGCAGAAGGCGGCGCGCAGGCGTCGCAAGGGGTGAGAGAGAGGTGTGCGGTGCTTCTGCAGGGCAACCTGAAGGAGTTCAGTCTTCCCAACATCTTCCAGCTGGTGAAGATGAGCGCCAAGTCGGGGGCGCTCTCCATCCGTCGTGGCGACGAGTGGGGCAAGATCTTCTTTCGCAATGGGCTCATCGTCTACGCCTTCTCGGTGCCGCAACATCTGCCTCTCGGTGAACGGCTGGTGAAATCCGGAGCCATCACCGGCGATCAGTTGAAGAATGCTCTGTCTGCCCAGAAGAAGGGCACCGACGCGCGCATCGGCGCCATCCTGCTGCATGAGGGAGCTCTCGATCGCGGTACTCTCGAACAGGCCGTGCAGGAACAGATCCAGGATGCGGCCTTCGACTTCTTCAGCTGGTCGGAGGGCGAGTTCGAGTTCGATGCCGACGAAACCGCGGGCGACCAGGACATCCTTGTCGAGATGAACGTTGAGAACGTGATCATGGAGGGCTGCCGGCGCATCGACGAGTGGGAGCTCATCTTCGAGCAGCTCGGCTCCCTGGAGCGCGTGCCTCGCCTGTCCTACAGCGACCGTGTCAAAGACCGCGGCGAAGTGCAGCTGACTGCCGAGGAGTGGCGCGTGGTGGTGCACATCGACGGTCGTGCCGACATGAACGTCATCTTGAAGGAGTCGGGGCTCGACCGCTTTCACGGCGCCAAGGTCATTCACGGCCTCTTCTCGAGCGGCCTCATCAGTGTGAGCGACCCGGTCATCGAGGGCATCGGCTCCGGGCTCAGTGTGGCCGTCCGCGGACCCATCGACATCTACAACGAGGTGTTCCTCAACACGCTGACCGAGGCCAACACAGTCAAGCAGCTGCGCGTGGAGCTCATCGACGAACGCGAGGTGGAGATCCCCATCGTCGCGGGGCAGCTTAGCAGCACCGACGGGAATGGCGGCAACGGCGACGCCGGCGACGACGTGCTCGTGTTTACGGCCGCCGCCTCATCGCCGGAGCAAGCCTGGAGGCGGCTCGCCGGCGAGAGCTCGGCCTGGGTGTTGCTGGCCAACGCTAACGACGCAGACAGCTTGCGCTCCACCCATGCCGACCTGAAGTTCGTGCGGAGCCTGGGCGATGTGCCCATGGTTGTCGCGACCTATGTGTCGATGGCTGATGAAGAGATGACGTCCGCCCAGATCGCCGCGGCGCTCGGTCTCGACGATACCGTGCCCGTGATCCCCTGCCGGCTGCGCGACCGCGAGTCGGTGAGCGGCGTGGTGAAGGCCGTGCTGGAGCTCGTCCAGGGCTGAGCGAACGCGCGGCTCGCGAGGGGCGGGGCAGGGGGAAGCGCTTCGGGCTTGGCGCTCCGGTTGTGTCGCCAACGCGTTGGGCGAGGCCGAGGCGGGCGAGGAGGGGTGGCGCGCCCCGGGAGGCTCGCGCGGCGGCCGCTGCGGAGTCCGCGGTTGACGATCGCCTGCGGTGGCCTGCCGCTCTCTGGCGGCGCATTCGTCAACTGCGGCGCAGCAACGGCCCGCGGCCGCGCGCAGCGAGCGCTAGCGAGCGCCCTCCCGGGGTGCGCCGCCCCTTCTCGCCCGCCGCTCGCGGGCCGCACGCACCCGGCGACAGCACACCCGCATCCTTCGCCAGATCGGGCCCTGCCCGCCGGGCTCGCGCAACGCGGGCCGCGCTTGTCAAGGTCCCCCCGCGAGGGGGAAGATGGCGCTTGCCAAGTGGGCCTGGACCCGCGTCCGTAGTCGAAAGGACACCGCCCGATATGTACTATCCCAGCTATCGCATGCGGCGCCTGCGCCGCACGCCGGCGATCCGCCGCATGCTGCGCGAGACGACCCTGTCGGTCGACGATCTCATCTACCCGTTCTTCGTGATCGCCGGCGAGAACATCAAGAATCCCATCCCGTCCATGCCCGGCTGCTCGCAGCTGTCCATCGGCAACCTGCTCGGAGAGGTCCGCGAGGTGGTCGATCTCGGCATCCCCGCCGTGCTCCTGTTCGGCATCCCGTCGCACAAAGACTCGGCCGCCACCGCCGCCTACGATCCCGAGGGTGTGGTGCAGATGGCGGTGCGAGCCATCAAGGACGAGTTCCCCGAGCTTGTCGTTATTACCGACGTCTGCCTCTGCGAGTACATGGACCACGGCCACTGCGGTGTGGTGCAGGATGGTGAGATCGTAAACGACGTGACGCTCGAGCTGCTCTCCAAGATGGCCATCACACACGCTGAGAGCGGTGCCGATTTCGTCGCTCCCAGCGACATGATGGACGGGCGCGTGGCCGCGATTCGCGGCTCGCTCGACGATGAAGGCCTCACCGATACGGCCATCATGGCGTACTCGGCCAAGTTCGCCTCGGCGTTCTACGGGCCGTTCCGCGAGGCGGCCGAGAGCGCGCCGGCCTTCGGCGACCGCAAGACCTACCAGATGGACCCGCCCAACGGAGAAGAGGCCGTGCGCGAGGCGCTGCTCGACATTGAGGAGGGCGCCGACATCGTCATGGTCAAGCCCGCCCTGCCGTACCTGGACGTGATCCACGCGGTGAAGCAGGAGACCAAGTTTCCCCTCGCGGCCTACAACGTGAGCGGCGAGTACGCGATGCTCAAGGCGGCGGCGGCCAACGGGTGGCTGGACGAGGAGCGTTCCGTCATGGAGGCCATGACCGCTATCAAGCGCGCCGGCGCCGATCTCATCATCACGTATCACGCCAAAGACGTCGTGCGCTGGCTGAGCTGAGCCGTGTCGCCGGCGGCGCTGCGCGAGACCGCGACGGCTCACGCGTTGCGGGTCGCGCCCGCGTCTGGCACACTGGAACTGGTTTGCATCAGCATCAGGCAGAAAACCAGTCTGGCGTGAGCCCGCGGCCCGACGGCGCCGCAGGCGTCGCGCCGCCGCGTGTCGTGGCCTGGGAGGTCACGCGTAGCTGCAACCTGGCCTGCGCGCACTGCCGGGCGTCGGCGGTGCACGGCCCCTACGAAGGCGAGCTGAGCACCGCGGAGGCACTGAGCCTCGTCGACGAGATCGCCTCGTTCGCGAGTCCCATCCTCATTCTCACCGGCGGCGAACCGCTCATGCGTGCCGACGTGTTCGACATCGCCGAGCATGCGGTGGCCGCCGGCCTGCGCACCGTGATGTCGCCCAACGGCACCCTCGTGACACGCGAGGTGGCCGCGCGCATGAAGGCCTGCGGCATCGCCCGCATCAGCGTCTCCATCGACTTCCCCACGGCGGAGGAGCACGACCGGTTCCGCGGCGTTCCGGGGGCGTACGGCGGTGCCGTGCGCGGCGTGCGCAACGCCATCGCCGCCGGCGTGGAGGTGCAGATTAACTCCACGATCACCAGGCTGAACGTTCACCATTTGGCCGCCCTGCTGCAGCTTGCCGACGATCTCGGGGCGGTGAGCTTCCACCCCTTCATGCTGGTACCCACGGGGCGCGGCAAGGAGCTCGAGGAGCAGGAGCTGCCGCCCGAGGAGTACGAGCGCGCCCTGGAGTGGATGTACGACGCCCAGCAAGAGAGCGAGCTGTTCATGAAGCCCACCGATGTGCCGCACTACTGGCGCGTAATGCGGCAGCGCGCCAAGGCGCAGGGCCGCGCCTTGGCCGTGCATCCGCACAGTCACGGCGGCATGAACACGCTGAGCCGGGGCTGCCTGGCCGGCGTGGGCTTCTGCTTCATCTCGCACGTCGGTGGCGTGCAGCCGTGCGGCTACTTCGACAAGCAGGCGGGCGACGTGCGGCACACGCCGTTTCGGCAGATCTGGCGAGAGTCGCCGCTGTTCGTGGAATTGCGCGACTTCAATGGTCTCAAGGGGAAGTGCGGAGCTTGCGAGTTCAAGAAGGTCTGTGGCGGCTGCCGGGCGCGGGCCTACGAGGCGACCGGCGACTACATGGCGGAGGAGCCGTACTGCGCCTACGTGCCCAAGGGTCCGGCCTGCTAGGAATGCGCGTGCGGGGCGCCCTCACGAGGGTGACGTGCGCGACTTCTCTACAGGTTTCGCACGACGTGCTTCTCCAGAAACACGCTCGCCTCCACGAGCCCCGCCGCGATGTACAGCTCCTGGGCACGCTCGTTGTCGGTGTCGACGCTGATGGAGATCTCGGCGCAGCCGCTCTCTTCGAGAAGGCGCACCGCGGTCTCCAGCAGCTGGCGGCCAATGCCCTTGCCACGCCTGCCTTCGGTGACCACCAGCGTTTCGATGATGCCCGAGTCGGCGGCATGAAACAGCCCCGGCACGACCGCGTAGCTCAACAGGGCCACAGGCACGCCGTCGTCGAAGGCGAGAAGAGCGTCGCTCACCCCGGAGGCGAGATAGTGGCGCACGTAGTGCTCGTCGATGCGGCTGGGGTAGTCGGCGGCGGCGGAGAGCTCCTGTACGAGCTTGACGATGGCGGGCTCGTCGCCCGGGGACGCGTGGCGGATGCTCACAGCCATGGGTTTATGCTCCTGCTCGCGGGTGATCCTGGGCTGTGCACGCCTTCGGCGGCGCGGGGCGGTTTCCTGTCGCCCCGGCGTTTGCGCCAACGCCGGGGCTGCCGTGGGGACTGCTCCGGCATTTCCGGGTAGATTGTGCCTGAAGGCACATGAACGGAGAGCGCCGCGTAGTAGTATTCCCACACTGCGCCGGGCTTTCTGTTTCTCGAGGAGGACACGAGTGAACACCGATATCTCTGGGCGCCTGTTCGATCAGGCGCAGCGGCTCATCCCCGGCGGTGTGAACTCGCCGGTGCGTGCCATGAAGGGTGTAGGCATGCCTCACCCGCTCTTCATCGCGCGTGCCGAGGGCGCTCACATCTGGGACGCGGACGGCAATGAGTTCGTCGATTTCGTCTCGTCATGGGGGCCCATGATACTGGGCTGGGGTCATCCCGAGGTGCTGTCGAGGCTGCACACCCAGGTGGATGCCGGTACGAGTTACGGCGCGCCCACGGCGGTGGAGGTGGAGCTGGCCGACCTCATCTGCGGCGCCGTGCCCTCAGTCGAGATGGTACGTATGGTCAACTCGGGCACCGAAGCCACGATGAGCGCCGTGCGCGTCGCTCGCGGTTACACGAAGCGCGAGCGTATCGTGAAGTTCATCGGGTGCTATCACGGGCACGCCGACGCGTTTCTGGCGGCGGCCGGTAGCGGTGTCGCAACGCTGTCGCTGCCGGATAGCCCGGGGGTCACCAGGGGCACCACGGCCGACACGCTGCTCGCCGCCTACAACGATGCGGCCGGCCTGCGAGAGCTGTTCGCGGCGCGCGGCGAAGAGATTGCGGCGCTCATCGTGGAGCCGGTGGCCGGCAACATGGGCGTGGTGCCGCCGGCGCCCGGGTTTCTCGAGACCTGCCGCGAGCTGTGCACCCGGTACGGCGCCGTACTGATCTTCGACGAGGTCATTACCGGCTTTCGCGTGGCCTGGGGCGGTGCCCAGGAGCTGTTGGGTGTGCTGCCCGATCTGACCACCCTGGGCAAGATCATCGGCGGCGGTCTGCCGGTGGGCGCCTTCGGCGGTCGTCGCGAGATCATGGAGACGGTGGCCCCGCTCGGGGCCACCTATCAGGCCGGCACGCTCTCCGGTAACCCCCTGGCCATGGCGGCCGGGGCGGCCACGCTGAGCGTGCTCGGCGAACCCGGCACGTACGAGCGCCTCGAGGCGCTCGCGGCGGAGGTGGCCGAAGGTCTCTCGCAAGCGGCCGCGGCCGCCGGCCGGCCCTTTACGCTCAACCGCGTAGGGCCCATGATGACGCTGTTCTTCTGTGAAGGGCCGGTGAGCGACTTCGCCGCCGCGAGGAGGGCCGACACGGTGCGCTACGCCGCCTACTGGCGGCACATGCTCGAGAGTGGCATCTACCTGGCCCCCTCGCAGTTCGAGTCGACCATGGTGTCGCTGGCGCTGAGTGAGCGCGACATCGCCGGCGCCGCGGCCGCGGCGGCGGCGTTCTTCGCAGGCTAGGGACGGGGGAGAAGTGCGCAACGTCAACAAGAATGACGTGCCGGCCGTGACCGTGCCGCGGCTTGCGCTGTACCTGCGCAAGTTGAGGGAGCTGCGTTCGCGTGGGGTGGAGCGTGTCTCCAGTAAGGGTCTCGCCGAGATGATCGACCTCAACGCGGCCCAGATCCGTAAGGATTTCTCATACTTCGGCGAGTTCGGCACGCGCGGCGTAGGGTACGAGGTGACGCGTCTTGTCGACGAGATCGCCCATTGCCTGGGGGTCGACCGGGCCTGGAGCGTGATCATCGTCGGCGCCGGGCTGATGGGCACGGCGCTGGCCCGCTATCGCGGCTTCTCGGAGCAGGGCTTTCGCCTGGTGGGCATGTTCGACAGCTCGGCAGCGGTGATCGGCGCCAGCTACGGCACCGGCCGCGTGCGCAGTGTCGGCGACCTCGAGGAGTTCTGTGCCACCGAGACGGTCGACATCGCCATGGTCACCGTGCCGGCCGCGGAAGCGCAGGCCACTATCGACCGCCTTGCCGCCGCCCGCGTGCGCGCCATTCTCAACTTCGCTCCCGTGAGGGTCCACACGCCCGCGGGCGTCCTGCTGCGGCAGGTGGACCTGTCCAGTGAGCTCATGTCGCTCTCGTTCTACCTCGACCGGGAAGCTGACTGAGGTGACCGACCAAGCCGCCGTGGCCGACGCCCTGCGCGAGGCCGTGCGCTGCTTCGGGCCGCCGGCTGCGGCGACCCCCGCGCTGCGCTGGGGGCCGCTGTTCGCGGCCCTGGATGCAGACGCTTCTGCGGGGCCGGATGCCGAAGACCTGCCGGGCAGCGCGCACGAGCGGCGTACCGCGCACCCTGCGCCGGTCGGGCACGCCGCCGGCGGACCGGGCTACGTGACCGCTATCGAGCTCATCTATGAGGGCTATCTGCTCCACTATCGGCAGAGCCGCGTGGGTGGCCCCGAGGTGGCCGGGCGGGAGACGGCGCTTCTAGCCGGCGATTGTCTCTACGCGCGCGGCTTGCGGCTGATCGCCGTGCGCGGCGACGCTCAAGCGGTTGGACTGCTGGCGCGTCTCATGGCCGCGTGCTCGTACCTGCGCAGCGTGGGTGCGCCCTTCGCCGCCGACGATGCCCTATGGGCCTGCACCATGGGGGGGCTGGCGGCGCTGCGCCACGGCGTAGCCGCAGCGACGGCCGCCAGCCTGTTCGACGAGCTCGACGCGGCGTTGACCGGAGCTGTGGTCATAGACTTGCCGGCGCTGGCGGCAGCCGCCGGGCGACGCCTGGGACTGCGCGACGCTACCCCGCTCGAACGCGCTCTGGCGAACGTCATGGGCGAAGCAGCCGAAGGCGTCGTCGCAACGGAGCGCGCCGCGGGGCCGATGACTCCGGCGGCCGCCGGCGCCGTCGCGTTGGTCGATGCCGCACCGGCGGCCGCCGATCCGGGGACGGGCGCCCGACCGTGGGCGGCGCGCGCCGCCGGCTCAAGGAGGTGAGTGTGGATCTGCGAGCTTTCATCAGCGTGCTGGAGCGCGAGGGAGAGCTCGTGAGGGTGCGCCCGCAGGTCGACCCGCATCTTGAGATGGCGGAGATCGCCGATCGGGCGAGCAAGGCTCACGGACCAGCACTTCTCTTCGAACAGCCTCGCCGGGCGCCGCAGCCGGCGGGCCGCGGCGGGCCGGCGGCTGCGGCGACCCCGGCCATCCCGGTACTCATGAATCACCTCGGGTCGTACCGACGCCTCGAGCTGGCGCTCGGGGCGTCGCTCGACGAGCTTGCGGCGCGCATCGCGGGCGTCGTCGAGCTACAGGTGCCCAGCGGCCTCGTGGGCAAGGTCAGGGCGCTCGGCCAGCTCCGCGAGCTGGCCTCGTTTGCGCCCCGGATCGTCAAGAAGGCGGCCTTTCGCGAAGTGGTGGTCGACCCGCCCGATCTCACGCGCCTGCCGGTGCTCACCACCTGGCCCGGCGACGGCGGCCCCTTCGTGACGCTGCCCATCGTAATCACCAAAGATCGGCAGGGACGGCGCAACGCCGGCATGTATCGCCTTCAGGTGTACGACGGGAGCACCACCGGCATGCACTGGCATGTGCATCACGACGGCGCCGCCAACTTTCGCGCGGCCGACGGTCGCCTCGAGGTAGCCGTCGCGCTGGGCACCGACCCGGCGATCACCTACGCCGCCACGGCGCCGCTGCCACCGGGCATCGACGAGCTCATGTTTGCTGGCTTCCTGCGCGGCGAGCCGGTGGAGCTCGCCAGGTGCTCGACCATCGACCTCGAGGTGCCGGCCGACGCCGAGATCGTCCTCGAGGGCTACGTGGAGAAGGGCGAGCTCCGCCGCGAAGGCCCCTTCGGCGACCACACGGGTTACTACTCGCTGGCCGATGACTACCCGGTGTTCCACATCACCGCCATGAGCCACCGCCGCGACCCCATCTACCCGGCCACCATCGTCGGCCGTCCCCCCATGGAAGACGCGTTCCTGGGCAAAGCGACCGAGCGTCTCTTCCTGCCGCTGCTCAAGATGGTGCAGCCCGAGATCGTCGACATGGACCTGCCCCTCGAGGGCGTGTTCCACGACTGCGCCGTCATCAGCATCCGCAAGACGTATCCCGGACAGGCGCGCAAGGTAATGAACGCGGTGTGGGGTATGGGGCAGATGATGTTCACCAAGTTCGTGGTCATCGTCGACGAGCACGTTGATGTGCACGACTATAGCGAGGTCACCTGGCGGGTGTTCAACAACGTCGACCCGCGGCGCGACTGTCTGATCGTCGAAGGGCCTCTGGACGTGCTCGACCATTCGAGCCCCCTGGCGCGCTACGGCGCCAAGATGGGTATCGACGCGACCAAGACGTGGCCCGCAGAGGGCCACCCGCGTGACTGGCCCGACGAGCTCGCCATGGACCCAGCCGTGGTCGACCGCGTGACGGCGCGCTGGTCAGAGCTGGGGCTGCCGTTCCACTGAGGGCGCCGGCGAGGCGGCTTCGCTTTACGCCGGCAGGGTACGCTTCTACACTGCAGCGAAGAAGCACGGACGCACTTACAAAGGAGACAGACGTGCGGCACAAGGGCATACGGCGCAACCTGCTGCTGCTGTCGCTCGGCAACTGGGTGATCGCGATCGTCGTCTGGAGCATTAGCGCCTACCTCGGCATCTCCCACCCCAGCGGCATCTTCATCTACACCGTGCTGTTCGTGATCGGTCTCTTCGCCGTGGTCGTGGCCATCGCAACCTATGCTCTCGAGAAGTTCGCGCGTCAGCCTGCCCACGCCGTGGCGGCGCCGGCGGCGCCCGGCGCCGACGCTGACGCAGCGCCCAACGCCGACACTACGGCCGTCGAGCCCGGCGCCTGACGCCGTTCGCGGTGGCCGCCAAAGATCGCGCCGCCGGCGCCGCTGCCAAACCAGCTCTTTTTGCGCGGCTCATCAAGGTTGAGCACAGCGTCTACGCGCTGCCGTTCGCCTACGCCGGCGCATTCCTGGCCGCCCGCGGGTTGCCGTCGGTGAGCCAGCTCTGCTGGATCACGGTGGCGATGGTGGGCGCGCGTAGCACCGCCATGGCGCTTAACCGGCTCATCGACGCCGAGCTCGACGCGCGCAACCCGCGCACCGCAGCCCGAGAGCTGCCGGCGGGCAGGTTGGGGCGTCGCGAGGTATGGGTGTTCACTTTGGCATCCGTGGCCTTGCTGGTGCTGGCTGCCCTTCACCTCTCGCCGCCCTGCCGGTATCTCTGGCCCATCCCGCTGGCGGCGTTCGTGCTGTATCCGTACGCCAAGCGGTTCACCTGGTTCTGTCATTACGCTCTGGGCCTCACGCTGGGGCTGGCGCCGGCGGCTGCCTGGATCGGTGTGAGCGGGCACCTCTCCGCGCAGGCTTGGCTGCTGTTCTTCGCCGTCGGCCTCTGGGTGGGTGGGTTCGACGTCATCTACGCAATCTTCGATCTCGAGTTCGACCGCGCACACGGCCTGCGCTCGGTGCCCGTCGCCGTGGGTGAGTCCGGCGCCTTGGTGGTGGCCGCCGGGTCGCACGTCGCAACCACCGCGCTGCTCGTGGGCGTGGGCCTGCTGTCGCACCTTGGCTGGGAGTACTGGGCCGGTCTCGCGGTGGTCGCCGCCTTACTGTCGTGGCCGCACGTCGACATCGCCCGTCGCGGTCTGCGGCGCGTGGGCATGAGCTTCATGACGGTGAACGGCGCCGTGGGTCTTCTCTACGGTGTCGTGGTGCTCATCGCCGTGCTGGTTGCCTAGGGCCAGGGTGTTCCCGCACCGGCGGGTGGCTGCTGCCACTCGTCTGCCAATACCCAGGGTGGTATAATCGCCGACACCGCCGGGCGGACTAAAGGGAGTCACCCGCGGTGTGCCAGTGAGAGAAGCCGGGGGAATGCGACCTGCACCCTTCAGGGGCCCAACTCGCTGTGTGCGACCAAGCGCTCTTGGTGTTTTCGCCCGTGATCATCAGACGTGAGAAGCCACAGGGGATCAGCGAGTGAGCGAAGCTTCGCCAGACTCGGGTTTTGGTGTTCCGAACAAACCCTGGTATCGCTCAACGTGGTTCATCCTTCTCGTCGTTGTCGTCGCTGTGGCTGCCGTGCTGTATGTGCCCGTGCTGCTTACGTCGTCGACGTCGTACTGCACGAGCTGTCACCAGATGAAGCCCTATGAGGTGACGTTGCAACACTCCGTGCACGCCAATACCCCCTGCGTCGCCTGTCACGTTTCTCCGACTCTTCTCGCCGGGATCAAGTGGCGTGCCAAGGAGTGGGTCAACATCCTGGCGGTGTATTTGAACGTGGCGCCTGCATCGGCCAAACAACAGCTGCCGTCCAACGCCAACTGTACGAGCTGCCACAATCCGCAGAACCTCGGCACGTCGTCCACTGGCATCCGCTTCTCGCATGAGCTTCACGCAAAGCAGTACGACACTCTCACGTGCCTGGACTGCCACAACAACGTGTCACATGCGACGGCGGGCCAAACGACGACGGTCTCGATGAACCTCTGCGCGATGTGCCACTCTCAGCAGATTCAAAAGAATCAGTGCTCGTTCTGCCACACGACGCCGCCTCCCAAGAAAGCTCATCCAGCGAGCTATCTCGCCGTGCACGGCGTGCAGGCGCTTGCCAACCCCGCCAGCTGCCTGTCGTGCCACCACGATGAGGCCACGTTCTGCGGCTCCTGCCACTCCTATCCACCGGCCGATCATTTCAGCGGCAACTGGCTCTACGCCCACAGTGGCCCGGCCAAGGCCGATCCGAAGGTGTGCTCCGGGTGCCACAACTACCAGACGTTCTGCGAGAAGTGCCACCGGGTCGACCATCCGGCCAACTGGGTGAACACCCACGGCGCGACGGCATCCAAGGGCAGCGCGCCTTGCACGGTCTGCCATCAGCAGTCTTTCTGCACCGCCTGCCACAAGAGGATGGGGATTACGCCATGATCAAGGTGCGAATCATCGTCGCAAGTCTCGCTGTTCTCGTGGGCGCTCTTGCTGCCGGACTGTGCAGCGCCGTGCCTGTGCATGCCGCCGTAGTGATACCGGGCGCGCAAAACGCACTGACTGCGCAGAACGGGCGGTGTCTCGTCTGCCACGGCGCTCGCACCGCCGAGGGGAAGACGATTACCGTAGATGGCGCGAAGAAGAGCATCTACGTCAACAACGCCGCCTACAGCTCGTCTCCGCACAGCGATCTCAGCTGCACGAGTTGCCACATCGGCTTCAAAGCTGACGAGCACACCGCCTCCGAGACCGCCGGCTGGCTGGCGACGGCCAAGCTGACTGCCTGCGCGAACTGTCACGCCGGCGAATACGGCGTGTACAAGGACTCCATCCACGGCAAGTTGGTGCTGACGAAGAACTCAGCCGCGGCGCCACGCTGCGCCGATTGTCATGGCTCCCACGACATCCTCCTCGTCTCCACTCCGCAGTTCCGGGATTCGGTCGTCACCTTCTGCGGCCGTTGCCATACCTCGGAGGAGAGCACCTATCTCGACACCTACCATGGGCAGGCCAACGGGCTCGGATCCAACCGCACGGCCGTCTGCATCGATTGCCATGGGGCGCATCAGATTCAGCCCCCTTCAAACCCAGCCAGCCTGGTTTCCAAGCAGAACATCGTGGCAACCTGCCGCAAGTGCCACGCCAACGCAAATCGCTCGTTCACGACCTTCATGGTGCACGCCGATCCCAGCAACCCTCGCTCATCGCTGGTGTTGTGGCCGTTCGAGATAGGGCACGCGCTTCTGATCGGCTTTCTGTTCACCTTCGGCGCGCTGCACAGCTTCATGTACTTCTACAGAGGCCGCAAAGAAGGGCTATACCGCCGCCGCCGTCAGGAGACGGTCTCCGCGACGAGAGAACGTGTGGCCTATGCTCCCGCCATCGCGCCCGTCACCAAGGCCAAGAAGTCCGTCAAGCTCCACTACCGGCGCTTCAAGGCCTCCGATCGGTGGGCCCATGCTTTCATCATGCTGAGCTTCACGGTGCTGTGCTTCACCGGCATGCCGCTGAGGTACAGCTACGCCGGGTGGGCCAAGTTCGAGTTCAAGCTCCTCGGCGGCGTTCAGGTGGCGGGCGTCATCCACCGGTTGGCCGCCATGACCATGATCGCGGTCGTCGTCTTCGAGCTGATCCGCTTCGGCTTGTACCTGCTGCGGCGCAGAGGTCCGGTGCTCGGTCCTGGCTCCATACTCCCCGCCTCTCAAGACGTGAAGGACGCCCGGGCGATGTTTCGCTGGTTCTTCGGAAAGGGACCCCGTCCGCACGAGTTCGACCGCTTCACGTACTGGGAGAAGTTCGAGTTCTGCGCGGCCTCCATGGGCGTGCTGACCATGGTAGCGACGGGCGCGATGCTGTGGTTCCCGGTCGAGACGACGAAGTTCCTTCCCGGGATCTTTCTCAATATCGCCATGATCAATCACGGAGGCGGGGCGTTGATGGCCCTGGGCTTCGTGTTCGTCTTCTGGCACTTCTTCCACGTCCACATGAGGCCGGAGATCTTTCCGATGGACACCGCCATGTTCGATGGCACGCTGCCGATCGACCAGTACGCCCGCGAGCGATCGATCGAGTTCGAACGTCGGGTGCGTGCCGGCCTGCTCGAGGAGGTGCTGGTCGAGCCCCATACGGGCAGGCGCCTGGTGGTCGAGAACGCTGCCTGGCGGGTGGTCACGTTCCTCGCCGTCGCCGTCTGGATCGTGTTCGCCGTGTTCATCATCTGGCTTATGGCCACGACCGTGGGCTTGCTCGCCAAGTGAGGCATGGCGGCCCCACTTGGGCGCGGTATCCTTCGCAGATCATCACCGCAGGTCGATATGCGTTGACAGGGAGGGGGTAAGCGATGTCTGCCGCACTGCTATTCCTGATCGGCTGTGCCATTGTGATTGTCCTCGGCATCTGGCTGGCCTTCGTTCTCGCCTGCCGCCACGTGGCGCGTGCTAAAGGACGCTCGGCGACGGTGTGGACGATCTTGGGCGTCTTCTTCACCGTCCTGGCCTTGCTCGTCGTAGCCCTTCTGCCGCGCAAGGCCGAGAAGGGTCCAACTCCGGCCTCGGACGCCTCACCGGACGTAGAGGACAAGCCGCTAACCTTGGCCGAAGCGATCGCGGTCGAACAAGCGGTCTCCCCGCAGGTCACCCGCAAGCCCCAGCGATCCAGTAGCACCGCCTTGCTCTACTGCGTCAGCTTCTCGGACGCCCTGCACGGCTGGGCGGTGGGCAAGAACGGCACCATCCTCGCCACGGCCGACGGCGGCGCCACCTGGGAGCATCAGCGGTCCGGCAAGACCGATCCACTTTTCGCCGTGAGCTTCCCTGACGCCTCACACGGCTGGGCGGTGGGCAAGAACGGCACCATCCTCGCCACAGCCGACGGCGGCGCTACCTGGAGCTCGCAGCATTCGGGGAGTGTTGACATCCTCGCGTCCGTCAGCTTCCCCGACGCCGCGCACGGCTGGGCGGTAGGCAACGGCGGCACCATCCTCGCCACGGCCGACGGCGGCACCACCTGGACCCATCAGAGGTCGGGCAAGACCGCCTGGCTCACCTCGGTCAGCTTCCCCGACGCCTTGCACGGCTGCGCGGTGGGCAAGAACGGCACCGTCCTCGCCACGGCCGACGGCGGCGCCACCTGGGACACGCGGCAGCTTGGGAGCACGGAGTTCCTCACCTCCGTCTGCTTCCCCGATTCCCTGCATGGCTGGACGGCGGGCGAGGATGGCACCATCCTCGCCACGACAGACGGCGGAGCCACCTGGGTCGGCCAGCGGTCTGGAAGCGTGGCCTGGCTGGACTCGTTGGTATTCGCCGACGCCTCGCACGGCTGGGCGGTGGGCGAGAACGGCACGATCCTCGCCACGACCGACGGCGGCGCCACCTGGAGCGCGCAGCCGTCGGGGAGCATGGACTTCCTCACCTCGGTCAGCTTCCCCGACGCCCTGCACGGCTGGGCGGTGGGCAGCACCGCCGCCGGCGGCAGCCGTACCAGCGGCATCCTCGCGACCACCGACGGCGGCGCCACCTGGAGCGGGCAAAGGTCGGGGAGCACCGCCTTGCTCGACTCGGTCAGCTTCGCCGACAACGTGCATGGCTGGGCGGTGGGCAAGGGCGGCACCATCCTCGCCACGACGGACGGTGGCGCGACCTGGGAGGGGCAGCGCTCAGCAAGCACCGCCTGGCTCACCTGCGTCTGCTTTCCCGACACCCTGCACGGCTGGGCGGTGGGCGAGGACGGCACGATCCTCGCCACGACCGACGGCGGCGCCACCTGGAGCGCGCAGCCGTCGGGGAGCATGGACTTCCTCACCTCGGTCAGCTTCCCCGACGCCCTGCACGGCTGGGCGGTGGGCAGCACCGCCGCCGGCGGCAGCCGTACCAGCGGCATCCTCGCGACCACCGACGGCGGCGCCACCTGGAGCGCGCAGCCGTCGGGGAGCACCGCCTTGCTCGACTCGGTCAGCTTCGCCGATAACGTGCACGGCTGGGCGGTGGGCGAGGACGGCACCATCCTCGCCACGACGGACGGTGGCGCGACCTGGGGCGCGCAGCCGTCGGGGAGCACTGCCTGGCTCACCTGTGTCTGCTTTCCCGACACCCTGCACGGATGGGCGGTGGGCAAGGACGGCGCGATCCTCGCCACGACGGACGGTGGCGCGACCTGGAAAGCGCAGCCGTCGGGGAGCACCGACTTCCTCACCTCCGTCAGCTTCCCCGACGCCTCCAATGGCTGGGCGGTGGGCGGGAAGGCCACCATCCTCGCGACCACCGACGGCGGCACCACCTGGCGCCCTCAGTGGTCGGGCATGGACTTTCTCACCTCGGTCAGCTTCCCCGACGCATGGCACGGCTGGACGGTAGGCAGCTCCTCCGCGGCCGATGCCTGGACTAGCGGCATTCTTGCCGATGCCGTCGACGGCCTGGCCGTGAGCGACTCCGCCTCGACCAGCATCTCGACCAGCGGCATCCTTGCTACCGCGAACCGGGGCGTCACCTGGAGCGCGCAGAAGCCGGGTGCGGTGGCGCTCGATCCCCTCTTCTCGGTCAGCTTCCCCGACGCCCTGAACGGCTGGGCGGTGGGCAAGAACGGCACCGTCCTCAACACAGTTAACGGCGGCGCTACGTGGCGCCATCAGCGATCGGACACGTCTGACGACATGGTCTGTGTGAGCTTCTCGGACGCGGTGCATGGCGGAGTAGTGGCGATGGACGACTCCATCATCGCCAACCTCACTAGCGTCATCCTTGCCACGTCGGACGGTGGCCGTGCCTGGCAGCAGCAGCTCTCGGGCACCACCAACGACCTCGATGCGGTCAGCTTCCCCGACGCCGTGCACGGCTGGGTGGTGGGCAACGGTGGCACCATCCTCGCCACGGCTGACGGCGGAGGCAGCTGGCACCCCCAGCGCTCACATAGCACCGACTTCCTCGACTCCGTCTGCTTCCCCGACGCACTGCATGGCTGGGCGGTGGGCGAGCACGGCACGATCCTCGCCACGGCAAACGGCGGCGGCATCTGGAGAGTTCAATGGTCGGGTGGCAGTGCCTGGCTCACATGCGTGAGCTTCCCCGACGCACTGCATGGCTGGGCGGTGGGCGAAAAGGGTACCATCCTCGCCACGGCCGACGGCGGTGCCACCTGGAACGTTCAGTGGTCGAATACCCTTGCCTTGCTCGACGCCGTCAGCTTCCCCGACGCGTCGCACGGCTGGGCGGTGGGCAAGGACGGCACGATCCTCGCGACGGCCGACGGCGGCAGCACATGGAAGGCGCAGCGGTCGGACAGCAGTGTCTGGCTCACTTCTGTGAGCTTCCCCGACGCCCTGCACGGCTGGGCGGTGGGTGGCTCTCACGACCCGGCCACCGTCAGCAGCGGCGTGATCCTCGTCACCTCAGACGGCGGCGAAACCTGGAGCGCGCAAGGCTGATGTAGGCACACTCGCCGGGTATGGACTGCGGCACATCTCCGTGAGCGGCTGGCGGTGTCCGGTGGAGTGGAGGCCGCGCGGCCGGCATGCGGAGAGCCTGACGCCTTTGCTCCCTGGCTCGCCGCCGCATACCCGGGATGGTACAATGACCGCGTTCGCCGGGAGGTCTGGGGGGTGTGGGCCGCCTTTGGCGACTGCTTGCCAGCAACAGACGCCGAAGGGGTCAGTCCGTTTTGGCCGACCGCAGCACTCGATACCGGCCCAAGCCGCGCGAATGGTTCCGCTCACCTTGGGTCGCCGCATCGGTTGTCGTCGGCCTCATAGTGGTCTTGGGCGTCGTCCTCGTGATACCGGTGTGGGCCACCGACACGCCCACCTACTGCATGAGCTGCAAAGCCACGAAGGCGGCTGGCGTTGAGTGGAAGACCTCGGTCCACGCCAAGGTCTCGTGCACCGCGTGTCACGTGCCTCCCGGCCTTGTCAATGCTGTCAAGTGGCGCGCCCGGGAGTGGCTCAACGTCTGGGCCCAGTATCTCAATGTGCCGCGTGCAGCCACTGTGGGCCAGCGGCCCACCAACGCCAACTGCCTCCAGTGCCACACTCTCAGCGTCCTCCCGGACCAGTTCGGCAACATTCGCTTCTCGCACGAAGTGCACGCCAACCTTCGCAACCTCACCTGCGCCGACTGTCATGCGCAGTCGACGCATGCGGCGATGGGCACTACGACAACCGTGCCGATGCAGGAGTGCGGCATGTGCCACGGCGCCCAGATCTCGTCGAGCGACTGCAGCTTCTGCCACGTCACGTCGCCGCCTAAGACAACGCATCCCAAGAACTGGATCGAAACCCACGGGGTAGCGGCGCTGGCGAATGAGCAGGCGTGTCTGCGCTGTCACCACAACCCGAAGCAGTTCTGCGACGCCTGCCATGCCCAGCCCCCTCTCGACCACTTCTCGGGCACGTGGCGCTACACTCACGGTGCCGTCGAGAAGAAGAATCCGCTCAGCTGCACCGGCTGCCACACGAAGACGTTCTGCGCCCAGTGCCATACCGTGAGCCACCCGTCGAACTGGGTTGCCATCCACGGCCCGGTGGCGGCACGCAGCGGTGCGGCGTGTCTCGTCTGCCATCAGCAGGCGATGTGTGACGCCTGCCACACTAAGAGGGGGGTGACGCCGTGAAATGGCGCGCGGTGCCGCTGATGGCTGCGCTCGCGGTCACGGCCGCGCTCGGCTTCGCCGGCCCGGCCGCCGCTGCGACGCCCGCCCCCAGTGCCACCTCGGCGCTCAACGCGGCGAGCAATGACGCCTGCTTCAACTGTCATGGTCAGCGCGGAAAGACGCCGACGATCGTCGTCAACGGCCGCCGCGTGAGCACCTACGTCGATCGCGCCGTGTTCGAGCGCTCCATGCACGGCAAGCTCGCGTGCACGAGCTGCCACCTGGGTTTTCAGCCCGGCGTGCACGGCGCCAGCCAGACGGCCGGCTGGTTGATTACGGCGAAGCTCACGGCGTGCGGGTACTGCCACTCGGACCAGCTTGGCATGTATCGCGGTTCGTTCCACGGCAACCTGGTATTCGGAGAGCACGACACCAAGGCGCCCGCCTGTGCCGACTGCCACCTGCCGCACAACACGCTGGCCACCAACACGGCTGCCTTCCGCGAAGGCGAGGTGGAGTTGTGCGGACGCTGTCATCCGGACGCGGTGAAGACCTACCTCGACGGCTATCACGGAAAGGCCCTCTACCTCGGTCGCCTCAGCGCTGCCGTGTGCACAGACTGTCACGGGAGTCACAAGATCCTTCCGCAATCGAACCCCGCCAGCACGATATCCAGCCAGCACATCGTGGCCACCTGTTCGAAGTGTCACCCGGGGGCCAACCGCAACTTTGCAAGCTTCCTCGTCCACGTCGATCCCCGCAGCCCTCACTCGTCCATCTGGGTCTGGGGCGTCAACCTCCTCTACACCATCCTCATCGCCGTGGTCTTCACGTTCGGCTTCGTGCACTCGTCCCTTTACATCTACAGAGGGATCAAGGATGGCCTCTACTCCCGTCACCATGCTGCCTGAGACCGCGACACCTGAGACCGCGACGCCTGAGACCGCGACGTCAGCCACGCGCGTGCGCACGCGCATCGAGTACCGGCGCTTCAACGTCTTCCATCGCTGGATGCACTTCCTCGTCTTTACGAGCTTCACCGTGCTCGTGTTTACAGGCATGCCCCTGAAGTACGCGCAGACTCCCTGGGCCCGCTGGTTGATGAACCTCTACGGGGGGGTCGTCGCCGCCGGCGTGTACCACCGTGTCGCGGCCCTGGTCACCGTCTTCTACTGGTCGGCCGAGATGATCTACATGATCGTGGTGGTGCTGCGCAGCCGGGGCAAGGAGCTCACCGGCCCTGGCTCATTGATGTTCAACAAGAAGGATCTCCAGGACATCGTGGGCATGTTCGCCTGGTTCCTGGGCTACGGCCCCAAGCCACAGTTCGACCGCTTCACGTACTGGGAGAAGTTCGACTACCTGTCGCTCGTCGCGGGAACCATCATCATCGGCGCCACCGGCTTCATGATGTGGTTCCCCATACGGACGGCGCAGCTGCTGCCGGGGCAGTTCCTTAACATCGCGTTCGTGATCCACTCGAACGAAGCGCTGCTCGCGATGGGCGTCATCTTCATCTTCGTGCATCTGTTCAGCGCACACCTCAAGCCGGAGAACTTCCCCCTGGACAAGGTGATCTTCACCGGGTCAGTGCCGGTGGAGCACTACCGCGAAGAGCGACCGCTGGAGTACGCGCGCCGCGTGCGTGAGGACACGCTCGACGAGGTGCTCATCGAGAGGCGAATCACGCGGAAGACCTATGCTGCCGATGCGCTCTGGTGGATCATCACCCTCATAGCGGGCTTCTGCGCTATCCTAATGACCGCGTTCATCATCTGGTCGGTGTTCACGTGAGTGCCGATCGCGCCGGAAAGTCAGTCTTGGTCGCTTGCAGGGCGGTTGGGGGGTGAAGGCCGTTCAGCGGAGGAAGTCCAGCCGCAATCTTGCCGCGCTCGTCAGCGTAGTGGTGCTGTGCGCCGCGGTGTTGGTCGCGCTCGCGTTCGTCCCCGCTTCGGCGATGGCCTTCCCCTGGTGGGCGCACGACGGCATCCCGTCCGGTAGCTGCGTCTGCCACACCAGCAACGCGACGCCCACCGACGCCGGCTGCACAACGTGCCACACAGGCTTCCAGAGCCCTACCGGCGAGACCTGCTGGTCGTGTCATGCTCCCGGCGAGGACACCTCCACACTCTCCTCGACGAGCGCCGCCTGCAGCCAGACCTGTCACCTCTGGGACGAGTACACGAGGGCCTACGACATCTCCTTCACGCACGGCACGAACCCGCATCTGGGCTCCACGCCGAACTGCCTCGACTGCCACGGCACGAGCTCGACTGCGAGCGATCCCGGCCAGAGCCCGCACCACAACGCCTCGCAACAGGGGTTCAGCGACTGCACGGCCTGTCACACGGGCTTCGCCAAGCACGCGGGCCAGGTGGCCTGCCTGACCTGTCACCCCAAGGCCGTCGCCTTTCACCTCTACCAGGCCACGTCGCCCGGGTTCAAGAGCTGCAGCAGCTGCCACTCCATGAAGCACGCCGGTAAGACGGTGCCGCAGAGCAAGTGCGCCGCCTGCCACACAGGCAGCGGCGCAGGCGGCGGCGCCCAGGCGCAGCACTCCAGCACCATCAGCGAGGGGCACGCCTGCGGCATCTGCCATAAGCAGAAGCTGCACGCCAAGGCGTTGGGTTCGGGGATCACGGGCTGTCAGACCTGCCACAAGGGTCTCTACCACGCCAAGCAGAAGCTGCCTACGAGGACGGTCTGCCTGACCTGCCATGCTACCGCCAGGAGTCACGCCAACGGGTTCCAGTGCACCATCTGCCACTCCAGCGCCATCCACAATCTTCGGCCGACGGTCGCCAAGATCCGTCCGATCGTCCTCGGACCTTCGACTAAGTGAGATTCAGGCTCACAACCGTCAGCCTTACGGTCTCGGCGATCGTCCTCACGGTCGTGGTCGTCCTCATCGGAGGGGCCCTGATCGCCACATCTTCCTCTAGCTTCTGCAGCGCCTGCCACAACATGGTCGCTCACGTGCAGACGTACGATCACTCCGCCCACGCGGGCGTCAACTGCGAGCAGTGCCACACCAAGCCGGGTCCGCTGTACTTCCTCACTTCCAAGCTCGACGACCTCCAAGAGCCCATCGCCCAGCTCACCGGCCGGTATCAAACACCGATCGTCGGCTACGTCGTGAACGACTCATGCCGCCAGTGTCACACTGACGCCCAGCTCTTCCACACGATCACCGTGAAAGGCATCCGCGTCGACCACAAGCAGTTCATCGAGGCCGGCTTCCTCTGCATCAGGTGCCATTCGACCGTCGCTCACGACGGCTCCGTGCCCGTCGGGTCGCAGACGTTGCCGAGCATGGACCAATGCCTCCTCTGCCATAACAACCACTACACCACGTCCACGGGCCAGGTCGCTACGGCGCAGTGCAACCTCTGCCATGCCAGACCTCCCGCGGGGGCGGAACCGGTGAGCCACAAGGACCCGGCCTGGCCAAAGCGCCATGGGTCAATCGGCATCTTGTCTACGTGCTCGGCGTGCCACACGGCCAAGAACGCGTGCTCGAAATGCCACAACGGCGTCGCGATGCCGCACGCCACCGATTGGATCGTCCAGCACGGCGCCACCGTGAACGCCCGCGGAAGCCAGATCTGCAGTCAGTGCCACAACACCAAGGTCTTCTGCCAGACATGTCACCAGATCAAGATGCCCCACCCTGCGAACTGGCTCGGCCAACATCCCTCGGTGGTCGCACGCATTGGCACCAACACGTGCTTCACTTGTCATACGGTCGGCAACTGTCAAGCCTGTCATGCGCTGCACGCGGCGGGGGTCCCCCCGGGGCATGGCCTGCTCAAAGCCGCCCAGACCTCGGTACCCGTGGCCTCGCCATCCTCGTCGTCGCTCGCGGGGCAGTGACCCATGGCTATCCGCAAACAGACGAAGGGACGCGTCCTTCTGGACGTCTACATTCCCAGGGCGTGGATCCTGGGAGTGCTGGCGGCTCTGGTTACCTTGCTCGTGATCGTGGTGGCGGGGTTCTCGGCGCTCAACCAGGTCGCCACCTGCGACGTCTGCCATGCGATCAAGCCGGAGGTCGTCACCTACGAGAAGACCGCCCACTACCGGGCGGGCGTCGGATGTCAGCAGTGCCACACCAAGCCCGGCGTCTTCAACTACTTCATCCGCAATCTCCAGGGCATTTCGAACGTGATCGCCTACGTGTCCGGCAAGTACCAGCGGCCGATCACCAGCTACGTCGGCGACGAGAACTGCCTGCAGTGTCATCCCAACTCGCAGATCGACAGGACCCTGACGGTCGGCGACATCCGCATCAACCACACGGGGCTGCGCGCCGCCGGCTACCAGTGCCTCACCTGTCACGCCAACATCAGTCATCCCGGCACGCGACCGGACGTGTCTCGCGTGACGCAGAACCCGATGTCCATCTGTGCCCGCTGCCACGACGGCGTGAAGCTCCCCGACACTTGCAGCACGTGCCACGTCGACGGCGTTCCTCCCGCGAACAGCCCCAAGGTTGTCGTGCATTCGGCGCTCACCGCGCAGCAGTGCCGCGAGTGTCACCAGCAGAAGTCCTTCTGCACCAAGTGCCACCAGGGCCTCGAGATGCCACACCCCAAGAACTGGGTGCAGGCGCACGGCGCCGTGGTGCTGGCGCGCACCCAGAGCATCTGTGTTTCTTGCCACCTCAAGACCAACAAGAACTTCTGTATCAGCTGCCACGGGTTGCCCATGCCGCACCCCGCGAGCTGGCTGACGACTCACTCTAGCGTCGGCCTCAAGGACCCGGGCCTCTGCGTGAAGTGCCACGGTCAAAACAGCTGCATAAAGTGTCACGGTCTGGTCATGCCGCACCCTGCCGACTGGCTGCAGACGCATCCGACCACGGCGAACTCGTCGCCCAGCCTGTGCACCAGGTGTCATGCGGCCTCATTCTGCGTAGACTGCCACGGCGTGACCTTGCCGCACAGCGCCAGCTTCATCAAGAATCACCCGAGCCAGGTGTACGCGAACGGCAACGTGTGCGTGAAGTGCCACGGCAATGCCGGCTCCGGGCCGCAAGGGTGCTACGGTGGGAGCTGTCACCAGGGCTCCATCAAGTAAATCCCGCGGCGCGACGCACGAGTAGCCGGCGGGCGCGACGGGAGATCTCATGGGCAGCACACCAGATGTGGTCTTTGTGGGCGTGAGTGGCGCGAGCGGAGCGCCCTACGCCTTGCGGCTCGTACAGGCCTTGAGCGAGGCCGGCTGTTCCCTGCAACTCTGCGTCTCCGCGAGCGGCGTGCTGGTGCTGCAACACGAGCTGGAGCTGCCGGCGGAGGGGCGCGACGCCGTCACCGCGGCCTTTCTCCAACGGGCGGGGGTGACCGCCGAGGTGTACGCGCCCGAAGACCTCGCGGCGCCGCCGGCCAGCGGCAGCAGCGCGCCCGATGCCGTGGTGGTCTGCCCTTGCTCGGTGGCGAGTGTGGCGCATATCGCCCTGGGAACCACGCGCACGCTCATCCATCGCGTCGCCGACGTGGCGCTCAAGGAACGGCGGCCGCTGGTGGTGGTGCCGCGCGAGACACCCCTCACACAGATCCATCTGCGGCGCCTGCTCGAGCTGGCCGAGGCTGGTGCCGTCGTGCTGCCGGCCATGCCCGGCTTCTACGCACGCCCGCAGACCCTGCAAGACCTGGTCGACCACGTGGTGGGCAAGGTGCTCGGCGCGTTGGGCTTCAGGCAGACGCTCTTCCCGCCGTGGAGCGGAGGCCCGCGCTGACGCCGGCGCGCGATCCCCGCGCCGCCGCCGCGGCCGGTCGTGGTGAGGCCGCCGGCCGGGCCGGCGCCGGCCCGCCAGACCTGCCGGTCGATCGCGATCCGCAGCGCATCGCCGCCATGTTCGGCGCTATCGCCGCGCGGTACGACCTCATGAACCGGTTGATGACCTTGGGCATGGACGGCGGCTGGCGCCGCCGCGCGGCGCTGGCCGCCGGCCTTGCTCCCGGCGAGCGCGTGCTCGACGCCTGCTGCGGTACGGGCGACCTGGCGCTCGCCCTCGGCCGGGCGTGCCCCGGCTGCGAGGTCGTGGGCCTCGACTTCACGGCGGCCATGCTGGCGCGCGCCCGCGAGAAGGCGGCGGCGCTCCCCATGGCGCGCCTCAGCTTTGTGCAGGGCGACCTCCTGCACCTGCCCTTTGCCGACGGCGAGTTCGCCGCCGTGACGGTAGGCTGGGGCGTACGCAACGTGCCCGACGTGCCTCGTGCCTTCGCCGAGATGAAGCGCGTCACGCGGCCCGGCGGCAGGGTGGTCTGCCTGGATTCGACGCAGCCACCGGGGGGGCTGGGCGGCGGCCTTCAGCGGCTCTGGACGGCTCGCCTGGTACCGTTGCTGGGCGGCCTCGTGAGCGGGGACCCCTCGGCCTACTGGTATCTGCCGGCCTCCGTCGAGTCCTTTCCGCGAGCCGCCGAGCTGGCCGCCATCATGGCCGGCGTTGGGCTTGAACGGGTGCGCTACCGGCGCTTCGGCCTGGGTGCCGTGGCGCTGCACGTGGGCGAGGTTCCCGGAGCGCGCACGGCTCGAGGTACGGCGTGACGAGCCGGCCGCTGCTCATCTGGCGCTCCGCGCGGCAAGCGCGGCGCTACTCGCAGGGCCTGGACCAGGTGGAGAAGCGCCTCACGGGCGTGGCCGGCGAATACCCCGGCGAGCTCGGCGCCGCCTGCCGTTCTATGTTGGCGGCCGGCGGCAAGCGCGTGCGCCCGTTGCTCACGCTCCTCTGCGCGCGCCGCGACGCGCCGCTCGCCGAACCCGTGCTGCGAGGGGCCACCGCCGTGGAGCTGCTGCACATGGCCACACTGGTGCACGATGACGTGCTCGACCGCGCCCAGTTGCGTCGCGGGCGGCCCACGGTGGCTGCCGAGCACGGCGTGGCGACGGCGGTATCGGCCGGCAACTTCCTGCTCGCCAGGGCGTTCAGCGAGGTCGTCGGCAGCGGTGACGCAGCCGCCGTGGACCTGCTCAGCGCCACCGCCGAGAGTCTCTCGCAGGGCGAGGTGCTGCAACGCGAGGCCGCCCACCGTGTGACGGTCACTCGCGAGGAGTACGAGCGCCGCTGCCAGGGCAAGACGGCCGATTTGTTCGCGGCCGCGTGCTGGCTGGGCGCGGTGCTGTCGGGCGCCGGCGAACAAGCGGCCGAGCCACTCTCCGAGTACGGCCGCCTCATCGGCCTCGCCTTTCAGGTGTTCGACGACATCCTTGACCTCAGCGGTGACCAGTCCGCCACCGGCAAGTGTTCCGGCACCGATGTGCGCGACGGCACTATCACGCTGCCGCTCATTTTCGCGCTCGAGGCTCAGCCCGGGCTGGCGCCGCTCTTGAGCAAACCCGAGCCGAACGATGACGATGTGGCGGCAGTGCTTCACGCGGTGGCCGGCACCGGCGCCCTGCGGCGTGCCCGCGCCGTCGCTTTGCGGTACATTGGAGGAGCCCGCGAGGCTCTTGGCGCTTGCCCGGACCTCGTGGAACGCGATCTGCTCGAGCAGGTGGCCGCGCAGGTCGTAGACCGCTACAACTGACAGTCTGGAGCCCCGTGCACTCACGTGACATCGGCGCCCTGGCCGCCCGGGCCGGCCTCGAGAGCGTCTGGCAGGCCGTCGCGGCCGGCACGCGCCTGAATGAGTCACAGGCGTGCGCTCTCCTCGAGAGCACCGACATCCTGGCCTTGGGAGCCATGGCCGATTTCGCGCGCGCGAGAGACGTTGGCGACGACGTGTTCTTCATCCGCAATCGGCACATCAACCACACCAATGTGTGCCGCAACCGCTGCCTCTTCTGCGCCTTCAGCCACGACGAGGGCGACGCCGACGCCTACACCCTTACCGTCGACCAGGTGGTCGACAAAGCCCGCGAGACGCTGGCTGTGGGGGGCATCAGCGAGATCCACATCGTGGGCGGAGAGCATCCAGACCTGCCGTTCAGCTACTACCTCGAGATGATGCGAGCCCTGCGCGAGCTGGCGCCGGACGTGCACATCCAGGCCTTCACGGCCAGCGAGATGGCTCACTTCGCGAGAATCAGCGGCAAGACGGTGCCCGAGGTTCTGGCCGAGCTCAAGGAGGCGGGCCTCGGCTCGCTGCCCGGTGGCGGCGCCGAAGTGTTCAGCGCGCGCGTGCGCGACATCATCTGCGAGCGCAAGATCAGCGGCCCGCAGTGGCTCGCGGTCATGCGTGCCGCTCATGGCGTCGGCCTGCGCAGCAACGCCACCATGCTCTACGGCCATGTAGAGACGGCGGCCGAGCTGGCCGACCATCTGCTGCGCCTGCGCGAGCTTCAGGACGACACCGGTGGCTTCGACGCCTTCATCCCCCTCTCGTTTCAGCCGGCCAACACCGGCCTCAGCGAGCTACCCGGGCCTACGGGCATGGACGATCTCAGAATGCTGGCCGTCGGGCGTCTGGTGCTCGACAACTTCCGTCACGTCAAGGCGTTCTGGATCAACGTGGGTCTCAAGCTCGCCCAGGTGTCGCTGGCGTTCGGCGTCGACGATCTCGACGGCACGGTGGTGGAAGAGCGCATCAGCCATGCGGCCGGCGTCGAAACCGAGCAGGAGCTCAGCAGAGCTGAGCTGGTGCGTGTGATCCGCGCCGCCGGCCGCGTGCCGGTGGAGCGCGACACGCTCTACAACGTGGTACATCGCTACGATGGCTCCGACGAGCCCGCCTGACCATGGCTCCGGCGAGCGCTCTCGAAGGGGGTGCGGGCGCGCCGGTGCGCGTCGGGCGCATCGAGTTCGTCAACTGCTTCCCCCTCTACGACCACTTCGCCGGCGAGCTGGCCCAGCGTGGTGCCAGCGCTACCGTGGTGGAAGGCCACCCGGCGGCGCTCAACCGCCTTCTGGTGGAGGGTCGCATCGACGTAACTCTGCCCTCGTCCATAGCCTTCGCGCGGCAGGCCGGCGCGCTGCGGCTGGTGCCGCAGGTGAGCATCAGCTCACTGGGCGCCGTCGACTCGGTTCAGCTCTTCACGCGCGTGCCGCTGGAGCAGGTGCGCAGCATCGCGCTCACCGAGAAGAGCGCCACCTCCGTGTGCCTGCTGCGCGTGCTCTGCCACGAGTGGGGCCTGCAGCCCGCGTTCGCGCCGCGCCGCGGCTCGCTGGCCGAGGTGCTCAAAGACCACGACGGGCTGCTGCTCATCGGCGACGAGGCTCTGCACGTGCTGCGCGCCGGCTTCTTCCCCTACAACTTCGACCTCGGGGAGGAGTGGCGCAAGGCCACCGGCCTGCCTATGGTGTTCGCGGTATGTGCCGCGCGGAGCGACTTCGTCGCCGCGCGGCCGCAGGCGGCCGCGGCCGTCGGCGCGGCCCTGCTGGCCAGCCGTGACCGCTGCGCGGCGCAGCCGGCGCAGACGGCCGCCGAGGCGGCCCTCATCTACGACTTCAGCCAGGCCTATCTCATGGAGTACTTCGACAAGCTCAAGTTCGGCTTCACGGCCGAGTACCGCGCCGGTTTGCAGGAGTTCTACCGGCGCGCGGCGGCCATCGGCGAGCTCGAGCACGTGCCCGACGTTGGTGCCGCGCCGGCCGGCGTGAGCGAGGCGAGCTAAGGTCGGGTGTCCGACGTGCCCTGCACCAGCCTGGTCTTTCGTCCTCCAACCGCCGCCGACTACGAGCGCGTCCTGGGCGTGATGGTGGAGTGGTGGGGCGGCCGCGACCTGCGCCCCATGCTGCCGCGGATCTTCTTCGAGCACTTTTGCGCCACGTCGCTGGTGGCCGAGCATGAAGACACGTTGCTCGGCTTCCTGGTGGGCTTCATGTGCCCCGATCACGCCGACGAGGCCTACGTGCACTTTGCCGGCGTCGACCCCTCTTGGCGCCGGTCTGGCCTGGCGACCGACCTGTACCGGCGCTTCTTCGCCGTCGCCCGGGCCAACGGCCGCACCGTGGTGCGCTGCGTCACCGCCCCGCTGAACAAGACCTCGATCGCCTTTCACACGGGCCTCGGCTTCACCATCCTGCCCGGCGACGAAGTGGTGGATGGGCTGCCGGTGAGCGTCGATCACGGCCCGCAAGGCGACCATGTGGTGCGCTTCGAGCTGCAGCTCGACGGCGAGGCCGGCAGATGAGCGCCGCCACGCCCGAGCCGGCCTCCGCAGCTCCGCCGTCCACATCACGCCTCGGCGACGACGAGGCCGTCTTCCTGCTCGAGGGCGGCGATCTTCTGACGCTCGGCGCGCAGGCCGACGCCCTGCGCCGCCGTCTGCATCCCGGCGACGAGGCCACGTTCATCGTCGACCGCAACATCAACTATACCGACTACTGCCTGAGCGGTTGCCGCTTCTGCGCCTTCTACAAGGAGCCGGGGAGCGGCGAGGGCTATCTGCTGAACGAGGCCGACATCCATCGCAAGATCGAAGAGACCCTGGCGCTGGGCGGCACGGCCGTCATGATGCAGGGCGGCCTGCACCCCGACCTCGACATTCGCTGGTTCGAGAAGGTCTTCAGCGGCATCAAGGAGCGCTACCCCATTCACATTCATTCGCTCTCGCCGCCGGAGGTCGCGCACATCGCGAAGGTGAGCGGTCTCACCCTCAACCAGACGTTGAGACGTCTCCGTGCGGCAGGGCTGGATTCTCTGCCGGGCGGCGGCGCCGAGGTCCTGGTCGATCGCGTGCGCACGGCCATCAGCCCGCATAAGATCCCCACGAACAGGTGGCTCGACGTGATGCGTGTGGCCCACGGCCTGGGCATGAAGACCACGGCGACCATGATGTTCGGGTCACTCGATACGCCGAGCGAGCGCGTGGAGCACCTGCGTCGCATCCGCGACCTGCAAGACGAAACCGGCGGATTCACGGCCTTCATCCCCTGGACCTTCCAGGCCGGCAACACCGCCTTGCAGGCCGGGCACAGCCCCGCCACGGGTGTCGACTACCTACGTCTGCTCGCCGTGAGCCGCATCTACCTCGACAACGTGGCCAACATCCAGGCCTCGTGGGTCACGCAGGGTCTGAAGATGGGACAGGTGGCACTCGCCTTCGGCGCCAACGACATGGGCTCCACGATGATCGAGGAGAACGTGGTGGCGGCGGCCGGCGTGCGCAACCAGTGCGACGTGGCCGAGATGGTGCGCCTCATCCGCGCCGCCGGGCACACCCCGGTGCAGCGCGACACCCTATACGGCGTAGTCCGGCGGTATTAGCCACCGCAGGCGGGCTAACGTGTGGTGAGCCGCAGGCGCACCACACACTAGCCACCGCCGGAGGGCCACCGTGTGGTGAGCCGCAGGCGCACCACACGGTGAACTGCCGGCCGCGAGCCCGCCCACGCTGGCGGTGGGCTCGCACCCTGAGCGCGGCATTCGGCCGCGGCCGGGGCCTGCGCCAGGCCCAGCCCGTCCTCTACGGCTCGGGAGTTATACATGCGGGCGTAGTGGAAACCCTGCAGTTAACCACTCCGGCGGAGTGTGATGGCTTCGCCGCTGTGACCGTCTACATGGTCGCGGAGTGATCGGGGCCGGCGCCTCGGCTGGAGTCCCGGTCCATAGCAGAGAAAGGAGGGACCATGGAAGGCTCGCTGGCTGCCTTACCCGTGCCACAAGGGGACAAGCCCGTACCTGGCGTGGTCGCCGAACCGGAGACAAGCAAGGGCCTCAAGGGCAACGCCGTCGGTCTGCTCAGCAGTGTCGTCATCGGGGTAGCATCGACGGCGCCCGCGTACAGCCTGGCGGTAACGCTTGGGCTGGTCGCGGTCGTCGCTGGCGTGGGCCTTAAGAGCCCGGCCATCATGATCGTGTCGTTCTTCCCCATGATCCTGATCGCCAGTTCCTACTACTACCTCAACAAGGTCGATCCCGATTGCGGCACCACCTTCAGCTGGGTAACGCGCGCCATGGGGCCGCGTACCGGCTGGGTCACCGGCTGGGTCATGGTCGCCGCCGACATCATCGTCATGGCTAGCCTCGCGCAGATTACGGGCACGTACTTCTTCCTGCTGCTCGGGCTCCACAGCCTCGCCAACTCGCTGTTCTGGGTTACCACCGTGGGCGTCGCGTTTCTGGTGCTCATGTC
This sequence comes from uncultured Thermoleophilia bacterium, assembly GCA_963751215.1. Taxonomy (GTDB): domain Bacteria; phylum Actinomycetota; class Thermoleophilia; order UBA2241; family UBA2241; genus CAIXSE01. The sequence goes on along the minus strand of CAVVTV010000004.1, from coordinate 387,193 downwards.
TGTGGTCACGGCCATCGGCATCGAGGTGAGCGCGCGCCTCCAGTGGATCCTGCTGGGCTTCGAGTACACGATGCTCGTGATCTTCAGCGTCGTCGCGCTCGTCAAGGTGTACTCTGCGAGCCCGGCCCCGGCCGGCTCGGTGCATCCAGCGCTCTCGTGGTTCGTGCCCAATATGAACCTCGGCGCATTGGCCGGCGGCGTGCTGCTGGCCCTGTTCATCTACTGGGGCTGGGACACCGCCGTCTCGGTGAACGAAGAGACCGAGCGCAAGTCAATAGTCCCGGGTATCGCCGCCGTGCTGAGCACGCTGGCGCTGGTGTTCATCTACGTGCTGGCCACGGCGGCGGCGCAGTCGTTCCATGGCCCAGCCTACCTGGGCAAGAACTCCGCCGACGTGCTGAGTCCGCTGGGCTCGGCGGTACTGGGCGGCACCCTGAGTAAGCTGCTCATCGCCGTGGTGCTGACCTCGGCGACGGCGAGCACCATGACCACCATCCTGCCGGGTGCCCGGACAACGCTGTCTATGGCTTCGCACGGGGCCATCCCCAAGATCTGGGCGCGCATGAGCCCGCGCTTCCAGACCCCGGTGTGGGGCACCGCCATCTACGGCGTGCTCTCCATCGTCTGGTATGTGGGGCTTACGCTGCTCAGCCAGAACGTGCTGGCCGACAGCATCGCCGCCCTGGGTCTCACGATCGCCTTCTACTACGGCATCAACGGGTTCGCCGTGCCCCTGTTCTACCGTCATCACGTGCTGGAGAGCTTCAAGAAGTTCGTCTTCCTGGCTCTCTTCCCGCTGATCGGTGGACTCTCTCTGCTGTGGGTGTTCATCGCCTCTCTGGACTCGCTGTGGTACCCGGCCAACTCCGCCTCGGGCACCTCCTGGTTCGGCGTCGGGCCACCGTTCGTCCTGGGTGTGGGATTCATCCTGTCGGGAGTCGTTGTGATGGTTGTGGTGTCGCTCTTCATAAAGCGCTCCAAGCCGTTCTTCAGCCGCACCATGGAGACGGTGGACACGATGCGGCCATACATCGATCCACCGGATGTGGTAGAAGCGCAGCTGGCGCGCGAGACGGAGATCTCCAAGGCCGCCTGAGCGGCGCCACTGAGTAGGCGAAGAGCGGGGCGGGCGCTGGCGAGCGCCCGCCCCGCTCGTGCGTTGAGCCTCGGTGGCCCACCGGCTCGCGCGCTGGTGGGCCGGCGGGGCACCGCGGCGGCGGGCGAGAGGAGGGCGTCTCACTTCGCTCGCTGCGCTCGGCAGGCCGTTGCTGCGCGGCGTTGGCGAATGCGGTGCCGCCGGAGAGCGGCTTGCCTACTGCGTGCGCTGCCCCGGCTGGTTACTCCGTCTGTATTGGCGGCTGCGCGGCGCCTGGCCCGCGGCCGTCGCCGGCCGAGGCTTGTGGCCCACGGCTGTCGCCGGCCGCAGCGTCCGGGCCAGCCGTGAGTGTTGCCGGCCCGGCATCCTTGAGCTGCTTGAGGGCACGGCCCAGGATGGGCGCGGCCACTGCCATGCCGGCGAGGCCCAGAAGCCCGCTGATGGTGAGCACCTTGCCCGAGACCACGCCGTAGAGCAGAGGCGCGGTGAGGGAGCCCAGCAGGCCGGCGAGCTGAGTGGCCGAGCTCTCCACGCCGGTGATGGTGCCCACCCAGCGCGGCGGGCTCACCTGCACCAGGAGCGCCTGCTTGGCGGGGTACGAGAAAGCGACCGCCAGACCTTCGAACACATTGACGGTGATGAAGAGCTGCAGGTTGTGCGAGACGCCATAGTAGATCCAGGCCACTTCCGACAGCACGTAGCCGACGACGAACAGCCAGAAGCGGCTGTAGCGATCGGCGAGGATGCCACCCAGGAAGCTGAGCAGCATGGGCACGCTGAACGCCACCCAGGTGAGGCCGATGAAGGTGAGCGACGCCCCCAGATGCTGCAGCCACAGGCTCCAGATCACCTCGAAGGCCCCCATCGCGTAGTTGTTGGTGAAGGCGATGATGAGCAAAGCGACGACGGCCGGGCTGAGGATAACGCTCCACGAAGGGCGGCCTCCCTTGCGCTTGACGCGCGTGCGGTCGGCGCGGCGCTGGCTACGCCGCACTCCGTGTGCCGCGGGCTCGCGCACGAACACGATCACCGAGACGAAGGCCAGACCGGCCAGTACGGCGCCGAAGTAGAAGATCGCATAGAAGCCGCTAAGGCCGCCGCCTGCCAGGTGATAGAGGGGCGCGGCCAGGGCCGGCCCAAACACGAGCCCGCCGAACTGCGCCGTGGTGAGAAAGCCGTAGGCCTTGCTGCGGTTGGCCTCGGTGGTCACGTCGGCGACGAACGACAGGGCGGCGGGCCCGAAGGCGGCCGTGCCGATGCCCTCCAGCAGCCGGAAGAGCACAAACCAGTGCGGGTCGGTGGTGGTGGTGAACAGCAGTAGGGCGACCGCGTACACGGCTGCCCCGGCCACCATCACGGGTTTGCGACCCACGATGTCGCTCAACCATCCGAGCGGTGACGAGAAGAGCAGCGTGCCCGCGTAGAACATGCTGGTGACGAGGCCGATCATGAGCAGCGAGCTGTGCGCCTGCGTCTTCAGGAAGATGGGCAGGTAGGGGATGATGACGCCGAAACCCGTCCACGTGACGAAGCTTCCGGCCGCAACCACGCCGAGTTGCAGCCAGCTGGTGCGGCCGGCGGCGGGGAGTGCTGGTGTCTGTGGGTCGTGCGGCTGAGTCATCGATTCCTTGGCGCATCCGTGGCGCGTGACCACCTGGCGTAAGGGTCGGGAGGCCTGCCCCAGGCCTCGTCACCCGACGGCACGGCCCCACGACCGTGCCACGGGCATCGCACCAAGGCTATCACCGCGGGCTTGCGGAAGCATGCCCGCCGGCGCCTGGAGGTATGCCCGCCGTCGGGTCTTCACGTCAAGCCAGCACGAGGTTCACGCTTCGCTCACGGTAGGGGAGTAGAAAGACTCGCCCGGTATCTCCTACGGACGAGACGAACCCATGAGCGACGAGCGGACTCGGCGAGCGAGCCAGGCTGCGGGTCCAGGCCCGCGCGGTGCGCCGGCCTTGAGGGCGTGACCTTCACTGTGAACAGGTCGATGCGCGTGGCGCGGGCGCTGGCGCTCGCGGGCGTGGCGCTGGGCGTGTTCGTGCCGTTCACGCCCTCGGCCCGGGCCGCCACGAGCTCCACCCCGGCTACGCGAGCCCTCGACTACCTGCACGCCAGTCAGGTCGGCAGCGGTGGCTTCGGCCGGGGCACAGAGGCTCCCGAGTTGACCCCTTGGGCCATGCCGGCGGTGGTGGCGGCCGGCGAAGACCCGGGCGCCGCGCTTTCGTTCAAGGCCACGAGCCTCGAGTACGCGAACCACTCGGTGCGCCTGACCGTCGCCGACAAGGTCGGCAACACGACGACTGCGCGGCACACCTTCGCGGTGGCCGCCCCGGATTCATCCGGGCCGGCGTCGCAGCCGGACTCGGGCGGCGCTTCGGGCTCGGACGCCGGCTCCGCGGCCGGCGACCCGTCCCCCGGCGGCAGCACGTCGTCGAGCTCCGCCGGCGACTCGCCGGCCGGCGCCACCGCCGCTGACGCGAGCGCCTCGTCGGCCTCTCCCACGCCCTCGCCGAGCGAAAGCGGGGCGGCGTACACCACGCCCGAGCCCTCGCCGAGCGGTCAGCCTATCTCCAGGACGAGGGTACGCCGGGCGGCGGCGCCGGGCACAGGGCCGCGTGTCCCCGGCGGGTATATCGGTGGCGGGCTGGTGATGCTGTTGCCCGTTGGGGCCCTGGTCTCCCACACGGTCTACCGGCGTCGCATGTCTGCCGTCGCCGAGCTGGCTCGCGGTGGCGTGCCGCCGCGCCCGGGGCCGCAGACTGGCGCGGCCCGCCTGAGCAGCGTGTTCAGTCCGCTCAGATACGGGCGCCTCGTGCGCCGCATGGTCGACCACTGGTGGGGCAGGTAGGCAGATCGCCGGTGCGAGAGCTGGTCGTCAGCCCGCAACCTTGGGCCCCCACTGCGCCGTGACCACCTTGGTGGCCGCGGCGATCTGGTCCTGCGTCGCGAACTGGATGGCGGCGTAGGCGGCGGCCGGCGGCAGCTGGGCGGTGACCGCGGCGGGGATCACGCCGCGCTTGGCCAGGTCGGCGTAGCGCGCCGGATGGGTGTAGCCCTCGAGGAAGAGTAGCAGTGGCTCCGGCTGCGGACCCTGAACCTGCTGCTCACGCGCACCTCATGGGCGGGCGCTACAACTGTGGCCGTAAGGCACTCCAAGAGAAAGGTGAGCAGATGAACGACGAGCTGCTGAGAGGCGAGCTGAGCGAAGACGACTCCAGCGATCGTGAAGACGCGCCGGCCGCCGGCGATAGTGCCGCCGGGGACGAGGCCGGCGAGGCAGAGACCCTCGAAGGCCTTGCGGAGTAGGCGAGGAAGCACCATGCAAGCCACCGACGACAGCATCCAGCACCAGACGCGCGACCCCGTGTGCGGGAGAGAGATCACCGTGGCGCAGGCGCTGCTCGTCGCCGAGCACGACGGCGAGCTGCACCCCTTCTGCTCGGAGCGCTGCCGCATGCGCTTCGCGCTGCACCCTGAGCAGTACGCGGGCGCGGCGGCCGTGCGACGCGGCTAGCCACCGCAGGCGGGCTAGCGTGTGATGAGCCGCAGGCGCACCGCACATTAGCGAGACGCTGGCGCCGCGTCGGGGTCGCCTCGGTGACGCGTGAGCACGGAAGCCCAGAGCCGGGGGGCAGGCGGCGGGCGGCCTAACCGCCCGCCGCCGTAGCCGGGCGGCCGCCCGACCCGTGTCGCCGGCGGCCCCGCTCAACCTGAGGTTTCAGCGCGCCGGCTGGCCCTCAGACCTCGCGGATCTCCTTCACACACAGCCCCACCAGCGCGGGCACGCCCACCAAGGCGCCGGCCACGAGAAAGAGGGCGCGCACGTCGAACACGCCGGCCAGCGCACCGCCGATCAGCACCGAAAGCGCATACGTGCCCTGGGTGAGGGTGAAGCGGGCGCCCAGCACGCGGCCGCGCAGCGGTTCGGGAACCACTTTCTGCAGATACGTGTCAACGGATATGAGCGCCGCAGCGTTGGCCAGGCCGACCAGGGCAAACGGCATGCAGGCCTGCCACACCGCCCCGGTCACCGCCACGATCACGAGGCCGAGGCCCATCACCATGAGGCCGAGCGTGATGGCATAGCCCAGTCGCACGCGCGTCGCCAGCGCCGCCAGAATCAGCGAGCCGACCAGATACCCCAAGCCGACGGCCGCCTCGAACAGGCCAAACGCCTGTGGCCCGCCATGCAACACGCGAACGGCGAGGAAGAACGTGAGCGGGTAGGAGGCTCCCAGACCGGCCACTGAAGCTACCACCATGGCCGTGTTCACCAGCAGGCCGCGATGGTGGCGAAGGAAGCTCAGGCCCTCGCGCACCTGTCGCCCCAGCGACTCCGCCTGCTGCGCGGCCGCCACGCGTAGCGGAGCCCGGTAGCGCATGAGCGCCAGGGCCGCGGCCGACGCCGCGAATGTGACGGCGTCAACACGGAAGGCGGTGGCGGTGGACACATAGGCGAGCGTGAAGCCCGCCAGGCTGAAGCCCAGGATCTCAGTGAGGTTCTCGCCGCTGGCGAGCAGCGAGTTGGCGCGCAGGAGCATGCCGGGACCCACGATGTCGGGCACGATGGCGATCTTGCCGGGATCGAAGAACACGGCCGCGCTCGAGATGGCGAAGCTGAGCACGAAGACGGCCGGAAGAGAACGGGTGGCGAACAGCGGAACGAGTACTACGAGGCCCACGCGTAACAGGTCGGCGATGATCATGATGGTGCGCTTGTTGAACCGGTCGATCACAGCGCCCGCGAAGGTGCCGAACAGCACGTAGGGCAGGGTGTAGAGGGCGAAGATAAGACCTGTGCTCAGGGCGGAGCCGGTGCGGTGGTAGACGAGCACGGGAAAGGCGACCATGGCCAGCCGGTCGCCCATCTGCGAGACGAACTGGCCCGACCAGAGCAGGATGAAGGCACGGTTGCGGGCCAATGGGGTTGACGATTGCGTCGATTCCGTTGTGCCGGCCGCTTGCGCGTCTATGGTGTCGGTCCCCTCGGTGGTAGGCCCCTGCCGCCGGCGCGTCCTCCGGCGACCCGCGCGCCTTACTACACCCTACGGCGGAGCCCCGGTCAATGGGTTGACGATGTCCTCCCGGCAGCGGAGTACACGTCGGCCAAAAAGTGTTGTCAATATAGACACAACGGCCAAATAGATACAACGTGCACGCCGCGTCCCGCCTCACGTAGAGTGCGGTCAGAACGAACGTCAACCATTATGTATCGGCAGATGGTGGCGAAAACTTGAGGAGGGACGATGCGTACCAGCGTCCGCATGCACTGAACCGTAGGGTATCAACTCAGTGAGGATTCACAATGAGTAAGAAGATCGAGAAGACGTTGGCTTCCCTGCTGTTCGCGATCGTCACCAGCGGCGGCAGCAAGATGCACTAGCGCGCGATACCGGCTTTTCAAGGTCCGACTTTGGCGTGCCGATAGAATAGGCACTGCTCACAGTTGTGGGGTGCCTTGCTGTCTTCTGAGCGCAACTACCAAACTCTGACCGTAGTCTTCGCCGTGATTGCGGCGTGTGCCATCGGGTTCGCGTTTCTATACGCGGGGCCGGTAGCTCTCGTCGCGGTCGTGTTGCGCGATGCCGCCATCTTCTGCGTGCTCGCGATCGTGGCCGAGGAGATGGCCGTGGAGGTCGCCGATCGGGTCACTCTGGCGGCCGGCAACCTGCCAATCCTCCTCGCCGTCATGTACACGGGCCGTCTGCCCGCCGTTCTCGTCGCCCTGATCGTAGGTCTATGGGGGGCGTGGCGTGAGAACAGCTGGGCGGTGGTCGTCTATAACGCCGCCAACTTCGCGGTATCCGCCTTCCTCGCCTCGCTGGTGTTCGACAGGCTCGTGGTCGTGCTTGGCGTCTCACTCACGAGTGTCTCTGTGCAGCTGCTCGTGGCGGGCGCCGCCGCCGCCGCCGTCTATGAGGTCACCAACCTGGTCGCCGTGAGCATCGGCATGCACACCAGGTACGGCAAGGATATAGGGGCGTTCTGGCGCGAGGAGATGCCGCCCTTCCTGAGATCGCTGGCGATTCTGGCGCTGCTCGGCTTGGCTGTGGCGGCGCTCTACGCCAAGTCGGGCATCGTGGCCGTGGCCCTGCTGTTCATCCCGTTGCTGGCGAGCCAGTACATGTTCAGGCTGCTGGTGCGCGAGAAGGCCCATCTGGCGAAGCAAAAAGAACTCAGCGACCAATACCTGGAGATGAACATCGGCTTGGCGGCGGCCATGGTGGTGCTGCTCGACAGCAAGGACGAGTACACGGCCCAGCACTCGGCGGCCGTGGCCATGTACTGTCGCGACATGGCCGTGGCGCTCAACCTGCCCGAGGAGGAGAGTGACGCCCTGCATGTGGCGGGCCTGCTGCACGACCTAGGCAAGGTAGGCGTGCCCGATGCCGTGTTGCGCAAGACCACGATACTGAACGAGGCCGACTGGGCCTGCATCCACGAGCATCCCGAGAAGGGCGCCGAAGTGCTCAGCCACCTGGCCAACTACCAGGACGTGGCCGACATCGTGCGTTACCACCACGAGCGGCTGGACGGCAGCGGCTACCCGAGCGGCGTGCGCGGCGATCAGATTCCCGAGGCCAGCAAGATCCTGGCTGTGGCCGACTCGTACCACGCCATGACCTCCGACCGGCCCTACCACGCGGCGCGCAGCTCATTTGAGGCCCTCAAGGAACTGCGCCTCGTGGCGGATCGCACCCTGGAAGGCCGCTACATCGAGGTGCTCGCTCGCGTGCTGCGCGATAAGGATCTGGCCTACCGGGACGGGAGCTCAACGGACTTCATGGAAGAGTACGAGCGCGGACGCATCAACCTGCGTCTGCGCGGCCAGGCCCTGGCCGATGTGAGCGGGCTCTCCAGCGCGCACGAGGATCCGGCGGCGGGCTAGAGGCTGCAGTGCTTGTGCCGCGCGCCTACGGTGACCCGGGGACCGGGCGTCTGTGGTGCCTGGTCCCCAGGATCGTGCCCGGCCCCCCGCGGTCGGGCTTGGAAGTCGTGGTTCTTCGTGGGGCGTCCGCCGGCGCACGTGACACTCATTTCAGCTCTCTCGCCTGGGGGGATCGGCGGCCCGGCCCGCCGTCTTGGCGGCCGCCGACTTCCGCTTAGAGCGGCTGTGCACGGCCAGCGCCAGCACGACGCAGGTCACTGTCAGGACCAGCATCATCACGAGGCTGGCTATGTCGGCAGAAGTCACGGAGCTCACCCAGTCGAGCGATCAGTGCTGCCCGTGCTCTACGTGGTAGAAGGCCTTCAGCCGGCGGCAATCCTCGGGCGAAATCGTGCCTTTCGCCTTGATGGATGGGGCCATGTCGAGGAATGAGCTGGAAAACGGGACCACAACGCACTCGCCCGGGCTATTTGCGACCTCGGCGGGGACGACCAGCTGTGTCAGAAAGCGGCCGATCACGAGATACTCGGCCGCCGCGTCGCGGTCCGTGATGACATCCTTTACCTTGCCGATCTTCGTGCCGTCCTCGGAGAAGGCCTGAAGGCCCACGAGGTCCCGAAGAGCTACCAGTGTCATGACCTAACCTCCCTGTCGGCCGCTGGGCACGCAAGACGGCATCTTGCGAGAGCAGCATGCACGATCAGTGTAGGAGTCGACTCAGGGTCTGCGCATCGGCTGGCGGAACGGTTCTCGGGCAGCTCCTTGTGCAGTCCTCATCTGGGTCATCTGACCAGGGTGGGGGCGGCCGATCGACGATCCCACCGAGGTCCTAGCTTGGGGTTTCCGGTCGGCTGCACCCGTGCGGGCGCGAGGATCAGCGCCCGTCAGGCGACTGCGGCCGCAGGCGGTGCATCTCGAGACCGACGGCAGACCACTCTTTGAAGCCCTTCCAGATGCCGCCGGGATGGTTTGCCTTCGTGTTGCTGTCGTTCGCGTCGGGGTAGGTCAAGTCGAGGTAGTCCTTGTAGGCGGCCCCCTTCAGATGCACGCCCAGGAACGCCGTCAGGAAGTGTTGGTTGACGTTGTTGGTGCGCGTGTTGTCCAGGGCCGGCTCCGCGTAATGCGTGTACTCCCGCCAGCGTGTGAAGGTAACGGGCGGCGCCGGGTTCACGGCGACCTCGTGGTCGCCGCTCTGATGTACGAGGAGATAGCGGTCGCAGTTGACGGCATGCGCGAAGATGAACCGCACGCCCTCGTACGGCGCCGTCTGGTCCCGGTTGCCCGCCACGAACAGGGCGGGGATCTTGAGTCCTCGCAGCCCCTTCGCGTCCCAAACGCCATACGTGCCACCCCAAGGAGCTATGGGCGCGATCGCCTTGATGCGCGGATCAACGAGGGCCGCGTACTCCGCCGTGCCGGATTGCAGGATCTTGAGGGCGCCACCTGGGGCGCCCGAAGCGGCGAACGCCGAGGTAATGCCCGCGCCGCCGCAGATGAGCACGCCGTACCCTCCCATCGAGTAGCCGATGAGCGCCGTGTTGTCTGCGTCCACCACGCCCGCCAGGAAGCTGCCCGAGCCCTTCTTTCCCAGCTCGGCCATCTGCTTGAGGACGAAGGTGATATCGAGGGTGCGGTTGAGAAGAGTGCTGGCCATGTCGGCCGCGTCGGCGTGGGTGGAATCCGTGTGGTCGATGGCGACGACCACATAACCCTTGGAGGCCAGGTTCTCGGTCAGGTTGGTGAGGAGCACGCGCGAGCCGGGATACCCGTGCGAGACGATCAAGAGCGGGTAGGGGCCTCTGCCGGCGTCGGGACGCGCCCCGCGCAGGGCGCGGCCGGCAAATGTGAACGGGAGGTTGGGACGCGTGGGGTCGCCGGGCCCGCTGCCCAGAACGTCCGCGTAGGTGGTGAGCTCTGGTGTGCCGGCAGGAATGGTCGCTGGATACCACGCCTCGAGCGTGAGCGGCCGGTTGTAGCGTGGCTCCGGGTTGGCGGCGCTGTAGTTCAGGATGTCGAGCTGGTCGGGGTTCGTGACGTGCATGGTGCGCACGCCGACGCCGGACCGGCCGCGATAGGCAAGCTCCGGCGCGTCCGGACGTGGGTCGCCCGGCATGGGGGTGCCCAGCTGCGGGAACGTCGGCTGGCCCACTGTCGCAGACTGACCCGTTCCGCGATTCCCGCCGCCACCGACGCCTACGACCTCCCGCGACAGGAGGAAGCCGGCGGCGCCCGACGAGAGGCCGAGAACGGCGCCGCCGACAAGTAGCTGACGGCGCGACATCTGTGGGGTCGCGGCCGCGCCGAGGTTGCTGCCGGCGTTGCCCTGGGGATGCTGTGCGCCGGTCATGGTTCTGCCCTCTGGCGCCGCCGAACGGCTTGTGCGGTCACGGTGCGGGCGCCGCCGGATCTGAGCGCCGGTGGCCGCCGCGCCGACGGCAGGGCGCGAGAGAGGGCCATGTACTCGGTGGCGACGGTCAGGCTACCGATATCAGTACGGCTCTCCGTAGGGCCAGAAGGCGTCACGCTCGCCGGCGTCCCACTGCTCTCGCAGCCCGGGCGCGGAGAGGTCCCAGTCGGAGCGCACCTTCTGTGTGATGGCGCGAAAGTCGCGGCGCACATCGTCGGGCGCGGGCCGGCCCCAGTACCAGTAGCCGTTGTAGATGGAGTGGATCACGAGGCCCGGCTCGAGCATGAACGTGTGCGGGATGGCCGGATTGTGGTGCGGGTCGGTGTACTCGGTGATGTCGAGCTCCTGCTGCACCACATGGCGCTGGTCGGCGAGGAAGGGCCAGTGGGCGCCCAGCGACGTCTTCCACTCCAGGCACTCGAAGATGCTGTCGGTGGAAGAGATCGTGACCACCTTAGAGTAGGAGACGGCGACCTCCGGCTCCAGGTCGACGAGCCAGCGATGCTGGCGCTGGTCCTTGGGACACCAATGCCCGCGCGCCAGGACGAGGCAGAGAGGGTCGGCGCCCTGGATCTGTGAAAGGCGTCGGCGCTGGCCCCTCTCGTCCGGGAGCTCGAAGTCGGGAAAGACCGCGCCCGGTACGATGTCTGCTCGCATGATCTCCCTCCATGGTTCGGGCGGATTGTTCTGAGCCCGGCTCTCCAACCTACGGTCGTGTCTACCCGAGCGCCCTCCGGTTCACGCCGGTGAGGCGGCCAGCCGGCAGCCCTCGGCTCCTAGATTGAGCTGCGTCGGGACTTCCCGTCGCGCCCGGTGGCGAGCAGGTGAGGCGGAGCGCACGTCGAAGCCCAAACCGCGTTTCAACATGCCACGGGCATGGGGCCCTGTGGTTCTCTCGACGAAGGTCCATGGTGCAGGACCTTGATTAGGGGGTTCACGGCATGCCAGATAAGACGTTGTCTTTGTGCAGGAGGCCGCTGCTTCTGCTGGTCTTCGGGGTTGTGGCCCTGTGCGCCCTCGCCCTGCCGGCGGCGGCAGGTGCGGCGGCCACTCCCACGGTTACGATCAACCCGAGCGTTTCGTCCTCGGCGGCGGCGGCGTTCGTCAACGATACCTGGGTCCCACTTACCCTCGCCGACAACGGCTGGGGCGCCAACGAGATGAGGTTCTCGAGCGACGGTGGCACGACCTGGTCCACTCCTGAAGCTTTCGCAACTCACCCCGCCGGCGGCTACGACTACAGCAGCGAGCCACCGGCCGGCGAGTGGGACCTGAATTACGGCCTTACCGGAGACGCGACGGCCGATGGAACACACACGGTCACGGCCGCGTTCAGCACAGACGGCGGGACGACATGGACGGCGACCGCGACGGCCACCACGATCCTGGACACGCAGCCCCCGGTCACCGGCGGCGACAGCGGCTGGTGGAACAGTGCCTACCCCTACGAGCTCACGGCCGTCGACCAGGTCGGCCTCTCGGGTGTCGCCAGCACGACGTATCGCGTTGACGCTGGTCCATGGAACACCGCGACGAGTTCCGCTCCCGCAGGCAGCGCCAGCGCGCTCGCCACGAGCTTCATGCTCGCGGGCGGTACAGGAACCGCCCACACCATCGATTTCTACTCCACGGACTACGCCGGCAACCTCGAGAACTACCTGATCCTAGGCTCTCGCCGCATCTCCGCGGGCGGTCGTACTCTGTCGACCCGTATCTACAGGTACGATCAGTCCCACGTGGTCATCGACGACACGGCGCCCACGACTACGGCGACTGGCTGGGACGGCCAATGGCATGCCACCCCGGTGACCGTGAGCTTCTCGGCCACCGATCATGGCAAGTCCGGCGTGGGTTCTATCGAGTACAGCCTTACGCCCTCTATCGCCGCGGCGCCCCGTTCCTGGACCGAGGGTAACGCGGTCACCGTGTCTCAGCCCGGTGAGAACAAAGTGTGGTATCGCGCCATCGACCTTGCGCAGCCCCAAGGCAACGTTGAGGCCGCCCGTTCCGTGATCGTGAAGATCACGCCGCCGAGGGGGCCCAAGACCTACGCCCAAGGCGTGACGGCGACGCGTGACTCGACCTTCAAGCTGCACTACAAGATCGTCGACAAGTACAGCCCCAGGGCCAGGTCGGTGGTCATCGTTGTGAGGAGCTCCTCGGGTTCGCTGGTTGAGAGCTTCAACCTTGGCACCAAGCGCCTAAACACGTGGTTCGGCGTGAACTGCAAGCTCAGCTCGAAGGGCATCTACAAGTACACGGTGTACGCCAAAGACGCGGCCGGCAAGGCGCAGCGTAACCCCGCCGGCCATGCCAAGATAACCATCAAGTAGCCGAGATCAGTATGTCGTCCGGCCAGCACCAGGCACCGCGCGGACCGGACGGCATCGCAGTGGTTGGGTACGCGGTGCTCAGACGAGCTCCTCACCGGCGTGCGGTCCCGGCCCCATATCCCACACCGAGTCGACCGTGATGCGCACCACGTACTTCATCGGCGGCAGGTGAAGCTGCTCGCTGATGGCCATGAGCTTCTCGTTGACCGTGTCGAACACCTCCCCTTGGTCGATGAGCTCGGCCCGGCCCTTCACCTGCATGGCCACCTTGCTCTCGGGATCGTGGATGCCGATCGCCACTCTGGGATCGTGCTCGAGGTTCGCCCGCGTCTTGCGGCTGAACATGTCGGCGAAGTAGAGGTGCTCGTCGTCGAGCAACGCGCCGCTGCCCTTGATGGACACGTTGGGTGCCCCGTCTGGTCCTACGGTGGCAACCCAGACGTTATGGCCGCCGGCGAGAAGGTCGTGCAGTTCCTGAGGGATGCTGGTCATGGTGGTCCTCCTGTGGGTCGTTCGCGCACACACTACCCTCTCACGCACATCGCCGCGACGTTGACGGGGCGCGGGCGGCCGGGGGAGACAGGCAGCGGGGGGCACCGAGCCTGCAAATCGGTTAGAGTCGGGGGCAGCGCCCTGTGCGAGGAGGTAACGAGAGTGAGAAGCAGCACCGCGCCATCGCGTAGCCTGCGCCCCGCCCACCGACCGCCGAAGGCTGCTCTCCCCCTGGTCTTGCTTGTCTCGGCGCTCTTCGCCGCGCTGGTCCTCGCCGGACCGGCGTCTGCGTCTGCCGGTGTCAATCCCTACGCCGCGACGCTTTCTCAGTCACCAAACCTGGCCGCCGCGGCGCAGGCCGCCGGGGCCACCTTCGACCCCAACACAGTGATCTCCGACAAGGTCTTCCGCTTCGTGGGCTCCATGACTCAGGCGCAGGTGCAGAGCTTCCTCGCCGCCCAGGCCGGCATCCTGAAGACGTACCAGGCGCCCGACGTCAACGGCGTCATCAAGCCGGCGAGCCAGATCATCTGGGAGGCTGCGCAGCATTGGGACGTGAATCCCAAGGTGGTGCTCGCGACCCTGCAGAAGGAGCAGAGCCTGCTCACCGCCATGGCCCCCAGCGCTTGGGCTCTGAACGAGGCGATGGGCTGCGGCGTGCCCGATTCGGGTTCGGTCAACACGTTCTACAAGGGCTTCGGCAAGCAGGTGTGGTACGGGGCCGACTCGCTGAGCGTCGACGGCAAGAACTGGTACGCCGGCATCACCAAGAAGTGCTCTGACGGCGCCGTCTCGCCGAGCAACGTGTCCACCTACTCGCTCTATACGTACACGCCCTGGATCGCCGGCAACCAGCTCTTCTGGACGGTCTACTGGCGCTACTTCGGCGATCCCATCGGTGACGTGACGCCGCCGGTGACCACCGTGTCGGGCGTCGACAGTGCCTGGCATGCTCAGGCTGTGACGCTGAGCTTCACCGGCGCCGACAATACCGGCGGCTCGGGCGTGGCCTACACCCAGTACTCGCTGAACGGGGGCAAGACGTGGACGCGGGGGAACATGGTAACGGTCAGCGCGCCGCTCAACCACAGTGCCGACGGCGCGCACACCGTCACCTACCGCTCGGTCGACAACTCCGGCAACGTCGAGGCCGGCAAGAGCTGCAAGGTGCGGATCGACACCACCGCGCCGGCCACGGCAGATAACGCCGGCGTCGCCTGGCACAGCAAGGCCGTTACCGTCACCCTCACGGCCGCCGACCCCAAGCCGGAGGCGAGTACCGGCATCGTCGCGGGCTCCTCGGGCGTCGCGTACACGGAGTACTCGAGCGACGGCGGCGCCACTTGGACTCGCGGCACCTCGTTCACGGTTGCCGCGCCCGCGGACCACTCCGGCGACGGACCGCGGCAGGTGCTGGTACGCTCGGCCGACGTGGCCGGCAACGTGGCGAGTGCGCGGACCGTGACGGTCAGGATCGACACACGCCAGCCCCGGACCTACTCGAACTGGGCGGCGACCGTGGCGCGTGGCCATACGGCGAGCCTGCGCTACTATGTGAGCGACGCGCGGCCCGGGTCGCCGACGGCCACCGTGGTCATCAAGGTCCGCACGCTGGCCGGGCGCTCCGTAAAGACGATCACCGCGCGCGGGCCGGTCAATAGTACGCTCAGCACGCGCTTCGTCTGCTGGCTCGCCAAAGGGCACTATCGCTACTTCGTGTATGCCACCGACGCCGCCGGCAACCACCAGAGCGCGGTGGGCGGCAACCGGTTGACTGTGAAGTAGCCGGCGGTTCGGGTCGGGAGCGTAGGGTGAACCGGCCGGGCTTCGTGAGGGGTCGTTGTCACGCCTCGTGGCTCCCCCTGGCGAGCTATTCTTACTCTTAGCCTGAGGGTTAAGGTTGCCCTTCTCTTGCGGGCCGCCGGGGAGTCTTGCCCTCGGTTAGTCCTATCCTCGGTGTGTCCGCCGGGACTCCACGTACAGCCATACCATGAAGGCCACTAGGGCGATGGTCATGATGGCCGGGGCCATCCACACAGGCGCGCCGCCCGGTTTGACCTCGGCGAGCACGCCGCCGCCGGCCTCCAGGCCGATGAAAACGATCAGCACGATGAGTTGCCGCCTCGTTATCGCATACCTCCACGATGGCTGTGGCGACGAGCATACCAGGCGACCCGTCGAGTGGCGCCGCCCGCACAAAGTGTCGCCACGAAAGCACGAAGGGCCTGCCGCCCGGAAGTCACTGGGGGCGGCAGGCCCGATGCGCCGATCTTGGCGGTGTGGGGGGCACCGCCAGACCTCTTTGCCGCGGAAAGGGGGAAACCGCAGGCGTATGACACAACCAGCTTGCCCGGCGATCGTGAGCGCTTCGTTCAGGGCCGGCGAGCGGGCGGTGAGAACGGCAGGGAGGGCCGTCCGCCCTCGCGTCGCGGCCGGCGCTTGGGCAGGTGGTGGGTGAGCGCCCGGTAGGACGTGGCGAAAGCGATCGTCGCCAGGGCGACCAGCGCGGTGGCGACGTAGAGCGTCTTGGATGTGTCGGTCCCGGCGAGCGCCGCATGGATGCACGTACCCCAGAAGATCCAGTAGCTGGCGAGGTGTACGTCACGCCACCATTTCTTCGCCAGCCGCTTCATGGCGAGGGCGGTTGCCATCACGGCGATCAGCGCCCAGACGCCGACCACCCCGATGGCGACCGCCGTGGGGCGCCACGAGCTCGCGTACGGGACCAGCACGTCCACAGGGCGGAAATGCACGCTCTGATCAACGAGGAGGGCGCCCAGGTGCCCCGCGAGGAAGAAGATCGTGAGCCCGGCGAGCCAGCGGTGCATAGAGAGGATCCATGCCGGACGCCGCCACGCGGGAAACAGGTCTGTGGCGAGGACGATGCCGAGGAGCACCGACGCGGTGAGCATGAGCCAGGCTACGATGCCCGCGGCGCGGGACAGGTACCACCAGATCTGCAGGTTCATGCGGCGCTCCCTTGGGCGACACCGGCCGCTTTCAGGCCGGGGCTCATCGTGGTGACTCCGTCGAGGGTTGTGGCGAGGCCGGCGAGGCGGTGGGTGCCGAAGTAGTCGAGAACGCGCTGGCTACCGCACAGCAGGGCGGCGGTAGCGTGCGCCTCCGCCTGCCACCCTGCTCGGGCTGCCACCGTGACTGCAGCGAGGTCCGTGGCCGAGCATGTCTGGGTGGCTGGGTCGAGGGCGTGGTGACGGCGGTGCCCGGCGTGCATCCACGTGCGTGACAGGGTGCTCGACGTGGCCATGCCGCCGGCGTTGAGCGCCAGGGTCACGAGCGTTCGGGAGGCGTCTAGTGGATGCTCGACCGCGACGTACCACCCCTCCGTGGTAGGCGGGGTACCGGCGGCGGCCAGGTCTCCACCCACCGTAACCAGGGCCCCGGCCGTGCCGCCGCCCAGCAGCTCGACGACGACCCTGTCGGCGGCCAGACCCTTGCCGATCCCGCCGGGATCGAGGCCCATGCCGGCGGGAACCAGGACGGTCGCAGGCGCCGGTTCGACCAGCACATCGGCGATCGTGCCCCGGCCACACGATCGTGTGGCCGGCAGGCCCGTCCTGCTTGACCCGTCGATACTGGTCGCATAGCCGGCGGCGATGATGGCGGCGAGCATGGTGGGGTCGTAGCCTCCGTTGGTCAGGCGCCACGCCTCCTTCATGGCACTCACCAGCGCCACGGTATCGGGAGACACGACCAGCAAGGCCTCCGGCGCGGTGTTGAGGCGCGAGATGTCGCTCTGAGGCAGAAACCGGCTCCAGCGCTGTTCCAGCTCCTCGAGACGCCGGCGCGCGTGGTCTGCGGCCCCCGGGGCCGGGTCCACCAGGATCACGTGCGCGTCGCTCGCCATGACGCGGAACCTGTGCTCAGTGACTGCCACTGGTGCTCGCCACCGGCGCGGCCGCGGGCGCCGCCGGGGCCGATGAGGCCGACGAGGTGGTCGTGTAGCCGGATCCCGCGGACGATACGTAGCCCCCTGACCCTCCCGAGGACGATCCGCCCACGGCGTGAACTACGGTGTGCGGAGTCAGGACGATGGGCCGGTTGAGGGCGGCGGCGGTCGCCCTTCGCAGTGCCATGGCACGGTGGTAGGCGGCGTCGAGCGCGAGCGAAGGACCCGCGGTCGCCGCGGCGCCGGTTGCTTGGGCGTGGCTGCCGCTGACCTCCATGGTACTCACGAGGCCAACCATGGCGGCGACTCCGATCCCCACCGCGGCGATGCGTGAACGGCGAGCCGCGGGGCGAGTCCCTGCCCGGCGAGCGGCGCGGCCGGTAGGCCTGCCGCCGGCTTGGGCGTTCTGGCCTTCGCGCCCCGCTTCCGCGGGCGTCGGTGTCTTGTCAGTCATCGGCGTTGCCTCCATCGTAGCCGCCTTCTGCGTGACCTGATTGGCCGGAGTGCGTGCTGGCCACCGGCGGCGCGCTTGCTCTGACGGTCGTCGGGGTAGCCGCCACGACCACTTGGCTCGCCGACGGGGCCGACGGCGCGGCCCTGGTGACGGGATGGTCGACTCGCGCGGCGATCATCCCGTGCCGTGCGAGCACGGCCACGAACGTATACGTCTGCGAGCGGTGCTGGAACGTAACGGTGAGGCGCGAGTCGCTGGTTTGTGCCAGCGCCCATCGCCAACCCCGCTTGGCGGTCACGTCCTGCAGGCGCAGGCCGACCTTCGTGGCGGCGACGCTGAGCTTGCCCGCCTTCTTGATGAGGTACTTTTGAGGCGGCGGGGCTGTGGCTTCGGCGGCGACCGTGGGGCCTACGGCCGGCGGCGGTACGCTCGCCTCGGTGGTGCTCACGGCCGACAGCTTGCCCACGGGCTGTGAGTCGGCGGCGTTGAGAATGCCCAGATTGGCGCCCACGGCCACGGCGGCGGCGAAGATCACTACGCCGATAGAGGCCGCGGCTAGCAGGGCGGCGCGATGCGTCATTTCCGGCTCCTCTCTCGAACGACGCGTTGACAACGTGCTGGCGCGCACCCTACGCAACGGCACGCCAAGTCACGCCCAGCGGAGGGTTAAGTCTTGGTAAAGACCGACGCCGAACCGGCGCCGCGCGCGCTGCCGCGCCTATTTCATGCGAACATGTGACCATGCGCCTGCTTGTCGTAGAAGACGACCTTACGATCGCCGAACCTCTGCGCACGGGTCTGCAGCGCGAAGGTTTCGAGGTCGATCTGGTCGCCACCGGCGCCGCGGCGCTCAATGCCTCGGGGTGCGATCTCGTGCTGCTCGACCTCGGCCTTCCCGATCTCGACGGGCGGGTGGTCTGTAGAGAACTACGCGAGCGCTCGAACGTGCCGATCATCGTGCTGACCGCGCGCGCCGCGGAGATCGACCGCGTGACGCTGCTCGAGCTCGGCGCCGACGACTACGTGGTAAAGCCGTTCGGGTTTCGCGAGCTCGTGGCCCGCATTCGCGCCGTCTTGCGTCGTACGACGGCCAGCCATGCACCGGAGCTCCCCGTGCAGATCGACGTGGGGCCGCTGCGCATCGACACCCGGACCCGCATCGTGACCTTCGCCGGCCAGCATGTGACCTTGACGCCCAAGGAGCATGATCTGCTGGTCTACCTCGCCCGCGACCCGGAGACGGTTCACACGCGCGAGCAGATCATCGATGCGGTTTGGGACGAGAACTGGTGGGGCTCCACGAAGACGCTCGACGTGCACGTCGCCTCGCTGCGCAAGAAGCTCGCTTTCACTCTGATCGAGACCGTGCGCGGCATCGGGTTCCGACTGGTCGACCGTTCCGGCTCGCCGTGACCAGACGACTCCTGCTGAGCTATCTCATCATCGCGGCCATCGTGCTCCTCATCCTCGAGGTGCCTCTGGCCTTCTTCTATCAGCAGCGTGAGACCGACCGCCTGAGCGTGTACGTGGAACGCGACGCGACCGCCCTGGCGAGTTACTACGAAGACGCCCTCGAGCAAGGGAATCAGCTCAACTCGGCGTACGCGTCCAGGTACACGGCCCGCACGGGTGCCCGGGTCGTGATCGTCGACAAGGCCGGTCTCTCTCTGATCGACACCTCGGGCCCCGCGCATCGTGGCTTCTCGTCGCGGGCCGAGTTTCGCAAGGCGCTCAGGGGCCTCGTCGCCGCGGGCACGCGCCACTCCAACACCCTCAATACCGACCTGCTCTATGTGGCCGTGCCTATTGCCTCGGGAGGCACCGTGCACGGCGCCGTGCGCCTCACGCTCGATACGAGCGCGGTGAACGCTCTCGTGCATCGCTACTGGCTTGGCCTCGCCGGTGTGGCCGCGGTCGTGCTCACGGTGATCGCCGGGATCGGCTGGGCCATCGCGCGCTCGGTCAGCCGGCCTATCCGCAGGCTTCACCAGGCGGCCGATCGCTTCGCCACCGGCGATCTGACGACCGCCGAGCTGGATCGCGACGCACCTCCCGAGCTCGCCGCCCTGGGCGCGACCATGAACACCATGGCACGGCGGCTGGGGCAGCTCCTGGCGGAGCACAGAGCCTTTGTGGCCGACGCCTCGCATCAGCTGCGCACTCCGCTCACCGCTCTCAGGCTGCGCCTCGAGAACCTGCAAAGCGGCCTTGCGGGGTCGGAGGGCGCCGAAGACCTCGACGCCGCGATCGAGGAGACGAACAGGCTGGCCGTCCTCGTGGCAGACCTCCTCGAGCTCGCGAGAGCCGAGGAAGCCGCGAAGCTTGGGCCGGTCGATCTGGTCAAGCTCGCCCGCGACCGCGTGGATACGTGGTCGGCCATGGCCGACGAGGCCGATGTGGCGCTGGATCTCGTCTCTCCCGGTGACTCCGTGGTCGTCTGCGCCGTCTCAGCCGGGGTCGAGCAGATTCTAGACAACCTGATCGACAATGCGATCGCCGCTGCGCCGGCGAGCTCCCACGTGTCGGTGACCGTCGCCCGCGGCGAGGCCGCGCACCGCCTCGTCGTCGCCGACGAAGGTCGCGGCCTCGGCGACGAGCTGAAGGCGCAGGCCCTCGAACGCTTCTGGCGATTGGATCACGCCAAGCCCGGCACCGGGCTCGGACTGCCGATTGCGCGCGCCTTGGCCGAAGCGTCCGGAGGGTCGTTGGTGCTCGCTGACGCGCCCTCCGGCGGCCTCGCCGTCACGGTCAATCTCCCGGCCGCACGACCGGCACAGCATGCCGGCGGCTGGAGGGTGCGACCACGGGAGGAGCACCGTCATGACCCGGCACGACGAGGCTAGAGCGTAGCGCGGCGGCGGACCCGATCCGGCACGATGCGTTCGCCGGCCAGTGGTACAGTGGCCGAAACCGCATCGGCACTTCTATGAGGGGGTTCCATGGCACGCCGTCGTCTTACGTTGATTATCCTTGCGGCAGGCGCCGCATTGCTTGCTCTCGTGTTGATCACGACGGCCGCGGCGGGCGGCAAGAGCCCCGTCACCGTCACCGGCGGCAGCAGCATCCTCACCACCGACCAGGCCCAGACCTTCGTCGAGCTCTGGGGCGCCGGCGGAGTGGTCATACCGGTCAAGCCGAGCACTATCTCTCTGGGCGAGGCCAACGTCGCCATTCCGCTGCCGGTCACCGGCGGCACCATAGACCCCGCCACGCTCCACGGCGTGCTGCGCCTGAGCTAGGAGCGGCGAGCGATCAGATCTTGTGGAGGTCAGTGATGGTCATGAACCGGGAAGCCGTGCGTGAGATTCGACGGCTCGACTACACATGGCTGCCTCTGCGCAACGGGGCGCGGCTGGCGGCCCGGATCTGGCTGCCGGTTGACGCCGAGGTAGCGCCCGTGCCCGCCATCCTCGAGGCGTTGCCCTATCGTCTCAGCGATGGAACGGTCATGCGCGACGTTCTCGTTCATCCCTACTGGGCGGCGCACGGCTATGCGTGCGTGCGCCTCGATCTACGCGGCAGCGGCGAGTCCGACGGTATCCTCGAGGATGAGTACGCACTGCAGGAGCAAGACGATCTGCTCGAGGCCATCGCCTGGATCGCGGAGCAGCCCTGGTGCAGCGGCGCCGTGGGCATGACCGGCATCTCGTGGGGCGGGTTCAACAGCCTTCAGGTGGCTGCCCGTCGCCCGCCGGCGCTCAAGGCGGTCATCGCCCTCATGAGCTCCGACGACCGCTACGCCGACGACGTGCACTACAAAGGCGGCTGCCTGCTTGCCACCGATCTCCTTCACTGGAGCACCTGCATGCTGCACTGGCAGTGCGAGCCACCGCACGAGACGGCGGTGGGCGGCCGCTGGCGGGAGCTGTGGGACCAGCGTCTCGCGGCCAACCGGCCGTGGAGCCACACCTGGCTTGCTCACCAGCGTCGCGATGGCTACTGGAAGCACGGCTCGGTGTGCGAGGACTACGGGGCAATTCAGGCCGCGGTGTATGCGATCGGCGGCTGGATCGATGGCTACACCAACTCCGTGCTGCGGCTGCTGGAGGGTTTGCCGGGGCCGCGCAAAGGCCTTGTCGGCCCCTGGCCACACGATTTCCCTCACCTCGCGACCCCTGGTCCCCGGATCGGCTATCTTCAGGAGGCGCTCCGCTGGTGGGACCACTGGCTCAAGGGCGTCGACACGGGGATCATGGACGAGCCGATGCTCCGCGTCTGGATGCAGGAGGCCGCTCCGCCGTCGCAGTGGGCGGACGAGATTCCCGGCCGCTGGGTGGCCGAGGAGCGGTGGCCGTCGCCACGCCTGCGCGCCCCGCGCTGGCGTCTTGCTGCCGACGGAGTGTTGCGAGACGCTGCCGGCGGCGAGCCCGAGTGCGCTGAAGCGGCGGCGGCCTGCGGCGCCGACGGCGCCGGCCGCCTGCGCATCACGGGCTCGCAGCTCTGCGGCGCCGACGCCGGGGCGTGGTGCGCCGAGGGTCAGCCGAGCGACGCCGCGCCTGACCAACGCGCCGCCGAGGGCCAGTCGCTCTGCTTCACGTCGGCTCCACTCGCCGAGCCCCTCGAGATCCTCGGCCATCCCAGGCTGACCCTGCGCTTTGCCGCGAACCGGCCCCTCGCGCTGGTGGCGGCGCGCCTCGACGATGTGGCCGCGGATGGTGTCTCTCGCGTCGTCGCCCAGCAGATCTTTAACCTCACTCATCTGAAGAGTCACGAGACGCCGACCAGGCTTGAACCGGGGTGCCAGTACACGGCCGAGATCGCGCTCGACGCCACCGCCTATGCCTTTGCGGCCGGCCATCGCTTGCGTCTCGCGCTCTCGCCGACGTACTGGCCCTGGGCATGGCCGTCGCCGGAGCCGGTCACCCTCACGGTGGCGAGCGAGGGCAGCGCCCTTGAGCTGCCTCGGCGACCACCGCGCGAAGAAGACCAGAATCTGCCGCCGTTCGAGGCGCCGCTGGTGCCCGAGGGACTCGGCGCGACCACCGTCGGCGGCGGTCCCGGGGGGCGGCGGTATGTGCGCGACCTGGTACAGGACGGGGTCGAGTGGGCGTACCGCTACGTCGACGGCGGCAACGTGGTGCTCCCCAACGGCTGGCAGAGCGAGGAGCACAACCAGGTCAGCTACGCCGTGCGCGAGGGCGAGCCGCTTTCGGCGCGCGTTACCGTAGACATCGAGTCGGTGCTCGTGCGCGGCGAGCAGGGGCGCTTTCATATAGTTACGCACGGGGCGATGTGGTGTGACGCGTCCACCTTCTTCGTGGAAGACCGGGTCGCCGTCTACGAGGGTGTCGAGGGAGCCGAGCGCGAGCTGTTCGCGCGCACGTGGCGCCACGAGGAGCCGCGCGACCTCGTCTAGAGCGCGAGCGCCGCAGGTCTGTGCGCTTCGTGACCCGCGAGAGCAGATAGGAGGGCTCGGGGAGCTCGCCACAATCCTGGCCCTCGAGGGGCAGGACTGCTCAGCTCAAACGCGCGATCGCAGTCTTGTCGGCCCGTGACGCTCGCGGGAACCGCGAGGAATCTCAGGGGGAATGATGCGCCCGGAGTGCCTCAGTCTGTCTCCTCCACCTGCCGGCGCCTCCGCATCACCACGAGGGCGACCCCGGCGACGACGATCACCACGACCACCACGACAACGATCAGCACCGTGCCCGAGCCGCCGCCGGTGGATGCTGTCGCCACCTTAGCACGAAGATTGAGGTACGTGGCAATGTTGCCCTCGAGCTCGAAGGCACCTCCGCTTCCTCCGAACTCTCTCGTCCATCCGTTCCACTTGGACGTGTTGTAGGCCTCGAGGTTGTCAAGGTAGGTCAGCGGAATCCAGGGCGACTGCTGGTACATGAGCTGCTGCATCTGCCAGATGAGGGCCTGGCGCTGGGTGGGGTCGATGGCCGCCACCTGCTCGGCGCCCAGTCTGTCGTAGGCAGCGTTCGACCAGAAGGGCTCGTTCAGGTTGCCGATCTGGGAGGTCATGAGCGCGTTCAGGGTCTGCCCGGGGTCGAAGTAGCCGGTCCACCACCACACGACCATGTCGAAGTTCGGCGCCCAGGTGCTTCCGCGCTCGTTGTAGATGTTCGAGGTCAGGGTGCCCGAGTTGATCACCGAGAGCTTGATCTTGAGGCCGAGCTGCTGCAGCCAGCCGGTGATGAGCTTCGCCTGAGACTGCCCCGGCGGGTCGTCGGCCGCGGCCTGCAGGCGCAACACGATGGGCTTGCCCTGCTTGTTCACACGCACGCCGTTCTTGAGCGGGTAGCCGGCGGCGGTGAGCATCTGGCCGGCCTTGGCGATGTTGAAGGTGTAAGCCTCGCTGGCCGGCGGCTGCCAGTGGTAGTCGGGGTTGACCCAGGTGTTGGGATTGATGATGGTCGCCGCCGGCGAGGCATACCCGTTGTAGCCCAGATCGACGAGACGCTGTTTGTCGATCGCGTAGTTGATCGCCTGGCGGAACTTAGGGTCGCGCAGCACGGGATTGCCCATCGAGCTCGACTTGCCGTAGCAGTTGAACTCGAGGTAACTCCAGGAATAGAAGGGGTAGGCGATCGCGTTGATGCCCTTGACCGAGGTCAGTTGCTTGAACTCTCCTACCGGGATGCCCCAGGCACCGTCGATCCGCCCGGCGCGCAGATCGGCGACCATGGTATCGGCGTTCTGATAGGTCTCGAAGTAGATCGTGCCGACGGCCGGTTTCTTGCCCCAGTAGTAGGGGTTTCTGACCATCTTGATGTAACTGCCCTTGACGAAGGCGACGGTCTCGTAAGGGCCGCTGCCGATGATCGGCGGCTTGTTGCCGTAGGAGGTGGTGGCGGCGTTCGGCGAGACGTTCTTCCAGATGTGCTCGGGCAGGATGTAGATCGAATACGATTCCATGTAGCCCAGGGCCATCGGGTGCGTGCAGATGAACTGCACCGTGGTCGGGTTGAGCGCGGTGACCGTCTTGATTCCCTGCACGTAGTTGAGCAAGTTGGCCATCTTGTTCTTGATGATGTAGTTGTAGGAGAAGGCCACGTCGGCGGCCGTCAGCGGCGTGCCGTCCTGGAATTTCACACCGCTCCTGATGTGGATCGTCCAGATCTTGCCGTCGGCCGAGATGCCGCCGTTCTGCTTGGTGGGCCACTGCGCGGCCAGGTTGAGCGTTGGCTGATTGCGGTCACCGGCACCGAAGAGTGTGTCGTAGTTCAGGGCCCAGATCTCGTAGGTGGTGTTCTGGTAGCCGATGAACACGTTGAGGTTGTCGGGCTCCTCGGTCCAGCCGATCTTGAGGGTCGTGTTGCCGGCGCCGGGCGACGGTGCGGGGCTCGCCGCGAACACTGTCGTGGCTCCCCACGAGAGGCCGGCCAGCAGCAGCGCGGCTACGGTCAGCCCCAGCCAGCGACCGTGGTGACGCGAGAGTCTGCATACCATCAGAACCTCCGATTCCGCTCATGACCGTGCGCTTCGCCGGCGATTGCGGGGTCTGCAGGCTCGCCGGCCAGACACCCCACGCCGCTCGCCGGGGGCAAGACCGTGCCCGCGCCACCGGGCTCCGTTCGTCCCGACGAACGAAACCTAGGCGTGCAGCCCGTGGCTGTCAAGTGCGCGGCTGACCAACGAATCGTTTTGCGGCACATCCGAAGTGCCGCGCTGCGAGTAGTTGATGATTGCTGTGGAGTTTGTTGACAATTCGTTCGCCTGCACGCTAGCCTGAAAGCGTAGTGCCGTCGTCACGAGAGAGCGCGCAGGGGGTCCCTTAGTGGGGAGTGCTGACGTGTGCAACGCTCGACCAGCGGTTTCGAAGGCTCGTGTGCTCGTCTCTGTTCTCGTCCTAGTGCTTGCCGGGAGTCTCACCTGGGGAATGGCTGGCGCACGTGCCGCAAGCCCGTCTCCATCCGCCGCTGCCGGTCAAGTGGTGCTCAGGCTGGGATGGACGCAGGAGCCCGACAACCTTAGTGTATTTATTGGCTATCAAAACACCAGTTATGAGATCTGGGCCTTAAACTACAGCTTCCTTTTCGGCTGCGGCGACCACAATCAGCCTGCCCTTGATCTGGCAAGCGAGTTCCCCACACAGCAGAATGGCGGCATCTCCGCCGACGGTAAGACCTGGACGATTCACATCAAGAACGGCGTCAAGTTCCAGGACGGGGTGCCGCTTACCGCTGCGGACGTGGCGTTCACCTACAACTACATCATCAAGAATCAGATGGCGAACCTGCTCAACTACGTGGTGGGAATCGAGAAGGTGACGGCGCTGAATCCCACTACAGTGCAGTTCACTTGTGCCCATCCTATGGCTCCCGGTTACATGGAGACCAACTCGGTTCCGATACTGCCCGAGCATATCTGGAAGGGCGTCTCGCCCAACGCGGCAGCGACAAGCTACGGAGATAAGCCGCCGATCATCGGCAGCGGCCCCTTTGAGACAGTGAGCTACGTCAAGGGCAGCTACATTGAGATGGTCAGGAACCCCTACTACTACGGAAAGCGCCCAGCCATAGACGAGATCTACTTCGAGACCTACCAGAACGCCGACACTATGGTTAGTGACCTGCGTGCCGGCCGCCTCGATGGGGCTTGGGGGATCCCCGAAGCCGAGTTCAAGTCGCTGCAGTCAGCAAAGGGCATCAAAGCGATAGCCTACCCCTTCTATGACTTTGACTACCTAGAGTTCAACTGCTATGGCCAGCCGACTTCGCTGGGCAACCCCGTGCTGCGCGACCCCAAGTTCCGCCAGGCACTGAACTATGCAATCGATAGGCAGAGACTCGCTAGCGTCGCCTACGAGGGCCTAGCTCAGCCGGGCACGACGATCATTCCGCCAGGTTTCTGGGCCAGTCCCAGCTACCACTGGCAGCCGCCAGCTGGTGAGGCCTACAGCTTCGATCTTGCCAAGGCCGGGCAGATGCTCACGGTCGCCGGCTATCCCTTGAAGAACGGCGTGCGCCTCAACAAGCAGGGCAAGCCGGTTGTCTTGCGCCTGCAGGCGACCACGGACGACCCTCCGGCCCAAACCGATGCCAAACTCATCGCTGGCTGGCTGCAGCAGCTCGGCCTTCAGATCAAACTCTCGGTGATCGATTCAGGCACGCTCACCTCAGATATCTACAACGCCCATGGCAGTAGCTGGGCGCCGAACTTCGACCTGGTCGTATGGGACTGGACTGGGTATTTCGACCCGGGCCAGACGTTGAATGCTCTGGCGACATCGGAAATCGGCAACCTCAACGAGCCCTACTGGTCGGATGCCCAGTACGACAAGCTGGCGGTCGAGCAAGCGAGCGCCGTCGACCCGCAGCAACGCAAAGCCATCGTCTGGCAGATGCAGCAGCTTATGTACCAACAGTCGCCCTGGATTGTGCTTACCTACCCGGCATATCTAGAGGCCATCAACACCGCCAAGTGGACCGGCTGGACGCAGGAATTCAACGGCACCGGTGGGGCATGGGAGATTGAGGGGAACAACGCGTCCTACCTCAACCTGACCCCGAAAGTGGCCTCAACGTCCGCCGGCGGGTCAAGCTCTAGTGTGATAGCCATCGTCGTCGTCGTGATCGTCGTGGCGGGTGCTGCGTTTCTGCTCTTGCGGCGGCGCACGCGGCACGTCGAGGAGGAAGTGTGAGTGTTCGTCGCCGGCGCATCGTGGCAGTGGCCGGTGCGCCCGTGCTCTCTCGCGACGCGCTACGGCGCCGGCTAAGCCGTGGATAAGCGCCGCTACTTCCTTCGCAAGGTCCTGAACGCCCTGTTCACCATCATCCTGGTGGCGTGCTTCAACTTCATGCTCTTTCGCATTCTGCCGGGTAACCCGGCGCGGCTGCTTCTGCCCAAGGGCCACTACTCGGCCCTGGCGCTGGCCAAGCAGATGAAGGTCTTCCACTTGGACAAGCCGCTCTGGCAGCAGTTCGGCTACTACTGGGTCGACACCCTGAAGGGCAACTTCGGCGACTCCTATGCCCAGCATCAGCCCGTCATACAGGTCGTGGGCCGCGCCTTGGTGCCCACCCTGGTGCTGGTCGGCATCGGCACCCTGCTGGCCACCATCATCGGCGTCGTCATCGGGGTGATCGCCGGCTGGCGGCGTAACCACGCCTTCGACGTCACGGCCACCAACCTCAGCATGGTCTTCTACTCCATGCCCACCTTCTGGGTGGCGATGCTCTTCATCCTCTACTTCTCGGTCAAGCTCGGCTGGTTTCCCACCGGCCGCATGGCCGACGTGGGCGCCGTCTACAGCGGCTTCCTGGGCCACGCCGGCGCCTTTCTGCACCACCTCTTCTTACCGGCCTTCGTGTTCGCCATCACCTATGCGGCCGAGTACGTGCTCATCATGCGCAACTCGATCACCGGCGTGATGAACGAAGACTATGCGCTCACGGCGCGCGCCAAGGGCCTCTCCGAGAACAAGGTGCTGTGGCACCACGTGGTGCCCAACGCCATGCTGCCCTCCGTGACCCTGATCATGATGAACTTCGGCTTCGTGCTCTCGGGCGCGATCCTCGTCGAGACCGTGTTCAACTGGCCTGGCCTCGGCCTGCTCAGCTACAACTCCATGCTGGCCCGTGACTACCCCGTGATGCAGGCGGTCTTCCTGCTCGCCAGCGTGGCCGTGATCCTCTTCAACCTGATCGCCGACATCATGTACTACTACCTCGACCCCCGGGTGAAGGCATGAACCAGGGCGCGATTCCCTCCCGTCTCAAACGCTGGATCGTGGTCTGGAGCGTCGTCGCCTGGATCGTGCTCGAGCTCATCATGTTCCCCAAGGACCGGCCCGTCTCGAGCGGCCTCACGCACGTCCTCGGCGGCTTTGTCGACAAGCGCATCGCCAGCTACCCCGCCTGGACGCTGTGGCTCGGTGCCCTCGTGCTCCTGGTCGCCGGGCTGTTGCAGCGCCGCAGCCAGGAGCGCAGCTCGCGCGTGCCCTTCGTGCTCTTTGCGATGGCTGCCGTGGCCGGCCTCTGGGCAGCGGCCCAGATGGGCTTCACACAGCTCAGCCTGGGGGGCCGCGGGAGCAGCTTCTCCTGGCTCTTGCAGAGCGTGCTCGTGGTGCTCGTCGCGCTGCTCGTCTGGAGCTGGGCCGCCGAGCACCCCGAGCGCACCGAGCTGGCGATCTGGAACATTCGCGAGATCTGGCGTCTCTTTCGCGGCAGCTGGCAGGGCCTTTTGGGGCTCGGTATCCTGCTCTTCTTCGCCGCGCTCGCGCTGCTCGCCCCATTCCTCGTAAACCACGCCTGGCTGGCGCCCAACGCGCAAGTCTCGCAGACCGGCTTCGCCGCCCCCAGCCTGCACAGCTACCTGCTGTGGTTCGGCAGCGACGAGCAGGGCCTCTCGGTGCTCGCCGAGTTCGTGTGGAGCAGCCGCATCTCGCTCTTCGTGGGCCTTCTGGCCACCGTCATCACGACCGTTGTGGGCGCTGGGGCGGGCGTCTTCACGGGCTACTACGGCAGCTGGATCGGCGAGCTCGGGATGCGCGTCGTCGACGTCTTTCTGGTGCTGCCCTGGCTGCCCTTCGCCATGGTGCTGGCCGCCGCCTGGGGCCAGAACTACGCGATCATCATCCTCGTCATCGCCTTCACGAGCTGGGCGGGCACCGCCCGGGTGGTGCGCGCCGGGGTGCTCTCGGTGAAGGAGGCACCCTTCGTGGAGCGCGCCCGCGCGGTCGGCTCGAGCAACCTGCACATCATGCGCCGCCACATCCTGCCCAACGTCATGCCGCTGATCTTCGCGAACGCCGTGCTCACCGTGGCGATCGCCGTGTTCGCCGAGACCACGCTCTCGTTCCTCGGCCTCGGCGACCCGCTCAACTTCAGCTGGGGTACCATGCTGGAGCACGTCTTCGACGCGGGCGGCACGGAGATGCCCTCGGCGACCGCCTACCTGATGGCGCCCGGGATCGCCGTGGTACTGCTGGTGCTGGCCTTCAACTTGATGGGCACCGCCTTCGACGAGGTTCTCGATCCCAAGCTGCGCAAGCGCGAAGAGAGCGGCACCGAGAGCCGTTTCAGCGCCGCCGGCGAGACGCCGTCGCTGGCTACCGCCGGGGCTGCCTGGGACGGCCAGCGGCCAGACAGTGAGAAAGGGGGCGCACCGTGAGCGCCAAGGCGCAGACCAAAGGCCCCCAGGCGCAGGCGGCCGAGCGCATCCCCCACGAGGGCCTGCTCGAGCTCCGTGAGCTCTCCACCCACTTCAAGCTGGGCAGCGGCTTCGTGCATGCCGTGGAGAAGGTGAGCTTCAGCGTGGCCCCCGGCGAGAGCCTGGGCCTCGCCGGCGAGAGCGGCTGCGGCAAGACCACGGCGGCGCTCTCGATCCTCAAGCTCCTCCCCGAGAACGGCCGCATCGTCTCCGGCGAGGTGCTCTTCGACGGGCTGAACCTCGCCAAGCGCACCGAGTACGGCATGAGCAAGATCCGCTGGAAGGAGATCAGCATCATCTTCCAGGGGGCGATGAACGCCTTGAACCCGGTGCAGGAGACGGGCCGCCAGATCGCCGAGCCGATCCGCCTGCACGAGGGCCTGAGCGAGAAGCAGGCGATGGTGCGCGTGCGCGAGCTCTACGACCTGGTCGGCATCTCCGGCAAGCGCGTCATGGACTTCCCGCACCAGCTCTCGGGCGGCATGCGCCAGCGCGCCATGATCGCCATGGCGCTGGCCTGCAACCCCCGGCTCGTGATCGGCGACGAGCCCACCACGGCCCTCGACGTGATGGTGCAGGCGCAGATCCTCGAGCTCATCGCGCGCCTGCGCGCCGAGCTCGACCTGTCGTTCATCTTGATCAGCCACGACCTCTCGGTGATGGCCGAGACCTGCGACAAGGGGGTCATCATGTACGCCGGCGAGGTGGTCGAGAGCGGCACCGCGGCCGACATCTTCAGAAACGCCCAGCACCCCTACACCAGGCAGCTCATCAAGGCCTTCCCCAACATCCACGAGAAGCGCGAGATGGTGAGCTCGATCAAGGGCGACCCGCCCAACCTCTTAGAGCCGCCCCCGGGCTGCGGCTTTGCCCCCCGCTGCGACGTCGCCGGCGAGGCCTGCGCCAGCCTCGACCCCGCCCTGATCGAGGTCGAGGCGGGCCACCTCGTGCGCTGTCACCTGGCGAGCCGGGGGCTCTGAAAGCGATGGCTGCCACACAGCAGGCCCCCGCCGGCAGCGCTCCCGGCCCCACCTACGAGAAGGGCAAGGTCGCCGTCCGCGACCTCGCCGCGGCCCAGATCACCGACGGCGTGCTCTTCGATATCCGCGCGCTCGAGGTGCACTTCCCCATCCAGCAGGGCTTCTTCCGCGGCCTGGTCTCCTCCGAGAAGAAGTTCGTGCGCGCCGTCGACGGCATCTCCTTCCAGGTCCGCCAGGGCGAGATCCTCGCCCTGGTCGGCGAGAGCGGTTGCGGCAAGACGACCACCGGGCGCACCCTCTTGCGCCTCGAAGAGCCCACCGGCGGCCACATCCTCTACAAGGGCCTGCCCGTGGAGCGCTTCACGCAGAAGACGCTCCACGAGTACCGCAAGAAGGCGCAGATCATCTTCCAGGACCCCTACAACTCGATCAACCCCAAGCAGACGATCTTCGACATCGTCGCCGAGCCGCTCGAGGTCAATGGCCTCTGCGCCAGCGAGCGCGAGAAGGAGGAGCGCGTCATCAAGGCGATCAGCGAGGCCGGCCTGCGGCCCGCCACCGAGTATCTCTACCGCTACCCGCACGAGCTCTCCGGCGGGCAGCGGCAGCGCGTCTGCATCGCCGGCGCCACGGTGCTCTCACCCGACGTGATCGTCGCCGACGAGCCGGTGGCCACCCTCGACGTCTCGATCCGCAACGACATCTTGAAGCTCATGGTCGAGCAGAAGGAGCGCCTCGGCGTCACCTACATCTTCATCACGCACGACCTCTCGCTCGCCTGGGTGATCAGCGATCGCATCGCCGTGATGTACCTGGGACGGATCGTCGAGATCGGCGAGACCGAGGAGGTCGTCGCCCACCCCCGGCACCCCTACACCAAGGCGCTGATCAGCGTGATCCCGGTGCCCGACCCGCTGGCCAAGCGGGAGCACGTGATCTTGAAGGGCGAGACCCCGAACCCGGTCGACATCCCCTCGGGTTGCCGCTTTCACCCGAGATGCCCGGAGGCCATCGCGGCCTGCTCCGAGACCGACCCCGCCGACGTGCAGATCGCCGGGGACCACTACGCCGCCTGCTTGAGGATCGGGGAGTGAGGAGCGGGGCAGCCTCGCTGCGGGGCTAGCCACCGCGGGCGGGCTAACGAGGGGGGCGCCGAAGGTGCACCCCTCACTAGCGCCGGCGCGTGATCCGCATGCGCCACGTCACCGCCACAATGACGACGGCGGCCACCGACGGCAGCAGCAAGATGGCCAAGTAGTGCACGTTCACGTGCGCAGCAGCGATCATTGTTGGGCGCTCCTTGCATCGCGCGACCGGGCTGTCGGGCAGCGCCGACCGCGGCACCATTCGTGGAATCCTCGTCAGTATAGCGCCCCTTGATCCAACCGAGGTCTCTGTGGGTGCGCCAGGCTCGCAGCGACGGCTGCTGCCAGCTCGCAGAGCCCGGCCTCCCCGGCCTCTGCCGGCCGGGGCAGGGTGAGGGTCAGCTCGAGCGGCGCCCGGCTGATCGGCGTTGACGACGATGGGCACCTGTGCCTAGTTTACGCGGGGACGGAGCGAGATTTCGTGGAATGGTCGGAGGCGGGAGGTCGAAGTGGCACGACCGAGCATGCACTATCTGAGCGCGGCCGAGCGTGAGTTCATTCACGAGCAGACGGCGCGGGTCCTTGCCGAGGTCGGCATCGGCTACAACTCACCCCTGGCCATAGACCTGCTCGAGGAGGCCGGCGCCAGGGTGGATCGCGAACGGCTGCGCGCGACGCTCCCGTGGGAGCTCGTGGAGCGCTGCCTGGCAACCTGCCCGCGGCAGATCAGGCTGGCAGCCCGCGATCCGCGGTACGACCGCGTGCTCGGCGATGGCTCGCTGCTCTTCTGCAGTGACGGCACCGGCACGTTCATGTACGACGACCTGACCGGGCTGCGCACCGAGGGCACGGCCGAAGATATGCGCCGAGCCATGCGCCTCCTCGACGCGCTGCCTGAGGTCGACTACACCTGGCCGCCCATCTCGGCGCGCGATCTCGATCCGCTGACCGCCGGCCTCGAGATCGAGGGCATCGCCCTGCGCAACTGCAGCAAGCACCTGCAGGACGAGGTGCGCGAGGTAGCCCACGTGAAGCCGCTGCTCGAGATCTTCGAGGCCGTGGCCGGCGCAGCACTCTGGGAGCGGCCTATCTTCAGCACCATCAACTGCACGGTGGCGCCGCTGATGCATGAGCGCGAGATGACCGAGGCGACCATGGAGCTGGTCAAGGCCGGTGTGCCGGTGCTCATCCTGCCCATGGCCCTCACAGGCACCACGGGACCGATGACGGTGCTCGGTTCGTGCATCGTCAATATGGCGGAGCTGCTCTCGGCGGTTGTGCTCTTTCAGCTCGCGCAACCCGGCTGCGGCCTCATCTCGGGCATCGGCTCGGCGGTCGCCAACCTGCGCAGCGGCGCCTACTTGTGCGCGACTCCCGAGGTGGGGCTCATCAATGCGATCTGCACGGAGATGAGCCACCACTACGGCTTGCCCGTCACCGCCAGCGCCATCAGCGGCGACGCCAAGGGCACCAACTTCCAGGCCGGCTCCGAGGGCATGCTCACGGGCATGGCCTGCGCTTTGTCGGGCGCCGACAGCCTGCTCGCCTTCGGCCTCCTGGACGGCGCCGAGACCGTGAGCTTCGCCAAGATGGTGCTCGATTGCGACTCCGTGGGCATGATCGAGCGCTTCATGCGCCCCAGCCGGATCGACGAGGCCACGGCGCTCTTCGACGACATCGCCGCGGTCGGGATAGGTGGGCACTTTCTGGGACGCAAGAGCACCCGCGAACGGCACCGGGCGGGCGAGATCTGGTGGCCCAGGGTCTTTCAGCGCGAAGCTTGGGCGGCCTACGAGCGACGTCCCCTGGTGCGTGAAGCCAGCGAACGGGCGCGCGAATTGATCGCCACGCACGACGTCGTGCCGCTGTCGGCAGATCTCCAGCAGCACATCGACGGCGTGATCGCCGACTACCGGCGGACCGTCGCCGGCTGAGCCGTGGGCACACCGGCTGCCGCCTTCTGACTCGTCGTCGAACCAGGCGTGCTAGCATGCGGCAGGTCGGCGACTAGGAGTCCGCATGAAGGCACGGCCGGGCGCGCCGCTCGCAACCGTTCTCGTTCTTACGGTGCTCGCCGCCGTGGTGGTGGCGTGCGGTGGGGGGCAGACCGCGGCCGAAACGACGGCGGCCGGTGCTCCGCTGATCACCGTCGCCGCCGGGCCTCACGCCGCAGGTCGCGCCGGTGGGGCACGTTTCAAGGGGCCCGCCGGCATGGTCCGCGACGCCGCCGGCAACCTCTACGTCACCGACACTCTGCACGACACCATTCGAGAGATCACGCCGGCAGGAGTCGTGACCACGCTGGCCGGCGCGGCCGACTCGCCCGGCAGCGCCGACGGCCGCGGCCCCGCGGCGCGCTTTCACTACCCATCCGCCGTGGCTTGCGACGCCGCCGGCAACCTGTATGTGGCCGACACCCTCAACAACGCTGTACGCATGATTTCGCCCGAGGGAGTAGTCAGCACCCTGGCCGGCCAGCCCGGCACGCAGGGCAGCGCCGACGGGCGCGGCCCCGCGGCGCGCTTTGCGGCACCGTCCGGCATCGCCTGCGACGCGGCCGGCAACCTCTACGTCGCCGACACGCTGAACGACACCATCCGCAAGATCACTGCCGGCGGAGTGGTCTCGACCCTGGCCGGCGCGGCCGGCTTACCCGGCAGCGCCGACGGCCGCGGCGCCGCGGCGCGTTTCAACCAGCCCTATGGCATCGCCTGCGATGCGGGCGGCAACCTCTACGTCGCCGACACGGCCAACTACACCATTCGCAAGATCACGCCCGAGGGTGCGGTTACCACCCTGGCCGGTCAGGCCGGCACACCGGGCGGCGCCGACGGCCGCGGCGCGGCAGCGACCTTCAACGGCCCCGCCGGCATCGCCTGCGACGCGGCCGGCAACCTCTACGTCACCGACGCTCTCGACAATACCATTCGCAAGATCACGCCCGCCGCGCTGGTCACCACGCTCGTTGGCCAGCCGAGCGCCGCGGCGCTCGCCGTCGGCGACGCGGCGGCGAGCCTCGACGGGCCCTGGGGCATTGCCCGCGATTCAGCCGGCAACCTCTACGTCGCCGATCACGACGACAACACTATCCGCAAGATATCCTGGATGCGCTGAAGGCCGTCCGCTCCGGTGGCCGCAGCGACCCTGCGGGTCGCCTAGAAGTAGAGATCGCGCCGGCCGTGCTCGATCGCCGCGAGACGCTCGACGAGCACACTCTTGGCGTCACTCTCGGGCAGTCCGGAGAGCTCGTCGGCGACCAGCCGCCGGCCCTTCGCCGCGACCTCGTCCGAGGCGTAGTCGCACAGGTACTCGCTCAGCGTGAGCAGGGCGTTGGGCGTGCAGAAGCGCTTGATGAAGCCGGGGATGGCGAACTCCATGAAGTGCTCGCCAGTGCGTCCCTTGCGATAGCAGGCCGTGCACCACGACGGAATCTCGCCCATGTCGAGCAGCTCGCCGACGATCTCGTCCAGCGGTCGCTCGTCGCCGATGCGAAACTGCTCGCGGTCGAGATCCTGCTCACCGTCACTCTGGCTGTAGCCGCCGATCTCGATGTGCGTGCCACCGTCGATCTGCGAGCAGCCGAACTCGATGAGCTCGCGGCGCAGCCTCGCCGGCTCGCGAGCCGTAAGGATCATACCGGTGTAGGGCACCGAGAGGCGCAAGACTGCGATCAGTCGCTTGAAGTCGCGGTCGCTCAGGGCGTACTGCGGATCGAGTGCCCGGTTGCTCGCGTCCTTGATGCGCGGAAACGAGAACGTGTGTGGCCCCACGCCGTAGCTGTTCTCGAGGTGAATGGCGTGGGCCAGCAGCCCGAGCGCCTCGAAACGCCAGTCGTAGAGGCCGAAGAGGGCGCCCAGACCGACGTCGTCGCAGCCTCCTTCCATGGCGCGGTCCTGGCCGTACAGGCGCCAGAGGAAATCGGCCTTGTTGCCCCTCGGATGCATGGCCGCATAAGTGGCCCGGTGGTACGTCTCCTGAAAGATCTGGTAGGTGCCGATGCCTACCGCTTTCATCATGCGGTAGCCCTCTACGTCCAGCGGAGCACAGTTGACGTTGACACGGCGGATCTCGCCATTGCCCGACTTGGTGGCGTAGATGAGCTCAACGGCGCGGGCGATCACCTCGGCCGAGTAGTCGGGATGCTCGCCGTAGTCGATCACCAGGCGTTTGTGGCCCTTGCCGATCAGGGCCAGCACCTCGGCGCGCAGCTCCTCGTTGGAGAGGGTGCGTCGCGTTACCTTGGCGTTCTCGGCGCGAAAGCCACAATACGCGCAGGAGTTGGTGCACTTGTTGCCCACGTAGAGCGGGGCGAACAAGACGATGCGGTTGCCGTACACCTCCTTCTTGAGATCGCGGGCGGTCGCGAACAGCTCCTCGAGCAGCGAAGGCTCATCGACCGAGAGCAGGGCGGCCATCTCGGGCAGCTCCAGGCGCTTCTTGGCGGCCGACTTGGCGAGCACGTCGCGGACCTCGCCCGCCAGCGCCGGCGGGCGGCGCAGCAGCTCCTCGAAGCGGTCGGCGGGGATGAAGTCGGTCAGGCCTTCACTGTTCGGGCGAATCATGCTGGGTGACTCCTTCTGCGGGGGGCTTGGCCATCATGGACTTGACCTGCACACCGGGGAGCTTGCCCAGCTTGCCGGTGAGCGCGCTGAGGCGCTCGACGGAAGAGTCGGTGATCAGCGTGATGATGTTCACGCCGCGTTCGGGATACGGCAGTCCGAGCCGTCCGATGATGCCGTCGCCGAACCCCGAGATCAGCTCATTGACGGTAGGCACCGGAGCGATCTGTCGTGCCACGATGATGGAGATAGTACCGAGCCTCTTTTCCACCGGAAAGCTCCCGTGAATCAGATCACAATGTCCATCACGCATCGTAGCCCGTATCGCCCGCCAGAACAAGCGGTGATTGCCGCGACACCGCTGGTGGGCGCCACCCTACCGCGTGTAGGCCTCCCGGCAGAGCTTGCAGTTGCAGCCCTCGCGGTGCCGCCAGCCGCTGGCCGGGACCTCCTCGGCGTGCGTGAGCGTGCGGACGCCGCCTTGCCGGTGGCGCCAGAAGCTGATGCCATCGTATGAGTACCGCACCTCAGCGTTACGGGGCCGCGCCCAGGACACGCGTTCCGCGTCGAGTATCTGCTCCTTGGTATAGAGAGCCTGGCTCATGTGCACCTCACTTCGAGTGGCCTGCCCGAGGAGCGGCACAGGCGCGACCGTCCTCGAAAAACCTAACCGACGCCATCGTCGTGCGGTGATGCTGCGTTTGTGTGAAGCGCGGTTGGCTTGCCGTGAAGCCGTGCGCACATCGTGGGTAGTTCCGCCGCGCCCCGTTGCGGAACGCCGGTCTGGTGCGAGCACCTCGCGCGCGGCGCCCCTAGCTCGGGTATCATTGCCAAAACCCGGCGTCCGAGGAGGCTCCTGCCGATGAAGATCACCGTTGCCGTGGTGCACCTCATATTCGCGACGATCTGGCTGGGCAGCGCCTTCTTCTACGTTGTGCTCGTGCTCCCTAAGCTGCGCGCTGTCGACGCGTCGCAGGCCGTCGCTCTGAAGAGGTCGCTGAGGGCGACCATGACACCTCTGCTCATGGTGAGCGCTCTCGCCACGATCGTCAGCGGCCTGGCGATGATGGTCGAGCTGCATACCACGCACCCGGGACCGCTGGCACACTCGCGCTGGGGAGTCTCCCTGGTCGTCGGGGCGCTCGCCTCGGTGGCGGCGGTCGTCATCGCCGTGGTCGTGGAGTCGCTGCTGAGAAGGGACGAGCGGCGTCGCGGTGAGGTGGCGAGCCCGGCACGCACGCCCCCGCGTATTCTGCAGGAAGGCCCTCTTCGCCTGATCGCCCTGGCCCTCCTCGTGCTCGCCTTGGGCACCATGGCCGTGGCGCGCTACAGCTAAACAGTGCCGTCACACCTCTTTACACCATCCTTATGGATGAACGGGTATGGTGCAGTGACGGACCGTATATCCTGCGGCCTTAGCGCCGCGCTGCAAACGAGAGGAAACGCCTAATGACGATGTCAGCGGATCGAAGCGCTGGGCAGCCGGCGCCCGATCTCAACCCTGAGCTCGTCCCCGGCGCCGACCAACATGGGTCGCCGGCGACCAGCGGCGACGAGCCGCCGATCGTGCTGGCCACCCACGATCTGACCAAGCGGTTCGGCAACACGGTGGCCGTCGACCGCCTCAATCTTACGGTGCGCCGCGGCGATGTGTTCGGCTTTCTCGGCCCCAACGGGGCGGGCAAGACCACTACGATTCGCATGATCGTCGGGCTGATCTATCCCACCAGCGGGTACGCGGTCGTGCTCGACCACCAGGTGCCGCGCGACAAGGATGCCGCCCTGGCGCACATGGGCGGCTTCGTCGAGGTGCCGGCCTTCTACGGCAATATGAGCGCGCGGCGCAACCTGCGCCTGATGGGCAGCCTGAACGCCGCGGTCGACGAGAAGCGCATCGACGAGGTGCTCGACGTCGTCGGCTTGCGTGAGCGCGCCGACTCCAAGGTGGGCGACTACTCGCACGGCATGAAGCAGCGCCTAGGCATCGCCAACGCGCTGATCAACAAGCCGGAGCTGGTCATCTTGGACGAACCTACGAGCGGCTTGGACCCGCAGGGCATGAAAGATGTGCGCGAGCTGGTCCGCGAGCTGGGCATCGGCGGCACCACGGTTCTGCTCTCGTCGCATCTGCTGCACGAGGTCGAGCAAGTCTGTAACCGTGCGGCCATCATCAACAAGGGCCGCGTGGTGATCGAGGGACCGGTGAGCGAGCTGCATCCGGAGCACTCGTCGGTCAAGCTGTTGACCGACGACCAGACCAGGGCCCATGCCGTGATGGCCGCCCTCGTGGGAGCGCAGAAGGTGTGCGTCGACGAGGAGTACCTGATCGTCGAGGCCAGCGACGGCACCGTGCGCGAGATGGTGCGTGCCCTGGTCGCGGAGAACATCGGCATCGACGCCGTGATTCCCGCCCGCGAGCAGGGTCTCGAAGACTTCTTCCTGGGCCTTACACAGAGCTCAGACGTGGACGCCGACCGTGCCCCTGCCGCGCTGGGAGGCACACGATGATGCTGCTGCGACGTGAGCTCACCAAGCTCTTCTCTCAGAAGCGCAGCTATGTGGGCTGGGGCGGACTGCTGGCCGTGCCTCTGCTGATCACTCTGGCGCTGTACTTGAACCGCAACAACCATCGTGATCACGGTCCCGGTGGGGTGATCTCGCTGGCCATGCACAACGGCCTGCTCATGCCGATCGCCGCGATCACGCTTCTATCGGCCTTCCTGCTGCCGCTGCTGGCCTCCATGGTGGGCAGCTACCAGCTGGCCGGCGAGGCCGAGACGGGCACCATCAAGACCTGGCTCATGCACTCCATCAGCCGCGGCGGCGTGCTCGCCTCGAAGTGGGGTGTGGCCATCATCTACGTCGCCATCGGGCTCGTTCTGGTGGCGATCGGCGGGCTCGTGGCCGGTGGCCTGGCCTTCGGCCTGCATGCTCCCGCCCTGCTCAGCGGCCAGACGGTGAGCGTGAGCCACGGGCTCTGGCTGAGCCTCTTGTCGTACCTGTACGTGCTGGCCGGTGTGATCTGCGTGCTCTCGCTGGCCCTGCTCTTCGCGACCTTCACCAACTCAAGCCTCACGGCGGCCATCGCCGCCTTGGTGGTGGTCATAGTCATGAACATCCTGGGCGCCTTCAGCTACTTCGACTTCATGAAGCCCTACCTGTTCACGAGCCACCTGGACGCCTGGCAGAACCTGCTCAGCCAGCCCGTTGCCTGGCATCCGATCATCAACGGCCTCATCGCTTTCGCGATCTACATCGGCGGGCTGATGACGGTCGCCTGGTATGTGTTCCGCCGCAAGGACATACTTGTTTAGCGGCGGCACCCATTGCCACCGTCCGGCGGCGATTCGCCGGATGGCGCTGCGCAAGGAGGAGACATGTCTCGCAAAGCCTTGATCTATCTGCTGGTCGCGGCCGTCGTAGCCGCGTCCGCTGTAGTCGGCGTAGTGGCGAGCAGGGCCCTGGGGAGCACGCCGGCCCTGCCCACCATGAGCGCTGCCCAGCTGCTTACCAAGGTCGCCGCTGAAGCGCCGACCACGACTGCCGTCAGCGGCGACTTCTCCTGGTCCAACGGGCTCATCCCGGGATCCGATCTTTCGAGCCTGCTGAGCGGCCAGGGCTCGTCTCCTAGCAGCCTGACGTCGCTCGCCATGGGCGGCTCGGGGCGGCTCTGGATCCAGAAGGGCAGCGGCGTGCGGCTCGAGGCCCAGGGCAGCGGCTCCGACTTCGTGGTGGTGGCCGGCAAGGGCGGCCTCTGGACCTACAGCTCGGGCACCAACACGGCGGTGAACTACTCACGGCCGGCGGGCGCCCCAAGCGCGACGGCGACGCCGAGCCCGCAGACCTCGACGCTCGACCCGCTTTCGGTCATCACCGCCGATCTGCAGCGTTTCGCCTCCACCGGCACGGTGACCGTGAATAACCATGGCTCCGTGGCCGGGCAGCCAAGCTACATCATTACGGTCACTCCTGCGGCCGGCACCACCACCACGTTCGGCTCATTGCAGGTGGCTATCGACGGCAAGACCTTCGTTCCTCTGCGCGTGCAGGTCTTCGCCAAGGGTGACAACCACACTCCTTCGCTATCGGCCGGCTTTACCGGCGTCTCCTATGCCAACAACGCGGCGAGCCTGTTCACGTTCACGCCGCCGGCCGGTGCGACCGTGCAGTATAAGTCGCTGCCGTCGTCGGCACACGCCGCCGGTGGCGCCATGGTCACGCCCACCGGCAGCGGTCACGCCCTCACTTTGACGCAGGCCCAAGCCAAGGCGCAGATCTACGGTCTGAATCTGCTCACGGCGACCCCATCCGCTTCGCTGCCCTTCAACGGCGCCGCGGTGCTACCGGCGGCCGGCGGTCACGGCGCGACTGCCATCTTGCACTACGGCAATGGCTTCGGTTCGGTGGTGCTGGTCGAGTCCAACGCCGCTGCGGGGCCGTCGAGCGGCCTGCAGCAGCAGTTGTCCGCGCTGCCGCGGGGGCTCGTCGCGACCACGTCGGTCGGTGGCGCCCAAGCCTATGAGCTCTCGACTTCGCTGATCGACGTGATCGGCTGGCAGCACAGCGGTGTGACGCTCGTCGCCGCCGGCATGGTTCCGTCGACCACTCTGCATCAGCTGGCCGTCGGCGTTCACTGAGGCGGGAGGATCGTGCGGCCGGCCTCCGGCCGGCCGCACGGCTGCGGCTGCATATGGACGCGAGACGTGAACGTCTAGTGCAGCAGTGAGACGAAGGTATAAACAACCATCGCGCCGATCGCGACGACGAACACGCGTAGGGCCCAGAGTCCCGCTCGGCTCCAGCGGCTGAGGGCGGCGCGCGCCAGGCGCGTGTCCATCACTTCTTCGAGCTGGTCGCGCTCGAGGTAGCCGACCATCTCCTCGGGCGCGACCCGTTGCTTTCGTCTCCGCGGCTTGTGCTTCATGTCTCTCATGCTTCCCGTTGGGCGAGCCGTCAAGGCCCTATGACGTGCGTTACGACGAGGAACGAGTCGATGCCGTAGGCGGCGCCGGAGACGGCCACGGCGATCACGACCACGATCGCGGCGGCATTGGTCAGCCGCCCGTTTGTCCAGCTGCCCATGAGGTCGTGGTCGTTGGCCAGCATGAGTAGGAAGACGAGTGCCACCGGCAGAAGCACGGTGGCGAGCACGTTGGCGTTCAGCGCGATGGCCAGCAGCGGCGCCCCTGGGATGAGGATCACCACGCCGGCGACGAGCGCGGCGCCGATGTTGCTGAGGTGGAAGAGACCCGCGCGGCGTAGCGAGTAGTTGAAGCTGTGATGTACGCCCAGGGCTTCGCCCACCGCGTAGCCGGTGCTCGCGGAGATGGTGAGCAGAGCGAGCGCCCCGGCCTCGATGAGCCCTAAGGCCAGCACCGTCGCCGCGGCCGAGCCGACGGAGCGTTGCAGCGCCGCCGGAAAGCCGGCCCCGGCGAGACCCTGCACGCCGCCGGCGTGATGGGCGGCGAGCACGGCCCCGACGAGGAATGCGCCACAGCCGAAGACGGCCGCCAGCACACCGCCGAGCACGGTATCGGTGCGACCCTCCCTGATGTCGTGCGGGGTCATGCCCTTGTCTACCGTGGCGCTCTGCTGAAAGAAGATCATCCAGGGGGTCACGGTGGCGCCGATCGTAGAGGC
Source organism: uncultured Thermoleophilia bacterium (assembly GCA_963751215.1). Classification (GTDB taxonomy): domain Bacteria; phylum Actinomycetota; class Thermoleophilia; order UBA2241; family UBA2241; genus CAIXSE01. Next base: position 345,246 of record CAVVTV010000004.1, on the reverse strand, counting down.
GACAAGCAGCAGGATCGTGTTGAAGTTGCCCCCGGGAAAGGGCGAGAGCGTGGCGAAAGCCTTGCCGGACGCTGCCCAGTCCGGCTTGACGAGCAGCGCCGCCAACAGGAAGAGGCCGTTGAACAGCGCGAGGCCCAGGGAGATGCGCTCCCAGCGCCAGTAGCGGTGGCCGCTCTGGGCGAAGGCGACGAGGGCAAGACCGAGCACCACGGCTATCCAGGCGGGGAGGTGGAAGTAGGCGAGGCCCACACGCAGGGCGACGAACTCGGCGATGAGCGTCACGAGGTTGGTGAGCACCAGGTCGCCGGCATTGAACCAGCCCCACACCGTGCCGTAGCGCTGGATCACGAGCTCCCCGTAGCCGCGATGCGTCACCGCCCCAACCCTCATACACATCTCCTGGCAGACGATCGCGGCCGCAAACGTGAGCACGATGAAGGGCAGAAAGAAGCCGTAGCCGTAGGTTGCGCCGCTGGTGGCGTACGAGATCATGCTGGGGCCGTCGTTCTCGCCGATCATGGCGAGCACTCCCGGGCCGATGAGCAGCCACAGAAGCTGCCAGCGCCGATGGCCGCGCCGGGCCCAGAATACCCGCGAGCGGTCGGCGGCGCGGTCGAGGTCCTCGTGGGAGAGCACGGGCGGGGAGGCAGGGTGGGGGCTTCCCCCTGGGCGTTGCCCGCGCGCGGCCTTCCCCTCGCTGATTCCCGGTTCGTCGTGGTCGCGCCGACCCAATCCCGCTCTCCCCTAGCCTCGCCACAGTCGAGTTACCTAGTAACCCGACGATGTTATGCCTCTCGCCCACGAGCCAGAAACGAACGCCGGGCAGCCGTCGCGCCCGCGAGCCGGCACGCCATGGCTGTGACGAGGTTGGCATTCGCCTCATCAGTCCCCCGCAAGCCTAACCATTCCACTGACACGCCAGTGTTTTCCCCCGGCGGCGGGGGAATACCAGGGCCATAGGGCACGCGCCGAGCGGTGCGCTGCCGGAGTCGAAGTTGAGGTGCATCAGGTGAAGGCTTCTCTTGCGCGGCGTTTGGCCGTGGCGGCGGCGTTCGCCGGTTCTCTGGTTGTGGCCCTGGCTCTCGAAACGCCCGCCGCCTCGGCGGTCGTGGTCCGCGGCCGCCACAGCGCCGGCGCCCGGCTGGGCTCCGGCATCTTCCCTGGGGTGGCGCCGTTGCTCACTGTGGCCGCCATCGTGATCGTGTTCCTGGTCGTTGCCCTGCTCGCCGATGCTCGGGCGATCCGGCGCACCACGGCTGGAGCCGAGCCGGTAGGCCTCCCGATTCGCGGTGACGCGGATGCGGAAGATCGGCGGAAGGCGGCCTAGGCCAGTCTCGTAGGTGCGGCGCCCGCGGTAGGGTCGCGCCTGTGTACGCCGGCGACCCCGGCGACACCCGAAGGCTGCGGCGCCGGCGTGGCGGAAGACCAGCTAAACTAGGTCTCGCCAGATAGTCTGTGCGCGAGAGGCGGCAGAACCCGCGGCCACGGCTGGCACGTGTGGCGGCGCGGTGTGCAGTCTCGACGGCGCACTGTCAAGGAGCCTGGATGAACCTCATCTACCTCGTCTACTACGTACTCGTGATCTACAGCTGGGTGATCGTCGCGCGCGGGCTGCTCACCTGGATGACCCTTCGTCCCGGTACGGCCATGTATCGCGTGCAGGGCGTGCTCTTCGCGCTGACGGAGCCCTACCTGTCAATCTTCCGCCGCCTACTCCCGCCCAGGCGTGTGGGCGCGGTCGCCTTCGATTGGAGCTACTTGATCGGGCTCGTTGTGCTCATCGTGGCGCTGCAGGTGGTCGGGCGTCTCTAGCACCGCGGTCTGTCGCCCGTCTGGGTCTGTCGCTCGTCTACAAGATCGAACGCGACGTCGCCGGCCTCCGGTGACGCCCGCGGACTGCCGGAGGCAGGGTTGCGGGGGGTACGCGGTGGGCCGGCGCCGTGGTGCGCCCGAGTGCTCAGCTCTGCGGCGGCTTGTGCACGCCGATGCGGTTGCCCTCCGAGTCTCGAAAGAATCCGATGCTGCCGACCATCTCGCCCATGTCACTCACCGGCGCCAGAATCTCACCGCCAGCCTCGGCGGCGCGCTGCAACATACCCTCGGGGTCACCCCCGCTGTTGAGGTAGATGGTACAACCGTCGGCGCTGGGCTTGCGGTCCTCGACGATCGCGAGGTCGAAGGCGACCGGCATGGAACCCTGCGGCGCCTGCCCGGGGTCTGACTGCTCCGATGCCGGCAAGGCGATGCCGGGCATGCCCTCCATCTGCATGAACGGATGTTGCAGGACGGCGCCGTAGAACGTCATGGCGCGCTGCAGATCGGTGACCGGGATGTCCGCCCAGACGATCATGTTGTCCATGGTCTTCTCCTGTTGTCGCGACTCACTGGGACACGTGCGCCAATACTGTTCCCGCGATAGCGGCGCTCGTACACCGCTTGCCGATGGTCGGAAGACCTCGGCCTAGGCCGCCTGCTCAGCGTGCCGGCGACGGGCGCAGGAAGCGCTTGGGCGCAGCATCCACCTCTCGCAGCGCCTCGTGGAGCGCGACGCGGGTGAGCGGACGCAACGTGGATGTGTCGATGATGTTGTCGGGGCTGTGGCCCGCGCGCAGGGCGTGGGCGTGGTGCCGAAGCTGGAGATGCGACATGCTCAGGAACGCCTCCCGCAGCAGCTGCTCCGACTCCCGGGTCAGGCCGCCGGCCTCGAGGATAGCGACCAGCCGTTCCAGCGTGGTGTGCGCGCTGATGCCTCGGGCGAAGGCGTGGTAGCGGGTCAGGTTCTGAATGGGCAGCAATGCCTCTTTCTTGATGTCGATGCGGGACGGCAGCCGCTGTAGGAAGGTGAGAGCGGAGGGGTTCTTGGTGCCGAGTGCCTCCAGCCCGCTCATGAAGAGGCGATGCCGGGGCGCCTCACGGATGATCTCGGTGAGCGCGGCGGCCACGGGCAGATCGCCGGCGATCTGCCGGAAATCGAAGGCCACGCTGGCCCGTGCCAGACGGTTCACGTCTTTGCCCTCCAGCGACCGCGAGAACACGGCGCACCACGTCGCGAGCGGCAGGCGCCATTGCCAGTTACTCGCAACCGTGCCATGGGGGTCGAGGGCGAAGCCACAGCGGCGCAGACCTTCGTTTACGTCTTCCGCCAGCCGGCGGAAGTACTCGTCTACAGACGGGTCGTCCGTGTCGTCGTAGGCCAGTCCGTTGTCTTGATCGGAGACGGGGTTGAGCTCGCTGCGGGCCGCGCTTCCGAAGGCCAGCCAGGCGTAGCTCACCGGCGGTTCGCCGCGCTCCTCGACGGCGAGCTCCAGCAGGCGTTGCGTCATCGCGTCGTGGAGCAACGTGAGCACGCGCGTCACCGCGGGCGCGTCGAGGTGAGACGCCATGAGGTCCACGAAAAGCTGTGGCACGTCTGCGGCCGCCTTGGCGACATCGTCCCGGGTGCGCGCGTCGTGGATCGTGCGACGCAGTGCGAAGGGGCTGCGCGCATCGAGCGTCATGAGGTTGCCCGAGGAGAGAATGCCGACCACGCCGCCCTCGGCATCCACCACCGGCAGATGATTCACACCGGCCGCCATCATCTCGATGGCGGCCTCGGGAGCGAGTGCGTCGGAGCGCACGGTCTTGACCGGCTGAGTCATGACCGCGCTCACGGGCATCTCAGGTGATGCGCCCGACGCGAGAACCTTGTTGCGCAGGTCCTGGTCGGTCACGATGCCGAGCCCGCTGGGGGTGCGCACGAGCAGCGCCGAGCGGTTCTCGGCCTCCATGAGCCTGGCCGCCTGGCGCGCCGTGTCCGCGGGATCACAGAACAGCGGGGCGCTGCGCAGCAGCGACGTGACCGGGCGAGTAGCGGCATCGGGCAGGGAGCGCATCGTGCGCGCGGCGTCGAGGAGACGCTCGCGCAGGCTTCCCGCCACGAATCGCAGCCCCTCGCGGCGGGTCAAGACCTCGAGCGCCACCTCCCTGGGGATCACGTAGAGCGTTGAGTCTTGTCTCGCGCGTGTCGTGAATTCCGGAGCCAGACCGGTGAGTAGCGCGGGGTGACCGAACACCTCTCCGCTGGTGAGCACTGCGACCAGGGTCTGCTTGTAGGTGAGCTCGAACGATCCTTCACGGATCACGTAGAGCTCGGTGCCCGGGCGACCGCTCTCGACGAGCACCATCTCGCCGGCCGGCACAACGCGCTCGACGGCCGCCTCGGCGATGCGTTCGAGCTCGCGCTGGTCTAGTTCTCTGAAAGGCTCGCGACCCGCCAGAAAACGGGCCCGCTCCGCCACGCCGGACGGCTGCTCTCGAGTGAGATGGTCGCTCATGATCGCTCTGCCTGCGCCGCTATCGCCCTCTGCGCATCCCTGCGCACGATCGACCTTTGCGCGCGACCCTCGCGGGGACCCACGCTGTGCATATCGCGCGGCCACCGCCCGGACCTCGCGTCGCGTCTCACCCGACCCGCGGGTCAGTGGTGCCAGATCTCGTGCTTCAAGAACTCATAGGCGATTCCCAGCTCTAACGCGAGCAGCGACACCCACAAGACTCCGAAGACGACCATCCACACTCCTTCCCGATCAGGCCGCGCGACAAGCATCGCAGGCGCGGCCTTCGAGTTCACTATCCCCCCCGGCGAATGAAGACCGAGTGAAATCCAGGCCGTTCTTCCTAAAGCCTGTGTGAAGGCGCGACGCTTCCACGGCGCGCACACGGAGGGTGGTACACTCGGGAGCGCAGTGGCATGTCGGCGAGCGCCCGGTGCGGGCCGCGCGGGCGCTCAGCGGCACAGATAGAGGAGGCCCGGGATGTCGAGACGACGCCTTCTGGTTCTCACGCCCGTCGCACTGGCACTCGTCATGCTGCTCGCGCCGTTGTGGTCGGGCTACTTCGGCCCTACAGCGGTCGCGTACGTCACTGCCTGGCGCCCCTGGCGCTCACATGTGACAGTGCATCTCGACAGAACATTCACGCGGTGGCCGCAACGCGCCACACTGGTTGCGACGTACACGGATCCATGGCCCGGCGAGGCCCGCGCGCCCGGCCCTCAGACCGACTTCGTGACGGTAGAGCGCCTCAATGCACTCCTGCCATGGATCGTGTGCGAGCGAGGCAGCGGCCCGTAAGGCGGCGCGGCGAAGAGCGCTGCGGCGTGGTCTAGAAGTGCGCGAAGCGCACCACCGAGATGAACCCGAAGACCAGCGAGTACACGGCGAACGGCAGCAGCGTGCGCGTCTTGAAGTAGCGCGACAGGAAGACGATGGCGAACAGCGACGCCGCCGCCGCGGCCAGCGCGCCGGCGAGCACCTGCAGCCGGATGCCATTGCCCAGCGGTCCCAGCAGGTCGGGGACCTTGAGGAGGCCGGCGGCGAAGATCACCGGCGTGGAGAGCAAGAACGAGAAGCGCATGGCGTTCTCGTTGTCGAGGCCGCGAAACAGCCCGCCCACCATAGCCACCCCTTCGCGGCTGATACCGGCGAGGAGAGCCAGCGCCTGGGAGGCGCCGATGAGCACCGAGCTGAGCACGCCGATCTGGGCCATCTCACGTTCAGCAGTAGCGTCCATGGCCACGATGCGCTCGTCACGAAAGCGCGCCGGCTGGTTGGCAGGCGCCGAGCCGGGCCTGAGGACGGCGGCGGCGGCCGGCGCGGCGACGGCCTGTTGGACGTGGCGTCGCCGGTAGAGCTCGCCGGCCAGCAGAATGACGCCGTTGGCCATGAGAAAGAGCGCCGCGGCCGCGGGTTTCGCGAAGAGCACGCGGAACTGATGCTCGAAGGCGAGTCCCAGCAGGCCGACCGGGATGGTGGCGATAACGATGAACCAGGCCAGTCGCTCGGTGTCTGTGACGATGCGGAAACGGACCACGCTGCGGACGAAGCCGCTCACCAGGCGCAGCCACTCGCGCACGTAGAAGGCGAGCAGCACCACCGCCGTGGCCAGGTGCAGGCCGACGACGAAGGCCAGGTAGGGACTTTCCGGGCTCGATTCCTGGCGCACCAGAGTCGCCCAGCTGCCGCCGAACCAGGAGGGGATGAGCACGGTATGGCCCAGGCTCGAGACCGGGAAGAGCTCGCCCACGCCCTGGATGAGGCCGATGACGATCGCCTGCCAGAGGGTCATGTGGTAGACGGGGTGCACGCTCTGGTCCTTTCCGCAGTGAATGCCGGGCGCGCCGGCGACGGTGGCGCCAGCATATCAGCAGTGTGGTTGGCCGTGCCGCGGTTCCGGGTCGGCCAGTGACGAGTCCGACGAGGCCAGGACGGCCGCGCTACTCGTTGACCGGGCTGATATGGGCGTCTTTGGGCAGAGCCAGACCAGACGCCACCTCAATCGCCTTGATGATCCCTGACGGCACCGGGCAGGCCGGATGCACGAGATGCTGCGCCGCGAGGCGGAGGGTCAGCGGACCCTCCCCGCGGTAGCTAATCTCGCGGAACGGCTCGACCTCGGTCAGCTCCTCGGCGAGAGCTTGCACGTAGCCGCAGTCGCTCTCGAACTCGAGGAACACTCCGCGACCTTTGGCAGTGGCGCTGACCGTCGTCGTCATGCCACAGATGCCGCTGTTGATGGTCGCCTTCGCCATGTTCACTCCTCGCGCGTCGTTGACGAGACACTACAGTACCCCCTAGGGTATCTGTGCGCCTCCTGGCCCAAGGCCTACGGCTGCCAGAGCCCGTGGCGCGGCGGGGTCGCGGTGGGTGCGCAAGGCATCGACCCCGACCCGACGGCTCGCCGCAGCCGGGCGCGTGATACAGTGCGCCCCGGGCGGCACCAACGGAGGGCTGTGAGCGCGACCACACGTATCCGACCGGCGACACTGGCGGACGCCGAAGCCCTGGCTTCGCTGTCCGGCGAAATGGGCTATCCGCAGACCGCCGCAGAAGCGAGCCGCCGCCTTGGCCGGATCCTCCCCGATACCGACCACATGGTATTCGTCGCCGAGTCCGCCGCTGGGAGAGTCGCCGGCTGGCTCCACTGCCAGTACTGTATCGGGCTCGCCGACGAGCCCTTCGTGGAGATCATGGCGTTCATCGTGGGCGAGACCCAGCGTGGCCACGGGCTCGGCGTTGCTCTGGCACGGCGGGTGGACGAGTGGGCGCGGCAGAGAGGTGTGAACCGTGTCTGTGTACGCGCACGCCTGGAGCGCACTGCGGCCAGGGCCTTCTACGAGCACCGCGGTTTCCGCCTTGCCAAACAGCAGAATGTGCTGGTGAAGAGCCTCCGCGCGAGCGCCGGGCGACGACCTCGTGCGTAGCGCTCTGCCACGGCCTCGCCACGTGGCCGTTGGCGTCAGGCGTGGTAGAAAGGGCGCCTGCTGAGCAGGGCCGGCACCGGTGTGCCGGCGATCTCCACCTCCACGACGCCCGCAGCCACGATGGTCTCGAGCTCGTCCGGCGGCGCCTCCACAAAAGCCATCCCTACGGCGGCGTCGAGGCAGTATCCGTAGGCGCCGGAGGTCACCCGGCCGACCACGCGCCCGCGGTAGAGCAGCGACTCGCCACCGAAGAGGAGCGGCTCCGAGGCGGCGAGCCTCACCGGCACCAGGCGGCGATGCAGTGGCTCGCGCGAGCGGCGCTGCAAGGCCTCTCGGCCTATGAAGTCGGCGGTCTTGCTGAAGGAGACGGTGAAGCCGAGGCCCGCCTCGGCGGGGGTGTCGGCCGGCCCAATGTCTGTGCCCCAGTGCCGGAAGCCTCGTTCGGCGCGCAGGGAGTCGAGAGCGTGGTAGCCGGCGAGCCGCAACCCGAAGGCGTCACCGGCGCGCATGAGGCGCTCGTAGAGGGGCACCAGCGACTCAACGGGCGCGTGCAGCTCCCAGCCGAGCTCCCCGGCGTAGGAGATGCGCAGGGCGAGGACCGTGGCCCATGCCACATCGATCCGGCGTGCGGTGGCGAACGGGAAGGAGGTGTCGTCGAGGGCCGCGTCGCTGAGCTCCGCGAGGAGGTCACGCGAGCGGGGTCCGGTCACGGCCAGGACGCCGTACGCAGAGGTGACGTCGGTGATTGTCGTGGCGGCGTCGGCGTGCCGCCCGAGCCAATGGACCAGCTTGGCCTGGGCCGTAGCCGGACCGACAACGAGGAAGTCGTCGTCGGCGAGCCGCGTGACCGTCACGTCGAGCTCGATGCCGCCTCGCCGGTTGAGGATGCACGTATAGGTCACGGAGCCCGTCTCGCGGTCGAGGTCTGACGAGAAGACGCGCTGCGCGGAGGCGAGCGCGGTGGGCCCCTTGACGCTCAGTTTGGCAAACGAGGAGAGATCGAAGAGCGCGACCGACTGGCGGGCAGCCAGATGCTCGCGGCGCACGGCCTCGAACCAGTTCTGGCGACCGTATGAGTAGCGGTAGACGGCGGCTGTGCCGGGCGCCGCGTACCAGTTGGCGCGCTCCCACCCGGCGGCCTCGCCGAAGCAGGCGCCGGCGGCGGCCAGGCGATCGTAGAGCGGCACCCTCCGTAGCCCGCGTGCCGTCTCGGGCTGGCGGAACGGCCAGTGCATCGCGTAGAGCCTGCCGAGGCTTTCGCGGGTGCGCTCGAAGAGATAGCCGGCGTTGGCCTGCTGCGGCGCGAAGCGGCGCACGTCGAGCTCGGCCGCGTCGACGGTTGGTGCCCCCTCGCTCATCCACTCCGCGAGCGCCTTGCCCACGCCCGGGCCGAGGATGATGCCCTGAGAGTTCAGGCCGGCGGCGACGAAGAGACCCTCCACTTCCGCCGTCTCGCCGAGCAGCAACGTGGCGTCGGGGGTGAAACTCTCCGGGGCGTTCAAGAAATGCGCGAAGCGGGCGTCATTCAGGGCCGGGATACGCCGCCGCGCCGCGGCCAGGGGCGGCGCGAAGTGCTCCCAGTCTGGGGTGAACTCAGCGAAGGCGAAGTCCTTCGGAATGGACGACGTCGGCCTGGGCTTGCCGTCGGGTTCGAAGGCCCCTATCACCAGCCCGCCGCGGTAGTGCCGCGCGTAGATGCGACCGTCGAGATCGCGCAAGATGGGCAGACGGCGGTTGGCGCCGGCGATGGCCTCGGTTTGCACCCACATATGCTCGGCGGCATGCAGCGGCAGCCGCGCCCCGGCCAGCAGGCCCAGATCGCGTGACCACAGGCCAGCGGCCAGTACCACAACCTCGCACTCCACGGGGCCGCGCTCGGTTTCAACCGCGGTCACGCGCCGCCCCGCCAGCCGAAACCCGGTCACGCGGCATTCCTCCACGATCCGCACCCCGCGCTCGGCGGCGGCTTTGGCGATGGCGAACGCGGCGACGCCGGGATTCACGGTGGCGTCGCCGGCGAACAGCACGCCGCCCACCAGTCCGCTCGGGTCGATCAGCGCTGAGACGCCGGCGATCTCGGAGGGGCCGAGCGCGTGGGCGTCAAGCCCGTGGTGGCGGGCCATGGTGAGAGCGTAGCCGAGCTCGACCATGCGCTCGTCCGTCTGCGCCAGGGAGAGCGACCCGTTCTCGTAGTATCCCACGTCGACGCCGGAGCGCTCGGCGAGCCCCGCGTAGAAGTCGCGGCTGTAGCCAGCCAGATCGGTCAGCACGTGACTGCCGCGCGTGCGGGTGACTAGGCCCGCGGCGTGCCACGTGGTGCCACACGACACGTGGCCGCGCTCGAGCAGCACCGTGTCGTTCCAGCCGAGGCTCGCCAGGTGAAAGGCCACGGAGGCTCCGATGATGCCGCCGCCGACCACCACGGCCCTGGCGCGCGCCGGAGGCGCGCCCGCCGGCACAGGGGCAAAGCTCTGTGCGCTGAGGCTGTCGTCCAGCAGGCGTTCGCCCAGGCCGCCCATCAGGTCGTCACGGCGGCGGAACCGGCGGTTGCGTGCGGAGCCATCGTCGGATCGTCGCGCCAGCGCTTCACGACCGCGTCGGCAAGCACGTCCGCAGCTTCACTGAGGCGCAGGCCGACCACATCGAGGCGGCGCAGGAGCTCGCGGGCCTTGAGGACCTCCATAGTGAGCTCGCCGCTGAAGAGCACCCCCAGCTCGAGATCGTAGAGGCGCCGGATCTCGCCGGCCGCCTTCTTGGCGGCGAGGGCTAACAGGCCCGTCTCTTGCGGGTCCCTGGCGATCGTCTGAACCGCCCGGTGAAGGCTGCCGATCCCGTCGGCCGTGGCCTGCAGCAAGCTCAAGAACTCGGCAGCGGACGCTACGTCGTACAAGTCGCATTCGCGTACGAAGTCGCGCAGGTTGTCGAGTACGTCGTCGATGGAGCGGGACAGGCGGAACAAATCCTCGCGGTCGATAGGGTCGATCAGCACACCGGACAGCCGCGATACGAGCTCGGCGCGCTGGGCGTCGCCCCTGTGCTCGACGGCCGTCATTTGCCGGCGCGCCTCGCCAGGAGCGACGGTGCCCTCCGTCACGGCGCAGGCCAGCCGGCAGGCGGCGACGGTCTGCGCAAGCTGCCCGTCCAGGGCCGCGATGACGGCGAGACGGCTGTGCATGCCGTCGCGCACTGCGCCGTCTACGGTGAGGAAGAGGTGATCCTCGCCGACGAGCTCCAGGAGCCCGCTGCGGCGGAACACATCGAGCACCCTCCCGCCGGTATGCGCGAAGACGATGTCGCGTCCGCTGTCGCGCAGGTTGTGCACCAGCTCGAGCAGCGTCTCGGCCGCGGTGACGTCTACGTCGGTGGTGGGCTCGAGGCTCCAGATCACCACCCGCGGCGCCGGGTGAGTGACGTTCAGGAGCTGGTTGAGGCGATCGACGGCCAGCCCGGCGTTGGCGAAGAAGAGGTCCCCGTCGAGGCGGAAGATGAGCACGCCCGGGAGAGCTTCGTTGTCGGGGTGCCGTGCGAGGTCGGTGTAGTACGTTGGCTCCTCGGGAACGCGACCCAGCTCAGCGGCATAGGGGCGGCTGAAGCGATAGAACAAGATGACGAACGAGAGGCCCACGGCGACTCCGAGGCCGGGCAGCACGCCGAACGCCAGGACGCCGAGCAGAGCGGCCAGCGCCGGCGCCACGTCGACGGCACGCACGCCGGCGAAGCGCCGCAGTGCCTTTACGTCGATCAGGCCCCACACGGCGCGCACCACGACTGCCCCCAGAACGGCCTCTGGCAGGCCGTGCAGGACGCGTGTGACGGCGAGTACCGCGACGAGCATGACGCCGGCGCCGATCAGGCCGCTCATCTGCGATTTCGCCCCGCTTGATTCGTTGAGAGCCGAGCCCGACAAGCCGCCGCTGACCACGATGCCGCCGAAGAGCCCGGAAGCGATGTTGGCGAGACCGAGGGCGACCAGCTCCTGGTTGGCGTCGATCTCATACCCGTGCCGGATGGCGAAAGTGCGAGCGCCGCTCAAGGCCTCGGCGTAGACGACGATGGCGATGCCGGCGGCGCTGGGCAGCAGGCCGAGCAGGGGGGCGCCCAGGAGGCCTGGCAGGCGCGGGGCGGGGAGCCCGCTGGGGATAGAGCCAACCAGCGCGACGCCGTGGCCACCGAGGTGAAGGGCCGCCGAAAGCACGAGGCCCAGCACCAACACCGTCAGCGCGCCGGGGATGGCGGGCCAGCGCCGCGCGGCGAACAGGAAAGTGAGGGCGCAGGCACTCACCGCGGCGGTCGTGAAGCTCGTTTGATTGAGGTGAGCGAGCTCCGCGTAGAGGTGCCGGAAGACATCGACGGAGCTCGGCACGTTCAGGCCAAGCAGCTTCGGTACCTGCCCGACGATGATGGTCAGCGCCAGGCCCATGACGTACCCGGCAACCACCGGGCGGGCGAGGAACTCCGAGATGAACCCGAAGCGGGCGATGCCGGCGGCCAGGCTAATCGAGCCTACCAGGACGGCCACCATGGCCACTAGCACGCCCGCCTGCGCCGGGGTCGTGGGGCCGCGGGCGGCCACGATGGCGGCCGCCATGATGGCTGCCGTCGAGGTCGGCGAGCAGGCGAGCTGGCGCGATGTTCCGAACAACCCATAGATGACGAGCGCGGCCAGAGTGGCGTAGAGCCCGGCCTGAGGCGGTACGCCGGCGATCTGTGCATACGCCATGCTCTCGGGCAGCAGCAGGCCGATCACCGTGAGGGCGGCGATCGTGTCGCTCCTGAGCAACTGCCGGCGGTAGCCGCCGGCCCATGCGGTGATGGGCAGCCACCTGTGGAGGTGCGCTCGCCGAGTCTGCCCAGCCCGGCTCGGCTGAGATCTCGGCGGATGTGAGGGAGATGGTGTTGAGCTCACCGGTCAGACTCCGTGGATCGCCGTAGGCCCATATGATAGTTCTAGAACCGCGTTGTGTGTGAGCGTCTCGCAGCGGCAAGGGCTGGCGCATGGAGATGCCCCGCTCTTGGGTATGGGAGACTATGCGACTCGGAACCTCGGGCAGGAGGTCGCCAAGCGTGGCCGGCGGCATGACGAAAACTCAACGGGCTTGATGGAGGACGCCGCTTCATGGCCGCTGCCGCGGCTGACGATCGCCGTGTTGGGAGCCGTGACGATCATCGCCTATGGCGCCTGCTACTACGCCTGGTGGGTGCTCATCGAGCCGATCCACACCAGCACCGGCTGGTCGCTGTCGCAGCTCGGATCGGTGTTCTGCGTGATACTCGTGCTGAACGGTGGCATCGGCGTGGCCGGAGGGCGGCTGACCGACCGCACCGGCACGCGGGCGCCGTTCTTCCTGGCCGGCACTCTCGGGGCGGGTGCCATGATGGCCGCCTCGTTTCAGACTTGCTTCGTCGCCTTCGCCGCCTGTTACGGCAGCGGCTGCGGGCTGGTGGGGGCGTTGGGCTTCTACCACATCACGCAGCCCGCCGCGGCGCGTATGCATCCGCGCGGCCCCAACCGGGCGATCGTCAGGCTGACCATCCTGGGCGCGTTCGCCAGCCCAACTATTTGCCTCTGACCGCCGGTCTGGTGCAGCTCACGGGCTGGCGCGGAGCCGTTCGCGTCGAGGCGGTCAGCGTGGCGATCGCCTTCCTGATCGCGGCGGCGCTGGTGGATACGAGCGTCAACGGGGAACCGGCGGAAAGGCTCGGACGGGCCCGCGACGCTTTCGCCACCGCGTGGCGCAGCCCGGCTTTCCGCGCCTGCATAGCGGCCAGCTTCATCGGAGGTGCCGCCGCCGACGTGATGCTCGTCTACCAGGTGCCGGCGATGATCGCCGCGGGCCTCCCCATCACGATCGCGGCCGTCGTCACCGGCGCCGTCCTTCTCGGCTCGCGGCTGCGATTGTGACGGTCCTTGTCCTGACGCGAACACAATTTGCGGCACCCCCTTGTTGGTACGTACCAGGAGCGCTATTATAGGCGGTGTGTGGGGGTCACACCAGCGGCGAGGGGCGGGGCAGGTGATGAAGAGGACGCAGATACGGACGTCGGGGCGCTATTTCAGCCGCGGCGGCACGGGTTCTCTGGTCACCATCCTCGAGCAGCAGCTCGCCGAGACCATCGCCGCCTGCCGGTTGGCGCGCGCGGTGGCCGGGGGGAGAACGGATCCTACCGAGGCGCATGAGGAGATGGCCGAGATCGAGCATCGCGGCGACACGTTGCGGGCAGAGCTCGTGGCCAAGCTCGCCACCACGCTCGACGCCCCCATCGACCGCGAAGACCTTTTTCGTCTGTCGCGTTCCATCGACGACGTGCTCGACAACCTGCGCGACTTCTCCCGCGAGTGGGACCTCTACAAGATCGCCGCGACCGACGCCTTCCTGGGTCTTCTCGACGCCGCCGCGAGCGGTGTCGGCGATCTGCACGTGGCTGTGCAGGCCATGGCCAGCGACCCCCGGGGCACGGGCCAGTGCGCGCTCGCCGCGAAAAAGTCGGCCAACGAGATCCGGCGTCTCTTCGACCTCGAGCTGGGGCGGCTCTTTCGCGGCGAGCTCTCCATGGACGTTCTCAAGTCACGCGAGTTGCTGCGGCGCCTCGACGTGGTGGGCCTGCGACTCAACGAGGCCGCTGATGTGCTCGCCGACGCGGCCGTGAAGCGGCGGGTGTGACGATTGGGGTGCGCCGGCGGCCTTGCACCGCGTTTGTGGAAACCTGAGGGGTGCGTTGATGCATAGTCCCAGGCGAAACTCAGGTCGTCTACCAGGCTCACCACTGTGTGCATGTGTAGGTCAGGCCATATAATGGCGTTGGCGTCGGCTATAGTGTCGAGGTCGGTGCAGGGGATGACTGAGGCAAAGGGGGGATGCGGATGAAGATTCAGGGTTACTTCTCGGTCGCGGACGGCATTCGAGGCTCCATGAGGCCGGGTCGCCGGCCCCCAAGACTGTAAGCGTGCGTCACGAGGCGCCGGGGTCAGGCATTCCCATGCGGTTGCCGATATGCACGCGGCACGTTGAAGACAGCTGATCAGCAAACTTGGAATTGGAGGATTGATGTCTGCTTCTCGCTATCGCAGGATGACGTTAGTCGCCCTGTGCGTCGTCGCCGTGATGTTAGTGGTGGGGAACGCCTCGTACGCTTCCGCGCGCCGCACTGCAACGGCCGGTCCCCGCAGCACCGTCAACCCGCAGACGGCGACGTCGGCCAAAGCCTTCGGAGGCCTGCCCGGACTGATCAAGGCCGCGCAGAAAGAGGGCACGCTCAACGTCATCGCCCTGCCCCCAAGCTGGGCGGACTACGGCAAGATCATCTCGGCCTTCACGGCGAAGTACCATATCAAGATCAACTCCGAGAACCCGAACGGCAACAGCCAGGACGAGGTCAACGCCGTCACCCAGCTGAAGGGCACGAGCCGTCAGCCGGACGTCGTCGACTTGGGCCCGACCGTCATGGCTGGCGAACCTGAAGCTCTTCACGCCCTACGAGGTGACGGAGTGGAGTGCGATCACCAAGGGTCTGAAGGCGGGAAACGCCGTGTGGTACGACGACTACACGGGGTACGAGTCGATCGGCTACTGTGCGAACATCGTGAAGACGGTGCCGACGACCGTGAAAGCCCTCCTCAACTCCAGGTACAAGGGCATGGTCGCCCTCAACGGCAATCCGCTCCTGGCCGCTGCGGGCTTCAACGGCGTCGTGATGGCGGCGCTGGCGAACGGCGGCTCGGCCAACAACATCGGGCCTGGCGTGACCTTCTTCAAGAACCTCAAGTCCGCCGGGAACTACCTGCCTGTCGACCCGACCCCGGCCACGGAGGACTCCGGGCAGACGCCGATCGTCGTCGACTGGGACTACAACCAGGCGGGCGAGGCGGCTCTCTACCCCAGCCTCCACTGGAAGTGGGTCATCCCGAAGAACGACATCGTGTCCTCGTACTACCAGCAGGCGATTGTCAAGAACTGCCCACATCCGGCAGCGGCTCGGCTGTGGGAGGAGTTCGTCTACAGCACCACGGGCCAGAACTGGTTCCTGCGTGGGGGCGCTCACCCGGTGCTGCAGGCCTACATGACCAAGCACCACACGATCGACACGGCCGCCCTCAAGGCGCAGCCGAAGGTGGTCGGTACGGCGGTGCAGCTCACGCAGGCGCAGCAGACCAAGGCTGACGCCTATCTGCAGAAGAACTGGACCGGTATGTGAGTGAAGCAGCGCAGAGCCGCCGAGACTCCGGTCCCGCCGTCGCCGGGGGTGGCCTAGCCACCCCCGGCGACGGGCCTGCGCTTGCGCCGGAGAGGGCTCGACTAGGACGCTTGCGAGACGCAACCCGTTACCTCGGGGTGGTCCCGTTTTTCGTCTATGTCGCACTCTTCCTGTTCTGGCCGACGGCCATCGTGCTCATCGGTGCGTTCCGGACCGACGCCGGGCGCGCGACGCTCGGGAACGTGTCCAAGCTTGTGCACACCGCTACGTACGTTGATGCCTTCAGGTCGTCGGTCGAGCTCTCGGCCGCGACGGCCGTGGCCGGCGCCGTAGCCGGGGCGTTGCTCGCTTGGGCGGTCATCGCGGGCAACCCCGAGGGCCTGATCCGGCGGACGGTGATGGCGGCGTCGGGGGTGTTGGCACAGTTCGGCGGCGTGATGCTCACGTTCGCCTTCCTGGCGACCTACGGCTACACCGGTCTGGTCACCATGGCGGAAGAGCGCTTCTTCGGGCTGAGTCCGTACGTCACAGCCACCTGGATCTACACGATGTTCGGACTCGGCATCGTTTACACCTTCTTCCAGATCCCGTTGATGGTGCTCCTCTTCCTGCCGGCCCTCGACAACCTGCAGCCGCAGTGGCAGGAGGCGACGTCCACTCTCGGCGGCGGTTCCTGGGCGTATTGGCGCTATGTCGCCGGTCCCATTCTTGTGCCGCCTTTCGTATCTGCCTTGCTGCTGCTGTTCGTCAGCGCCTTCTCCGCCTACGCGACAGCGGCCGCCCTCCTGAGCCAGGGAGACCCAATCGTGCCGCTGCAGATCCGCACCTTCATGGAGAGTGAAGTCATTGTGGGCGAGGCAAACATGGGGAAGGCGCTGGCCCTCGGCATGGTTGTCGTCGTGGCCATTGTGATGACGATCTACGCGTTGCTCCAGCGATCGACGAAATGGCGCGTGCAATGAGGACGCGTGCGTCAGGCGGCCGCCGCCGCCGGAGTCTGCCCCGGTCCGTCGCGCGCTGGGTCATCTTCATCGCCGTCGGCGGCTACCTCGTGTTGCCGCTGTTCGCCATGCTCGAGTTCTCGACGCGGCAGACCACGACGGCGATCAGTTGGGGTCGCACCTTCTTCGCTTGGAAGGAGATCGGCAGCAACCCCGACCTCATGGGCGCCATCACCCTGTCGCTCGAGCTTGCGGCGCTGACGGTGGCCGTGATGCTGGTCTTGCTCGCGCCGACCATGGTGTGGGTCCACCTCCAGGCGCCCAAGGTGCGTCGCATCGTCGAGTTCATCAGTCTGCTGCCGCTGACGATCCCGGCCATCGTGATCGTCGTCGGCCTTGCGCCCGTGTACCTCAAGCTCAGCCCCATCATCGGTCAATCGCCGCTAGTGCTGACGTTCGTCTATGCCATTCTCGTGCTGCCCTACTCGTATCGCTCAATCGATGCGAGCTTACAGTCCATCGACATTGAGACGCTCTCGCACGCCGCAAGGGGTCTGGGAGCCTCGTGGCCGCAGGTGTTCATGCGTATCGTCGTGCCCAGTATTCGCGGCGGTCTGCTATCCGCGGCGGTCCTTTCGATCGCCCTCGTCCTGGGCGAATTCACGATCTCGTCCCTGCTCAGCTACGATACGCTCCAGGTCATCGTCGACCAGGTCGGCCAGGACAACGCCCAGGTGGCGGTCGCGGTGTCGTTAGCCGCTCTGGCCTTCGCCTTCGTCCTGCTCTTCTTCGTGTCGGGCATCGGCGGCCGTCGGCGTCGAGCCTCTCGTGCTGCGGTGCGGGCGCAAGGAGGTACCAAGGCGTGAGCCCTGAGACAGACACAGCACAGAGTGCAGCCCGCTCCGGCGAGTCCGGAGTCGACCTACGTCTCATGAGACTGTGCCGATCGTTCGGCCCCACGAGGGCACTCGATGAGCTGTCCATCGACATCGCGGCAGGCGAGTTCGTCGCCTTCCTCGGGCCCTCCGGCTGCGGCAAGACGACCGCCCTGCGGATCATTGCCGGGTTGGACGATGCCGACTCGGGTCAGGTGCTCGTGGACGGCAAGGACATCCGTCGGCTTCCCACAAGCCGCCGTGACATGGGGATGGTCTTCCAGGCGTACAGCCTGTTCCCCAACATGACGGCGCGTGACAACGTGGGCTTCGGGCTGCTCATGCGCAAGGTCCACAAACGGGTGCGGCGGCAGAGAGCGGACGAACTGCTCCATGTCGTCGGCTTGGCGTCGCTTGCCGACCGCTACCCGTTCCAGCTGTCTGGCGGACAGCAGCAGCGCGTCGCCCTGGCGCGCGCCCTGGCGATCCAGCCCAGAGTCCTGCTCCTGGACGAGCCGCTCTCGGCCCTGGACGCCAAGGTGCGCGGCGAGCTGCGCGATGAAATCCGCCGCGTTCACCTTGAGATTGGTACGACGACCGTGTTCGTGACGCACGACCAGGAAGAGGCGTTCACGTTGGCTGACCGCGTCGCCGTCATCAACTTCGGTCGCCTGCAGCAGATCGGCACACCCACGGAGATCTACGAGAGGCCACGCACGGACTTCGTCGCCGAGTTCGTCGGTCTCACCAACAGACTTCCCGGTACAGCGCAGCACGGCCAGGTCTCTGTGCTCGGCACGCAAGTGCCGCTGCTTGAGGGGTCGGCGGAGACAGGCGCGGTGACAGTGCTGGTGCGGCCTGAGTCGATGCAGGTGATGCCGAGTGCAGACGGCAACGGACGGATCGTGGCGGTGAGCTTCCGCGGCTCGATCTGCATGTTGCGAGTCCGGCTCTTCACCGATGCCCTCGTGCACGTCCAGATGCCGAGTGTCGAGGCCGCCCAGTTCACACAGGGCACTTCGGTCCAAGTGACGATGCGGCCCGTACCCGTTCTGGCCGTACCCGTGCGACGCGATCAGAGCGAACCCGAGCCTAGCGACGGGTCCGATTCGCGGCCCTGACCAGATCTCCCGGAAGCCGTTGTGGGCTGAGCCCTGTGGGCGTGGCTCACGCAAGGCGGCATCACGGTCGCCTTGCGCGTTTTCGTGATGTGCCGCGAGGGACTCGAGGTCCTGCCCGCTTTCGCGGGCAGCGGACCACTGCTCGTCAAGGGACGCAAGCTGTAGGAGACGAACGCCGGCGACAACGAGCATTGCGCCGGACGCGCAAGGAGACATCACGGCGCGATGAAGTGGCCGCACACGGCCGGCGGCGCCGACGGGTCGCCGACTTGTCCAGGTGCTTCACTTCCACCGCGGGTGGCAGACGCAGGCGTGATTCCGAAGCGATGAGGGGTCCTGGGAGACAGGCTGCGGCTTCCTTTGGCTACGACTCCTGGCTCCGCGACGACAACGGTTCGCCGGCATCGGCTCCGAGCTCCTCACGCGCCAGCCTGGCGAACTCAGCCCGTGCCGCAGACAGCTCATTGGTCGCCTCCTGTCAGCGCTCAAGCTGCTCAGGCGTCCACTTCTGCCCGAGGACTCGTGCGCCCAGCGGCGAGCGAGCCTCACCAGTCACTGCGGCAGCACGCATCACTTCGCCGCCTCCGTCAGCCACAACCTTGGCGAGTTCACGCGCGAACGGGCTGCCGATTGTCCACACTTCGCCGACAGCCTCGTAGAGCGCCCCCGTCTCCGGATGCAGGAGATCATGCAGGTCCAAGGTCGTCGGCGGCCGCTGCACGTGGAGGAGGACATCGATGCCACCCAAGCACGCGAGCTTCAGCAGCTCTCGTTCATGGAGCTCCGGGTTGGTGGCGCTCGCTATCCGTCTCCCTTGCCTCAGCACCGGCCACCGAGTCCCTCTGCGACACCTGCGATTGCACCACGCAGCTGGGTGTCAGAATGCCCGCCGGGCAATAGCTGGCCCTCTCGCGGCGCGGCCTGCTTTGGCGAGGCCATCGGCTCGCCTTCAGGACGTCGGCGCGCTCACCTCGGCGGGCGTCGAGTGCGGGTCCGTGTCGGATGAGCCGCTGCCGAGCTGGCCCCGCTCGTCGGCGCCCCAGGCCCAGATGCTCCCGTCGGTCTTGAGCGCCTGCGTGAAGTAGTCCCCGCAGGCGACCGCGGCCCAGTCCGTGTCGCTGCCGACCTGCGTGGGCACGTCGCTGTCGGTCGTGTCACCCGTGCCGAGCTGGCCGTCGCCGTTCCAGCCCCACGCCCAGAGCGTGCCGTCCTTCTTGAGGGCAACGCCATGGTTGGCCCCGCAAGCCACCGAGACCCAGTTAACGTCAGCGCCCACCTGGGAAGGCGTGAGGTGCGCTGCGGCGCCCGACGTCCCCAGCCCCAGCTGGCCGTTGCCGTTGTAGCCCCAGGCCCAGAGCGTGCCGTCCTGCTTGACCGCGAGGCTGAAAGCGTTGCCGGCCGCGACCGCGGCCCAGTCCGTCGCAGCACCGACCTGCACGGGCGCGTCACGCTGATCCGTGTCGCCCAGCCCCAGCTGGCCGTTGCCGTTGTAGCCCCAGGCCCAGAGCGTGCCGTCCTTCTTGAGGGCGAACGTGTGGCGGTGGCCGCAGGAGACGGCGGCCCAATCGGCGCTGCTGCCGACC
The DNA here is from genome assembly GCA_963751215.1 of uncultured Thermoleophilia bacterium. Taxonomy (GTDB): domain Bacteria; phylum Actinomycetota; class Thermoleophilia; order UBA2241; family UBA2241; genus CAIXSE01. The sequence continues at coordinate 325,293 of CAVVTV010000004.1, read as the reverse complement.
TGCGTCGGCGCTTGCCGCACGGTCGTGTCGCCGACGCCGAGCTCGCCGTTGGCGTTGTCGCCCCAGGCCCAGAGCGTGCCGTCGGTCTTCAGCGCCAGCGTGTAGAAGTCGCCGCACGACACGGCGCTCCAGCCGGAGTCGAGGCCGACGAGCGTGGGCAACGGCCGCGAGGTGATGTCGCCCAGACCGAGCTGACCATCGGTGTCGCCGCCCCAGGCCCAGAGTGTGCCGTTACTCTTGAGGGCCACGGTGTGGGTGGCCCCGGAGGCGACCGCCGTCCAGTCGGCATCGCCGCCGACCTGTGCCGGTGAGGCGTGCGCGTCGGTGTCGGAGACGCCGAGGCCGAGCTGGGCGCTCGTGTTGTCGCCCCACGCCCAGAGTGTGCCGGTCTCGCTGAGCGCGAATGCGCTGGAGTCGCCGCAGGCCAGCGCCGTCCAGCGCTTGAGCCGAGCGGTGATGGTCACCGCCACCACCTTGCTGCGCGCCCTGACGCCGCCCGCCACGTACTGGGCGACCAGACGCCAGGTACCCGGGGCGGTTGGCCTCAGGCGCACCGCAAAGGTGTGTTTGGCGGAGAGCTTCGCCGTCGCCACGCGCTTCCACGACGTCCCGGCACGCCTCAGGATCGTCATCGAGGTGACGCCAGCGGCCGCGTGTGTGACTCTGCCGGAGAGCTTGAGCGTCGTCCCGGCTGTGACGCTGGTCGAGGCGGCGCGTAGGCTGATCGTGGGGGTTACGACGGCCAGGGCGTTGGCTGTGCCACAGAAGAGCACGAGCGCCGCGGTGAGGGCCACGCTGACGAGGCCGCGGCGGCGACTCATGCGCAGCCTCCGCACCTCATCACGGCCGTGCCAGCAAGCACCGTCGGCGCCAAGGGGAGGAGAAGGGTGTCCGCTGCGCAGCGAGGGCGACGCATGGCGAGCGTCATCTTTGACCGCTTACAGGCAATCATTTGACGATCACCTTGCCATGCATAGACGGCATGAAGGCGTGAATCCGGCATTCGTAGAAGAAGCTTCCCTTCTTCTTGAAGGTATGCGAGAAGGTCTGACCGGTGTTGAGCGGTCCGCTGTCGAAGCCCTTGATGATCTTCGCCGTCGTCTTGATGCTGTTCGTGCTGGTCACCGTGTGCTGCACCCCGTCCATGTTCTTCCACGTCACCTTCGTGCCCCGACTTACGGTGATGGTCGGTGGCGTGAAGGTGAAGTTCTTGATCGTCACGTGCTTGACGGCGCTGCTTTCTACCGCCGTTGCCGGGGCGCTGACAATGCCGACGACGGCCGCCGTGATAAGCAAGGCTCCCAGCATGGACCATGTCCAGATCCAAGTGCTGCGTCTCATCGTGCTCCCTCCGATCCGGACAACCGACCCTGGCGGGGTCAGCTCGGCCGGCATGTTTGTGGGCGCCCGCGGCACCGCTCATGACATCACCTGTGCTCGCCTTTACCCGTTCGCTGTGCCGTTGACGCGTTGGGCCGTGAGGCTTGGGGCAGGACAGGGACGCGCAGGTGGTGTTCGAAGACCGCCTCGGCCAATCGCGGATCTCGCGAGCCGATTGTCCGCGCTCAGCAACGCTCTCGCTCTCAGCGCCGACGAGTCGGGCGCCAACTCACTCGACCGCGCCAAGCCGCGGCAGGCACTCAGGTCGAGCCCACGTCCTGACACTCCAGCGATCGGGTAGCCGACCGGTGAGGTAAAAGGCAGCTGTTTGTGGGGAGATGTTGTCGACATGACAACGGTGGCGGGCGACGTTGGATTTGAACCACGACCCTCGTCCTGGCGAGGTCGCTGGCGGCCACATCGCAGGTTAAGAGTTGAGGAGACCCCTCAGGCGCCAGAACCGCCTGCACCGGGCCTCGCCGCCGAGCGCCTGCCAACCCCGATCACGGCACGAGCGACAGCGTGATCACGGTCCTGCCGCCGACGCCGGACCCGCTGAGAGTGGCACGGCGCCCACCGGGGCCGCGCAGGTAGCGGTAGTCCCCGGGCTGCCTGCCCGCATGGGCCGGCCGCTGAAGGGGCTTCGCGGCCAGCTCCGTAGGTAGGCGCCGGCCGTGCGCCGGGCCTGGGCGCTCGTGGAGCCCAGCTTGCGCGGGCGCAGGCGCACGGCGCGGCACGAGCACGGTCGCCTTCACGAGCACGGCGACGATAACGATCACTAAGACGAGCAGGGCGACGATGGTGAGGGTGCGTTTCATGGGAGGAGCCTAGCAGGAAGGCCGGAGCTCGGCGCCTCTGTGCGCCTCGCCCAGCGCAGCTCACGCTGCCTTCAGCGGACTCGGTAGGCGACGAGACCGCAGGGGCGCTGAAGCCGAGGGAGCGACCCGGTCGGCCCAATCGAAAAGAGCTGAGCCTGCCGACACAGGTCACCACGTTCTGCGCTTGCTCCGGAACGCGCCCCTGTGCAGCCACTTCGCAGCGACCGCCGACCGACTGCCGACGCCAACTCGAGTGTTCTGTCGCCCATCTCCCCACAGACAGAAGCGCCCCCGAGGGAGTCGACGCCGCGCGACCCATGGCTAGCCCAGACGGCCAGGTGGATGCTCGGCCCTGACGAACGCTTGCAGCCCGGAGCCGGTTCGCATGAAGACCCTCTCCTTCGCCTTCCTGATCTGGTACCTGTTCAGCTCATCCACGCAGGACGCGGGGACCGTCAGCCATTCATCCTTTGGCCCGAGAGCTGCGAGCCGGTCAGGTCCTAGCGGCAAGGTAGCGGGGTGCTCCAGGGACACGTTGTCCGTGAAGCCAAGCGCGTCCCTCTCGCGGTCGATGGTGAAGGCGGGAGTGTCCCCGATGAGGAACTCGCCATGCTCGCAGGGCACGAGCACATGCTTGGGCGCCGCACGAGTGAGACCTGCAGCTTGCCGAGGTGGAGCGTCAGCCGGCCCGTGCATCGGCTCCCGGTTGCCTCGCTCTCGCCTCGGCGAAGAGTCCACTCGGGCCTACATGCTGGCATAGCTGAGCCACGCTCATCCCAGCATGCCGCAGGGAGATCCGCACCCGGACTGCTCGGGTCGCACATGTCTCGCGTGCGTTTTGCTTTGCTGTAGCCCTCGCCTGTGCGAGGGTGCTCGGGGCCTCGAGGCCGACCGGCCGCCGACGAGTAGTGAGTCATGTCGGACCCAGAACGGAGCTACAGGGCCGAACAAGGGGCGAGACGCGACCCGCTTAGAGGGGAGCGACTGATTTGTCGAGTGTCGGATCGCTGGCCGGCAGCTCCTTGCCCGCCATCGCCCGCAGGATGGCGATGCGTTTCTCGGTCGGCGGATGCGTGTCGAAGAGCCCGTCGCCCGAGACGCGTTTGATCGAATTGGCGATGTAGAGGTGGGCGGTCGCGCGGTTGGTGATCGCCACCGGGCGCGGGTCGCCGTCGATCTTCTCGAGAGCGCTGGCCAGGCCCAGTGGATTTCGCGTGATCTCCACGAGGCGAGCCGCGATCGGCGCCAGCACCGCCAGCCCGAGCGCCAGAGCCAGGACCAGCACGCCTCCCAGGCCACGAGCACGACGCCCCGTCACGCCGAAGAAGGTCGATCGCAGGCCTGCTCTCGTCGGTCCCGATGATCTGGCGGCGAAGACTCCGCTCGCGATTCTGATATCGTTTCTCTTCGGATCCCGCAGTGACGAACCTGGCAAAGGAGACGGATGCCGAACGTCTTGATCGAGGCGATGGAGCGTGCCATCGAGGAACTCCGGAAGATGCCGGAGAAGACCGTCCAGGTCTTTCACCACAACGATTCCGACGGGCTTACGTCCGGCGCCATACTCACCCGCGCCTTCGAACGGCAGGGCTTCGAGGTCAGGCGCTTCTGCCTCGAGAAGCCATATCCCGCGGTGCTGGAGAAGGTCTACCAGCAGGAGGGCAAGCTCCTCGTCTTCGCCGATTTCGCGGGCAGGATCGCCCCGCTGCTCTCCGAGCTCAACCAGGGCAGGAACCTGACCCTGATACTGGACCACCACGTCGCCGAGGCCTCGACCGACGCGAGGGTCATCAACCTTGACCCCGACCTGTTCGGGCTGAAGGGCGATCGCGACATCTCCGGTTCCACGACGTGCTACCTCTTTGCGCGCACCATGGACCCGGCCAACCGCGACCTGGCCCACATCGCGGCCGTGGGCGCGGTGGGAGACGGCTTCTTCGTGGACGGCGCGCTGGTGGGCGAGAACCGTGACGTCGCGCTGGAAGCGGTAGCGCAGGGCCGGATGGAGATCCGCGAGCAGGGCGCCGGGGAACTGTACCTAGGGAACGGTCCGGGGGGTCAGCTCCCGGTCATCGACTTCGGCGACTACCTGGATGTGCTGGGTGGAGTCGGCTACTACCAAGGCGGACCGGACATGGGCGTCAAGGTGTGCCTCGAGGGGGCGTCGCCGGAGTCCGACCGGATGGTCGAAGACCTGAGGGCGGTCAGGACGAAGCTCTTTGACGCGGAGATCGCCAGGCTCCAGGCAGGCGGCATGAAGCAGGCGCCTCACATCCAGTGGTTCCATCTGGAGGACCGCCTGTTCCCGATGGGCGTCAAGATGGTCGGCGCCTTTTGTGACGCCATCAGGGTCACCGGTCTCATCGACCCCGGCAAGTACCTCGCGGGATTCCAGATCATCCCCGATGAGATCCCGGGCATCGGCTCGATGAGCTTCGGCCAGGTGAAGGTCTCGATGAGGGTCGCTCCTTCGAAGGAAGAGGAGATCAGGGCGGGCCGGGCGATGGGGCTCAACATCCTGCTTCCCGAGGCGACGAGCAGGCTGGGAGGGTTCTCGGATGCCTGCCACAGCCTGACGGCCGCCACTACGGTGGCCGTCGGCAAGGAAGAGGCCCTGATCGACGAGATGGAAGACATTCTAAATGGAGAGTCGCATGGCTGAGGGACGCGGGTTTGGAAAGACGATCTTGCTGGGCGATCAGTTCGTCCTCGACGAGGTGCCGGCGATCGTCTCGTCGATCTCCTACGAGACCGTGACGACGGTCGAGCGGATCGACGGCGAGGGCTGGATCCTGCAGGACGACCGCATCGAGGTCCCCGGCTACAAGGAGAGCAAGAAGGAGCAGCAGGCGCAGTCCATCGACAGGATCCTCGACGTCATGGATGTGGACGTGAAGAAGACGCCGATCCGGATCACCGTCGGGGGGACGCTGCTGGCCGGGAGCGGGGTGGGCGCCAGCGCCGCCATCTGCGTCTCTCTGGCGCGCGCCCTGGACGCCGAGTTCCAGCTGGGCTGTTCGATCGAGGACATCAACCGCGCCGCCTGGCAGGGGGAGTTCCCCTATCACGGGGTCGCGAGCGGAGTCGACAACACCGCCTCGACCTACGGCGGCCTGCTCCGCTTCTGGCTGAAGGACGGGCAGCAGAACTTCGAGCGGATCAAGAGCCCGGAGGCCTTCCAGATCGTGCTGGCCAACAGCGGCGTCAGCGTCAACACCGCGGCGCTGGACGAGTTCATCGACGAGCAGAAGACGGGCGACCCCGAGCTGTTCGCGGCGCGTCTCGGCACCATCACGGCCCAGGGCTTCGACATGCAGAAGGCGCTCGAGGCCGGCGACCTGCGCACCGTGGGCAGGGTCGCCTCGGACAACCACCGGCTGCTCGCCGACATGGGGATGTCCCACGAGATCCTGGACGGCATGTGCAGGACCGCTCTGGAACACGGCGCCTTCGGGGCGAAAGTCACGGGCGGCGGCAGAGGCGGTTACATGGTCTCCATCACTCCCGGGCGAGAGCTCCAGGAGGCGGTCGCGACGGCTTTCGAGAAGGAAGGCCGCAAGGTCATCCGCGCCACGATCGGCGGAAGTTGATCGCCGGGGACTCCTCCCTGCCCACGCCGGAGCACTTCTTCGCCGGCTACATCTTCGACCTGGACGGGACGGTCTACCTTGGGGACGCCCTGCTTCCCACGGCGGGAGAGACCCTGGCGGCGCTGCGCGCTCGCGGATCGCGCACCATCTTCATCTCCAACAACCCCACGCACGCACGCGAGGACTACGCCGCCAAGCTCACGCGCCTGGGCGTGCCGACATCTATCGACGATATCCTGACGGCATCGTTGGTGACGGTGGACTTCCTCCAGCAGCGCATGCCGGGCGCGCGCCTGTTCGTGGTCGGTGAGGAGCCGCTCTGCGCGGAGCTGCGCCGCGGCGGGTTCGAGCTGACCGAGCAGGCGCACGACGTCGACGCCGTGATCGCCGGCTTCGACCGCACCTTCGTCTACCGCAAGCTGCAGATCGCCTTTGACGCCATCAGGGCCGGAGCGCGCTTCTTCGCCACCAACCCCGACCGCTACTGCCCGGTCCCCGGCGGCGGCGAGCCCGACTGCGCCGCCGTCATCGCCGCCATCGAGGCCTGCACCGACACGCGGGTCGAAGCCGTGGTCGGCAAGCCGTCCGGCTACATGATCGATGCCGCCCTGAACCTCATGGACCTGCCGGCCGCCGACTGCCTGATGACGGGCGACCGGCTGGAGACCGACATCCTCATGGGCCGGGAGGCGGGCATGTCTACCGCGCTGCCGCTGACCGGCGCCACCTCTGAGTCCTCCCTGGCAGGCTCGCCCATCCAGCCAACCTACGTCCTACGCCGTCTGCGAGACCTGCTGCCGGCCTGACGACGGTCGCCGGCCAGCCCGTGGGGTGCAAGAACTCGATCGAAGGAGCGCGCGAACTTGGCGTCGCGGTCGCGGATCAGGTAGCGGAGCGGCTTCTCACGCTAATCGAGCGTGAAGCACAAGTTGCGCGCCTGCTGGGTGACAAAGACCGAGTCTGGGCTGCTCGTTGAGACCGTGACCCGCACACGCCGAGTGCCGATCTCGAGGAAGAAGAGCACGTAGAGGGTTCTGAGAAACGCGGTCTCGTCCGTGAAGAAGTCGCAGGCGATGACGCCTGAGGCCTGCGCTTTGAGGAACTCGTGCCAGGTCAGACCGCGGCGTGGGGCGGGTCCGATGCCGTTACTGCGCAGCAGCATGGCGATGGCGGTCGCTGAGACGCGGACGCCGTGCTTCTGCAGCTCACCTTTGATCCTCATGTAGCCCCAGCGTGGGTTCTCCCTGGCCAGGCGCAGGATCAGTCGCCTGATCTCGGGATCAAGGCTGGGGCGTCCCGGCCGGCGATGAGCCCTCGTCCACTTCCCCGCCACGAGTCCTCGGTGCCAGCGCAGCAACGTCTCTGGACGAACGAGGAACGCGCTCCAGCGCTCGCGAGACAGGGCCCGGCTCGCTGCAGCCAGCAGTGCGCGATCACGCATCCGGTAGACGGGGCGCTTCACCTGACGACGAAGGATCGCGACCTGGTGACGCAGCACGAGATTCTCAAGGCGAACCCGCTCGGCGCTGCGATCCTCGGAGGAGAGCACGCCGAGCAGTCGGCGAAGCAACAAGTAGAGGAGCGAGGTGAGCACGAGCGGGATTCCGCCACGCCTCCCCTCCCGGCGCGCTAGCGCGATCGGAATGCCGCCAAAGCGAAGCGTGATCGAGTATTTGTACCCCACGGGCGCGCCGAAGCCTGCGCGGCGAAGGGCGATAGGCACCACGATAGCGATTCGCCGGGGTGAGCCACGCCGCCCGGCGGGGAGCGCGTTTGCGTGCTAATCGTTAGTAGGCTAATATCTGGGGCCTGACCGTCTTCGACAAGCCTCAGGAGCGGCATCGTGACCGAAGCAGACACCGCGTTCAAGCTCTCACTCGTCGAGCTCGACGGCGTCGAGGAGCTGTCAATGCACGTCTTTCGCGCCTTCCTGCGCGCCTTGCGGCTACACCGCCAGCTCATGATCGCGGCGTTCTCGGACCACGACAGCCATCCCGCTCAGGCTATCTGCCTGCGCTTCTTGTCGGCCAACGACGGCATCACCCAGCGCGATCTCGCCGCTGCCCTGAACCTTGCGCGACCCACGGTGACCAGGATGCTGCAAGCGATGGAGAAGGCCGGCGCAATCGAGCGCCGCACCGACGAGACGGATCAGCGGCTGACGAGGGTGCACCTCACCGCGGCCGGACACCAGCTGGAGGTTGATCTGCGGGTGGTTTCGGCGGCCCTGATCAACGAGACCATCGGTGGGCTCAGCGAAGACGACCGGCGCCAGCTCGAGCGGCTGCTCGACGCCATGAGCGGCAATACCGAGACGGCTCTCGCGGCGCGCCACGAAGAGCACACGGCGCGATTCGCCGGGGCCGATGCATCCGCCGTGCCGGCCTCCCCGGCGCGAGCCGCCAAGAGGGCCTCGGCGTGATCGCCTTGCTCAGGGAGCGCCTGACGCCGTACTGGCGTCAGATCCTCCTGGTGCTGGGCCTGCTATTCGTGCAGGCGATCACCAACCTGTACCTGCCCACGCTGAACGCCGACATCATCAACAACGGCGTGGTCAAGGGCGACACGCACTACATCATGGTCACGGGCGCCCTCATGCTCGGCGTCACCCTGGTGCTCGTGATCGCCACCGTCATCGCCGTCTACTGGGGCTCCAAGACCGCCATGGCCTTCGGCCGCGACGTGCGCGCGCTCCTCTTTCGCAAGGTCGAGAGCTTCTCGCAGGCCGAGCTCAACCACTTCGGTACGCCCTCGCTGATCACGCGCTCGACCAACGATGTCCAGCAGGTGCAGATGGTCGTGCTCATGATGCTCAACCTGACCCTCGCGGCGCCGATCATGGCTATTGGTGGCATCATCATGGCGCTGCGCCTCGACGTGCCGCTGTCGAGCGTGATCCTCGTCGCGGTGCCCATCATGGGCGTCTTCATCGGGCTCGTGGTGACCCGTGCCTTGCCGCTCTTCAGGTCGATGCAGAAGAAGATCGACCGTATCAACCAGGTCACACGCGAGGTGCTCAGCGGCGTGCGCGTGATCCGCGCCTTCGACCGGGTCGGCTACGAGGAGCAGCGCTTCGACGCGGCCAACGCCGACTTGACCGGCACGACCCTGGGCGTGACGCGGCTGTTCGCGGTCATGATGCCGACACTCACACTGATCTTGAACCTGTCCACGGTCGCCATCATGTGGTTCGGCAGCATCCAGGTCGCCAACCACGGCATGCCGATCGGCGACCTCACCGCCTTTCTCACGTACATCCTGCAGATCCTCATGTCGGTGCTCATGGCGACGATCATGCTCGTCATGGTGCCACGAGCCTCCGCCTCGGCCGAGCGCATCCTGGAGGTTCTGCACGCCGAGCCGTCGGTGACCGATCCCGAGGCGCCGGTCCTGGACGCGCCTGTGCGGGGTCACATCGAGTTCCGTGACGTCGAGTTCCGCTACCCTGGTGCCGAAGACCCGGTGCTGAGCCATATCAGCTTCACGTCTGAGCCCGGCGAGGTCACTGCCATCGTGGGCAGCACCGGCAGTGGCAAGAGCACGCTCATCAACCTGATCCCGCGCTTCTACGACGTCACCGGCGGCAGCGTCCTCGTGGACGGCGTAGACGTGCGGAACCTCGAGCAGCAAGACCTCTGGCATAGGATCGGGCTCGTGCCGCAGAAGGCGTTCCTCTTCAGCGGCACGGTGGCGCAGAACCTGCGCTACGGCGACGAGGAGGCCTCCGACGAGCAACTCTGGCGCGTCCTCGAGACCGCCCAGGGCACCGACTTCGTCGCCGAGATGCCCGAGGGCCTCGAGGCGCCGGTCGACCAGGGCGGCGCCAACGTCTCCGGCGGGCAGCGGCAGCGGCTCGCGATCGCCCGGGCACTCACTAAGCAGGCCAAGATCCAGATTTTCGACGACAGCTTCTCGGCCCTCGACTTCACGACCGACGCGCGCCTGCGTGCGGCCCTCAAGAAGGAGACGACCGACGCGACGGTGATCATCGTCGCTCAGCGCGTGGGCACCGTCATGCACGCCGACCAGATCATCGTCCTGGAGGACGGTACCATCGTCGGCAAGGGCACCCACGAAGAGCTTCTCGAGACGAGCACGACCTACCGTGAGATCGTGGAGTCGCAGCTCGGCGCGGAGGGCGTCGCGTGAGCAGCCCGCAAGGCACCTCGCCGCAGGGCAACCAGCCGCCGCGTCCGCCCGCCGGCGTGCGCGGCCCCGGCGGCGGCGGACCCGCCGGGGCGCTCGCCCGGCCGACCGAGAAGGCTAAGGACTTCCGCGGCACGTTGAAGCGCCTCGTGGGCATGCTGCGGCCCGAGCGCGCGCTCATCGTCGTCGTGCTGCTCCTCGCCGTCGTGAGCGTGACCTTCGCCGTTATCGGCCCCAAGATTCTGGGCACGGCGACGAACATCCTCTTCCAGGGCGTCGTCAGCAAGCAGCTCCCGGCCGGCGTGACGCAGGCGCAGGCGGTCGCTGGGCTCAGGGCCAAAGGCCAGTCGACCCTGGCGGACATGCTGTCGGCAATGCACCTCAACCCCGGTCACGGTGTCGACTTCGGCGCGCTCGGCCGCACCCTGCTGCTGCTCATCGGCATCTACGCCGTGAGCGCGCTGTTCGGCTGGGGGCAGCAGTACCTCATGGCCGGCGCCGCCCAGCGCACCATGTATCGTCTGCGACGCAGCGTAGACGAGAAGCTCGCCCGGCTGCCGCTGAAGTACTTCGACGACCACTCCCGCGGCGACGTGCTGAGCCGCATGACCAACGACATCGACAACATCTCGGCGACCCTGCAGCAGAACATCACGCAGATCATCACCGCGGTGCTCACGATCATCGGCGTGCTGATCATGATGCTGACCATCAGCTGGCTGCTGGCGCTGATCTCGCTGCTGGCCGTGCCGCTCTCGTTCGTGCTTACGCTCTTCATCGCCAAGTTCTCGCAGAGGCAGTTCGCGGCGCAGTGGCAGCACACCGGCGACCTCGGCGGCCATGTCGAGGAGATGTTCACGGGCCACAACGTGGTCAAGGTCTTCGGCCGCCAGGACGAAGCGGTCACAACCTTCGATGAGCAGAACGAGCAGCTCTACCAGGCGAGCTTCAAGGCGCAGTTCATCTCCGGCATCATCCTGCCGGTGATGAACTTCGTGAGCAACCTCAACTACGTCGCCGTCGCCGTGGTCGGCGGCCTCATGGTCGCCACCGGCCGCATCTCGCTGGGCGGCGTGACGGCCTTCATCCAGTACTCGCGCCAGTTCACCATGCCGATCACGCAGACGGCCAGCATCATGAACGTCCTGCAGAGCACGGCGGCCTCGGCCGAGCGCGTCTTCGAGCTGCTCGACGAGCCCGAGGAGGAGGCCGACCCGGTCACACCGGTCGTTCTCGAGCACACCCGCGGCCATATCACGCTCGAAGACGTGTCGTTCCGCTACCTGCCCGACACGTCGCTCATCGACGATCTCTCACTCGACGTGAAGCCCGGCGAGACCGTGGCCATCGTCGGGCCCACGGGCGCCGGCAAGACGACGCTCGTCAACCTCCTGCTGCGCTTTTACGAGATCGACCACGGCCGCATCCTGGTCGACGGCGTCGACGCCCACGACATGACGCGCGGCGACCTGCGCGACCTGTTCGGCATGGTGCTGCAGGACACCTGGCTGTTCAGCGGCACCATCCACGACAACATCGCCTACGGCCGCGAGGGCGCGACGGACGACGAGATCATGGCGGCGGCGCGCGCGGCCCGCGTCGACCACTTCGCGCGCACGCTCCCCGATGGTTACCAGACTGTGCTCGACGACGACGCCACCGCCGTCTCGCAGGGCGAGAAGCAGCTGCTCACCATCGCCCGGGCGTTCCTTTCCGACCCGGACATCCTCATCCTCGACGAGGCCACGAGCTCGGTCGACACGCGCACCGAGGTGCTCATCCAGGAGGCGATGGCTGAGCTCATGAAGGGCCGCACGAGCTTCGTCATCGCGCACCGGCTCTCCACGATCCGCGGTGCCGACATCATCCTCGTGATGGACCACGGGCGCATCATCGAGCAGGGCTCCCACAAGGAGCTCATGGAAGCGCGCGGCTTCTACTACGATCTCTACGCGAGCCAATTCGAGGAGGCGCTCGACGAAGCGTCGTGAGGAGGCCGGCGCCGGGGTTCGTTAGACACCGCAGGCAATCTAACGAGTGGGGCGCCGCAGGTGCGCCACTCGTTACGCGGCGCTTTCCTGTTCACTGTCGAGCGGTGCGCAGAAGCGGCAGGCGCACCCGGCGGCGTGCTGCCAGCCATACTCGATGCCGACGCCGTTCTCGAGGATCTGGGCGGGCAACGGCTGCGGCGGAGTGCTCGTCACATCCGGGGTTACCCAATCGCCGGCGTTGTAGAGCCGGCCGTCGAGATACAGGAGCGCGTCGCCGTAATCGAAGAAGAGGGCGGGAAGGCCGCTTTCGCGGACCTCCTGCAGCGACAGCCGCCGGCGGCCTCGCGCGCCGCCGCGGCGCGCGACGTCTTTCAAGTCCATCTCATCCTCTCGCGACAGCCTGCTTGCCACCTGCGATCTCCTGCTCTCTCCCCTAGCGTATCGGCCACGAGTTGGCGATCCATGAGCCTGGGGTAGCCATCTGTCCGTCGTGGTTTGAACCTGGCCGGCGGGGCGTGCTATGGTGCCTCGGCTCTGTGCGCTGCGGGGCGAAGCTGAGGCCGGCCGTGCGGCAGCGGTGGCCCAGCGCCACGGACGACGGCTGCGAGGAGGCGATCCGGTGCATCGCAGACCCATTCTCGTGACGACCCTCCTGTTCGCGGGCATCATGCTCGTGGCGCCGGTCGCGGCCCGTGCCGCGGCATCATCGCCACTCTCCAGCGCCAAGGCTCAAGCAGGCAGGCTGCAGAACGAGATTGGGGCGCTCGACGGGCGCTTGAAGGCCGCCGACGGGCGCTACACCGTCGCCAAGCAGGAGCTCGCCCTGGTGCAGGCGCAAGCCGCCGCGAACGAAAGGCAGCTGACCGCGGCGCTGCACGAGCTGGCGATCGAGAAGCAGCACCTGGCGGAGCGCGCCGTGGCGGCCTACAAGGCGCCTTCTACCGAGCTGCTCGATGTCGTCTTGGAGGCGCGGAGTTTTTCCGACCTCGCGAACGGGGTCGATCTCATCAGGAGGATCGACAGCGAAGGGGCGGCGCTCGTAGGCCAGCTGACTCGGACCAAGAAAGCGATCGCGGAGCGCCAAGCCCGGCTCGTGAACGACCGGGCGCAGGCGGCCGCGCTTGTTACCCAGGTGGCCCAGGAAGAGGCGCGGATCGAGGCCGCCCTGCAGCAACGCCGGACGATGTTGCAGAACGCCAAGGCCAAGGTGAAGCGCATCCTCGCACAGATCGCCGCCGCGCGGGCCGCGGCCGCGCGCGCCGCGGCGGCGCGCGCGGCCGCGGCTGCCGGCGCCCTTCCCCCCGGCGTGTCGACGGGTTCCGTCGCCGGCGGCTACACACCTTTGAGCTGGGCGAAGGCCCTTCTTCGCGACGCGCGTCTCCCGTCGACCTCCTCGAACGTGGCGGCGATCGTCGCCTGGGAGATGGCCGAAGGGGGCAACTGGTACAACGGGGCGACCTACAACCCGCTCGACACGACCATGCCCGAGCCCGGTGCCACCAGTATGAACTCCGTGGGAGTGAAGGCTTACACGAGTTGGGCGGAGGGGTTCACGGCGACCCTTGCCACCCTGTTCAACGGTGACTACGGAGGCATCCTGGCAGCCCTTCGACGCGGCGGCGCCAACGCGCAGGCCGTCGCCGACGCGGTTGCCGCCTCACCGTGGGGCACCGAGGCCTTCGTCGTGGCCTGACGCCACGACCTTGCGAGACCGCGCTTCCCTGGCGGGCAACGTTCCGGGGGCCTTGGCGTTACAATGTCGCCGCGAGGCGACTCTGGGTCCGGGGCCACGAGCGAACGGAGGAAGTAACTGTCTATGGGTCTGCTGCTCCTGCAGGTCGTCCCGGTTGCCATCGGCATCGCCGTCAACCCGGTGCCCATCATCGCGGCGCTGATCATTGCCGGATCGCGACGGCCCGCTATGAACGGCGTCGCCTACATCACTGCTCTCATCGTGGTCATGGCGCTGTTCGGCAGTGTTGTGCTCGTGCTCGTGCCGCACCGTTCGCTGACCGGCGGAGGATCGATGGAGGGCATCATCGAGGTGCTCTGGCTGCTCATCGGACTAGGGTTTCTCGCCGCCTTCCTCGCTCTTTCGCTGCACCGGCCGGCCTCGGGTGATGGTGGCCGCGAGCCGCGCTGGATGGGTCTCATCGGCCGGCTGGGACCGGCCGGCGCGGCCGTCGTGGGCATCCTGCTCGTGAACTACGAGATGGAGGGGCCGGCCCTCACCGACATCCTGCACGCCGGGGTGAGCCGGGCCGAGGCGTTCACAGTGCTGGCCGTCTTCATCGCGATTGCCGCGTGCACGCCGGCGCTTCCCTTGCTGGCGGCGGTGGTCGCCCCCGATCCAACGGCCGGCACGATGGCAGGCGCGAGAAGTTGGCTAACCGCGCATCACCGGCTGGTGCTGCTCGGAGTCTTTGCCGCGGTGGCCGTGGTGTACATGGGGAAGGGGCTTGTCGCGATCATTCACTGACGGCTGGGGCGACGATGCTTGGCCGGCGCTTCCTTGCGCGGGCGCCGTAAGTCGCTCAGGCGTTCGCCGCGCTGACCGCTCGCAGGGCGCGATTGTAGGCCTTGCGGGCCCGTTCCACGGCACGGTCGATCAGGAGACGGTCACCAGTGTTCCGATAGGGTCGTACTTGAACACCACGGCGGCGGCGGCATAAGGCAGCTCGACGCAGCCCAGGCTCTGCGGGTAACCGTAGCCGGGTCGCGGGAAGCCGTGCACGGCATCGCCGCCGTTGAAGTAGGCCACGTGGGGCACGCCGGGATCAGAATAGTGGGTGCCATCCGGGTTGGTACCGCTCATCGTGGTGGAGAGATAGCGCGCATAGACGGGGAACGTGCCTTTCGCCGTGGGCCGCGACGCGATGCCGGTGTTGGCGCGACTCGTGAAGATCACACGCCCGCTCCGCCAGACGCGGAGCCTCTCGGGAAGGCTCGTTGAGACCTCGATGTAGTCGTAGGCCGCACTGTGCTGGCTGTGCGCCGCCGCCATCTTGAGCAGCGCGGTCCACAGGCCTCGCCCAGCGACTCCGTCGGCGGGAAGGCCGTGACCTGACTCGAAGGCCATCACGGCACCTTTGACCAGGGCAGAGTTCTGGCCGCGCTTCCAGAGCGCGGCCAGCGAGCTGGGGACGTGGCTGTAGCGCCAGCTGAACAAGCCGGTCAGAGGCTGCAAAGAGATCAGGTCGGTGGTGCGCGGCTCGTTGGAAAGAGCAGAGCCCTTCTGCCCGGTCGTGAGCCGGAAGCGCAAGGGAAGGTAGCCTACCTCGGCCAGAAGCTGCTGCAGGCGCGCCAGCGACGATGGCCCCTTCACGGCGAACGACACCGTGAACTTGGTCGCCAGCCTGCCACCGTCGCTGCCGTGCGCCCCGGCGGAACCGGGCGGGATGGAGAGGCCTACCGTAGTGAAGACGGGCAGATGCCCGGTGGGTCGAAAGACCAGCGTTGAAGAGTCCACGATGCGCCATTTGCCCGGGATCTTCGGCGACAGGCGGGGGACGTTGCTGCCGGCGGCCAGCGCTGCCGAGAAGCGCACCGTGATGGCGGCGGCGGGTGAGACCTGCCGAGCGTTGCGGCGCGGTGACACCGAGACCACGCGCAAGGGCGCCGGAGGGGTAGGGGAGGGCGTCGCGGTGGGCGTTGAAGTGGGCGAGGACGAAGCAGAAGGTGCTGAGGTCGACGCCGCCAAGGCAGAAGGCTCGCCGATAGCCGCCAGCGAGGCGACCACGAAGAGTCCCGCTCCGAGTAGAACAGACGCGACGACCGACTTCTTCATGGATATCTCCCCGCCTTCTCGCACTTTGGCGAGCGTCGCGGACCTGGATCGGGCGACGGCTCGCCACCTGCTTGCCTCCTGGCGGGGAGCGCCGCGCGGCGTGGCCCGCCGGAGGCGAGAAGTGTAGCACACGCCCGCCGCTACCCGCCCCGGCGCCACTTTGAGTGGCCCCACCACGAGGTAGCGTTGGTCCTCGACGGAGAGGTCGAGATCGAGCATCACTGCTGGCGCAGCTCCTCTTCACCGAGCGCGGTCGGCACCCACGGCCCGCGGGGTAGCACGGCAGGGTCGTTGAGCAGCGTGGTGGTGAGCGTGTGTGGATCCACCTTGATCCCCACGTCGCGGTGCCAGAGATAGCGTGTGCCGTCATCGCTGACGCAGCGCGCCTCGAAGCGGCCCTCGATGACTTCGACGAGTGTGAATGTGTGGGCTGTCTGCAAGGATCGGCCTCCTCAGCCATCGCGCGCGGCGGAGCCCATGCTTCGCCGGGCTCTACTGCCAGTGTGCGGTGCGCCTGCGGCTCACGACACGTTAGCCCGCCTACAGTGGCTAGTATCGACGGCGCGACGCCGGCGCTGGTGAGACAAGAGCTTCATCTGGCTTGGGGGTCTTGCTGCCGGGCCGTGCCGGTTGCGCGCCGTGCGCCTCCTGGTCGCTGGCGCCTATCTGCCATGGCGCGACAGCCAGGTCTCCTCGCGCACCAGACCGTCGGAGAAGGCAAGCACGCGGTTGCGCCCGGCGCGTTTGGCGGCGTACATGGCCCAGTCCGCCTTGTCGAGCAGCTCGTCCTTGGCGGCGGCATCGTCGGGGTAGGTGGCCACGCCGATGCTCACGGTAAGGGGATGGCCGGCGGCGGCACACACGCTCTCCACCTGGGAACGGATGCGTTCGGCGACGGCCAGTGCTCCGGCCTCGTCAGTGTCCATGAGGACCAGCACGAACTCCTCGCCGCCGTAGCGAGCCGCCAGATCGATCCTGCGACCGGCCGACTCGATGACGCGGGCGATGCGACGGAGGACCTCGTCTCCGGCCTTGTGCCCCCGCGCGTCGTTGTAGGCTTTGAACCGATCGGCGTCGAGGAAGAGCAGCGACACCTTGCCATTGCGCTGGTTCGCGCGCCGCAACTCCTCGCCGAGACGCTCGTGCAGGTAGCGGTGGTTGTACAGGTCGGTGAGCCCGTCGGTGATCGCCTCCACTTCGGCTCGGCTGAAGCGCATGGCGGCCGCCTGGAGTATCGCCGTCAGCGTATGTGCCTGATCCTGTTGCAGGGCGGGGGCCCAGGGGATGGCCGGCACGTCTACCGTGAGCGCCGCCTCAACCGCTCCCTGTGCGTCGCGCACCGTGGCGAGGCCGGTGACCCATACCCCGAAGTCGTCGGCATTCAGAACATTTGCTTCGCGCTGCTCGCCGGCAAGCGCGGCGGCGAGCTCGTCGTGAGGCAGCCAGCGGTCGCCGAGATGCGAGATCTCGCCCTCCGCCTCTCCGGTGTCCAGTACCGCGATACAGGCCTCGCCGATAAGGGCGAAGGTCGTGATGAAGCGAATCTCGGGGTGCGCGTCGCGGAGTGAGCGCAAGGCGTCGACCATCTCGCGATACTGAGGACGGGCCTCGTCGTCGCGCGAGCGCAACGAGGCGTGCGCGACCGGATCGATGAGGGCGGCAGCCTCGGCCGCGAGCGCGTCGACCTTCGCCCGGCGACGCTTGAGGCGCCGCAGCACGAGAGTGAGAGCATCGACCATCTGAGGGTCGAACTGCGTGCCGGCGCAGCGACGCAATTCGGCCACGCACTGCCGATAGGTGAGGGCCCGGCGGTACGGTCGCTCGCTAGACATGGCGTCGTAGCAGTCGACCGTACACAGGGCGCGTGCCACGACGGGAATCTGCGCGCCGCGCAGGCCGTCGGGGTAGCCGCTGCCGTCGTAGCGCTCGTGATGGTGGCGCACACCGGCGACCAGCTCATCGTCGAACAGCGGGCGCACGATCTCCGCGCTGATCCCGGGGTGCTGACGCACGAGCTCCCACTCCTCCGAGGTCAGCGGCCCGGCCTTGAGTAGCACGCGATCGGAGACCCCGATCTTACCGATGTCGTGCAGGAAGGCGACATTCTGGACGAGCTCGAGCCGTGCATCGGGCCAGCCCAGCTCGCGGCCCAGCAGAGCCGCATAGGCGGCTACCCGGCCGGCGTGGCCAAGGGTGTAGTAGTCCTTGGCGCTGAGCGCCGAGCTCAGAGCGCGCAGGTTCCCCAGATGCAGGCGTTTGACCTCCTCGTAGAGCTGGGCGTGCTCGAGGGCGAGAGCCACGAGTTGCGCACCGGCCTCGGCGGCGGCGATCTCCTCCTCGGTGTACTCGCGTTCCACGTGAGCGAAGAGGTCGACGAGCCCGACGACGCGCTCGTGGGCAAGCAGGGGCAGAACCACGCAGCTGCGCTGGCCGTAGCGGAGCATCTCGGTACGTTCGGCCGCGCCGAGGCGCGGGTCGTCGAGGGCACCCACGGCCACGGCATGCTTCGTCTCGATGGCGAGCAGGGAGCACGGGTAGTCGTCGAGGAGGAACTTCTCACCTACCCAGGAGGCATCCTGGGAGCCGTTCTGACTGGCGGCCACGCACAGTATGCGGCGCTCGCCCTCGAGCCGGTAGACATCACAGTCGGGGACCTCGAGGGCGGCGCCCAGGCGTCGTGCCGCCGACCGCAACACTTCGCCGATGTCGAGTGTAGACGCAAGCTCGAGGCTCGTCTCGAGCAGGCGTTGGTAACGCTGCTCGGCGTCGCCGGGCCGCTGGGGCCTGCTTTCACGGCACCGCGACCCGCCGTCGCGATCGGGGGGCCCAACGCCCTGCTCGACCGGAGCCACCACCGCCTCGAGGTCGTTCAGACGGAACCGTCGCTGACCGCTCGGGGTTCGCCGGCTCGGCAGACGGCCCTCGTCGGCCCAGCGGCGCATGGTGGTGGCGCTGACGCCGAGAAGGTCGGCTGCCTGCTGTACTCGCAGCCACCGCTGTGTAGGCGTTCCTCCCATCGTGTGACACTATCGGCCTTTCGCGACCACTTCTTGACCACCTCTGCCATTGCGTCATGGCATGGCGGGCGATGCCTGGCCTGGGCGAACGCTTCAGAGGAGGCCCCCGTGGGCCTTAGCTCTCTTTGCTCTCTTGGAAGTCGCGCAGTGCGGGTGCCAGGAGGCTCGAGTCTTCGAGCATCTCGAAGGCAGCCTCGATGACGGCCCGCTGGTGAACCGTCTGGTCGGGGTGCCCCAGGGCGTAGCCGTGCCAGAACGGTACCCACAGAGCTCGCGGCGGGCGGACCTCCGCGGCGGCCCTGTGCAGGAGCTGCAGGGTCACCGTAGATACGCCCCGCCGTTCCAGCTCAACGGCGACCAGTCCCACGGACTGGCTGCACAGCGGTCAGGTGGGTACGAGCAGGACGGCGTCGAGCGACTCGCCCTCGAACACGCTGGCGGCTCGCGGTGCCATCCTGCGCAGCGCGCGAGCGGAGGCCGCCATGGGGCCGCACACGGCCAGGTGGCGATCGCTCAGGGCGCCCAGTCGCCGCTCGACCACCGCCTCTCGCAGGCGGTCGAGCGCGAGGGCCAGATTGCGCTCGAGGTTGGCCTCCCCGGGCGCTCGACCGGCGCAGTCGCCGCCGGTGCCCACGCCGCCGGCGGCCTCGCCGGCCGCCACGTCGGCGCGCCTGCGCGGACGGCCGCGCAGCTCGCCGGTGTGTACGGCGCCGTCGATGATGCGCAGGCGGGGCGCGCCGATGGACACGCCGGCGGCGGCGCGCTGGCCGCGGTGAGCCAGGCAAACGGAGCTTGCGACCAGCGCCAGGCGACACTCCGAGAGCGGCTTGCGCAGCGGTGTGAGGGGTGTTGCGGCGTCGCCGAACAGGCGCGCACGGGCGGCCCCGATCAGAGCCATGGTGTGCCTCTTAGCCTTGGGCCGGCCCGCCCTGTAGGCGCCGGGCACCGTGGTGAGTGGAGGGAGCCGCTCAGTCTGGCGCCTCTTCGCTGGGCGGCTCATCCGGCCAGGTGGTGAGGGCGGTGGCCACCAGATGCCGGCAGAGATGGTCACCGGCTTCGCCGCACGTGCACGACCACACGAGCCCGCCGTCTTGGACGCGCAGCTCGGCCTCGTAGATCTCCGTGTCTTCCACCTGCCCGTGGAGTCGTTGAGCGTCGCGTTGCACGATACGTACCGATCCGTGCTCGGCGGTAGCGGCGCCGTCGATGAAAGCTCTCGGCGAAGCGAGGCCGATCAGCGTCTGCTCATCCAGGAAATCGTCGATGGACTTCATCCTTGCTCCTCTCGTGCTCTCGGCATCCCCTGTACCCAGCGAGCGTCCACGGCTACCATTCGAACGCCCGCCCGCGGGGCGGCAACCGGCCGCCAGCCGGCCTCAAGATCGCTCTCGGCGCGGTGCCCCGCCCGCGCCTGCCGCAAGACCGGCGTCATCTGCGTGAAGGCAACGCCTTGCCGGTGGCGAAACAGTCCTGCGTAACGCTTGCCATCAACGAGGCGCGCCCGGGGCGCATGCTCATGCCTCGTGAGGCGATCAAGGCTGGAGGGTCCATGGGTGTGGCTCAGTCATTGCGCAAGGTCGTCGGACGCTTTGGTGCCGGCGACCAGTTCGACGACTACGAAGACGAGACCTACGCGGAGAGCAGCGACCTCGACGACCAGTGCGAGGAGCGGCTCGATGTGCGGCGCCTGCGGCGTGCACGCGGCGCCGATTTTGACGACATCTATGCGCAGGAGCCTTCCGCTGAACGGCTGTCCGGGCGAGATGCCTCGGCGCGCCCTCTCGCGCTGGTGCGCCCGCAGCGTCTCGAGTTTGGCCTCGTGGCGCCACAGAGCTTCGCCGAGGCCCAGCAGATCGCCGACCGCTTCCGTCACGACGCGCCCGTGATCGTCGACCTGCAGGGCTGCGAGGCGGCGCTGGCCAAGCGTCTCGTCGACTTCTGCAGCGGGCTCACCTATGCCCTCGATGGTAGCCTGGAAATCATCGACAGGAGCATCCTGGTGCTGGCACCGCGCACCGTTGAGCTGTCGGGCGAGGCTTCCGTGGGACTGCGTGCGAAAGGCTTCTACAACCAGGCTTGAGGCGTCGCCGGGACGTCGGGTCCAGGTGGCGCCGCCGGCGATACTCGCAGAGCTCCATCTCAACCGGCCACCCTCCGCGCTCTCCAGCAACGGCACGAGAGGGGGACCGCGATGCGGGTGCGTCCGGCCAGGGCGGGGTTGGTGGAGATGAGCTGTCGGGCCTGGGTCACGATGCGCGCGCGCTCCCCGGCAGGCAGCGTGATCACCGAGCTGTAGGTGCCGAGAAGGCCCGCGAGGCGTAGCGGACTGATCCGCCAGGTGGAGCGCAGGCGGCGGATTTCGGGGGCTGCGAAGGGAGCCGACGCCGGCAGCCGCACATCTTCGGGGCGATGGCGCTCGCGATGGCCGGCCGGGTGAGGTGACAGCGTGCGCGCCACCTCCCAGAGCGCGGCTACGCGGGGGTCCTCCCGGTCGAGACCCGTCCACAGGATGCCCAACCAACCGCCGGGCCGCAGCACGCGGGCGATCTCGGGGACGGCTACGTCAGTGTCGAGCCAGTGCCAGGCCGACGAGACGAGCACGGCGTCGGCGCTGGCATCGGGCAGAGGCAGCGACTCGGCCCGGCCGGCGAGTAGACGCACCGAGGGCAGGCGGCGCGCGAGCACGGCGCGCATGCGCGCGTCGGGCTCCACGGCGATCACCTCGTCGGCCCAGGCGAGCAACGCGCGACTCAAGGCGCCGGTGCCGGCCGCCAGGTCGATGGCCAGAGCCACGCGCTCGGGGAGGAGCCAGTTGAGGGCCGCCGGCGGCGGGGAGGGGCGGAAGCGGTCGTACTCCTCGGCCACCGAACCGAAGCACAGGGCGCGCCCGGGAGTTGCTGCAGGCGCCTCACTTGGTGAAGCGGATGCTTTGGAGGAGTGACTCACAGCTCCGGCCTCTCTCTTCTCGGATACGGCGGCGACGGCCACCACGTCGTCGAACGCGGTGCCGTTGGCGCTCTCGATCGTGCTGGGGCACGATACCATCAGTTCTGTTGCGCCGACGTTAACTCACCTGCGGGTACACGCCGCGCGGCGCGCATATCCGGCGGTGCCGCCGGCCCGGCGCCTGAATCCGAGCTTGGTTGCCGGGGGGCCGAGCGGCGGCCATACTGGTCTGGTCACATGCCTCTGCAATCGCGAGGGGAGTTGCGTGGCACACCAGGGACTCGGGGCACCTGCCGCCGGGGCGCGGCCGATACTCCTGCCGGAGCACCGGTGAGCCCATCGTCTGGGCACCAGCCGCAGCGCCTGATGCGCAGCGTGCTCGGCCCCATCGATATCGCTGCGTCCACCATGGCCAACATCGCTCCGGCCATGAGCTTCTCGTTCGGTTTCGGCTTTCTCGCGTTCGCCTCGGGCATCGCCTCGCCGCTCACGATCGTCGCCGCGGCGATCGCCATCGGCTTCCTCGGCAACACCCTGGCCCAGTTCTCTCGGGTTCACCCTTCAACGGGTTCCTTCATCACCTTCATCGGCAGGGCCTTCGGACCGACCAGCGCCATCGCCACGGCAGTCATCCTCATTACCGGCTACATCATCGCGATCACGTCGGTGATCGTCATGTCGGGTGGGTTCATGGCCATCTTCCTCAACCACTATGCCCCCGGCATACCGATCTCGGTTTGGCCGCTCTTCGTCGTCGTCTTCGTGGCGTTCAGCGCCTTCCTCATGGTGCGTGGCGTCCACATCTCCACCCGCTGGGCCGGCGTCTTCTTCGCCTTCGAGATGGTCGTACTCGTCGTCGTGACCATCAGCGCGCTCATCCACCATGCCGGTCACCTGACGCTGCACCCCTTCATGCCGCGCTACCTCACCAGCGGCCTCAAGGGCGTGGGCCTGGGCTTTCCGCTGGCCGTCTTTCTGTTCATCGGCTGGGAGAACTCCGCCGCTCTGGCCGAGGAGACCGACAACCCGCGCCGCAACGTGCCGCGCGCGGTCTTCACGAGCATCGCCATCATGGCCGTCGGGTATCTGCTGTTCGCCTACGCCACCGTAGAGGGCTTCTCCGAAAACGTCGCTGCGCTGAGCAGCTCCCAGATCCCGTTCATCACCATGGCCAGCGGCGTGCTCGGGGTGCTGGCGTTCCTCGTATACTTGGCGGGGGTCACCTCCACGGTGGGCTGTGTCATCGCCGCCGTGAACTCGCAGTCGCGGCTCCTCTTCAACGCCGGGCGTGAGGGGCTCCTGCCGGCCTGGCTGGGTCGCGTTTACGCCAAGCGCAAGACGCCGGTCAACGCCTTGCTCAGCTTCATCGGTGTGGGTCTCGTGCTGGTCTTCGCCTGGGCCTACGGGCAGCACATCTCTCCGGTCACGCTGTTCGCCGAGGCCTCCACCCTGGGAACCATCCTGGTCCTCGCCGTGTACTTCGTGGCCAACCTCGCCCTCCCGGTGTTCTATCGCCGGTACCACGCCGCCGAGTTCGGCTTTGTGCGGCACCTGGTCATCCCGGTGGTGGGTGCCATCGTCATCGCGCTGCCCATCTACGAGCTGGTGAGGCCGGGGCAGGCGTATCCATATGATTGGTTCCCGTACATCTGCCTGGCGGTCATCACCACGGCGGTGATCTACGCCGTCTCGCTGGGGAGCCGTGACAAGACACTCGCCGACCGTGTGGGCTCCCTCGTCGCCGACGACGTGACCGAGGGTAAGTTCACGCCGTTCTTCGACGACGACGAGCGCTCGCCGAGCCTGTATCACGTGGTCTCGCGCCTCAACCAGGACCGCGACCTGGACGTGGCCGTGCTCGATGCGCTGCCGCTCATCGCCGAGGGCCTGCATGTGGATTCTGCCGCGGTCTTCGTCGTGAGTGACGAGGTGAGCGCCAAGCTCCTCGCGGTGCACGGCGCCCTTGCGCCGGGCACTCGCGCGCCCGCCGCGCTCGACCTGAAAGACCCTGCGCTGGCCTCGGCGATGAAGCGTCCGCGGGTCGTGGAGGTGGCCGGTTGGCCGCGGCTGCCGGAGACCTTGTCTACCGCGGCCTGTCCCGGCTTCGCCAAGTTGTGGTTGGCCCCGGTGGCGGCCGGCCGCGACATCACCGGCTTTCTGGTGTTCAGCCGGCGCCGAGGTGAGCCGTTGTCGGTCGCCGAGACGGAGTTCGCCGTTACCGTGTGTGAGATCCTCGGGCCGATCATCCGCAGCCGGTCTCTGGCCGCCGAGTCGCAGCACACGGCGGCGGTGCTGCAGACCGCCTACGCCGTCTCGCGGGCCATCACACAGAGCCTTGATCTGGAGCTCACCTATCGCGAGATCGCGGCCAATGCGGCGCGCATCGCGCCGGGCTCTCACTGCCTGCTGTTCGAGCTCGACGGGGAGAGCCGTGATCTGGTTGCCGCGGCTTCCTCCGATCCCGAGGGGGAGCAGCTCCTCGGCGCTCGGGCGCGCTTGCAGGACGCCGCCGTGTCGCGGGGCGGGGCGGGAACCACCGTGCGGCTAACGTTCCTGGACGCCACCGCCGGCGGCCGCGCCGAGGCGCTCGTACCGAGCAAGTTCAACGTGGGTGTGGAAGGTGGGTTTGCCGCCACGTTCGGGGAGGAGTCGTCGCTCGTGGTACCGCTGTTCGCTCAGCAAGGGCTGGTAGGCTCGCTGCTCGTCTACGCGGTCGGGCGTCGCCGGCGCTACTCCCCGCTGGAGGTCGCCGAGCTGCAAGCCGTCGGCGAGCAGGCTGCCATCGCCATCCATAACGCCCAGCTCTTTCGCCGTCTGGAGCAGAGCCAGGCGAAGGTGGAAGCGCTCCTTCACCGGCTCACCCAGATCCGCGAGCAGGAGCGCCAGTCTCTGGCTCGTATCGTGCACGACGACATCGTTCAGTCGATCGTGGGTGCCATGTACCGGCTGGATGCCTTCCGTGATACTGTCGCCTCCGTCAACGTGGGAGAGTTCGACGAGGCAGTGGCCGTGCTGCGGCAGAGCGTGAAGGATGCTCGTCGGGTGATCTGGGAGCTGCGTCCGCCGGCCCTCGACGGCGTGCGCTTCTCGGAGGCGCTGCGCTCACTCGGCGACCGTTTCCGGGCCACCGCGCCGGTCGAGATCGAGGCTTCGCTCGACGACGTAGCCGGTCTCGGGGAGGGCGTCACGACGGCTCTCTACAAGATCGCTCGAGAAGCCCTTCTCAACTCGGTCAGGCACGCGGACGCGAGACTCATCCAGGTGGGGCTGCGCGAGGAGCGGTCCCTGGAGGACCGCGTCGTCCGCCTGGTGGTGGAAGACGACGGCGTCGGCTTCGACATGAGCGGTCCGTACTCAGCCGGCGATCATTTCGGTGCGATCATGATGGATGAGCAGGCCACGCTGATCGGGGGGACTCTCTCGATATTCTCGGCCTCGGGGCACGGTACGCGCGTAGAGGTCATGGTCCCGCTCGAGCGATGAGGGGAGGGCAGATGTCGGGGCAAGGCGCTGTGCGGCTGCTCCTGGTGGACGACCACGCGGTGGTGCGTGAGGGCCTGGAGCGGATCTTCGCGAAGTGCGGCGACGTGGAAGTGATCGGGTCGGTCGGCAGCGGGGAGGAGGCCCTGAGGGTGGCTGGCACTCTGGCGCCCGACATGGTGCTCCTCGACATGTCGCTGCCGGGCATGCACGGGCTCGAGGTGCTCGCCTCGTTGCAGGAGATGAAGGCCCCGCCACGCGTGCTCGTGCTCACCGTGCACGACGACGACGACGTGGTGCTGCGCGCGGTGCGTGGGGGGGCGCAGGGCTTTCTCTTGAAGACGGCGACTCGTGACGAGCTGCTGTCGGCGGTACGCAGGGTCGCTGCCGGCGGCCAGTCGTTCGACGAGATCGTCGTGCGCGCCCTGCTGCGCCGCGACCAGCGTGAGGTGCTCCACAGCCTGTTCACGGAGCGTGAGCTCGACGTGCTCCGCCTGGTTGCGACCGGCAAGACCAACAAGGAGATCGCGTCGCAGCTCTTCATCAGCTTGGACACGGTGAAGGGTCACCTTGAGACCGTCTACCGCAAGCTCGACGTCTCCGACCGTGCTCACGCCGTGGCGGTTGCAATTCGCAACGGCCTCGTCGCCTAGGCACAGCGGCACTCTGCCGCGGGCGCCGGCTGAAGGTCTCCTCAGGCGGTGCACGCAGGCGGGTCCCCCGTTTGGGGGGGGCCGGAGGACCATACGGGGCGGCGATCTCACCCGTTCGGGGGTCCCAGGACCCTCGTTTCTGGCGATGCCGGGGGGCCGGCTCAGCACCTATCCTCGTCTTAGCTCTGCAGCCTGCACTTCGCGAGCCCTGCTCGGAAACGGGGGTAGCCTCTGAACACTGGCCCTGATGAAGTGGCACACGGCGCGCGGTTCCTGCGCGCGACCGTGCCGTGACCGTGGCTCTCACTAGGGGGAATTGATGGCAGAAGAACTTGCGTTTGCTCGCAAGGCGAGCGGTCTGGTACGGGGAATGTCGTTCTGGGACGTGTTCGGCATTCTGCTGGCCTTCCTCACGCCCATCTACGGGATCTGGTACGTGATCGAGGTGGGCCTCACCCTCTTCCCGGCTGCCAACCTCCTGATCGCCATCGCCATCTCGGCAGTGACCCTCGGCTGGTCAAGCCCGATCGTCTGGGGAGTGCTCGGGGGGAGCATGCCGCGTAGCGGCGGCGAGTACATCTACAACTCACGCATCATCAATCCGGCGGTCGCGCTGGGGGCCAGCTTCGCCGCCATCATCGCGCAGTTCTACTGGAACCTGTTCAACTCCAGCCTGATCGCCACGCCCGCGGCGGCGATCCTAGGCCAGTACCTGGGTTGGACGGGCCTCGCCAACTTCGCCACCAGCAAGTACGGCGGCGTCATCCTGGCCTGCGCGGGCATCGGCGTCGCCTACCTCATCCTGGCATTTGGCATGCGCCTCTTCCACAAGCTGTCGCTCTATGTGATCGGCGTGATGCTCGGCGGCGTCATCATCCTCGACATCGCGCTGACGTTCTCGTCCAAGGCCAAGTTCGCGGCGACCTGGGATGCTCAGGCGGCCAAGTACCACTCTATCCCGTACCACAGCTTCGTGAGCGCCGCGCACGCAGCCGGGGCGGTAACGCCGACCACCTGGAACTGGAGCGACTCGCTGGGCGCCACGGCAGGCGTCTTCATGCTCGTGATCTGGGCTTTCGGCATCGCCTACGTTGGCGGTGAGGTGAAGCGCCCGGACAAAACGATCATGAAGGCCCAAGTGGCGGCCATGGCGGCGCCAATCATCCTCTGCGTGTGGGCCGTGATCGCCCTCGGCCACATCATGCCCTTCGACTTCCTGCGTGCCGCCGCTTTCCAGGACTTCTCGGCGGCCACTAAGGGCTATGCGTTGCCCTACTCGACCAGCTACATGTCGATCACCTTCCTCGCCTCGGGGGCGAACCGGGTGGTCGGCCTGATCGCCGGCCTCACCTTCCTGGTCACCGCCCTCTGGCTCGTCGTGGTCAACCTCCTGATGTGCCAGCGCGCCCTGTTCGCTTGGGGCATGGATCGCATGGGTCCCAGGTGGTTCACCTCGATCAGCCCGCGCTTTGCTTCTCCGGTGGGCATGCTGGGCTTCGTTGCCGGCATCTCGGCGTTCATGTCGATCGCCTACTGGTACCTCTTCCCGAGCGTCCTTTCGGGGCTGTTCGCCTCTGGCATGCAGCTCGTCTCGGTCTTCGCCGTGACGGCGATCTCGGCGATCATCTTCCCCTATCGCAAGAAGGCGGCGCACATCTGGGCCTCCTCGCCGTTCAACCAGTGGAAGGTGGGGAGCGTTCCCGTGATCACCATCGCCGGTGTGGTGTACCTTGCCTACATCGTCGTGCTGCTGTACTACGCCTTCTTCGACAAGAAGACGACCGACATCACCGGCAAGAAGTTCTACCTGATGGTGGTCGCCTGGGCGGTTGGCATTGCCTGGTACTTCTTCTGGAGGTACCGCAGCGCCAAGAAGGGTGTCAATGTCGACACGATGACCTACGGAGAGCTGCCGCCGGAGTGATCTGAGAAAGGCGCAGAGGGTCTTGTGAACGCTGAGGCGCCGCGCGTTGCCCGCGGCGCCTCAGCTCTCTTCGCAGACTGCCCACGAGAGACTGGAATAGCCGTATGATCAAACTGTTTTTCGTCACCGATGTGCACGGCTCGAACGTCTGTTACCGCAAGTTCCTGAACGCGCTGCCGATCTACGGGGTCGATGTCGCGGTGATGCTCGGCGACCTCACCGGCAAGGTGCTCGTGCCCCTCGTCGAGAAGGGCAACGACGCCTGGGAGTGCACCCTCATGGGCCAGCACCGCGACATCGCCACCAAAGACGAGCTCGCCGAGTACAAGAAGGTCATCGAGAACGCCGGCTACTACTGGGTCCATCAGACGCGCGAGGAGTTCGAAGACACGCGCGCCGACCCGAAGAAGATCGACACGCTCTTCAAGAGCCTGGTCTTCAAGCGCGTGCAGGAGTGGCTCGACCTGGCCGACGAGCGTCTCGAGGGCAAGCCCTACGAGATGTACATGTGCCCCGGCAACGACGACTGGTTCGTGATCGACGACATGATCGACGCGGCCAAGCTCATCCACCCCTGCGACAAGCGCGTCGTCGACGTCGGCGGTCACGAGATGGTGACCAGCTCGGCCTCTAACCCGACGCCCTGGGACACGCCGCGCGAGATGAGCGAGGTCGACCTCGAGGCGCACCTGCGCGCCCTCACCGAGCAGATCAAAAACCAGGAGACGGCGATCTACAACTTCCACGTGCCGCCCTACGGCTACTCGCTCGACCTCTGCCCCAAGCTCGACGAGAACCTCACCATGGCGGCCGAGGAGAAGATCCACGCCGGCAGCCTGGGCGCCAAGAAGCTGATCGAGGAGAACCAGCCGCTGCTCGGCCTCTTCGGCCACATCCACGAGAGCCGCGGCGCCCAGAAGGCCGGGCGCACGCTGCTCATCAACCCCGGCAGCGAGTATTCCGAGGGCATCCTCAAAGGTGTTATCGTCATGCTCGACAAGAAGAAGGTGAAAGACTACGTCTTCACGTCGGGCTGATGCTACGCGCCGGCCCGTAGTGCGACGAGGCAGGTTGCCACGCTGTCCGGCGGGAGGCCCGGCTGTGCCGGGCCGACCGGGCGTCGCAGCCATCTCGTCCCGACGGCCGGCATCGTGGGGCAGATCTGCGCTCCCCCGTGCACAGGCCCAATCTGCCCCTGTATCCCGCAGCGGCGGTGTCTCGCTATCGGCACCGGCACCGCCGCTGCGGCGCATTCCCGCGACGGCCGGCCGTGGCCGCGTTGCGCACGAGACGCAGTCGGGGCCCCTGGCTCCGCTAGGTCTTGGCGTCGTCTGCAAGAGCGGACGGGCGGCGAGGCGTAGCTGCCTCGCCGCCCGTTGCCGCTCTCGGGTGGCCTGATCCCTGGGCCCCCGGCTCTCCTTTCGCCGGGCGTCAGCAGGTCACGGTGTCACAGGACTCGCCGCGGCGACCCACACGGAGTAGCTGGCGTTGTCCTCAGCCCTGACCCTATAGTAATAGGTAGTGCCGCTGCTGACGGTCGTGTCTTGATACGAAGTCGCGCTCGCGGAGCTCACGGCGAACGAGGTTACATTGGCGGTGAAGTTCGCGTCGGTCGCCCTCTCGACCGTATACATGGTGGCCGCCGGGTAGGTGCTGGTCACGGGGGCCGCCATGTCAGTCCAGGCCACGTTCACCACGGGGCCGGAGGCCGTGGCCACGGTCGGCGAGGTGGGCGCCGGTGGCGCCACCTGGATGACCATGGGCCGCATCATGTCGTTCTCCTCGTGGCCCAGCAGGTGGCAGTGCCACACGTACTCCCAGCCGTAGTTCTGCAGTACGTTGGTGACCACGGCGCCGTTGGCGTCGGTGAACGTCTGGCCGAGCGGTATGCTGGGCTCGAGCGGTCGTATGCTCTCGCCGATCTTCCAGGGCAACGTGGGCACGATGGGCCTCACGGCGAGGATCACGTCCTGACCGGGGTTCATGCGCACGGTCTCTTTCCAGCCGAGCTCGTTGGCGTCGGGCGGGAAGATCTGGCCGTCGATCGCCACGCGGTTGATGACTTCCACGTTGAACAGGTGGAAATGGATGGCGTGAGTGTCCACGCCCTGGTGGTCGACCCGCCAGATCTGCGTGCCGTCATTCAGCGCGCCGATCTGCGTCGCGTTCGACGAATCGAGCAGGAAGTCAGTGGGCGAGTCGTCGTAGGAGTACGGCGAGGCCGTGCCGGTCGAAGCGCCACCGTTGCCCAGACCTGTGCCGAGAAGGGCGTTCATGCGACCGTAATCCATGTCGAACTGCTCGATGATGGCCTTCTCCTGCTGCGGCATCACGACGGCGAAGCTGGCCACGGCGGTCGCTCCCGTGCCTCCGCCGCCGGTGATGTCTACCGTCGGCAGCGATGTGTATCCGGAGCCGGGGTTGGTGACGGTGATCGCGGCGATCGCCCCGCCCGACACCGTCGCCGCGGCGGCGGCACCGCTTCCGCCACCACCGTTGAAGCTCACGGTCGGACCGCTGTAGCCTGAGCCGCCCGCCGTTACCGTTATCCCAGTAACGGCACCATCCAGCACCGTGGCCGTAGCGCTCGCGCCGCTGCCACCGCCGCCCGTGATCGTCACGCCCGGTGCCGTGGCATAGAGCGAGCCCCGGTTCGTAACGCTGATCGCGGTGATCACACCGCCCACCACCGTTGCCTCGGCGGTGGCGCCGCTGCCACCGCCGCCGCTGATGGTGACGGTAGGGCTGGTGTAACCCGAGCCTCCGGCGGTCACGGTGACGCTGTTCACCTGCGACGCGCCGGCCGGCGTGAACGTGAGCGACGAGTCGATGACGTGCATGTAGGTGAGCGGGAAGTTGGCCTTGTAGGCCGCGTCGTAGGCCGGCTCCGGAACGATCGGCTTGAGCTGGTCGGCGGCGAAGATGGCCGGCAGGGCCGTCTTCAGCGCCTGGTAGTTGTACGGCTTGGCGGCCGGCCCGGAGACCCGGAACTGCATGATGGTGCGGGTGTCGGGGCCGTAGCCGGCTGAGGTGTTCGGCGCGCCGCCGCTCGACGTCTGACTACCGTCGTTGGTGAAGTAGTCGAGACGGGTGTCAAAGGCCGGCACGGGTGCGGGTGCGTCGTTGTAGAGGATCAGCTTGGCGCCGGCGGGAACCTTGGAGAAGTCGATGATCACGTCGGCACGTTCCGCCGGTCCCAGGAACAGGGTCTTGTTCGTTACATTCAAGACGGTGATGGTGCGCCGGAAGTACTCGTAACCCACCGGCGTGTTCGGCAGCTTCGCGGGAGCCGGCAGGAAGCCGCCCTCGTTGCCGATCTGGATCATCGTGGGTCCCACCGCCTTGGGATCCGGCACCCCTCCGGCACGACCGTCCGTCGGCCACGTGGCCGGCAAACCGCTGCCCGCCGCCGCCTTCACCATGGGCACCTCGCCGGCGTTGGCAGTGTTCAGTGTGCCGTTGGTGTTCCACATGGGGCCGCTCGACTTGGCGTAGTAGAGCTGCAGGTTGAGCATGCGGTCGTCGCAGCCGTTGAGGATGCGGAACCGGTAGGCCTTGCGCTTAACGTTGAGGAACGGGTAGGCAACACCGTTCACGACCGGCGTGTCCATGAACGACTCGGGCACGATGGACGGCGTCGTTCCACCGCCTCCCCTGGCGTCCGGAGTGCCCGGGTTCTGCGGCCCCTCGAGAGGAGTCGTGCCGGCCAGCGGGTTGGCTACCGGCCCGTAGGTCTGAGGCACCTGGGGCGGGTAGAACCACGAGTTGTAATCCCAGCGGCCCATGGCGTTCACGCCCTCGGCGTCGGAGGGATTCTGGTTCGGCATGTAGACGTGCGGCAGCCAGAGGTTGCCGGTGCCGCCCCACTGGGCCACGTTCCAGGTGGGATCTTCGTTCGCGAGCTGCGTGGTCTTCGGCACGAAGGTCTTGTCTTGGATGACCAGCGGTATCTCGGTCGCGGGGATGACCTTGGCATGCGTGGCGTTGTCGCCTGATACGTTGGTGCCGCTTGATGAAGTCTTGCTCGATCTGATCCTGCAGCACGTACGGCGCCACCTCACCGGCATAGACGTTGAGGCGGGTGATGCCGTCCGCGTGGTCGTGGTAGAACATCAAGCGGGCACTCTGCTGGTTGGTGTAGTAGAGGGTCAGCGAGCCCGGGCCCGGATCGTTGGTGGCTCCGGCCGTCCCGGCCGGCACCACCTGGTGCGTGGCGGGGTCGAACCACATGTCGGGCACGAACTGCACGCTGGCGCCGCGCTGGTAGGTGGTCGAATCGCCGACGGCCGCCGTCCACTGATACGGTGTGCCGTCACTGATCCACGGTGTGGCACCGCCGTGCAGGTGCAGGGTCGCGCGGTTCTGCGTGTACTCGCCGCCGTTCGGACCCATGCCCGCCCCCATGATGGTGGAGTCGACGGGCAGGAATAGATTGCCGGCCGCGCCCGTTGGCAGGTAGTTGGTGAATTTCACGCGCACCGGGCGGTTCGAGGTCGCGACGATCGTCGGTCCCGCGTACTGAGGCGGGTCGACGGCGAAGACCTGGTTGCCGGCGCCATTCAGGATCGGAGCGCCGTTCGGGTACGTGAGTGGGATGTGCTTGCTCTGGCCGGCGTTGGCCGCCGTCTCCACCTGTACGTAGCCGCGGAAGGTTGTGGCGGGCAGGTCTTTGGCCATCTTCTCCTTGAACTGGATGAGGGCGATCTCGTAGTAGTCGGAGCCCGGAAACGTGGTGGTGTCTGGGATCGCGACCGGGATGTACTGCCCGAGGTCGTTCTTGCCCGTGCGGCCCAGGCCGGGCAGCGAATCGACGAACTTGCGAATGCCGCCCTTCAGCCTCTTGCTGTTCAGGATGGCCATCGCCTGGGCGCCGTTGCCGCTGCCGGAGATGGTGACGGTGGGGTCTGTGTAGTTGCGGCCGGGATGAACAACCCTGATAGACACGATGCGACCGTTCACCACCTTGGCTCTCGCCGTAGCCCCCTTGCCCGAGCCCCAGAAGATGTCGCCGATCTTGACCTTCACCGACGTACCGTAGCCCTTGCCTCGCTCCAGCACCGTGATGCTGCCGATGGGGCCTGCCGGCAGCGGGCTGTTGGCGAAGTTCGGGACGTTGCCGAAGTAGTCGGGTATGGCGGCCGGGTTGAGCGTGGCCTTCAGGGGCGCCCTGCCGGACTTCGCAGCTGCGGCGCGGATTGCCATCGCGCGGGCCGCCGCCGCCTTGCGGGCGGCGTTGGTGACGCGCCCGTGGCGCATATGGGGCGCTGCCGCGGCCACCGTGGAGGGCGCTGTGCCGCCACGTGTAGGAGTGCTTGCCTGCGATGGCGCCACGGCCCATAGGACGGCCAGCAGCGCGCACGCAATGCCCAGCAGGATTGGGACTCTGCGCTTGCCCATGTTGCCCTTCTCCTTCTCTACAGACTCAGATCCTTGAGACACGCTGCCGGAGGCAGCTCGTCCCCCGTACCTAGCTCCGCGGGCGACCTCGTCGCTGTGCGCCGACCGTCACCTCCCCTGTGGCGCTTTCGTCGGACTGTTCCGGCACAGCGCCGGTCAATCCAGCGTAGCGGTGCACGGGCCTGGCCACGGCAAGCGCGCACCGTGTAAGAAGAGCAGGCGGCTGAGCGCTTGCCCCGGCACGATGCAGATCGTCATGGTGTCGACCCTTCCCCTGAGGTCCCCAGCACGGCTTCAGTCTCCCCGCTTGAAAGTACTCTGGTTGCCGCGAACCGTTGCGGCGAACGTTGCCGCGAACGTTGCCGCGCGCCGACGCCCTGGTGAGTCGGAGCCTGCTTGACGACGGTGAATGCCTGGGCTAGCCTGCCGGTCGTGATGCCCCACTCTCCGTCCGGCGCTCGTGCCGTCATGGTCGTCGGCACGGGCTCGCACGCCGGCAAGACCGTGCTCGCCGCGGCGCTCTGCCGTATATACGCGCGCCGTGGCCTGCGCGTAGCCCCTTTCAAGGCGCAGAACATGTCGCTCAACTCGTTCGTCACGCCGGACGGCGGCGAATTGGGCCGCGCCCAGGCCTATCAGGCGCGCGCCGCCGGCGTGGAGCCCCACGTAGACATGAACCCCGTCCTTCTCAAGCCGAGCTCGCGGACGGGTAGCCAGGTGATCGTCCTCGGGCGTCCCGTCGGGCACATGACAGTGCGCGAATACCACGCCTATCAAGCGCAGGTGTGGCCCGTTGTCAGCGGGGCATTCGAGCGTTTGCGGGCGGCGTACGACCTGATCGTCGTCGAGGGCGCCGGCAGCCCGGCTGAGATCAACCTGCGCGACCAGGACATCGTGAATATGAAAGTGGCGCGCTACGCCGGCTGTCCCGTGCTGCTCGTCGGCGACATCGATCGTGGTGGCGTGTTCGCCAGCCTGGTCGGCCACATGGAGCTCTTCACTCCCGAGGAGCGTGAGCTCGTGGCGGCGTTCGTGATCAACAAGTTCCGCGGCGACGCCGACCTGCTCGGCTCGGGCATCGAGTTCCTGCGCGAGCGTACCGGCGTACCGACGCTGGGGGTCGTGCCTATGC
The DNA here is from genome assembly GCA_963751215.1 of uncultured Thermoleophilia bacterium. Lineage (GTDB taxonomy): Bacteria > Actinomycetota > Thermoleophilia > UBA2241 > UBA2241 > CAIXSE01. Next base: position 291,032 of record CAVVTV010000004.1, on the reverse strand, counting down.
TGGACGACTGGCGCGGCGCTGAGGAGGATTCTCTCGGCATCGACGACCGCCGCCGTGTGGAGAAGCCCGGCGCGCCCCTGCAGGTCGCGGTGGTGCGGCTGCCCTACGTGAGCAACTTCACCGATCTCGACGCGCTCGCCGACGAGCCCGACGTGAGCGTGCGCTACGTCACCACGGCGGTCGAGCTGGAGGGGACCGCGGCGCTCGTGCTGCCGGGCACCAAGAGCACCGTCGCCGACCTCGCGTGGCTACGGCGTAGCGGTCTCGCCGAAGCGCTGCTGGCGGGCGCCGTCGCCGGCACGCCGGTGATCGGCATCTGCGGCGGCTACCAGATGCTCGGCCGGTGCATCCACGACCCCGAGCACGTGGAATCGGCCGCCGGTACTGTCGAAGGCCTGGGGTTGCTCGACGTAGAGACCACCTTCGCCGCGGAGAAGCGCACGGTGCGTGTGCACGGCGAGGTTCTGGGCGCCGTGGGCGGCGCGGCGGCCACAGCGATCGTGAACCCCTTGGGCCCGCCGGGGACTCCGCTACACGGCTACGAAATCCATATGGGCCGCACGATCCTGGGGAGTGGCGCGACACCCGCTCTGCGCCTGCGCAGTGCCGACGGCGCCGCGCACGACGACGGCGCGCTGAGCGCCGACGGAGTGGCCGTGGGCAGCTACGTGCACGGCCTCTTCGACGATCCGACCCTGCGGGCCGCGTTTCTCAACCGCCTACGGGCCGATCTGGGCCTGCCGGCTCGAGAGAGCACGGCGTCGCCCGTAGACGACGATCTCGACCGTCTCGCCGATCATGTGGAGGCGCACCTCGACGCAGAGCTCCTGGAGCGGATCGTCGGTCTGGCCGCGTCGTGAGGGCCACGGCAGGCGACGCTCCGCCGGCGCTCAGCCGGCGGGTTGCCGGCCACAGGCGTGTCTTCGGGCCATGCTCCGCCGCGTGACTCTCGGATTATCATAGGTAGCGCAGCACCGCGTGGGGCCGGCCACGGCGACGAGCACAGGTTCGGAGGCGCAAGGCATGAAGAAGCTCATCAACCGCCCGAAAGACGTCGTGAAGGAGGAGCTCGAGGGCATCCGCCTGGCCCATGCCGATCGCCTGAGGGTCTCTATCGACCCCGCCTTCATTGTGCGGCGCGACGCTCCGCGGCGAGGCAAAGTGGCCGTCGTCTCGGGTGGCGGATCCGGCCACGAACCCATGCACGGCGGGTTCGTAGGTCCGGGCATGCTCGACGCAGCCTGCCCGGGTGAGGTGTTCACCTCGCCGACGCCCGATCAGGTGCTGGAGGCCACCAAGGCCGTCGCCGGCGGCGCCGGCGTTCTGCACATCGTCAAGAACTACACCGGCGACGTAATGAACTTCGAGATGGCCGCCGAGCTGGCTGCCGACGAGGGCCTCGAGGTGGTGCAGGTCGTGATCGACGACGACGTGGCCGTGCGCGACAGTCTCTACACCGCCGGGCGCCGCGGCGTGGGTGCCACTGTACTAGCCGAGAAGGTCTGCGGCGCGGCCGCCGAACAGGGGCGGTCACTGGAAGAAGTGGCCGGCATCTGCCGCCGGGTCAAGGCCAACAGTCGCAGCATGGGGATGGCCCTCACATCGTGCACGGTGCCCATGGCCGGCAGGCCGACCTTCGAGCTCGGCGACGACGAGATGGAGATAGGCGTCGGCATACATGGGGAACCCGGTCGCGAACGCCGTCCGGCGGCTACGGCAGGCGAGGTCGTCGACATCCTCACGACGGCGGTCGTCGACGACCTGCCATTCGGCCGGGGCGATGAGGTGCTCGCCTTCGTGAACGGCATGGGAGGCACGCCGCTCATGGAGCTCTACGTCGTCTACTACGATCTGCACAGGATGCTGGATGACCGCGGCATCGTCATCGCTCGCAATCTCGTGGGCTCCTACGCCACGTCGCTCGACATGACAGGCTGCTCCATCACGTTGCTGCGGCTGGACGACGAGCTCAAGACTCTCTGGGACGCGCCGGTAAACACCACCGGGCTGCGGTGGGGCGCATGAGCGGCGTGTCGGGGCCTTCGGCGCCGCGTGAGACTGCGCCGGCCGGCGCGGCCGGGGCACGTGGGGCTGCCGGAGCCGGCGCGACGGGCGGCAGCGCCGCGGCGGTCACCATTCAGGGCGTGCTGGCCTGGCTACGCGCGTTTGGCCTTGCGGTGGCGCAGAACCGCGAGCATCTCACGGAGCTGGATGCCGCGATTGGCGATGCCGACCACGGCATTAACATCGATCGCGGAATGCGTGCAGTGCTGGACAAGCTCGACGCGCGCGGCACGCCCGCCGGCGGAGAGCGCGCGACCGGCGGAGAGCGCGCGACCGGCGGCGCGCCCGTGGCCGGGGGGAGCCGGCGGGCGACATCGCCGCCCTGCTCAAGGCGGTCGGCATGACGCTGGTGTCGACCGTGGGGGGCGCCGCCGGGCCGCTGTACGGCACCCTGTTTCTGCAGATGGGCAAGACGGCCGCCGAGGTGGCGGCGGCACCGGCGTCTGAGCTCACGCTGGCCCAGTGGGCGATCATGCTCACGGCCGCGGCTCAGGCCGTGCAAGCGCGCGGCAAGGCCGATCTTGATGACAAGACGATGCTCGACGCGCTTCTTCCGGCAGCGGAGGCCCTCAACGTGGCGGTCGCCGCGGGCCACGCGCCGGCCGACGCCTTGGCGAGCGCGGCGCAGGCCGCCGCGCAGGGCATGAAAGCGACGGTCCCCCTCGTGGCCCGCAAAGGCAGAGCCAGCTATCTCGGTGAGCGCAGCCGCGGGCATCAGGATCCAGGGGCCACCTCGACGTGGCTCCTGATGAGGGCGGCCGCGGAGACGCTGGCTTCGTCGTGATCGGTCTTGTTCTCGTCTGCCACAGCGCGAAGCTCGCCGAAGGCGCGGCAGAGCTCGCCGCGGCGGTCGGCGGGCGGGGGCCGCGCATCGCCGTCGCCGGCGGCCTGGACCAGCCTGGGTATGTGCTCGGGACCGATGCCCTGCAGGTAACGCGAGCCATTGAGGAGGTGTGGTCTTCTGACGGCGTTCTCGTGCTCATGGATCTCGGCAGCGCTCTGCTCGCGGCGGAGATGGCCCTGGAGTTGCTGCCGCCAGAGCGTCGCCACGGCATACTGCTCACGGAGGCGCCGTTCGTGGAGGGAGCCGTGGCCGCCGCGGTTGCCGCCGGTCTCGGCGACTCCCTGCCGGAGGTAGCCGCGGCGGCCCGCGGCGCGCTTGCCGGCAAGGCGGCTCAGCTGGCGCCGCACGCCGCCGCGGCCTCGCCCGAGGGCTCCGCGCCTCCGCCCGCCCCCGCCGCGGCGCCCCTGCTTGAGCCCGAAGGCCCCGCCGTACGGCTTACCGTGAGCAACGCGCTGGGGCTGCACGCGCGGCCGGCCGCGCTGCTGGTGCGCACCGTGGCCGGCTTCGACGCCGAGGTAACCGTCGCCGACCTGAGCACTCATCGCGGCCCGGTGAGCGCGCGCAGCATGAACGCCGTGGCCACTCTCGGCGTGCGTTACGGCGACGAGATCGTGATGCGTGCCTCCGGGCGGCAAGCGCGGGAGGCGCTCGCCGCGCTGCGGCGCCTGGCGGCCGAAGGTTTTGGCGACCCGGCTACGCAACCTTCGCCGGTCGCCCGACTCTCGCCGGCCCAAGCGGCCGGCAGGGGCAGTGAACGCGCTGCGCCCATGCGTCCTCCGCCCTCCGGTGCGGTACTGCAAGGCCTTCCCGGCTCTCCGGGTGGCGCCGTCGGCAAAGCCCGGCTTCGGCATGCCGTTCCACTCGAGGTGCCGGACGGTTGTGCGGGCGATCCTGCGGCCGAGTGGGCCGCGTTGCAGCGGGCCCTGGCGGCCGCGGCCGACGACATCCGTCGCACCCAGAGTTCGCTCGCCGCCCGGGCGGGCGACTACGAGGCCGCCATCTTCGGCGCCCACCTGCTCTTTCTCGAGGACGAAGCGCTGCTGGGTCCGGCCCGGACGGCTGTTCTGGAACAGGGCCGTAGCGCCGCCCGCGCCTGGGCGGACGCGGTCGCGGCCGGGGCGGGCACCTGGGAGGCTCTCGACGATGCCTATCTGCGCGCCAGAGCCGCCGACCTGCGCGCCGTCGGAGACCAGGTCCTGCGCCATCTGCTGGACATGCCCTCGGAGCAGGGCGCCGCGGACGGGGCGCGCCGCGCCGACATCGCCGAAAGCTCCCACGGCATCATCGTCGCAGCCGACCTCACAGCGGCCGAGACCGCCGCGCTCGACCCCTCACGGGTGCGGGGCCTGGCCTGCGCCTTCGGTGGTCCCACCTCGCACAGCGCGATCCTCGCGCGAGCGCTCGGGATCCCCGCGGTGGTGGGCGCCGGACGGGCACTACTGAGTGTCGCCGAGGGCACCGTGCTGATGCTCGATGGGGAGTCCGGGACGATCACCGTGGATCCGCCGGCCTCCGTGCTGCGGGCGTCTGACGCGCGCCGGGCCAAAAATGCGCGGGAGTCGGCTGCCGCCCGGGCGCGGGCCGGCCAGCCGGCCGTTACCCGTGACGGGGTGGCCGTAAAGATCACGGCTAACATAGCTGCGCCGGGGGATGTGGCCGCGGCCGTGGCCGCCGGCGCCGACGGCATCGGCCTCCTGCGCACCGAGTTCCTGTTTCTTGCGACTGACCACCTGCCGGGCGAGGACGAGCAGGAGAGGGCCTACCGGGTGGTGGCCGAAGGCCTGGGTGGCCGGCCGTTCACGCTTCGCACTCTCGACGCGGGCGCCGACAAGCAGCTCCCGTACCTCCCCCTCGAGCCGGAGCAGAATCCTTTTCTGGGGCTGAGAGGCATTCGCCTGGGGCTACGTCACCCGGAGCTGCTCGCGGGCCAGTTGCGCGCGGCGCTGCGGGTCGCGGCGACCCACCCGCTGCGGATCATGTTTCCCATGGTATCTACGGTCGAGGAGGTTCGCCGCGCCGGCGAGATCCTCGCCGAGGCTCGGGAGTCGCTGGTGGCAGCCGGCGTGGCGCTGCCCGAGCGCGTCGAGGTGGGGATCATGGTGGAGGTGCCGGCCACCGCCCTCATGATCGAGGCTTTCGTGCCGTACGTGGACTTCTTCTCGCTGGGCACCAACGACCTGGCGCAGTACGTGCTCGCCGCCGATCGCGGCAACTCCGCGGTGGCCGTGCTGGCCGATGCGCTGCACCCTGCCGTGCTCCGCCTGATCGATCGGACGGCACGAGCGGCCGCCCAGGGCGGCCGCGGCGTGGCGGTCTGCGGCGAGGTGGCCGGAGAACCTCTGGCGATCCCTCTGCTGGTCGGCCTGGGGGTTACTGAGCTCTCCATGGCCACGGCGCGTATTCCACTGGCCAAGCAGACGGTGCGCGACTGCGACGCGGCGGCGGCCCGGCAGCTCGCCGAGGAGGCACTGGATGTGGAGTCGGCGGCCGCGGTGAGACGGCTTGCCCGGCGGATCTTGGGGCGGGAGGAAGCGTCTTGAACGTAGCACGGAGCTGGGCATGAGTGGAATGGTCCCCGAGGATGTCTTCGCGCTGACGGGTGTTGAAGACCCGCGCGTCTCGCCCGACGGCAGCGCGGTCGCGTATGTGGTTACGACGATCGACGGCGAGGCAAACCAGTACCGCAGCGCGATCTGGCTGGCATCGCTGGACGGCTCCTGCGAGCCCCGACGGCTCACGGCCGGGACCAAGCGCGACGCCGATCCGCGATGGTCGCCGGACGGCACCCGGCTGGCCTTCGTGTCCGACCGTGACGGAGAGACGGCGCAGCTCTACGTGTTGCCGCTGGCCGGCGGCGATCCGTGCAGGCTCACGAATCTGAAGGAGGACGTGGGCCAGGCGGCCTGGTCGCCCGATGGCAGCACCATCGCCTTGGCCTCGCGGGTGCCGGAGGCGGCCTACGATGAGAGGGACGACAAACGCCGCCCGCCGCGGCGCTTCACCCGGCTGCAGTACAAGCTCGAGCACGTGGGCTGGACGGGCGACCGCCGCCAGCACCTGTTCACCGTGCGCGCCGATGGCTCGGGTGAGCCCGTTCAGCTCACCGCTGGAGACTACGACGACTCTTTCCCGGTCTGGTCGCCGGACGGGGCTACGCTGGCCTTCGTCTCGGCACGGCAGCCCGACTGGGACACCCAGCTCGTCACCGACATCTACCTGGTCGACGCCGGCGGCGGCGATCAGCCGGGGCAGGCGCCGCCAGCTCGCGAGCCACGCCGTCTCACGCAGGGCGGCGGCACGGTAGGTCCCGTCTCGTGGTCGCCGGACGGCACCCGCCTGGCCACCCTGCGGTACCCGGCCGAGCTGGACGACCCCCGGCATACGCAGATCGCCACGATCGCTGCCCGCAGCGGTGAGATGCGGCTGCTCACGACCGCGCTGGACCGCAATTGCGGCACCTACCCGCCTCTGCGCGAACCTCTCTGGGACGGCGACGACCTCATCTTCATTGTGGAAGACCACGGGAATACGCATATCTGGCGGGTAGACGCCGGCGGTGCTCGCGCGCCGGAGCTGGTGGTCGGCGGCGAGCGCCACGTGAGCGGCTTTGACCTGGCTGGCAAGCGGCTCGTGTACGCGGCGGATGAAGTCGCTCGGGTGGCGGAGCTGTTCGTCGGCGAGCGGCGCCTCACGGGCGTCGGCGACGACTTCCGCCGCGACCGCGAGCTCGTCACTGCCGAACGCTTCAGTGCGACCTCGGCCGACGGCACGCCGGTCGAGGCCTGGGCGATGAAACCGGCGGCAGCCGCCGAGGGCCAGAACTACCCCACCCTGCTCACCATCCACGGCGGCCCTTTCGGGCAGTACGGCAATCAGTTCCTCGATGAGCTCCAGGTGTACTGCGGAGGCGGCTACGCCGTGGTGTTCTGCAACCCGCGCGGTTCGTCGGGCTACAGCGAGGCGTGGGGCCGGGCCATTCGTGGGCCCTCCGGGCCTGTACGGCGCGTGCGCTCAGGCGACCCCGCCGGCGACGCGGCGGCCGCGGCACCGGGACCGGGCTGGGGGACGGTGGACTACGAGGATTGCCTGGCGGTGATAGACGAAGCCGTGCGCCGCTTCGACTTCGTCGACGGGGAGCGGCTCGGAGTGATCGGCGGCTCCTACGGCGGCTACCTGACGTCCTGGATCGTGGGCCGTACCGACAGGTTCAAGGCCGCCGTGAGCGAGCGTGCCGTCAACCAGCTCGTCTCGATCTGGGGCTCCGGCGACATCGGGTGGGACTTCAAGGGTTACCTGGGTACGTTCCTGTTCGAAGATGCGGGCACCTACCTCGCGGTCTCGCCGGCCACCTACGCCGAGAACATCCATACCCCGCTGCTCATCCTCCACTCGGAGAACGACCTGCGCTGCCCCATGGAGCAGGCCGAGCAGCTCTTCGCGACTCTGCGCCTGCTCAAGCGGCCGGTGGAGCTGGTGAGGTTCCCGGCCGAGTCGCACGAGCTCAGCCGCTCGGGTAGCCCCGTTCACCGCGTGCAGCGTTTCGAGGTCATTCTGGAGTGGTTCGACCGGTATCTGAAGGACTGAGTCGCGTCTCCGGCCGGCGCAGGGCTGCAACGCGCGCCAGCGGCCCTGTGTGGGCATACTTGAGGCACAATGGCCAGAGGCACGCCCATCGACGTGGCCGAGGGGGCACGCCCCTCGCGGCGGCGCGTTTCCTGGGGTCGCCGGCGTATCGCCGTCGCGGCGGCGCTCGCCGTCGTCGCCGTGGTGGTCGTCGTTGTCCTGCTGCGCCTCTACGTCGACTGGCTCTGGTTCGGCGAGGTTGGTCTGCGCGTGGTCTTCTGGAAGCGGCTGACGGTAGCCCTTGTCACGGGGCCGGCGTTCGCGGCCGCCTTCTTCGCCGTCGTATTCGGCAACATCGCGATCGCCCGCCGGCTGGCGCCCAAGTACCGCCCGCTCGAGGGCGTCGATGTGATCGAGGTGGTACACGAAGGCGCCGCCCGCTGGGTGCGCCGCGTCGGGCTTGCGGTGGCGCTGCTCGGCGCCCTCATCACCGGCGCTGGCGGGGCCGGCGCCTGGCTGCTCTTCGCGCGCGCCGTGAACGGCGTGCGCTTCGGGGTCCGCGACCCGATCTTCCATCATGATCTGGGCTTCTACGTGTTTACGCTGCCGGCTTGGCGCTACGTGTACTCGTTCCTCTTCGGCACGCTGGTCTTCACCGTAGTCGTCGCCGTGATCGCCCACCTCGTGCTCGGTGGGGTGGAGGTGAAGGGACGCGCGGAAGCGCCCGAAGAGCGCGCCCGCCGCGTGGAATGGGCCACCAACCCGGTGGTGGCGCGCGCGGCCGGCAGGCTGGCGCGCACCACCGGAGTAGAGGTGGCCGAGGGCGCCGCGGCTCACCTCTCGGCGCTGCTCGGGGCGCTTTTCGTGGTGGGGGCCGCCGGCTACCTGCTGCAGGCCTGGAACCTGCTCTACTCGACGTCCGGCGTCGTGTTCGGCGCCGGGTATACCGACGTGCACGTACGCTTGCCGCTGCTGCGGGTGATGATGGTGCTCGCGCTCGCGTTGGGGGCGGCGCTCATCTACAACGCGGTGCGCGGCCGGCGGCGCTCCTGGCCGCCGCTCGCCGTCGGGGCGTGGCTGGTGGCGGTGATCGTGCTGCTCGGCATCGTGCCCGCCGTCTTCCAGGCGCTCTTCGTCAGCCCCAACCAGCTTGCCAGGGAGATGCCTTACATCGGCTACAACCTCAGCGCGACGCGTTCCGCCTACGACCTCACGGCGATCTCGGCAACGCCGTACTCTCTGCAGGGCAACCTCTCGGCCGCCAAGCTTTCCACCAACAACGTCACGGTGCGCAACATCCGTCTGTGGGACCCCGAGGTTCTGCTGAGCAGCTACAGCCAGCTCCAGGAGCTCAGGCCCTACTACTCGTTCTCCACCGTGAGCGTCGATCGGTACCAAGTGAACGGCGTGTACACGCAGACGATGCTCGCACCGCGAGAGTTGCGCGTGGCCGGCTTGCCGGCTCAGGCGCAGACATGGGTGAACCAGCACCTCACTTACACGCACGGCTACGGAGTGGCGCTCTCGGCGGTCAACCAGGTGGCCTCGGGCGGTGCGCCCGACTTTCTCGTGCAGAACGTGCCGGTGGTGTCTTCGGCGCCGTCGCTCGCCATCACCCAGCCGCGCATCTACTACGGGTTGCTGGGCAACAACTACGTGCTCGTGAAGACCACCCAGCAGGAGTTCGACTATCCGGGTCCCAACGGCGATGTGTACACACGCTACACCGGCAGTGGTGGCATCCCCATCGCCCCGTTTCTCAACCGGTTGGCGTTCGCGGTGCGCTTCGGCGACATCAAGTTCTTCACCTCCACGGCCATCGTCGGCGGCAGCCGCGTGATCATCTACAACAACATCCGGCAGCGGCTGGCCGCGGCGGCGCCGTTTCTACGCTTCGACCAGAACCCGTACATGGTGATCGCCGGCGGCAGGCTCTTCTGGATCGCCGACGCCTACACCACGACCGATCTCATCCCTTACTCACAACCCAACGGGGGGCTGAACTACATGCGCAACTCGGTGAAGGTGGTGGTCGACGCCTACAACGGCACCATGACCTTCTACGTGTTCGACCCTACTGACCCGCTGATCCGCGCCTACGAGCGTATCTTCCCCGGCATGTTCAAGCCGGCCTCGCAGATGCCAACCGCCCTGCAGCAGCACGTGCGGTACCCGGAGGACTTCTTCACCACCCAGGCGCAGATGTTCGCCACCTACCACGTCACCGACCCCAGCCTCCTCTACAACAAGGGCAACCAGTGGCAGATACCGAGCAACCTCTCCATCAGCGGGGCGGCTCCCATGAGCCCCTATTACATGATCATGCGGTTGCCGGGCCAGACGCGCGACGAGTTCGTCCTCATCCTGCCGTACGTGCCCAACGGCCGCGCCAACATGATCGCCTGGCTGGGGGCGCAGTCGGATGCGCCCAACTACGGCAGGGCGGTGAGCTTCATGTTTCCCTCCAGCGTGAACGTTTACGGGCCGGCCCAGGTAGAGGCGGCTATCAATCAGGACCCCACCATCTCGGCGCAGCGCACGCTATGGGGCCAGCAGGGATCCAGAGTGATCTTCGGCAACCTGCTGACTGTGCCCATCGCCGACTCGCTGCTCTACGTGCAGCCCCTCTATCTGCAGTCCTCGACCACCAAGCTGCCTCAGATCCAGAGGGTGATCGTCTTCTACCGCTCGCCCACGGCGAGCTCCAGCCTGCCCACGGGCCAGCAGCAGAATGTGATCATGGCGCCGACCCTGGCAGGAGCGCTCACGCAGATCTTCGGGGGCGCGGCACCGCCGGGAGTGACGCCCGCGCCCACACCCGGGGCGCCCGGCACGGTGTCTGCGCAGGCGGCGCGGCTCATCGCTCAGGCCGACACGCAGTACGCGGCGGCACAGGCGGCGCTCCGCGCCGGCGACCTCGCCGGCTTCGGACGTCAGATCACCGCCCTGGGCAAGACGCTCACGCAGCTCAAGGCGGTCCACTAGACGGCGGTGTGCGACGGCGCGGAGCGGCAGGGCGAAATCGGGCGCCGTTCTTCTCGAGTCCTTCGCCGTGAGCCGGGAAAGATCAGACGGCGGAGCGGTTGCAGAGTCTCACGCACTTTGCGACAGTCCACGCAGTCGCGTTCAAGGTGCGTGGGTCGTGTTTGCGGCGGCGCACTCGACGTCAGGACGGTGCTATGGATCCCAGCCAGTTCCACGCCCCTTCGGCGGGCCGCATCGTCACTACCTCGGAGGGGTATGCGGCCTTCGTACCGGCGCCCCTGCCGCCCCGGCTACGATATAGCTCCGAGCTCGTGCTTGCCCTATCTCGGGCCGACGCCGCCTTGGGTGAGCTCTCCGGCGTAGGCAGCGAGCTGCCGGACCCGCAGCTGCTCGATGCCTCGTTCAAACGTCAGGAAGCCCTGTGCTCCTCGCGTATCGAGGGCGCTCAGGTGAGTCTCTCGGATCTGCTGCTCGACCAGGTCGCCGCATCGAGCGCAAGCGTCCCGCGCGACCATCTGCGCGAGGTGCGCCGCTGCATCGAGACCCTGCGGCACGGGGTGGAACGTCTGCCCGAGGTGCCGCTCTCTCTCGATCTGGTGCGCGAGCTGCACGGGCGCCTGCTGCGCGGCGAGATCGGCATGGCCAGAACGCCGGGCGAGCTGCGCACGTCGCAGAACTGGATAGGGCCGCCCGGTTCTACGCTGGCCACGGCGACCTACGTGCCGCCCCCGGTGCCTGGGATGCTCGCGGCGCTCGCGGCTTGGGAGAGCTTCCTGCGCGAGCGCGGTACTCTGCCCGACCTGGTGCAGTGCGCCATGCTGCATGAGCAGTTCGAGGCCATCCATCCGTTCCTAGGGGGCAATGGGCGCCTGGGCCGTCTGCTGGTCACGCTGTTCCTCATCGAGCGTCGGCGCCTCACGCGCCCGCTGCTGTATCTCTCCGCCTACCTCGAAGGGCACCGCGACGAGTACTACGCGCTCATGCAGCGAGTGCGCACGCACGGAGAGTGGGGCCCCTGGCTGTTGTTCTTCGTCACGGGCGTGCGCGAGACCGCGGAGCGCGCTACTCGTCAAGCACGCGCCCTCGTGCAGCATCACGCTCGCCACCGCGGATTGGTGAGAGGCCGCGCCCTGGCCCTTGCCGACGAGTTGTTTCGCACTCCCTGCATGACCGTTCCCGAGGCCCAGCGCGTCCTGGGGGTCGCCAACCCCACGGCGCGCCGCGCCGTGAGCGAGCTGCTCGAGACGGGCCTGCTCGAGGAGTGGGGCGAGAAGCACTGGCCGCGCGTGTACCTGGCGCGGCACGTGCTCGACGCTGTGTTGCGCCCCGTCGAAGACTTGCGGCAGCTGCCCGGCGCGAAGGCTCAGGGCGCGGTGGTCAAGTCGGCGGCCGGCGAGCGTCAGGCGCCCACCAGCCGCGGCGACCGCATGATGGCCGAGGCCATGGCCCTCATCGACGCCGCCCGCGAACACGGCGTGCAGCTGCGGCTGACCGGCGGTCTTGCCGTGCGGCGCTACTGCACCGATCTCGCCTTCATCGATCGCGAATACTCAGACATCGACCTGGTGGGGCTCTCGCAGCAGCATCGCGAGCTGCACGAGGTGTTCCTGGGGGCGGGGTACACCGAGAACCGCTACGTGAGCCAGGCCACCGATGCGGCGCAGCTGCAGTTCATCAAGACGGAGACCCTCGAGGCGCACAAGACGTCGCCGGTCACGGCGAAACGCACGGCGGAGCCACCGCTGTTCGATCACGCCGACGTCTTCATTGACGTGATGCGCATGGACCACGACGTCGACGTTCACGAGCGCCTCGATATCGACGACTACGCGATCTCTCCGGTCGACGCCTTCATCGCCAAGATGCAGATCGGGAAGATCAACCAGAAGGACGTGCACGATGTCATCGCTCTCGTCAAGGACGTGCCGCTCCGCGAGGTCGGCGACGACTCGTCTCTCGACGTGCCCTACCTCGCCGAGGTGTGCGCCCGCGACTGGGGCCTCCACCACGACATCACCACCAACCTCGCAGTGGTTATCGACAGGCTGGACGACTATGGTCTCTCCGAGGAAGGGGTCGCCAGGGTGTATGGGCGCCTTGCCTCTATCAGGGAGGCCATCGAGGATGAAGACAAGTCGATTCGCTGGTGGCTGCGCGCACGCGTCGGCGAGCGCGTCGCCTGGCGGCGTGAGATCGAAGAGACCGAGGGTACGCAGGTGATCGCCCCCGAGTGGGATTGGCGGCGCGACCTCGGGTAAGACCCTATCCCGGTAGGCCTGCACGCCCCGATGTGCCCGTGGGCACATCGGCCCCTGCCCGGCTCCCACGTAGCTCGGCTACGAGGGAGTCGTCTCGGAACCGCCCCAAAAGCCCCGCAGGCCCGCTTTGGTGGGGGGCGACGAAGCTGCACCGCACTGTCGGCCCACGAACACCTCGGTCACACATCCCTACCGGGATAGGCTCTGAGCCTTCTTTTCGGGGCGGCCGTTTGCTCCCTCTGCCCTCGTGAAATGACTATCGCGACGGTGCGCGGTGGGTTCGCGTCATGGGTCCTCGAGGGCAAGGAGCGACAGGCATGGGCGAGGAGTACCTTCCTGATGTGTACGTGGAGTTTCGCCGCGATTTTCCCGGTGTGGCCGCGGCGCTCGACGGTCTGGGTGAGGCGATCAACGGGGCCGGTCCTCTCGACGAGCGCACGGCACGCCTCGTCAAGCTTGGCCTTGCCGTGGGCTCCCTGGCCGAAGGTGCGGTGCGCTCCAACGTGAGGAAGGCTCTGGCCGCCGGGGCCACCTCCGCGGAGGTGCGCCAGGCGGCTCTTCTGGCCATCACCACCTGCGGCTTTCCCGCCGCCATCGCGGGGCTCGCCTGGGTCGACGAAGTGCTGGCCGCGAGCGCCTGACCGACGCCGGCCGGGTTACCAGCCGGGGCGCCGCCCGGCGTCGCGGGCGCATCCGGGCGTGCAGGCCTACCGGGATAGGCTCTTGGCTCAGGGCTGCGGACCGCTGGCGGCCCGCCCGTCGGCGACCTCTCGCCGGAGCGCCGGGGCGGTGCCCAGCAGCGAACCGACCAGGATCAGCGGCATGCCCACGGCGATGCCCACCGTGAGCGGTTCGCCGAGCAGCAGCACACCGAGGAGCACCGCCACCAAAGGGTTCACATAGGTGATGATCGTGGTGCGCGACGGGCCCACCTCGCGAATGAGCGCGAAGAAGAGGACGAAGGCGAGGGCCGTGCAGGCCACGGCGAGTCCGGCCACCGCGGCCGCGACCTGGGCCGAGACGGTCGCCGGCGCGAAGTAAAGGCCGGCCGGTGCGTAGCCCGCAGCGGTGACGACCAGCGAGGCGGTAACCACGCCCAGACTGGGCAAGCCATTCAGCCGCTGGCTCACTATGAGCGGGCCGGTGGCATAGCACAGAGCCACGACCAGCACCTCGGCGGCGGCCAGCGGCTGCGCGCCGCCCAGGTCGATGCCTACCAGCGTCGCCACGCCGGCAAAGCCGATCACGAGCCCGGCCAGACGGCGGGCGTCGAGATGGTCGCTTACACCCACGGCGCGGTACAGCACTGCCGCGATGAGGGGCACGGCGGCCACGAGCAGGCCGGCCATGGAGCTCGACAGGCGCTGTTCGGCGTGTGACAGAAGCAGCCAGGGCACGGCGAGCTCGGCGGCCGTGTAGGCGAGCACCCAGCGCCAGCGTGTGAGCAGCGCGCGCAGCTCGCCGCGACGGAGGGCCAGTGGGATGAGCATCAAGGCTGCCGGCGCCGTGCGAAAGAACACCAGCGTCGGCGGCGACAGCTCGCGCACCGCTACGCGGATGAGCATGTAGGGTATGCCCCAGATCAGGCACAGGGCGATGAACAGCAGCCAGCCTTTGCGAGACAGGGTGTCACTCCCTCCCGTCCGTAGGTGTCGCCGCCGCCGCGCCGGGCGCGGCGTCCAGACGTGTAACGGGAGTGTATGCGCTTATTCTCGATTACGCCGCACTGGGGTCAACAGCCCCTTGCGTGATGGCGACAAAACGACTATCATTTGTAGTTCGTCTGGCGTCCGCCGTTCCGGCGTGCCGCCTCCGCTACAGAAGTGGCCACACCGCTGGCCGAAGCACGCGACAACGGGCAGGAGACGCCGAGTGACCGAATCTGCCGCAGACCGCAGCGCATCCGTAGACCACACACCCCTTCTTCTACTGGACGAGGTGAGCGCTCTTATCGAAGAAGGGCGCGAGCAGGGCTACTTGAAGAGCGCCCACATCGCCGACGCGCTGCGCGACGTGGAGCTCACCCCCGAACAGATCGAGGAGATCTACAACGCGTTCGCCGACCTTGGCATCGACGTGATCGAAAGTGACAGCCCGGCCGCCGACGGCGAGCCGGGCGCCGAGGCAGAACCCGCCGCCGAGCTCGACCTCTCGGTGAAGACCGCGACCAACGATCCCGTGCGCATGTACCTCAAGGAGATCGGCAAGGTACCGCTGCTCACCGCCGAAGAAGAGGTCTCGCTGGCCAAGCGTATCGAACGGCGCGACATGGAGGCCAAGAGCAAGCTCACCGAGGCGAACCTGCGCCTTGTGGTGTCTATCGCGCGCCGGCACATGGGCAGAGGCATGCCGCTCCTCGACCTCATCCAGGAGGGCAACCTGGGGCTCATCCGCGCCGTCGAGAAGTTCGACTACCGGCGCGGCTTCAAGTTCTCCACCTATGCCACCTGGTGGATCCGCCAGGCGATCACCAGGGCGCTGGCCGACCAGGCGCGCACGATCCGTATCCCGGTACACATGGTCGAGACCATCAACAAGCTCATCCGCGTGCAGCGTCAGCTCCTGCAAGACATCGGTCGCGAGCCCACCCCCGAGGAGATCGCCGCCGAGATGGGCACCACGCCGGGCAAGGTGCGCGAGATCCTCAAGATCAGCCAGGAGCCGGTGAGCCTGCATACGCCGATCGGCGACGAGGGCGACTCGCAGCTCGTGGAGTTCATCGAAGACACCGAGTCGCCTTCTCCCGTGGAAGAGGTCGATCTCATGGCGCAGAGCGAGGAGCTCGTGCGTGTGCTCGGTCTGCTTACCTCCCGCGAACGCCGAGTTATCGAGCTGCGCTTCGGCCTCAAGGGCGAGCACCCGCGCACCCTCGAAGAGGTGGGCCAGAAGTTCGGCGTCACCCGCGAGCGCATCCGCCAGATCGAGGCCAAGACGCTCGCCAAGCTCAAGGCCTACCGCGACTCGCAGCGCCTGCGCGACTTCCTCGATTGAGCGGCTGCGCCAGGCGAATCAACGTCGGGGCCGGCGTAGGCGGCATCCGACGCTAGCCGCCGCCGGCGGGCTAACGAGCGGGCCGGCGTAACCAGACCGCTCACTGATCGCGGTCAGGCGCGCCTCTCCCCGGGGCCACGGCGCTGACCCGCCGTGGCCAGGCCGTGGATTGGGCACCAACCGCGGTCTACGTTGCGGGCGAGCGCCCCGATCCATCACGGCGGGTTGTCGCACCAGCGATAATTTCAATTGTGATTGTTTCTGGAGAGACCGGGCACACTCAGGGCATGATGAAGCCTGAACCCACAGAGGCGCCGCAACTCACTCAGCTCCCGCCGCCGCCCCCGGGAGCATCGCCAGCCGACGCAATGAATCTGTTCGTCGCGATCCTCCAGGTGAGCAGGGTGTTAGAGGACAAGATCGCGGTCGATCTGGAGGCGCACCTGGGCGTGTCGCTCGGACAGATCGACGTGCTCGCGAATCTTTCCGCCGCCTCCAGCGGCCGCCTGCGCATGCGCGACATCAGCGACCGTCTGCTCGTGAATCGTACCGCGGTCACGCGTCTCGTCGACGACCTGGAGCGGCGTGCTCTGGCCGAGCGACTGGCGTGCCAAGGCGATCGTCGCGGCGTGTGGGCAAGCATCACCGATGAAGGGCGGGGCATGCTGCGCCGAGCCGCCCCGCTGCTTGACGAAGACCTGCAACAGTATGTCGGACGCTTCGTGAACGAGCAGGAGGCGTCGGCGCTGCGTGTCGGTCTCGCCAAGATCCTGGTAGGCAACTCCACTTCGGAGGCATGACATGAGCAACGTCGATGAATGGCCACGGCTCGACTACGAGGCCTACGATTCCACACGGAACACGCTCCACATGTATACGCAGATCATCGGCAAGCTGCGGCTTGCTCTCACACCGCCGCTCGCGCAGTGGGCGCACGCACCGCTCAAGCTCGGTGTCGACGGGTTCACCACGGGCCCGCTGAAGGTGGCCGGCGGCACACTCGGCGTCAACCTTGATCTCATCACGCACGAAGCTCGGTTTGTGCGTAGCGACGGGCGCAGGGTGGTGGTACCGCTCGGGTCGCCGACCGTGGCCGACTTCTACGGCAGCGTGCGCGCCGCCCTCGCCGAGCTCGACGTGGCGGTGGCCATCAACCCCTTGCCGCAGGAGGTGCCGGACCCTGTCGCGTTCGATCAGAACACCGCCCCCGGCGAGTACGACGCGCGGCAGGCCAACCTTCTCTGGCAGGCGATGCTTCGCGCCGGCTCGGTCATGGAGCAGTTCCAGAGCGGCTACTGGGGTAAGCAGTCACCGCCGAGCCTGTATTGGGGAGGCTTCGACTTCGGCATGTCACGGTTCTCGGGCCGCTCGATGGAGCCGCCGGCGGGCCTTCCCAAGATCATGACCGGCTCTCTGGATGCCGAGGCCATGAGCGTGGGTCTCAACTTCGGCACTGCGCAGATGCCCGCCCCGGCTTTCACGGCCATCGCCTTTCCGCCCCCTGCCGAGGTCGGGTCGGCGAAGGTGAGCCCAGCTCAGACGCGATGGGTCGAGATGCCCGGTCTGGGCGGTCTGTTTGTGCTGCCCTACGACGACGTGGCCGCCGCGGCCGACCCGGGGGCGCTGCTGCTCGGGTTCTTTCGTTCGACCTACGAGGCCGTTGCCGACCTGGGCGCGCTGGGATAGAGCCGCCCTCGAGCGGCGGCCGCCCGATCTGATCAAGGCGGCGTAGCTTGCCCGCCGCCCTCGATCCGCGCACGAAGATCGGCCATGTGCACCTCAAGGTGGCCGACCTGGCGCGGGCCGTTGAGTTCTACCATGACGTGCTGGGCTTCGCTGTGACCGCACAGTACGGCGACTCGGCCGCGTTTCTCGCGGCGGGCGGCTACCATCATCACGTGGCCTTGAACACCTGGGAGTCGGGCGGTGGCGCGCCGCCGCCGCCCGGCTCAAGCGGCCTGTATCACGTGGCGATCCTTTACCCGGACAGAGCTACCTTGGCCGCCGCCGTGCGTCGCGTGGTAGACGCCGGCTGGCCGCTGGACGGCGCCGCCGATCACGGCGTGAGTGAGGCGGTGTATCTCAAGGACCCCGACGGGAACGGCCTGGAGCTGTATCGTGACCGGCCGCTCAAGGAGTGGCCTCGAGACGCGCAAGGTCGCATCCGCATGGCTACGGATCCCCTGGACCTGGCGGAGCTGTTGCGCGAGGCGGCGAGCCTGGAGGCGTGATAGCGTCTCCCCTATGAAGATCGCGCTCCTGCAGATCGATCCCACCGTCGGCGACCTGGACGGCAACGCCGATCTGCTGCTCGAGGCTGCCGGCGTCGCGGCGCGCGCCGGCGCCGACTTGGCGGTCGCCTCTGAGCTCTCGCTGCTCGGGTATCCGCCACGCGACCTGCTGCTCAGCCGTTCATTCGTGGAGCACAGTTGGGAGGCTTGCCGGGCGCTGGCTCGCGAGCTGGCGCAGGGGCCGCCCCTGATCGTGGGGCTGGCCGAGGCCAACCAGGGCCACAGCGGACGGCCGCTCTTCAACGCCGCGGCTCTGCTGCGGCGCGGCGAGGTGCAGCACGTCTTTCGCAAGACTCTGTTGCCCACCTATGACGTCTTCGACGAAGACCGCTACTTCGAGCCGGCCGGCGGGCCGCAGATCCTGGAGTGGGGCGGAGGGCCGGCCGGAGAGCCGGGCGCGTCGCCGCCGCTGCCGGCCGGGCCGCGGGCCGCTCGGAGGCTTGGCGTGTCCGTGTGCGAGGATGTGTGGAACGATCGCGACTTCTGGCAGCGCCGGCGCTATCACAGCGATCCTCTCGAAGACCTGGCGCAGGCCGGCGCCACGTGTGTGATCAATCTCTCGGCCTCGCCCTTTGCCATCGGCAAGCAGCAGCATCGCGAGGCCATGCTCGCTGCGATCGCCCGCAAGTACGGCCTGCCTGTGCTGTACGTGAACCAGGTGGGCGGCGCCGACGAGCTGGTGTTCGACGGTCGCAGCTGCGCCTTCGCCGCCGGCGGAGAGCTGGTAGCGCGCGCCGCGGCGTTCGCCGCGGATGTGCTGATGGTCGACCTGGACGAGCTGGCCGGCGAGCCGGCGAAACGTCGCCGTTCGTACGGCGACGGCGCAACCTCCGCGCTCGCCGCCGACGACTTTGCGCCCGCCTCCGAGGTGTGGCGGGCGCTGGTGCTCGGCGTGAGGGACTACGCCGCCAAGAGTGGTTTTCAGAGTGCCCTCGTCGGCCTCTCGGGGGGCATCGACTCGGCCGTCGTGGCGGCGGTGGCCGCCGAGGCTCTGGGGCCCGAGAACGTTCTCTGTGTGCTCATGCCGTCGCCCTACTCCAGCCCCGGCAGCATCAGCGATGCGCAAGCGCTCGCCGCCGGCTTGCAGGTGCGCACCGTCACAGTGCCCATCACGGACATCATGGAGGGCTTCGAGCGCGCCCTGGCTCCGGCTTTCTCCGGCCGTGCCCGCGACGTCACGGAGGAGAACGTGCAGGCGCGCATCCGCGGCAACCTGCTCATGGCGCTCTCGAACAAGTTCCATTCGTTGCTGCTCACCACGGGCAACAAGTCGGAGCTGGCGGTGGGCTACTGCACCATCTACGGAGACATGTCGGGCGGCCTCGCGGTTATCTCGGATGTGCCGAAGACGCTGGTGTATCAGGTGGCGCGCTGGCTGAATGAAACGCGCCGCCGTGAGGTGATCCCCGGGGCGATCATCGCCAAGGCCCCGTCGGCCGAGCTGCGGCCTGACCAGACCGACCAGGACAGCCTGCCGCCCTACGACGAGCTGGACGCGATTCTCAGGCTTCTCATCGAAGAGCATCGCGGCGTGCAGGAGATCGTGGCGCTAGGTCGCGATCGGGCCACCGTGGAGAGAGTAGCGTGGCTCGTGGGTGCCGCCGAGTTCAAGCGCAAGCAGGCGGCGCCCGGCCTGAAGGTCACCGACCTGGCTTTCGGCATGGGTTGGCGCATGCCTATCGCCACCGTTCCGCGCGCGCGTCGCGCTCGTTGAAGGTCGCCGCGCGAGCCGCCGGCCGGTCTGGCCCCAGGCGTGGCCACCGCCGTGCGAAAGCGCGCGCATGCGACCCGGTATCAGGTAGACTTGCCGGCGGAACCCGCCCTTGGAGGTCACACAGATGAGCGTTGCCGAACGGCTTGATGCGTTGCGCGAGAGTGCCTTGCGTGAGGTCGACCTGGTTGGGGACGATACGCTTCTCTCCAAGAAGCCGGAGTCGTTGGCCGACGAGATCGCCGAGCGACACTATCTCGCGCCGGTACGCGTGCGCAGGGCCAGCTTCGGCATCCCGCGGCCGGTGAGGTTGGGCGTCCCCGGCGCGCCGGGAGCCGAGCACGCGCTCTCGCTGGTGCCGGCGACGCGCGCGGAGCTCTACGTGCCGCTCGTGGGGGCCGGCACCCTGGCGCGGCTCAGCGAGGACGGCAGCGACCTGGGCTTCGCCGCCGAGCTCGATCTGGCCGAGGAGCGCCTGGTCATTGCCTATGTCGCCGAGCACCCGATAGCCGCCGCGGCGAACCAGTTCTTCGCCGCCAAGCTCGATGAGGCGGAGGCCGAGGTCGCGAACCTCAGCCGGCAGGTGAGCGAGTACAACGAAGGTCTGCCGCCAGCGCTCCTCGAGGCGTTGCGCGCGGCGCGCTCGCGAGCCAAGGAGCGGCAGACGTTCGCGAACGGTCTCCAGCACCCTCGCCCTGTTGAGCAGCCCTGGAGCTCCGCAAGCTCGTCGAGGTCCTGAGGCCCGCCCGCGGTAGGTCCGATCGCGCCGAGGCCAGCGCGCAGAGAACCACGGCCACGACGCTTCTCGGCCGCGCCCGCGACCTTATGCGGCGACGCGCCGCTTGGCGGAGCTCCGTGAGCCTTTCGGGGCCGCGGCCGGCGTTGCCCGCGTCGGTTGCGGTTCATGCGGGTCTTGCGAAGCGCGGTGCAAGGTCAGGTGGGCAAGCAGCTCCCTACGCTCGCTGAACTCCTCGGCGCAGGTGGCACAGCGGAAGGTCACCGGTCCTCCCATCACCGACCCGGCGGGCTGCCCGTGCAGCAGCCACTTGTGATGATCAAGCAGCGCCTTGGTGTAGACCTTGACACCGCAGAACTCGCACTCATAAGGCTTCCAACCGGTCACTCGAGGCCATCCTTCGGCCGAAACAAAGCTAAAACACTCTTGATTGTACCCCGATGAGCGCATGAGGCAAGCGGCGACGGTTTCACACACCGCGAGTCGGGCTACCTGTTGGTACGTAAGACTAGCCATGTGAGGAGGGACCCCCGGTGAAGGCAGCCAGGCTCCACGACTACGGCGATTCCCATCTCCAGCTCGACGAGGTGCCTCGGCCGCGGATCGAGGGTCCGCACGAGGTTGTTGTGCGCGTCGGCGGGGCGGGCGTGTGCCGCACCGATCTGCACGTGATGGAGGGCATCTGGAGAGGTATCCAGGACCCGCGACTTCCTTACGCCCTCGGCCACGAGAACGCCGGCTGGGTGGAGGAAGTGGGCACGTCGGTGACCACCGTGCAACCGGGGGACGCGGTAATCGTTCACCCACTGATCACCGACGGCGTGTGCTCCGCCTGCCGCCGGGGCGAAGATATGTACTGCGAACACGGCGCCTTCCCCGGGCTGAGCACCGACGGCGGCTTCGCGGAGTACGTGAAGACGGTGGAGCGAGCCACGCTGAGGCTGCCTGGCAACCTCGAGCCAAAGGCCGTGGCCCCCTATGCCGACGCCGGGCTTACCGCCTACCGCGCCGCGAAGAAGGCGGCGCGTCTACTACCGCCCGGCAGCGTCTGTGCCGTAATCGGCCTCGGTGGCCTCGGACACATCGGCGTACAGTGCCTCAGGGCGCTCTGTGCCGCCGAGATCGTCGCCGTCGACGGCTCCGACGAGGCTCTGGAACTGGCCGAGCGGCTCGGCGCCCATCATCGTGTCACGGCCGGCGACCATGCCGTGGAGGAGGTGCGCCGGCTCTCCGGCGGCGGGGTGGCCGTGGTTGTCGACTTCGTGGGCGAGCACGGCACGACCATCGAGGGTCCGGCGATGCTCGCCCAGGGCGGCACCTATATTCTGGTGGGTTACGGTGGGCGCGTCGATCTGCCGGCGATCGACGTGATCTTCCGTGAGATCGCCGTGGTGGGCAGCCTCGTGGGCAGCTACACCGAGCTGACGGAGCTCATGGCCCTCGCGGCGCGCGGCAAGATCAGGCTGGAGACGCGCGAGTACAGCCTCGCCGAGGTCAATGTGGCGCTCGACGACCTCGCCGCCGGGCGCATCCATGGGCGCGGTGTGCTCGTTCCGTCGTGACGGCCTACCGGCAGGCCCCGTACCGAACCTCATCGAGAAGGGAGAGACTGATGAGCGATCCACGTACCCCAGAAGAGGTCTTCGAACATCATGGAGAGGTGCTAGGCGCGGGCGATCTGGAGGGCATCGTGAGCGACTACTCCGACGACGCCATCTTCATCACGCCCGACGGCGTGCTGCGCGGCAAAGACGGCATCAGGCAGGCGTTTACGAGGCTGATCGGCGACGTTCCTGAAGCCCAGTGGACGCTCAACACCGTCTTCGCCGACGACATCCTGTTTCTGGAATGGTCGGCCGAGTCGGCTCACGCCAAAGTGGAAGACGGCATCGACACGTTCGTCTTTCGCGACGGCCTCATCCGCGTGCAGACGGTGCGCTACTCAGTGCAGCGCAAGGACTGACCGCGGCCCGGCCTGCCCACGGCGCGTGCCCGCGGACGCCGGAGAGCGGCGAATCGAGCACCACGTCCCTCGCATCGTGTAGCATTGCAATCAGGCCATGAATCGCATACGGATGCATTTTGGCGTACGTGGGGTCGTCGCACGCGATGCTGACTAAGAACGGCAGCGCGCAAGCTATGGATGCGCTGCCCGAGGGCTCGCGGCACCGTGAAGGATCGCGCCGGCGGCCGGGTGACTCGAGACTAGCTCGCTACGTCGACCGAGTCGTTCGCACGCCCCGCTCTCGGCCATGGCTGGTTCTCGGCGTCGCCCTGGCTCTGGAGTCCGCCTGTCTCGTGGCGCTGGGTGCGGTGAACCAGACGAGGCAGGTCCTCGGCCTGCCGGGGTCGCTGATGGCGCTGGTCGCGATCGTGGCGGGTGCCCTGGGCGGCCCGCTGGTGGGCTTGGCGGCAGCGCTGGGCGGCGGGGCGGTGTACTACGCCACCATCGCGAGCCTGGGAGCTCGGGGCTCGTGGCTCGCGACCCTGGTCTCAATCGCCATCTGGTGCACCGCGGGTCTGGTCTCGGCCGCCGCCGCCGACGCTCTGCGCCGGCAAACGGCGAGGTTGCGGCAGGTCTCTCTGTACTCCCGCAGCCTTCTCGAGGCCGCGCTCGACCCGCTAGTGACCATCGGCCGGGACGGCAAGATCACCGACGTGAACGCCGCCACCGAGAAGGCCACCGGGGTCGTCAGGGCGGAGCTCATCGGCACCGACTTCTCCGACTACTTCACCGACCCCGAGCAGGCGCGCGCCGGCTACCGGCACGCCTTCGACCAGGGCTCCGTGCTCGACTACTCGCTGGCCATCCGCCACACCTCGGGCAGGATCATGGAGGTTCTCTACAACGGCACGTTGTACAGAGACGCGGACGGCGAGGTCGCGGGCGTCTTTGCGGCCGCTCGAGACGTTACCGAGAGAAAGAAGGCAGAAGAGCAGCTGCGCGCGGCCTCGGTCTACTCGCGCAGCCTTCTCGAGGCCAGCCTCGACCCGCTCGTCACGATCTCCAGCGAGGGCAAGATCACCGATGTGAACATCGCCGCCGAGAGAGCCACGGGAGTCGCCCGCGCGGAGCTCATCGACACCGACTTCTCAGACTACTTCACCGAGCCCGAGCGCGCGCGGGTCGGCTACCAGAAGGTCTTCAACGAGGGGTTCGTGCGCGACTACCCCCTGGCCATTCGCCACGTCTCCGGCCAGTACACCGATGTGCTCTACAACGCCAGTGTGTACCGCGACGAGGCCGGCCGCCCGGTGGGCGTCTTCGCCGCCGCCCGTGACATCACCGAGCGTAAGCGCGCCGAACGCGCTCTCCTGCGCGTCGAGATGGCGTTGCGAGCGGAGAAGGAGGAGCTGGCACGCTCCAACGCCGACCTCGAGCAGTTTGCCTACGTGGCCTCGCACGACCTTCAGGAGCCGCTGCGTATGGTGGCGAGCTACACGCAGCTTCTGGCGCGCCGCTATAGAGGCAAGCTCGACGACGAGGCGGACGAGTTCATCGAGTTCGCCGTCGACGGCGCCAACCGCATGCAGGATCTCATCCGCGATCTGCTCGCCTTCTCTCGCGTCGGCACGCAGGGCAAGCCGCTGGTCGATACGGACTGTGACGCCGTGGCTCAACGCGCGCTGACCAATCTCAAGGTGGCCATCGAGGAGAGTGGCGCGCACGTGATGGTCGACCGGTTGCCGACGGTGTCGGCCGACGCCGACCAGCTCGTGCAGGTGCTGCAGAATCTCATCGCTAATGCCATCAAGTTTCACGGCGAAGAACCGCCCCAGGTGCAGGTCTCGGCGTCGCGCGGTGACGGGGAGTGGGTGTTCGCCGTGCGCGATAACGGCATCGGCCTCGATGCCCAGTATGCCGACCGCATATTCATCATCTTCCAGCGCCTGCACGGGCGCGGTGAGTTCGCCGGCACGGGCATCGGTTTGGCGCTGTGCAAGAAGATCGTCTCCCGCCACGGCGGGCGTATCTGGGTCGAGTCCGAGCCCGGCAAGGGCTCTACGTTCTCATTCACCCTGCCGATCAAAGGAGACGGCTCATGACGCCGGTCCCACCCATCGAGATTCTGCTGGTCGAAGACAGCCCGGGCGACGCCCGTCTGGCCATGGAGGCTCTCAAGGAGGCGAAGGTTCTCAACCACATCAGTGTGGTACCCGACGGGGTGGAGGCAATGGCCTTCCTCCGCCGGCAGGATGGCTACGCCGACGCACCGTACCCCGACCTGATCCTGCTCGACCTCAACCTGCCCAAGAAGGATGGGCGCGAAGTGCTTGCCGAGGTCAAGGCCGACTCGTCTCTACAGCACATCCCCGTGGTGATCCTCACCACCTCCCAGGCCGAGCAAGACGTTATGCGCAGCTACCGGTTGCACGCCAACTGCTACATCACCAAGCCGGTCGACCTGGACCAGTTCCTCGAGGTCATCAAGTCGGTCGAGAACTTCTGGCTCACGGTCGTCAAGCTCCCCACGGGTAAGACCGAGGCATGACCGCGGCAGATCCCACATCGGACCTCGCTGTCGGGGTGCGGCCGAGAGTCCTTCTCATCGAAGACAACCCGGGAGACGCGCGTCTCATCGAGGTGTTGCTCGACGAGGGTGATGGGCACTTCGAGGTAGAGTGGCTGTCGCGCCTCGAGGATGGTCTGCGGCGCCTGCAGTCAGACGGCCCGCCGGTCGCCGCCGTGCTACTCGACCTGACGTTGCCGGACAGTCGCGGCTTCGACACGTTCGCGACGGTGAACAGCCAGGCCCCGGAGGTGCCCGTGATCCTGCTCACGGGACTCGACGACGAGGCGCTAGCCACGCGCGCGGTGCGCCTGGGGGCCCAGGACTACCTTACGAAGGGTCGGGTCGACGGCCCCCTGCTGACGAGGGCGATCCATTACGCGATCGAGCGCCGCCGTGCCGAGGACGCACTGCGCAGCAGCGAGGAGATGCTCCGCCTGGCGCTGGAGGCCAGCGAGTCCGGCGTGTGGGACGTGGACGTGCGCTTGCGCACGGTAAGGGCAACCCCGGGCTGTCAGGCGATGCTGGGCTACGAGCCCCGCGAGCTGATCGACGGTCTCGATGCTTGGTGGACGGCGACGCTGCATCCGCAGGACCGGGCCGCCAGCCTTGGTCTCCTGACCGACGTCTTCGAGGGGCGCTCGCCAGTCTTCGAGCAGGAGTACCGCCTGCGCGCCCGGGACGGCTCCTGGGTGTGGGTGCACGCCAAGGGGCGCGTGGTGGAGCGCAACGGCGATGGGGAGGCCCTGCGCTTCATCATGACGGGCACCAATATTTCGGCGCGCAAGGCCGCCGAAGAGGCGGCCCTGGAGAGCGCCAGGTTGTTCGAGGAGCAGCGTCGTATCGCCGTGGCCCTTCAGGCGAACTTCGTGCACCCCCTGCCACAGGTGATGGGACTCGATATCGGTGTGGTGGCGCAGGCGGCCTACGAACCGGAGCTTGTGGGCGGCGACTTCAGCGACGTGTTCGTGCTGCCCGGCTCGGCGGTCGGCGTGATCGTCGGCGACGTTGCCGGGAAGGGCATTCGCGCCGCGGGTCTCACCGAGACCGTGAGGAGCACCGTGCGGGCCTTCGCCATGGTAGATACGTCGCCGGCGTTCATCCTTCGCAAGACGAACGAGGTCCTGCTGCAGCGCGAGGCATCGTGGGACTACGTGACCGCAGTGCTGCTTGTGCTCGACACGGTTACCGGCCAAGCGACGTACGCGAGCGCCGGCCACCCGGCTCCGGTGCATCTTGCAGCCGACGGGTGCCGTTTCCTGGAGGGTTCCCACGGCCATCCCCTGGGGGCCTTCTCCGGCGACTACTACGACGCGCACACAGTGCTGGCGCGCGGCGACTACGCTCTTCTCTACTCAGACGGCGTGGTGGAAGCCCGGTGCGGCGCTGAGCTCTTCGGCGACGAGCGGCTCGTGCAGACTGTCGCCGGGCTGCGCGGCCGTTCGGCGCGCGACGTGGCCGCCGGCGTACGCGACGCGGCGGCCGCCTTTGCCGGCAAGCTGAGCGACGACCTCGAGATACTGGCCCTGCGCCTCGTGTGACGGGCCGGCGGCCCGTGGTCGCCTCAGCGGCCGCTCGTGGTGTGTCTCTACGAGAGCCGCCTGGTGCCTAGGAAGGCCTACTGTGCATGCGTAGACGAAAGTCTTACTTGGCACGGGAATCGACTTTCTGGTAGCTTCCCTCGTGGGTCGACCTCCCCTCTTAGCAATGACTCGCCAGGCTTTGCTAGTCCCGGTCGGCTCGTACCGACGGTGGCGGCTCGCTCGCGGGCCGCCACCTTCTCTGCTGGTCGGGCCCTAGTGCCGCCGGGCCGTGCAGGAGGCCGGGTCACGGCGCCGAACTGCTAGCGGGGGTCGCCGGCCACACCAGTGCTCCTTGGATCGCTCAGGCAAGACCTTCTCGACCGGCGGCGACCCCCTCCACACGGGCGCGCCGGCCGTCGGCCGCCGGCCGGCGCCAGGCCATGGGCGGCGGCGCTCCGTGGAGCGGCGCGCGCAGGCACGCAGAGGGGGGCCGGGTTGATTCGCCAAGCGAGCCCAGTATAGTCAGAACTTGGCCTCAGGCGGCTGACAAGGGAGAAACGCCATCCCATGATCGTCTTCGAAGACGTAAACAAAGTCTACGACCCCGACGTGGTCGGCCTCCGCGATTTCACCTGCCATATCGGCAAGGGTGAGTTCGTCTTTCTCGTGGGCCCGTCAGGTTCGGGCAAGTCGACTCTCATCAAGCTAGTGCTCAAAGAACTGCGGCCCGACACGGGCCGTATCCTCGTGGCCGGGCGCAATCTGGGCACGTTGCGTAGCAGCAGGGTGCCTCTGCTGCGGCGCAACATCGGCTGCGTGTTCCAGGATTTCAAGCTGCTGCCCAACAAGACGGTCTACGAAAACGTCGCCTACGCCCTCGAAGTGGTGGGCGAACCGCGGCGCAGCATTCGTCGCAAGGTCCCCGAGATTCTGAGTCTCGTGGGGCTGTCCGAGAAGACCAACAGCTACCCGCACGAGGTCTCCGGCGGCGAGCAGCAGCGCGTCTCCGTGGCGCGCGCCTTCGTTAATCATCCGCCGTTGCTCCTCGCCGACGAACCCACCGGCAACATCGACCCCGAGACCGCCGTGGGCATCATGCAGCTGCTGGTGCGCATCAACCGCACGGGCACCACGGTGCTCGTGGCAACCCACGATCGTGACATGGTCAACCGCATGCGCCGGCGCGTGCTGCAGCTCGAGGCCGGTCGCCTCGTGCGCGACGAGCGTCGCGGGAGCTACGACCAGGTCAGAGAGGAGGTCGGCGATGCGCTTTAGCTTCTTCCTCGGCGAGGCACTCGGCTCTATGCGCCGCAACTGGGTGATGGCGATGGCGGCCATTATCACCGTGTTCATCAGCACAGGGATTCTGGGCGGTGTGCTGGTCACTCGCGACAATCTCAACAGGGGCGCCACCAGCCTCAAGAACCGCGTCATGATCGAGGTCTTCCTGAAAGACAGCGCCAATAGCGATCCGGCGCAGCTCCAACAGATGGTGCAGAAGATCAACGGCATCACGATCAACGGCGCCAAGGCGGTGAAGAGCTACCAGTACATCAGCAAGGCTCAGGCGCTCAAGATCTTCGCCCAGAAGTTCGGCGAGACCATCGTCTCCAACCTCGTCACTAACCCGCTGCCGGCCTCCTACCAGATTCAAGTCAGAGACGCGGGTCAGGTCGACGCGGTCGCGGCGCAGTTCTTCAACGACCCTATGGTCGACAACACTCCGGGCACGCACGACGGCGTCAAGTACGCCGCGGCCACGGTGCGCAAGATGCTCGGCACCATCAACCTTATCGGCTGGGGCATGTGGATCGCCACGGGAGTTTTCGCGGCCGCGGCGGTGCTGTTGATCAGCACCACGGTGCGCCTGAGCATCTTCGCGCGGCGCCGAGAGGTAGAGATCATGCGTCTGGTGGGCGCCACCAACTGGTTCATCCGCTGGCCATTCGTGCTCGAGGGCTTCGTTACCGGCCTCATCGGAGCCGTGCTGGCGGCCGTCTTCGTCTGGGGGGCCAACTGGGGGCTCGCCAACTGGGTCAAGAACTCGCAGATCAACTTCCTCGACGTGCGCGTGTTCCGCGTATGGTGGGTGGGCGGCGCCTGGCCTCTGGGGCTGCTGCCGACCCTGGCCATTCTGGGCACTGTGCTGGGTGCGCTGGGCAGCGTCGTCGCCTTGCGGCGATACCTCAGGACCTGAGCTGAACGGCGCGAGCTTGCCAGCGGCCGGCATGCGTAGCTGATGCGCGCGCTGCGAACCATCGTCATCGTTCTCCTCGTGTCCCTGGGGTTTCTTGGGGGCTATTTCGCCGGGTGGTACCTGCACGGCGACAACGTGACGCGCGTGGGCACCGCGCAAGAAGGCACCGGTCTGGGCAGCGCGAGCCTGCAGCAGCGCATCATCCAGGAGCTTCAGGCGCGCTACTACAAGGCGGTCGACGCGAACAAGCTAAATCAGGCCGGCATCAACGGCGCCCTCAAATCGCTTAACGACCCGTACACTGTCTACATGTCGCCGCAGCAGACCAGCGCGCTTCAAGAGACGATTGGCGGACAGTACGTGGGCATCGGCGCGGCGCTCGAGAAGGTCAAACTGGGCCTGGTGCTCACCAGCGTGTTCGCCGGGTCGCCGGCGGCGGCCGCCCACCTGCAGCCGGGCGATATCATCGTGACCGTCAACGGGCAGCCCACGGCCAACGAGCCTATCGATACGACGATCGCCCGCATCAAGGGCAAGGCGGGCTCGGTGGTGAGGCTGGGTGTCAAGCCCAAGGCCGGCGGCGCCGTGAAGCAGGTGACCGTCACGCGGCGGCGCATCGAGATTCCCGAGACCCGTATGCAGATGGACAAGGCCGGGGGCAAGAAGGTCGGCTACGTACAGCTCTATGAGTTCGGGGGCTTCGCCGCCCGCGATGTGCGCGCCGACGTGCAGACGCTGGCGAAGCGTGGTGCGCAGTCGTTCATCCTCGACCTGCGCTACAACGGCGGCGGTCTGCTTACCCAGGCGGTCGACGTGACCGACGTGTTCCAGACCGGCGTGGTCACGTCTACCAAGGGCCTGCATTCGCCCCTCGACGTGCTCCGCGCGGTGGGTCCGGTGGCGACCCGCAAGCCACTGGTGCTGCTGGTCAACGGCTACTCGGCGAGCGCCTCCGAGATCGTCACCGGGGCCCTCAAAGATCACCATCGGGCCAGGGTGATCGGCACGCGCACCTTCGGCAAGGGCCTGGTGCAGAGCATCGTCTCACTGGGCAACGGCGCCGCTCTCAAGCTCACCACGGCCGTCTATCTCACGCCAGACGGCACCAACATCAACAAGAAGGGCATCACGCCCGACGTTGTCGTGACAGACAACCCCAAGACGAAGAAAGACGAACAGCTCCAAGCCGCGCTGAAGTACCTCGCGCGGCGGCCCTAGGACCCCCGGTGGCGCGGCCGCGCCACGGTCACGCGCGCGGCGGTTCGCCGGCGTTTCGCGGCTCGTCGGCCGGGGGCTCCGCGGCGCGCGACCCTTCGTCGTCCGGCGGCTCGCCGGGCGGCCACGACGCCGCTGCGCGACCACTGCCCTACCGCGTCGCACGCTGGGGCAAGTTCTGGTCGCTCGAGCCGCTTTTCGCCGATACCCGTTCCTACCTGGTCGCCAAGGGTGGCGCGCCGCCGCGACTCGACGAGCTCGTGCTGGCCGTGCCCGTGCACGGCGACCGCCGCCGCATCGTGTCTGTGCTCGGACGCGCCGACGACCTGGATGCCGTGCTGCGCGCCATGCTGCACGCGCGAGGGGTGCCACAGGGATTCTCTAGCGAGGTCGTCGAGGAGGCGGCCGCGGTGGGAGCGCGCGCCGCGCGCGCGGACCGCGGCCGCCACGACCTGACCGCCCTGCCCACCTTCACCATCGACCCTGACACGGCGCGCGACTTCGACGACGCCATCAGCGTGCAGCGTGAAGGCGACGGTTATCGCGCCCATGTGCATATCGCCGACGTGTCGTACTTCGTGGATGTGGACGGCGCCATTGAGGCGGAAGCGCGCCGCCGCACGTCGAGCGTGTACCTGCCGCTGTTCGCCGAGCCCATGCTGCCGGCGGCACTCAGCAGCGACCTCTGCAGCCTGGTGCCACGGAGACCGCGCAAATGCCTTACCGTGGAGTTCGCCTTCGCCGCCGACGGCCGCCGCACCGGCGCGCAGTTCTACCGCTCGCTGATCTGCAGCGACCATCGGCTCACGTACGGGGTCGTGGACGGCATCATCGGCGAAGCCGCGCCAGCGGCGCCGGGCCACGCGCCCGCCGCCGCGGCGCCCGACGCTGCCGCCGTGCGCGAAGCTACCGCCGTGGGCGAAACCACCCTCGCGCCCGACGCTACCGTTGCGCCCGACGACGAGCTGGCGGCACGGTTGCTCCTGGCCAACGAGCTGGCCGGGGTGCTGCGCCGCCGCCGTCAGGCGCGCGGCGCGCTCACCCTGAGTTCCTTCGAGCCTGAGTACGCCTTCGAACGCTCCGGCCTGCTGGCCGGCGCGGCGGCGCGCCCCGAGACGGCGTCCCATGCGCTCGTCGAGGAGTTCATGCTGGCCGCCAACGAAGCGGTGGCCGAGTTTCTGCTGCGCAAGAGGGCGCACGCGCTCTACCGCGTGCATGAGCCCCCCGAGCCCGCCAGCGTGCGCGAGCTGCTCGACGCGCTCGAGGAGCTGGGCGTGCCTACACCGGCATTTCCGGCCACCGAGGGGGTGCCGGCGACGCAGCTCGCGGCGGCCTTCGGCCGCCTGAGTCGCAGCGTTGCCGAGACGAGCGCTCGTGAGGGTCGCGGCCGGGAGGCCTGGTCCACGCTTCTGCTGCGAGCGCTCCAGCAGGCTCGCTACAGCCCGGTCAACCTGGGTCACTTCGGCCTCGCCAGCCCGGCGTATCTGCATTTTACGTCGCCGATCCGCCGCTACCCCGACCTGGTGGTCCATCGCAGCTTGCTGCTACACCTGGGGGAGGGCGGCGGCGAGCTTGGCGACGCCGAGCTCGCCGCCGCCGCCGAAGACTGCTCAACCCGCGAGCGTGAGATCGCCCGTCTGGAGATGGACGCCGACGCGGTCGCCCTGTGCTTCCTGCTCGATCGTCGCCTGCAGGAAGAGGGCTGGGAGCACGTGTTCAGCGGAGAGATCGTCGGTCTCATCGGGGGTGGCTTGTTTGTGCGTTTCGCCGGCATCTTCGAGGGGTTTCTCTCGTCGCGGCGCCTGGGTGGCGAGCGCCTCGAGGTGAGCGAGCACGAGACGGCGCTGGTGGGCTCTGCCAGTGGGCGTCACTACCGCCTGGGCGACGCCGTCGACGTGAGGGTGGAGCGCGTCGACCGTTTGGCCGGTCGCGTCGACCTGGCGCCGGCGCTCGCTCAGGCCGCCCACGCGGCGGCCCCTCACGGGCGGCGGCCCGCGTCGCGCGCGACGGGGGGCCGTGCGCCCCGCCGCCGTCGGCCCGGGACATCCGGGCCGGGGCAGAGACGCTAAGCGGGGCGGCGCCCGCGGTGCGCCGGCGCCCGCGCACTCCCGCGGCGGCGATGCGGTACTCTAACCTCATGGCACGAGAGACCGGCATCAAGCGTGTGGCCGAGAACCGCAAGGCTCGTCACGACTACTTCATCGACGACACCTACGAGGCAGGCATCGCCCTCGTGGGTACCGAGGTGAAGTCGCTGCGCGAGGGCCGCATCAACCTGCGCGACAGCTACGTCGAGGTCAAGGGCACCGCGGTCGCCCCGCAGCTCTTCCTCGTGGGAGCGCACATCAGCCCCTACGACCAGGGCAACATCTGGAACCACGATCCACTGCGCCCGCGCCGCCTGCTCCTGCACCGCCACGAGATCGATCGCATCGCTCAGCGCGTGCGCGAGCGTGGCTACACGGTAGTCCCCACAAAGGTGTACTTCAAGGATGGACGCGCTAAGGTGGAGATTGGCCTGGCGCGCGGCAAGAAGCTCTACGACAAACGCCACGACATGGCCGACCGCGACGCCAAACGCGACGTTGAGCGTGCGCTGCGCGGGCGCGGGGAAGACAGACGGTGACGGGTCGGATCCCCTGTGGGAGGTGCTCATGGACACTCTGAACCAGGAGCAGATCGAGGCGGTGCTCGGTGAGCTGGGCGATTGGGGGCTCGAAGGAGACACCCTCACGCGCACGTTCCGCTTCGCCGACTTCGTGCACGCCGTGGAGTTCGTCGAGCATCTCGCCGAGGTGGCCGAAGAGCGACAGCATCACCCCGACATCGATATTCGCTACAACAAGGTCACCTTGCGGCTGAGCACGCACAGCGCCGGCGGCATCACCGTGCGCGACGTCGACCTGGCCGAAGCCATTCAGCATCTGGTCTGAGGACCGGCACGCGGGCGCGCCGTGCTACAATTCCCATCCGTGCCCTCGTAGCTCAGGGGATTAGAGCGCGCGCCTCCGGAGCGCGAGGTCGAAGGTTCGAATCCTTCCGGGGGCACCAACCGTTGTCACCAATACAACGTTTTCCCTGCACGTGACCGGCTTCTGTTGTCCGGTCGCCTACCCGGTCGCTCGGTGTCGCAACGTAAGATGACGGGATTGCGTCAGCCACTCCAGGTGGAGGTCCCTGCCAAAGCAGAGGTATGATGCGCATCACGGAAACCGTGCGGGGCGGCGATTGCGCGATCCGGAAGTGCTGGCGCGACCGCGGGGTCAGAACGTCAGGGGCTCGGCGTATCTAGGCTCGCTGTCGACCGTGTAGCCCATCGCGTGATACCCGGCGAGCCGCTTCTGATACATATGCCAGTACGGGCACGCCATCGTCCACGTAGTCGTAGATGATCGCATCTGCCTTGCCCGCGCACGCGGTGCAGCCGCCCTCGCCAGGCTACCGGCATTGCCAGGAACAGCGTATCCAGTCGTGCATCATCGAGTCCCTCGCCAAGGCAGCGGCCGGTGGCCAGCACGACGCGGGGCGCGGTGGCTGGCGTTGCCGCCATCGCTTGCGCTATCGCCCGGCGCCATTCGGCCTTGTCGAAATCGAGTGCCAGGAAACGGCAGGTCTCGTCTGCGCGCCGCAAGCGGTACCAGCCTGGCTGCACGGCGCGGCGAGTGAACCGCATCCTTGAAAGCGCGGAAGGCTCCCCAGCCAAGGATTGTCGTGAACAGCTCGTCGCTGAGGTCGGGGGTCCGCGAACGAGCGGGCGAACTCATCCATGATCTGTGCGTCACAGGTCCTCTGGGCGAAGACCACTGTGCTTGGCAACGCGTGCGAGCATGCGTGGCCCGATCTCGTCGCGATCGTGGAAGGCAAAGACGAGGTTGGGCCAGCCTGGGCGAACGAGGATCTTGTGAGAGCCGGTCTGGCGCTCGACCCGCCAGCCGATGCGCAGCAGGGCGGCGAGCACGAGCCTGGCGCGCGTGCTCGGCCAGTCGCTCACGCAGCCGCGAAGGAGATATTCAGGAACTCGCGACCGGCTTCGTCGTGTTCCAGGCGATCGGCCACAACGCGCAAAGCAAGGGCTTGCACGCGAGCGATGGCGTCGTCTTGCGTCGCCCCATAGGCGAGCACGCCGGGCAGCTCGACTACCTCAGCGATCCAACGCCCGTCTGTTTCGCGCTCAAGCTCGATTCGAAAAACGACTGACATCATTCACCTTCCTGACACGTCGCGACAAGAATACTACCCTTACGCCGGTCCGCGCGACGCCCGACCGAGGGAAACGGGCGGCTTGTGCCGGACATTCGGGTTACAAGCGTGTGGCGATGTGCGCATTGCGCCTCTCGAGGACGAGTGGCATCCCTCTTGACACCGGCCCGCCGTCTCATCTAGTTTTCAGACGATAACTATTGTCGTCTGACAGCTAGATAGAGGGCCCGTGCCGCATCACACCGAAGACCTCAGCCGTCTCATGCCGGTCCTGCGGCACGCGACGACGCATCTGGGCGTCGAGCAGACCGCCACGGGCAAGGCGCTCGGGCTCACTAACGCCCGCATGATGGCGCTCGCCGCGGTCATCGCCGCCGAGCCCTGCTCGATGTCGGACCTCGCCGCTCACCTCACGCTGCCCTCGCCACTCGCGACGCGCGTCGCCGAGGAGCTCGTCTCCCGCGATCTGGTGGAGCGCTTCGGGGACCCGGGCGATCGCCGCCGCGTGCTGCTCCGCGCGACGAAGCAGGGGCGCACGACGCTCGACGCCATCCACGGCGAGGCCGAGCAGCTCGTCTCCGCCGTCCTGAAGCGAATGACCGAGGCCGAGGCCGAGGCCCTGCTCGTCGGCCTGCGCGCCTTCCTACGCGAGCTGCACACGCCTCCCGCGGACGGCACGCCGCCCGCGCTTCCCGCTCACGACCACGACTTTCCGACGGAGGGAACGCCATAAGCCACACTCACCCAGAGCGCTCCAGCATCGTCATGCATCGCAGCGGCTTCTACGACATCGTCGCCGGGCGCTTCATTCGTGGCAGCGACGGCGCAATCCTCGCCCGTGCCAACGTCGGCCCCGGAGACCGCGTTCTCGACGTCGGGACCGGGCCGGGCTACCTCGCCTTGGTCGCGTCTCGGCTCGTCGGCCCCGAGGGCGCCGCGGTCGGCATCGACGCCTCACCGGAGATGATCGACCGCGCCCGCAGCCGGGCGGCACGGGAGGGCTCGCGGGCCGAATACCGCGTCGCCTTCGCCGAGTCGCTCCCCTTCGAGGATGGCTCGTTCGACGTCGCCGTCAGCCGCCTCGTGTTGCACCATCTGCCCGGCGGCCTCAAGCTACGGGCTCTTCGCGAGGTGCGGCGCGTGCTGCGGCCGGGCGGACGGCTGCTCGTCGCCGACATGGCCTCGCCGGCGGCAAAAGGGGCGCACCACCTGGCGGCGCACGTGCTGGGCACGCATCCGGACCCCGAGGACGCCCTCGAGCGCCTCGTCTGGAATGCAGGCTTCCGGCAGATCACCTCCGGCCCGCTGATGCACGGCATGCTTCTGGGCGTGGCGGCGCGCAGGCCAGACAGCGGCGCCCAGGAGTGACCGTGGTCTCCGGCGACGCACGCGCGCGCGGCCACGGTCGTGGCCACGGCCACGGCCACACGCACGGCACCGTGGACCCCGGGCTGCTCGCCAGCGCCCAGGGCATCAGCGCCGTCAGGTGGTCGCTCCTCGTCCTCGGCGCCACGGCGGTGGTCCAGATCGCCATCGTGGTGCTGAGCGGCAGCGTCGCTCTGCTCGCCGACGCGGCGCACAACGTCGGCGACGCGCTGACCGCGGTGCCGCTCTGGGCCGCCTTCTCGCTCGCCAGGCGGCCGCCGACCAAGCGCTACACCTACGGCTTCGGCCGCGTCGAGGACCTCGCCGGCATCGCCGTGGTGCTCACCATCCTCTTCAGCGCCCTCTACGCCGCCTGCGAGTCGGTGCTGCGCATCGCCCACCCGCAGACCGTCAGCCACGTGGCGGCAGTGGCAGTCGCCGCCCTGATCGGCTTTGCCGGCAACGAGATCGTCGCGCAGGTGCGCATCCGCACCGGGCGGCGCATCGCCAGCGCCGCCCTCGTCGCCGACGGCTACCACGCCCGCGTCGACGGCTTCACCAGCCTCGCCGTGCTCGCCGGCGCCCTCGGCGTGTGGCTCGGCTTCCGGCCTGCCGATCCGCTCGTCGGGCTCGCCATCAGCATCGCCATCTTCCGCATCGTCTGGCAATCGGCGAAGAGCGTGTTCAGCCGCGCCATCGACGGCGTCGACCCTGAGGTCGTCGACGAGATCCGTCACGCCGTCAACCACACCCCGGGCGTGGTCGAGGTGACCGAGACGAGGGTGCGCTGGATCGGCCACCGCATGCATGCGGAGGTGAACGTCACAGTGCCGGGCGGCCTCTCGGTTGAACAGGGGCACGCCGTCGCCGTGCAGGTGCGGCATCAGCTGCTCCATCACCTGCACTACCTGTCCGACGCCACCGTGCACGTGGACCCGGTGTCGGCGTCAGGGCAGGAGCACCATCACATCGCAGAGCACGCGCACGACAACCTGCCACCCCACTCCCATTGACGGGCTGTCAACGGGTGCACGTCTACCGGTGCGGCACGCCCCCCTCCCTCCAGGGTCGCACCCGCTTCACATCGGCGGGGGCGCACGAGACCCCACGCGCGCCCTGCCGCCCCTCGGTCGCCACCTGGAGGCCTCACCCGGGGGCTTGTCGGCAGGGGGCAGGCGTTTCGTGTCATGCCGGAGCACCAGCATGGCGATCCGCCGCCGCGTACACGCTGTCGCTCGGCCCTGGTTCGGCGCGCCGCTACCAGTCGAGCAGACGCCGCTCTCCCTCAAGGGCCCGGATCCCGGTTACGTCTTGAACAGTCTCGAGCACGCCGCGGTAGGTGCCATCGACGTCGCGCAGCGCGAAGTAGCGAATGTGCAGGAAGCGGCCGCCCATGGTGATCCAGAACTCGGCCGCGTCCTTTTCGCCGGCACGGAAGGAATCGATGATCTGCTGGACCTTGTGCACGCTCGCCGGCGGGTGGCAGTTCTGCACCTTGCGTCCGATGACGCCCGGTGAGCGCGGGAAGATGCGTTCGCCCTCGGAGTAGAAGCACACCTCGTCGTGCTCATCGACGAGGCTCACGTCGATGGGCAGCGCACGCAGCAGCAGATCGAGCTGCTTCAGATTGAGAGTGCCGGTGTGCAGCGCGAGAAGCCCATCGGAGGCGGCTGCTTCGGGCGGCGCAGGCGCAGCCTCGTCATTGCCGATCGGCCAGGGTGGCACACCCCCGATCAGCGCGTAGCCGATCTCCGCCTCGCCCGCCCGGATCTGGAGCCACTCCTCCTCGCTGAGCACATCGAGTGCCATCGGGTAGAGCACTTTGTCCTCTTTGGTCACCATGTCTTCGACCATGATCACGGCCTCGTTTGCGGCGTGATGTACTGCCGAAGCGTCGTCGGCAGCCAGTGCCCGACGCAGCTCCTTAAGGACTGCGCGGATGTCGTCGTGGAGCGCCCACATGACCTTTGTGGGGCCCTCCATCCCATGCCGCTCGAGGAAGGGGAAGAGCTGATGCTCCTTGCGCAGGTAATGGCGTTCAACCTTTGCCAGACGCTCTGCCGAGTCCGCCAGCGCCGCCTTGTTTGCCTCCCACTCGGGGGTCATAGCCGGCGTGCCGATCCGCGCAGTCAGCTCGCGCATGGCCTGCGTGACCTCGAGCAGCGCGCGGTTCTCGCGCCGGAAGGTATCGATGGGATGTCCCGGCGGGACCTCCACTGCGGGGTGTGTGTCGAGCGCCTCGGCAAAGACCTGCACATGCACGTCACAGAGGCGCTTCACCTCGGCTTCCGGCAGACCCTCATCCATGAGCGCCTGCTCCATGGCGGCGATCTCGGTGGCCTCCACATCCTGGATGAGCGCGGCGAAGCGCGGCTTGACCTCGTCGGCGCGGCGCCCGGCGTGAAGCTCGCCGATGATCGCCTTGAGCTCCTCCTGCCGGATGGGATCGATGCCGGCGGCGGCCGTTTGCCCGATGCTGGGCGAGTGTCCGGTCTTGGCGGCGATCGCGGCTGCGATGTCGGAAAGCAAGGTTGCCGTAGGGACGCCGGCCATGGCAGCAGCCCTCTCGATCGTGGCCAGACGTCCCACCGTTCGCCGGGCGACGGGGTTGGTGAGCCGCTTGAACTCCGGGTGGTAGCCGGCGAGGAAGGAGAGCAGGAAGGGATACTC
Source organism: uncultured Thermoleophilia bacterium (assembly GCA_963751215.1). Taxonomy (GTDB): domain Bacteria; phylum Actinomycetota; class Thermoleophilia; order UBA2241; family UBA2241; genus CAIXSE01. Next base: position 252,908 of record CAVVTV010000004.1, on the reverse strand, counting down.
ATTCAGAAGGGTGCCGATAGTCGTTTTCGGCGTCAGCGCGACGGTCATGAGACACCTCCGTTGTGTCCCCGGGAGTCTAGCTCAGTCGATCGGCCGCCGCCGCCGGAATTCTTGACTCACCGGTCGAGGAGGCGGAGCGCACCTTCCGGAAAGCGGGCGACGACGCTCCTTGGCGAGCGGCTGCCGGGGGCGTTTGCGGAGATCGTGACCGGGCGTGAGCTGAGGTTGGCGTATGCGACTCGGCGAGCGCCCGTATTGCCTTTGGCGGCGGCCCGTCGCCGGCCCTGGTGGCCGACGGCAAGCATCGCCAGACCGATGTGCTCTCCACGTCGTTGGCGCTGGTCGCCGTCGTGTCCACCTACGCGGGCTTCAACATCGACCACGTGGCGGCGGTCGTCATCCTCGCTTTCGCCGTCTACGCCGGCTGGGGCCTGTTGGTCGCCGGCATGAAGGTGCTGCTCGACGCGTCTGTCGATGCCGGCACGCTGACGCGGATCCGGCGCATCCTCGAGTCGGAGGTGCTTGTCTCGCAAGTCGGCTCGCTGGCGGCGCGCAGCGCCGGCCGCTATCTGTTCCTCGAAGCCACGCTGCGCCTGCGCACCGACGATCTCGCCAAGGCCCATGCGGCCAGCAAGCACCTCGAGGCGCAGATCCGCGAAGCGATCCCCGCCATGGAGCGGGTCAGCCTGCACGTCGAGCCGCGGCGGCGCGACATCCTCCACGTCGCCGTGCCCCTGGCTTCGCCTGATGGCGACATCAGCGGCGAGTTCGGCGAGGCCCCGGTCTTCGGCCTCGCCGAGATACGCACCGCCGACGCTCAGGTACTACGGCAGGAGATCGTCGAGAACCCGCACCGTGCGGTCGTGAAGCAGAAGGGGATCCTCGTAGCCGAGTGGCTGGTCGGGCAGGGCATCGACGTACTCATCACCCAGCGCGACGTCAACAAGGGGCCGAGCTACGTGCTCCGCGAGGCCGGCGCGGAGATGCGTCGTGCACGCGCGGCGCGGCTCGCCGACGAGCTGGCGCTGCTGCTTCCCGGCAAGGCGTGACCTCAGAGTGACGCGTGCGGGCCGCCGCGCCTCGCGCCACCGCGCTCCACATAGGGCTTGATGTCGAGCAGCGGCGTGCCGTCGTACATGTCGACGCCCTCCACGATGAGGATGCGACCCTGCCGCTCGATCAGCCGTACGATCGTGAGCCCTAGGGGATTAGGGTGGCCCGGGGAGCGCGTAGCGAAGATGCCCCGCGGTGGGCTGATGAATGGGGCCAGGTCGCGCGGCGTCGTTGACTGGTGCAGCCAGAAGAGGAGGTAGAGCTGCTCGAGCTCACGTCGGCGAGCCCGGCGGCGAACTCCTCAACACGCTGGGCATCATCATCTGCGACCGCTATCACAACTGCGCCGGGGGCAAGTGCCTGAGGGCCTTGCGCGCTCGGGAGGGCGCCTTTGCCCGCTACGCGGGGGAAGACGTCGAACTTGTCGGCTACACCACCTGCGGCGGATGCCCTGGCGGCAATGTGGAATACGCTCCCGCAGAGATGAAAAAGAACGGCGCCGATGTGGTGCACCTCGCCACCGGGCTCGTGGTCGGCTATCCGCCTTGCCCCAGACTGGGTGCATTCGCTGATTTCCTGCCGCAGAAGTACGGCCTTGATGTGGTCGTAGGCACCCACCCCATCCCGCAGAACTACTACGAGACCCACCAGCGCCTGGGCACGTGGGACTCGACGGAATGGCAGGAGCGCATCCAGGACGTCCTGACGGACGAAGAGACGCGTCGCGCGTACGACTCACCGGTCACGCCGGACTCACGCGGCGGTGGGGTATCTGAGCATGCCAGTGCTCGGCGGCTGGTCCCATGCCGCGGCCGGCGAGTCCAGGCCTCGGTGCGCACGTGAGACCCGAGCACGAGAGGATAACGATGTTCGACGACAAGCAGCAGATCAGGGAGCGCGTGCGCTCGTTGCCCAAGGGCACGCATTCTGCGTCCGGGCGCTACTGGTGCGTCACCTGCAAGATGCTTTTCACCCTGGACGAGCCGGTCTGCCCCTATATGCCGAAGATGTGCATCAACACGCCGATCCCCGTCGAATTGCTGCCCGTCGAGTCGGCCATCACCCTCGAGAAGGTTGGCCTCTTCTACCCCAAGGTCCCGCAGAAGCTCATGGCCCACCTCGCGGATACCGACGAGCCCGTCGACGCCGCAGCCCTGGTCGACGCCTACCTCTCGTTCCTCGCCGATTGGGGCATGCGCCCGGCGGATGAACCGCTGCAGACGCTCAAGAGCTTCATCATCCTGTTGAGCGGCTGCGAGACGGCGCAGCGGGTCAACGAGGAGGCGATCACCTTCGTGGTCACCGACCTCGAGCGCGTCTGGAGAGAAGAGAGGCTGCTGCCGCTGCTCGCGGCGACACTGCCGCTGCTCGCCGGCCAGGTCGGCATCACGCAGCCGATCCGTCTCGACTCGATGGTGCTCATGGGCGAACGCCCCTCCGGCCGCTACTTCTGCCCGATGTGCCGCAAGTTCTTCGAGTTCTCGACGCAGAGGGCTTCCATCACCTGTCCGCTGATGGCGCAGAAGTGCATGGCGACGCCGGCCGCCATCGCCGACACGAAGTTCAGCCTGACCGACCTGGTGCACGTCTATGAGGTCACGCCGGACTTTTCCGCGAGGCTCATCAGGGCGCTGCCGCAGCGTGAGGACGCGGGCAGCCGTCTCGAAGCCATTCTGCGCGACGACTGGGGCTTCGAGCCCGGGTCCGAGGAGGTCGCACGGCTCGCAGAGCTCATGGGGCTCTGACCCCGGGCCGCTGTCGAGGCGCACGGGCTGAATGGGCCTACCCGATCGCTCTCGAACAAGCTATGCGCAGCGCACGATACCCCGCGCCCACAGGCAGTCGCCGCAGACCGGATGAGGATTGCCGAGACAATCCTCCAGGTTGCCCTCGGCGAGGTCGCAGGCGCAGTCCGTGCAGGAGGCAAAGTCGAAGCGCCGCACGCGGTCGCGAAAGGCGACGTACTCGGGCTGTGCCCAGATCGTCGCCATGGGCTGCTCCGCGAGGCTCCCCACTTGCCAGCGCGTCATGCGCTTCTCACGCCCCCGCACGAAGCACGTGTAGGTGTGCAGGAGCGGCGGACACGGGCTGACGCCGCCGTGCCAGGCCACGGCGCAGGCAGCGGCTTGCACGAAGGGGCAGTGGCTGCTGGCGGCGGAGAGGTCCTGATCGGCGATGCTCACGCCTTGAGCGTGCGCGATGGCCCGTCCGATCGACGCTCCCACGGCCTCGTCCCAGTCGAGCCTCGGCAGGCGCCAGTGCGGCGAGGCGCTGCTAGGTGGCGCCGAGCAAGCCGTCGCCGTACGGTCATAGAGCGTCTCCGCGACCAGCTCCGGCGTGTAGGCGACGACGTTGCTGACGATGATGAACGAGGCGCCGAGCTGCGCCGCCACGCGGTTAAGGCCCGGCAGCTCCGCGATGGTGCTGCGCATCGCCACGAACTCGAGGCCGACGCGCAGGCGCGGCCCGTCGACGAGCTCGCGCTTGTCCCGCAGGTGCTGCACGTTGCGGACGACGGTGGCCAGCGAGGCCCCGGACCGCACGTTGCCGAAGGTCTCCGCCGTGGCGCCGTCGATGCTGACCACGAGCTGGCCGAGACCGGCGGCGACGAGCGCATCCGCCATGACCTCGTCGAGCAGGAGCGCGTTGGTTGTGACTTCGGTCGCCAGCCCGCGCTCCGTGGCGAGACGCACCATGTCGACTAGGCGCGGGTGGAGGAGCGGTTCGCCGAGGCCCATGAAGGCGATGGTCGCGGGCGCCGCGAGACCATCGACGACCCGCTCGTAGACCGGCCACTCCATGAAACCCTCGTGCTCGTCCCAGGAGTGCCGCACGCAGGTGCGGCAGTTGAGGTTGCAGGCGTTGGTCGGCTCCACGTAGGCCTTGCGCACACGGTCGTCGGGCTCAGTCACTGTAGAACCGTCAGCTCTTCCGGCGGGAGGCGCGCAGCTCGTCGAGCGAGGGGAACGTGAGCGCACCGGCCTCGCAAAGGGTCGCGCAATAGGAGCAGCCGGCCACACAGGAGCCGCGCTGGGCGACCGTGACGTGACCCTCGACCCACTCGTAGACGTCGTTCTGGCAGAAGTCGATGCAGGCTCTGCAGTCGGTGCAGGCGGCCTCGTCGATGGTCGGGCCCCAGACGAACTCCTGAGGCCTCGTGTCGGTGGCGCTCACGTCCGATCTCCTTTTCTCGTGCCCCGCAGAGCCGGCTTGGCCTCAGACGCGGAGCAGGTCTCTGAAGGCGTCGAGCGACTGGGCGGCGGCCTCGCCGTCGATCGCGTAGAAGGTCCATTTGCCGCGTGCTTCCTCGCGCACGAGGCCGGCCTCGCGGAGCACACCGAGGTGATACGAGACCTTCGACTGAGCGAGCTTGAAGTGTTCCTGGAAGTCACAGACGCAGATGCCTTCGGGATCGCCCGCGCCGGGTACGCCGCGCTTCGAGGGCGCCGGTAGCCCGCAGCAGGCCCTTCCTTGAGCCATCACGTCCAGCATGCCGAGGCGGATCGGATCGCTGAGAGCCTTGGCGACCCGAGTGAGGCGGTCCGCCTCCGCCGCCTCGGGCGGCGGGCAGCAGCGGTCGGTGTCAGCGCCGGCAGACCCGCAGGAGCATGCGGGCGCCTGGGTCTGGTCTTCACTTCGGATCATCTCGCGCACCCCCTCGATGTCAGTTCAAGTCTTCTTGATGTGAGGTTGACAGCCTCCATCTACGGCACATACTCTCAGACTTAGGATACTTGATGTGGTCGACTGAAAGGAAGTCATGAGCGAAACCAGGCAGGACGACGAACTCAAGGCCCGGATCCGCGATCACTACGCGGAGCGTGCCGTTGCGGCGAGCCAGTCCCAGCCCTGCAACTGCGGCTGCGCTCGGCCGGCTGCTGCGGTCGAGCCAATGGACGACGTCGCCCGCGGCCTCTACAGCGTCGACCAGACCAGCGCCCTGCCCGCGGAGGCGGTGCTCGCCAGTCTCGGCTGCGGCAACCCGACCGCGCTCGCGGAGCTGAAGCCGGGCGAGGTCGTGCTCGACCTCGGCAGCGGCGGCGGCATCGACGTGCTCCTCTCGGCGCGCAGGGTCGGCCCCACGGGGAAGGCCTACGGCCTCGACATGACCGACGAGATGCTCACGCTGGCCCGCGGAAACCAGCAGAAGGCCGGCATTGAGAACGTCGAGTTCCTCAAGGGCGAGATCGAGAACGTCCCGCTGCCCGACGCCTCCGTCGACGTCATTATCAGCAACTGCGTCGTCAACCTGTCCATCGACAAGGATCGCGCACTGGCGGAGGCCTTCCGAGTCCTCAAGCCGGGTGGCCGTTTCGCCATCAGTGACGTGCTCTTCCAAGGCGACATGAGCCAGGTGCCACGCACGCTGCTCGACGATCCCGGCGCCTGGTCGGCCTGCATCTCCGGAGCGCTCGAGGAGCGCGACTTCGTCGCGCGCCTTCATCGGGTGGGCTTTGCCGAGGCGAGCGTCGCGGTGACCACCGTCTACGACGGGTCGGCCGGCAACACCATGTGCGGCGCGCCGCCGATGCCCGACGGCGTAAGGCTCGTCAGTGGCTTCGTGCGCGCGACCAAGCCGGCGCAGACCGGGTGCTGCTCCGGTCCCTGTTGCTGCTGAGCGGGCAGGTTCCTGGCGTCATGTCGCGTCCTCCGCGCTGACCGCCTCCGCGCTGGCCGCAACGTGCGGTAGACGCTGGGAAGCGTCCTCGGGCGTGGCATGGCCGGGCACCGCGACCAAGGCGATGAACGTAAGGGCGATGAGGCTCACGCCGCCGACGAGGTAGAACTCGCGGTAGCTCGTGGCCTCGATGAGACGTCCGCCGAGCGTGGTGCCAACGGCGCCGCCCACCATGAAGGCGAAGGCGACCAGCGACATGGCGGTGCCCCGCGCCCTCGCGGCGAACTGTGTCGCCGTCGTGAGCAGCGACGAGTGCGCGAACATGAAGCCCAGGCCGAGCAGCAGCAGGCCAAGGGCCACCAGGGCAAGCTGCGACGCGCCGACGACCACGGTGAGGTCGGCCGCCGCGGCCAGCGCCAGCCCTACGGCGACGAGCCGGTTGCGACCGATGCGGTCGGCAAGCCGGGCCGATACGCGGCTGGCAGCGATCACGCCGACGCCGAACACGGCCATCAGGAGGCCGATCTCAAGCGTGCCCAGGCCCAGGCTGTGCGCGGCAAAGGCGCCGAGGTACGAGAACGAGCCGAGCACGAGCATCCCTTCGAAGAAGACGACCACGTAGGTGCGCAAGCTTGGCCAGTGACCGAGCAGGCGCAGGTATGGGCGCACGAACTGGCTCTTGGGATCGCCATGCAGCTCGCTCGCGAAGGAGCGCGCCGTGACGAGCAGCACGACGGTGATCACGGCCGCGACCACCGCGTAGGTGAGGAACACGCCGCGCCAGCTGGTGACGGCGGCGATGGTGCCGCCGATGGTCATTGAGGTCGCCTGGCCGAGAAAGGCGATGCCCATGAAGCTGGCGATCGCTTGCTGGCGCTGCTTCATCGGCACCAGATCGCCGATGAGAGCGAGCGACACCGGCATGGTGGCCGCCGCAAACGTGCCCGTGAGGGCGCGGTAGACCGTGAGGCCGCCGAGGCCGACGCCGGCCGCGCAGAGCCCGGTCGCCACCGTGAAGAAGACGAGGCTGAAGCCGACCACGCGCAGCTTGCCGAAGCGGTCGGCCAGCGGCCCGTACAGCAGCTGAAAGAGGCCGAACGGGAGCATGTACGCGGCGATCAGGATGCCGGCTCTCGCCGGCTGCACGCCGATCGTGTGAGCGATCGAGGGCAGCAGCGGCGAGACCACCCAGTTGTCGGCCATCACGATAAAGCCGGCGAGGCCGAGGACGACGATCAGACGCTTGACGTTCATGGACTACCTTTCTGCAAGACGAACCACCGATGTGTGAGTGCCGCGTCTGACTATACCCCCGTGGGTATCTCTTTAGCAACTAATCTTTATGAACGCTATGCCCGTGTCCTTCCTCACGGAGGAACAACAGATCGTATCGCGGGCGCTCCTATGATAAACTCTTCTTTGTCTTCTACGCCAGTGAGCAGGCACGCGACATGACGGCATACGGCGACACCGTGGAGATCGATCTGGGCAGGCGCAGCGTGACGCGCCATCCGACTCCCGCGGCCGATATCCGGCTCGTGCTCGGCGGCCGAGGTCTGAATGTTCTGCGGCTGCTGCGCGAAGGGGCCAGCGACGTGGACCCGCTCTCTCCCGAGAATCCGCTCCTCGTCACCCTTGGGCTGCTCACGGGCACCGAGGCACCCTCCGCGTCCCGGGTTTACATCAGCGCCCGCTCGCCGCTCACTCATGCCTTGGGCGGCTCGAGCATTGGGGGGGCCATGGGCCGGGCACTACGAACGCTGGAGGTTGGATCGCTGATAGTACGTGGGCGTTCCGAGCGCCCCGTCTACCTGCTGATGGAGGGCGGGCGCCTCGAGCTGCGGGACGCAGCGGACCTCTGGGGTCTGGATACCGCCGAGACGATGCAGCGGCTCGTGTCACGACACGACCCGGACAGCGCGCCCGGCCATACGGGACTGGCCCTGACGGTCATCGGGCCGGCGGGCGAGAACCATGCAGCTTTGGCCTGCATCTTGACGACCGGCGGCCACGCGGCCGGCCGCACGGGCATGGGCGCCGTCATGGGCGCCAAGCGTCTGAAGGCGATAGTGATTGCGCCGCCTCGAGCGGCTCAGCGACGAGTCGCAGGCCGGGGCCGGGGCGGTGCTCCGGCGCCGGGGCGCGCGCTGCCGCGAGGCAGTACACCGCACTCCTCAAAGCGGCCCCCGACTTCGAGCTCGCCAGGGAGTACGGCACCAGCGATTCGGTGCTCTGGTCGGCCGACCGCGGTATGCTCCCCACGCGCAACTTCACGTCGGGGACGTTTGCCGGCGCCGCGGCCACCGACGGCACCGCCATCGAACGGTACGTCGTGCGCACCCGCGGCTGCCCCGGCTGCGCCATCCGCTGCAAGGCCGACGTGCACGTGTCATCCGGGCCCTATGCCGGCCTGGACGGCCAGCGCCCCGACTTCGAACCGCTTGTCGCCTGGGGTGCCAAGGTGGGTCTGGACGATCCGCAGGCGGTGCTCTATCTTCACGACCGCTGTGACCGTCTCGGCCTCGACTCGATCTCGGCCGGCGCCGCGGCGGCCTTTGCCGTGGACCTGTACGAGCGCGGCATCATCGGGAGCGCGGACACCGACGGCCGCGAGCTTCGCTGGGGCAACGCTGAGGCGCTGGCCAGCCTGCTCGATGACATGGCGGCCGGCCAAGGCTTCGGCGGCCTGCTGGCCGGCGGCGTGCGCCGCGCGGCGGGGGCCATCGGTCGCGGCGCCGAGCGCTTCGCCTACGAGGTCAAGGGCATGGAGTTGCCGGCCTACGACCCCCGCGGCGCCTTTGGAGCTGGCTTGAGTGCCGCCGTCGCGCCGCGCGGCGGCGACTTCACGAGCGTCTACGCCCGCCAGGAGTTCGCCCTCACGCCCGACGATGCCGCACGGATCTACGGCGACGCCCGCGCCGCCGACCCCGTCTCACCGGGTGGCAAGGCGGCGTTGGTACGCGCGGCACTGCTGGCCAGCGCTGCCGTCGACTCCCTGGGCATGTGCAAGATCGCCGCCTTCATGCTGCTCAACGACTACGGCCTGGAGGCGACCGCGGCGCTGGCTGAGGCTGTCGGTGGCCTGCCTTTGTCCCCGGCCGAACTGCTTGCGGCGGGCGAGCGCGTGGCCGTGCTCGAACGCCTCTTCGATCTGCGCTGCGGTCTCGGCCCCGGCGACGACACGCTGCCGCCGGCTTTCACCGAGCCGCTTCGCGACGGGCCACGTGCGGGGAGCACTATCGACGTCGCGGAGATGCGCGACGAATTCTATCGGCGCATGGACTGGACGGCCGAGGGCGTCCCCACGGACGCTACTCTCGAGCGTCTCGGGCTCACCGCGATCGGAGACCGGGGATGAAACGGACCGCCACTATGCCTTTGCGGGAAGCGGAGGTGGCGGAACTCGTGCGCATCTGCGACGACGGCGACCCGCAAGCAGCGCTGGCCTTTGCCCGCGAGCATCTGCAGGAGAAGATCCACCAGCTTCTGGAGGGCGGCTGACGCGTCGTCATCCAGGTGCCCGGTGGGGGCGCTGACGCAAGCTCCTTGTCGCGATACTGCTGAGGGGCGGCCAGAAAGGCGCGAGGAGTGGCTGCGCCGAGGCTTGGAGGGCGTGCCTGTTGTTCCCGGCGCCGTCTAGCCGGATGCCGTCAAGCCAAGCCGAACACATGCAGGATCGCCCATAGCCCAAGCCCTCCGCCGAACACCCAGAGCACGTCGAGCTTGAAGAAGCGCACGGCGACGAAGGCGGCGGCGGCGAGTGTGAGCAGCCCCGCCCGCCCGCCGGTGACGCTACCAAGCTGCAGCGTCACCACTGCGAGCAGGCCCACGAAGGCGGCCAGGATGCCGGCGAGGGCGCCGCGCACCCAGGCGAGCGTATGGAGGTGCTCGAAGACCTCTGTGAACACCAGCGTCATGGCGAACGAGGGGGCGAAGATGGCAAAGGTGGCAAGCAGGGCGACCCCGACGCCGCCGAGCTTGTAGCCCACGAAGGCGGCCGTGATGAGAAACGGCCCGGGTGTGATCTGCCCCAGGGCGATGCCGTCGGCGAACTGGCTCTGCGTGAGCCAGTGGTAGTGGGTGACGGCGTCGGCCTGGATGAGCGGCATGATCGTGGCGCCGTTACCGAAGGCCACCGAGCCGATCTTGAAGAACGACAGCGCCATGGCCCCGACGATGCCGCCCCACAGGCCGGCGCCGACGACGACAGCGACGACCACGGCCGCCGTCACCGCGATCGGCCACCAGGTGATGATGTGGCGCCTCCAGCCGGCCGCAGGTAGGGCTGCCGGCTGAGCCCGGCGATGCCGCTCCGACGGGTGCGGCCGGCGGCGTGAGCTGCGCCGGGATACCCGGGTCGGCTGCCGGGCGCAGCAGCACCGCGCCGACGACCAAGGCGATGAGGATGGCGAGCAGCGCGTTGATCCCGAACAGCATCACCGCGAAAGCCACCACGGCCAGCGCGGCCTGTACCGGACCCTTGAGCGCGCGCTGGCCGAAGTCGAGCGTGAGGTTGAGGACAATACCCACGACCAGGGCGTCGAGGCCGATGAAGAGCGCGTGCACGAAGGCGATGTTGCCCGTGGCGAAGTACACGGCAGAGAGGGCGATCATGAGCGCGAACGAGGGCAGAACGAAGCCGACGACGGCCGACGAGCGCGCCCTTCACGCCGCGCAGACGATAGCCCACGTAGGCAGTGAAGTCGACCATGATGGGTCCCGGATAGAGCTGCACCAGGGCGAGGCCGTGGTCGGCCTGCTCGCGAGTCAGCCAGCGCTTCTTGCCGACGACGAGCTGTACCACCTTCTGCAGCATGGTGAAGCCGAAGGCGGTAAGGCCGATCTGCAGATAGGCCAGAAACAGCTCAGCCAGGGCCACGCGCTGTGCGCCGGCCTTCAGCTGGTCGGGCAAGACCCGAGGACGCTCTTCAGAAGCAGAAACGCTCATGGTTCGCCGTCGAGCCAGGCGAGCGCGTCGGCGGCCGCGTCGTTCACCGTGGCCATCTTCATGAGGCGCGCCACGAGGATCGCCTCGGCGATCTCCGCCTGCGTGGCGCCGGCCTCCTTGGCAAGCTTGGTCCACATCAGCGTGCAGGTGCTCGACTGTAGGGCTGCCGCCACGCCGATGCCGACGCAGGAGCTTGTACTTGGTCGGCACCGCCTGGAGCTCGTGGTTCTCCATGATGGAGGCTTTGTGTTGCAGGTATGTGCGCGCGCCCTCGGGCGCCGCGGCGCGCAAGACGTCCATCGGAGTCTGCTTACTGCCGTCTGTCATCTCCTGTCCCCTTGCCCTCATGACTCCTCGGCCGGGATCACGCCATCGACAATGAGCTGCTCCTTGACCTTGTCCCAGATGCGGTGCTTGCGGTAGAACTTGCGTAGGTCGTCGAGCGGCGGGAACGAGATCGCGTGCCCCTGGCAGAGGTTGGCGCAGCTCGAGCAGCCGGTGACGCAGCTGTAGTAACGGCCACCACCGACTTGCCATCCACCCAGTCGAAGACCTTCTTGCCGCAGTTCATGCAGATGCTGCAGGACACGCATTTCTTCGGGTCGATGGTGGGTCCCCACTCGATCTCCTCGCGGGGGACGCCGGCGAACCAGGGCATGTTGACTCCTTCCAGTAGGTTGCTCGAGCCCGCGCACCGGGCGTGACGCAGGTGCCGTGGGCGGCGGACTCATCTAGATGAACAGATTGACGTTGGCTTCGTCGGCTTCTCCGAGATAGGCGGCCACGCCGGCGAACTCCACGCCGTCGATGAGCTCCTCTTCGGAGAAGCCCATCACGCCCATCGACATGGTGCAGGCGAGGAGCTTCACGCCCTGCTCCTTGGCCGTATCGAGCAGCTCCTGCAGCGACATGATGTTCTGCTTTCGCATCACGCGCTTCATGAGCGCCGCGCCGAGACCGGCGAAGTTCATCTGCGAGAGCCTGAGGCGCTCGACGCCGCGCGGCATCAGGCGGCCGAATATGGCCTGCACGGTGGTCTTGCGCGCCGCCACCTTCGCCGGCCTGCGGAGGATGTTGAGCCCCCAGAAGGCGAAGAACATGGTTACGTCGTCGCCCATCGCGGCAGCGCCGTTGGCGATCGTGAACGCGCCGAGGGCGCGGTCGAAGTCGCCGCTGAAGACCAGCAGCGTCTTCTTGGTCGTGTCTGAAGGCATGGTGGCTCCTCCTGGTCAGGCGGATTGGCGAGACAAAGCGGCGGGCGCGTAGACGCAGCAGCCGTCGGCGCACTCCCTGCCCAGGCACTCGAGCTCGAGCGTGGCATGGTGGATGCCGAAGGACGCGGCGAGCAGCGCCTTGACCCGGTGGCCGGTCTGCGTCGCCCCGGAGAGCTGCGTGTCGGCGAGCTGCACGTGCGCCGAGAGCACGGCGTCGGTCGAGGAGACCGACCAGACGTGCAGATCGTGAACGCCGGCGACGCCGGCGACGGCAAGCACGGCTTGCTCCACGTCGGCGAGGTCGAGACCCGACGGGGACGCCCTCGAGCAGGATCCGGCCCGCCTCGATGATGAGCTTGATGGCCCCGTAGCTGATCCACACGGCGATGGCGAGAGACAGAAGCGGGTCCACGCGGTCGAGATGCGCGAGCCAGACGAGCAGCCCGCCGACGAGCACGGCGGCCGAGGCGGCGGCGTCGCCCGCCAGGTGCAGGAAGGCGCTGCGCGCGTTCACGCCTTCCTGCCCTTCGAGCAGCCAGGCGGCGAGCGCGTTGCCGACGAGGCTGAGTGCGGCGAAGGCCATGACCAGCGGGCCGTTCACCGCCGACGGGTGCAGCAGGCGGCCGACGGCCTCGTAGACGATCAGCGCCGAGACCGCGATCAGGGCCACGGCGTTGATCAGGGCGACGAGGACCTCCCAGCGCCCGTAGGCGTACGTCAGCTTTCGTTCCCCGGACGCTCCCGGACGCGATCGGCTCCGTAGGCCATGCCCAGGGCGGCCACGTCGCTGCCGTTGTGGGCGGCGTCGGAGAGCAGCCCCAGGCTGTTGGCCGCGATGCCGCCCACGATCTGCAGGGCGAGCATGACGGCGTTGATGGCGAGGCCGACCAGCAGGCGGCGGCCGAGCGAGCGCTTATGTGGCTGTGGCTCACGGCGTCAGATCCACGACCTCTTCACGCGGCTGCTCGGTGTCCCAGATCGGCTCGTACACGCGCTTCACGCCGGCGGAGTACTCGTCGAGCGCGCCGCAGAGCTCCGTGATGAGGCTCTCGGCGCCTTCATGCGTGGGCCTGTGCTCCGGTCGTCGCCACGATCTCGCGCGACTGCTCGGGGTTGTCGATCAGCATGCAGGGCTCGAGCAGGTTGTGATTGAAGGGCTGCCGGCTGCGGATCTCGCTGGAAGTAGGGGCTGTTGAACGCCTCCGCGAGGCTCATCTCGGCGATGTTGCTGGTGGCGAAGTGCGTGAAGATGCAGGGCTCGACCCAGCCCTCGTTGTTGACGTGCACGTAGTGCTTAGCGGCGATGCAGCCTTCGAACCCAGGGCGCGTCGCCCCAGAAGTCGATGGGGAACATCGCCTTGGTGTCACGGATGCGCTGGATGCCGAGGCGGATCTGGTTGCGCTGCTCGGGGGTCGGCATGAGGCTCATGTCGGGCGCGCCGCCCCACCGGCATGTAGAGGAAGTGCCACGAGATCGCGGCGCCCTTGGCCACCAGCGGGTCGACGAACTCGTCGCTGAGCAGCATCTCCCAGTTGCGGCGCGTCACGGTGGCCGAGTAGCCGAAGAGCACGCCGTGCTCCTTGAGTGAGTCCATGGTGCGCAGCAGCTTGCCGTAGGTACCGCGCGCCGCGGCGCGCGTCGGTGGTCTCTTCGTCGCCCTCGATGCTCAGCATCAGGGCGACGTTGCCGAGCTTGGCGATGCGCTCGATGTGCTCCGGCCTCACCAGCGTGCCGTTGGTGAAGACCTGGAAGTAGGTCTCGGGGTTGGCGGCCGCGATGTCGAGCAGGTCGCGGCGCATGAAGGGCTCGCCGCCGAGCACGGTGACGAGGTAGACGCCCATCTCGGCGGCCTCGTCGACGATACGCTGGAAGAGCTCGGCCGGCATGTCGCCCTCGTGCGAGTACTCGCTCGCGTAACAACCCTCGCAATGCAGGTTGCAGCGCATCGTCGGGCTGACCAGCACCGTGAACGGTGTACGCATGCCGGCTGGCGCGCGTGAACTCCTGACGCTTCTGCGAGCCGCGGAGAAGGGCGTTGAAGATGAGGGCGTTGATGAATCCGTCGCGGCAGGCGGGGCTCAGGTCACGGACGACGTGGCGTGCGATGTGGAGGGCCGGGTGATCGTGCTCCACCTTCTCCCGCACGAAGCGCACCTCCGCCTTGTGATTCTCGGGCGTGAGCTTCTCGGTCAGGTGGAAGGCGCGCACGATATTCTTCTTGTTGTCGCTGGCGGCGAGCCTGAGGACCTCCTTGATCAGGCCACGCTGGACGGCTCCATAGAGACCGTCGGTGGTAGTCATTCTTCCCCCTCTCTGTGGTGACGCCGCCCGCCTACGCGAGCAGCTTGTAGGCCATGGTGGCGGCGATGAAGAAGAGGAGCACGCCGATGGACGTCTTGACCTGCGCCGCCTGCAGCTTGCGGTGCATGAGCCACGAGCCGATCAGGGCGCCGATGATCGAGGCCACGGCGGTCCAGGCGAGCAGGGCGCCGTCGATGTTGGCCACGGAGGCCTGGCCGAGAAAGCCCGTGAACGAGGCGAAGACGACGACGAACGCGGTGGTGCCGGCGGCGCGCTTGGCGTCGAGCCCGAGCCAGACGAGCGCGGGGACGACGAAGTTGCCGCCGCCGACGCCCAGCAGACCCCCGAGGAAACCGGCCGCGCCGCCGACGCCCAGACCGACGCCCACGAGCTCGCCCCGGCCCGCCACCTCATGCGGCTTGGGCTTGTAGAAGAGCATCATCGCGCCGGCAAAGACGAGGAAGCCGATGAACAGCCACTTCAGCGTCGTCACCGGCACGAAGGAGCTGGTGTAGGCGCCCGAGCGGCGAGAGGATCGTCGCCACGATGACGATGGGGATGGCGATGCGGAAGTCGACCAGCTTCGCCGGGATGAAGCGGGCGCAGGCGAAGGCCATGGCGATGGCGTTGAGCAGCAGCGCCGTGGCCTGCGCCGAGTGCATGCCCACGCCCAGCGCGAGGTAGACGGGCACGAGGATGAACGCCGCCCCGAGCCCGGCCACGGTGAGCACGATCGTGAAGGCGAGCGTCACAAGCGCGGCGATGAGGTACGTGGTCATGTGCGCACGCTTCCCGGCGGCCTAACGCTCGGCGCAGGGCTGGCAGACGGCCACGCCGCCCTTGACGCGCGCGTTGCGCTCGACGACCATCTCGCCGCACTCGGGGCAGAGGAACGCCTCGAAAGTGTGCGGTGCGTCGTGCCACTCGTAGGCGGTGACCTCGCCGATGTCGAGGATCGCCTCGTCGGGCGCCGAGGAGACCATGGCGATGAGCGGGTCGACGAGCTCGGCGGGGATCTGCGAGGCCGGCGTGCCCGAGCTGCGCAGCTTCATGAACTCGGACTCCCGGTTCTTCATCATCACGCTGCCCTTGGGCACCACGCGCACGGCGCGCTGGGTGCGCTTGTCGATCAGCGTGAGGCCGAACTTGCCGTAGCCGAGACGGCGGATGTTGCCCTTGCCGAAGGTGCAGCCGGTGGCGACCTGCACGCCGTCGGCGAAGCAGGTGGCGCAGTGGTCCTCGTCGATCTCGACGAGGGCGACGAGCTGGCCGTCGGCGGCGTGCTCGACGCCGAGGGCGCTCATCGCCGCCAGCCCGGTGCGCAGGCCCATGGGCATGGCGGGGCACTTGTGGCCGTGGAACTTGAGGCCGAGGTCGAGCAGGTCCTGATCGAGCATCGTGTCTCCCTTGAGAGTAGGTGATCGGATTGGACGTGCGCCGCAGGAGGCCCGGGTCACTCTGCCCCCCGGTCGAAGGGAGACGGCTCGTCGGCTGTCGGCGCACGCCCGCTGACGAGCGCCTCGTGGGCGCGCTTGGCGCGCGCGCGCGGCACCGCCTTCTCGCTGAGGAAGGCCAGGCCGTCGACGAGCTGCGCGAGCCGCGCGCCGGGAAAGCCGACGACGGTCTCGGCGGGCTGAGGTCGGTCGCCTCGCGGCAGCCGTAGCAGCCCATGGTGAAGTTCAGGCGCTGCTCGACGTGGGGGATGATGG
Organism: uncultured Thermoleophilia bacterium; assembly: GCA_963751215.1. Taxonomy (GTDB): domain Bacteria; phylum Actinomycetota; class Thermoleophilia; order UBA2241; family UBA2241; genus CAIXSE01. The sequence goes on along the minus strand of CAVVTV010000004.1, from coordinate 237,064 downwards.
TGGCGTCGACGCAGGTCGCCTGCAGCACGGCGGTGCTGCCCAGCAGGCGCTCGCCGCCGCGCAGGTTCACCTCGGCGAGCAGCAGCCACATGAGCTGCTCCGGCGGGCCCTCGACGACCACGACGTCGCGGCAGCGCCGGCGCCTCGGCCAGCGGGCAGAGCGCGAGGCGCGCCGCCGCGCCCGGCTCGAGGCAGGTCATGCCGCGGAACATCTCGGCGCCGCTCTCGGGCTCGGCGACGATGCCGAAGCCGACGAGGCCCTTGCCGGTCTGCAGGGCCGGCGTGCAGCGGCTTGAAGCCGAAGGCCCTGGCCGCCGCCGGGCAGGCCAGCTCGTCGGCCTCGAGGATGACGCGCTCGCCGCCGCGCGCCTTCATCAGCGCCTGGCAGTAGCGGTGGCGCTGCACACGGGTCCAGCCGGCGAACGGCGCCATGTCGGCGTCGGGCAGCGAGGAAGAAGACGGCCACGGGCGCGCTCTCGAGTCCGATGACCTTCGTCATCTCATCGGCGAGGAGCTGCAGGTCGGGCGCCGTGGCAGTATCACCGGCGGCCCGCAGCGCGGTAGTGTCAGTCATCGTGATTCCTCTACCGCCGCGGAGTCGCGGGTTCGTACCCCGAGCACGGGATGCAGACGGGCGCGCCGTCCTTGGTGCGCACGTAGCGGTCGAAGACGTACTCGCCGCAGCTCGAGCACTTGGTCTTGTTGAACGAGCCCTTCACCGGCGTGTGCACGTAGTCCGGCATGTCCTCGACCTTGAAGACCGTCTCGTCGGGCAGCTCGGCGACCCATTTGATGAGGTCGTCGGTGACCTCGAAGGCGATCTCGGAGGGCTCGATGCCGCGCTTGCGATAGCTGAAGAACTCGTACTTGCCCATCTCGTCCATGAAGTCGGCGTTGAGCGCGTAGCGCACGGCGCCCTTTTCGGGATGGGCGAAGACGGCCGCCAGCTTGCCGTAGAAGGTCTTGGCGATGAGCACCTTGCCGTAGGTCGCGCCGGTGGCCACCTGGAGGCCGTCCATCATGCAGGTCTGCGGGTGGCCCTCACCGAGTTCGGCGACGACGTAGAAGCCGTGGTCCTTCTCCGCTCGACGCCCAGGCGCTCCATGGCGAGCCTGCCCATGCGGTAGCCGATCGGCATGAACGGGCAGCGGTGGCCGTGGAACTCGAAGGCCCACTCGGGTGGTGTGTGCGACGTGGTCATGGTTCTCCTCCCAGGGAAACGCTCACTTCACGAGGTCGAGGGCTTTCGCGGCGACAAGGACGAATGCACCGCCGCGCCTTGCTTCATCAACTTCCGCTGATTATCATCCACGGCATTCATAAATGCAAGTGCATATATCAGGCAGCCCGTCGCCAGACGAGCAAACACCGATCAGCCGCTTTCGAGCCCCAACCCCGAGCAGATAGAAAGCAGCGCGTCCCTGAGGTCGCCACGCTCACCCTCGAACACCGGCAGGCAGTGCTTCGGGTCCGCCTCACCGCGCCACACGGCCCAGGCGAAGGCCATGCAGCTCGCTTCGCCGCACTGCTTGCAGTTCGTGGCGGGCAGACGCTTGTAGATCTCCAGCGCCGGCGGGCGCCGCCGCAGCTCGAACGAGGGCACGATTGCCTCCCGACGAGACCAGACGTCGTTCACCAGGCAGCGAACGCGTTCCAGGCTCGCCCAGGCGTCGACGATGTCGTCGGCCTTGGCCACGGCGACACGGTCGCGAAACAGTGACACCATGCGGTGGCCGTCCATGAACGTGAATACCGGCAGCTTGGCGACGTAAGACCCTTGGGGCATCTCGGCATTCAGATACGGCAAGGCCTTGGCCACGTCGCCGGACAGAAGTGCCGTCAGGCGCAGGCGGTCGGGGTCGGCGACGCACGGCGCCAGCACGACGATGGCGACCCGGCCGACGAGGTCCTCGGCGAACTCTTGCGGGCCCTCGTCCGGGACTGCTTGTGACGGCGGCCGAAAGTCCACCCAGCCGGCGCTCACGATCTCGGCGCCGGCGGCGTCGAGGAACCGCGCCTTCGCCGCATCGTCGAGCGCGACGGCCGGGCAGCCCACGTGGCTGTACGCCGGCTTGGGCGAGATGAGCAGGTGCTCGATCCCGAGGTCGTCCAGCACGGCCACGGCGCGCGCGCACGCAGACTCGTCGGTGAAGGTGGTCAGCGCGTCCACAGACGGCGCTCCTCTGCCGTCGAGCGGCCGCTCATGCGACGCGCAGCGAACCATGCGCGCTCCAGCACTGCGTCAGAGGACCGCATTGAACAGGAAGCCGACGAAGATGATGCCGACACCGACGACGCCCAGAAAGACGAAGATCAGCGGCCACTTGAGCACCTTGCGCAGGATGATCGTCTCGGGCAGCGAGAGCGCGATGACCGACATCATGAAGGCCAGCACGGTGCCCAGCGCGGCACCCTTCTCCAGCAGCGCCTGCACGATGGGGATGATGCCCGCCGCGTTGGAGTACATGGGGATGCCGAGCAGCACGGCGATCGGCACGCTCCACCAGGCGCTCTTGCCCATGAAGGCGGCCATGAAGTTGGTGGGCACATAGCCGTGGATGACGGCGCCGACGGCGATGCCGGCGAGCACGTAGGGCCACACCTTGCCGACGATGTCTTTGACCGCCTGCACAGCGTAGGCGACGCGCGCCTGCCAGTCGAGAGCCTCCGCGTCCTCGGCGTCGCCCATGCGGATCTCGCGCACCCAGTCCTCGATGAAGCGCTCCATCTTGAGGCGCCCGATCACCCAGCCGGCGACCATGGCGATGACCAGACCAGTGCTGAGATACAGGGCCGCGACCCACCAGCCGAAGAGACCGAACAGCAGCACCAGCGCGACCTCGTTGACCATCGGCGCCGCGATCAGGAACGAGAAGGTCACGCCCAGCGGGATGCCCGCCTCGACGAAGCCGATGAAGAGGGGCACGGCGGAGCAGCTGCAGAACGGCGTCACGATGCCGAGGCTCGCGGCCATCACGTTACCCGTCGCCTCACGGCGGCCGTGAAGCAGGGCGCGCGTGCGCTGCGGGCTGAAGAACGAGCGCACCATGCCCGACACCGAAGACGACGATCGTGAGCAGGAGCAGCACCTTTACCGTGTCGTAGATGAAGAACTGAAGCGACGAGGCGAGACGCCCGCTGGCGAGGTGAAGCACATCCACCGTGAGCCACGTCGCAAAGGGCAGCCAGAAGTGGTAGACGAGCGCCCAGACGACGACGCCGGCAGCGATGCGCGCCCAGAGCGGCAGGCGCATGAACTGCCGAACGAGCATGGAGTGCGGCGCGCGGCTGGGAGCCGTGTCGGGAGCCGCAGTCGCAGCGGCCTCCGGGCCCGCCGCAAGGGCGGCCGGCGAAGTGCCGCACTCGCAGGCGGGCACCACGCGCGCCGGCTCTGCGATCTCCTCGACGGCGGGAGGCCTGGAGTCGATCGTCTGTCGAGTCATCAGCGGTTCATCCTTCCTGGGCATTCGCTGGCGCGGCAAAGCTCGTGATCAGCGGTGTCGCCGCCAGCAGCTCGGTCAGCCGCTCGTAGTCGTAGGGCACGCGCACAAACTCGACGAAGCGCTTCGTCCTCGCCTCGAGTCTTGCCGGGGTCGACGATGGCGTAGCAGACGCGCCAGTCGCCATCCTTGGGGCGTCCGCCGCTGCCCACGTTGACGAAGGTGGTCTCGCCGACGTGGCGGGCGTAGGGGATGTGCGTGTGCCCGAAGAGGATCGCCGGGTGCGGGTACTCACGCGCCATGCGTTCCATTGCCGATGCCGGACGGTCCTCGAAGAGGTACTCGTTGATGCGGCGCGGGCTACCGTGCACGGCGAGCATGTCGCCGGCTGGAGTCTGAAGCAGGAAGTGGTCCTCGAGGGTGCGCAGATAGGCCTTGACCTCATCAGTCGCGACCTCCTGGGTCCAGGCCAGCGATACGGCGCCCTCGGCGCGCTGCTCATCGGTCTTGTAGACGCAGCCGCAATCGCCGGTCTCGAAGCCGATGCCCTGGTCGTAGTTGCCCATCAGGGAGGGGATGCCGCGGTCGCGCACCAACACGGCAACCTCGTTTGGCGAAGGCCCGTAGCCGACCAGATCACCGAGACAGATCGTGAGCGCGACCGCTGCGCTGCTCGATGTCGGCGAGGATCGCCTCGAGGCCCGGCAGGTTGCCGTGCACATCCGAAAAGACGGCGAACGGCTCCTTGATCTCCATCGTCTTCACATGGCCTGCTCTCATGAGTGGCCTTCACAGCGTGGCGTGGCACCCTGCTCCCGGAGGACCGCGTCGACGGCTGACGCAATCTGGTCGGCGACGATGCGCACGGCCATCTCGTCCGACGGGCCGGGCGATCGCGTCGAGCGCTGGCAGCCGGCACAGTCGCTACCCAGCATGTCCGAGACCACGAGCGCGCGCGTCACCGGCCCGCTGTAGTGCTCCGTGCCCCATCTTGCGCACTGCTTCTCGCAACCGTCGACGGTGATCGTCGGGTGCGTCTTGGCGAAGTTGCGCTCGCCGCTCTCGCCAGCGAGGAACAGGGGCAGACAGATCGTCACGGTCGCGCCTGGTCGCATCGTCCTGAGGACCCGCAGAGTGGCGAGGCGCGAGATGGTCCCCTCGGGGATCTCCTCGCCGCTGCAGGAGATGATGCCGATCTTCGTCGCGCCGGGCTCGGCTGCACCACTCATGGAGCCACCTCCTCGCCGGCTTGCAGGCGCGCGGCGCAACCTGCGACCCTTTCGGCGATGTCCTGAGCCACGGGCCAACCCTCGATCGTCAGGACCGCGCCCGTCCCGGGCTGCGTCCCGCGATAACCCTTGAGCACAGCGGCGACCTGCACGGCCTCGCCGACGTACCCGCCCGCCATCTCCACGTTCTTCTCGGCGCAGGCCTTTCCGCAGCCGTCGATCGTGATGCACTTGTGCGTCTGGACCTTGGCGAGCGCGTCGACGTCGCCCTTGACCAGCAGGGCCAAGCACAGCGTGTCCGTCCCTTCCGGGGCCAGCTCGTCCGTCACGAGGTAGGTGGCCTCCCGGCCGAGGAGGCCCTGCACCTTGCCGATCCCGCTGCACGGTATGACGAGCACCGGGGTCTTGTCTGCTTCGTTTCCCATTCGGCCAGCCTCTCAGTTTGTCAGTATTGCGATGCCTTGGGACCGACTGTGTCGCGGTAGCTTGGGCCGTCCAGGAGAAGCTCCCTGTCCTCAGCCCAGCCACTCAACTCGACCTCCACCAGCCAACCGGCGCCGTAGGGGTCCTCATTGATCAGCTCCGGGCTCTCTGCGACGACCGTCTCGTTGACGGCCACGACCTTGCCGCTCACCGGCGCGATGAGCTCGAAGATCGCCTTGGACGATTCGACATCTCCCAGCACTCCGAACTGCTCCACCGGAGCGCCGATCTCCGGCGGGTTGAAGTAGACGATGTCGGTGAGCTGCTGCTGCAGATAGTCGGAGATGCCGACTCGCGCCCGGTCCCCCATCACGCGCGCCCAAGTGTCGTTCTCGCTGAACCAGTACCCCTGCTCGGGAATGCGGAATTCGAACTTCTCAAAGACGACGACGAAGAAGTCTGTCGGCGCATCCCAGGCGACCGTTGGCGCCGCCTGCGCGGCCGCAGCGCTCAGGGCGGCGACGATCTCCGCCACGATGCTCTCGGCGAAGGCTATCTCCCCGGGCCCGAGGCGCAGCACAGCCTCAAACTGCGCTGCGGAGGCTTTGGCAAGCTTCGAGACGAGTACCTTCTGCTTTGGCTTGGCCCCCACTACGGTCGCGAGCTTCGAGGCGCACCTCGTGCCACAGCCGTCGACGACGATCAGTGCGTTCTCGGCGAGAGCTTTCTGGTAACGGGCGGGGGCGCGATTGAGCAGGACCGGGCAGATGAGGTCTCCCCCCATCGCTTCCGCGACCTGGAGCCCCACTTCTCGCGCCAGCGCACCCTCCACCTTGTCCACGCCGTTGCAGGCAAGGACCGCGTAGCTCATGTCGTCCCCCCTTCTGCGCTGCGCAGCTCCTTGATCAGCTTGATCGTCTGGGGCTTGTCGGGAAAGGTAATGGCGTCGGGACCACAGGTCTTCGCGCAGGCGCGACAGAACACCACGCAGTTGTCGGGGTTGGCCACCACCAGCTTGACGTCGCCGTCCCGGCGCTCGAACACGCGGTGGGGGCAGAAGTCGTCGCACTCCATGCAGAAATCGCACTTCGCATAGTCGATCTGCGGCGCCCAGGGGATCTTCGCGCGCGCTACTCCCATGAAGGTCGTCTCAGACATCGTCCTCGACCCCCATGCCCCGCAGTGCATCAGCGACCTTCTGTACGGCTGCGTCGGTAGGCATGTCGCGGATATCAAGAGGGACCATGTCGTTCCTGACGTCCATGCCTTGCGCCGCGAAGGCATCGCGAAACAGCTTGTACTGCATGTTCGGCGCGCAGCCGGCGATCACCAGCGGGCGCCGGGCGCGAAGGAGGTCTGCCAGGAAGCGGTCGCCGTCCTCCTCGCAGAGCTGCGGATGGATGATCCCGAACTCGACCGGCAGCTCCACGCGCACCTGGTTGATGAAATCCCAGATGTCCAGCTCTTCAAAACCGGGGCACTTGCCCGTGCAGACGCACATCACGAGGCCGGGGCGCTGTGTTTCCATGTGGTCTCCTCTCGGTGCGCTCTCTCGACATCTGCGCTCGGTGAGCGACGAAGGTGGCAATCAGCGGCACGTCGGCCACGTCCTCGCGAGGTCATTCATGCCTATTGGTTTATATCAATCTACATTGACCATTAGCCCTTGTCAATGTACGCTAAATGCGGTGCCATCATGCGCCGCAAGAAGGCAAATGCGCGCGGTCTGCGCGGCGGTCAGCAAGGAGTCTCACAGATGAGGATGCTCGAAGAGTTCTTCCCGGAGTACGCCGCCAAGCTCGATGGATCGACGAATTGCACCGCGAGGAGCGGTTCACAGACGGAAACCAACATGGCCCAAGGCTGACAAGCGACTCTCGTTCCTCGACCGCTATCTGACCGGCTGGATCTTCCTGGCCATGGCCGTCGGCGTCGGTCTGGGCTGGGCCCTCAAGGGGCTGCCCGCCTTCATCGACCGCTGGTCGGTGGGCACCACCAACATCCCCATAGCCATCGGCCTCATCGTGATGATGTATCCGCCGCTCGCCAAGGTACGCTACGAGGAGCTCGGCGACGTCTTCCGCGACTACCGCATCCTCGGGCTGTCGCTCGTGCAGAATTGGCTCATCGGCCCGTTCGTCATGTTCTTCCTAGCGATTCTCTTCTTGCACAACGACCCGGCGTTCATGGTCGGTCTCATCATGATGGGCCTGGCGCGCTGCATCGCCATGGTGATCGTCTGGAATCAGCTCGCCAGGGGCGACACGGAGTACGCCGCCGGCCTGGTGGCCTTCAACGCCATCTTCCAGGTGCTCTTCTACAGCCTCTTCGCCTGGATCTTCGTGACCAAGCTGCCGCCCCTCTTCGGCCTGCAGGGCGCCGCCGTGGACGTCTCGATCGGCCAGATCGCGAAGAGCGTCTTCATCTACCTCGGCATCCCCTTCCTGGCGGGCATGCTGACCCGCTACCTGGGCCTCAGGTACAAGGGCCGCGAGTGGTACGAGCAGAAGCTCATCCCACGCATCAGCCCCGTCACGCTCGTCGCGCTGCTGTTCACGATCTTCGTCATGTTCAGCCTCAAGGGCGATCTTATCGTCAAGCTGCCGCTCGACGTCGTGCGCATCGCCGTGCCGCTGCTCTGCTACTTCGTGATCATGTTCTTCGTGAGCTTCTTCTTGGGGCGCAAGATCGGCGCCGACTACAAGAAGACGGCGACGCTCTCCTTCACGGCGGCCAGCAACAACTTCGAGCTGGCGATCGCCGTGAGCATCGCCGTCTTCGGACTGAACTCCGGCGAAGCCTTCGCCAGCGTCATCGGCCCTCTGGTCGAGGTGCCGGTGCTGATCGGCCTCGTGAATGTGGCGCTCTGGATGGGGCGCAGGTACTGGGGGATGACCGACGCACCTGTGCCGGCGGCGGTCGCCGCAGGCTGCGACGAGGTCGGTTGCGACCCGCTTAAGGAGCGATGATGACACACGGAAAGACTGAAAAGGGAGGCGAAATGAGCGTCGTGAGTGAGCCGGCGAAGGCCGAGACCATGAACGATTTCGTGCCGTTCTTCAAAGCGCTCTGCAACTCGACGCGGGCCCAGATCATCGAGTTCCTGCTCAGCGGCGAGCGCTGCGTGTGCGAGATGACGGGCCCGCTCGACCAGAGCCAGCCCCTGGTCTCGCACCACCTCGCGCTGTTGCGCGACGCGGGTCTGGTGCGCATGCGCAATGAGGGTACGCGGACGTACTACTCCATTGACTGGGAGCGCTTCGACGGCGACCTCAAAGGGTTCCTTGACTACCTGGAGCGCTTGCGCAGCACGCCACGTCCGGTCGACCGCGATGCCCGCGGCACCTGCGCGGTCGGCAGGAAGGGCGGCGAAGCGCAGCGCTTGATGACAACCACGAGAAGGAGAACCACGTGAAGCTCGAGATCCTGGGTTCCGGCTGCGCCAACTGTCAGAAGCTGAAAGCCGTCACTGACGACGTCGTGAGCGAGCTTGGCCTTAGCGACGCCGAAGTTGTCAAGGTGGAGGACTACGCGAAGATCATGGCCTATGGGGTCATGTCTACGCCGGCGCTAGTCATCGACGGCACGGTCGTTGTGAGCGGTAAGGTGCCGTCGAAGGGTGAGGTCACGTCGCTGGTGACGACCGCTCTCGCCAAGTAGGGGCGACCCATCGGGCTTGCCGCGTGCCCGCATAAACGCCGGACGCGGCGCCGAGCGCTCCGCGGCGTCCTTGGCTCAATTACGGACCGCGCGGCCGCCAAGAACGATGTCGACGAAGTGGCCAGGCTGCTGGCGAAAGGCCACGATCCCGCCCCCAACTCCAAGGGCCTCACGCCCCTGATGGCCGCCGCCCACGCCGGCGCGCTGGAGCCGCTGCGCCTGCTGCTTGCGGCGGGAGCGCCGGTCGACATCCACGGCAGCCACGGGTTCACGGCCTTGATGTTCGCCGCCCACGCCGGCCACGTAGTGCGCGCGCGCCTGCTGCTCGGCGCCGGCGCCGAAGTCCAGGCTCGCGACGGCGATGGTTCTACGCCCATCATGTTCGCCGCCTAGCACGGCTACGACTACGGTCACGCTTAACGGCGCCGTCAGAAGTCCATCGGCAGGATGAGGTCGCGGGTGAGCGCTTGCACGATCCGCTCCGCCTCCTCCTCGAAGTTGCGGCGTGAGGCGCTCTCGGCCTCGCGGGCCAGCGCCTGGGCGCCGTGGTACAGCTCGCGATTGAACTCCTCCACGCCTTCGCGTCCCAGGGTGACGGCACGTTGCGTCTCGCAGTTCGGGCAACGCAGGGTGATGTTCCAGGCTGCCTCGGTGTTGCGCAGCCAGTCGATAGGGTAGACGAGGGTGCAGCCGCAGAGCGGGCACATGTGGGGGTCGTCGCCGGCGTCGGGGCCCTCCGGTGGGGGAGGGGGTGCCGGGGCGGGTCTGGTGCATCGTGCCTCGCGCCTCACCGGGGCGGATTCGCCGGAGCAGGCCGGCTCGGGCCGTAGCCGAGAGGGGGCAGCCGCGCGGTCAAAGACGACCATCTCCACCTCGGTGCCGTCCGGGAAGATGAAAAGCTCTATCTTGTATTGATCGCCGTCGCTCATCTTCGCGGCTCGGGTGCTGCCCGGGCTGCCTCCTCTCTCAAGTCCACTATCGGAATGCCAACGGCCGCTCTTCATTTTCTCGCGTGTACTGATCCGGCAACGCCCGTCTGGACAGCTCCGCTCGCGGTGGGGGATACTAGTTGAGCGTCGCGCGGCGCCTCGCTATGACCCAGCCCTCCGTAGACAAGCAGGAGCTTTCCACCTTGCCCATCGGCATGTTCGACTCGGGCTTGGGTGGCCTTACGGTGCTTCATGAGTGCCTGGTAGCCATGCCGGCCGAGAACTTCGCCTACGTGGGCGACACGGCGCGCTTTCCGTATGGCGAGAAGACCGCCGGCGAGCTGGAGCTGTACGCCCAGCAGATCACGGCCTTCCTCGAGACGGTGCCGGTCAAGCTGGTGATCGTGGCCTGCTACTCGGCCACATCGGCGGCCCTTCCGCTTCTGCAGGAGCGTTTCTCTACGCCAATCGTCGGCGTGGTCATGCCCGGCGCACGGGCGGCGGTGCAGAGCTCGCGCTACCGGCGCATCGGCGTGCTGGCCACCGAGGCCACGGTCGCGAGCGGCGCGTACCTGCGTGCCATTCACGGCCTCGACGAGGGCGCCGAGGTTATCCAGCAAGCGTGCCCTGGGCTGGTCAGCTTCATCGAAGAGGGCGATGTGGCGAGCCAGGCCCTGGCCGACGCGGTGAGCGGTTTCACGGCGCCGCTCAAGCAGAGGCGTCCTGATGTGGTGATCATGGGGTGCACGCACTACCCGCTGATCGCACCCATGCTACAACGTCACCTGGGCCGCGACATTAGCCTCGTCAACCCCGCCGCCGAGATCGCCCTCGAGGTGGAGGCCATCCTCCGGCGCCAGGGTATCGCTCGCGACGAAGACCGCGTGGGCTCCTACCGCTTCTATGCCACCGGCGACGTAGACGCGTTTCGCACCGTGGGCGCCCGCTTTCTGCAGATGCCGCTCACCCGCGTGCGCCAGCTCTCGCTCTCCGACCTGGGTGCGCTCGTACCCGCATGAGTACGCGCTTCCTAGTGCGCGCGGCGGTGTACGCCGCCCTCTACGCTGCGCTCACCTTGGCTCCCGGGCTCAACGCGCTGGCTTACGGCCAGGTGCAATTTCGCGTGTCGGAGGGCCTGCTGCCATTCGCCTGCGTCGACCCCGCGGCGGTGGTGGGCCTCACCCTGGGCACCGCCCTCGGCAACCTCAACAGCCCCATGTTCCTGGCTGACGTGGTGTTCGGGTCGTTGCTGACGCTGGTGGCCGCGGCGCTCATGTACCGCATCGGCCCGCGCTGGCCGGCTTTGCTGGCGCCCGTCGCCATCAACGGGTTAGGCGTGGCCGCCATGCTAGCCGTCATGCTGAGCCTGCCCTTCTGGGCGAGCGCCGTGTGGGTGGGGGCCGGCGAGGCGGCCGTCATGGCCAGCGCCGGGGCGGCCGTTCTGTACCTGCTGAAGCGTCGCGGTGAGCTGTTTGGGCTGACCCGCCGCGCGACGTAGCGGCCGGGGTGCCGTCCGGGGTGCCGGGGCAGCGCCGGCCCGTCCCTGCACACGATACCGCCTGCGGCGGTCGAGGAGGATCATCTTGAGAACTGGACGCAAGGCCGACGAGATTCGGCCGGTGCGCATCGTGCCGGCGGTGAACAAGTTCGCGGCCGGGTCGGCGCGCATCGAGCTGGGCGATACGCATGTGCTGTGCACGGTCTCGCTCGGCGAGGGCGTGCCGGGCTGGTTGCGCGGGGCGGGGCGGGGCTGGCTGACCGCGGAGTACAGCATGCTGCCGGGCGCTACCCCCACGCGCACGGCTCGTGAGGCCGTGCGCGGTCGCCAGTCGGGACGCACCATGGAGATCCAGCGCCTCATCGGCCGCAGCCTGCGCAGCATCGTCGATCTGGGGATCATCGGGGAGCGCACGATCTCGGTTGACTGTGACGTGGTGCAGGCCGACGGCGGCACGCGCACGGCGAGCATCAGCGGCGCCTATGTGGCGGTGTATCAGGCCGCCCTCAAGCTCAAAGAGACGCTCGGCCTCAATGAGCTACCACTGTTCGACTCCATCGCGGCGATCTCCGTGGGCGTGGTCGACGGCCAGACCCTGCTCGATCTCGACTATGAAGAGGATGCCGCCGCCAGCGTCGACATGAACGTGGTGATGACCGGTGAAGGCAACCTGGCGGAGGTGCAGGCTACCGCCGAGGGCGAGCCCTACTCGCGGGCCACGCTGGACGAGATGCTCGAGCTGGCCACCGCCGGGTCGGCCGCTCTGGCGTCCGCGCAGTCGGCGGCCGTCGGCGCCCTGGGCTGAGGCGGCTCGCCGTGCGCTTCATGCTAGCCACCGGCAACCGCCATAAGCTGGGCGAGTTTCGCAAGATCCTGGCGCCCCACGAGGTGCTGCCGATGCCCGCGCAGATCGGGCTCCCGCCCGAGGGCCAGGTATCGTTTGCCGCCAACGCGCGCGGCAAAGCCGTGGGGCTGGCGCAGGCGTTGAACGGTGGCGCCCAGCCGGCGGATCTGCTCTTCCTCGCCGACGATTCGGGCCTCGAGGTAGAGGCGCTGGGCTGGGCGCCAGGTGTGACCAGCGCCCGCTACGCGGGCGCCGAGGGCCCCGGCGCCGACGCGGCCAACGTGGCACGCCTCCTGCGCGAGCTGGCCGGCTTCGCCGGCCCCCTCGCGCGCCGAGCGCGCTTCGTATGCTCGGTTGTCGCCGTCTCACCGGGCATGGCAGAATACGCCGCAACGGGCACCTGGTGGGGCTCGATCGCCAGCGCGCCGCGCGGAGAAGGCGGGTTCGGATACGATCCTGTCTTCGTGCCCGAAGGGTCAGACCTCACTGTGGCCGAGTGGCCGCAGGCCGACAAGGACCAAGCCAGCCACCGCGCGCTGGCCGGTAGGACCCTCCTCGAACGCTTGCGTCAGGAGGGACTGCTGGATGGTGGCCAACGGCACTGAGCCCCGCGGTCCGGACGACCCGTCGGGTCCCTCCGCGAACGATCCCTCGGGCGCCCCTGCAAACGATCCCTCGGGCCCTCCTCCCGGCGGCGCCTCAGACGAGCCGCGCCAGGGTCTCCCGGGCCCTGGTCCCGATCACCCTTCTCGGCCCGGCTCCCGTGGCCGCCTCGACGACCTCACCAACCACAGCCTCAAGTCTCGCGCCGCGGCAGTGTCGATCGCCTCCAACTCGGCGCTCATCGCGTTCAAGCTCGCCGTGGGTATCATCTCGGGCTCCATCGCGATCGTCTCCGAAGCTCTGCATTCGGGCTCGGACCTGGTGGCCGCCGTGATCGCCTACTACGCGATACGCAAAGCCGCCGAGCCACCGGACATGCTTCATCGGTACGGCCACGAGAAGGTCGAGAACTTGAGCGGGGTCATAGAGGCTCTGCTCATCATCGCCGCGGCCGGCGTGATCATCTACGAGGGCGCGCTCAAGATCGTGACCGGCCCACATCTCGATCACATCTGGCTGGGCGTCGCGGTCATGGCCGTGTCGGGCGTCGTGAACCTGGGTGTGTCGCGCGGCGTGCTGTATCCGACCGCGCGGCGTACGCAGTCGGCGGCACTGGAGGCCGATGCCGCGCATCTCCTCACCGATGTGTATACGTCGTTCGGTGTAGCCTTCGGTCTGCTGCTCGTGCGGATCACCGGCTGGCAGATCCTCGACCCGGTCGTCGCCATCGCCGTCGCCCTGCTCATTATCCGCACCGGCTATCAGCTTGTCGTGCGGTCCACCAAGGTGCTGCTCGACCAGACCCTGCCCGAGGATGAGCTCGCGGAGATCCGCCGGGTTGTTACGGAGCACCGCGGCGACCTGATCTGGGGCTATCACAAGCTACGTGCTCGCCAGGCCGGGAGCAGGCGGCATATCGACCTGCACATCACGGTCGACGAGACGCTCACCGTGGCCCAGGCGCACGAGACCGCCGAGCATATCGCCGCCGACATCCGCGACAGCGTGCCCAACGCCGATGTGCTGGTGCACATCGAGCCGCGCTCCCACGAGCGCGAAGACGGCAGCTAAGATCCTCGTCGCCAGCGGGCCGGCGCGGCGCAGGGGCGGCGCGCCCCAGGAGGGCGCTCGCTGCGCTCGCTCCACTCGGCCGCAGGCCGCTGCTGCGCCGCAGTTGACGAATGCGGTGCCGCCAGAGAGCGGCTTGCCACCGCAGGCGATCGTCAACCACGGACTCCGCAGCGGCCGCCTCGCGAGCCTTCCGGCGCGCGCCGCCCCTGCGCCGCGCCGGCCGCGACGCGCGGCACCTGCGACAGTCAGGCGTTCGGGGCGCGCCTCGCGGGCGGCTGTAGCGGGCGGGCGGCGACGGCGCTACGCGCGCGCCGCGCGGCGGCCCGCTGGGCCGCCGGCGGAGCAGCGGTACGACAGCGCTGGGGCACAGCGTCGGCAGGCGATAGTGGGAGACGGGGCCATCCGAGCCCTGCGCCTTGCGTTCTCGAATCACCGTGTCCCGGCGGCCCGTAGGGCCGCCGCGCGGCGCCGGCGAAGCCAAGCGCCGCCCGCTCCCCGAGGGGGGCACGGAGCGCCGACCCGACAGCGTCCGATGCTGCGCCGCGACCGTCTACCGCTGAGGCCGCGCGACCGCGGCCGGCGCGGCGGGAGGGGTGGCGGCTTGCTGGGGGCTCACGAGGCGGACGGCATGAGGCAGGAGTTGACGATGCACCAGGACCACTTGCGGTCCAATACGCTTCGTCTTTCTCCGTGCGAATGCCGGCCTGCGTGCCGAGCGGAGCGAGCGTCAGCGAGCGCCCCCCTGCGAGTCGCCGCCACTCCCGCCGCGCCGGCCTTCAGGCCTAGCCTCAGCTGCTCACAAGGTCAGGAACGGCGAAGCAACGAGCGTGACGGAGAGGCCGATCAGGGCCAGCGAGAACGCCCAGGCAATGGTGTTGTAGATGCGCCCGTTCACGTGCGTGCCCATCACCTTGGGGTCGTTGATGATCTTGAGCACGTAGATGAGGATGATCGGCAGCAGCACACCGTTCACGTCCTGGCTCAGCAGCATCACCTTGACGAGCGGCAGGTGCGGGACGATGGCGACCAGCGCCGGCACGAGGATGAAGGCGCCCAGCAGGCCGTTGAACACCGGGGCCTCGTCGAGCTTCTTGTCGAGCCCGCCCTCGAAGCCGAACGCTTCACACACGGCGTAGGCGGTGGTCAACGGCAGGATGGCCGCCCCGAGGATGGAGACGTTGAGCAGGCCGAAGCCGAAGAGCAGGGAGGCGAGCTCGCCGGCCAGGGGCCGCAGCGCCCTGGCGGCATCCTGAGCGGTATTCACGAAGATGTGCTCGCGAAACAGCGTCGCGGCGCAGGCGACCACGATGAACAGGTCGATCCCGTCGGTGAACACCGCCCCCACGAAGACCTCTACGCGAGTGTAGACGTAGTTGCGAATCGAGATGCGCTTGTCGACGATGTAAGCCTGAATGAAGAACTGACCCCAGGGCGTAATGGTGGTGCCGATGGCGGCGATCACGGTGAGCAGCCAGAGGCTGGAGGCGTGGACGGTAGGCACGACGGTGTTGTGTGCCGCGGTGTGCCAGTCGGGATGCGCCAGAATGCCGGCGACGATGTAGGCCACGTAGATCGCCGTGAGGGCCAGAAACACGCGTTCTACGCGGCGATACGAGCCTCGCGTGACGAGCAGCCACACGCCCACCGCCACCGGCGGCACGCAGGCCCAGGAAGGCACGTGCGCGAGGCTGAAGGCGGCGGCGACGCCACTGAACTCGGCCACCGTGGTGCCGAAGTTGGCGATGAGCAGCGCCAGCATGGCGAACGCCGTCACGCGTAGGCTGAACTTCTCGCGGATAAGAGCCGCTAGGCCTTTACCGGTGACGGCGCCCATGCGAGCGCCCATCTCCTGTGTGACGGCAAGGATGGGTGTGATGAGCAACAGCAGCCACAGCAGGCTGTAGCCGTAGCGGGCGCCAATCACCGACCACGTGGTGACGCCGCCGGCGTCGTTGTCGGAGGCGGCCGCGATGAGCCCGGGGCCGACGATGGCGAGGATCACCATCAGGCGGCCGCGCCCTATGCGGCGGACGAGGCGGCGGCCTACGTGCCGGGGCGTCTGCACCATCGAGGCCTCCTCAATGGAAGATCCTCGGCAGGCGCTTCTTCCACGCTAGCGGCAGCACCAGGTCGATGGCATCGTCGATGGTGATGATGCCGTGCAGCTCGCCCTCTTCGTCCACCACGGGCAAGGCGAGCAGGTTGTATTTGGCGATGACCTCGGTGACCTCTTCCTCGCCGGCGGTGGTGCGTACGGCAATCGGGTTCTCCGTCATGAAGTCTCGTACCTTCTTGTCGGGCGGCGTGGTGAGGAGGTCCTTGAGCGAAAACACGCCGCGCAGATGCTCGGAGCGATCGAGCACGTAGATGTAGTAGATCGTCTCCACGTGCTCGGCTTGGGCGCGCAGCTCGGCGAGCGCCTCCTCGGCGGTCGCATCGAGGCGTACCCAGGCGAAGTCGGTGGTCATGATGCCGCCGGCCGAGTGCTCGGGGTAGCTGAGCAGCTCGCGCACGTCTTCGGCGTCTTCCTTCTCCATCATCGCGATGAGGCGTTGGCGGCGGTCTTCGGGCACGTCGGCGAGCAGGTCGGCGGCATCGTCGGGAGACATGTTGGTGAGCAGCTCGCTGGCCTTGCCGTCGCTGAGCTCGTGCAGCAACGACGTCTGGTACGAGGGATGCAGCTCCTCGAAGGTGTCGGCCGCCAGGTCGTCGCCGAGGGCGTCGAGCACGGCGGCGCGCTCCTCCGGCGAGAGCTCGTGTACCAGATCGGCGATGTCGGCAGGGTGTAGCAGCTCCAGCTTGGTGCGCGGGACCACCAGGCGCACCGAGCTGTCGTCGGTCTGGTCGAGGTCGACGGTGCGCCAGTCTATGAGGTGCGGCTTGGGGTTCTGGCGGCTCTTGGCGAGGCGATCGCCCACTCTGGCCAGACCGACGCGGCGCAAGATGGCGCCGCTCGAGATGTCGACCGCCACCACGTGCACCGCCGGCCCGGTGCGCAGCAGCTGGATGTCGTTCACGCGAATCACCTTGCGACCCTCGGTGTCGACGAGCTGCTTGTCGAGGAAGGTCGCGGAGAGCAGCATCTCACCGGGCTGCAGCTCGCGCTCTCCGAGCTCGGCGCCGGGGATGCGGAGCATGGTGCCCGACTCCTCGAAACTCGTGACCGCGTCCCAGGCGGCGTAGAGCGTCTTGGCGCGACGCTTTACGGCGAGGGCGGTGACCTGAGGGTACGGCTGTCTCGTGGAGACGACCAGGTCGTGCAGCGTGCCGGCAGACTTGTCGGTGATGTCGCGCACGGGGCTGCCCAGCAGCTTGCTCAGGTAGAACACCGAACTCACCTCCTCCGCGCTCGGCCTACATCAGGGCACACAAAAAGCCTCCCTCGCGGAAGGCTCCCAGCGCGCAGCAGAAGGGCGATCCTCACTCGTCCGCAGCTTTAGCACAGCATACCGTAGAGGTCAGGGCCTCAGCCGTCTGGGGCAAAACCTTGATCCGGTAGTGCCTGTCCTACCCGTTGGCGTCTCTGGACGTTTCCGGGCAACGGCCTCTATGTATGCCGGAGCCTCACCTAACGAGGAACGCGCCGCAATTGACGCTTCCGAAACGTACCTCCGCGCTCCGACAGTGTCAACTGGACCCGAGGTGCTATACTGTGCGCCGCGCGAAGCCGGCGCCATGCGGTGCCGGCTTCGGCGCGAGGTAACAACCGCAGGCGGTACAACCACGTGATCATCACCGTCACAGCCAACGCCGCAGTCGACAAGACGCTGACGGTGCACAACTTCCAGACGGGGTTCCGACACAGAGCCAGCGAGAGCCTCACGCTGCCCGGCGGCAAGGGCGTGAACATCGCCCGCGCTCTCAAGACGCTCGGCCAGCCGGTGGTGGTCACCGGCCTCGTGGGCGGTCGCGCCGGGCAGCAGATCGTCGAGGGTCTGCAACGCGAGAACATCCTCAACGATTTCGTCCACATCGGCGGCGAGTCACGTACATCCACGGCCGTCGTAGACCCGACCGCGATGACCCAGACGGAGATCATCGAGTACGGCCCTGTGGTCACCGCGCAGGAGACCGCGGCGTTCGTTGACAAGACTGAGTACCTCGCCAAGGGAGCGCGGTTCGTCGTGCTCGCGGGCTCGCTGCCGCGCAAGATGCCCGAAGACTTCTACGCCACGGTCTTGCAGCGCGTGCGCCGACATCGCTGCTTCGTCGTGCTCGACAGCGCCGGTGAGCCCCTACGATTGGGCATGCGCGGGCGGCCACATCTGGTGCTGCCCAACCTGCGTGAGGCCGAAGACCTGGTGGGGCACGAATTCCGCGACGACCAGGACATCATCGACGCCACCGGGATCGTTTGCGACATGGGTGCGCGCAACACGATCATCAAGACGCAATACGGCTGTGTGGCCCGCTTTCAGATCGGTCGCCGGCACCGCGTGTTCGCCGGCAGCATCACTCCGCTGGAGAGCATGGTGAGCACGGTGGGTTCCGGCGACGCCTTTCTAGCCGGCTTCGTGAGCGCTCGCTTTCAGAAGCTCGACCTGCCCGAGTGCCTGCGACTGGCCCTCGCCGCCGGCGCCGCCAATACGCAGCGCTACGGCGCCGGAGTGCTGGACCCGGACGAGGCCGAGCAGCTCCTCCAGACCACCGAGGTCACCGAGCTCGGGCGCCCCGGCCGCGGCAAGGTGTAGCGGCGCGCAGTCGCGACGGGTGGGGATGAGTCTTGCGCGCGCTTCGCCCCCCGGAAACGTCGTCCATTCCGAGGCGCCTCGCGAGCCGCGACGTCGCTCTCTACGATTAGGTTCACAATCGCGTCCCATTGGAGAAACTACTTCCTAAGCAGGGTACCCTCGAGAAGGAGGCCGGGCAATAACCATCGAACAGCTCGCAGCGACCGTGCTACTGCACGTGCAAACGGCGGCCATTGCCGTAGACGAGAGCGGCCACGTCGGGGTCTACAATCCTGCCGCGGCGCGAGTGCTGGGCGTGCCGGTAGAGGAGGTGGTGGGCCGCGAAATCGAGGCTCTGAGCGCGGCCCCGGCCCCTCTCGCGGCGCTCATCGAGGTGCTGCACGCGGCGCGGCACAGCGGCAAGGGGGCGCGGCGTCGCCAGGTGCAGGTGGTCACGCCGGCGGGCGAGCGCACACTGGGCTATACGGTGAGCACGCTCGACCGGGCCGGCGCGGTAGCACTGTTCTTCACCGACATCACCGACGCCATCGCCGAAGAGCGCAAGGCGGCCGAGGCGCAGCGTTTCGCCGAGGTGGGGCAGATCGCCAGCGCCATGGCCCACGAGCTCAAATCGCCGCTGGCCACCGTCGAGCTGTACGTGAACCTCTTGCGGCGGGCGCTCGCGGAGAAGCCCGCCGTCCTCCAGCAGCTCGACGTGATCAAGGATCAGACGCGCCTCTGCCTGGAGCGCATCGGCACGATCATGCACTCCATCAACCCCGATGCGGCGCGCGCCTCAGGGATGAAGCTGGCGGCGCTCGTACCCGTGGTGAACGGTGTGATCGACGACCAGCGGCGGCGCAACAAGGATGCCCGGCTCACCCTGCACGTGACCGCCAGGGACCCACGCGTGGCCCTGGGTGAGAACGATCTTCGCTCGGTTCTGACCAATCTGGTCGTGAACGCGCTGCAGGCCACGCTCGGCAAAGGCCCTGTAGACGTGAGTGTACGCGCCGACGCCGACACGGTGCGCGTGCGAGTGGCCGACGAGGGACCGGGTTTGCCCGACGGCGACGTGTTCGCCGCGTTCTTCACCACCAAGTCGAGCGGCACCGGCCTGGGGCTATGGCTCGTGCGCCGCCTCGTGGACGAGGCCGGCGGCAGCATCACGGCCGGCAATCGCCGCCGGCGCGGCGCCGTCTTCGAGGTGAAGCTGCCCTTGCCCCGGCACGAGCGCCTGCGCGGCGCGGAGGTGCTCATCGTCGAAGACGATGCCGCCCTGCGCGCCGTCTCCACGGCGGCCCTGCGAGAGTGTGGCGCGCGCGTCACCGCAGTCGCCGCGGGGAAGGATGTTCCCCAGGGAGGCCGAACGTGGAGGTGTGCGATCCTTGACTACCACTTGCCCGACATGACCGGGGTGGAGATCGCGGGGCGCCTCCCCAGAGACACGCCGGTCCTGCTGGTCAGCGGGGATCCGGTGGCAGGAGGGGCGCTGGCCGAAGTGCGCGAGCGGCGCGCCTGGTTTCTGCCCAAACCGTTCGAGGTCGATGTCTACCTTGACCTCGTCTCACTCCTGGTGGGAGCGACATGAGTGACAAAGGATGCGTGATCATTGCCGACGACCACGGCCTGTTTCGCGAGGGGCTACGGCAACTCCTCGAGGCCGAGGGCTATGAGGTGGCCGCCGAGGCGGCGACCGGGCAGGAGGCTCTCGACGCGGTCGCTGCGGTATCGGGCTGCGTGCTGCTTCTCGACATCGCCATGCCCGGCATGAACGGCCTCGATGTGGCTCGTCGTCTGGCCGAGCGTGGCGACGACGTCAAGGTGGTCATGCTGAGCGCCCGCGAAGACCGCGACGCGCTGTTTAGCGCCATCTCAGCCGGTGCTCGCGGCTACGTCGCCAAAGATGCCGAGCCCGACCAGCTCTTCGCCGCCATCGACCTCGTGATGCGCGGGGGCACCGTGCTCAGCACCGGCGTGGCCGCCAGCCTGGGCGAGGGCATCCGCCAGCTCGATTACGCTCCCGGTGCCTACGAGCAGCGGCGCCTCGATCTCACCGATCGCGAGCTCGAGATTCTCCGCCTGCTGGCCACACCGCGCACCCCCCAGCAGATCGCCGGCGAGTTGTTCCTGAGCAAGAAGACGGTGCAGAATCACATCTCGGCGATCTATCGCAAGCTCGACGTGCGCAGTCGCACCGAGGCCATCGTCAAGGGTATGGAACTGCACCTCATCGACTCGAAAGGCTGACCGCGCGACCGCTCTGCGTGGTACCGGCGCGGATCGTGGCGCGCTCTTCCCGGGTTCCCGTCGCGCCGGCGGTTCTGGCCAACTAGCCACCGCAGGCGGGCTACCGTGTGGTGAGCCGTAGGCACACCGCCATAGTGTCTAGGGTCATGTTGCTCATTGCTGCCGGGAAGGCCGCCGCCGATGCTGGTTCCCAGAGCACGAGATGCGGCGGGTCGCCCCAGAGATCCTGGCGGAGACCGCACTCCCCGAACACGACTCGCCGCTGGCTCCTTTCGTTCGGCCGCTGAAGAAAGGAGGGGCAGTACCCGCACGCTCCACGTTATCTGCCTTACGGCCGAGATAAGGGCGGCCGGTGGCTCTCTCCCAGCCGCCGGCCGCCCCGGCCACGTACGGGCGCCGCACCTGCCTGTTGCTTCGCATCGCCCTCGCTGGTAGAGTCAAACGACGTTGCCACGAGAGACGTCTAGCCCAACATATACAGGCCATAGAGCTCAAAGACCCCGGTACGTCCGTGCCCGGGTCTTTTGTTTAACCTGGTTCGCGCCCCTGTGAGGAGGACGGCATGGAAGTAGAGATCGGCCGCGGTAAGAAGGGCCGCCGCGCCTACGGATTCGACGACATCGCGATCGTGCCCAGCCGCCGCACCCGCGACGCGGAAGACGTTGACATAGCCTGGAAGCTGGGCCCGCACACGCTTCCCCTGCCGTGCCTTGCCTCGGCCATGGATGGCGTGGTCGACCCGCGCTTCGCGGTAACCATGGGCAAGCTGGGCGGTCTCGCCGTGCTCAATCTGGAGGGCGTGCAGACGCGCTACGAGAACGCCGACGAGCAGCTCGACCGCATCGCCGCGCTGCCCAAAGAGACGGCCACGCGCACCTTGCAGGAGATCTACCGGGAGCCCATCAAGGCCGCGCTCGTGGGCAAGCGCGTGAAGGAGATCAAGGACGGCGGCGTGCTGGCCGCCGCCTCGCTCACGCCGCAGCGCGTGGAAGACTACTACCATGTCGCGCTGGACGCGGGGCTCGACGTGCTCATCATCCAGGGCACCGTGGTGTCGGCCGAGCATGTGAGCAGCAAGGTCGAGCCGCTCGACCTCAAGAAGTTCATCGCCCAATGCCCCGTGCCGGTGATCGTCGGCGGCGTGGCTTCGTATGCGACCACGCTGCACCTCATGCGCACCGGCGCCATCGGTGTGCTCGTCGGCGTTGGGCCGGGGCACGCGTGCACCACGCGCGGCGTGCTCGGCATCGGCGTGCCGCAGGCCACCGCCATCGCCGACGCCGCGGCGGCGCGCATCCAGCACCTGCTCGAGACGGGCCAGTACTGCAACGTCATCGCCGACGGCGGCATGCGCACCGGCGGTGACGTGAGCAAAGCCATCGCCCTGGGAGCCGACGCCGTCATGATCGGCTCGCCGCTGGCCGCGGCCAGCGAAGCGCCCGGCCGCGGCTTTCACTGGGGCATGGCCACGTTCCACCCGGAGCTGCCGCGCGGCACGCGCGTGAAGGCCGGCATCAAAGGCACGCTGAAGGAGATCCTTCTCGGTCCGGCGCACGAGAACGACGGCACCCTCAACCTGTTCGGCGCGCTACGCACCAGCATGGCCACCTGCGGCTACGACACGCTCACCTCGTTCCAGAAGGCCGAGGTCATGGTCGCGCCCGCTCTGATGACCGAGGGCAAGAAGCTGCAGAAAGAGCAAGACGTAGGCATGGGCTGACGAAGGGAGACGCCGTGGCACAAGGCACGCCGGCAGTGGAGGGATTCGACACCGTTCTGGTGCTCGACTACGGCGCCCAGTACGGGCAGCTCATCGCGCGCCGCGTGCGTGAGTGCCGGGTGTACTCGGAGCTCATCCCGCACGATGCGTCCGTAGAGCGCATCAAGGGGTTCACGCCCAAGGGCATCATCCTCTCCGGCGGGCCGATGAGCGTCTATGTCGACGGCGCGCCCAAGGTGAACCCCGAGATCTTCACGCTCGGCGTACCCGTGCTGGGCATCTGTTACGGCGCCCAGGGCATCGCCCTGGAGCTGGGCGGCACGGTCGCTCGCACGGGTCTGAGCGAGTTCGGCAAGACCACGCTCAACGTCATGAAGCCGGGGCATATCCTCAAGGGCCTGCGCCAGGAAGAGCAGGTCTGGATGAGTCATCGCGACAGCATCACCGAAGCGCCTCCCGGCTTCGAGGTGCTGGCCGCCAGCAGTGGCGCGCCGGTGGCCGCCATGGAAGACCCCGAGCGCGGCTTCTATGCCGTGCAGTTTCACCCCGAGGTGGTGCACACCCCGAAGGGCATGGACGTGCTCAAGAACTTCCTCTACGCAGCGTGCGGGTGCCGGCCCACGTTCACGTCGGCGTCGATCATCGAGGAGTCCATCAAGAAGATCCGTGAGCAGGTGGGTGAGAGCAAGGCCATCCTGGGCCTCTCGGGCGGCGTCGATTCGTCGGTCGCCGCGCTGCTCATGCACAAGGCCATCGGCGATCGCCTCACCTGCGTGTTCGTCGACCAGGGCATGATGCGCATGCGCGAGGCCGACCGTGTCGTCGAGACGTTCTCGGGCACCTTCGGCATCCCGCTCGTGGCGGTCGACGCCAGCGACCGCTTCCTCGGCAAGCTCGCCGGCGTTACCGAACCGGAGCGTAAGCGCAAGATCATCGGTGAGGAGTTCATCCGCTGCTTCGAAGAAGAGGCACGCAAGCTTACCGACGCCAAGTTCCTGGTGCAGGGCACGCTGTACTCGGACGTCATCGAGAGCGGTACGCGCCAGGCCGCCAAGATCAAGAGTCACCACAACGTCGGCGGTCTCCCCGAGAAGATGGCCTTCGAGCTCGTCGAGCCTCTACGCTGGTTGTTCAAAGACGAGGTGCGGGCGGTTGGCGAAGAGCTCGGCTTGCCCGAGCACATCGTCTGGCGGCAGCCCTTCCCGGGCCCGGGCCTCGCGATCCGCATCATCGGCGAGATCACGCGGGAGCGCGTCGACGTGCTGCAGCGCGCCGACGCGATCGTGCAGGAAGAGATCCGCAGGGCCGGCATGTACCGTGAGCTCTGGCAGTGCTTCGCGATCCTGCCCGTCATCCGCAGCGTGGGCGTGCAGGGCGACGAGCGCACCTACGGCTACCCGATCGCCATCCGCGCCGTAACGAGCGACGATGCCATGACGGCCGATTGGGCGCGCCTGCCCTACGACCTGCTCGAGACGCTGGCCTCGCGCATCATCAACGAGGTCCCCGAGGTCAACCGCGTGGTGTACGACATCTCGAGCAAACCGCCCAGCACCATCGAGTGGGAGTAGGCGGGGCCGACGGGGGGTCGCATCCGTCACCCCCGTGGGTATTATGGAGACATGAGGTTCCCGCGTCTGCTGCTCGTCTTTCTCGCTCTTAGCTGGGCCCTGGCGATATTGTATCCCGACCCCTGGGTGCTGGTGCGCAGCGTACAAAACACTGTGCACCCGGTCATTCAGCCGCAGGCCGTCGCCGCGCTCGCCGCGCATCTGCCCAACAATCCACGGCTCATCGAGTCCTACGTGCTCAACTACCAGGTGCCATATGCCTACGACTGGCAGTATGCCGGTGTGCCCTGGTACTTCCCGACCACGAGCGAGGCTCTCAAGGAAGGCATCGGCGATTGTCAGGGCCGTGCGGTTGTGCTGGCGAGCATCCTGGCCGCCAAGCACATCCCATACACGCTGCACATGTCGTTCGACCACATCTGGGTCGACTACCCCGGCCATCAGGCAACGGCGCTCGAGAACTCGAACGTCGAGCTGGCGGGCCAGCGCAACGGGCACTGGTTCTTCCATTGGCCGGCCTACATCAGCCTCCGCTCGGAGATCAGCGCCCAGGTGGCGCAGTACTGGACGCCGGCACCCATGTCGCGGCGCGCGCTCCTGTTCGGAGGCCTCGCCTTCATCGTCCTCTGGAACGCCCTGGCGGCACTGCTCGCGGGGCGAGGGCTCTCGGCGCGGGCCCTGCCCGGCGATGAGCTGGTCGGGGCGGCGGACGCCGGCGCCGGCGGCCGGCGGCCACGCCGCCGGCCCTTGGGCGCCGGCTTGGCCGCGCGCCCTTCGCGGGTGTAGCCTCAGGCTGGCGCCGCTGGCTGCCCGCGTGCGACGCCCTCGAAAGGCCGCAAGCTTCGTCATTGCGGCCGTCTCGCGGCACGAAGGAGACCTCATGAAGACCATCGACCTGCGTAGCGACACGGTCACGCGGCCCTCGCCGCAGATGCGTCGTGCCATGGCTGAAGCAGCGGTGGGCGACGACGTTCTGGGCGACGACCCGACGGTCGCTCTTCTGCAGGACCATGCCGCCGAGCTGCTGGGCAAAGAAGCCGGCCTCTACTTTCCGTCCGGGACGATGTGCAACCAGGCCGCCGTGCGCGCGCTCACGCGTCGCGGCGACGAGGTGTTTCTCCACGCCCAGGCTCACATCATGTTCTACGAGCAGGGCGCCGCCTCCGCGCTCAGCGGCGTGCAGCTACGCTGCTTCGACTCGCCGGACGGCACGCTCGACCTCGAGAAGATGGAAGAGTACGTGCACACCGACGCCGACGTACACCACGCGCCCACGCGCCTGGTCTGCCTCGAGAACACCCACAACCATTGCGGCGGCACTATCCTGCCCATGGAACACGCCCTGGCGGTGCGTGCCTTCTGCGACCGGCACGGGCTCAAGATGCATCTGGACGGCGCTCGCCTGGGCAACGCGGCCGTGGCCACGGGCACGTCGCCGGCCGCCTGCGCGGCGCCGTTCGATACGGTGAGCATCTGCCTCTCCAAGGGCCTCGGAGCTCCGGTAGGCTCGGTGCTCGTGGGAGACGCCGCCACCATCGCCTTGGCGCGGCGCGCCCGCAAGGTCTTCGGCGGGGGCATGCGGCAGGCCGGCATCATCGCTGCCGGCGGCCTGTTCGCGCTCGAGCACAACCTCGCCCGCTTGGCCAACGACCACCGCCGTGCGCGTGTCCTCGCCGAGGGCCTCGCGGCGATTCCCGGCCTGACCATCGATCTGGCTCGCGTGCAGACCAACATGGTGTTCGTGGGCACGCGGGGCACCGGCCTGCCGGCCGCCGATCTGGTGGCTCGCCTCTCGAGCCGGGGCGTGCTGGCCCTCGACGAAGGTCCCTGGTCGGTACGCTTCGTAACTCACCTCGATCTGGACGACACCGACATCGCCCACACGATCGCCGTGGTCGGGAGTCTCCTTTAGCGGCGGGGCAGGAGGCTCACAGGCGAGACGCACAGCGGCCGCGGCGCGACCCTGGCACGGCGCTCACCGACGGCGTAGACTCACCCCTGTATCACCACCCGGGTGGATTGGCGCGTCGTCGAGAGCAGTACCGGGTCGGGAATCGAACATGCGTCGCGGATGCAACCACGACCGCCCAGCGAGCGAGGAACAATGAACGCCTCCGACGTGAAAAAGCAGGGAAAGCTGCACTTCCCCTTCGAGAACCCGATGACCAGCCTGCCCGACACCGCCCAGCGCATACTCAAGGCTGCCGCGCGGCTCTTAGCCGAACGCGGCTACGCGGCCGTGACTCTCGAGAATGTGGCCAGCGAGGCGGGCGTGAACAAGGCCTCGATCCGCTACAACTTCGGCAACAAGGCCGGCCTCATCGGCGCTCTCGCCGATGCGCTCATCCACGACGAGTGTCTGCGCCTCGCCGCCGACGTGAAGAAGGCGCCCGACGAGGAGCGCGTGCACGCCGCCATGCTGGGCATCCGTCATATGATCGTGGAGGCCGATTCGTTCAAAGGCTTCTTCGACATTCTGCCGCACGCCTTTCGCGACCCCGAGCTCAGGGAGCGCGTCTGGGCCCTCTACGCCTGGTGGTATCGCCAGAACCTGGAATGGCTCGGCTTGGGCGACGTGGAGGGAGTGGAGCAGAACGACATGCTCATGGGCCTCGCCGAGCTCATCGCCGCCATCCCCGACGGACTCTCGGTGCAATCGGGCCTCAACCCGGAGGAGTTTGATCTCAGCCGTCCGCTGGCGACGCTCGAGTTTCTGCTGCGCAACTCCATGGACAAGTTGCTCGAGATCGCCGGCAAGACGGCCGCCGAGGCTACCGCGGCCGCCAGCGCGGCCGCCACCGCGCGCGAATCCTGACCGTCGGGTCGGGACCAGCCCCAGACCGGGGCGCAGGCACGCGCGGCAGAGGCTGGGCCCCTGGCGAGAGCGACGGGCGCTTGACAGGGAGCTGCGCGCACCTATGCTGTATCCACCCAGGTGGGTGCAACGGGACGCCTCTGAGGCGGTGATCGCGCCGCGATTCCCGACTCGGTGAACCCCTTGACCAGGAGGTGCGTGGGCCTTGAGCTCGGTAGTCACACGCATGGGAGACGGTAGTACCGTCGAGATGAGTCGTGATGAGATCCGCAAGGAGGTCATCGAGGGCTCGGAGGCGGCGGCTAAGAGAGCCAAGGTGCCCGCCCTCGACGACAACGAGCTTGACTACCTCGTAGACATGTTCTGCTGCCCCAGCCGCGTCTGGGGCGTGGAGCGTGGCCACGAGGCTGTGATGACCAAGGATGGCGGCACTAACACCCTGATCTC
Organism: uncultured Thermoleophilia bacterium; assembly: GCA_963751215.1. Classification (GTDB taxonomy): domain Bacteria; phylum Actinomycetota; class Thermoleophilia; order UBA2241; family UBA2241; genus CAIXSE01. The sequence goes on along the minus strand of CAVVTV010000004.1, from coordinate 209,894 downwards.
GTCGCGCCTCTCGAGCGGAATCGCGGCGCCCATCGGTCGCGAGACCGCCGTGCGCCTCTTCGAGAGGGCCTTCGCCTACGACTCCATGGAAGTAGGCCACATCGACTACTCCGTGAAGCCGAGCAAGTTCATCGTGAGCGTGGAGCAGGAGCACATGGAGCTGCTCCAGCACACCACGATCTTCCCGCTCTTCTACGGCTTCATGCCCAACCTTGGCCTGTACTACAAGCCCGACGGCTCCTTCGACAATCCGTCTGACCTGCTGCCCTTGGGTAAGGTCGCGGAGGCGCGCAAGACGCAGGAGGAAGCGCTCGAGGCTTGCTACAACGACGTGGTGTGGCAGAGCAAGATGTTCGCGGAGACCGGTGCCGATGCCATCAACTACGACACGGTCGCCTCCACCGGCGACGCCGAGTTCCTGGCCACGCTGCGCGCCACCGAGGAGATCTCCTCGTCTACCACCATGCCCGTCGAGGTGAGCATGGCGGCCGAGATGGTGCTCGGCTTTCACGGCGAGCTCGAATACAGAGGCACGCGTCTCGCCGGGCTTTGGCCGCACCAGCAGATGAAGGTGGTGGAGCAGGCCGGTGCCGCCATCTTTGGCCCCGTGATCAACAACAACAGCAAGAAGTCGTGCGCCTGGAACGTGGCTCGCGCCGTGACCTTCGTGAAGGCCTGCACTGCTGAGGCGACGATTCCCATACACCCGAACGTGGGCAACGGCGTGGGAGGCGTGCCCATGTTCGAGGTCTCGCCCCTGGACATGGTGAGCCGCGCGAGCGCGGCGATGATCGAGGTCGGCAAGGCCGACGGGTTGTAGGTGGGCACCGGCGACCCCAACGGCATGGGTATGGCTCATGCGTTGGCCTCGTCGATGGGCGGCATCAAGACCACTGGAGATCTGGTGGCCCGCATGCAGCTCAGGAAGATGAGGCTGAACGACGCCAAGCAGTACGTTGCCGACAAGCTCCACTGCAGCCTACTCGATCTGAGCGACTCCACTGCCATGCGCACGCTTCGCGAAGACCTCGACATCGGGGTCATCACGGCAGTCCCCGGCATCGCCAAAGGGCTCGAGGCCAAGGCACGCATCGCCGAGCTGCTCGACATCCGGATCAACTGCGTCGAGCGCCTCAAGGCCAAGACCGGCCTCGGCCTCGCCGTGCATTGACCGTGAGCGCTCATCGTGACATAGCTTGCTTCACCCGCGAGCGCTGCTGCCACGGCGTGAGCGGGCACTTGCGGGACGTTGTGACGGCCCGTCGCCCCCGTCAACAGGCCGCCGTCGCAGACGCGGCCGCCCCGGCGACGGGGCGGCCGCGATCCCCCAGCCCTCTCCGCCTGGAGGTGACGTGTGAAACGTAATCTGCATGCCGGCCGGCGCCGCAGCGGCGGCCTCAACCTCACCGTGTTCACCGAGGACGAGCTGCAGGACATCCATCTTTCGACGCTCGAGGTGCTGGAGCAGACAGGCGTCTTCGTAGAAGACGACGAGGCACTCTCCCTCTTCGCCACGGCTGGCAGCCACGTCGATCGCGAGACGCACATCGCGCACATCCCGCCGTTCGTCGTCGAGGACGCGATTCGCAGTGCTCCGCCGGTGATCACGCTGGCAGGGCGCACCCCCGAGCGCGACTTCGTGCTCGAGGCCAACCGCGTCGGGTTCACCAACTTCGGCGAGGGTATTCAGGTCATCGACCCGCGCGACGGCGAGCTGCGCGAGCCCACGAAACAGGATGTGGCCAGCGCCGCCCGGCTCATAGACGCGCTCGACGAGATCGATGTGCTCGAGCGGCCCATCGGCGCCCACGAGGTGCCTCAGGAGGTTGCCCCCCTCCACAACGCCGAGGCCATCCTGGCCAACACGACCAAGCACATGTTCATCGGCCCTATCAGCGGGCTGCTGCTCAAGAAGATCGTCGCCATGGCCGCGGCGGTAGTCGGCGGCGCCGACAAGCTGCGCGATCGGCCGCTGGTATCGTTCATCACGTGCCCGGTCAGCCCGCTCAAGCTCGTGCGCGACACCTGCGAGATCATCATGGGCTCGGCGCGCGAGGGCATGGCCGTGAACGTCCTGAGCATGGCGATGGCCGGCGGCTCGTCGCCGGTCACCTTGGCGGGCACGCTTGTCACCCACAACGCCGAAGTACTCGCCGGCGTCACCCTGGCGCAGCTCACCGAGCGCGGCAGCAAGGTGATCTACGGCTCGTCTACCACCGCCATGGATCTGCGCTTCGCGGCGGCCAGCGTGGGCTCACCCGAGTGCGCCATGATCAACGCCGGCGTGGCTCAGCTCGCGCGCTTCTACCTGCTGCCCAGCTGGGTGGCCGGTGCGTAGGGCGATGCCAAGCTCGGTGACGCGCAATCCGGTCACGAGAAGACTCTCACAGGCCTGCTCCCAGCGTTGGCAGGGGCCAACCTGATCTACGGCCTGGGGATGCTCGAGTCGGGCGTCACCTTCGATTTCGGCCAGCTCGTCATGGACAACGAGATAGCGGCGATGATCAAGCACACGGTGGGGGGGATCCCCGTCGACGACGAGACCCTCGCGGTCGACGATATCGCCGCCGTGGGCTCGTTCGGCGACTTTCTCAGCCTGGACGCGACCCTTAAGCACATGCGCGAGCAGTCGCAACCCAGGCTCATCGACCGGCGCATCCGCGAAGACTGGCAGGCCGCCGGCTCCACCGACCTGTACACGCGCGCCACGGCCGAGGCCGTGCGCCTGCTCGACGGGCACGTGCCGGAGCCTCTGCCCGCCGAGGTCGCTGCCGAGCTTCGCGCAATCGTGGAGGCCGCTGAGCGCGAGCTCTGCTGCGCCTGAGGAGGACAGTGTGAAAGATCAGCTCAAACAGGCGCTCATCGAAGGCAACGGCGTCACGGTGAACGCGCTCACGCAGGCACTCCTGGCGAGCGGCGCGTCGGCCCGGGAGGTACTCGACGAAAGCTTGCTGCCCGGCATGGAGGTAGTGGGCGAGCGCATGCGCAGCGGCGAGGCGTTCATCCCCGAGGTACTGCTCAGCGCGCGCACCATGCAGGGTGCTCTCGACATCCTGCGCCCGCACATGCTCGAGGGCGACTCGGCGAGCGCCGGCACCGTGGTGATCGGCACCGTCGAGGGCGACCTGCACGACATCGGCAAGAACCTCGTGGCGATGATGCTGCAGGGCGCCGGCTTCGAGGTCGTGAACCTTGGCACCGGCGTGACGCCGCAGCAGTTCGTCACGGCGGTCAGGGAGCACCACCCGGTGATCGTCGGCATGAGCGCCCTGCTCACGACGACGCTGCCCAAGATGGCCGCGACGATCGCCGCGCTCAAGGCCGAGGGCCTGCGCGACGGCCTCAAGATCATGGTGGGCGGTGCCCCCGTTACGCAGGCCTACGCCGACGAGGTCGGGGCAGACGGCTACGGAGCCAACGCCGGCATGGCAGTCGACCGCGCCAAGGCGCTGGTCGCCTAGCCGAAGCTAAGAGCCTAACCTACCGTAAGGCAGACGATGCCGGCGAACACAAGGGCCGCCGCGCTCACCTGGAGCGGCCCTAGCCGCTCGTGCAGGATGACGCGCGCCCAACCCATCGTGACAGCAGGGTTGAGCCAGCCCAGCACGCCGACGATGCTGAGGTAGCCGAGAGCCGTCGCCGACGTGAAGAGGACGTTCGCCGCGACGATCAGGAGACCGACGGCGACGAGCGCCGGGAGCGCGTAGCGGCGCAGCCGGATCGCGGGCCGGGTCACACCGGCCACTGCGAGGAGCGTCAGCACTGCCGCCGTGCGCGTCACCGTCACAGTCCACAGCGGGTCGGCTTTGCCGTAGTCGAGGGCTACGAGGAAGAGGCCGAAGGCAAGGGCGGCCGCCGCGGCCTCGAGAATGCCCGTGCGGTCCAGCCGCCGTGAGCCTTCGGCCGCGCTCGGTACGCGCCGTGAGATAAGGATCATGCCGGCGACTGTGAGCACCACGCCGGCGATATGCAGGGGAGTGAGGTGTTCTCCGCTGGCCGCGCCCCAGACGACGGGCACCAGTGCCGCGCCTGCGATGATCGGCGAGACCACGCTCATGTCGACGAGAGCTAGCGCGCGATACTGCAGGACGACACCGATGCCGCCGATGGCGCCGCCGGCCAGGGGCGCGACCAGTGCCGACAGCGACGGCCGCGCCGGTGCCACCACGATGAGAAGGGCGATGAGCGACAGAGAGGCCACGACCTGGCCGCCCAGAGCGGCGGTCCAGGCGGTGGAGCGGCGTGACTGTACGCCGGCGAGGAAGTCGGAGGTGCCCCAGGAGCAGCTCGCGAGCAGGGCGAGGGCCGCGGCCAGCATCACGGCCTCAGGCTTTGGCGAGCGCGCAGGGCGCGCGCCTTACTCGTCGGGGGGTGTTGCTGGTGAGAGCGCTTGCGCCGCCACCTGAGGGGCCGGCTCGTTACCCCGGCCATCTGCGGCCGGCTCCCCGACGGGCTCGACGCCGACGTCTTCGCCCTCCCAGTTGTAGAAGGCCTTCTCGGTGCGCAGCACGTGCCAGGTTTCGGTGCTGCTGATGCCCTCGATCTGGTCGAGGTCCTCGTTCAAGAATTTGAAGAGACCCTCGGTGTGCGGCAGAAAGGCTTCGATCATGATGTCGAAGCTGCCGGCCACATAGGCGACGTAGGCGACGTTCTCCATCTGCGCCAGCTTGCGGCCGACGCTCTTGACCTGGCCGCGCACCACGTTGATGCCGATCATGGCGTCGATGGGGAAGCCGATGGGCGCCGGGTTGACGCGCGCGGCGATGAGGATCGCCCCGGCCTGAACCAGGCGGTCGATGCGCTTGCGCACCGTGGGCTCGGAGACGCCTACCGCGCGCGCCGTCTGCGCGTAGCTCAGCCGGCCGTCGTGACGCAGGAGCTTCATGATGCGCCGGTCGAGGTCGTCGAGCTCTACCGTGCCATGCGGCATGGAGCCCTGGCGCACGACGGGCTGCGCTTTAGGATGCGTATCGTTCTTGGGTTTCATCTTCAGCAAGTATAGGAATCCTGCGATTCTCGTTCAAGAACCCGTCCCGCCCGGGAGTTGCCTGGCACCTTGCGCCGTGGTCTCGCGCGTAGCCCAGCCGGCCGTCGCGGCGCAGGAGCTTCATGATGTGCTGTCGAGGTCGTCGAGCTCGACGGTGCCATGCGGTAGGCAGTCATGGCGCACGACGGGCTGCGCTTTAGGATGCTTATCGTTCTTGGCTTTCATCTTCAGCAAGTATAGTGATTCTGCACTTATGGTTCAATACCGGTTCTGAATATGCCACTATCGCTGTGATTCCGTCCCAGGACGCTTGCCAGCAGGGCGGATGGGTGCTAGGGTTTTTGCGCCCCAGCGCACCCGACTCATCGAGGAGCACTTGCATGAACATGATCGTCCCCCTCTGGTCCATCCCGCGGTCCGTCTCGACCGGCTTCGAGCGCATGATGATGGAACGCGGAGACTTCAAGGTCATCCATGAGCCATTCTCGTACTACTTCTACCAGAAGGCTCAGGGTGCGGCTGCGGTGGGCATGAACGTCGACCCCGACCACCCGCAGGAGTACGACGAGATCGTGGCGATGATCCGGCGGGCGGCCGAGGCGGCACCTGTCTTCTTCAAAGACATGTCGTATCACGCCTTCGCGGGAGCCGACGAGGACTTCATGAAGCTCTTCGTCAACACGTTCATCATCCGTGACCCCGGCTACACGCTGGTATCGGGCCAGAAGATGAACCCTGAGTTCACCCTCGAAGAGGCCGGCTACGAGACTCAGTTCAAGATGTTCGAGATGGTCAAGAAGATCACCGGCGAGGTGCCGGCTATCGTCGACGCCGAGGATCTCATCGCCGACGCAGCCCCCGTCGTGAAGCAGTACTGCGAGATGGTTGGCATCCCGTTCATGCCCGAGTCGCTCACCTGGGAGCCCGAGTTCAAGCCGGAGTGGAAGTCCTGGGAATCGTGGCACCTCGACGCCGCCAAGAGCACAGGCTTCAACAAAGACATGGAGGAGTGGCCGTACACGGTGAACGATGTCCCGCGCCTCAAGCAGATGTACGAGAAGTGCATGCCGTTCTACGAGGCCATGTACGACGTCCGCATCCGCCCATAGCTGCGTGGGGTCCCACGGAGAGGGCACCCGTGCGGTGCGCCTCCCCGTGGGCGACGTTCCTCACGCAACTGCCCGTCACACGTGGCTGAAGCAGTCCGACCCGTGACACGGCCCAGGCAACGCAGCGAGCTGCTCGCCCCGTTCGGCGGCCGGCTCGTGAACATGGTGTGCGACGAAGAAGCGCTGCCGGCCCTGCGCGAACGAGCACGCAGGCTCCCCAGCGTCACCCTTTCGCTACGCTCACAGTACGACCTCGAGATGCTGGCGGTCGGGGCCTTCTCGCCGCTCGACCGCTTCATGGGGCCGGGCGACTACGAGTCGGTGCTCGGGCAGATGCGCCTTGGCGATGGCACGATCTTCCCTTTACCCGTCACGCTGCCCGTGCAGGCGAGCGCCCTGCGGGGTGCCCCGCGCCAAGTTGCACTGGTCGACGAGCGCGGCACGGTCCTGGCCCTGCTCGAGGTAGACGAGGTCTACGAGTACGACCGCGTGCGCGAGATGCAGGCCACGCTGGGCACCGCCGATGCGGCTCACCCCCTGGTCGCCGAGTCTGCTCGCTGGCCGAGCCACTATGTGGCAGGCCGCCCGCGCCTGCTCGGCTTGCCCCGTCATCGCCTCCACGGCCCGCTGTGCCTCACGCCGGTCCAGACGCGGGCGCGCCTTGCCCGGCTCGGGCACGAGCGGGTCGTCGCCTTTCAGACGCGCAACCCCATGCACCGCATCCACGAGGAGCTCACCAAACGCGCCGCCCGCGCCGTGGGCGGAGCGCTGCTCATCCATCCCGCGGTTGGCGTGACCAGGCCCGGGGACGTTCACCACGCGCTGCGCGCCGAGGTGTACGAGGTGCTCGTGCGCAACTACTACGATCCGGCGACGACTGTGCTTTCGCTCATGCCTCTGGCGATGCGTTTCGCTGGGCCCCGGGAGGCCGTGTGGCACGCGATCATCCGCCGCAACTACGGCGCCACGCACCTCATCGTCGGTCGCGACCACGCGGGCCCCGGCAAGGACTCGCGCGGCGTGCCCTTCTACGGCCCTTACGAGGCGCAGGCGATGGCACAGCGGTATGCCGCCGAGACAGGCGTACAGCCCGTCGAGTTCAAGGAGCTCGTCTACCTGGCAGACGAAGACCGCTACGAGGAGGCCGGCAGAGTGCCGCCCGGTGCGCGCGTTTGCTCGATCTCCGGTACTCAGGTGCGTGAGGAGTACTTGGCCAAGGGCAGGAAGCTGCCCGAGTGGTTCACGCGCCCGGAGGTCGCGGAGATCCTGCAGAGAACCGGCCCCGGTGGCAGTGGCATAGCGCCTTGAGCCCAGCGGACGATGCAACCACCCTGCCGACAGCTCTCGGCTGGCGGCGGGTCCTTGCGGAGACTCGCCGTCCCCGTGCCGTCGCCCGGCACCCGAACGCCCATTGGTTCGTGGTGGCGGCCGTCTGCATCGGGGCCTTCATGGGCCAGCTGGACGCCAGCATAGCGACCCTCACGTTCCCGACACTTCAGCACGTCTTTCACGCGAGTCTGGGTGCGGTGACATGGGTTGGTCTCAGCTACCTGCTGGTGCTGGTTGCCACGGTGACTGCGGTGGGCCGCCTCGCTGGCGGGGCTACGGCCGGGGCACGCGACCCTGATCACCGCGCTGGCGCTCGTCGGTGTCGGCCTTGGCCTCTTCACGCCGCCCAACAACGCGGCGATCATGTCGGCGGCACCGAGGCAGCGGTCGGGCGTCGCCTCGGGGTGCTCAATATGACGCGCGGTCTGGGCACGGGCGCTCGGTCTCGCGCTCACCGGGCTCTTCTACGGCCTGGCCTCGTCGCCCGAAGAGGGCCTTCGCTTCGCGATGGCCCTCCTGGCCACGGTGTCGGTGGCGGCCGCACTTCTCGCCGCCTCGCGGGGCAGGCGGGTTCTCGGCGGAGACTAGTCCGCCTCGCGTTGGGCCCTTGCGGGCCGCGAGGCGCTCAATAGTGCTTCGTGGACTGCGTGCACTACGAGTATTAGTCCGCCTCGCGTTGGGCCCTTGCGGGCCGCGAGGCGCTCAATAGTGCTTCGTGGACTGCGTGCACTACGAGTATTAGTCCGCCTCGCGTTGGGCCCTTGCGGGCCGCGAGGCGCTCAATAGTGCTTCGTGGACTGCGTGCACTACGAGTATTAGTCCGCCTCGCGTTGGGCCCTTGCGGGCCGCGAGGCGCTCAATAGTGCTTCGTGGACTGCTGGTGGCTTCTGGTCAAGCCGGCTGGGAACGGAGCTTGCGGTCGGGATGCTCGCCGCACCAGTCGTCGAGCTCGGTCATGGGGAACGTGTGGGGGTAGAGGGGTGGCAGCTTGCGGCATTCACCTTTGTCGTTCGGCGTGCGCGTCTCGGGCTCCGTGTCGGCCGGCACAGCGCCGTACTCGACGCACGCGGGGAACCGTGACCACCAGGGGCAGGTCGCACAGGTTGGCTCGTTCAAGTGAACCTCTCTTCGACGGCTTCAGCCAATGTACTCGCGCTGCCGCCCGCACGCCAACTGCGTCGCCATCCGGGGCTCACGCCAACCGGGCTCGGTACCTGTTGATGGCTGAGTCCATGAGCCTTTCGACTTCATCGGGCAAGGGCTCGACGCGATGCTCGGCCAGAATCTCGCGGGCCCGCGCTGCGGCGTCGGCGACCAGCGTCGCGCCGGCGTGGCTCTCGCAACGCTCACGGCGAAAGACGCGCGGCTCGAAGAGCTCGCCGGCCTGCGTCCGCGCCCGCGTGCTGCGGCGCCCGAGGAAGTGGCCTCCCGGGCCGACAGCGGCGATGTCGCCGAGCAGGGCGGCTTCGTCTCCGACGGTCACGCCGCTCATGAAGCGGTGCAAGAGCCCGATGGCGTCGGCATCGAGCACAGCCTTGGCCGGGGAGAGAACGCGACTGCCGTTGAAGAAAGCACTCGCGACCAGGCCGTCGGCGCCCGCCAGCGCTACCGACAGCCAGAGAAGCATGCCCTCGGCGCCGGCCTGGTAGTCAACCCCACTCGCGTCGGTGGTGCTGCCACTACCGATTGTGGGGAGCCCGTAGAAACGGCTCATCTCGACGCACGCGAGGTTGGCGAGAGCGATCTCGGGTGTCCCGCCGAGGTACTGGCCGGTACGCATGTCGGTGGCGCCGGGCATGGGCTCGCTGACGAGCTGGCAGCCGGGGCGAGAGAGCTGGAACAAGACGACGCCGGAGAGCAGCTCCGCCATGGTGACGATGGCTGTGCCAAGCACGCTCATCGGCGCTGTCGACCCCATCTGAGGCATTGAGGTGAGGCACGCGGTTGCGCCGTTATTCACCAGGTCGAGGCCCGCCTCAGTCGCGCCCGGGTCGTGCTGCAACGGGGCCACGCTGCAATGAAGAAACGAGTAGATCGGGCGGTCGAACAAAGAGCAGCCTGCCACACCCTCGAGCATGGCGACAAGGGTTGGCACCATTGGCGGAGTCTTGGCCGACACGCTCTGCAGGTGCTTGGACGACTCGCGAAGGACGGTGGCGTCGACCAGCAGTGGTGCCACGGCGGGGTCGAGTGACGGCGCCGCCAGCGACGTCCACAAGAAGTCGATCTCGGGCAGAGCATCGTGCAGGCGGCACACGTCGCGCATGTCGTCGAGCGTCGCGTCGCGCACGACCCCGGTGGCGTCGTCGGTGACAAGCGTCCCTTCGCCGTCCGCACAGCAGACGAGGCGACCCCCCGCCCCGAGGGTCATGTCGTGGGACGAATCGCGCGCCGCCAGAAGCACCGTGCGCGGAGTCGTGCTGAGACAGTGCTCGACCAGCTCCTGTGGCAGCCGCGCAACGTGGCGCTCGCGGTCGACGGCAGCACCGCCCTGGGCCAGCACCTCGAGTGCTCGTGGCGAAGGAATCGAGATGCCAACGTTCTCGAGGACCCAGAGAATCTTCTCGTGGACGAAAGCTCTCTTTGCTTCACTCAGCGCCACGGATGCAGACCGCTCCACGGTCGCCCCTTGAGACGGCTCACGCGAGTGAATCGAGCGACATGGAGAAGAGGATGACGTCTGCCCCCGTACCGTGGTAGTCCCTGGTGACGGGAATACCGCCCACGAGCTCATCGCCACCCTCGAGCGTGAAACCGAGACGGCGATGGAAGGCGATCGACTGCTTGTTGAAGGCGCCCGTCTCGGCGGTGACCACGGTACAGCCGCGCGCGCGCACCAGCGCGAAGAAATGCTCGTACAGCTGCCGTCCGAGGCCGAGCTTGCGGTAGCCGGGCCGCACGCCCAAGAAATGGACGTACGCTGTTTGTGGATACCGTTGAGAAAGCATGCCCACGAGGAAAGCGATCATCTCGCCGCCGTCCTCGACAACCAGGCACGTATCGCCGCAGTGCTCGAGGAAGAGCGGATGCACGAAATGCTGCAAATGACGCGCCCACCAGGAGTCGATGGCGGCGGCGATTGCAGTAGCGTCCTCGGCCTTGGCGGCGCGCCACTGCAGGCCAACGCCCGTTTTAGGATGTCTATCGTTCCCGGCATTCATATTCAGCAAGTATAGTGATTCACGCAAAGTCGTTCAAGAACAAGCTAGGAAACACGTGATACGGCTGTGATTCCGTCGTAATCGGCTTGCCAGCGGTTTGGTGCGGTGCTAGTGTGACTCAAGTCCGGTTCCCTCTTGACAAAACGGTGTGTCGCCTACCATAGTTCGAGCCACCGTGGCTACCCACCCAGGTGGATAACCATGGCAGGGGGAGCGGTCATCGCAAGAATCAGAGCAGGAGGTGGTTTTTGCGCAGAGTCTCAATGAGGCTCACGGGCGCTGGCCTTGCTGACGTCCCGGGGCAGAGCCTTTCACCACGGGGCAAGCCCCGCAGGCAAACACGACAATGGGGGACATATCGTGAGTGACCAGGAAGGCACGTCCGGGTTCGGCCTGGAGAAGGCCAACGAATACGTCAACTCGCAGCGCTTCACGCGTCGCGGCGTGCTCAAGGGGGCCGTGGTCCTTGGCGCCGCCGCCGCACTCGGCCCGATAGCATCTGCTTGCGGCAGCTCGGGCGGCACATCCCCGTCGTCCTCGCCCTCCACGGCGGGTGTGCCGAAGAAGGGCGGCCACATCAGGTCGGGCATCGGTGGCGGTTCCGCCAAAGACACGCTCGACGCGCACCTGCCCACGAGTGAGGTACAGATCGGCACGCAGTGGCAGATCTACGACTCGCTGCTGGGCTGGGACCCGAACCACAAGCTGATCATGCAGCTCGCCGAGTCGTACACGCCGAACGCCGATGGCACGCAGCACACGGTCAAGCTCAAGTCGGGACTCACCTTCCACAACGGCAAGCCAGTGACCGCCGACGATGTCGTCTTCAGCTTCCAGCGCATCCTCAATCCCAAGACGGCGGCCGTGGGCAGCTCTGAGCTCGTAGGTCTCAAGCCCAGCGGCATCAAGAAGGTCGATAATCTTACGGTGACGTTCCAGCTCGAGACGGCGAACGTCATCTTCTACGAACCGCTGGCGGACTACCGTAACGCCATCGTGCCGGTCGGCTACGCCCCCCACGGCATGACGGGCGCTATCGGCACCGGCCCCTGGAAGGTCACCGGCTTCGAGCCCAGCGTGCAGACCGAGTTCGCCGCCAACACCAACTACTGGGGCGTGGGCCCGTACGCCGACCAGCTCACGATGATCGAGTTCGCCGACCCCACCGCCAAGCTCAACGCCCTACTGGGAGGCACGGTCGATCACATCACCCTGCTCGAGAGCTCGCAGGCGAGCGTCGTTCAGAGCACCCCGACCATGGAGCTGCTTCAGGCCAAGTCGGGCGGCTGGGATCCCTTCACCATGCGTATCGACCAGAAGCCGTTCAACGACGTACGCGTGCGTCAGGCATTTCGGCTGATCGTCGATCGCGAGCAGATGATCCAGCAGGCGAAGGGCGGCTACGCCTGGTTGGGCAACGACATGTACGCGCCGTTCGACCCCGGCTATCCCAAAGATCTGCCGCAGCGCACGCAGGATCTGGCGCAAGCGAAGTCGCTGCTCAAGGCGGCGGGCTACGACAACAACCTCACCGTTCAGCTCACGACTTCCACCGCAGTTGGCGCCGCCGACGTGCAGGCGGCCCAGGTGTTCGCCCAGCAGGCCAAGGGTGCCGGCGTCACGGTCAATATCAACAATGTTGACCCCAGCGTGTTCTACGGCAACGATTATCTCAAGTGGACGTTCGCCCAGGACTTCTGGGCTACGCGCAACTACCTGCCACAGGTGCAGGACGGCGCTGCTCCCAACGCGCCGTTCAACGAGTGCCACTGGAAGGACGCCCAATGGCAGGCGCTCATCAACCAGGCATTCAAGACGGTTGACGCGACCAAGCGTAACGAGCTGGTCTCCGAGGCCGAAAAGATCGAGTACGAGCGGGGCGGCTACATCATCTGGGCATTCAACATCTCGCTCGACGCCCATAGCAAGAAACTCCAGGGCTTGATCGCCGACGACTGGGGCGCCAACTCCGCCTGCAGGTGCCGTTACAATCTGATGTACTTCGCCTGATCCATAGCCGGCATTCGGGGCGGGATCGGCGCTCGCTACAGCCGGTCCCGCCCACACCCTCATGGAGGTGGGCGCACGTTGCCACCGCTGCTGAAGATCATCATTCGCCGGCTGGCGCTGGGGGTCCTGACCTTGTTCCTGGTCTCGGTTCTGGTGTTCGCCGCCACGCAGGCGTTGCCGGGCGACACGGCGCGCGCCATTCTGGGTAGAGATGCCACCCCCGCGCGCCTGGCGGCAGTGCGCCGGGAACTCGGGCTCGACCGGCCCGCGGTGGTCCAGTACGGTTCGTGGCTCAAGGGTGTGGTGCGTGGCAACCTGGGCAATTCGCTGGTTGCCCAGCAACCCGTTACCAAGCTGTACGGCGGCAGGGTTGCCAACTCGGCCATCCTCGTGCTGCTCGCCGCCATAGTCAGCATTCCGTTGTCGATCCTCATAGGTAGCCTGAGCGGCTTGCTCCGAGACCGCTGGTTCGACTCCATCACGTCGCTCGGCACACTCGGCCTGGCTGCGCTCCCCGAGTTCGTCATCGGCATCCTTCTCATCTTGGCGCTGGCTAGCCAGGTCCTCCACGTGCTACCCGCGGTGTCCTATGTCAACCCTGACATCTCACTCTGGCACCAGCTCAACGTGATCGTGCTGCCGGCCGCCACCCTGGTGCTGGCGGTGGCGCCGTACACCGTGCGCATTCTGCGCGCCTCGATGGTCGAGGTCCTCGAGAGCGAGTACGTACAGATGGCCCGTCTCAAGGGCATGTCCGAGCGCGTCGTTCTGCGACGCCACGCGCTGCCCAACGCGGTGATCCCGGCGATTCAGGTGATCGCCCTCAACATGGCCTGGCTGGCCGGCGGGGTGGTCGTGGTTGAGTACGTGTTCAACTACCCCGGCATCGGGTCAGCACTGATCGACGCCGTCAGCAACCGTGATGTCCCGGTGATCCAGGCGATCGTGATGCTCATCGCGGGTCTTTACGTGGGCTTCAACCTCCTGGCCGACATTCTTACGATCCTGGTCAGCCCCCGCCTGAGGACAGGTCTCCAATGAGCGCTGACAGCCCAGTGCCCGTCGTGGGTCCCCAGACCGGCGAGCCCGATCTCGCTCCCGACAAAGGCCTCGCCGAGCGGACCGGGCCGAGTCTCGGTGCCGGCGAGAGTGCTTCGCCGGCGCGCGCCAGGCGCCGCCGCGAGTGGGTACAGCTCCTCATCGATGCTGTCCACTACCGGCGCACGCAGATCGGCCTTGCCCTCTTCCTGTTTATCGTGGTCATCGCCATATTCGGCCCCTACGTGGCGCCGCATTCGCCGTTGCAGTTCGTCGTGAAGCCGTACGCGAAACCGTCGGCGCACGCCTGGCTGGGTGGCGACACCCTGGGTCGCGATGTGCTCAGCCGTGTGCTCAACGGCGGCCGCTCGGTGCTCGGCCTTGCGATTCTTGCAACGGCCATCGGCTTGGGCCTCGGCGTGTCTCTGGGCCTGCTTGCCGGCTACGCTCGCGCCGCAATCGACGATGTGGTCATGCGGCTGCTCGATGTGCTGCTGGCGTTCCCCCAGATCGTCTTCGTCCTCCTCCTGGTCTCCGTGCTCGGGCCCCGGCTCTGGCTCATCGTGCTGACCGTTGGCCTGTCGCATGCGCCGCGCATCGCCAGGGTGGCGCGCGGCGCCACCCTTGAGGTAAGAGAGCGCGACTTTGTGAAGGCGGCCGAGTCGCTGGGGGTCACGCGCATCAAGATCGCCTTCACCGAGATCCTGCCCAACATCACGAGCCCGCTGCTCGTCGAGTTCGGCCTGCGCCTCACCTACTCGGTTGGCCTCATCGCCGGCCTGAGCTTCCTCGGCTTCGGCATGCAGCCGCCCACGCCCGACTGGGGCCTGATGATCAACGAGAACCGCGTCGGTCTCCAGATTCAGCCTTACTCGCATCTTCGTGCCGGTGGCGCTCATCGCGATCCTCACGATCGGCGTCAACCTGGCCACTGACGGTCTTTCTCGCGCCATGATCGGCATCGAGCGCGACACGGGGGCAGCATGAGCCGCATCATCCTCACAGTGAAGGACCTCGACATCGCGCTCGACCCTTCCGGTGTCGAGATCGACCACGAGGTCAACTTCGAGCTCGTCGAGGGCGAGGTGCTAGGGCTGGTGGGCGAATCGGCCTCCGGCAAGACCACCGCGGCAACCTCGCTCCTCAACTTCCAGCGCCGCGGCGCCAAGATCGCCGGCGGCTCCATCCATGTCGACGAGCGCGACGTTCTGGCCCTGGGTAGCTCCCAGCTGCGTCAGCTGCGCGGCGGCGTGATCAGCTACGTGCCGCAGGATCCGGGCTCGGCCCTCAACCCCGCCCTGCGCATCGGCCTGCAGCTCCGCGAGATCCTCGAAGCGCACGGCTTCGGTTCGTCGGAGGCCGAACGCCGCGACCGCGTGCAGGAGATGATGGCCGAGGTCATGCTGCCAGGCACCAAGGAGTTTCTGCGGCGCTACCCGCACCAGCTCTCTGGCGGCCAGCAGCAGCGCGTAGCGCTCGCCATGGCGTTCGCCTGCCGCCCCAAGATCATCGTGCTCGACGAGCCCACCACGGGCCTCGACGTCACGACTCAGGCGCACGTTCTCGACACGATCCGCGGCCTCACGCGGGCGCACGGCGCGGCCGCCGTCTACGTGACTCACGACCTGGCCGTCGTGGCCTCGCTCGCCGATCGCATCGCCGTGATGTACGCGGGCCGCCTGGTTGAGATCGGGCCCAGCGAGGAGCTCTTCGCGGGCGCCAGTCACCCCTACACGCGGCGCCTGCTCCATGCTATCCCGGTGCTTACCGGGCGGCGCACCCTCGAGGGCATCCCCGGCTTCGCGCCGCGCCCCGGGCGGCGCCCCGCCGGTTGCGCCTTCACGCCGCGCTGCGCCTACGCCGTGGAGAAGTGCGCCGCCGAGATGCCTCCGGAGGAAGTCGTCGGGGAGATGCACCGCGTGCGCTGCTGGCGCAACGCCGAGGTGCGCGCGCAAGCGCCCGTGCTGGCGGCGGAAGACGGCAGCTGCCTCGAGAGCGGTGGCCAGGATGGCCTCGTCACCGTGCAGAACGTCAGCGCCTGGTACGGCTCCCGCAAGATCCTCCACGACATCGACATCACCTTGCGCGCGCGAGAATGCCTCGCGCTCGTGGGTGAGTCGGGCAGCGGCAAGACTACTCTCGCACGCTGCATCGCCGGTCTGCACCCCTTCAAGATCGTGGGCGACCTTCAGTTCCAGGGCAAACCTTTGCCGCGGCTGGCGCGCAGCCGCCCGCACGCGATACGCCATGCCATTCAGTACGTGTTCCAGAACCCGTACAGCGCCCTCAACCCGCGCAAGACGATCGCCCAGATCCTGTCGCAGCCGCTCAGCATCTTCTTCGACTACACGCGTGATCAGCGCGAGGAGCGTCTGGCGGAGGTACTCGGTCTCGTCTCCCTCGACGAGACCCTGCTCAGCCGCTACCCCGACCAGCTCTCGGGCGGCGAGCGTCAGCGTGTGGCCATCGCCCGCGCCCTGGCCGCCGAGCCGACCGTTCTCGTGTGCGACGAGGTCACGTCGTGGCTCGACGTCTCGGTGCAGGCGTCCATCGTGGAGCTGCTTGTGCGGCTGCAGCAAGAGATCGGGCTCTGCATGTTATTCGTAACCCACAACCTTGCTCTGATTCGCAGCATCGCCTGTGAGGTGGCAGTGATGAGTGAAGGCCGGATCGTCGAGTACGGTTACACCGACGACGTGCTTGCCAACCCCCAGGCCGAGTACACGCGGAAGCTGCTCGCCGATACGCCGACCGTCGAAGCCCGCTTGCTCAAGGTGTAGGTGAGCCGCACCTCGGTGGTGACCAGGCGGCCGAGCCGGCGCTGCCCACCCGTCGCTCGTCACGCTGCTCGCGTGCCGGCCGGCGCCGGCCTAGGCCGGCGGGGCGAGCGAAGATTCACTGGAGGACGAAAGATGCGCGCGCACACGACTTGGCTGAACGGGGCCGAGAAAGATCTGATTGTCGAGGAGGCCCTGGGGCTGCTCGCCCGGGTGGGTATGAGTATCGCCGGCTCGCGGGCGCTTCCGGTGCTCGCCGAGCAGGGGGCCAGTGTCGATCACGAGTCGGGCGTCGTGCGCTTCCCGGTCGACCTCGTGCGCCGCGCTGTCGAGCTGTGCCCGCGGCGGATCGTCATGGGCGGGTCCTCGCCGGAGCACGACGTAGTGCTGGACGACGGTGAAGCCACGCACTTCTGCTCGTCCGGGTGTGCGGCTTTCGTGCTCGACCACGAGACCGGTCAACGGCGTCCCTCCACGCTCGCCGACTTGCGGGCGGCCACGGCTTTGCTGGACGAGACGCCCGAAGTGGACGTGATGTGGACCACGGTCACGGCCAACGATGTACCTCTCGAAGTGCGCGAGCTGGTCGTCTACTACGCCGTGCTCCGCGAGTCGCACAAGCACGTGACGTTCGTCGACAGCCCGTCCCGAGCCGACCCCATCTTGAGCATGATCGATGTGTTCTCCGACCGGCCCGGCGCGTTTGCCGCGCGGCCGCGATTCAGCACTCTGCTCACCGCAGCGTCTCCCCTCAAGGTCGACGGCGAGCTGCTCGACTTCCATGCCACCACGGCCGCGCACGGTGTTCCCATCGAGGTGTTCACCGTGCCCATGGCCGGCGCGACCTCGCCGGTGACCCTGGCGGGCACGATCACTCAGGCACTAGCCGAGTTTCTCGGTGTGGCGACCGCGGTACAGGCTCTCGCTCCCGGTGCGCGGCTCATTATGGGAGCCTCCGGATCCATCATGGACATGCGCTCCGCCGGCATCTCCTATGCCGCCCCCGAGAACGCCCTCATGAACGTGGCCTGCGTGGAGCTGGCCCATCATCTGGGCATCCCGGCGATCGTGCCCGGACTTACGACCGATGCCAAGCATCCGGGCCTGCAGGACGGGTACGAGAAGGGCATGAAGGGTCTCACCACCGCAGCTGCCTGCGCCGACATCCTCAGTGGCGGCGTGGGCATGATCGATAGCGTGAATACCCTGTTCCTGCCGCAAATCGTGATCGACGCCGAGATCGTCGGCCTGATCCGCCGGCTGCTGGGCGACGTTGAAATTTCACGGGAGGCCATGCTTCTCGATATGATCGAGCGTGTCGGCATCGGCGGCAACTTCCTGAGAGAGAAGGAGACCTCTCGGCGTCTACGCGGCGGCGAACATTTCATGCCGGTCATCTCAACACGACTGCCCTACGACGGCTGGAAGGCCGATGGCCGCGACGAGGTGGATCTGGCCAAGGAACGCATGGCGGCCCTGCTCACGGCGCGCGCCGCGCGCGCAGCCGTCCTCAGCGATGTTCAGGCGCAGCTTCTCGCCGAGATCTGTGAAGTGCCCGTCGAGACGGCGAGGATGCTGGGGGAGTAGGGACGGCGCGCCGGCACGACCAGTTGACACAGCGCGCCACGCCACTAGGCTGTATCCACCTGGGTGGATTCAGGTTTGCAGTTAAGCTCTCGCAGTGCCGCGTGCAGCGAGAGATATAGCGGTCGCCGGTGGCGCCGCAAGGGAGGAGCTATGGCAGGATCGCCGCAGGGTCAGACCACCGAGCCGTTGGAACAAGACTTTCTCGGCCACCTCTGGCCGCCCTTCACGCAGATGCAGGGTCTGGCTCCGATCATCATGGAGCGCGCCGAGGGCGCCGTGGTGTACGACACCAAGGGTAACGAGTACATCGACGCCTTCGCGAGCCTCTGGACGGTCAACGTCGGTCACGGACGGCAGGAGATCATCGATGCCGTCGACGAGCAGGCCAAGAAGCTCGCCATCTATCACATCTTCCAGATCGCCAACGAGCCCGCCGTGAAGCTGGCCGCCAAGGTGGCCGGGCACCTGCCCGGCGATCTCAACCACGTGTTCCTTACGCTGGGCGGCGGCGAGTCGGTGGAGACCGCGGTGAAGATCGCCCGCCAGTACCACCGCAATCGCGGCAACGGCACCAAGTACATGGTCATGTTCCGCGACCGCTCCTACCATGGCACCACCATGACCAGCACGAGCGCTCAGGGCCTTTCCGTGAACCGCGCCAAGTTCGAGCCCCTGCTGCCCGGCTTCATCAAGCTCGGCGCGCCGTACTGCTACCGCTGCATGTGGGGCAAGACCTATGGCGACAATTGCAAGATGGAGTGCGCCAAGCAGGTGGAGCAGGAGATCGCCTTCTACGGCGCCGAGAACGTGGGCACCATGTTGGGCGAGACCATGATCGGCACCGGCGGCGTGATTCCCCCGCCGCCCGAGTACTGGCCCATGGTGGGCGAGATCTGCCAGGCCAACGACGTGCTCGTGATCAACGACGAGGTCATCACCGGCTTTGGCCGCAGCGGCACCTGGTTCGGCTTCGAGCAGTTCGGCTCCGACCCCGATCTGGTGACGCTCGCCAAGGGCCTCTCGTCCGGGTATCTGCCACTCGGCGCGGTGGGCGCCAAGGACCATGTCTTCGACGCCTTCCTGGGTGGCGCCGACAAGGCCTTCATGAGCGGTGCCACCTACAACGGTCATCCGCTCTGCTGCGCGGCCGGCATCGCCAACCTCGAGATCATCGAGCGTGAGAAGCTGGTGGAGCGCTGCGCCGAGCTCGGGCCGTACCTGCAGGAGGGCCTCGCCACCCTGCTCAGCCACCCGATTGTCGGCGACGTGCGCGGTGTGGGCCTCGTGGCCGGCATCGAGTACGTGGCCGACAAGGACACCCGCGAGTGGTTCGCGCCCAGCGTCGGCGCGGCCGCCAAGGTGCGCGACGAGGCCTTCAGGCGCGGCGTCTTCGTGCGCCTGCTGGGCGGCGGGCACGTCCACGCCGTGGCGCCACCGTTCATCATCAGCAAGGAGCAGATCGACACGGTCGTCAGCGTGCTCGACGAGTCCATCGGCGTCGTCGAGAAGCAGCTCGGCTACTGACCCACATCTGAACCGCAAGGAGCGATAACATGGCTAACCCCAAAGTAGGTGTGGTCGGCTACGGCGTCATCGGCCAGCGCCTCGCCGACGGCGTCGCTCTGCAGGGTGATATGGACCTGGTGGGCATCGTCGACGTCGCCCCGACGCTCTCTATCAGGGCCCTTCACGAGTCGGGCATGCCCTACGACCTCTACACGGTGACCGCCGACCAGATGGGCGCCTTCGACGCCATCGGCATCCCCGTCTCCGGCACCATGGACGACCTGCTCGCCAAGGTCGACATCGTGCTCGACTCCTCGCCGGGCGGCATCGGCCGGCTGAACAAGGAGCTCTACCAGGCCAAGGGTGTGAAAGCGATCTTCCAGGGCGGCGAGAAGAACGACATCGTCGACGTATTCTTCCATGGCTACGCCAACTACGAGAAGGGCATCGGCAAGGACTACCTCAAGCTCACGAGCTGCAACACCACCGGCCTCATCCGCGCCGTCGACGCCCTCGACCGCGAAGTGGGCGTCGCGCGCGTGATCGTCACCATCGTGCGCCGCGTGGCCGACCCCGGCGACACCCACCGCGGCCTCGTCGATGTGGCTCAGGTGGAGCCCGTGCCCAACCACCAGGCCCTCGACCTCATGACGATCATGCCGCACATCGAGGCCACCGGTCTGCTGGTGCACGTGCCCACCACCCACGGCCACATCATCAACGTGATCGCCACGACCAAGGCCGACATCAGCAAGGAACGCGCTCTCGAGGTCTTCGCCGCCCACCCGCGCATCCGCAACGTGCGCATTGCCGACGGCTTCAACAGCAACGCGGCGCTGTTCCGCTACGCCCGCGACCTGGGCCACAAGCGCGCCGACATGTACGACATCGCCGTGTTCGACGAGACCATCGCCAAGAGCGGCAGCGAGTTCATGTTCGCCATCAACATCCCCCAGGAGTCGGTCGTCATCCCCGAGAGCATCGACGGCGTGCGCGCCGCGCTCTCGCTGCAGACCGACCGCCTCGAGGCCGTGGGGCTCACCAACCAGTACCTCGGCCTCGGTGTGCCGCTCGCCGCCGTCTGAAGGCACACCCATGAAGTACGGCATCAACACGCTGGACGACCTTGCCCTTGCGGGCAAGGTCGTCCTCTGCCGGGTCGACATCAACTCGCCGCTCGACCCGGCCACGGGCGGCCTTGCCGACACGACCCGTATCAAGGGCTGCGCGCCCACGGTGCGGGAGCTGGCCGAAGGCGGCGCGAGGGTCGTGCTTCTCGCCCATCAGGGCGGCGATCTCGAGTACCACAACTATGCTTCTACCGCGCCGCACGCGCAGCTGCTGGCCGAGCTCATCGGCCGGCCTGTCGCGTTCATCGATGATGTCTGCGGGCCGGCCGCTCGGCAGGCCGTGGCGGCGCTCGCCGACGGTGAGGTGCTGCTGCTCGACAACGTGCGCTACTGCGGCGAGGAGCTCACCCTCTTCGAGAACACCCTGAAGCTCTCGCCCGAGGAGCAGGCCAAGACGCTGGTCGTGCGCAAGCTGGCGCCGCTCGCCGACCTCTACGTCTGCGACGCCTTCGCCGCCGCGCACCGCTCGCAGCCCACCTTGGTCGGCTTCGAGCAGCTGCTGCCCTCCGCCATGGGACGGTTGTTCGAGCATGAGTACGAGAACCTCGCGCGGCTGCGTGAGAACCCCGCTCGGCCGTGCGTCTTTCTGCTCGGCGGCACCAAGATCGCCGAGGCTTTCCCCATGATGGCGGCCGCCCTGGCGGACGGCACGGTCGACATGGTGCTCACCGCCGGGCTGGTGGCCAACGTGATGCTCGCCGCCGCCGGCAGCGACATCGGCGCGCCCTCGCTCGAGTTCATCCGGGCGAGTCAGCTCGAGCGCTTCATCGACGAGTCCAAGACCATCCTCGCCGAGCACGCAGACAAGATCGTGCTGCCGCTCGACCTCGCCTACGTCAGAGGGGGCCGTCGCGTTGAGGTGGCCGTGGCCGAGCTACCGGTCGTCGCGCAGCTCGTCGACCTCGGTCAGCGCACCGTTGCTAGGTACCTCGAGCACATCGCCGCCGCCGCTACGGTCTTCGCCAACGGCCCGGCCGGCGTCTTCGAGAAGCCCGAGACCGAGTACGGCACGCGCTCACTCTGGGAGGCCATGGCGCGCGGCGAGGCCTTTAGCGCCCTCGGCGGCGGCGACAGCGTGCGCGCCGTCAATGCCTTTGGCCTGGCCGAGCAGTTCGACTACATCTGCACCGCCGGTGGCGCCATGGTCCAGTTCATGAGCGGCAAGCCCCTGCCCGTGATCGAGGCGCTCCAGGCCTCGGCGGCGCGGTTCGTCGCAACCCGCTCCTAATCCGCGGGTCGCCTGCCGCGCGCCCGCTGGCGGCGCGCGGCGGCGGCCCGCATCGACCCGCGAAGGGTAGGTGCCATGAAGAAGATCGCCGTCATCCCTGGAGACGGTGTCGGCCCTGAGGTGGCGCGCGCCGCGCGCCGCGTGCTCGAGCGCGTCGCCGCGCTCGACTCGGCGCTGCGGCTGCAGATCGACGAGTTCCCCTGGAGCGCCAAGTCGTACCTCGAGTCTGGGGAGATGATGCCCCCCGACGGGCTCGAGGTCTTGAGCGGCTACGACGCCCTCCTGTTCGGCGCCATCGGCTGGCCGGCGGTGCCCGATCACATCACGCTACGCGAGCTCCTCCTCAAGATCCGCGGCGGCTTCGACCAGTACGTCAACCTGCGGCCCGTGCGGCTGCTTCCCGGTATCGCCTCTCCGCTCGCCGGCGCCACGGCCGCCGACATCGACATGATCTTCGTGCGCGAGGGCACCGAGGGCGAATACGCCGGCGTCGGAGCCCGCCTCTACTCCGGGACCAGTCGCGAGGTTGCTCTGCAGACCGCGGTGTTCTCGCGACACGGCACCGAGCGGGTGATCCGCTGGGCCTTCGAGCTGGCGGCGCGCGAGGGCCGATCGGTGACCAGCGTCAGCAAGGGCAACGCGCTCAACTACTCGGCGGTCTTCTGGGATGAGATCTTTGACGAGGTGGCCGCTCAGTACCCCGGTGTGCGCGCCGAACGGCTGCTGGTCGATGCCGCGGCCATGTTCATGGTAATGGATCCCAAGCGTTTCGGCGTGGTCGTGGCCTCAAACCTCTTCGGGGACATCCTTACCGATCTGGGCGCGGCCATCATGGGGGGCATGGGCTTCGCGCCGAGTGCCAACCTCAATCCCGAGCGCGCCTTCCCTTCGATGTTCGAACCCATCCACGGCTCGGCCCCCGACATTGCCGGCCAGGGGAAGGCCAACCCGATTGGCTCGATCTGGAGTACCTCGATGATGCTCGACCACCTCGGCTACCCGCACTGGGCGGCGGCCGTGATGACCGCCATCGAGCGCGTCCTGGCGGAGCGCGCGGTACGTACCCCCGACCTCGGAGGTGCGTCGAGCACCGAGCAAATGTGCGATGCGATCCTGGCGGCGCTGAAGGCTCCGGGTGAATGACGAAGGGCGGGCGTGGCGGTTGGGCCGCGCCCGCCCTTCGAGGTCCGACGACGTCCGGCCGCCAGGGGCGGGGGAGCCCGGCCGGCCTGAGCGAAACGTCGGCGTTACTTCACGGCAACGGCTTGTCTCGCCGGCTTCTTCTCCTTGACCGGCTTGCTGCCCGGCCGCACGGCCATGGTGCGATAGACCTGCTCCATGTCTTCGGCGGTGAACTTGCGCGGGTTGTTGGCCCAGAGGCGCGCCTGAGTCAGGGCACCCTCCACAAGATCGGGGATGGCCGATTCGGGGATGCCGACGTCGCTCAGATACTGTGGTACGTTGAGATCGAGGGCGAGCTGACGCAGGCTGGCGAGGGTCTTCTCGGCCGCCTCGCGATCGGAGAGCCCGACCATGTTCTCGCCCATGGCCTCGCCGAACTGCTTGAACCAGCGCAGGCAGGCCAGCATGTTGAGCTCCATGGCCCACGGCAACACCATTGTATTGGCGACGCCGTGAGGCACGTGGAACATGCCGCCGATGGGATACGAGAGCGCGTGCACGGCGCCCACGCCGGCATTGCCGAAGGCAATGCCACCCATCATGGAACCCATGGCCATGGCGTCGCGGGCCCACATGTTGCTGCCGTCGTACACCGCCGTGCGGATGCTCTGGCTGATCAGCTTGATGCCCTCATAGGCCAGCGAGTCGGTGTGCATGGTGGCGTTCACCGAGATGTAGGCCTCGATGTTGTGGATGAGGGCGTCCATGCCCGAGGCGGCTGTGACGTGCGGCGGGCAGCTCACCGTGAGCGCGGGATCGATGAGCGCAACGTTGGGCATGAGGTACGGGCTCACGAGGCCCTGCTTCACGTTGAGCTTCTCGTTCGCGAAGATGGCGATGGCGGTGCACTCCGAGCCGGTGCCGGCCGTGGTGGGAATCGCGATGATCGGCAGGCCCTTGCGCGGCACCTTGTCGGTACCCACGTAGTCGTACACCGTGTCGCCGGTGTGCGGTAGCACGGCCGCGGCCTTGGCGACATCGATCGGCGAGCCGCCGCCGAAGCCCACAATGAGATCGTAGCCGCCCTTCTCGACGAGGCGCACGATCTCCTCGATGGTGCTCATCGGCGGTTCCGGTACCGCCTTGTCGTAGAACGCCACGTCGAGCCCCTCCTCGCGCAGGGGCCGCTCCACCTCTTCGCACATGCCGCACGAGCTCACGCCCTCGTCGGTGATGACGAGGACCTTCGTGCCGTTGAGCTTCTTGGCCTCGATCCCCAGCTGGTCGACGGCGCCGATGCCCGTGATGAGAGTCTTCGGCTGGCGGTGGATGCGCATCTTGCGCTCGATCCGCCGGCGCTCCACCTGCTGGCCACCCATGGCCGACGAAAACACGAGGGGCTCGGGTTCGTTGTGTACATGATCCATGGCTATCTCCTTAGGCGGTGGTCGTGAGCGAGGGCAGCCAGCCCGCCCCGCGCAGGGCGGCGACATCCTCGCGTATCTGGTCGCGGAACTTGGGGTCGGCAATCTCGATGAGCATGGCGGCGCGGTCGCGCAGGCCGCGGCCCCTGAGGTGAGCCACGCCGTGCTCGGTGACGACATAGTCCACGTCGGCGCGGTGGGTGGTTACCGCCGCGCCTTCGGCGATCTTGGCGACGATGCGGCTGACCTCGCCGCCTTTGGCGGTGGCCGGCAAGGCGATGATCGCCTTGCCGTCTCTGCTGCGGGCCGCACCGCGCACGAAGTCGACCTGGCCGCCGATGCCGGTGAACTGCCGGGCGCCCATGGTGTCGGCGACGACCTGGCCCATGATGTCGACCTGAATGGCCGAGTTGATGGCCACCACGTTGTCGTTCTGGCCGATGATGTACGGGTCGTTCACGTAGTTGACGGGGAACATGTTCACGGCCGGGTTGTCGTCCACGAAGTCGTAGAGGCGGCGCGTTCCCATGAGGAAGTTGGCCACCATCTTGTCGCGGTGCAGTGTCTTGCGACGGTTGGTGACCACGCCCTCGTTGTAAAGGTCGACGACACCTTCACTGAACATCTCGGTATGAATGCCAAGGTCGTTCTTCTCGTGGAGGAATAGCAGCACGGCGTCGGGGATGCCCCCGATGCCGAGCTGCAGACAGGCACCGTCGGGCACCAGCTCGGCGATGTGCTTGCCGATGGCCTCCTCGGTGGGGCCGATGCGGGGCGGCTGTAGCTCGATGATGTCCTGCTCGCTCTCGACGATGTAGTCGATGTCGGAGACATGGATGAACGAGTCGCCGTGCGTGCGCGGCATCTTGGGGTTGACTTGCGCGATGACCGTTCTCGCCACCTGCGCGGCCGGCTTCGTGTAGTCCACCGAGATGCCAAACGAACAGAAGCCGTGTGCGTCGGGCGGCGACACGTGGATGAGCGCTACGTCGGGTGGCAGGTACCCCTCGCAGAGCAACTTGGGGATCTCGTGGAAGAACACGGGCACGTAATCGCCGCGGCCGCAGTTCACGGCGTCGCGGGTCGAGCCTCCGGTGAACAGTGAGTTGTGAAAGAAGCTCTCTGCGTATTCGGGCTTGCTGTACTCGCCCTTGCCCATGGCGACCATGTGCACGATCTCGACGTTGCGCAGCTCCGGCGCGCGGGCGACTAGGGCGTCGACCAGGTCGAGCGGCTCCCCACAGGCGTGCGCGAACACCACACGGTCACCTGAGCTCACGCATCCCAGAGCCTCCGCCGCGGACACGCGCTTGCGGTCGTAGTCTGTCTTCCAGTCCATGCAGCTACTCCTTCAACGTGCGCGCGATTACGGCGGCTGCGAGCTCAGCGGCCGGTATGGGTACGCCGTCTACGAGCTCGCCGGCGACGACGACCGCGGGATCGTCCGAGGTGAGGAGGTGACCGGAAGCGCAGGCGCGAGGGCAGCCGCTCAGGTACACGGTGACCTCAGGATCCGCGCCGCAGTCGGCGGGGGACAGGGCCTCGGCGACGGCGACGCGGTCGATGTGCGGATTGCATCCACCGCAATACACCACTTTCATGGCACCGTTGCCCCGGCTCTCGGCCATGCGAGACGGTCAGCCGGCGCTTCTGGCGGTGGGCACCTTGGCTCTGCCGCGGTCCCACGGCTTGCCCACGCCGGCCAGAGCCTTGGCGAGCTCCTTCTTGTGGTCGATGTTGCTCTGCCGGGCGATCATGATGCGCTGCGCCTGAGGTGACCCCGCGCCGTGCATGCTCTCGGTGCGGTAGCCCACGGCCGCGGAGCCGAGCGTGAGGTTCTCCACGAGACGCAGCACGCGCATGCGGTCGATGGTGGGCGTGTCGCACTGGCCCACGAGGAACTTCTCGACGATGGGGCCCACCTTCTCGTCAGCCAGGTCCTGCGCCGACGGCATAGTGACCATGAGGCCGCCGGCGATATCTTCGGCGAGCCGCGCGATCTCGTAGGGGAAGCGCGTTACATTCTGCTTGCAGACGTTGGCCAGCAGCATGTCGATCTGGAAGTTACCGGCGGGCATCTTGACGCCCTCATACGAGCACGCGAGGCCGCAGGAGAACAGGGTCTCGTTGAGATGAGTCATCTCGATGAGCTTGTCTTTGATATGGCTGGCCTTCTGCACGCCGTTCATGTCGGCGGCCACCGCCGCGGCACCGATGAGCACGTCGCCGACGCCCACCTTGCACCCGCCGTAGCTCTGGCGATGGAAGCCGGCGAAGCGTTCCACAAGGGCGCCGGAGAACTCGATCTCACCGCACAGGTAGACGCGGTCCCAGGGCACGAAGACGTCGTCGAAGATCATGAGAGCTTCCTGGCCGCCGAACTGGGCATTGCCCACGTCGAGCTCGTTCTCCTCGAGCTTGCGGGTGTCGCAGCTCTGACGCCCGTAGATGTAGCTCACGCCTTCGGCGTTGGCCGGGCAGCTGAAGCTCACGGCGAAGTCTTCGTCGCCCGGCCGCATGGCGACGGTGGGCATGACGATGATCTCGTGTGAGTTGCAGGCCCCGGTCTGATGCGCCTTGGCACCGCGTACGACGATGCCGTCGGGGCGCTTCTCGACGATGTGCACGTACACGTCGGGGTCGGGCTGCTGATGCGGAGCGAGGCTGCGGTCGCCCTTAGGATCGGTCATGGCGCCGTCGGCCACGAGGTCGCTCTCCTGGAGGTACTGGACGTACTTCCTGAAGCGCTGGTGGTACTCGGTGCCCCTGGCCTGGTCGGTCTCGTAGGTCACAGAGTACAGCGCGTTGATGGCGTCCATGCCCACGCAGCGCTGGAAGCACGAGCCCGTCTTCTGGCCCAGCAGGCGCTGCATCTTGACCTTCTTCGCGAGGTCGTCGGTGGACTGATGGATATGCGTAAAGCGGTTGACCTTGGTGCCGGTGAGATGGCTCATGGCGAGCATGAGGTCTTCGTACTCGGGGTGGCCCGCGAGCTCATACGTCATGGCGATGCAGTTGATGCTGGGGCGGATCATCGGGTGGTTGACGTAGTCGTCGACCTTCTCGCCGAAGAGATAGATCTGCAGGTGCAGGTCGGCGAGGCTCTGAACGAACTCCTCGGAGGTTCTGAGAGCCATGTGCGTGCCACTCCTTCCTGGCGCCGGTGCACGGCGCGGGCCTTCCGGGCGCAGGCGCGGGTTCTCAGACGGGAGCGCTTGCGCGTTGATTGCGGTGCGGCGGTGGGCGACAGGTCGGTCTTGGCGGCCCTGGCGCCCTCTCAGTGAGACTATAGGAGCGCGCTCCGGCTTAGTCAATTATTTCGAAATGGGAGCCAAGCGGACGGCACAAAATTGTACATGATGTCCAAGGACGCACAAGTAGCGTGGGGGCCGCAGTCTCGCGATCGGCGGAAGACTTGGTCACTGGTGGTCTGGCTGCGGCCGCCGCGCGCGTGTCGGATTTCGACACGGTGTACCAGTTGGCCCAGCATTGGCGCGGAAGTTTGGCCCTAATGGCGACTGCGGCGCCGATCTACTTGGCCTATACTCCGGGCGCTCCGACGCACCGTCTCGTCGCCCGGAGCGTGGAAGAAGCCCCAGATCTACACCACCTAGTGGAGGGCACTACATGAGCGCATTCGTCGACGATTTCATGGCTAAGCTGAAGGCGAAGAACCCTGGCGAGTCTGAGTTTCATCAGGCCGCGCAGGAAGTCGCGGAGTCTCTCGAGGGCGTCCTCGACAGGCACCCGATCTATCGCAAGATGAAGATTCTCGAGCGCATCGCCGAGCCGGAGCGCGTGATCATGTTCCGCGTGCCGTGGGTTGACGACAAGGGCGAGGTCCAGGTCAACAGGGGCTTCCGCATCGAGATGAACAGCGCCCTCGGCCCGTACAAGGGCGGCCTGCGTCTTCACCCCACCGTCTACCTCGGCCTCCTGAAATTCCTCGCCTTCGAGCAGGTCTTCAAGAACTCTCTCACCACGCTCCCTATGGGCGGCGGCAAGGGCGGGTCGGACTTCGACCCCAAGGGCAAGAGCGACATGGAAGTCATGAAGTTCCTGCAGTCGTTCATGACCGAGCTGCAGCGCCACATCGGCCAGTTCACCGACGTGCCCGCCGGCGACATCGGCGTGGGTGGCCGTGAGATCGGCTTCATGTTCGGCCAGTACAAGCGCATCAGGAACGAGTTCGTGGGCGTGCTCACCGGCAAGGGCCTCAACTGGGGCGGCTCGCTGATCCGTCCGGAGGCGACCGGCTACGGCTCGGTGTACTTCGCCGCCGAGATGCTCGCCACGCGCGGCGAGACGCTCGAGGGCAAGACCTGCCTCGTGTCCGGCTCGGGCAACGTGGCCCAGTACACGGTCGAGAAGATCCTCGACCTGGGCGGCAAGGCGGTCACCCTCAGCGACTCCAGCGGCTACATCTTCGACGAGGCCGGCATCGATCGTGAGAAGCTGGCCTTCGTGCTCGATCTGAAGAACGTCAGGCGCGGCCGCATCAAGGAGTACGCCGACAAGTTCGGCGCCGTCTTCACGCCGGCCGACCCGAACGCCGACGCCAACCCGCTGTGGAACCACAAGGCCGACTGCGCCTTCCCGAGTGCGACGCAGAACGAGGTTAACGCCAAGGACGCGCAGAACCTGCTGAACAACGGCGTGCACGTGGTGAGCGAGGGCGCCAACATGCCGACCGTGCCCGAGGGCGCCGAGCTCTTCGTCAACGAGAAGATCCTCTACGGCCCCGGCAAGGCCGCCAACGCCGGCGGCGTCGCCACCTCCGGCCTCGAGATGAGCCAGAACAGCCTGCGTCTCAACTGGACGCGTGAAGAAGTGGACGCGCGCCTGCACGGCATCATGAAGGCCATCCACAAGCAGTGCGTCGACGCCGCCGCCGAGTATGGGGTGGCCGGCAACTACGTCGCGGGCGCCAACATCGCCGGCTTCGTCAAGGTCGCCGACTCCATGCTCGACCACGGTATCGTCTGAGCGACCACGAGAGGGCGCGGTGGAGAGCTTCCCGCTTGTCGGAAGCGGCGGCTCTCCGCCGCCGCCCGCGTTACTATCGGCAGACTCTCGCCGAGCCTGCGTCAAGGGCGTTTGCCGGCGCTTCTGCCTCGGGTAAGTACGAACAACATGCCAGCTGTGATCCGTACCGTTGACCACCGCGGGCTCTTCCTGACGAGGAGATGAAAGGAGCGGCCACGATGAAGAAGATCGAGTGCTATATCCAGCCGTACAACCTTGACATGGTCGCCGAAGCGCTGGCCGTGGAGGGCGTGGTGGGCATGTCGGTGGCCGAGGTAAAGGGCTTCGGCGTGCAGAGGGGTTTCACGCGCGGCGAAGCCGTGAAGCCGGGCGAGTTCCGCTTCCATCCCAAGATGAAGGTCGAGATGGTCGTGCTCGAGGAGGACGTCGAGCGCATCATGGCCGCCATCATCGATTCGTTGAAGAGCAACCAGATCGGCGAGGGCAAGATCTTCGTCGTCCCGGTCGACGACGCCGTGCGCACGCGCACCGGCGCGCGCGGCCGCGACGCCATCAAGTAACGGTCATACGGCGTGGCCGCGGGGTCGCGCCTGGATCAGACGAACGAGCGAGTGGCCCGGCGATGCCGGGCCACTCGCGCAGGGTGGCCTGAGAACGGGCCGCTGCCGGCGCCGTCACACCAGCTCGAACTCTCGCTCCATGTCGGCCTTGGAACGCGCCCCGATGATCTTCTTGGCGGGCTGGCCGTTCTTGAAGAGGATGATGGTCGGGATGCTCATGATGCCGAACTTGCTGGCGATGCCGGGGTTCTCATCAACGTTGACCTTGCCGATGGCGATTGCGTCGCCGTGCTCCTCGGCGATCTCGTCGATGATCGGGCCCACCATCCTGCACGGACCACACCAAGGCGCCCAGAAATCGACGATGAGCGGGGCCGTCGCCTGAGATATCTCGTCGTCGAACGTCGCATCTGTGAGGGTCTTTACTTCTTTCGCCACGTGGGCTCCTCCTTGGGCGGCAGGGTGATTCCTGCGAGATTGGTCGGTCGTCTGCTAGAGGCTCTCGAGGACACGCTGGAGCCGCTTCTGCACTTCGTCGGCGACGGGCGTGAGCTGCTCGTTGCCCACCATATCGAGCATCGCCTGAGCGTTCACTGTGGCGACCCGCGTGCCGCCGGCCGTCTCGTAGACCACCACGTTGCAGGGCAGCAGGACGCCCAGGTCGGGTTCTGCGGCGAGCGCGGCGTGGGCCAGCTTGGGGTTGCAGGCCCCCAGAATCACATAAGGGCTGCCGTCCACGCCAAGCTTCTCCTTCATGGTCTTCTGCACATCGATCTCGGCCATCACGCCGAAGCCCTCGGCGGCCAGCGCCTCGCGGACACGCGGTAGGACCGTCACAAACGACCCGCTGAGCTGGCGTCCGATACCATACTTGACAGGATCCACAGTGGGTCCACCTCCTGAGCGAGCAGCGTCGCGGGAATAATACCCCATGGGGTATATGCTGTGCCACCGCCGCATCACCGCCGGGCCAACGCGACAGGGCAGAACCGGCGCAGCGTCAGCTCGGCGCAGCGTCAGCTCCGGTTCCCACGGCTACCATGCCCGTGAGGAAGAGTGGCCAATCCCGGAAGCCTCGCACAGGCTCACGGCCGTTACTGCCGCTGCGCTGCGCCAGTCTCGCCTAGACGCGGCCCCTTCGAGTATCATTGGTACCTTACGGCCGGCGTCGCCTGCGGCGGCGGCCGCGGTCCCTCAAAGCGAAGAAAGGTGCGGCCGACCGTGAGAAGCGACGAGATCAAGCAGGGCGTGGCCCGTGCGCCGCACCGCGCGCTGCTGCGCGCCCTGGGTGTCAGTGACGCCGAGATGGAGAAGCCCTTCATCGGCGTCGCCAACTCGTTCAGCGAGGTCGTTCCCGGCCACATGCATCTGCACAGCGTGGTCGACGCGGTGAAGGCGGGCGTGCGGGGCGCCGGCGGCGTGCCCTTCGAGTTCGGCGTCATGGGCATCTGCGATGGCATCGCCATGAACCACGAGGGCATGCACTACTCGCTGCCCAGCCGTGAGCTCATCGCCGACACCGTCGAGTCGATGGCCCTCGCCCATGCCTTCGACGCTCTCGTGCTGGTGCCCACCTGCGACAAGATCGTCCCCGGCATGCTCATGGCCGCCATGCGCCTGAACATCCCGGCCGTCATGGTCAGCGGTGGACCCATGCTGGCCGGTCACCTCGATGGCCGAACCGTCGACCTGAACAGCGTCTTCGAGGCCGTGGGCCGCCATCAGGCCGGTGCCCTCGACGACGCGGGGCTGAAGGCCCTCGAGTGTAGTGCCTGCCCCACGTGCGGCTCGTGCTCGGGCTTGTTCACCGCCAACTCCATGAACTGCCTCGCCGAGGTGGTCGGCCTCGCTCTCCCGGGCAACGGCACGATTCCGGCCCCGTACAGCGAGCGCCTGCGTTTCGCCAAGGCGAGCGGCGCCCAGGTGATGGATGTGCTGGCCGCCGACCGCAAGCCGCGCGACGTGCTGAGCGAGGCCGCCATCGGCAACGCCCTGGCCGCCGACGCCGCCCTGGGCTGCAGCACAAACACGATCCTTCATCTCGCGGCGATCGCCACCGAAGCGGGCCTCGCGTTTCCGCTCCAGCGGGTGAACGAGGTGGCCGCCAGGGTGCCGCACATCTGCAGCATGGCGCCGTCGGGTGTCCATCATATGGAAGATCTCTACGACGCCGGCGGCATCCAGGCGGTCATGCAGCAGCTTCTGGCCGCGGGCCTCGTCGACGGCTCGGCTCTCTCCGTGGCCGGCGGCACCATCGCCGAGGCGGTGGCCGGCGCACAGGTGACCGACCCCGAGGTCATCCGCCCGCTTGACCATCCCTACCATGCGACGGGCGGTCTGGCAGTGCTCTTCGGCAACCTCGCTCCCAACGGTGCGGTGGTCAAGGAAGGCGCCGTGGCCGGCGAGATGCTGCGGCACAGCGGTCCGGCCCGGGTGTTCGAGAGCGAGCGCGACGCCACCGCCGCCATCGCCGCCGGCACCATCCGCACGGGGTCGGTGGTCGTGATCCGCAACGAGGGTCCCAAGGGCGCGCCGGGCATGCCCGAGATGCTCAGTGCCACCTCCATGCTCGCCGGCCAGGGTCGCGACAAAGACGTGGCGCTCATTACCGACGGCCGCTTCAGCGGCGCCACGCGCGGCTCCGCCATCGGCCATGTGGCGCCCGAGGCGCAGGCCGGCGGCCCCATCGGCTTGGTGCAAGAGGGCGACATCATCACCATCGATATTCCAGCTCGCACGCTGACCCTCGACGTTCCGGAAGAGGAGATCGCGCGGCGTAGGGCGGCGCAGCCGCCCGCCACGCCGCGCGCGGGCGTAACCGGCTATCTGGCCCGTTACGTCAAACTCGTCTCCGGTGCGGAAAAGGGAGCTGTGCTGCAATGACATCAGACAAACGGACGAAGGGCTCGCGGGCCCTCGTCGTCGCCCTCGAGGACGAGGGTTGCGACACCATGTTCGGGTTTCCCGGCGGCGTCGCGATCCCGTTCTACGACGCCCTCTACGACGCCAAGACGCTGCGCCATGTGCTGGTGCGCCACGAGCAAGGAGCGGCGCACGCCGCCGACGGCTACGCGCGGGCCACCGGCAAGGTGGGTGTGTGTACCTCCACGAGCGGCCCCGGCGCGACCAACATGGTCACGGGCATCGCCAACGCCTACCTCGACTCCATCCCGCTGGTGGCCATCACCTGGCAGGTGCGCAGCGACCTCATCGGCACCGATGCCTTCCAAGAGGCCGACATGACCGGCATCACGCTGCCTATTGTGAAGCACTCGTACCTCGTCAAAGACCCAGACGATCTGCCGCGCGTTGTGCACGAGGCGTTCCACATCGCCTCTACGGGGCGACCCGGTCCGGTGGTGATCGACATTCCCGTCGACGTGGCGCTCGGCGACACGGTGTACCGCCGCGCCGAGCGCGCCGATCTGCCCGGGTACAAGCCTACGGTGACCGGCCATATCAGGCAGATCCGGGCCGCGGCGCGGGCCATTAACGAGGCCGAACGGCCGGTGCTGTATCTGGGCGGCGGGGTGATCAGCGCGGGAGCCGCGCCGCAGGTGCTGCAACTGGCGGAGATGCGGCGCCTGCCGGCGGCGACCACGCTCATGGGGCTCGGGGGCTTTCCCGAGACTCACGAGCTGGCCATGGGGATGCTGGGCATGCACGGTACGGTCACGGCCAACTACGCGGTGCACGAGTGCGATCTGCTCATCGCCATCGGGGCGCGCTTCGACGACCGTGTTACCGGCAAGCTCAAGGCGTTTGCGCCGCACGCCCGCGTGATCCACGTGGATGTGGACCCGGCCGAGATCGGCAAGAACGTGGAGCCGCTGATTCCCATCGTGGGCGATGCCAGGCAGGTGGTGACCGGGCTCGTCAAGGAGCTCGAGGGCTTGGAGTGGACGGCCGACCGCACGGCTGCCTGGCTGGCGCGCATCGCGGCCCGCAAGGAAGAGTTCCCGCTGCACTACGACGACCCGGCCGACGGCACCCTGGCGCCGCAGTTCGTGGTCGAGGAGATCGACCGCGTGACCGGTCACGGCGCCGTGGTGTGCACGGACGTGGGCCAGAACCAGATGTGGGCCACGCAGTACTATACCTATACGTTCGCGCGGCAGTTCATCAGCTCCGGCGGCCTCGGCACCATGGGTTTCGGCTTGCCGGCGAGCATCGGTGCCAAGATCGGCCGGCCGGACGCCACGGTGATCGATATCAGCGGCGACGGTGGCTTTCAGATGACGGTGCAGGAGCTGGCCACAGCCGTGAACTACAACGTGCCGGTGATCGTCTGCATCCTGAACAACGGCTTCCTGGGCATGGTCCGCCAGTGGCAAGACCTTTTCTGGAACAAGCGCTACTCGTTCACCTGCATCGAGGTGCAGCCTGACTTCAAGCTGCTCGCCGAGGCCTTCGGCGCGGTGGGCCTGCGGGTCACCGAGAAAGACCAGGTGGAGCCGGCTCTGCGTGACGCCATCGCCGGCGGCCGGCCCACGGTTATCGACTTCAAGGTGGCACAGGAAGAGAACGTCTTTCCCATGGTGCCGGCGGGCTCGGAGATCACCGAGATGATCGGCGGCCACAGCAAGCGCGGAAGGAAGAACCCCTCATGAAGCACACGCTCTCCGTGCTCGTCGAGAACAAGCCCGGCGTGCTCACGAGAGTTGCCGGGCTCTTCGCGCGCCGGGGCTTCAACATCGAGAGCCTCGCGGTGGGTCAGAGCGAAGATCCCGGGCTGAGCCGCATCACCATCACCATCGACGGGGAAGAGCACCCCGTCGACCAGGTCACCAAGCAGCTCCACAAGCTCATCAACGTGGTGAAGATCCGCGACCTCGAGCCCGTCGGCATGATCGCCGCCGAGCTGCTCCTGGTCAAGGTCAACGCCGAGGGCGACAAACGCACCGACGTGCTGCAGATCGCGGAGATCTTCGGGGCCAAGATCGTCGACGTCGAGCGTCGCGCCGTCACGTTGCGCGTGGTCGGCGCCAACGACAAGGTGGAGGCTCTTCTTTCGCTTCTGCAACCGCTGGGTGTCCTCGAGGTGGTGCGCACCGGCACGATCGCCATCGGGCGCGGGCGGAGCTAAGCGGCATGGCACGGTCGGCGCTGCTCTCGCCGACCTTGGTCTCGCCGACCTTGGCCTCGCCGACGCCGCCAGCCGCGAAGCCGCCCGCCTCGGCGCACCTGGGGCACGAAGTCTCGATCTGCCCTTACTCGGCGGGCGACCTGTGGCTCCTGGAGCGCCTGCTGGGCGACCCGGCGATGATGCGGCACCTCGGCGGGCCGGAGCCGCTCGTGAAGATCCGCGCGCGGCACGAGCGTTACGTCCACACCGACCCCGCCCTCGGCAGGCTGTTCACGATCGTGGTCGGCCCCGCTGCCGAACCGGCCGGCTGGGCAGGGTATTGAGAGCTCGAACGGCCGCGAGAGACCGTGTGGGAATGTGGCTGGAGTGACAACGCCGCGTCGAACGCGCTCTGCCGTACCCTCGGCTTCACGCTGCTGGGGCCGGTGGACGTCGAGTACCCGAAGGGGAGCGTGATGCACAGCTACGACTGGTGCCTCGACCTCGCGCGGCCACCCCAGCGGATGACCTGAGAGGGACCGAGGCATACATACGAGCATGAAGGTTCACCTGGTCGACGGCACCTACGAGCTCTTTCGCAACTACTTCGGCGCCCCCCCGAAGAAGGCCCCCGACGGGCGCGAGGTCGGCGCCACCGTCGGCTTGTTGCGCAGCCTGCTCGCGCTCGTCTCGACACCCGGCGCGACTCCCGGCGTTACCCACGTCGCCGTGGCCTTCGACCACGTCATCGAGTCCTTTCGCAACGATCTCTACCCCGGGTACAAGACAAGCACGGCCGTCGCCGCCGATCTGCTGCAGCAGTTCCCGCTCGCCGAGAAGGCTGTGGCCGCGCTGGGTATCGTGGTCTGGCCGATGGTCGAGCTCGAGGCCGACGACGCCCTGGCAACCGCGGCTGGCCGCTTCAAGGATCAGCGGGGCGTCGAGCAGGTCGTGATCTCCTCGCCCGACAAAGACCTGGCGCAGACCGTTACCGGCCAGAGTGTCATCTGCTGGGATCGCCGCCGAGATGTCTTCCTTGACGAGGAGGGCGTGATCGAGAAGTTCGGCGTGCGGCCGCTCTCCATGCCCGACTGGTTGGCCCTGGTCGGGGACGCCGCCGATGGCTACCCGGGGGTGCCGGGTTGGGGAGCCAAGTCCGCCGCCGCTGTGCTCCGGCGCTTCGAGCATCTGGAGGCCATACCGCCCGATGCGCGGCAGTTGGGTTTGCCGCTACAGCGGGCGACCCGCCTCGTGGACAGCCTCGCAGAGCACCGCGAGGAGGTATATCTCTACCGTCGCCTGGCACGCCTCCGCGACGATGTACCGCTGCGCGAAGAGCTCCGCGACCTCGAGTGGCGCGGCGCCGGTAGCGACTTTGAGGATGTCTGCCGGGAACTCGGTGAAGCGGAGCTCGCCAAGCGCGTCATCAGGCGCCGCGACCGCGACCTGCTCGCCAAGGCCTACGCCGCGTTTAACGCACGCGACATCGACGTGGTGCTCGCGGTCATGCACCCCGACGTCGATTGGCCGAACGCCTGGGAGGGCGGGCGCGTGCACGGTCAGGAGGGCGTTCGCGAGTACTGGCAACGCCAGTGGGCCGCGACCGACCCTCACGTCGACCCGGTCGGCTTCAGCACCGACGAGGCGGGTCACATTGTTGTGACGGTCCATCAGATGGTACGTGATCTGGAGGGCAACGTGAGCTCGGACGGCATGGTCGCGCATGTCTACCTGGTCCAAGACGGCTTGGTGAGGAGCATGGAGGTGAGGGGGTCGTAAACGGCAAAGCGACGCATGTGGCGCTACTGCGGGGCGTCAATGTGGGGCGCGCCAAACGGGTAGCCATGGCCGACCTGCGCGCGCTCGTCGAAGGCCTGGGCTACTCCGCTGTGCGCACCCTGCTAAACAGCGGCAACGTCGTCTTCGCGGCCCCCGGTGTCGCGCCGCGTGAGGCCGCTCTGCGTATCGAGGGGGCCCTGGCTGCCACGCTCGGCGTGTCCGCCGCGGTAACGGTGCTGGCGGCCGACGAGCTCGCCGCCGCCATCGACGAGAACCCCCTGGCCGAGGTCGCGAGCGACCCATCGCATCTGCTGTTGGGCGTTGTCGCCGGCCGCGACGACCTGCCGCGCCTCGACCCTCTGCGCGAGCAGGACTGGTCGCCCGAGGCCTTGGCTGTTGGTTCCCGCGTGGCCTACCTCTGGTGCCCCGAGGGCGTGATCAAGAGCCGGGTGTTCGAGGCCGTTGGTCGCACACTCGGCGGCGCCGTGACAACTCGCAACTGGGCGACGATGCAGAAGCTGCACGCCTTGATGCACGAATCTGGCTAGAGCCAGGGACGGGAGCGCTCATGTTCGCTGTGCACGACCCTGCCGACCAACAGACGCTACTGCCCGGTATCGGCATGCGAACCCTCTGCTACGGCGCGAGAACGCTGATGACCGAGTTTCAGCTGGCCGGCGGCAGCTCCCTGCCGCGCCATGCGCACCCCTACGAGCAGACCGGCTACCTCGTGAGCGGGCACCTCGTGCTCGCGATCGGGGACGAGACGCACGAGGTGCGGCCCGGCGACAGCTGGTGCATCCCCGGGAGCGTCGAGCACGGGGCAGAGGTGCTGCAGGACTCGGTTGCCCTCGAGGTCTTCTCGCCCGTGCGTGAGGATTACCTTCCCGCCAAGGCTCGCGGCGGTGGGGATGGGGCCCGCACGACGGCGCAGGTCAGGCTGCTGGGGCACGGCGACGGGCCGCTGCTGGCGAAGGTGGCTCCCGGCGTCTTCGACTACCCGGTCGATGACCGCCTCGCCCAGGAGGTCCTCACAGACCCGCGCCATCACCTCGCCGTGGCGCTCGACGGCGACATAGTGGTCGGGTTCGCCTCGGCGGTGCACTACGTGCACCCCGACAAGCCCCCCGAGTTGTGGGTCAACGAGGTGAGCGTTGCCGAGACGCACCGCCGGCACGGCTTGGCGAAGGCGCTGCTGAGGGCACTGTTCGAGGCTGGTCGTGGCCTCGGCTGCGCCCATGCGTGGGTGCTCACCGACCGCGAGAACAGGGCGGCCATGCGGCTCTATGCGTCGGCCGGCGGCATTGGGACCGAGCACATGATGTTCACGTTTCGGCTGGGCGCCGGGCCGCCGCCTTGACGATTGCCGATGCGGCGCCGCTGTTCAAGCAGACCGACTATCGCGGCATGCTTCCGTTCAGGGGCTGAGCCGGCTGCTCAACTGCGGGGTGCTTCGCTGGGCGCAAGGCGCGTCAAACGGGCCGAGCTTTGGCGGTCGCGCCAGTCTGACGTACAATGGCGTGACATTCTGTACGTCATGGGAGGGTGCGTGGTGAACACCAAGCTCACATTGCGGCTCGACGACGACCTCATTCGTAGCGCAAAGCGCTACTCCAGCAGGTCGGGCAAGTCGCTCTCCCGCCTTGTCGCCGACTATTTCACGCTGATCGCGTGCGTAGAGCACCCAGCGAGCGATCTGACCCCCCGGGTGCGTTCGCTCTACGGCTCTTTGGCTGCCGGCCATCCGATCGACGAACAAGCCTACCGCCGTCACCTCGAGCGCAAGCATCGGTGAGGGTACTGTTCGATACCAACGTGCTCCTCGACGTGCTGCTCGCCAGGGAGCCGTACGCCGGCCCGGGCGCTCGACTCTTTGCGCTCGTCGACAATGGCAAGCTGGAGGGGGCGATCTCCGCAAGTACGGTCACGACTGTGTACTACCTTGCCGCGAAGGCAGTCGGTGCGCAGCGGGCGGGCGAACATCTCGGCGATCTTCTCGACCTCTTTCGCGTGGCAGCGGTCGACCGCCATGTTCTCACCAAGGCGATCACACTCGGCTTCCCAGACTACGAAGACGCGGTGCTTCACGAGACGGCCGTTGCCTGCGAGGCGGTGGCGATCGTCACTCGTAACAGCAGGCACTTCCGCCGGGCCGCGCTTCCCGTGTTCGACCCCGAAGAGCTGCTCGCCGCGCTGGTTGCCGCGGCCGCCGACGCGCCTGAGTAAAGTGAGATGCGCGGCCGGCCGAGCGCCGAGCGTTGCCGCCGGCGCGCCGACGCAGTAAAGTTCAACGTTCCGAATGCACTCGGCCTAACGGGCCGTCCAGAGGAGGAGACCCCGCATGTACTACGACAAAGACGCCGACCTGGCCCTCATCCAGGCCAAGACCGTGGCCATCATCGGGTTCGGCAGCCAGGGCCATGCGCACGCCCAGAACCTGCGCGACTCGGGCGTCACCGTGGTTGTCAGCGAGCTGGCCGGCACGCCCAACGCCGAGCGCGCCGAGAAGGCCGGTTTCGAGGTGCTCTCGGCCGCCGAGGCAACCAAGAGCGCCGACGTGGTCATGATGCTCGTGCCCGACCAGACGCAGGCGGCCGTGTACAAGAACGACGTCGGCCCCAACCTCAAGGCCGGAGCCACGCTCATGTTCGCGCATGGCTTCAACATCCACTTCGGCCAGATCGTTCCGCCCAAGACGGTCGATGTCTCGATGGTCGCCCCCAAGGGTCCGGGCCACCTCGTGCGCCGCCAGTACGAAGAGGGCAAGGGTGTGCCTGTGCTCATCGCTGTCTACCAGGACGCCTCGGGCAAGGCCAAAGACCAGGCGCTCGCCTACGCTGCCGGCCTCGGCGGCCTGCGTGCCGGTGGTCTCGAGACCACGTTCAGCGAAGAGACCGAGACAGACCTCTTCGGCGAGCAGGCAGTGCTCTGCGGCGGCTGCTCTGAGCTGGTCACGGCAGGCTTCGACACGCTCGTCGAGGCGGGCTATCAGCCGGAGATCGCCTACTTCGAGTGCCTCCACGAGCTCAAGCTCATCGTCGATCTCATGTGGGAGAAAGGCATCGCCGGCATGCGCTACTCCATCAGCGACACGGCCGAGTACGGCGACCTTACGCGTGGTCCGCGCATCATCGACGAGAGCGTGCGCGACACCATGCGCGAGCTGCTCGCCGAGATTCAGAGCGGCGAGTTCGCGCGCGAGTGGATCCTCGAGAACCAGGCCAACCGCCCCGTGTTCAACGCCCTGCAGCGTCGCGGCAAGGAGCACCTCATCGAGACGGTCGGCAAGGAGCTGCGCGGCATGATGAGCTGGATCTCCGAGGGCGGGCTCGACATCGACGTGTGAGCCTGGCTGGACCTGAGTGCGCCGCGGGGCGGCGGGAGATCCGGATGGCACTCCCGCCGCCCCGCCCCGTTGCGCAGCGCCCGCAGGACCGTTCAGGCGGCCTTGCGCGCGACCTCGGGGAGCGCGGTGGTGATCGCGATGGTATTGCCCTCGCTGTCTTTGAACCAGGCGGCCCGCATGTCGTCTTGCACGAGGATGCCGTTGGTCGTCTTCAGACCGGGCAGGTCGTAGTCCTCGAACGTGACGCCTCGAGCGCGCAGCTCGGAGACGGTGCCCTCCACGTCTTTGACACTGATGGACGCCACGGTGTTCTCGCCGCGCTTGTAGCCGCTCACGTAGAGAAGGAGACGAGAGTTGGTCGCCTCCACCACGGCACTGGTGGGATCTTGCTCGCGGCGATGCACCTCGAGCCCGAGCTTATCGCGATAGAAGCCGATGGCCCTGTCGAGATCGTCTACGGCAAGCACCGGCATGATCGATGAATCTCTGATGCTCATGGGAGATCGCTCCTTGATGTGGGACGGTGAAGTGTTCCCCCTACGGCATGCCGGCACGCCGTCGGCGAGGCCCGGCGCCGACGCGACCCGGATATGGCCAGCGGCCGCCGGGGCCGCCCCCCGCCCACTGGACAGCGCGCCGCGCTGTCGGCTACACTTTCGGGCATGCGAGACTCGACACATCGCCCGTCGTAACGGCTGGAGAGGGCGGGGCGGCTCCGCCGCCCCGCCCGCTCCAGCCGGCTCCCGCATCTCGCCTCGAAGTGCCGGTCGGTTTGCGGCCGGTCCGTCTGCTCCCCCGTCTCACGATCACGCGATCGTCCCGCGGCGCGTGGCCGCCATCGTTTGCAGCGGCCACGGCGTTGATTAGAATGGCGCCTCTGACCAGCACGTACCCTGCAGCTACGTTTGCGGCGCGCCGACTGCCCTGATCTCCAGAAAGGACGATGAAGATGCTCAAGCGCTTTCTCCTCACCCCCGGACCGACCCCCGTGCCGCCCGAGGTGCTCTCCGCCCTGGGCGAGCCCGTTGTGCATCATCGCGCGCCGCGCTTCACCGAGATCCTCAAGGAGGTCGTTGCCGGCCTCAAGCGCGTGTACCAGACCGAGAACGACGTGCTGGTGTTCTCCTCCTCCGGCACCGGCGTGATGGAGTCCGCCGTGGTCAACCTTGTCAACCCCGGCGACCACACGCTGGTTGCCTCCGTCGGCAACTTCGGCGAGCGCTTCATCAAGCTCAACAAGACCTGGGGCGCCCAGGTGACCGCGCTCGAGTACGAGTGGGGCACCAAGGCCGATCCGGCCGACATCGCCGCGGCGCTCGCCAAAGATCCCGCCGTCAAGGCCGTCTTCGTGCAGTTCAGCGAGACCTCTACGGGTGTGGTCAATGACATCAAGGCGATCGGCGAGGTGGTTGCCGCCACCCCGGCCGTGCTCGTGGTCGACGCCATCAGCGGTCTGGGCGCCAC
This sequence comes from uncultured Thermoleophilia bacterium, assembly GCA_963751215.1. GTDB lineage: Bacteria > Actinomycetota > Thermoleophilia > UBA2241 > UBA2241 > CAIXSE01. The sequence goes on along the minus strand of CAVVTV010000004.1, from coordinate 168,286 downwards.
CGCTCTGAAGACCGACGATTGGCACGTCGACGTGTGTCTCGCGGGCTCCCAAAAGGCCCTCATGGTGCCTCCTGGCCTCGCCTATGTGGCGGTCAGCGAAAAGGCCTGGAAGGTCGTGGAGGAGTGCACCACGCAGCGCTTCTACTTCGACTGGGTGACCACCCGCAAGAAGATGACTGGCGCTGCCGCGCAGACGCCCTACACGCCGCCTGTGAGCCTGCTGGTGGCCCAGAATGCGGCTCTCAAGCTCATCGAAGAGGAGGGGCTTGAGAACGTGTTCGCACGTCATCGTGTGCTGGGCCACGCCTGCAAAGAAGGCGTGAAAGCGCTCGGTCTCGAGCTCTTCGGGCCCGACGACCCGGAGGCCAACAGCGTCACGGCGTGCAGGGTCCCGGAGGGCATTGACGGCGGCCAGATCACCAAGCTGGCGCGCGACAGGTACGGCGTGTGGCTGGCCGGCGGTCAGGGGCCGCTCAAGGGCCAGATCTTCCGCTTCGGGCACTGCGGCTACTTCGGCGCCTCTGACATCATCGTCGGCCTCAGTGTGCTGGAGATGGTGCTGGCTCAGCTCGGCTTTGACGTGAAGTTCGGGGCCAGCCTGGCCGCGGCCGAGCAGGTGTTTCTCACGAGCGCCGTCGAGCTGTGATGGGAGGCACGCACATGGCTGAACACATGAAGGTGCTGGTCAAAGAGAAGCTCGCCCCCGAGGGCATCGCCTACCTCGAAGCCGAGGGTTTCGGCGTGGACGACGGCACGGCGTGGGATGCCGACGAGCTGCTGAAGCGTATCCCCGATTACCACGGCCTGATCATTCGCTCGGCCACCAAGGTGACCGCCGAGGTCATTCAGGCCGGCGTCAAGCTGCGCGTCGTGGGACGTGCAGGAGTAGGCGTCGACAACGTCGACGTCAAAGAGGCCACCAAGCGCGGCGTCATCGTCGTCAACGCGCCGCAGAGCAATGTGCTCTCGGCGGCGGAGCACACCATCGCTCTCATCATGGCGTGCGCGCGCAACATCCCGCAGGCTCACGCCGACCTCAAGGCCGGCCGCTGGGAGAAGGGCAAGTGGGGCAAGAGCGGCGTAGAGCTGCGTGGCAAGACCCTCGGTGTGCTCGGCCTCGGCCGCATCGGCTTCCTGGTAGCCGAGGATGCTCGCGGCCTGGGCATGAGGGTGCTGGCCTACGACCCGTTCGTGCCGGCCGAGCGGTTCCACGAGCTCGGCCTCGAGCGCGCCGAGAGCCCCGAGGCCATCTATCGCGACGCCGATTTCATCACCGTGCACCTGCCCAAGAACGCGGAGACCATCGGCTTTGTAGACGACAGGGCCTTCGCGCGCATGAAGACCGGCGTGCGGGTGATCAACGTGGCGCGTGGCGGCATCATCGACGAAGAGGCGTGGGCGCGCGCCGTCGAGAGCGGCAAGGTGGTCGCCTCGGCGGTCGACGTGTACCCCAAGGAGCCCACCACCGAAAGCCCTCTGTTCAAGTACGACAGCGTGGTCAGCACGCCTCACCTGGGCGCCTCGACCGTGGAGGCCCAGCTGCGCGCCGGCACGATCATCGCGGAGCAGGTCGCGGCCGTGCTGAAGGGCGAGTTCGCCAGCAATGCGGTGAACATCCCGCTGGCTCCCGGCGAGGATGCCGATGAGCTCATGCCGTTCCTGGGCCTCTGCGAGCAGCTCGGCAGCCTCATCGTGCAGCTCGCCGACGGCCCCGTAGACTCCTTCGACATAGGGTATGGCGGAGGCATCGCGCGGTACGACACGCGTATCCTCACCCTGGGCGTGCTGCAGGGGGTGCTGGCCGACAAGGTAGACGGCCCGGTGAACTTCGTGAACGTGCTGGGCATCGCCGAGGAGCGAGGGGTCACGACCAAAGAGACCAGGCAGCCAGCGGCCGTGGATTTTCTCAACCTGATCACGGTGACCACGCACGACGCGGAGGGCGAGCTCTCGGTGTCGGGCACCACGCTGGGTCCCAAGCACCGGCCGCGTCTGGTGAGGGCCTACCGTCAGGACGTCGACATCGAGCCCGCCCCGCACATGGTGTTTCTGCGCTACGCCGACGTGCCGGGCATGATCGGCAAGATCGGCACGAAGATGGGAGAGTTCGGCATCAACATCGGCCAGATGAGCGTCGGCCGCACCGTGAAGGAGCACGTGGCCGTGATGGGTCTGACCCTCGACGAGCCGCTCAGCGGCGAGCGTCTGGCCGATCTGGTGGCGAGCTGCGGGCTCAAGGCCGGAAAGCGGGTAGAGCTCGTCGTGTAGACACGACCCGCAGACGCGCCGCGGGCGAGATGCCCGCGGCGCTCTCGGCCTGTGCCGGCAGGAACACGCGCAACAGGTAGGTGGCCGTGCGCCGCGGCACGAGCCAGTGCATGCGGTAGCGCGAGCTCGCGTCGAGGCGTGAGCTGAGCAGTGTACGCCAGGTGCCGTCAGCGGTCCTGCGTTGCAGGAACACCGGGCTGCCCGCCTGGCCGGGCCGCGCCGCGCCCGCCAGCGTCTCCACGTATCGTGCGCCTACCGCGCGGTGGGTCAGCGTCAGCGTGACCCGCGGGCTCACGGCGATGGCGGCCGAGGCGGCGGACACGTCGGAGCCGCCCACGCCGCGGGCCAGCGCCGAGATCGAGCAGTCGATCCCCGGCGCGACTCGCGCCGCGTAATAGCCCTGGGCGTCGGTCGTGGCGGTTACGGTCTGGTGGCTGCCGCGACCGTCGGGAACGGTGAGGTCTACGCTCTTGTCCGCCACGGGCGCGCCGTTGTTCGTGAGGTAGCCGCTCAAGTCGACGCCGGCGCCGTAGGTGATGGCCGCGGCGCGCGCGCGAACGGTGAGCGCGGCGCCGTCGAAGCCCAGGCGCCAGAGGCGGGCGCCCGCGCCCGCGCCCAGGGCGTAGCAGCCGCCGGCGCCATCGTCGCTGAGGGCCGTCAGCTGCGCCTGTGCCGGCGTCAAAGCGGGCACATTGAGGGCGCTGCCAAGGAAGGTTATGCAGGCAACGCCGGCGCTGCCCGCCGCCGCCGCGTCCCGGTAGGCCACGCTGAGATCGCCGGCGCGATCGACGCTGACGGCGTCGGCACGAGGGTCGGCGAAGGTGAGTGACAGCGAGACGCCGGCGCGACCGCCGACGGGCAGCCCGGCGGCCGAGAAGTGGTGCACGCTCAGGTCGCCCGACGAGACGCCGACGAGATAGCAGCCGGCGAAGCCGTCGGCTGCCAGCATCACCGTCCCAGTCGTGGCGACGGCGGGGGGCAGCAGCCAGATGCGGCCACCGGACGCGCCATACCGTTGCAGCTTCACCGAGCCACCCTCGCGCCAGGCGATCACAGCTCCGCTTGCGGCGCTGATGGCCACCGGCTCCTGCGGCACCGCCGTAGGCGCTCCCAACAGATAGGGCGAGATGGGCTGTGACCAGTCTGCGCTGAGGTCGGGCGCGTAGCGTCGCACGGCGACGTTGCTGCGGCCCGGCGCGCCGAGCAAGACATAGAGGTGGCCGGCGTCGTCGGTGTCCATGGCCGCCGCGGTCCCGCCGGCCAGCACGGCCGCCGGTACCACGGCCACGCCGTGGCTCGAGACGGCGGCGAGGAGGGAGTCGCCTTTCTTGCCGGCGGGGTCAGGTGTGGCGAGCCTGAGAAGTACGTAGGCGGTGCCTTGCGAGGTCACCCGAAGGTCGGCGAGCGCCGCACTGGCGCCAGCGCCGCGCAGACGCTCGGCCAGCGCCGCATCACAGACCTGCACGGCGCCGTAGCGGGGTGCCCCGCCGGCGTTGAAGTCTGGTACGCTGGTGGCGCCGGCGCCGTCGGTCCAGGCGATCACCGTGCCACCCGACCCATCGGCTCGCGCCAGCCATTCATCGAGGCCGGCCACGCCGCTCACCAGGGTTGCTGGACCGGCGGCCGGCGTGCCGTCGCGAGCGTACCTCTGGGCGACGAGGTCGGTACCGCCGCCGCTGGCTTGCGCCGCCAGAGCGGTGGCGCCTTTGCCGTCGGCGACGAGGCGTGCCGCGGCAGCGCAGGGAGACGACCACTGTGGTCCGTAGCCCGCCAGCGCCGCCGGTGCCAGGAGGGCGGCCAAGACTGTGACGGCGGCGAGCATCACGAACCAGCGCCTGGGCATGGGTACCCCCCGGTAGACGCGCACAGACTTCGCACCATCCTAACAAAACAGGCCGACGTCATGCAGGGCCGGCGTGGCGCCGGGGCGGCGCGCCGCGAGGACGGCGCTCGCTCTCGCTCGCTTCGCTCGGCAGGCAGGCCGCTGCTGCGCCGCAGTTGACGAATGCGGTGCAGCCAGAGAGCGGCATGCCCACCGCACGCTATCGTCAACCGCCGTCTCCGCAGCGGCCGCCTCGCGAGCGTCCTCGCGGCGCGTCGCCCCGGCGCCACGCCGGCCATGACGCGCAGCACCTTGCGGCACTCTGCGGCAGCACAGCACCGGCCAGCGCGTGCCCCTGGCAGTTGCGCCTCGCGACTGGTGGCCGTCGCCCTCGCACTGTTTAGGGTGAGCGCGCGGCGCCCCTTCGGGCCGCCGGGGAAGCCCTGTGAGCGCGGGAGCGTGACGCTCGCGACGGGTGTCGCCCGCCTGGGCTGCCTCTGGGCTGCCTCTGCATCCTGCTACGGTTCTTGCGGCGGCCCGGTAGGGCCGCCGCGCCGCACCGGCGCGAGCCGGCGCGGCGCGGTTTGTCCAAGAAGTCGTCGGACGAGCTGACGCGGACTGGGGCCAGTGTCCGCACTGGGCCTGACGTCGCGGCCGGCGCCGCGCCGGCCCCCCGGACAAGGGCTCTTCGTCGCCCCGCAGCCCAGCGCCCGCGCCGGCCGGCGCGCCCACCGGTGTGCCCTGTCTACCCGTCGACGAGTCCAAGGCGGTGCCGTAGAGGGCGCTGACGTGCCGAACGCCGGGCGCGGCCCGTGGCCGGCCGCTCGGCAGGGGGGCCGCGAGCAGAGGGGCGCTCGCGCGCTGCGGCGAGCGCGGCGGCGGGGTGGCGGGCCCCGGAAGGCTCACGAGGCGGCCGCTGCGGAGACGGTGGTTGACGATAGCGTGCGGTGGCCAAGCCGCTCTCTGGCTGCACCGCATTCGTCAACTGCCGCGCAGCAGCGGCCTGCGTGCCGAGTGGAGCGAACGAAGTGAGCGCCCTTCCGGGGCGCGCCGCCTCGCCGCAGCGCCGGCTTCGCCGCCCCCAGAGCTGTGCCCCCTTCGCCCCTCCTCCTGCCCGGCGCCGAGCCGCAAGGCTCTCGTGCCGGCCGGTTGGCGCTCGTTCAAGCTTGCGCCCTCGCGCACGCCTGACATACACTCAGCGGACTATGCAGCGTCGCAGCACAAGCGAGTTCACCCGGGAGGACCATATTGAGGTACGCGCCCGCGTGCTCAACCTCCTCGGTGGCCTGCTGCTGCTCCCCCCTCGGGGGGATGCGTAGACACCTGCCGGCCTTAACGGCCCCTCTCCGGATCTCAGTTCGATCCACCGCGCCGCACGCGGCGATGATTTCTGCCTTGGGAGGTGTGGGTTCCTCGTGACCGAGTACCGCTACATCAATATCTTCGACACGACGCTCCGCGACGGCGAGCAGGCGCCGGGCGCTACCCTGAACAAGGGCGAGAAGCTCGAGGTCGCCCGGCAATTGGCCAAGCTGGGCGTCGACGTCATCGAGGCGGGCTTTCCGATCGCCTCAGCGGACGACTTCGAGGCTGTCAAAGCGATCGCCCGCGAGGTAAAAGGCCCGCGTATCGCGGGTCTCGCGCGGGCCATTGAGAAAGACGTGCGGGCCGCCTGGGACGCCGTCAAGCCCGCGGCCAAGCCGCGCATCCACACGTTCATCAGCACCAGCGCCGTGCATATGAAGTATCAGATCAAGAAGTCGCCCGAAGAGGTGCTCGCCGCTACGCGCGCGATGGTGAGCCTGGCGCGTGACCTGACGAATACACGGCCCGGCGCCGACGTGGAATTCAGTGCCATGGATGCGAGCCGCTCCGAGCCGGAGTTTCTGGCCAAGGTGCTGGGCGTGGCCGTGGAGTGCGGCGCCACCACCATCAACGTGCCCGACACGGTGGGCTATGCGCTGCCGCTCGAGTTCGGCGACTTCATCCGCGAGCTGTACCGGCTGTGCCCGGCGCTGCAGGGCGTCACGGTGAGCGTGCACTGCCACAACGACCTGGGGCTGGCCACGGCCAACTCGCTGGCCGCGGTGCGCGCCGGTGCCACGCAGGTGGAGTGCGCCGTAAACGGCATCGGCGAGCGCGCCGGCAATACCTCTCTCGAAGAAGTCGTCATGGCCATCAAGACGCGCGGCGAGTACTTTGCCGCGGCCACCGGTGTGGAGACCACCGAGATCGCCCGCACGAGCCGGCTGGTGAGCACGCTCACGGGCTATCTGATCCAGCGCAACAAGGCCATCGTGGGGCGCAATGCTTTTGCCCACGAGAGCGGCATCCACCAGGCCGGGGTGCTCAACGAGCCTTCGACCTTCGAGATCATGCAGCCGGCCGACGTGGGGCTGGCCGAGAGCGACCTGGTGCTCGGCAAGCATTCCGGCAGGCACGCGCTGCGCGCCAAGTTGGCCGAGCTGGGTTACCAGCTCAGCGACACCGACCTCGACGACGCCTTCGCCCGCTTCAAGGCGATCGCCGACAAGAAGAAGCAAGTGACCGTGCTCGACCTGGAGGCACTCGTGAGCGAGGAGATCCGCGAGCGCCAGGATCGCTTCACGCTGCGCAGCTTCGTGAATCAGTCGGGCTCGACGATCATCCCTACCAGTCAGGTGGAGGTGGAGGCAGGCGGCAAGACCAAGCACGGCAAGAGCTTCAGCAACGGCACCGTGGAGAGCGTGTTCAAGGCGATCGACAATGCTGTGGGCATCAAGGGCAGCTTGGCCGACTACCAGGTACGTGCCGTCTCGGCCGGCAAGGATTCTCTCGCCGAGGTGCGCGTGGCCGTTGAGGTCAACGGCCGCTCGTTCAACGGTCAAGCGGTCAGTTTCGACGTTATGGAAGCCTCGGCGAAGGCCTATGTGAGGGCTCTGAACAACGCCGCGGCCGCAGGGGAGGTGTGATGGGTTCAACGATCACTGAGAAGATCCTCGCGAGAGCGGCGGGGGGCGGCGAGGTGCACGCCGGGCAGATCATCGAGGCACAGGTCGACCTGGCGCTGGCCAACGACATCACCGCGCCGCTGGCGATCGCCGAGTTCGAGAAGGCTGGGTTCACGAAGGTCTTCGACCCGGCCAAGATCGCGCTCGTGCCCGACCACTTCACGCCCAACAAAGACATTAAGGCCGCCGACCAGAGCAAGAAGCTGCGCGACTTCGCCCGCGAGCACGCGATCGTCAACTACTTCGAGGTCGGCCGCGTGGGCATCGAGCACGTGCTGCTGCCCGACACGGGCATGGTGGCGCCGGGTGACGTGGTGATTGGCGCCGATTCACATACCTGCACCTACGGGGCGCTAGCCGCCTTCAGCACTGGCGTCGGCAGCACCGACTTCGCCGCCGCCATGGCGTGGGGACGTGTGTGGCTGCGCGTGCCCGAGAGTATCAAGTTTGTCTACTCGGGTCGCCGGCAGCAGTGGGTGACCGGCAAAGACCTGATCCTGCATACGATCGGCCTGATCGGCGTCGACGGCGCCTTGTATAAGGCCATGGAGTTCACCGGCGAGGCCATCGCGGCGCTGCCCGTCGACCAGCGGTTTTCGATGTGCAACATGGCCATCGAGGCCGGCGGCAAGGGCGGCATCGTCGGCCACGATGAGAAGACGGCAGAGTACCTGCGGAGCCGGCCGGACGGCAGCCGTGCGCGCACCGTGGGACAGGTGTTCGCGAGCGACGCCGACGCCGAGTACGCGCAGGTGCTGGAGATCGACGTGGCCGCTGTGCCGCCCACGGTGAGCAAGCCGCATCTGCCGTCCAACGCAGCCCCGGCGGAAGAGCTGGCAGACGTCACCATCGACCAAGTGGTGATCGGCAGTTGCACTAATGGCCGTCTGGAAGACCTGCGGCAAGCGGCCTCGATTCTGCGCGGCAAGAAGGTGCACCCGCAGGTCCGGGCGATCATCCTGCCCGGCACCCAGCAGGTATGCCTCGAGGCCGCGGCCGACGGCACCATGCAGGCACTCATCGAGGCTGGCTGCGCGTTCAGCACGCCTACGTGCGGGCCCTGCCTGGGCGGTCACATGGGGGTGCTCGCCGAGGGCGAGCGCGCCGTGAGCACCACGAACCGCAACTTCGTGGGGCGCATGGGTCATACCGGCAGCGAGGTGTACCTGGCGAGCCCCTACGTGGCCGCCGCCTCGGCCCTGGCCGGCCACATCGCCACGCCCGACATGGTCGGCGCGGGAAAGGGAGGGTCCTGATGGTCTTCGAGGGCACCGTCCACGCCTACGGCCGGGATGTCGATACCGATGTGATCATCCCGGCGCGCTATCTCAACACCAGCGATCCGGCCGAGCTGGCGGCGCACTGCATGGAAGACATCGACGCCGAGTTCGTGCGCACCGTGAAGCCCGGCGACATCATGGTGGCCCTCGAGAACTTCGGCTGCGGCAGCTCACGCGAGCACGCCCCGGTGGCCATCAAGACCAGCGGCATCGGCGTGATCGTGGCGTCGTCGTTCGCCCGGATCTTCTACCGCAACGCGATCAATACGGGCCTGCCTATCGTGGTGTGCCCGCGGGCGGCGAGTGAGGCTCGTTCTGGCGACACCCTGCGCGTCGACCTCGCCGCCGGCACCGTGGAGAACGTGACCCGCGGCACGGGGTACGCGGCCGACCCGTTCCCGCCCTTCATGCAGGAGCTCATCGATCGCGGTGGCCTGCTGCCCTATGTGAAAGCCCGCCTGGAAGAGGAAGCTCGTGCCTAGCGGCAGCGCCGCGCCAAAGGGCGCGCGCAGCTACACGGTCATGCTCCTGCCGGGCGACGGGGTGGGGCCCGAGATCGTCGCGCAAGCGCAGCGCGTGCTGGGCGCGGTCGGCGAGCGCTTCGGCTTCTCCCTCGCCTACGCAGAGGGCATGATCGGTGGTTGCGCGATCGACGCCTACGGCAAACCGCTCGAAGACGGCCTCATCGAGCGCTGCATGGCCACCGACGCCGTGCTGCTCGGGGCCGTCGGCGGGCCGCAGTGGGACACGACCGACCCGCACAAGCCGCGCCCCGAGCAGGGCCTGCTCGGCATGCGCAAGGGTCTCGAGCTGTTCGCCAACCTGCGCCCCGTGAAGAGCTTTGCGGCGCTCGCCGGCAATAGCACGCTGCGCCCCGAGGCCATCGCCGGCGTCGACCTCATGATGGTGCGTGAGCTCACCGGCGGCGCCTACTTCGGCCACCGCGAGCGCACGGCCGACACGGCCTACGACACCATGTTCTACAGCGAGGCCGAGGTGGAGCGTCTGGTGGACTATGCCTTTCGCGTGGCGGAGGGCCGCCGCAAGCTGGTGCACTCGGTCGACAAGGCCAACGTGCTCGAGAGCTCGCGGCTGTGGCGCGCGGTGGCCATCTGCGTGGCCGCCAAGTACGCCGACGTCGAGCTTCGGCACATGCTCGTCGACAACTGCGCCATGCAACTCATCCGCAACCCGCGCCAGTTCGACGTGGTGGCCACCGAGAACCTGTTCGGCGACATCCTGAGTGACGAGGCGGCCATGCTCACCGGCAGCATCGGCATGCTGCCCAGTGCCAGCGTGGGGGCCGGCGGCGTGAGCCTCTACGAACCGTGTCACGGTTCGGCCCCCGACATCGCCGGTCAGGGCAAGGCCAACCCGTGCGCCACCATCCTGAGCGCCGCCATGATGCTCGACCTGGGCTTTGGCGAGCGCGCCGCGGCGCGCGCCGTCGAGAGCGCCGTCGAGACGGCGCTCGAGCAGGGCGCACGCACCGCCGACATCGCGGCCCCCGGCGAAGTGGCGCTGGGCAGCGCCGCAATGACCGACCATATCCTGGCCGCCCTGGCGGCCGGCTGACCTGGCGAGGAGGACCGAGAGATGCCCATCCCCGAAGTCGAGACGATCTGGTTCAACGGCGAGCTCGTACCGTGGCACGAGGCCAAGATCCACGTGCTGACGCACGGGCTGCACTATGGCTCGGGGGTCTTTGAGGGCATCCGCGCCTACGAGACCGCGCGCGGCGCCGGCGTGTTTCGCCTCACCGACCACATCAAGCGCCTCGAGCGTTCGGCCAAGCTCTACTACATGCCCGTGCCCTTTACGCTCGCGCAGCTGGTGCAGGCCACGAAAGACGTGGTCGCAAGCAACGAGTTGCCGGCTTGCTACATCCGCCCGATCGTGTTTCGCGGGTACGGTGAGATGGGCCTCTTCCCGCTCAACACCCCGGTCGACGTGGCGATCGCCGCCTGGCCGTGGGGCACGTATCTGGGCGATGAGGGCATCAAGCACGGTATCCGCGCCAAGTTCGCGAGCATCCAGTCGCTCGACCATACGTCGCTGGCGCGCGCCGCCAAGGCCACCGGCCAGTACCTGAACAGCATCCTCGCCAAGGTGGAAGTGGTGAACGCCGGCTACGACGAGGCCATCATGCTCAACGAGCACGGCCACGTGGCCGAGGGTTCGGGCGAGAACCTGTTCATCGTGCGCGACGGCGTGCTCATGACGCCGCCCACTAGTGACGGCGTGCTCGAGGGCATCACGCGCGACACCGTCTTCCAGATGGCCGAGAGCGCGGGCATCAAGTGGGTGGAACGCACCCTCTCGCGCAGCGACGTGGCCCTTGCCGACGAGGCCTTCTACACGGGCACGGCGGCCGAGATCGTGCCTGTTCGCGAGGTGGACGACAACCCCATCGGCGAGCCGGGGCCTATCACGAGAGGGTTCCAGGAGCGCTACCGTGCCATCGTCGAGGGTCGCGACGACGAGTTCGCGCACTTCGTCGAGTACGTGAAGGGGTGAGGCCGGCGGGCGCAGCCCGCCGGCCAGACCGGGAGGTCATCATGGCCGCGCCAGAGGTACAGCTGTACGACACCACCCTGCGCGACGGCATGCAGCAAGAGGGCATGTCGGTCTCGGTTGACGAGAAAGTGCGCATCGCGCTGAAGCTGGACGAGCTCGGCATCCACTTCATCGAGGGCGGCTTCCCGGCATCCAACCCCAAGGAGATCGAGTTCTTCGCGCGCATGGAGCGTGAGCGGCTGATCAACGCTGTGCTGGTAGCCTTCGGCATGACTCGGCGCAAGGGTGTCGCCGCCGAGCGCGACGACAACCTGCGCGTGCTGGCCGAATGCTTCACCGAAACGGTGGCCATCGTCGGCAAGACCTGGGGGCTGCACCTCAGCAAGGTGCTGCATGTGAGCCGCGACGAGAATATCCGCATGATCGGTGACTCGGTGCGCTTTCTGGTGGCGCAGGGCAAGCGCGTGGTGTACGACGCCGAGCATTTCTTCGATGCCTGGCACGACGATGCCGCCTACGCCCTGCGCTGCGCGGCCCAGGCGGCGCACGCCGGCGCTGCCGTGGTGTGCCTGTGTGACACCAACGGCGCCAGCCTGCCGCGGTTCGTCGAGAGCGTGGTGGCCGAGGTCATCGAGAAGCTTGCCGTGCCCGTGGGCGTGCACATCCACAACGACAGCGACTGCGCGGTGGCCAACAGCCTCATCGCGGTGGCCGCTGGGGCACGTCAGGTGCAGGGCACGATGAACGGCTATGGCGAGCGCTGCGGCAACGCCAACCTGGTGAGCATCATCCCGGCACTCAAGCTCAAGATGGGTCTGCCGGTGGTGACCGACGAGCAGCTCGAACGCCTCAGTGAGACGGCCCATTTCGTGGCCGACACGGCCAACGTGGCGATCTGGGCTCATGAGCCGTACGTCGGCAAGGCTGCCTTCACCCACAAAGGGGGCCTGCATGTGGCCGCCGTGGAACAGGCGCCGCAGACGTTCGAGCACATCGATCCCGCGGCCGTGGGCAACGAGCAGCGCGTGCTGGTCTCGGAGCTCTCGGGGAAGGGCGCCGTGCTGCGCCGGGCGCACGACATCGGTTTGCAGATCGAGGGTGACGACGCGCGCGTGGCGGCCGTGCTCAAGCGGCTGAAGGATCGGGAGCACCGCGGCTACCACTACGAGGCCGCCGACGCCAGCTTCGAGCTGTTGCTGCGCGATGAGCTGGCGCCGCACGAGCCGCTGTTTCGCCTGGAGAGCTTCCGTGTGATCGTCGAGAAGCGCGAAGACGGCAAGGCCATGGTCGAGGCCACCATCAAAGTGTACGTGGGCGGCGAGCGCGTGATCAGCACGGCCGAGGGCAACGGCCCGGTGAACGCCCTCGACACGGCACTGCGCCAGGCGATCGCCACGAAGTACCCGCACCTCGGCGAGATCGAGCTGGTGAACTACAAGGTGCGCATTCTCGACGAGACCAAAGGCACGGGCGCGGTGACGCGCGTGCTGCTCGACGCCAGCGACGGCGACGATAGCTGGGGCAGCATCGGCGTGAGCGAGAACATCATCGAGGCGAGCTGGGAGGCCCTGGTCGACTCTATCGAGTACGGCATGGTGAGGAGCCAGCGGCCGTGAGCGGCCTCGACAGGCCATCCGACGCAGGGCCGGCCGGCGCGCCCGCCGGCGCGACTCCGCCGGCCGGCGCCTTCGGGCGCGTCGCGGTGGCCGGCGAAGAGCGGTACTGCCGCTTCGCCGGCGATGCCGTGGAGCTGCTCGACCGGCCGGCCTGGGAGCCTCACGCGGTGGTGAGCGGCGAGGCGCCGCTGGGGCGCTGCCGCCTGCTCGCCCCGGTGGTGCCGGGCAAGATCGTCGCCGTGGGTCTCAACTACCGGGCCCACGCCGCCGAGCTCGAGATGGCCGTGCAGGCCGAGCCCATCCTGTTCATGAAGCCCCGCACGGCGGTGATCGCAGCGGGGCAGACCATCGTCCGCCCGCCACGCAGCGCCCAGGTTGACTACGAGGCGGAGCTGGTCGTGGTGGTGGGCCGGCGCGGCAAAGACGTGCCGCCGGCCGCGGCCGCCGCGATGGTCGCCGGCTACACGTGCGGCAACGATGTCACGGCCCGCGACCTGCAGAAGGTCGACGGCCAGTGGACGCGCGCCAAGAGCTTCGACACCTTCTGCCCGCTCGGGCCGTGGATCGTGCCCGAGGCGCCGTCGCCGCGGGCGCGCGTGAGCGCACTCATCGACGGCGTCGAGGTGCAGCACGGCCTGGTCGGCGACATGATCGTGAGCCCGCTCGGGCTGCTCTCGTTTGCGAGCGGCATCATGACGCTCGAGCCCGGCGACGTGATCATGACGGGCACGCCGCCCGGCGTTGGCCCGCTGGCCGCCGGGCAGACGGTGACGGTCGTCGTCGAGGGCGTGGGGGAGCTGAGCAACCCGGTTGGGTGAGGGTGCGTGGCGGTACGGCGCCGTTCGTGCCCGCCATTGAGACCACGGCCCGCCTCTATCACGCCCGAGACGGCCATTGAGCTGGCGCAGGCCCTGGGCACGTCGGCCGACTTCTGAACGAACCTCGAAGCCGCATACCGGCTGCAACTCACAGAGAAGCGAGGGTCAGACGCATCCATCGCCCGGCGGAGCAAGCTATATGCGATTGCGCCGGTGCGCGAGCTCATCAAGCGTGGCTGGGTGGAAGACGCACCTGACGAGCGCGCACTCGAGAGCAGCGTCCTGCGCTTTCTGAAGTTGGGCGACGTCGACCAGCCGCTGCCGCAGGCCGCCAACTTCAGATGCTCGCCGGCGCGCACTCCAGACGAACGCGGTCTGTACGCATGGACGAGGCGCGTCGAGATCCTAGCCGGCCAGCAAGTGCCGTCCGGATACAGTCGCGCGCAGCTCGAGGCGGACATCCCAGATGTCCTCGAGATGGCCCAAAGGCCCGAGCAGGTCGGCGACGTTCCCGAGGCACTTCTTGCGCTCGGCGTACGCTGCGTCGTCGTGCCGCGCCTGGAGAAGACGTATGCCGACGGTGTCCCGCTGGCAGCCGTCGAGGCCTTCGCAGCCTCCATCGGCAGGCACCCGGGCATCGTTGTCGGCCGTCTCCATTTCGACGGGGGGCTGAACTACAAGTACTTGCGACAGACTCTCGCCAGAGTGAGTCCGCACTTGGAAGGGTGGCTCGACCGACCGATGCCGGCGTAGCAGAGCGGTCGAGAACGGGTTGACGTCTATCGGGGCATCTGGCCGTTCGGGACTGCGGCGGCTCGCCCGCCCGCATCCCACACCCGCATCCCACACCCGCATCGCCAACCCCAGGTGCTAGAATCGTAGCCGTCCATGGCCTCCAATTTCGTTCATCTCCACGTTCACAGCGAGTACTCGCTGCTCGACGGCGCCTGCCGTGTGAAAGAGCTCGTCCAGAGGGCCAAAGAGCTGGGCATGCCGGCCGTGGCGCTCACCGACCACGGCTCGCTGGCCGGCGCGGTCAAGTTCTACAGCGCTGCCCGTGAGGCCGGCATCGTCCCGGTCATCGGCCTCGAGCTGTATATCGCCAGCGACCGACACTCGCGGGCCGGAGTAAAGGAGCGCTTCGCCCACCTCACACTGCTGGCGCGCGACCAGACCGGCTACAAGAACCTGGTCAAGCTCAGCACGCGAGCTTATCTGGAGGGCTATTACTACAAGCCGCGCGCCGACTGGGAGCTGCTCGAAGAGCACCACGAGGGGCTCATCGCGCTCACCGGCTGCATGAGCGGGCGCGCCGCGCGCCTGCTCGGCGAGGGCGACGAAGAAGCCGCTCTCGCCGAGGTGCAGCGCCTGGCGGCGCTGTTCGGCGCCGAGAATGTTTTCGTCGAGCTGCAAGACTCCGGCCTGCCCGAGCAGCATGAGCTGCTGCCCAAGCTCGCGCGGCTCGCCGAGCGGGCCGGCCTGCGCACCGTGGCCACCAACGATGTGCATTACCTACGCCACGACGACGCCTACGCGCACGACGCCCTGCTCTGCATCCAGACGCAGAGCAACCTCGACGATGAAGACCGCATGCGTTTCAGCAGCGACGAGTTCTACTTCAAGACGGCCGACGAGATGTATGAGCGCTTCAAAGACTACCCCGGCGCCTGCGAGGCCACCGCCGAGATCGCTGCGCGCTGCGACGTGAGCCTCGACTTCGGCACCTATCTGCTGCCGTCGTACCCGGTGCCCGAGGGCACCACCGAGGGCGCCTATCTGCGCGAGCTCTGCGAGCAGGGCATCGTGCGCCGCTACGGCGCGGAGCCCTCAGACGAGGTGCGCGAACGCCTCGACTACGAGCTCGGTGTGATCGGCGAGATGGGCTTCGATGCGTACTTCTTGATCGTCTGGGACTACGTGAAGTTCGCCAAAGACAACCACATCGCCGTAGGTCCGGGCCGTGGCTCGGCGGCAGGTTCTATCGTGAGCTACGCGCTGGGCATCACCGACATTGACCCGCTCAGGTACGACCTGCTCTTCGAGCGCTTCCTCAACCCAGGCCGCAAGAGCATGCCCGACATAGACATGGACTTCAGCGTGGCCCGCCGCGAGGAGGTCATCAACTACGTGGCCGACAAGTATGGCCGCGACCATGTGGCGCAGATCATCACCTTCGGCACCATGGCGGCGCGCGCCGCCGTGCGCGACGCCGCGCGCGTGATGGGCAAGCCCTACGCGGTCGGCGACAAGATCGCCAAGATGATCCCCGAGCAGGCGCCGCCGGCGACCTTCAGCCAGGCCATGCTGCCCGGTGGCGAGCTCAAGCAGGCCTGCGACGCCGACGCCGAGGTCAAGGAGGTCGTCGACCTGGCGATGAGCCTCGAAGGGCTCATCCGCAACGACTCCATCCACGCCGCCGCCGTGGTGATCAGCGACAAGCCGCTCACCGAGTACCTTCCGCTCCAGCAAAAGGGCGAGGCCGAGCTGGTCACCCAGTTCGACATGAACGACGTCGCCAAGCTCGGGCTGCTCAAGATGGACTTTCTCGGCTTGCGCAACCTCGACGTGATCGAGGCGGCGCTCGTGATCATCGAGCAGACCGACGGCGTGTGCATCGAGATCGACCGCCTGCCGCTCGACGACGAGAAGACTTACAAGATGCTGTCCCGCGGCGACTCCACCGGCGTGTTCCAGTTCGAGAGCCCCGGCATGAAAGAGGCGCTGCGCGACGTCGGTCCCACCGAGTTCGAAGACCTCATCGCCGTCGGTGCGCTCTACCGGCCCGGGCCGATGCAGTACATCCCCGCCTACGCGCGCAACAAAAGGGATCCGGCCTCGGTTGTGTACGACCATGAGGCTTTGCGCCCAATCCTCGAACCCACTCACGGGGTGACCATCTACCAGGAGCAGTACATGGCCATCGCGAGCCGTGTGGGCGGTTTCACGCCGGCTCAGGCCGACGATCTGCGCAAGGCGATCAGCAAGAAGAACCGCCAGCTCATGGGCACGCTCAAGGAGCCGCTCATGGAGGGTCTCACGGCGAGTGGCCTGCCGCCCGCCGTGAGCCAGAAGCTGTGGGCCAACTTCGAGGCCACCGGCGACTACTCGTTCAACAAGAGCCATGCCGCCTGTTACGCGATGATCAGCTACCGCACCGCCTGGCTCAAGGCCAACTACCCGGTGGAGTACATGGCGGCGCTGGTGAGCAGCGTGATGAACACCAAAGACAAGGTGCCGTTCTACGTGAACCAGTGTCACGAGCTCGGCATCGAGGTGCTGCCGCCTGATGTGAACGAGAGCGCCGTGGGCTTTACCGTCGTGGAGGGCAAGATCCGCTTTGGGCTGAACGCCGTGAAGGGTGTGGGGCGTGGCGCGATCGAAGAGATCATCGCCGCGCGCGCCGCCGGCCCGTTTGCCAGCATCTACGACTTCTGCGCCCGAGTGGACTCGCAGATGGCCAACAAGCGCGTGCTCGAGGCGCTCATCCGCAGCGGCGCCTTCGACGGCACCGGCGACCCTCGGCGGGGTATGCTCGAGGCGCTGCCGGCGGCGATGGCCGACGGCGAGCGCCGCCGGCGTGACCGCGAGCAGGGGCAGGTCGGCATGTTCGACCACCTCGACGCCAGCGACAGCGCGGGGGCGCAGGCGCCGCAGGTGCCGCAGCGGGAGTTCGACCAGGCGACTCGTCTGAGGGGGGAGAAGGAGGCGCTCGGCCTTTACGTCTCGGCGCACCCGCTGCAGGGCCTGCGCGAGCAGCTGCGCGACGAGATCGAGGTGCCGGTGAGCCAGCTCGACGACTCCGGCGACGGCGCCTTGCTGTGGACCGGAGGCATCGTCGCCGGCGCGCAGAAGAAGGTGAGCAAGAACGGCGGCGTGTGGCTGGCCTTCCGTCTCGAAGACGTCGACGGTGGCGTGGAGTGCCGCGCCTGGCCGGCCACCTACGAGCAGTACAAGGATCTGCTGCACGAAGACGCCATCATCAAGGTGAAGGGGCGCGTGGAACGCAAGAGCGAAGGCGAGACGACCCTCATCGCCATCGAGGTGCAGCCGTTCAGCGGCGTGAGCGAGTACCGTCCGCTCACCGTGACCATCGACGCCCGCCGGGTGCGGGCCAGCGTGCTCGACGACCTCAAGCGGATCTTCGCCGACTTCCCCGGGCAGGTACCGGTGGTACTGCACATGGTTCGCGATCAGGAGCGCGCCCGGTTGCGCGTGGGCGACGGACTGCGGGTGGCGCCGGTGGCCGGTCTGTACGCCGAGCTCAAGGCGTTGCTGGGCGAAAGCTGCATCGGGGTCGGCTGAGGCCGGCCGGGCGAGCGCGGGAGACAGGAATGATCCCCGAAGGCATGCACGACGTGCTTCCTCCCGAGGCACGCGAGCTGCGCGCCATCGTGACAGCGCTGTGCCGCCGCTTTGAGGCGTACGGCTACGGCGAGGTGAGCACGCCCTGGCTGGAGTTCGCCGAGACGCTCGAGATCGCCGGCGACGACACGCTCGAGGCTGGCTACCGACTCCACGATCAGCAGGGCCATGAGCTCATGCTGCGCACCGACATGACCGTTCCCGTGGCCCGCCTGGCTGCGTCGCACTATCAGGACGAGCCGTTGCCGCTGCGCCTGTTCTATGTGGCGCCTTCCATACGGCCCTGGGCGCCGCAGCGCAGCCAGGACGGCGAATTCGTGCAGGCCGGCGCCGAGCTGCTGGGTCTGCACTCGGCGGCCGCCGACGCCGAGTGCGTGAGCTTGCTGTGCGACTGTCTCACCTCCCTCGGCGTGCGCGACTACCGCGTGGCGCTGGGCACGGTCGATTTCTACACGGCGCTGGTCGACGCCCTGGGCCTGGCCGCCGTCGATCGCGAGAAGTTCCTAGAGGCGCTCTCCGATCGCGACTACCCGCTGCTGGAGAGCATTGCCGGCAAGGCGGAGGTGAACGGCGACGCGCTGAACGCCCTGTGGCGCACGCTTGAGCTGAGCGGCACGCGCGACAGCCTCTCGCAGGCGCGCAAGCTCGCCCGCAGCGCTTCCATGGAGGCGGCCATCGAGCACCTGGTGAGGGTGCGTGATCTGGTGGCAGAGGCCGGCTTCGACGACGCGGTTACCTTCGACTTCGGCCTATTCCAAGACCTCACCTATTACCGGGGCGTGATCTTCGAGGCCTACGCCCCGGGCGTGGGACTGCCCATCGCCTCGGGCGGACGCTACGACGGGCTTCTGGCACGCTTCGACTGGGACGTGCCCAGCGTGGGCTTCGCCATCGCCCTGGACCGGCTGCAAGAGGCCCTCGAGGAGGCCGGGACCGCGCTCGCGGCCGCCCCGACCAGCCTGGCCTTCGCCGGCGGTGTCGAAGACCCCGGCAAGGCGGCCGAGTTGCGCCGCGCCGGCTGGGCCGTGGTGGCCCTGCCGGAAGGCACCCAATGGGCGGCGCGCCCGCTGCTGCGCCGCAACGGCGGCGCGTTCAGCTTGGAATCGGTCGACGGCTCGGTGAAGTCCGGGAGCTGGCGCGACATCCTGCGGGCGCTGGAGCGCGCGTGAGGATAGGCATCGCCTGCGACGAGGGGCCGCCACCGGCCGCGGTGATCGACCTCCTCACGGCGGCGGGCCTGCCCGCCGAGCCGTTGCGCGGCGCGACCGGCCCGGCGCTCGTGATCGCCGCCGAGACTACGTGGCTGCTGGCCGGCGGCGCCGACGTGCTCACCGGCTGCGCCACGGGCGCGCTGGACGCGGCGGTGGTTGGCAAGGACGTGTTGCTCGAGCGCGCGCCGGAGCTGCCCGAGGTGCTCGATCTCGGCGTGTGCATAGACGTGCTCGTGTACGCCACGCGTGAGCCGCGCCCGGTTGCGCCCGGCCGCGCCCGTCCGCGCGTCGCCACGCGCTACCCCCGGCTGACGCGCAAGTATTTCGCTGCGGGCGGCCGGCAGGTGGAGGCGGTGCCGTTTGCCGCCGCCGCCCTGGCGCCGACACTGGGGCTGGCCGACGGCGTGGTGGAGCTGCGCACGCGCCTTATCGTGATAGGCGCTGACCTGCACGAGCGCGAGCAGGTCGCGCACTGCAGCGCGCGTCTCGTGGTGGGCCGCGCGGCGCGCACACTACGTGGGCAGGACGTTGCCGAGCTGATCGCCCGGCTGCGAGCGCTGGAGCGACTGTGAGGCGGCTTGCATGGTCCGACGACGTGGCCGTAACCGTGGCGGCGCTGCGCGCCTTTGCGCCGCTCCCCGCGGGGGTGCGGGCCGCCGTCACGGCGATCGTCGATGACGTGCGCGCGCGTGGCGACGACGCCGTGCGCGAGCACACGCAGCGTCTCGACGGCGTCGCGTTGCCGCCTGGCTACGCGGTCCCTGCGGCCGCCATGCGTCATCGGCTCAGCGCACTGGCCCCGGGGCTGCGCGTGGCCCTGGAGCTGGCCGCCGCGAACGTGCGCGCCTACCACGAACGCGAGGCCCCGCGTGCCTGGCGGGAGACGCTGCCCCAGGGCCAGGTGGTGGGCCAGGAAGTGATCCCGCTGGCGGTGGCTGGCCTCTACGTGCCGGGAGGGCTCGCGAACTACCCGTCTTCGCTGCTCATGACGGCCATCCCGGCCCTCGTGGCCGGTGTCGGTCGCATCGTCGTGTGCTCGCCGACGCGCAGGCACGACCGCGCGGCCTTCGAGGGCCACACGGTCGAGGATGAGGGCGGCGCGCCCGTCGCGGTCGCGTGGGGTGTAGCGGCTGCCTGCGCGCTGCTCGGCCTCGACGATCTGTACCCCCTAGGTGGGGCTCAGGCCGTGGCCGCCATGGCATTCGGTACGGCCACGGTGCCGCGCTGTGACGTGATCGTAGGCCCCGGCAACGCCTACGTGACCGAGGCCAAACGTCAGGTGATGGGGCAGGTGGGTATCGACGGTCTGGCCGGCCCCAGCGAGGTGCTCATCATCGCCGACGAGGGCGCCGACCCCACCTGGCTCGCGGCCGATCTGCTCGCTCAAGCCGAGCACGGCGCCGGCGCCATGGCCTGCTTGGCCGATATCGGCGGCTCTCTGGCCACGCCGGTCGCCGCCGCGCTGGCCGAGCTGGCGGCCGAGCTCGGCGTCACTGCCGAGAACGTCGCCGTGGTCGCCTGCCCGAGCCGTGCCGCCGCCGTGGAACTATGCAATGCCTTCGCTCCCGAGCACCTCGAGCTGCAGGCCGCGAACCCCGGCGCGCTGGTGCCTCTGATTCGCAACGCCGGCGCCATCTTTGTGGGCCCGTACACGGCCACCGCCTTCGCCGATTACGCCGCCGGCAGCAACCACGTGCTGCCCACCGGCGGCTCGGCGCGTTTCGCCCAGGGGTTGAGCGTGGCCGATTTCCAAAAGAGGGTGGCTGTGGTAGAACTCGAGCGCGCCGCCGCCACCGCCCTTGCGCCCCACGTGGCGGCTATCGCCGCCGAAGAAGGACTGCGCGCTCACGCGCGCTCCGCCTGCCTGCGCGCCGAATGAGGAGTCCAGCATGAGCACGCGCCGCGCCGAGGTGCAGCGCCGCACCAGCGAGACCGACATTGCCGTGTCGCTGGTGCTCGACGGCTCCGGCGTGGCCGAGGTGAGCACCGGCATCGGCTTCTTCGATCACATGCTCACCCTGTTCGCCCACCACGGCGGCTTCGACCTGCGCCTGAAGGCCAGCGGAGACCTCAATGTTGACGGTCACCACACCGTGGAAGACGTGGGCCTGGCCCTCGGCGAGGCCCTCAAAGAGGCGCTCGGCGACAAGCGCGGCATCCGTCGCTACGGCTCGTCTCTGTTGCCAATGGACGAGGCCCTCGCCATGGTGGCGCTCGACCTCTCGGGAAGGCCGTATTTCGCGCACGACCTGCAGCTCGCGGGGGTTCGCATCGGCGAGTTCGACGGCCCCCTGGCGGTCCACTTCTTGCACTCGCTCAGCACGGCCGCGGGCATGACGCTGCACGTCCGTTTGCTGGCCGGCAGCGACGCGCACCATATCGTCGAGGCGGTCTTCAAGGGCGTCGCCCGGGCGCTCGCCCAGGCCTGCGAGCGGCACGGGCGCGACAACCATGTGCCGTCGACGAAGGGCATCCTCTGAAAGCCACGCCACCTGGCGCCCGGCCGCGGATCGTCGTTGTCGACTACGGCATGGGAAACCTGGCGAGTGTGCTCAAAGCGCTCGAGCGCAGCGACGCGGACGTGCGCGTCACGCAGAGCCCGGCAGCGGTGCGCTCTGCCGCCGCGGTGGTGCTGCCCGGGGTGGGCGCTTTTCGCGACGCGGCGACGCGCCTCCAGACGAGCGGCCTGGGGGCCGCCGTGCTCGAGCGTATCGCCGCCGGCACACCGTTTCTGGGCGTGTGCCTGGGCCTGCAGCTACTCTTCGAGAGCAGCCAGGAGGGCGGCGAGTGGCCTGGCCTGGGCGTGTTCGCCGGCGTCGTCGCGAGGCTGCAGACGCGGCTCAAGGTGCCGCACATCGGCTGGAACACCCTTGATTGGGAGCCGGCCGGGGCGGGCATGGCGAGCGGGCTGCCCGCGCCGGCCGCCGTCTACTTCGTACACTCGTTCGCGGCCGTCCCGGCCGATGCCACGGTGATCGCCGCCACCACCGAGTACGGCGGTCGTGTGGTGGCCGCCGTGGCGAGGGATAATGTGTGGGCGGTACAATTCCACCCGGAGAAGAGCTCCCGCGTGGGCCTGCAGCTTCTGGCCAACTTCGTGGGGCGAGTGAAGCAGGAGGCGCGCGAAACATGATCGTCTTCCCGGCCATCGACATTCAGGGCGGCAAGGCGGTGCGCCTGCGGCGCGGCGACTTTCACGATGTCACGGTGTTCAGCGACGACCCCGTCGAGCTTGCTCGCCACTGGCAGGCCGAGGGGGCGGAGGCGCTCCACGTCGTCGACCTCGACGCGGCACGTACCGGCGAGCTCGTTAACTTCGCGATGGTCGAGGCGATCGTGAAGACCCTCGACATCCCCGTGCAGTACGGCGGCGGCATCCGCAGCGCCAAGAGCCTCGCGCTGGTGGCGGGCATCGGCGTGCACTGGGTGGTCATGGGGACCGCGGCGGTCACAGCCCTGGATCTGCTCGACGACGCCGTGAACTGGCTGGAAGAGCGGCTCGTCGTGGGTCTCGACTGTACCGACGGCATGGTGGCCACCCACGGCTGGCGGGAACGCTCGCAAATGAGCGCGATCCGCTTCAGCAAGCTGCTGGCCGAGCACGGTGTGAAGCGCGTGGTCTACACCGATACGTCGCGCGACGGCATGCTCGGCGGCCCCAACCTCATCGGTCTCCGCGACCTGGCCGAGGTAACGCCTCTCGAGATCATCCTCTCCGGGGGCATCGGCCTGCTCGACGACCTGCGGCGCGTGAAGAAGGTAGATGCCCCCAACGTCGTGGGGGTCATCGTCGGCCGCGCGCTCTACGAGAAAGCCTTCACGCTGGCCGACGCGCAGATGGTCTTCGCCGGCTGACGGCCGGCGTGGCGGCTTGCGAGGGAAGGCGACGGATGCACATGAAGCGCATCATCCCCTGCCTCGACGTGCGCGACGGGCGGGTGGTGAAGGGTGTCAACTTCGTCGACTTGCGTGACGCCGGCGACCCCGTGGAGCTCGCGGCGCGCTACGACGCCGAGGGCGCCGACGAGCTCGTCTTCCTCGACATCACCGCCTCGCACGAGCGTCGCGAGATCATCGCCGACCTGGCGGCACGCTGCGCCGAGCAAGTGTTCATCCCGTTTACCATCGGCGGTGGTCTGGCCAGCGAGGACGACGTGCGCATGATCCTCGCCGCCGGCGCCGACAAGGTGACCATGAACACGGCTGCGGTGAGAAACCCGGATTTGCTGCGCCGCTGTGCCGAGCGCTTCGGCGCGCAGTGTATCGTCGTGGCGATCGACGCCCAGCGGGTGGCGGGCAGTGGAGAGCACGGCCGCCCGCCGCGCTGGGAGGTCTACGTGCACGGCGGTCGCACGCCGACGGGCATCGACGCCGAGGAGTGGGCGGTGCGCGCCGCGCAACTCGGTGCCGGGGAGCTCATGCTCACCAGCATGGACCGCGACGGCACGCTCGAGGGGTACAATCTCGAGCTCACGCGCACCGTCGCGAGGGCCGTGGACGTGTCCGTGATCGCCTCCGGCGGGGTGGGCACGCTCGAGCACCTGGCGGAGGGGCTCACCGCGGGCGAGGCTGACGCGGTGCTGGCGGCCAGTATCTTCCACTTCGGCACCTACTCGATCGCCGCAACCAAGGCGTATCTGGCGGAGCGCGGCATCCCGGTACGCCAGGCTCCCGGTCTGCTGGCCGGCGGGCTGTGAGCGCGCTGTCCGGCCCGCCGCCGGACGCTGGGCCCAGCCCGCCGGTGCGTCTGGCTTCTCTGCCCGAGTCGCAGTTTCGGCGCCTGGCCGGCGAGCTTGCTGCCGCACGTCTCGCCGTGTTTCCCACCGATACCGTCTATGGCGTGGGCGGTCTGCTCACACCGGGCGTGCTCGCGGCCGTGCACGCCGCCAAGGGTCGCGCCGCCGGCAAGCCGCTACAGGTCGTCTATCCTACGGTCGAGTTCCTGGTGAGCGCCCTGGCCCTGGCGCCCCTGCTGCGCGACGCCGTGCGCCGCCTGCTGCCGGGTCCCTTCACCCTGCTGCTGCCGTATCCGGCGGGGCTAGGCTTTCCGCCTCCCGGCGAGGCGTCTCACCATGTGCATGGCATGTTCGGCCTGCAGGTTCGAAAGGTAGGTACGCTGGGTGTGCGGGTGCCCCTGTGGCCCGACGCCGTGCGGTTCATGGCCAGCTTGCCGTTCGCCTTGCTCGCCTCCAGCGCCAACCCCAGCGGGGGGAGCGCGCCGCGTGCGCTGGCGCAGGTGGATCCCGGCCTGCTGAGCGTCTGCGATGTGGTTCTGGACGGCGGCGTTCTGAGCGGTCTGGCCTCGTCTATCGTCGATCTCAGCACGTACGCAGCCGATGGGCGCTGGCGGCTCTTGCGCACGGGCAGCGTGGGGGAAGAAGGCATCGCCAAGCTTCTGGCCCCCGGATGAGGGGCTCTACGGCCGTGCGCACACTGCCCTTCTATCAGGTGGACGTGTTCACCGAGAAGCCGTTCGCCGGCAATGCGCTGGCGGTGTTTCCGGCGTGCGAAGGCCTCACGGCCGCGCAGATGCAGTCCATCGCTCGAGAGATGAACCTCTCGGAGACGACCTTCGTGATGCCACCGCAGGCCGGCGGCGACGCGCGCGTGCGCATCTTCACGCCGGCCGTGGAGCTGCCCTTCGCCGGGCACCCGAGCGTGGGCACGGCGTGCGAGCTGGTGCGCCTCGGGGTGGTGCCCGCGAAGGAACCCCTTACTCGAGTAGTGCTCGAGCTCGGGGTGGGCCCCACCGTGGTGGACGTGGAGGTGAGCGCTGGGCAGCCGCTGGCGGCGACCGTGCATCAAGGTCCGCCCACCTTTGGCCCGCCGGTGCCGCGGGCGCGCGCCGCCGCTGTGCTGGGCCTCACCCTGGATGATCTACACCCCGACCTGACACCCGTGCCGGTCGGCACCGGGCTTACGTATGTCATCGTCCCGCTGGACTCGCCGCAGGCCCTGGCGCGCGTCTCTCTGGACCTCGAACTTCTCGCCGCGTTCGAGCACGCGCATGGAGAGGTCTACGCTTTCGCCTTCACCGGCCGGGACGAACCCTGGGTGGAGGCGCGCGGTCTGTTCCCGCTGGCCGGCATTCCCGAAGACCCGGCCACGGGCAGTGCCGCCGGGCCTCTGGCCGCGTACCTCGCCGAGGCTGGGCTGCTGGCCTTCGGCGAGCGGCGTGTGGTCGCACAGGGCGGGCAGATCAATCGTCCGAGCCTGCTCACGGTCTCGGTCGTCGGAGATCGCGCGGCGATCGTCGACGTGCTGGTCGGCGGGCCGGTGCGGCCGGTACTGAAAGGCGAGCTGGACCTTCCGGAATGATAGAATTGTCAGTCCACGCATCCTGTGGCGCGGGCCGCAGGTCTCGTCATCGCAACCAACTGCAATCGCCGACCGAAGGGGACTCACCATGAAGATCGCCGCCGGCGCTGACCATGGCGGATACGCTCTCAAGCAAGCCGTAGTACGGCGCTTGCGCTCACAGGGCCACGATGTGGTAGACGTGGGCACCAATTCCGACGAGGTCAGCGTCGACTACCCCGATTTCGGTCATCGCGTGGCCGCCATGGTCGCCTCCGGCGAGGTAGAGCGTGGGGTGCTCGCCTGTGGCACCGGGCTGGGCATCTGCATGACGGCCAACCGCCACAGCGGCGTGCGCGCCGCCGACTGCTTCACGCCGTACCTCGCCGAGATGGCGCGACGCCACAACGATGCCAACGTGCTCTGCCTGGCGGGGCGCATGCTCAGCGAGGACGAGGCTTGGGCGATCACCGAGGTGTGGATGGCGACCCCGTTCGAAGGGGGTCGTCACCAGCATCGCGTGGAGCTCATCGACGGCGCGGACGGTGGGCGGTGAGCCCCGTCGGTAGGGAGTGGCGGCGCGAGCCGCTGTACCATCTTGACCCGGAGCTCAATGAGCTGCTGCGCTGCGAGCTCATCCGTCAGCAGGAGACGCTGGAGCTGATCGCCTCCGAGAACTTCGCGAGCCGCGCGGTCCTCGAGGCCACGGGCTCGGTGCTCACCAACAAGTACGCCGAGGGCACGCCGGGCGCCCGCTACTACGGCGGCTGCGAGACCGTCGACAAGGTCGAGCAGCTCGCCATCGATCGCTGTAAGGCCCTGTTCGGCGCCCAGCATGCCAATGTGCAGCCGCACTCGGGCTCGTCGGCCAATCTGGCCACCCTTTTCGCTTTGCTCGCCCCGGGCGATACGGTGCTGGCGATGGCGCTGGCCCACGGTGGCCACCTGACTCACGGCCTCGACATCAACTACTCGGGCCGCACATACAACGTGGTGCCCTACCACGTGCGGGCCGACACCGAGACAATCGACTACGATGAGGTGCGGGAGCTGGCCGTCGCGCACCGGCCGAAGATGATCATCTGTGGCTACAGCTCGTACCCGCGCAGCGTCGACTTCGCCGCCTTTCGCGAGATCGCCGACGAGGTCGGCGCCCTCCTCATGGCCGATATCGCCCACATCGCCGGGCTCATCGCCGCCGGCGTGCATCCCAGCCCGGTGCCGTACTGCGACGTGGTCACGAGCACCACGCACAAGACACTTACCGGACCGCGGGCCGGCCTCATCATGTGCCGTGCCGAGCACGCGCGGGCGATCGACCGGGCGGTCTTTCCGGGCATGCAAGGCGGTCCTCTGATGCATGTGATCGCCGCCAAGGCCGTGTGCTTGCGCATCGCCGCGAGCGAAGAGTTCCGGCGTCTGCAGCGTCAGATCGTGACCAACTGTGCCGCGCTGGCCGAGACGCTGGCCGACGGCGGGCTGCGCCTTGTCTCGGGCGGCACCGACACCCACCTTGCACTCCTCGACTTGCGCAGCATGGGTCTCAACGGCCTCGAATGCCAGAACCTGCTGGAGAGTGTCCACATCACCGCCAACCGCAATGTGGTGCCGTTTGAAGAAGGGTCGTTCAACGTAGCCAGCGGGCTGCGCGTGGGCTCTCCCGCCGTGACCACCCGCGGGTTCATGGAGCCCGAGATGCGCCAGACCGGCACCCTCATGCTGCGCGCTCTCGAGGCCCGCGACAACGAAGCCGCCCTGTCGGAGATCGGGCACGAAGTGGTCGAGCTCCTCGACCGCTTCCCGCTGTACGAGTTCCTGTGAACGACCCGGGCGACAAGCGCGCCGACACGGAGGGCTCCCGTCCGCGGCGGCCGAGCTGGGACCACTATTTCCTGCAGCTCGCCCGCCAGGCGGCGACCCGATCCACGTGCTTGCGCCGTCAGGTCGGAGCCGTGCTGGTGCGCGACAAGCGTCTGCTGGCCACCGGCTATAACGGGTCCCCGCGCAACACGACGCACTGCCTCGACGAGGGCTGCCTGCGGGAACAGCTCGGCATCCCCTCGGGAGAGCGTCAAGAGCTGTGCCGCGCCATCCACGCCGAGCAGAACGCGATCATCCAGGCCGCCGTGCACGGCGTGGCCATCGACGGCGCCACGCTCTACTCCACCCTGCAACCATGCATCCTTTGCGCCAAGATGCTCATCAACTGCGGCGTGAAGGAGATCCACTACATCGAGGGCTACACCGACGATCCCGATGGCCTCGCGCGGCGCATGTTCGCCGAGGCCGGCGTCACGCTGCACAGGGAGGATCTGCCATAGGCGGTCCCATCAACCTGACGAGCCCCATCCGCACGGCCGTGCTGGGTTTCATCATCGCCGCGGCGCTCGTCTATCTTCTCACCCCGTTGATGGGTCGTCTGGCGAACCGCACGGGTGCCGTCGACAGGCCCACCGACGGTCGCCGCATGCACGTGCTGGCCACACCGCTGCTCGGCGGTCTCGGCATGTACCTTGGCTGGATGATCACGGTGACACTTCTGGTCAAGGTCGACCGGCCGGTGTGGGGCATCATCGGTGGGGCTACGATCGTGGTGGCGGTGGGCCTCTTCGACGATCTCTACGAGCTCGAGCCTATCGTCAAGTTCATCGGTCAGCTTCTGGCGATCGGCGTGGCGATCTTCTTCGGCATCCGTGTGACGCATATGGGACTGCCCTTCACACACATCATGGTTCACTTCCCGCTGGCCGTCTCGGTGCTCGTCACGGCGTTCTGGACGGCCATGATCATCAATATGGTGAACTTCATCGACGGCCTCGACGGCCTCGCCGCGGGGGTCTGCGGCATCTCGGCGCTCACCTTCTCGATCATCTCGTTGAGCACCGGTTTTCCGGCGGCGGGCGTGATCGCCGCCGTGCTGGCGGGGGCGACGTTCGCCTTCCTGCGCTTCAACTTCCACCCGGCGAGCATCTTCATGGGCGATGCCGGGTCCATGCTGCTCGGTTTCGTGCTCGCCTGCATGAGCGTGCAGAGCGTGATGAAGGGCACCGCGGCGGTGGCCCTCGTGCTGCCCCTGCTGGTGCTGGGCGTGCCGTTCGTCGATCTGTTCCTCATTGTCTGGCGCCGCTGGCGCCGCGGCGTGCCGTTCTACTCGCCGGGCCAGGACCACGTGCATCACGACCTGGTGTTGGTGCACGGCTTCTCGCAGCGCAAGAGCGTCTTGCTGCTGTACATATGGTGTCTTCTCCTCAGTGCTCTGGCGATCGCCATGCAGCGCGGCACGGTGTGGGCCATAGTCGTGCTCGGCGTCGCGGCCACGGTCACCACGGTATATATGGCTCAGCTTCTGAGCCGCTACCGCTCGCGCCGTCACGGGCTGCCCGACCCTCTGGCTCACCGCTCGACCGGTGAGCCCGGTCTGAAGTGACGGCTGAAGATTTTGCGTTGCGGGCTCCGGGACCGGCAGGTATAGTGTGACGCCTGAAACACGGAACGACGGCAAAGACGCCCGGGAGCGGGGCTCGTCTGCGTCGGCTGAGTCGATCGCCTTTCTGCTTCTGGCGGGTGTGGCCGTGGGCCTTGGCTTCGGGGCTGCCGTCGACTGGCTCGTTCATACATTTCCGTTGTTTACGGTCGTCGGTGTGTTCGCCGGGTTCGCTTTGGCGCTCTATGCCGTGTACCTGGAGACGAAGTAGAAGCTGTCCAAGGAGGGCGAGACATCATTCGCAAGCAGACCATCGCTCCGCTCGTTCTCGCCGGGATGGCGCTGGTGTGTGTGGGCGTGGCGGCACTCAGCGGCCGGCCTGTGTGGGCGGCCGTCGTGGGGGCCGGCCTCATGCTCGTCTACTGGGGGCTCGAAGTACTCACGTGGCGTCGCGCCCGTGAGCGGCGTGATCTGGCGCTGGGCCTCGCCGTGGGCGGCATGGTGGTGCGCCTGCTCGTGGTGCTCGCGGGCCTCTCCGCGGTCGGCTTGCTGGCGCGTCCGGCCGCCGGGACGGCGGCGCTCTCATTTCTCGCCGGCTTCACCGCGTATCTGGTGATCCGGCCACTCACCTACGGCGATCCGACCCGTCCTACCCCCGGGGTGGGAGTCAGATGAAGGGCCTGAAGTGGGTCTGGCTGCTCGTGGGGCTGGCCGCGGTGGTCGGTCTGTTCCTCATCCCCGGCGGGCATTCGCAGACCGTCCAGGTCGCGAACGAGTTTCAGCTCGAGCCCCTCATCAAGCTGCCCGCCATCGGGCCGGTCAACCTCTCGGTGACCAAGGCTGTCGTCTACTTGTGGGTGGCGACCGCCGTCCTCGTCGCCGTCGCCCTCCTTATCGCCCGCACCCTCAAGCAGCAGCCCGGACGGTTTCAGGCGTTGCTCGAGCTGCTGTACT
Source organism: uncultured Thermoleophilia bacterium (assembly GCA_963751215.1). GTDB lineage: Bacteria > Actinomycetota > Thermoleophilia > UBA2241 > UBA2241 > CAIXSE01. Next base: position 138,727 of record CAVVTV010000004.1, on the reverse strand, counting down.
CACTGGCGCGCGACGGCATCGTGCGCAGCACGATGACGAGCGGCGCCGACACGTGGTTCCCGTACGTCGGCGCCGCTTTCTTCTTCGTCCTGGTCACCAACCTCCTGGGCCTCATCCCGCTGCCATTGGGCGATCATCATCAACTCTCGTTCTACGCGGCCACGGGCAACCTCAACGTGACCATCTCGCTGGCTTTGCTTACGTTCATCTTCACGCACTACGCCGGTATTCGTAAGAAGGGCGCCATCGGCTACTTCAGGGGCTGGGCCATCCCGTCGGCGCCGCCCGTGCTGAGGCAGCTCATCTTCGTCATGCACATTATCAGCGAGATCTTCCGCATCGTCTCGCTGTCGGTCCGGCTTTTCGCCAATATGCTGGCCGGGCACGCCATCCTGGCGGTCTTCTTCGCCATGGCTCTCCTCTTCCAAAGCTACCTCATCGCCGGTGTGCTGCAGATCGGGTCGGCGACTCTCTATCTGTTCGAGATCTTCATCGCCTTCATTCAGGCGTTCATCTTCGCCATCCTGTCGGCGGTCTACATCGGTGGAGCGCTGGAGGAGGAGCACTGAAGAGAAGCTGAAGACCGGCGTCCGTGGTGGCGCGGTCGGGGAACGTTCACCAAGGAGGAAAAGGAATGAATGCACGCGCAGCGGAGTTGCTCGGCGCCGGTCTGGCCATCGGCCTGGGTGTCATCGGCCCCGGCATCGGCTTGGGCACGATGATCGGGAAGGCGCTCGAGAGCATCGCTCGGCAACCCGAGCTGAGGGGCGAGATTCGCACCAACATGTTCATCGGCATCGGCATCATCGAGGCGCTGGCGCTGTACGCCTTCGTGATCAGCCTGATCCTCCTGTTCGTCGTCAAGTGAGCAAGCGGGTTGTGAGTGAGGCCGAAAGAGAGATGAGTGTGGCATGCTGAATCTGTCTTGGGGTCTGATGGTATGGACCCTCATCACGTTCGGTATCTCGGTGTTCGTGTTGCGCCGCTACGCGTTCAAGCCGCTTCAGACCCTCATCGACCAGCGGCGTCGGGCGGTCCAGGACAGCCTCGACGCGGCTGAGCAGACGCGCGCCGAGGCGCACCGTCTAATGGAGGAGTACAAAGCGACGCTCGCCAAGGTTCGCAGCGAAGCCGAGGAGATACTCGAACGCTCGCGCACCACGGGCGAGCACGCCAAGAGTGAGCTCCTCGCCGAGGCGAAGACTCAGTCGGAGCGTGTGCTGGCCCAGGCGCACGAGCAGATCGAGCGCGACACACGCGCCGCGCTCCGCGAGCTCAAGGGCCAGATCGCCGAGCTTACGGCTTTGGCCACCGAGAAGGTGACGGCGCGCAGCCTCAACGAGGCCGACCAGCGCCGTCTCATCGACGAGGCGCTGGCCGAGCTCAAGATCGACGAGCTCGGCATGGAGAGCCAGGCGTGAGCGAAGAACAGGTCGCAGCCGTCTACGCGCGCGCACTGTTCGCCGCCGCCGGCGAAGCCGGCGCGGCCGCGCCGGTGCGCCGCGAGCTGGGCGAGTTCATCGCCGGCCTCGCGGCTTCGCCATCCCTGCGCGACGTGCTCGCCAACCCGCAGGTCGAGATCGCCGCCAAGCAGCGCATCGTCGCCGAGCTCACGCGCGGCGCGCAGCCGCTGGTGGGCAACACCCTGCAGGTGCTGCTCGAGCGGGGGCGCCTCGCCCTCGTGGGCGACGTGCAGGCCGCCTATGAGGCGCTGGCGTCGGCCGAGGCGGAGCTGCTCCAGGTCGAGGTGACCTCCGCCGTGGAGCTCAGCCCCGAGGCGCGCCAGAAGATCGCCGCGCGGGTCGCGGAGACCACGGGTCGTCAGGTCGAGCTTGCCGCGAGCGTCGACCCAGGCATCGTCGGTGGCCTCGTGCTGCGCGTCGGCGACGTGATCGTCGACGGAAGCGTGCGAGCCCGCATCCGCCAGCTGCGCCGCCGGCTGGCTACTGCTGAAACTGAGAGGTGACGTGGAGTGAAGCTGCGCCCAGAAGAGATCGCCGCGGTCCTCAAGTCGCAGATCGAGAACTACCATGCCGAGGTAGAGGTCGACGAGGTCGGCACCGTGCTCGAAGTCGGAGACGGCATCGCCCGCATCTACGGCCTGCGCAACTGCATGGCCATGGAGATGCTGGAGCTGCCCCACGACGTCACCGGCCTGGCCCTTAACCTCGAAGAGCAGAACGTCGGGGCAGTGCTGCTCGGCGAAGACACTCTCATCAAAGAGGGTGATCTCGTGAAGCGCACCGGCCGCGTGTTGCAGGTGCCCGTCGGCGAGGCCCTGGTCGGCCGCGTGGTCGACCCGCTCGGCCGTCCGCTCGACGACAAGGGCCCCATCGAGACCACCGACTATCGCCCGGTCGAGTTCAAGGCCCCGGGCGTGGTGGAGCGCCAGCCGGTCAAGGAGCCGCTGCAGACGGGCATCAAGGCCATCGACTCGATGATCCCTATCGGCCGGGGCCAGCGCGAGCTCATCATCGGCGACCGTCAGACCGGCAAGACGTCGCTGATCGTCGACACCATCGTCAACCAGAAGGGCCAAGACGAGATCTGCATCTACGTGGCCATCGGCCAGAAGGCCTCCACTGTGATGCAGGTCGTGCAGAAGCTCGAAGAGTACGGCGCCATGGAGTACACGATCATCGTGGCCGCCACCGCGTCCGCCTCGGCGCCGCTCAAGTTCCTGGCGCCCTATGCCGGCGCCGCCATGGGGGAGCACTTTCTCTACAGCGGGCGCCACGCGGTGTGCTTCTACGACGACCTCAGTAAGCAGGCCGACGCCTACCGGCAGATGTCGTTGCTGCTGCGCCGGCCGCCGGGCCGCGAGGCCTTCCCCGGCGACGTGTTCTACCTCCACTCGCGCCTGCTGGAGCGCGCCGTCAAGCTTAACGACGAGCTCGGTGGCGGCTCGCTCACCGCGATCCCGGTCATCGAGACGCAAGCCGGCGACGTGTCGGCCTACATCCCCACCAACGTGATCAGCATCACCGACGGCCAGATCTTCCTGCAGAGCGACCTCTTCTACAGCGGCGTGCGGCCGGCGGTGAACATCGGTATCTCGGTGAGCCGCGTGGGCGGCAACGCGCAGATCAAGGCCATGAAGCAGGTCGCCGGGCGCTTGCGCATCGACCTGGCTCAGTTCCGCGAGCTGCAGGCGTTCGCCTCCTTCGGTTCCGACCTGGACGAATCCACCAAGCGTAGCCTGGCGCGTGGCGAGCGCATGATCGAAGTCCTCAACCAGGGGCGCTTCGACCCCATGCCGGTCGCCGAGCAGGTGGCCGTGATCTTCGCCGGCAACCAGGGCTTTATCGACGACATCGACGTGGAGCGCGTGGCGGCTTTCCGCGAAGGCCTGCGCGATCATCTGCGCAGTCAGAACGCCGGGCTGCTGGCCTCCATTGCCGCCGAGAAGGAGCTCTCCGCCGATCACGAGACCCAGCTACGCGAAGCCATCACCGCCTACCACAACTCGTTTGCTCCCGAGGTGGCCGCTGCCGTCGTGGAGGCGGAGGTCTGACGTGGCTACCCTGCGCGACATCCGTCGACGCATCGCGTCGGTGCAAAACACGCGCAAGATCACCAAGGCGATGGAGATGGTCGCGGCCGCCAAGCTGCGTCGCAACCAGCAGCGCATCGAAGTGCTGCGGCCCTACGCCGCCGACATGATCGAGATGATGATCGACCTGGCCACCTACTCGGAGGAGAAGCATCGCTTCAAGCTCCTCGAGGAACGCGGCGAGGTGCGTACCGTAGCCGTGGTCGCCATGACCGGCGACCGCGGTCTGGCCGGCGCCTTCAACTCCAATGTGGTGCGCAAGGCGATGGAGATCGAGGGCAACGTGCGCGCCGGCGGCGCCCAGACGCGGCTCATCGCCGTAGGCAAGAAAGGCATCGGCACGCTGACCTTCCGCGGCTGTCACCTGGAGCGTAGCTGGCAGGGTCTCAGCGACCGTCCGGAGTACTCCGACGCACGCGCCATCGCCGGCGAGCTCATCGACCTGTATACGAAGGGCGAGGTCGACCGCGTGCGCCTGGTCTACAACCACTTCACGTCGCCCATCGAGCAGACCCTGAAAGACGACGTGATCCTGCCGGTGCCGCGCGAGCAGGTCACCGACGCCGCGCGGCCGCGCGGCCTCGTGAGCTACATCTACGAGCCCGATCCGTCCGCGATCCTCGAGGGCCTGCTGCCGGCGTACGTCGAGATCGCCGTCTACCGCGCCCTGCTGGAATCGAGCGCCAGCGAGCAGGGCGCGCGCATGACCGCCATGCACAACGCCAGCGACAGCGCCGAGGAGATGCTCGAGACGCTCACCCTGGCGCTCAACCGCGCCCGTCAGGCGGCCATCACGCAAGAGATCCTCGAGGTCGTGGGCGGCGCCGAGGCCCTCGGATAGGCCGGCGTCCCATGCACACCTCTCACGAGAGAGCGGAGTTGAGGCTATGAACACAGGCACGGTCGTCCAGGTCATCGGGCCGGTCATCGACGTCCGTTTCCCGGACGACATCCCGGCCATCTACAGCGCCCTCACGGTACGCATCGACACCGGCGACGGACAGGGCAAAGATGTAGTCTGCGAGGTGCAGCAGCACCTCGGCGACAACAAGGTGCGGGCCGTGGCCATGGATTCAACCGATGGCTTGGCGCGCGGCAGCGAGGTGGTCGACACCGGCCAGCCCATGACCGTGCCGGTCGGCGAGCAGACGCTTGGCCGGCTCATCAACGTCACCGGCGACACCATCGATCACGGCGAGTCTCTCGCCGGCGTGGAGCGCTGGCCGATCCATCGTCCGGCTCCCGACTTCGAATCGCTCGATCCGACCGACGAGATCTTCGAGACCGGCATCAAGGTGGTCGACCTTATCGCTCCCTACGTGAAGGGCGGCAAGATCGGCCTGTTCGGCGGCGCCGGCGTGGGCAAGACGGTGATCGTGCAGGAGCTCATCCGCAACATCGCCGCCGAGCACAGCGGTCTTTCGGTGTTCTGTGGCGTTGGCGAGCGCACCCGAGAGGGCAACGACCTGTGGCTCGACATGAAGCGGTCGGGCGTTCTCGAAAAGACGGCGCTGATCTTCGGCCAGATGAACGAGCCTCCGGGGGCGCGTCTGCGCGTCGGCCTCGCCGGTCTTACGGTGGCCGAGTACTTCCGCGAGATGGGCGGGCAGGACGTCCTGCTCTTCATCGACAACATCTTCCGTTTCGTGCAGGCCGGCTCCGAGGTCTCCGCTCTCCTCGGCCGCATGCCGAGCGCCGTGGGCTATCAGCCCACGTTGGCCAACGAGATGGGCGAGCTGCAGGAGCGCATCACGTCTACCAAACGCGGCTCGGTCACCTCGGTGCAGGCCATCTACGTGCCGGCCGACGACCTCACCGACCCGGCGCCGGCCGCCACCTTCGCGCACCTCGACGCCACCACCACGCTCTCACGCGCCATCGTGGAGAAGGGCATCTACCCGGCCGTCGACCCGCTCGACTCGACGTCGCGCATCCTCACCCGCGACGCCGTCGGCGACCAGCACTACGAGGTCGCGACGCGCGTGCAGGAGAACCTGCAACGCTACCGCGCGCTGCAAGACATCATCGCCATCCTGGGCATGGACGAGCTCTCCGACGAAGACAAGGTCGTGGTGCAGCGGGCCCGCAAGATCGAGCGCTTCCTCTCGCAGCCATTCCACGTGGCCGAGCAGTTCACCGGTATGCCCGGCAAGTACGTGCCACTGGCCGAGACGGTCCGCGGCTTCAAAGACATCGTCGACGGCAAGTGCGACGACCTGCCCGAGCAGGCCTTCTTCATGGTCGGACCCATCGAGGAGGCCGCCGAGCAGGCACGCAAGCTGGCCGGTCACGCCGAGGGCGACTGAGAGGCATCCGTGGCCGAGGAACGCGTACTGCACGTTGAGGTCGTCACGCCCGACGGCGAGGTGTACAGCGACGATGCCGCGATGGTCGTCTTGCCGGGGATCGACGGTGAGCTCGGCATCCTGCCGCAGCACCAGCCTCTGGTGACACTGCTGGCGGTGGGGGAGACACGCATTCAGGCGGGCGGTGGAGCATGGGACTACGTCGCCACCGGCATCGGTTACGCTCAGGTGCTGTTCGACAAGATTCTCGTGGTCGCCGACCACGGCGAGCTCGCCGGAGCTATTGACGTGCAACGTGCGGAAGAGGCGGTGCGCCGCGCCAAGGAACGCATGCAGGAGCGCGGCGATCTGGGCGCCGAAGCCGAAGTAGACTACTTCCGCGCCGAGCAGGCCCTCAAGCGCGCCGAGAACCGCTTGCGCGTGGCGGCGCGCGCGCGCTGAGCGCCGGCAGCGGGGCGTCGGGGCGCTCCGCAGCCCCGCCCGGTGGGTCGGGGCGCTGCCGGCGCCGCGCAGCGCCGGCGCACGGTATACTTGTGGGCGTCTGATGGATGGCGCAATCGAACACGGCCCGCGCCTGCGGGTGCGCGGCGGCAACCGGCTGGAGGGTGAAGTAGTTCTCGCGGGCGCCAAGAACTCGGCGCTCAAGCTGATGGCCGCCTGCTTGCTCACCGACGAGCCTTGCGTGATCCGCCGAGTGCCGCGCATCACCGACATCGATACTATGGTGCAGATGGTGCGAGCGCTCGGCGCCGACGTGCAGGTCGCCGGCGACACGCTCTGTGTGCACGCCGGCGCGGCGCTGAGTGGCTGTGCCCCCTACGAGCTGGTGCGCGCCATGCGTGCCAGCATCATCGTCATGGGCCCTCTTGTGGCGCGGCTCGGCGAAGCTGTGATCGCCATGCCGGGTGGCTGCAATATCGGGCCGCGGCGGATCGACTTTCATATTCGCGGCCTCGAGAAGCTAGGCGCCACCGTCGATATCGACCACGGCTTCATCAAGGTGCGCGGCGCGCAGCTCAAGGGGGCGGTGGTGCCGCTCGACTACCCCAGCGTGGGGGCTACCGAGAACCTCCTCATGGCGGCCACGGCCACGGACGGCGAGACGGTCATCGAGAACGCCGCCCGGGAGCCCGAGATCGTCGACCTCTGCGAGTTTCTCGCCGCCATGGGCGCGGTCATCGAGGGTGCCGGCACCAGCACCATCCGCATCGAGGGCGGGCACTCCCTTCATGGGGCCGACCACGAGGTCGTGGCCGATCGCATCGAGGCCGGCACCTACCTCATCATGGGCGCCTGTTGCGGTGGCGAGGTCACCACCATCGGGCTCGATCCTCTGCATCTCGAGCTGTTCCTCGCCAAGTTGCGGGGCATGGGTATCGAGGTCGTCGAGGGCGACCGGCGCATCACGGTGCGCCGCGACGGCCCACTCTCGCCGATCGACGTCTCGACCTTGCCTCACCCGGGGTTCGCTACCGACCTGCAGGCGCAGACCATGGTGCTGCTGTCGCTCGCCGAGGGAACGTCCATCGTCACCGAGAACGTCTTCGAGAACCGCTTCGTGGTGGTCGACGAGTTGAACCGCCTGGGGGCCGGCATCACCACCAGCGGCCATCACGCCGTGGTGGCAGGGCCGCGAGTCCTGAGCGGCACGGTCGTCGAAGCTCCGGACCTGCGCGGAGGTGCCGCCCTGGTCACGGCCGGGCTGGTGGCCGAAGGCGTCACCGAGGTGCGCTGTGTGCATCACGTCGATCGGGGTTACGAAGACCTCGTCGGCAAGCTTGGCCGGCTCGGCGCCAGCGTCACGCGCGTGGCCGGTGGCGAGCGCACCTGCGCTGAAGCGGAGGCGTCTCCAGGCTCGTGTGATGATGGGGCGCTGCCGGGCGCCTGACCGGCGGCCGGTGTCGGGGGAGCATGGCGGAGTACCGCATCTACAGAGTCGGCGAGGCCGAGCCCGTGCGGGTGCGGGACCGTGCGCCGAGTGGCGGCACGCGGCCCGGGCGCGCCGCCACCAGCGGCTGCCGCGGAGCGCTGCCCGGCGGCGCGCGCTGGCGATCCTGGCTGCTCCGGGGCGTCGGCGTCGCCGGCGTCGTGGTTGCCGCGTTTCTGTTCTGGTACTTCGGCCGAGATGCCGTGGGCAACGCGCGCGCCGCCCTGGGCATCGCCGACCTGTCGCACAAGGTGCCGCACTGGCTCGTGATCGGCACGCCCGTGGTGGCGGCGGCACTCATCGTGGCGGTGACCGCCTACCTCGCCTTCGGCAGACATGCGGTCGTCAAGATCGTCGGCCTCGCCTTGATCGTGATCGCCATGGCAGCGCCGGGCCTGGCGCTGGGGTGGGCCAACGGCACGGTGGGTCAGGTCAGCGTGACGAGCGTCAAGAAGGTGGAGGTCGCGAAGGTCCGCAAGGCCCTCACCCGGCCGCTGCCCGGCAAGGCCATGAACATCCTGCTGATCGGCTCGGACAAGTCGAAGACCCCGGGAGATCCGGGACGCTCCGACACCCAGATGCTGGTGCGCCTCGACCCCGCGACCAAGAGCATCTCCATGCTGTCTGTGCCACGCGACCTGCAAGTAGACATCCCTGGGGTCGGCCTGGGCAAGATGAACTCCGCCTACTCCTACGGCGGCGCGGCCGGCGCCGTGAGGGCTTTCAAGACACTCACCGGGCTGCCCATCAATCACTTCATCGAGATCGACTTCGCCGGTTTCTGGCATGTAGTCAACCTCCTGGGCGGCGTCTACCTTCCCGTGGATCATCGCTACTATGTGCCGGTGGGCGCCGGCTACAAGTCGATCGATCTCCAGCCCGGCTACCAGCTTGTGCACGGCAAGCAGGCCCTGAACTTCGTGCGCTTCCGTCACGATCAGCAGGGCGACTTCACGCGCATGCAGCGGCAGCAGCTCTTTCTGCGGGAGCTCCAGCGGCAGTCCCGACGCTGGAGCGGAAACTGGCGCGAGGTGCTTGCGCTCATCAAGGCCGTCACCGATCAGACCACCTCGGACATCGACTCGCTCAAGGCGCTCGAACCGCTGGTCAACCTGATCTTCAAGGTGAACACAGCGAAGATCAACGCCGTGCATCTCGAGGGCGCCACTCCGATGATCAACGGCGTATCGTACGTGACCGACACTCCGCAAGAGGTGCAGCAAGCGGTGGACGAGTTCAAGAACCCGGCGACGGCGCTGCTACCCACCAAGGGCACCTCAGTGACGAAGAAGATGTATCAGGTGAAGGTCTACAACGGCAGCGGCATCGCGGGGCGGGCCACGGCGGCCGCCAGCCAGCTCTCGGCACTCGGCTACAATGCCACCGTCATGTTCGACGCCACAGAGTTCCCCGACAAAGAGACCGCGGTGTGCGCGCCGCAAAGCTTGGCCGCGCAAGCCGAGGCCATCGGCGCGATGATGGCGCCTTCGCATGTGCGGCTCGTCGACCGAGCCCCGGGAGTGGACGAAAACAGCATCAGAGTGTTCGTCGCATCCTCGTTCGACGGTACCATCGTGAACTTGCAGGCTCAGCAACAGGCACAGCAGAAGTTGCAGCAGAACGTACGCTACGACGCGGCCTCCTGGAAGGCGCTGGCCGCCAAGACCTCGTTGCGGCTCGAGATGCCCACCGCCTGGTCTTCCGGACTCACCTATGACCAGTTCCGTGCCTACAGCGTAGAGACGGCACCCCACAAGCATGCCGCTGCCGCCGTAGCAGTGGTCGCCACTCCGGACGGCGGGTACGCCGACGTGCAAGCCATGCGCTGGCTCGCTCCCCCGGCTATCCAGGATCCCACGAGCACGCAAGTCATCGCCGGCACCCGCTACCTGCTCTTCTACCAGGGCGAGCATCTGCACATGGTGGCCTGGAAGAGCCACGCGACGCTCTACTGGGTGCTCAACACGCTCGACAACCAGCTCTCCAACACCTTCATGCTGGGTCTCGCGACCTCGTTCAAGCCCGTGAAGTGAGACTCCTGCGCGCAGTGCTCGGGCGCCTCGACCCGTGGGCGGCTCTCTTGCTCGGCGTTCTCGTCGCCCTGGCGGTCGTCATCCTCCTCGCGACCCCGGGGCCGTGGCACAAGGTCGTCGGTCAGCCCGCTCGCGTGCAGCCGGCGCCACCACCACCTACCGACGTGGCGGTCTTCGCGACCAACACCACGGGCGCCTGTTCTGCTGTGCTGTGGCTGCACATCGACCATGCAGAACCGGCGCTGTCGGCGATCGTGGTGGCCCCGCAGACCCAGGGCTTCGTGCCGGGCGCGGGGTTCGCACCCCTGCACCTCATCGTGGATGAAGCTGGGCCCGGTGTGGCGGCTCAGGCCCTGGGCCGGGATCTCGGCGTCAGCATGGATGCCTGGGTGGAGCTCGACGGCGACGCGCTGCGCCTGGCGGTAGAGCCCATGTATCCGGCGCTCGACGCTCGCGCGAGCCTGCTTCAGTACATGGAGTCGAGCGCTGCGTGGCAGGGCCGCGCCGGCCCCCAGCACGCCTGGGTGGACCAGTTCCGGGCGCTGCAGGTCGGCCTGCCGCGGGTGGCCTACGATCGGCTCAACGTCGTTACGTTCTCCAACTACGTGCTGGGGTTTGGCCATGTGCGAAGCAACCTCGACCTGGAGGGCGCTACCGGGATCGCCACTGCCCTGACCGCTCTCGAACCAGCCGATGTGCACGTGCGCAGCACGGGGGCCGTGATTCAGACCTGCCGTCACGGCCAGGCCTGGCAGGTGAACGGCAGCGTGGTCGAGCAGTTGCGACAGTCGTTCACGCTGGGCTCGGCGCCGGCGGAAGACGAGCCCAGCGTGCGTAGCGAACCGAGGCCGGCGCGGGTGCTCGTGGTGCTGCCAGGGGCGTGGCAGACCACGCGCGTCTACATAGCCAAGGTGCGCCGGCGCCTGCGGCGCTCGGCCGGCGCGGCGGTGGCTGTGCAGGCACTCACCGTGTCGTCGTGGAGCCGGCTCGTGCCGCGAGTCATGGCGCTTGCCGAGTCGTCGCGGCCTCTGGCGGTGCTGGTGGCTCCGCCCAAGGTGGCGCCGGCCGCCGCCGCACCGGCGGCCCTGGCGCTGCGTAGCCTCGGCGCGGCCCTGATCGCGGCGGGACAGCCCGCCGTGATGAGCAGCCGGCTGCCTCAGCTGGCCGCCTCGGCGGCAGAGACGGCGGCCGTACGGGCAGCCCAGGCCCAGGTGGACGCGGCCATCGCAGGCTCCGGACTGCCGATCTCGCAGCTTTTCCCCGCGCGAGCAACGCCGGTCGCCGGCGCCTCGGCGTCGCCAGCGGCCGCGAGATCGGCCGCGACATCGGGCACTGCCGGTGTCACCGTAACGGGGGCGGCGCGCATGCGGGCCGCGGCGCGAGACAATGTGGATACCCTGGTGCGGGCCTGCTGGCCCGGCGTGCTGGCTCCGCGGCTGGCGTCGACGCGACTGAACTTCTGGTTCCCGGCTCGCCGGCGCACGACGGTGGGGGTGGTGGCACCGTCCGCCTCGGCCGGGAAGCTGGTCTCGTCCCGGTTGGGCGTATGGGGCTACCGGGCTACCATGCTCAACCCCAGCGGGTGGTCTCAGCCTCGGTCGACGACCTCCGTGTACTACCGTGCAGGCCTGCGCCGCGCCGCGCTCGCTCTGGCGGGCGACCTGGGCCTGCGGGCCGGGGCCGCGATCGCCGATAACGGCGCGCCGGCAGCCCTTACGCTGAGTCTGCGACAACCATGAAGAACGGACGGGGCGTCTCCCGTGCAGAAAGACGCCCCGTCCGTGTGGTGGCCTTGAGTGATGCAGCTACGCTCGGCGAAGACGCAGGAACGCGCCTGTCCCGATGAGGCCAGCGCCGGCTCCGAGGATAACGAGAACCTCGCTGCCGGTGAAGGCGAGCTGGCCGCTTTGTTCTCCTGGAGACTGCAGGCTTGCAAGGTAGTCCGAGAGGACTCCCTTGAGATCGGAATACTGCTGCAGGGTTGGATTGTTCTGGATGTACGCCAGCGCCGCGTGGATCTGGGCAGACGTCCAGTTGCCGTCGATGGTGCCGTCCTGAGCGTCTTTGAGGATCAACTGGGTAGTAGCCTGCGAGGCCGAAGCCACCGCGGCGAACACCAGGAGGATCAGCAGGGCAACCGTAACGGCACCTAAGAACTTGGCCTTCATATCTTCACCCCCCCTCACCACACTTCCGGCTCGTTTTCGCCGGACCTTGGATTTCAGCTTATACCACGACCTTGCCGCGAACGCCACTGATGAGTACCCCGCGAGGTAGTACGGTAACCATCCCTCCGGCGTCGGTTCGCGGCCCTGCGAAGCATGCCAGTATAATCCCGTAGATGAAGGCCGACGTAAACACCGCCACTGTTGCGCGCCGCATGCCGTCGAAGGTGCGCAACGTGGCGCCGTTCTTGCTCACCATCGTGTTCGTGGGCCTGTTCTCGTTTCTCTCCGGCGGCTATATTCTCACGCGTAGCGCTCCGGTGGCGATCCTGTACCTGCTGCTCGCCGCGGTGTGGCTGCGGTTTCTGCGTCGCCGCTCGCGGCCCGGGACCCTCTACCTCCTCGCGCTCGCCGTGTTCGGGATCTTCGTCGCCTGGGCCGGGTTCTCGGTGCTGTGGTCGTTCGGACCCGATCTGAGCTGGGTCGCCTTCGACATCGCCGCCCTGTACCTGGCCGCCGTGGCGGTGCTGGGCTTCACACCAGTGCGCGCGCTGCAGCTTCGCGTTTCGGTGTACGGGCTGCTGGCCGTCCTCGTTGCCGTTGCTGTATACGCCTATTTGGGCAAGGTCATCCCGGATATCGTGACGCATGCGCATGACAACGCGCGGCTCGACAGCCCGGTGGGGTACTGGAACGTGCTCGCCCTGATGATGGTCATGGGCATCGCGATCGTCCTCGCCGTGGCCGGCGACCGAGCCGTCGGCGCCGTCTGGCGGGTGCTGGCGGTCGCCGGTGGCGTGGTGCTCGCCTTCACGTTCTTCTTCACCCTGTCGCGCGGCGGCTGGGTCGTGCTCCTCATCGCCCTCTTCCTGTACTTCGCCTTCACCCCCACGCGTCTCGCCAGCTTCGCCGCGCTGCTGGCCATCGCCGTTCCCGTGGGTCTCGTGCTGTTCAAGGTCCGTCACCTGGGGACGCTGTTCACCGCGACCGACAATGACGCGCTACGCACCTTGCAGGGGCACGCACTACTGCGATACTCGTTGGCTGCTTTGCTTGTCGCGGTCGGCGCCCAGACGGCCATCGCTCTCGTGCATCGCGCGGTTCCCTGGCCGAGGTGGGCGCGGGCGGCGGCCGGCGTGGCGGTGATTGGCGTGCTCGTGCTGGGCGTGGGGGGTGGCTCTTGGAGGTTCCTGGAGGCCCGTGGCGGCATGACCTACTTGCACTCTCGCATTTCGGCGTTCGTCTCGGATAGCGATCAGACCAGCTCCAACGAAGGTGCGGTGCGGCTGGTGTCGATGAACACGGGCCGGCCGCCGTTGTGGCGCGAGGCCCTCGACCAATCTCGCTACGACCGCCTGCTTGGCACTGGCGCCGGCACCTTCGTGTTCACGCACTACCGTTTTCGCACGACGGGCGGTGTGGTGAGACATGCGCACAGCGAGTGGTTCAACGTGCTCAGCGAGCTCGGCGTGGTGGGGCTCGTGCTGCTGGTCGCCGCCATGGTGCTGCTTGTGGCGGCCGCGCTCGGCAACCCGTTCGCCGGCCGCGACGACCCGCTGCGCCCCGCCCTGGTGGCGCTGCAGGCCGGGATCGTCGTCTTTGTGGTGCACATCTCCTGGGACTGGGACTGGGACATGGCCGCGGCCGGCGTGACCTTCTTCTTCCTTGTCGCGGTCTGTTCTTCCTACCTCGCCACCCGGAAGGCCGATCAGCGTCGCTCGGCGCCCTCCCACGTGGAGGCTGCGGGCGCGCTCGCCGCCGCCACGGCCGGGGCCGGGGAGACCTGGGCCGGAGAGACCGGGGCCGGGGAGGCCTCGGGCAGGGGCGTGGAGGCTTCGCGCGAGGTTGCCGCGGAGGCTCCCGGTGGGGCGCTCGCGGGTGCCGCAATGGCGTCCGGCGCCGTCGTAGCCGCCGGCCGGCCGCCACGCCACCACGTCTCTACCTGGCCGCTGCGCGGCGTCGCTGCGGTGGCGCTCGTGGTTCTCGCCCTGAGCTGGCTACTGCCGTATCTCTCGGCCAGGGCGGAGAACGCGGCGGTGAGCGCGGCCGGTAACGGCGAGACCACCCTGGCTCTGGCGCAGGCGCGCCACGCGGCAAGCTTTGACCCGCTGGCCGTCGATCCCCTGATCGCCGAGTCGCTCGTGCTCCAGCAGCTCGGCCAGAACCACACCGCCCTGCAGGTGCTCGACACGGCAGCTCGGCTGCAACCGAATAACTACGAGGTGTACTACGGGCAGGGCGTGCTGCTGCTCACAGCTTACGGGCGCAAGCAGGCGGCGATTGCCGCGTTCAAGCACGCCCTGGCTTTGAACCCTCTGGACAGCGATACCAGGAACGAGTTGGCGATCGCCCTAGGGAGCTGAGAGCCTATCCCGGTAGGCCTGCCCGCCCGGATGTGCCCGTGGGCACATCCGCGCTCGCGGCCCCTCCCCGGCTCCCACGTAGCTCGGCTACGAGGGAGCCGTCTCGGAACCGCCCCAAAAGCCCCCGCAGGCACGCTTTGGTGGGGGGCGACGAAGCTGCACCGCACTGTCGGCCCACGAACACCCCGGTCACACATCCCTACCGGGATAGGCTGTGAGGCCGGCGACCTCTACCTGCTCTCTGCCGGTATCAGCGGAGCCGGCGCGGAGCCCTATGGTAGACTTCGGGCGGGCGCACAGGTCGCCGAACCAACACGGAGGTACTCTCTCGCATGGATGGCCCTGCCCCAATCGGCGTCGTCGGCACCGGGTACGTAGGCCTGGTCTCGGCGGTCTGCTTTGCGCATCTCGGCCACCGCGTGGTGTGCATGGACGTCGACGCCGCCAAGATCGAGCGGCTCAAGAGCGGTCAGGTGCCCATCTACGAGCCTGGGCTCGAGAAGCTCGTCGAAGATAACGCCTCGCGACTCTCGTTCACGACCTCTTACGACGACCTCCTGGCCGCCTGCCGGATCCTCTTCATCGCCGTCGACACTCCGCCCTCGCCGTCGGGCGACGCCGACCTTTCCCGTGTGGAGCACGCGACGCGCGAGATCGCGCAGCGTGGGGGGCAGCGGCTGCTGGTCATGAAGAGCACCGTGCCGGTGGGCACCGGTGAGAAGGTGATGCACGAGCTCGAGGCGCTGGGCGCCACCGAGATGACCTACGCCTCCAACCCCGAGTTTCTCCGCGAAGGTGCGGCCATTCAAGACTTCCTCGAGCCCGATCGCATCGTGATCGGGGCCTTTCGCAGCGAAGACGCCGACGCCGTCGAGGCGCTCTACCGCGGCATCGACACCGACGTCGTGCGCAGCAGCGTGCCCACCGCCGAGATGATCAAGTACTCGTCCAACGCCTTTCTTGCCACCAAGATCTCGTTTATCAACGAGATCGCCAACGTCTGCGAGCAAGTCGGCGCCGACGCGCGCGCCGTGGCCCACGGCATGGGGCTCGATCATCGCATAGGTCCGCACTTTCTGCGGGCGGGCATCGGCTATGGCGGATCGTGCTTTCCCAAGGATGTGCAGGCGCTCAAACAGCTGGCCGGCAACACGGGCTATCATTTTCAGCTGCTCACCGCGGTGATCGAGGTCAACGCGCTGCAGAAGCGTCGCGTCGTGGGCAAGCTCACCGCGCATCTCGGTAAGCTGCGTGACCAGACGGTCGCGTTGCTGGGGCTTACGTTCAAGCCGCAGACTGACGATCTGCGTGAGGCGGCCTCCATTGTGCTGGCCGGCCGCCTCATCCATGAGGGCGCCCGAGTGCGTGCCTACGACCCCATGATGGACAGCGGCGAACACGGGCTGTTCCCCGGAGTGGTTATCTGCGACGGGCCGCTGGAGGCCCTTGAGGGCGCTGACGCGGCCGTGCTGGTCACGGAATGGCCGGAGTTCGCGCGCCTCGACTGGGCCGCCGCCGCCGCCGCGATGAGGCGGCCACTGCTCATCGATGGGCGCAACTTCATAGATCCCGCGGTGGCGGTAGCGGCGGGGCTCGAGTACGAGGGCATCGGTCTCGGCGAGCCCGTGCCGGCGCCTGTCGCGGGCTGACCGCGCGAGCATCGTGAGCGCGGCGCGCGACATCCCCCGGCAGGCCGTGATCCTTGTGGGCGGAGAAGGCACGCGCCTGCGTCCCGTGACCTCGCGCGTGCCCAAGCCCGTAGCTCCCGTGGTGGAGAGGCCTTTTGTCGCCTACATCCTCGACAATCTCACCCGCCATGGGGTGGAGCGCGCGATCTTCTCCACGGGCTATCTCGCGGAGGCTATCGAGGCCGAGATCGGCGATGGCGCCAAGTATGGCCTGCGGGTGGAGTACGCCGTAGAGCGCCAGCCTCTCGGTACCGCCGGAGCAATCGCCAACTGTGAAGAGAAGCTCGGCGCCGGGAGTTTCTACGTGTTCAACGGCGACGTGCTCAGTGACGTCGATCTCACGGCGCTGGCGCGCCTGCACGTGGGCAAAGGCGGCATGGGCACCATCTTCCTCACGCCGGTCGCAGACCCACGGCGCTACGGTCTCGTCGAGCTCCGCGAAGACTCCAGCGTGGCCAACTTTCTCGAGAAGCCGAGCGAGCACACGGGCACGGCACTCATCAACGCCGGCGTGTACGTGCTCGAGCCCGAGGTGCTCGAGATGATTCCGCGGGGTCGGCTCTTCTCGATCGAGCGCGGCGTATTTCCCAAGCTCGCGCCGGCAGGGTCGCTCTACGGCTACGTCGACCGCGGCTACTGGCGCGACATCGGCACCCCCGACAGCTACTTGCAGGCGCACTTCGACATCCTCGAGCGCACCGTCGATACGGTGGTGGCCGAGTCCCTCGGCCCGGATTATCTCTACGTGGCGCCTACCGCGACGATCGCCCCCCAAGCCCGCGTGGTGCCGCCCTGCTACGTGGGCGACGGCGCTCGCGTCGCGGAGGGCGCGCGCATCGGGCCCCTGACCGTGCTGGGAGCGGGCGCGGCGATCGCCGAGGGGGCCACGATTCTCGAGTCGGTAGTCCAGGCCGGCGTCGTGGTGGGCGCGCACGCCCGCGTGGAGGCCAGCATCCTGGTTCGCGGCAGCAGCATCGGCGCCGGAACGCAGGTGAGCGGGGCAGTGCTCGGCGAAGGCTGTCGCGTGGGTGCCGGCAACCGTCTCGCCGGCGGCATCTGCGTGTACCCCGAGACCTTGCTGCCCGACAACTCGATCCAGTTCGACGAACAGCTTCGTGGAAGGGATGGCTGATGACGATCCCGGATGGCATCTTCAAGGCGTACGATGTGCGCGGGCTCTATCCCGAGGAGCTCGATGAGCTCGGCGCCGAGCGCATCGGTTTCGCGCTGGCACAGCAACTGGGTGCCCGACGCCTGGGCGTGGGTATGGACCCGAGACCTTCTTCTACCAGCCTACTCGAGGCGTTCGCGGCCGGCGCCGCGGCGGCCGGCGCGGGAACCGTCGACTTCGGGCTCGTGCCGACCGAGATGCTGTATTTCGGGGTGGCCTCTCGCGACCTCGACGGCGGCGCCATGGTTACCGCGTCGCACAACCCGCCGCAGTACAACGGGATGAAGCTGGTGGCCGCGGGGGCGCTGCCGCTGAGCGGCGACCAGGGCATCCCCGAGCTCAAGCAGCGCAGTCAGGCCCTGGGCGATCTGCCGCTCGTGCTCGGCGCCGGCGACCGTGAGCGTTGTGATCTGTACCCGGCCTACGTGCGCCATCTGCACGGGCTCGTCGAAGTGGCGGCCTTCGAGCCCTACAAGGTGGTCATGGACGCGGCCAACGGCGTGGCCGGCAAGCTGGCGCCCAAGGTGTTCGACGACACAGCCATCGCGCGCGTGGAGATGTACTTCGAGGTCGACGGTACCTTTCCCAACCACGATCCCAATCCACTGCTCGAGAAGAATAGCCGAGAGATTCGCGAGCGCGTAGTGGCTGAGCGCGCCGACCTCGGCATCGCCTGGGACGGCGACGCTGATCGCTGCTTCTTCGTCGACGAGGCGGGCGAGTTCGTGCCCGGCGACTTCGTCACGGCCCTCCTTGCCGAGGCTTTGCTGCTCAAGAACCCCGGCGCCGCGATCCTCTACGATCTGCGCGCCAGCCGGGCCGTGCCCGACGTGATCCGCGCCAACGGCGGCGTGCCTCTGCTCAACCGCGTCGGACATGCCTTCTTCAAGCAGCGCATGCGCCGCGAACAGGTGCTGTTCGGCGGCGAGGTCTCCGGTCACTACTACTTCAACGCCAACTACAACACCGACTCGGGCTTCATTCCGGCGCTCCTCATTCTCGAGCTGCTCTCCCAGAAGCACGCCACCATGGCGGAGCTGCTCGAGCCGCTGCGCAGCAAGTACTTCATCAGCGGAGAGATCAACTCGACGGTGGCCGACGTGGCGGCCGCGCTGACGCGCATCGAGCAGCGCTTCGGCGACGGTCAGATCACGCGGCTGGACGGCATCTCGGTGGACTACGAGCGCTGGCACTTCAACGTGCGCCCGTCCAACACCGAACCGTTGCTGCGACTCAACCTGGGTGCCGACGACCGCGAGCTCATGGCGGAGAAACGCGATCTCGTTCTGGAAGTCATCCGTGAAGGCTGACATGGACGCCGCGCACGGGGCGGGGCAGCGGCCGGCCTCACCCGGCACTCCGGCCTTCGCGGCGCCACGCCTTGCGGAGCTCGACCAAGCCGACATGCTGGGCGCGATCGCCGCCATGCCCCGCCAGCTCGTGGCCGGCTACGCGGCGGCCCGGGAGTGCCTGGGCGGCGCCTTCGACGGCGACGCGGCCGGGCCCGCCACACCTCCGGCGCGGCCCACCGGCCTCGCCGTCTGCGGCATGGGCGGCTCGGCCATCGGCGCCGACCTGGTGCTGGCCACGCTGCCGGAACTGGCGGTGCCCGCCGAGGTGGTGCGCGGCTACCACCTGCCCGCGTGGGTGGGGGCGCAGACGCTCGTGGTGGCGGTCAGCTACTCGGGCGACACGGAAGAGACATTCGCCTGTGCCACCAGTGCCCTGGAGCGCGGCTGCGCGCCGGTGTGTGTGGGTTCCGGCGGGCGGCTGGCCGCCTTGGCGGAACGGGAAGGCTGGCCACTGGTCAAGGTCGCCCCCGGGCGGCAGCCGCGGGCCGCTCTAGGGTGCCTGGCCGCGCCGTTGCTGGCCACCCTGGTGAGCGCCGGGCTGTGCGGCGATCCTCAGGCCGACGTGGACGAAGCCGCGGCGCTGCTGCGCAGCGGTTGCCGGGAGCTAGGGCCCGAGGCCCAGGAGCACGCCAATCCGGCCAAGCAACTGGCCCTTCGGCTGCGCGACCACCAGGCCGTGGTGTACGGTGCCGGCCTCACGGTGCCGGCGGCACGCCGCTGGAAGGGTCAGATCAACGAAAACGCCAAAGCCCCGGCCTTCTGGAACGAGTTGCCGGAGCTCGATCACAACGAGCTCATGGGCTGGACGAGCCTTCCCGATCTGGCCGCTAGCAGTGTCGCCGTCTTTCTCGAAGATGGGCAGGGAGACTCGCGGCTGGTGCGACGGGCGGAGCTCACGGCGGCCGAGCTGAGCGTCCGTGGAGTCGCGGTCGAGCAGGTGTCCGCGCGCGGAGATTCGCGCCTGGCGCGGCTGCTCTCGCTGGTACAGCTCGGCGACTACGTCTCGTACTACCTGGCCCTGCTCTACGGTGTCGACCCCACGCCGGTGGGGGCGATTCAAGACTTCAAGGCCAGGCTGGCCGGCGGCGGCTGAAGCCGTGCCCGGTGCCGTCGTCGCGGTGGTCGTGACGACCGCCGACCCCCGCTGTTGCCGGACCGGCGCTGCGCTCTTCGCCGGCGCCGCGCTTCAGGCTCTCTCGCGGGCCGAGCTGCGGCCGCGCGAGCCGTTTCGCGGGCCGCTCTTCGACCTGTGCGCGGCCCAGCCGCCGGGCTCGTGCCTCGGCCTGGTGGTGCCCATCGTGTGGCGTGGGGGGAGTGCCGCGGGCGGAGGCGCCGGCGTACCGCGGCTCGTCGCCATTGCCGACCACGTGAACCTCGCCTCGCGAGGTCCCCTCTGCGGCCGCTGGCCGGCCGGCGTGCAGCGCACCTTTCCGCCCCTCACCGGCATATATCAACCCGGTGCCATTCGTGCCCTCGGCGGGCCTCGGGTATACTCTTCGGGCGTCATCGTGGCGGGCGTGGCCAATGCCGGGCGGCTTACGCCGTTCGAGGCCGGGGCGGTCGAGCAAGAAGACTTCCCGGCCGTCTCAGACGTTCTCGTGCCAGCCGCCATCGTTGCTGCGTACTACGGGTTCACGTTGGCCGCCTGCGGCATACCTCAGGCGGACGATCGCGACGACAAGTGAGGGCCTCTTGGCATCCGACCACCACATCAAAGACATCGGCCTTGCGCCCGAAGGGGTGCTGCGCATCGAGTGGGCCGACATGCACATGCCGGTGCTCAAGGCTATCCGCGAGCGTTTTGCCAAGGAGCAGCCGCTCAAGGGCGTGCGCATCGGCGCCTGCCTGCACGTCACCACCGAGACGGCCAACCTCATGCGCACCCTGGTGGCCGGCGGCGCAGACGTTGTGCTCTGCGCGAGCAACCCGCTCAGCACGCAAGACGACGTCGCTGCGGCGCTGGTCAGCAACTACGGCGTGCGGGTGTATGCCATCAAGGGAGAAGACGATAAGACGTACTACGACCACATCAACACGTGCGTCGATCACCGTCCCAACATCACGATGGACGACGGCGCCGACGTGATCGGTGTGCTGCACGGCGAGCGCCCCGACATGGCGGCCGACATCATCGGCGGCACCGAGGAGACCACCACCGGAGTCATCCGCCTCAAGGCCCTCGAGGCCGAAGGCCGGCTCATGTTTCCCATAGTCGCGGTCAACGAGGCCAACACCAAGCACATGTTCGACAATCGCTATGGCACCGGGCAGAGCACGCTCGACGGGGTCATTCGTGCCACCAACATCCTCATCGCCGGAAGCACCGTGTGCGTGGCCGGATACGGATGGTGCGGGCGCGGCCTCGCCATGCGCATGAAGGGCCATGGCGCCGACGTGATCGTGCTCGAGGTCGATCCTCTACGTGCTCTCGAGGCTGTTATGGACGGCTTTAGGGTGATGCCGGTGGCCGCGGCCGCGAAGCTCGCCAAGGTGTTTGTCACCGCCACCGGTGACATTCACGTGCTGCGCGGCGAGCACTTCGAGGTCATGCAAGACGGCGCCATCGTCGCCAATACCGGCCATTTCAACGTCGAGATCGACATCCCGGCGCTCGAGAAGCTGTCAGTCAAGAAGCGCCGCGTGCGCGAGTTCGTCGACGAGTACACCATGGCCGACGGGCGTCGCATCTACCTGCTGGCCGAGGGCCGGTTGGTCAACCTGGCGGCGGCTGAGGGACACCCCGCGGCCGTCATGGACATGAGCTTCGCCAACCAGTCACTCTCGGCCGAGTTCATGGTGAAGAGTCACGCCGACCTGGAGAAGAAGGTTTACGGGGTGCCCAAAGACATCGACGACGAGATTGCCCGCGTGAAGCTCGAGACCATGGAAGTCGCGTGCGATACGCTCACCGACGAGCAGTCCACCTATCTGGCCTCCTGGGACCAGGGCACCTGAGGCGGCAGGCGCTGATGGCCGACGAACGAGCCACGTCGGGCGCCGGCCGAGCCGCGGAAGCGCAGCCCGGGGCCGGCGCACCGGCTCTTGAGGTGCCGGTCGACGAGGCGCTGGCGGGGGCCTCGCGTTTGAGGGTGCGGGCGGTCGAGATCCTGTCCGACGAGGTCGTGCTCATCGACCAAATGGCGCTGCCTCACGAGGAACGGTACGTACGCTGCCACACCTGGCAGGAGGTCGCCGCGCGCATCACCGACATGACGGTCCGCGGCGCCCCGGCGATCGGCGTCACGGCGGCTGGAGGGCTGGCGCTCGCGGCCCGCGCCGCGGCCGCCGCTACCCCCGGCGACCCTGGCGGCTTTCGGGCCGCGCTCGAGCAGGCCGCGAGCGGCCTGCTGGCCACGCGGCCTACCGCCGTTAATCTGCGCTGGGCGATCGACGAGATGCGCCGTGAGTGGCAAGCCTGCGAAGTGCCGCCGCCCGCCTGCGCCGCACGGCTGCACGGTCGCGCCCAGGCCATTCTGCTGGACGACATCCAGCGCTGCCTGCGCATTGGCGAGCACGGAGCCGCGCTGCTCAAGGCCGGCGACTGCATCCTCACCCACTGCAACGCCGGCGCGCTGGCCACCGCGGGGTACGGCACCGCCCTCGGGGTGGTGCGCGCGGCCTTTGCCAGGTACGGCGACATCTCGGTGCTGGTCGACGAGACGCGCCCCTGGCTACAGGGCGCGCGCCTCACCGCGTGGGAGCTCGAGGTGGAGGGCATCCCGTATCGCCTGATCAGCGATAGCATGGCCGGCCACTTCATTCAGCGAGGTGCCGTGCAGGGCGTCGTGGTGGGCGCCGACCGCATCGCCGCCAACGGCGACACGGCCAACAAGATCGGCACGTACACGGTGTCGGTCCTGGCCAAAGAACACGGCGTGCCGTTCTACGTGGCGGCGCCGCTGTCTACTGTCGACCTTACGCTGCCGGATGGCGCCGTCATCCCCATCGAGGAACGTGCCGAAGACGAGGTCACTTCGTTCCGGGGTCAGCGAGTGGCGCCTTACGGGGCCCGCGCTCACCACCCGGCGTTCGACGTTACCCCGGCCGCCAACATCACCGCCATCATCACCGAGGCGGGCGCGCTGCGGGCACCGTTTGGTCCGGCACTCGCCGCGGTCTGCGCGGCGGGGGAGTGCCGGCCGTGAGCGCCGTCACCCCCAGGGCCTATCTCATGGCCGCCGGCCTGGGCACGCGGCTGCACCCGCTCACAGGCCTCACCTCGAAGCCGATGGTGCCCATCCTGAACCGTCCGGTGATGGAGCACATCCTGCATCTGCTGCGGCGCCACGGGGTGCGTGAGGTGGCCGCCAACCTGCACTACCATCCCGACAAGATACGCACCTACTTCGGCGACGGCGCAGCCTTTGGCGTGAGGTTGCGCTACAATCTCGAGCCTCAGCTACTAGGTACGGCCGGCGGCGCCAGTGCCTTTCGCGAGTTCCTGAGCCGGGGCACTTTCGTCGTGGTCAGCGGCGACGGACTCACCGATATCGATCTCACGGCATTCCTCGCCGCGCACCGCGCGAACGGCGGCATCGCGACCATGGCGGTCACGCCAGTGGCCGATCCCTCGCGCTATGGTGTGGTGGTGCACGACCGTGCCCTACGCGTCACTGGCTTTCAGGAGAAGCCGTCCGCCGCCGCGGCGCTGTCCGATCTGTGCAACTGCGGCATCTACGCCTTCGAGCCCGAGATCTTCAGGCACGTTGCCGCCGACGCGTTCGTGGACTGGGCCAGCGACGTGTTTCCGGCTCTGCTCGCCGGCGACGTGCCTTTTCATTGCTGGCGCCTCGAGACGTACTGGAACGACGTCGGCAACATCGAGCAGTATCGTATCGGCAACTTCGACGCTCTCCTTGGCAGGGTCAAGCTCGACGTACCCGGCCGCGAGATCGCGCCGCGTGTGTGGGTGGGCGACGGCACGCTCATCGATCCGGGCGCGCGCCTCGAGCCGCCCATTCTCATCGGCGCCGGGTGCCTCATCGAGTCCGAGGCCGAGCTCATCGGCCCCCTCATCGTCGGCGACGGCTGCGTCATCGAGCGCGGCGCCGTGCTCGAGGGGGTCATTCACTGGGACGGCGTCAAAGCGGGGCGCGGCGCGCGCCTGGCCGGCAGCATCCTGGGGCGCAACGTCGTGGTGCACCACGAGGCCGTGGTGCACGAGGACGCCGTGATCGGCGACCGTACCGAGGTGGCTGCCAACGCGCTCATCGCCCCCGGGGCGCGGTTCGAGCCGCGCTCGTGCGTGGGCCCAGACGGCTTCTGCGACCGCGTACAGCGCCCCTGAGGCCAGATCGCCGATGACCCCGGGCGCAGTGGTCGACGGCCTCATCGATCTTCTCCTTCCCAAGCGCTGCGTGCAGTGCCGGGCAGTCGGGAGCTGGCTTTGTGAGCCCTGTGCTGCTGGCCTGCGTGCGCTGCCGGTCGTGCGCTGCCCGCGTTGCGGCGCTCCCGGCCGCTGGACCCCGTGCGGAGCCGGCGGCCGGACGCTGCGGGCGGTGCAGTCCGCGGCGCGGGGCGCCGTGTGCGCCACGCCCGGCGTAGCCGCCGCCGGCGGTGTGCGGCGCGCCGGGCGGCCCTGCCCGGAGTGCTCCGGCCGCGAGCTGGCCTTCGTGACCGCGGCCGCCGCCTTTACATACGAAGGTCCGGCACGGGCGCTGGTCGCAGCCTGCAAGTTTCGCGGTCTGCGCTCGCTGGCCGCGGAGATGGCGAACCTCGCGGGGCCGGCCTTCGGCGACGCCCTGCCCGCCGGTCCGGCCGGCGGCTCGCGGCACACCGCGGGCGGCAGGCCGGCAGTCGCGCCGTCCGACCCGGCCGCTACCGTGGTTACCTGGGTGCCGGGCCACCGCGGGCGCAGCCTCGAGCGCGGCTTCAACCAGGCCGAGCTGCTCGCTCGCCGGCTTGCGTGCGCTGCGGGGTTGCCCTATGCTCCCCTGCTCCGCCGCGTGCGCCACGGGGCTCGCCAGAGCGGGCTCGATCGGGCGGCGCGGGCATTCAACGTTCAGGGCGCCTTCGCGTTGCGGGAGGATGCGAACCGGGTACTAATGAAGCTCAAGCGAGTAGTCGTAGTTGACGACGTATACACCACAGGTGAAACGTTGAATCATTGTGCTGAGGTACTCGCTCACGCAGATCTCGAACCCCACGTCTTTACATTCGCGCGCACCGTCCGCGCAGCCTCTTCTCAAGCATCGCTAGACCACGCCGTCCAGAAGGAGCGATGTCGATGAAAACGCAGATCAAGGGCCGCAACGTCACCGTCACTGATGCCCTGCAGGAGTACGCTAACGAGAAGATCGAGCACGTTCACAAGCTCCTGCAGCAGCGCAAGATCGACGAGGTCACGAGGGTAGAGCTCGAGCTCAAGGTGGAGAAGAACCCGAGCATCCCCGAACCGTGCATCGCCGAGGCGACGGTTTTTACGCGTGGTCCCGTGATCCGCGCCCGTGAGTCGTCGACCGATATGCACGCGGCCATCGATCTGGTAAGCGACAAGCTCGTGCGCCGGGTGAAGAAGTACCACGACAAGATGCACGGCAAGACCCGCCACGGTCACGAGAAGCTGGTCGCCGCGACTGAGCCCGCCACCGACGAGCTGGCCCCGGTGGCCGCGGCCGCCGTCGCCGACGAGCTCTCGGGCGAGCTCGCCCACGCGGGCGACAACGGCCGTATCGTGAAGACGAAGCAGTTCGCGCTGAAGCCGATGTCGGTCCACGAGGCCACGCTACAGCTCGAGCTCGTGGGCCATGACTTCTTCGTGTTCACCAATGCCGAGTCCAACCGCACCAATGTGGTGTACCGGCGTAAAGACGGCCATTACGGTCTCATCGAGCCGACAGAGAACTGAGGCGGCTTCCGCCGGCCGTTCGCCGTCTGAGAGCGTCGCCATGGCGAAAGGTGCGGCCGCCGGAGAGCGTCGCCGTGCCGACAAGTGCGGCCGCCGGAGAGCGTCGCCGTGCCGAGAAGTGCGGCCGCCGGAGAGCGTCGCCGTGCCGACAAGTGCGGCCGCGGGAGAGCGTCGCCGTGCTAACAGGTGCGGCCGCGGGAGAGCGTCGCCGTGCTAACAGGTGCGGCCGCCGGAGAGCGTCGCCGTGCCGACAAGTGCGGCCGCCGGAGGCGGGCCGCATGTGATCGGCGGCCTTGGGCCGCCGATCTTCAAGATACACACGAAGTACCCGAACGTGCGAGAATACATACTGAGCCCAAGCCACGCGACCCCGGGAGAGTCCCGTCTGTGATCAAGATCGTCGACAAGCTGCTGCACGCCGGTGAAGGCCGTCGCCTGAAGGCCCTCGAGGAGCAAACCGCCAGGGTCACCGAGCTCGAGTCCGGGGTTGTCGGGCTGAGCGATCAGGAGCTGCGTGCCAAGACTGCCGAGTTTCGCCAGCGCTACGAGAATGGCGAGCTTCTCGACGACCTGCTCTACGAGGCTTTCGCGGTCGCTCGCGAAGCGGGCACGCGGGCCCTGGGCATGCGGCCATTCGACGTGCAGGTGCTGGGCGGCATCGTGCTTCATGAGGGCGATATCGCCGAGATGAAGACCGGCGAGGGCAAGACCCTCGTCGCCACCATGCCGATGTACCTCAACGCGCTCACCGGCAACGGCACACACCTGGTTACCGTCAACGACTACCTGGCGAAGCGCGACGCCGAATGGATGGGCCAGGTCTACCGCTTCCTCGGTCTCGAGGTCGGCGTCATCCAGGCCAACATGACGCCCGAGGAGCGGCGCGCTCAGTACAACGCCGACGTGACCTACGGCACCAACTCCGAGTTCGGCTTCGACTACCTGCGCGACAACATGACGATGCGCCGCGAGCACATGGTGCAGCGCGGGCATCACTACTGCATCGTCGACGAAGTCGACTCCATCCTCATCGACGAGGCGCGCACGCCGCTCATCATCAGCGGCGCCCCGGAGACGGCCGCCGATACCTATCGTCAGTTCGCCCGGGTGGTGCCTCGCCTGCACCCTGGCGACGACTACGAGGTTGACGAGAAGCAGCGCACGGTCGCGGTCACCGAGAGCGGCGTGGCCAAGATGGAGCGCGCGCTCGACGTCGACAACCTCTACAAAGACACTAACGGAGGCCTCGTCAATCACCTCATCCAGGCGTTGCGCGCCGAAGCGCTCTACCACAAGGACGTCGAGTACGTGGTGCAGAACGGCGAAGTACTTATCGTCGACGAGTTCACCGGCCGCATCCTCGACGGCCGGCGTTATTCCGAGGGCCTGCACCAGGCCATCGAGGCCAAGGAGAGGGTGCCGATCCGCGAAGAGAACCAGACGCTCGCCACCATTACCCTGCAGAACTACTTCCGCATGTACGAGGTACTGGCCGGAATGACCGGCACGGCCAAGACGGAGGAAGACGAGTTTCGCCAGATCTACGGCCTCGAGGTGGTGCAGGTTCCCACCAACTCGCCGATGGTGCGCAACGACGAGAACGACTACATCTTCACTACGGCCAAGGAGAAGTTCGCGGCCGTGGTCGACGACATCGTGGGGCGCTACGAGAAGGGCCAGCCGGTGCTGGTGGGCACGGTCTCGGTGGAGGTCAGCGAGATGCTCTCGCGTCTGCTTGAGCGACACGGCGTGCCACACAGCGTGCTCAACGCCAAGCAGCACGAGCGCGAGGGCGAGATCATCAAGAACGCGGGTCAGAGTAACGTCGTGACGATCGCCACCAACATGGCCGGCCGCGGCGTCGACATCAAGCTGGGCGAAGGGGTCGTCGAGGCCGGCGGTCTCTACGTGCTCGGCACGGAGCGCCACGAGAGCCGGCGCATCGACAACCAGCTCCGCGGCCGCTCGGGCCGTCAGGGCGACCCGGGCGAGAGTCGTTTTTACCTCTCGGCCGAAGATGAGCTCATCCGTCTGTTCGCCGGCGACCGCATGTATCGCATTCTCAGCAGGCTGGGCCCTCAGGAAGGCCAGCCGCTCGAGGCCAGGATGCTCAGCAACGTGGTTGAAAAGGCGCAAGTGAAGGTCGAAGAGCTCAACTTCATGCGTCGCAAGAACGTGCTCAAGTACGACGAGGTCATGAACGAGCAGCGCCGCGTGATCTACGACCAGCGCGGCCGCATCCTGATGGGCGAAGACTTCGGCGAGCAGGTGCGAGAGATGATCGGCGAGCTGGTCGAGGGCACGGTGAGAGCCTCGCTGGGGGGCGTGCAGTTCTCCGAAGATTGGGACCTGGACGGGCTCTTCATCGGGCTCCGGCAGATCTACGATCCCAGTGTCGAGAAGGGCGATATCGACGTCGCGTCGTCGACCGAAGACGACGTCATCGAGCTCTTCGTCGACGACGCCCACACCCAGTACGAAGAGCGTGAGCGCGTGATCGGTGCCGAGCAGATGCGCAGCGTCGAGCGCGCCGTGATGCTGCAGGTCATCGACGCACGCTGGAAGGATCATCTCCTCGACATGGACTATCTGCAGGAGGGCATCCACCTGCGCGCCCTCGGTCAACGTGACCCTCTGGTCGAGTACAAGAACGAGGGGTTTGAGCTGTTCCAGGACATGTCGGAGGGCATCAAGCTCAGTACCGTCACAACTCTCATGAAGAACAGCCCCGAAGACCTCGCCGTGTTCACCTCGGTGATGCTCGAGGAACCGCTCATGCAGCTCAACTACACGAGTGGCGACGACCTCATCACGCAGACGTCGTTCACCGGAGCCGCTCTGGTCGCCGGCGAGTACGCCGGCGGCGACGCAGACGGCCTCGCCGACGAGCCGCCGCCGAATGTGGCTGCCTCCGGCGGCCGCCGGGGCGGCGCCAGCACCACCACGAGCACGGGCGGCGCCAAGGTGCAAGTGCAGCAGCGTATGGTGTACGAGAAGGTCGGTCGCAACGACCCATGCCCGTGCGGGAGCGGCAAGAAGTACAAGAGGTGCCACGGGGCGTAGCCGAGCCTCTGGCACGGCCGGCCGGCCCCGCCTGGTGCCCGCCGGCCATGCCCGCTCATCCCGCCGGCTGACCACGCCCTGCTAGGGCGTCAGCGCTCCGCCTTCCAGCAGGCGGCTGCATTCTTCGGCCGGCAGCGGCCGGCTGAATAGGTAGCCCTGGATGGCGTCGCACCCCTCGGCGCGCAAGAACTCATACTCCTCTCGTGTCTCCACTCCTTCGGCCACCACCGTGAGGGCGAGGCGGTGACCAAGCGCGATCACCGAGGCGGCCACGGCGGCGTGCTCCGGCACGGCGAGCAGATCGCGCACGAACGAGCGGTCGATCTTGACCGTGCTGATGGGCAGCCGGATGAGGTGGCTGAGCGAAGAATAGCCGGTGCCGAAGTCGTCGAGCGCGATGCGTACGCCCTGTCTGGTGAGATCGGTGAGTATGCGGGCTGCGCGCCGCGGATCGTGCATCGCGGCGGTCTCGGTGACCTCGAGCTCGACTTGCTCCGCCGGAAGACCGGACGTGCGAAGGGCTTCGGCCAGAGCGCCGGCCAGCGTATCGTCGTACAGCTGCCGCGCCGAGAGGTTCAGCGCCATGCGCAAGGGCCGCTCCACCAAATGACTCCAGGCGTGGGCCTGGGCGCATGCTTCGTTCAACACCCAGACGCCGATGGGCAGCATCAGACCGCTCTCCTCGGCGAGAGGGATGAAGTCCAGCGGCGGCACGATGCCTCGCTCGGGGTGCTGCCAGCGAAGCAGGGCCTCGAGCCCGACGATCTGGCCGCTGCCCGCCTCTATCTGTGGTTGGTAGTGCAGGAGAAACTGCCGACGTTCCAGGGCACGGTGCAGCTCCGCCTCGAGCGCGAGGCGGTCGGCGTGCTCGGCGTTCATGCTCGGGTGGAAGAACTGCCAGCTGTTGCCGCCCTCGCTCGAGGCGCGGTGGGCGGCTGCCTCGGCATTCTCGGTGAGCTCTTGAGGGTCGGCGCCGTCGGCCGGGTATACGGCTACGCCCAGGCTCACGGTGAGAAAGAGCTCGTGATCGTCCACCTGGAAGGGATGGCTGAAGGCGCGCACCACCTTGTCGATGGTGGGCGACGTCTCGGTGGGCCCGCCGACGCCGGGCAGGAGCAGGCCGAACTCACTGGTCGCGAAACAGGCGACTGTGTCTTCGCCGCGCATGGTCTCGGACAATCGTTCGGCGGCGGCCTCGAGCAGGCGTTCCGAGGCCTCGTGGCCCAGCGTGTCCACGAGCGTCGCGAAGCGATCGATCGTGAGAGCGACCACGGCGAAGCCCAGGCGTTTGCGCCGCGCGAACGCCAGCGCCTGAGCGACGCGGTCGGCGAACAGGGTGCGATTGGGAAGCCCCGTCGCGGCGTCGTGCAGGCGCAGGTGCTGCACTTGCTGCTCGGTGCGCTTCTGCTCGGTCCCGTCAAGCACCACGGCGAGTCCTCCGATGATCTTTCCATCGGCGCCGCGGCGGGGCGCGGTCTTAAGGGTCCCCCACAGCTCTCGGCCCGTGGCGGCGGTCACATAAGGCCCCTCGTAGAGCCCCGCTGTGCCGCGCAGCGCCTTGCGCAGGGTGGGCACCACCGACAGATCCTCCAGCTGGGCCAGATCCAGCCCCGACAGCTCCTGCCGGGAGCGGCCCATGAGGGCGGCAAACGTCTCGTTGCAGTCTTGTATGAGCAGGGTCTCGTCGTAGACGAAAACGCCTACGGGGGTCTGCTCGTAGAGAGAGCGGTACCGCCGCTCGGACTCGCGCAGCGCCTCCTCCGCCCTGAGGCGCGCCTGCTCTTCCGCGGCCCGCTCGAGCCACTCGTTCAACACGGGCGCCGTGTAGCGCGCGATGCTCTCCAGCACGGCGACGTCGTCGGCGGTGTAGGCCTCGGGCTTGTTCGCCACGATGAAGATGCCGCGCGTGTGCTGCCGGTGCACCAGTGGAACGGCCAGGGCGGTGTCGACGGGCATGTGACCCTCAGGCACGCGGCCCGGACCCTGGAGTAGCTCGGTACGACCTTCGCGCAGGGCCCGGGTCCACAGGCCGCCGCCCCACGTCTCCCGCGGGAACGGCATGTGCCGTTCTACGCGCGCGTCCGCCGCCCAGACCTCACCGCTCTGTGCCGCGGTGGTCAGTGCTCCATCTTCCTCGAGGTAGCCGAAGAACCCCCACGGGCTCTGCAGCGCGTCGCGCACGACGTCGAGGACGTCCGCGAACATCTTCTCTGCCGGGCTGGTAAGGAAGACGGTGGCGATGCGCGCGTGAATGTCGAGGATCTGGCGCGAGGCGGCGAGCTGCTGCTCGGCGGGGCGTGGGGCTGTACGCATGTCGGCCGCCCTGTTCTTCTTTCTGCCGTGCTCAGACATGGTGCCTCGGTGCCCGCGCTTGTCCGGTCTGCCCGCTCGGTTCTCGAAAGGTCACATGCATCGCGCCTGCGGGGCCGGGTGCGGGGGTCCGCTGGAGATGTATCGGCGACTTCTGTGCTCGGCTGAAGCCAAAACGTATTTCGGGTACACTACCGGAACCATGAGCCCCACCGTCTCAGAAGTAGTCGTTCAGCTCGACTCGCTCCGCGAGCGGCTCAAGGAAGCCTCCGGGCGCCTTGGCTGGCTGCGGAGCTACCTTTGACCCGGCTCAGCTGACTACCGACCTCCAGGGGCTCGAGGAGCGTATGCGCGCCTCAGACTTCTGGGACGATCAAGCGGCTGCCTCGAAGGTTTCGGCCGAGTACAGCCGCATAAAGCGTCGCCTCGAGGAGCTCGCCGAGATCGAAGGGCGGTACGCCGACCTTGAGTCCACCGAGGAACTGCTGCGCGAAGAGATCGTCGGCGAAGCCGTGGACGACGAGCTCCTGCGCGAGCTCGTATCTGGCATCGCCCAGCTCGAGGCCGACCTCCAGCGGCGCGAAGAGTTGCGCTTCTTCAGCGGCAGGTACGACGAGGGCGGCGCCATACTCACGATCCATCCCGGGGCCGGCGGCACCGAGTCGCAGGACTGGGCCGAGATGCTCCTGCGCATGTATCTGCGCTGGTTCGAGCGTCGCGCCTTCAAGGTCGCGATCAACGACTCGCAGGAGGGCGACGAGGCCGGCCTGAAGAGCGCCACGCTCACCGTGGAGGGCGACAACGTCTACGGCTTGCTGCAATCCGAGAAGGGGGTGCATCGCCTGGTGCGCATGAGCCCCTTCGACTCAGCCAATCGCAGGCATACCAGCTTCGTCGCGGTGGAGATCTCGCCGCTGGTCAGCGAAGACGTGGCGGTGGAGATCGACGAAGACGAGCTGCGCATCGACACCTATCGCAGCAGCGGGGCCGGCGGCCAGCATGTCAACAAGACCAGCTCCGCGGTGCGCATCACGCACATCCCGACCAACATCGTGGTGCAGTGCCAGAACGAGCGCTCTCAGCTTCAGAACAAAGCCGTGGCCATGCGCATGCTCAAGTCGAAGCTGGTAGAGCTCGAGGAGCGCAAGCTCGCCGAGGAGCTCGCCCGCGAGCGCGGCCAGGTGCTCGACGTGAACTTCGGCAGCCAGATCCGCAGCTACGTGCTGCACCCTTACCAGATGGTCAAGGACCTGCGCACCGGCTATGAGACCGGCAACACGCAGGCCGTGCTCGACGGTGACCTCGACGGCTTTGTGCACGCCTATCTCGTCTGGCGCGCCGGAGGCAGCGAGACGCGCAAGTAGGCCGGCAGCCTCGCGGCTGCCGGCCTACCGCCGCTCGCCGCGGTGGCGCGCCTCGGTTGCCGCGCGCGGCGCCTAGCCCAGTGTGCGGCGGCGCGTCCGCGAGGCTCTCAGAGCCCGAACTGCTCGGTGTTCACCCAGTCGAGGCTCAGCAGAGACCAGAAGTCGCTGGCCAGCCGGTCGAGGACGTACTGGTACGGCAGCCAGCCGTACCCCTTGTCGCCCCAGGCTTCTCCCCAGGAGTTGCGCAGAAGGAGGGCGCCGGTGGTCGCGGCGGCGTCGACCGTGTTCTTGATGACGAGGGTATCGTCGTACCCAATGGCAGCCACGGCGTGGCCCCAGATCGCGCGCTCTCCGCGGCAGGGATACGGTATGGCGCCCACCACATCCGCCTTGCTCCACGAGGGAAACCCCCAGAAGCCGAACATGGCGGGGATGCCACCCGCCAGGCTGGTCTTGATGGAGGCTAGCACGGCCTGCGGGTCTGGCTGCTGAGCCTGCGGATCGTGACAGAAGTACTTGAGGGCCCTGAACTCGTCGCCCAGGGCGTAGCAGAACGCCGGCGGCTCTTCGTCGAAATCGGGCGACGTGTCGGTGTACGGCCAGTACTTCTCCTCGGGCACGCCGCAGAGGGCGATGGCTCCCATGGCCGTACGCAGAAATCCCCCTGTATCGCCCTTGACTCGCATCAGGTTGCGCGTCGCCTTGTACACGAAGAGGCGCGAGCCGTCGAGGTACTTGCCGAAAGCGCGGCGCTCGTAGTATTCGACGATGCCCACCGCGGCATGCGCGGTGCAGGCGCCGAGCTGACCCTGCGACTCGATGGGTGAGCACCACTGTCGCAGGTCGACCTTCTGCGGCAGCGACGGGGCGGCGGCCGGCGGGGCGGCCAGGCCGAGCTTGCTGGTCATGGCCGCCACATCGGGATGTGCCACATCGTAGTCTCTGAGATCGGGGAAGGAGGGCAGCCATCCCGTGCCCAGCGGCGGGCCGCCCGATCCCGGGATGATCACGTCTTCATACAGCTCGTACATGGCCCCTCCTTGGTGGATGTGTCGCACTCTCGGCCTGGCGGTATGGCTTAGCAGGTACGTTCTACGTGCCAGGAAGTTGGTGTACACCAGCCGGCGCCGTCGTGCAAGCTGCGACCGTTTGAGAGACGGGACCTGAGCGCGACAGGCGGCGCTCGCCTCTGGTACCCTGCGAGCGATGACCGAGACAGTCGCCTACCCCAAGATGGAGTTGCACGTCCACCTCGAGGCCACGGTGCACCCGGAGCGTCTCCTTGAGATGGCCCGGCGCAACGACGTGCGGCTGCCCGCCAAAGATGTGGCGGGGCTCAGGCGATTCTGCCGGTTCACCGACTTCGACCATTTCATCCGCGTGTGGATCAAGACCACACGGGCGCTTTGCCACGAGCGCGACTTCCGCCAGGTGGTGGTCGACTACGCGGCCGACCTGGCGGCGCAAGGCTGCGTGTACGCCGAGGCGCTGTTCTCGCCCTCGGAGCCGGTGGCGCGCCGCGGCACGCCTTGGCAGGAGGTCTTCGAGGGCTACTGTGGCGGCGCCCAGGAGGCCTTCGAGAAGCACGGCGTCGAGATCAGGTTCACTCCCGACATCACGCGCGACTTTCCCGTGGAGATCGCCGACCAGCTAGTGAGCTG
This sequence comes from uncultured Thermoleophilia bacterium, assembly GCA_963751215.1. Taxonomy (GTDB): domain Bacteria; phylum Actinomycetota; class Thermoleophilia; order UBA2241; family UBA2241; genus CAIXSE01. The sequence continues at coordinate 104,924 of CAVVTV010000004.1, read as the reverse complement.
GGCCGTACAGTACCGCGAGCGCGGGGTCGTGGGCATCAGCCTCGGCGGCAGCGAAGCTACGTTTCCGCCGGAGCTCTTCGAGCGACCCTTCGCCACGGCGCGCGAGGGTGGCCTGCGGGCCGCGCCCCACGCCGGTGAGATGGCCGGACCGGCCTCGGTGCGCGGCGCCCTGAACGTGCTGTGCGCCGCGCGCCTGCGGCACGGCGTGCGTGCCGCGGAAGATCCCGACCTGCTCGCCGAGCTGGCCGAGCGCGGCATCGTCTGCGACGTGACGCCCACCAGCAACGTGCTCACCGGCGCCGTGTCCTCACTCGCGGGGCACCCGTTGCCGCGCCTGCTGGCGGCCGGGGTACGGTGCTCCATCTCATCGGACGATCCCGTGCTCATGAACACCGACCTCAGCCGTGAGTGCGCCCTCGCCGCCGGCATGGGGCATACGCCACGCGACATGTTCGCGCACGCCCTCGCCGGGGCCTTCTGCGACGACGGCCTCAAGGCACGCCTGCGCGCCGTGGGCGAGGCGTTCGACTGGAGCGAGGCTAGGGCATAGGAGAGGCACAGGTCCTCGACCCGGGGAGTAGGTTGTGCGAAACCCACGCATGAACGGGGCCCTCGTCGCGTGCGCCGTCATCTTCGGTTTGGCCGCCTTGGTCTTGCCACTGACGGTGATCGAGATGCTCGGCGCCTGGTTGGTTGTGGCCGGGGCCTACTTTGGCGGTCTGCGGGGCGGCCTGGTGACCGCCCTGTGGGCGATCTTCGTGGCCACCGTGGGCTACTTCGTGCTGGCCAACGCCGACCTTAACGTCTTCGTCTTCAGTCTCGTCGCCTACGCCGCCGTGGGCGTGGGGCTGGGGGTGGGCGTCGACCGGTTCGTGGCGCAGAGGAAACGCCTGGAGGACGCCGCCGAGCATGCCGAGGCGGCGCGTGGTCAGCTAAGGGCCAGCCAGGCACGCTATCGCCTACTCTTCGAGGTGAGCAACGACCCGGTATACCTGCACGGCCTCGACGCCGCCGGCGAGCCCACGCGCTTCGTGGCCGTCAATGACGCCGCCTGCGAGCTGCTGGGCTACACTCGCGAGGAGATGCTAGGTCTCACTCCGCGCGCCGTCGAAACACCGGCGAGGCCGGGGCAGTTGCGCGAGATCATGCAACGGCTGCTCAAGGAGGAACGGGTGGTGTATGAGAGCGTGCGCCAGACGCGCGACGGGCGGCGGGTACCGGTGGAGATCAGCTCGAGCCTCACCGACGTGGAGGGCGAGTTGCTCGTTCTATCGATCTCCCGCGACCTCACCGTTCGCAAGAAGGCTGAACGGCGGCTGGAAGAGCTCACGCTGCACGACGAGCTCACGGGTCTGCTCAACCGTCGCGGCTTCTACGTGATGCTCCCCGAGCAGAGCAAGCGCGCCAAGCGGGCCGGCAGCCGTCTGCTGGTGCTCTACGGCGACGTAGACGGCTTCAAGGGCATCAACGACAGGCTCGGCCACGCGCAGGGCGACGAGGTGCTGCAGGCCGTCGCCGAAGCTCTGCGGGGCACTTTTCGCGATACCGACCTGATGGCGCGTCTCGGCGGCGACGAGTTCTGCGTGGTTGCCGAAGCACCCGCGGCGGCCGACCCCGAGGCGCTGGCGGGGCGCCTGGACGAGGCCATCGCCGCGACCGGGAGGCGGCTCGACCTGAGCTTGAGCCTCAGCCGCGGCACGGTGTTGGCCGACTGGAGGGGTCTCGAAGATCCTGATGAGCTGTTGACGCGCGTTGATATGCTGATGTACGAGGCCAAACGGGCGCGCCAGAGGGGCAGTTTCAGAGATGCCTCCGCCGCGACGCCAGAGGAGGAGTAGCGCTCGCCGAGGGACCGGCGCGCCGAGCGCTCGCCGAGAGACCGGCGCGCCGGAGGACGCGATGAGCACAGACGATAGAAGGGCGCACGACCTGCAGGTGGTGCTCGGTGCCGGTGGGGGCATCGGCGGTGCGGTCGTGCGCGAGCTGGTGGGGCAGGGGCGGCGGGTGCGCGCCGTGACGCGTTCCGGCAGAGCCGCCACATCTGACGGCGCGCAGCCGCCGGCCTCCTACGAGGACTGGGCCGCCGACGTGACCGAGCGCGAGCAGCTACGCCGCGCGCTCGCCGGCGCCGCCGTGGTGTACCACTGTGCCCAACCCCCTTACCGGCGCTGGGCCCAGGAGTTTCCGGCCATGACGCGCAGCATCATGGAGGCGAGCGCCGCGGCCGGTGCCAAGCTGGTGTTCGCCGACAACCTCTACATGTACGGTCCCGCCGCCGGCCGCCTCGCGGAAGACACCCCTCCCGCGGCGCAGAGCAAGAAAGGCCGGGTACGCGCCGCCATGGCGGCGGAGCTCATGGCGGCGCATGGCGACGGCAGAGTGCGGGTGGTGATCGCCCGGTCTTCCGACTACTACGGACCGGGCGGCCCCGATTCCGCCGTGGGGGCACGCTTCTTCAAGGCCGTGCTGGCCGGCAGGAAGACACGGTGGTTCGCCGATCTCGACCAGCCGCACACCCTCGGCTACCTTGGCGACATAGCCCGTGCCTTCGTGATCCTGGCAGAGCACGCGGCGGCCGATGGCCAGGTGTGGCACGTGCCGGCGGCTCCGGCTCTCAGCGGCCGGGAGTTCGTCGAGCTCGCGGCACGCGTGGCCGGCGCGCCCGCGAGGCCGGCGGTGCTGAGCCTGCGCAGCGTGCGGCTGCTGGGCGTCGTCGTGCCCATCTTGCGCGAGTTTCCCGAGATCATGGATCAATGGGACCGGCCGTTCGTGAGCGATGCCGGAAAGTTCATGGCGGCCTTCGGGCCCTTCACGGTCACCGCTCACGAGGACGCTCTGAGGGAGACCCTGGACTGGTACCGAGCCCACGGCTGACCCTGCCGATCTCGCGGGGTGTGGCGCGCGCGACGCTTGGCGGGAGCAGGCGCAGCCTCCCGGTGAAACCGAGTCACAGCTTGCCAGCGCAAACCAGACCTGATAAGGTCGATTTGTCGTAAGGGAGCCGGTTTCTCGCCCGCGCATCTGGCGCCGGGCCTTCCTCCTCACTCAGACCCCAGACTCTGTGGCAACCGGGCAGTGTTCTGAAAGCGAAAGGAACACTCGTCCCTAGAGAGTCAGGGCGCCCCGAGGGCGACCCCCCAAAAGACGAACCCCCACGCATCGCGCCATCCGCCGGCGAGCGGTTTCACCCGTCCGCGAGCAGTGGTGCGCTGCAGCCTGCGGGCTCGTCGAGGAAGAGAGCATCTGTGAATCCAGTAAGTGATCCCACCATGGAAAAGAGCGGCCAGCCCCAGAGCGAAGGGGCGCCGAAACGTCGTCGCCGGCGTGGTGGCCGCGGTCGCGGAAACGGCGCCGCGGCACAGGCCGCCGCGGCGAGTGCCGCCGTAAGCACCCAGACCGCCGCCTCCGCCCGGCCCCAAACCCTGACCGATCCCCAGACCGAGCAGAGCGCTGGCGAGCAGCCCGAGCGCCTCAGCCGGCAGGGCCAGCACGAGCGCCACGGGCGTCTTGGCGGCGGCGTGGGCCGTGACCGCTCCGGCCGTGATCGCGAGCGCGGCCACGGCCCGCGTCGCGAGCGCGACGACCGCCGCGGACCGGGTGTGGACGAGAGCTATCACGAGCGTCAGCACGCCGAGCGCCCCGCGGGCCCCACGCCCGCGGTCGATCTGCCTCTGTTCGCCGCGCTCGGCCTGAGCGGCGACCTTCTGGCCGGCGTGGCCGCCATGGGGTACGTGACGCCCACCCCCATTCAGGAACAAGCCATCCCGCGCGTGCTCGCCGGACGCGACGTGGTGGGCTGTGCGCAGACCGGTACCGGCAAGACGGCCGCCTTCGTCCTGCCCATCGTGCAACGCATGACAGGCCCGACCGTCGCCGACGGCCGCACCGCCCATCCGTCGGCGCTCGTGGTCACTCCCACACGCGAGCTTTGCGGCCAGATAGAAGAAGTGGGCGAGATGCTGAGCACCTACAGCGGCCGCACCGTCGTGGCCGTGTTCGGCGGCGTACCCTACGATCCTCAGGCGAGGAAGGTGCGCCGCGGCGTCGACCTCCTGGTCGCCACGCCGGGCCGGCTGCTCGACATGCTTCGCCAGGGCGACATTCTGCTCGACAACGTCGACACCCTGGTGCTGGACGAGGCCGACCGCATGCTCGACATGGGCTTCTGGCCAGATGTGAAGCGCATCATCGACGCCATCCCGTCAAAGCGTCAGAACCTGTTCTTCAGCGCCACCATGAGCAAGCAGGTGCTGAGCATCATCGAGGACACGCTGCACCAGCCGGTGTTCATCGAGCTCGGCGGCAGCGCCACGCCGGTGGACAACGTCGAGCAGAAGGTGCTGCCGGTGAATCACGACCAGAAGGTCGATCTGCTGGTGGAGTACTTCCGCCACCACGACCCCGAGCGCACCCTGGTGTTCACGCGCACGCGACGCCGCGCCGAGCGTCTGGCGCGCACGCTCAACAAGGCCGGAATCACGTGCGAAGCCATTCACGGCGATCGCTCGCAAGGCCAGCGCCAGCAGGCACTCGACGGCTTCAAGAAGGGCCGCATCGCCGTGCTCGTGGCCACCGACGTGGTGGCCCGGGGCATCGATGTTGACAACATCACGCACGTGATCAACTTCGACATCCCCACCAACCCCGAGGACTACGTGCACCGCATCGGGCGCACCGCCAGGGCCGGCGCCAGCGGCATCGCCGTGAGCCTGCTCACCGGGGAGGACGTGCACGAGCTCAAGGCCATCGAGCGACTCATCGGAGCCACACTCGAGCGCCACGACCTGCCCGAGTTCGACTACGACAAGCGCGTGATCCCCGAGTCTCACCAGGTGCAGCCGCGCCCGGGCAAGCTGGTGTGGAACGGTGGCGCCAAGCGCTCGGCCTCGCGGGGCATCAGGCCGCGCGTGCCGCGCCGCAGCGCGTCGCGGTAGACCGGGGCCTGCGAAGGCGGCGGGTCTCTCGCAGCGGCCTGACGGGCCGAAGGGCGGGGGGCGGCGGACGAGGCCGGCGGGCTTCCGCCTGGCGGCGGGCTTCCGCCCCCGGCTGGCACCGTCGCCGCTGCCTTTGCTATACTGCCGTCTCTGCGTGGGCGACTAGCTCAGCTGGGAGAGCGCCAGCTCGACAAGCTGGAGGTCGTTGGTTCAACTCCAACGTCGCCCACCACTGTCCCCCCGCTCCCGTGACGGGGGGTATAGGGACCGGCAGCCTGCAGACCAATCCTGACCCCTCCTGTCCAGGGATCCCGGTGCCATCGGGCTACGGGTGCGGCGCACTGGACCGGACCGCTGCTATCCAGGGTCGCGGACCGGCGAATCAACATCTGGCTGGCTCACCACTCGCTTCCGCGAACGCCTCACCCCTCCTACCTTTCGTGTTCGCGAGCGCACCCGTTCACTGGCGGTTCACCGGATTGCGACTGCGCGCTGTGCGCATCGTGGCGCACACCAGCGATCCCCGAACGTCAAAGCGTCGACAACACAGGTCGCATCCAGCCTCGCCGGCAGAGCCATCCTGCGGCCCGCCGCGCTCACTTCACACGCAGTCGCCCGTGCCCGACCACGCTCTGGGCGTTGCCGGCAAGATCCTTCCCGTAGACGCGAATGGTGTAGGTACCTCTGGGCAGGCGGCATGTGTACTTCATGCGCCACCAGCCGGCGAAGTTCTTGCCGTAGTTCCACGACCAGCGCTTCATGACGGCGCCCGATTGCTTCGCAATCGTGAGGGCGTTTGTGACTTTCGGGCTGAGCCGATCGTGGACCTTGAAGTAAAGCCGGCAAGGCTTGCCGTGCTTGACGGTGACATTCTGCGCGGCGCACACGGGGCCCACGGTATCGATCTTCACTTGACAGCTGTGGGTCGCCTCGACGTTGCCGGCGTTGTCTGCTGAGTAGTAGCGGATGGTGTGTGTGCCGTCGTTGGAGTGATCGGTCGGAGCGGCAATCGTGACCGACGTGCCTTGCGTCCAGGCGCCGCCGTCCACCGAATACTTCGTGCAGGCCACCCCGGAGCCACCGGGATTGTCGCCGGCCGTGAAGGTCAGCGTCACCAGCACGTTATGCCAGCTGCTATCGGCGCCCGAGACCTGTGTCGCCGGAGGGGTCGAGTCGGTTGTGGGCGTCGGGGTTGGCGTTGGCGCCGGGGCGTGGTGGCTCATGCCCACCATCGCGACCGCCTGGGTGAGATCGGGCTTGCCGGAGTCCTGGTAGGTGTTCTCAAGCCAGTCCCAGCTGATGTGAACGTAGCCGCCGTTGTCCCAGTACGGCCCCCAGCTGTTCTCGACGATCAGCCCGGCTGAGTCATAGCCGACCGCGGTTGGAGCGTGGCCGCCAAGCGAGATGTAGTCATCGTCGTAGTAGTCGTTCGGGTCCGGGTAGTTGCCGCTCGTGTTATTCTCGAACGCCTGCGTCACCTCGATCCCGAGCACGACCGGCTCGTTGCTGGAGATCGCCTGCTCGATGCTGTACTGGTCGGTGCCGATGTCGTAGCCCGTGGCCAGAACCCAGTTCTGCGCGTTGGCCGTCTCCTGTGCGGTCGGCGGATCCCACCAGTCCATCTCGCCCTGGGTGTAGTCGGAGTCTTCGTCGACGCCCTGGGATGTCTCGACCGCCACGTCATCGTCGAGGTAGCTGCCGTTGTCCCCGCCGTCGATGCAGGTCTGCGAGTAGACGTACATGGCCGAGCCGCCGCCGCCCGGCAGGCCGTCGAACGGGTTATCCCAGAGGCCTTGGTCGTGGTCCATGTTTTCGAGCACGCCCATCGCGGTGTAGGCGGTGGCCCACGCGGCGCAGGAGCCCAGCTGGCCCTGGTCGCCGGGCACCGGGGCGTACTGCCGCAAGCTGTAGCTTGCCGGCAGCGTCGAGAGCACTCCGGCGAGCCTCGCCGGGTAGCGCGCTGCGTTCTTCGGCACTGCGAGCCCGAGCCCGTAGGTGCGGGCAGAGGATGCCGCGGGCGCCGCTAGCGCCGCCGTGATTGCCAAAGAGGCGATGAGCAGAACCTTCAGTCTCATTGGTTGCCCCCGTTAGTGGTGAAGCCGTGCACGTCGACCCCGAGCCGTCTGCCTTGCCCGGATTTGCTCGAGTTGTGGCCCGAGCTGTTCGGCCACCATCGTCTGCTCATCGTATCAGGACGCGATGTGCTAGTAGTCGGCTCGTACCGTGGCTTTCTTGAAATCCAGTCGAGGCTGGCAAAGGCCCAGCAGGTGCCAAACTGGCCCTGGTCGGCGACAGGCGACACACTGCCGAGAGCGCGCAGATCGTAGGAGCCCGGGTGCTGGATGCAGCGCCATGCCCTCTGCCCCCGTTCCGCGAAATGGCCGGTGTGCTGGCGTTTCCTCCATACTGACGATCCACCCTCAATCGCGCAGCGTCGTGCCAGAGGAGACGTCGCCGCCGGTCAACCTTCGTCCGCGACCTCTTCCTCCTCCTCGAGCTCGAGGTCGAGCTCGGCCTCGGCGATGATCTCGGCCGCGAGCGATGTCTCGGCGTCGGGCAGCCCAGGTATGGGTTGTCCTGCGGTCCGCGCGCCCATGGCTGCGACCTCCGCTTCCGCTGAGGGCAACAGGTGTCGTGGTACAGACGCGAGGCTGGCGATCAAGGTGGGGATCACGGCTGTGCCGATCACCACGGTCACGAGAAACGAGTACTGGCTCTTGTCGATGATGCCGTGGCTCAGGCCGTACAAGGCCGAGATCGTGCCGAAGGTGAGCCCGGTCGACATCATCAGCGTGTAGTACCAGCGCTCTTTGCGGTCGCGGCGGAAGCGGCCAACGACGGGGTAGAGGCCGAAGATCTTGGCGCCGACCTTGGCAGCGAAGAGCACCAGCACGCTGATCGGGGCGGCGACGACGGCGGCGACGTTCACGAGCATGCCGGCACGCAGGAAGTAGAAGGGCGTGAGGAAGCCCACTGTCAGAGTGCGCAAGCGGCGAACCCAGTGGTGATCCTGGGCGGCGCCGCCGGCAAGGACGATGCCGACGATGTAGGCGGGCAGCACCGCCTCGCTGCCCGCCCAGTAAGCGAGCGCTCCAAGGCCCAGGAGCACGACGAGCATGAGCTTGGTGCGAATCGCCGCCGTGCGGTGCCCGTAGATGCGTGCCATGCGGTTGACCGCGGCCGGCAGTATCGCGACGACGACTACCGTGGCGGCGATGAAGACGATCGTCTTGTACGTGAACGGCGCGAACAGCAGGCCGAGGGCGATGACCGTGCCGAGGTCGTTGATGAAGCAGGCCCCGAGGATGCCCTTGCCGAATGGCGTACGGTTGAAGCCGGTCTCGAGCATGACCGAGTAGACCACCGCCATCGAGGTGGTGGAGAGGGCGACGCCGGCAAGCAGGCTCTGCTGGCTGTGCCAGCCGAGAGCCCAATGGGCGGCGGCCGCGCAGCCGAGGAATGGCGCGACGAAGCCGACGATGCCGACAACCGATACCTCGGTGAGCTTGGTGCGTAGCACGGCCGGATCGAGCTCGGCGCCGGCGAGGAAGGTGAGCATCACGGCGCCCGCCGAGGCGAGGAACTGCAGCCATTGGTCGCTCGAGCCAAGGTGGGCGAACCACCCGAAGTGCGCGGCAACGGCGGCGACCACGACGCCCACGCAGATCTCGACGAGTGCGATCGCGATCTTGAGGCGGTAGGCGATGATGGCCGCCACCACGGCCAGCGCGAGCCACAGCGCGGCGATGGTGAAGATATGCTGCATGACGGAGTCCTCCTCGTGTGATGGCTAGGTCCGCGCTGCCGCGCGACTAGGAGCCATCAGCCCCGACTGGGGCGGTCAAGGGGGGGACTCCATCCCCATTGAGGGCATGGTACCACGTGGCCCGGGTCCCAAGGTTGGCGCTCACCTTGACTGAGGTTCGTCCGCCCTCTCATGATGTGCCATCCGAACCTAAAGGGGTGGCCCGCCATGAACGTGGTCAAGACCTTCGCGATCTACGTGATCGCAGCCCTCGGTGAGCTGGGCGGCACGTACTGCTACTGGCGCTGGCTCAGGGAGAAGGGTCCGCTGTGGCTGCCCGTCCTCGGCATCCTGGCGCTGCTCTTCTATGCCTTCATCCAGACCTACCAGCCGGCCAGCAAGTACGGCCGCGTCTACGCCGCCTACGCCGGGGTCTTCCTGGTGGGGGCCATGCTCTGGGGCTGGGTGATCGACGGCAGCGCACCGGACCGCTTCGACATCATCGGCGGCGCCATCGCCATGGTCGGGGTCGTCGTCGTCCTCTTCGGCCGCCAGGTTTTCGCCTGACGTGGCTTCGCGTTGGCGAGCCAAGCCCTGTCAGGCGAGACGCTTGACGGCCGCGTCCGAGAGAACATCAGCCGCCTCGTTCAAGCGCAGCCCCACGACGTCGAGGCGGCGTAGCAGCTCGCGGACCTTGAAGACGTCCATGGTGAACTCGCCGCTGAAGAGCTTGCCCAGCTCTTCGTCGTAACGACGGCGAACCTCGTTCGCGGACTTCTTGCACATGAGCGCGCCCTGACTCGTCTCCTTCGGGTCCGCGGTGATCGTCTGCACCGCCCGACGCAAGTCGTCCACACCGCTCTCCGTGGCCTCGAGAAGACTAAGGAACTCGTCGGTGGGCTCGATCTTGTAAAGGTCCCAGGCGCGCACGAAATCGCGAAGATTGTCGAGCACGTCATCGACTGACCGCGACAGGCGGAACAGGTCCTCGCGGTCGATTGGTGCTACGAGCACTCCGGCGAGCTTGGCGACGAGTCTGCCGCGCAACTCGTCTCCCTGGTGCTCGATTTCCGCCATGCGGTCATGAGCCACGCGGGGGTCGACCGTTCCCTTCGCCACCGAGTGCGCCAGTCGACAGGCGGTGATGGTCTCCGTGAGTTGGCGCTCGAGAATGGCGGTCAGACCTGCGGCGCCCCCTCGTCGCAGATTGCGAACCGCGCGCCGGAGGTCAGTTATCTTCATCGTACCATCCTTCCCATCGCCGCCAGCGCAGCCCCAAGGCCGACCGACAGCGGCAGCGTTATGACCCAGGCCACGCCGATGTGCGACACTTCCTTCCAGCGCACGCTGAAGGGCGAGGTTGCCACGCCACTGCCCACCGCAGCCCCCGTCGCGGCCTGCGTCGAAGAGACGGGCACGCCCAGGGCGGACGTCGCCAGCACGACGCACGAGGAGCCGATCGAGGTTGCGATGAAGTGCGGTGTGCGGATGTACATGACTCCCTCGCCGACGCGTGCCGCCATGACCCGCACCGTGAGCAGGATGCCTACGCCGAACAGCGCCGCGATCGCCAGCTGGCCGCGCAGCGTCGCCGCGACCGGGTCGAGCTGGGCCGAGGTGCCGATGGCGACGATGGCCACCATCTTCTGGGCGTCGTTCGCCGCATAGGCAAGGCACTGCAGCAGGTAGCCCACATACTGCACCTCGGTGATCAAGTGTCGGGCGATCAGACGGCCGACTGGCCCGCGCATGACTTCGTACACGAGCCAGCCGGCGGGGATGCTGAGCAGTGGCGCGGCGATGCCGATGGCCAGGACCTTCCCTATCGCCCGCCACTGCACGGGCAGGCCGGCCCCGAGGCCGGCCCCGACGATGCCGCCGGTGAGGGCAAGCGTGAGGCTTGTGGGCGTGCCCCGCTTCGTGAGGCCGAACACGACGGCGAGCGCGGTGACTACGGCGGCCAGCAAGGCCACCCTGCCGTCCTCGCCGCCAAACGACACCAACCGGTGAGCCAGCGTCGTGGCTACCGCGGTGCCCACGAGCAGCGGTCCCAGCGCCAGCAGTGCCACCAGTATCGCGATCCCCACGGCGGGGCGCACCGTCCGCGTGCGTGTGCCCATGGCAATTAGGCTCGCACCGTCGTTGGATCCGCTGACCAAAGCGAACCCACCAGCCGATGCCAGAAGCAGCGCGCTGCCGGCAGTCATACGATGTGCTGCAAACGGACCTCCGGCACGGCCTCGTGACTCGACGGATGCGAGCGATGACGGACTGTGGGCAGGATTGTTGGCATTACGTTAGCGTTTCGTGAGCGGACGGTTAGCGTACCGTTAGGAGGCTCAGTATACCACGCCTGGTACGGACCAGGGGTCGATCCTCGGCTGCTCGCGACCCATCTCCGGCGCCGCGCCTGGTCCGCTATACTGATGTGTGGCGATGGAGCTCGCCCTATAAGCGCGCCGCCCGGCGCTGACGGCTTCTACCCGAACGCGATCTCTGGAGCCCCTTCTGGGCCCGTGGGGAGGACACCTGTGCGTAGTGGCGTTCAGCAGGCGATCGGCAGGCGTCGTGGCGTGGTGCTCGGTCTGGCCGTGGTTGCCCTTCTGGCGATCGTCGCGGCGGCGGTCGGGGCACACGTCGCGAGCGCGCCGCTACCCGGTTCACTAACCTCGGGCGCGGCGGGTCAGGCCGGCGATGCCGTGGTCGCGGGCATAGGCGTCCTGCTTGTCATCGCCGTGGCTCTCGCCGGCATCATTCTTCATGCGCTGCTGCCCACCCGTCGTGGCAGGAAGGCACCCGACGACGGGGAATGGGTCTCGCCGCCCCCGCCGCCGCTCTCGCTGCTCGAAAGGGTTCTCTCCATCGTCCTGCCGTTGATCCTGATCGGCACGCTCGTCACGGCGCTGGTCCTTGCGTCACGCCATGCTCACGGCCAGCTCCTGCAAGGCGTCCTGCAGGGGAGCCCCTTGCTGATGCCGCCCCGCGCTTCGTCTCGGGCGGCGCTGGCCAGCGGTGGGGCGCACTGGCTCGACGTTGGGCTTGCCGCCGGCACGCTGCTGGTGGCGGTGGCGGGCGTCGTGCTGCTAGTGGGTGCACACCGGCGCCGGCGGGAGGCTGCCGGCCGGGCACCGCGGCGGCGGCAACCGCGGCCAGCGGCGGCCGGCGCAGCGGTTTCAATGGCTCTCGACGACTTGCGCGGCGAGCCAGATCCGCGACGCGCGATCATCGCCGCCTATGCTCGCATGGAACGCGCCTTCGCGCTCTCGGGGTTTCCCCGGTCGGCGAGCGAGACCTCGGGTGAGTATCTGAGCCGGGTGCTGGCCAGCGCCTCCGCGCCGCCCGCTGCGCTGCGCGAGCTGACCCTGCTCTTTCAGGAGGCGAAGTTCAGCCACCATCACCTCACCGGCGATCAGCGAGAGAGTGCCCTGCGGGCACTGGTTCGCATTCGCGAGGCGATCACCGCGTGAGGCGCCGCGCCCTTGCCCTGCTGGCACCGGCCGTGGTGATGATCGGCTTGACGGTGCGTCTCTGGGGTGCGCCGCAGGCGGTGCACGTCATCGCCACCGTCGCCCTCGGCTATGTCGCGCTGGTCGCGCTCACGGTGGTCCGCCGCATCTGGCCGCCCGCTGCGCGCCCTCGTATGGGAGGAGTGCCGCGGCGGGATCCCGCCCGCGGCGATCATCCAGAGTTTCTGGAACAGGTGGAATCGGCGATCCTGCGCGCGCGGTCCAGCCGGCTCGACTACGAACGTGAGCTGCGGCCCATTCTCTACCGCACCGCGGCGGCTCGGCTGCGGGCGCGTGGGATCGACGTCGAACAGCAGCCCGACGAGGCTGAGCGCCTCATCGGAGCTCAGGCGTGGTTGGGCATCCGCCCCGCCGTAGGCCCGCTCAACCGTGAGGCGCCGGGCTTGTCGGTCGCCGAGATCGAGAACATCGTGCAGAGGATCGAGGAGGTCTAGGCATGGCGATGACCATCCAGCAGGTCGGGGACCGATCCAGCGCTATCTTGAACGAGGTCGAGCGCGCCGTGGTCGGGAAACGCGGCCCCCTCGAGTTCGTCCTCCTCGGTATTCTGGCCGACGGCCACGTGCTGATCGAAGACTATCCCGGGCTCGCCAAGACGCTCATCGCCCACTCCTTTGCCCAAGTCATGGGACTGGCGTTCGCCAGAATACAGTTCACGCCCGATCTCATGCCGGCAGACATCACGGGCTCGTCAATCTACGACCAGAGCCGTGGAGCGTTCGAGTTTCGCCCCGGCCCTGTATTCACGAACCTGGTGCTGGGCGACGAGATCAACCGCGCCGCGCCCAAGACTCAGTCGGCGCTGCTCGAGGCCATGCAAGAGCGGCAGGTAACGACCGAAGGGGTCACTCGGCCTTTGCAGAGGCCATTCATCGTTCTCGCGACGCAGAACCCCATCGAGTACGAGGGCACCTATCCGCTGCCGGAGGCGCAGCTCGACCGGTTCCTCTTGCGCATCTCCGTCGGGTATCCGTCTCGCGAAGATGAGGAGGGGATGGTTGCCAGGCGGCTGGAGCGTCGCCGCGACGAGGTAGCACTGGCCGCTGTCAGCAGCACGCAGGAGCTGCTCGAGCTCCAGCGGGCGATCGAGACGATCCACGTCGCCGATGCTGTCACGGCGTATGCCGTAGACATTGTCCGAGCGACACGAGCATCGGGTAGCGTGCAGGTCGGCGCCAGTCCGCGCGGCACGCTGGCCCTCGTCAAGCTCGCCCGCTGCCGGGCCGCTCTGCAAGGCAGAGATTACGTCGTGCCGGACGACATCAAGCACATCGCCGTGCCCGCCTTGGAGCACCGGCTGACACTCAAGCCCGAGCTCTGGGTGCAGCAGATACAGCCTGCCGCTATCGTCGCAGAGTGCCTGGCGGCGGTGCCCACGCCGGCGGCCGAAGATCTGGCGCCCGCGTGATGACGCGCACGGCGACCTTCAAGCTCCACTCGTATCTGGCGCTGGTCGCGATTCTCGTCGTGGCGGCGTTCGCGCTGCGCCGACCCGAGCTGGTGGTTGTGGCCGCGCCCTTCGCGCTCCTGCTCGCCCTGGGGCTGGCGCGGGGCGGCGGCGTGCCCCGCATCAGCCTGCACATGGACTGTCCGCGCGAGCAGGCCCTCGAGGGAGAGCGGCTGGCGCTCCGCCTGAAGATCCGCGCCGACCGCGACGTGCAGCTCCTCGACATCACGGTGACTCTGCCGCCGGGGCTCGAACCGGCCACTCGGCGACTCACCATTGCCAACCTTCAGGCAGGCGAGTGGCGCACGGTCGATATGCCCGTGCAGGTGGGCCATTGGGGCGTGTATACGTCGGCGCGCTGCGCGCTACGCGCGCGCTCGGCGCTCGGCATCTTCCAAGACGAGGCGCTTGTTGACGAGCGCTTCGCGTTACGGGTCTACCCGCGCAGTGAGACGTTGCGGGCCATGATCGTGCCGCGAGAGACGCAACCGTTCGCCGGCAATCTGGCGGCGCGCAGCATGGGAAGCGGCATCGAGTTCGCCGAGATCCGCCCCTTCCAGGCCGGTGACGAGCTGCGTCAGGTCAACTGGCGCGCCACGGCACGACGTCGCGAGATGTGGGTCAACGCCCGCCACGCTGAGCGCAACGCAGACGTTATTCTCTTTCTGGACACGTTCGCCGACATCGGCACGCGCCAGGCCGGGACTCTGGATCTGAGCGTGCGTGCCGCGTCAGCCTTGGCCGGGCGCTATCTGGGCCACCACGAGCGCGTCGGAGTCATCGGGTTCGGCGGTGTGCTGAGCTGGCTCATGCCGGGCAGCGGCCGGCGTCGCCTCTATCAGATCGTAGAGGCACTCATCGCCACCAGAGTCAGCTTCAGCTACGCCTGGAAGGATGTGTCGGTCATCCCACCCCGAACCCTGCCCCCTCAGGCGCTCGTCGTGGCTCTCACGCCGCTCGTCGACGAACGTGTGGTCAAGGCGCTGTTCGACCTGTTGCGACGCGGCTTTGACCTGGCCGTCCTCGAGCTTTCGCCCGAGGCGTTTCTGCCGCCCGCGGCCAGCCAGAGGGCTCGGCTGGCGCGCCGCATCTGGCGACTCGACCGGGAGCTGCTCCTGAGCAGCTATCGCGAGCTCGGCTGCGCCGTGGCCACCTGGGGCCCCGACAGATCGCTCGAAACGGCCATAGCGGAGGTGACCCGATTTCGCCATCACGCGCACCACGTCAGCGTCTCGTAGCGGCCGCCGCGGCGCTGTGCCTGCTCGCGCTCGCCGCCAGCGTGCCGCTGCTTCAAGTTCCCGGCCGGTGGCGCGAGCTCGTCGCTTTCGCGGTCTGCGCTCTGGTTCTGGCCGCCGGCGCGCTGACCGCACGGACCATGCGGCCGGTGTTCTGGGCGGCCGTGGCGCTCTGTGCGGAAGAAGCCGTGGCGCTCGAAGCTAGCGCAGGACAGTCGGCAAGCGGCGGGGCTCTGGCCTTCGCCATCGTGCTGTTTGCCGGTGTGGAGTGTGCCTACTGGGCGAGCGCCAGAGATATCCCTGCCCCCCAACCTCTCGCCGTCTACGCCAGGTCGCTCGCCCCGGTGCTAGGTGCGGGGGTCGCGGGCGCGCTTTTCGTGGCAGTGCTTCCGCGCGTGGCGTCAGCGAGTGGGCCGGCGCTCATCGTGGTCGGTTTGGCGGCCGCGATCGCACTGGTCTTCGTACTCACGCTTCTGGTCGCTCGCGCCGACTAGCCACCGCAGGCGGGCTAACGAGGGGGGCGCCGCAGGTACACCCCTCACTAGCCACCGCAGGCGGGTACCGTGTGGTGAGCCGCAGGCGCACCGCACGCTAGCTGCCGGCGGCCACGGCCACGGCGGCGCTACGCAGCAGCTCGCCGACAGCGCCGCAGGCGGCGTCGGCGCTTGCGCTCTGTGTGATGAGATCGATGATGGCGCTGCCCATGATCACGCCGTCGGCGAGACTCGCCACCTGACCCGCCTGCTGCGGCGTGCTGATGCCGAAACCCACCACCAGTGGCATCGACGTGCGCTCGCGCAGCCGGGCGATGAGGGCGGGCAGGTCTGCGCCCACCTCGTGCCGGGCCCCGGTGACTCCGGTGACGGCGACGCAGTAGATGAACGAGGTGGCCGCGGCGGCCACCATGTCGAGCCGTGCGTCGGTGCTCGTCGGCGTGGCCATGGGCGCCAGCGACACGCCGTGTGCCGCGGCCAGAGCGGCGAGGCCGGCGCCGAGGTCGGAGGCGGCTCCCAGGGCAGAGGCGGCGCCGGGGCCGGAGGCGGCCGGCGCGGAGGTGCCGGCGTGCGCACCGCTCGCGACCTCGTCTCCCTGCCCGGCAGAGCCGGCCTCATCGACCGGCAGATCGGGGATCACGAGGGCTTCCACGCCACACTCGGCGGTGCGCGCGAAGAAGCGGTCGGCGCCGTAGGCCAGTACCGTGTTGAGATAGGTGAGGAGCACGAACGGCACGGCCGCGCTGTGCGCGGCCGCGAGAGAGAGCACATCTTCGGGGGTCACGCCGGCCAGCAGCGCCTCGTGGGTGGAGCGCTGCACCACCGGACCGTCGGCGATGGGGTCCGAGAACGGCACGCCCAGCTCGACGATGTCGGCTCCGGCATCGACGAGCGTGTCGATGAGCCGGTGACTGGTAGCCATGTCGGGGTGCCCGCCGGTGATGTAGGGCATGAGCGCCGCGCGCTGCGCGCGCGGCGCTCGGAAGGCGCGCGCCAGGCGTGGCGCCAGCGGGGCCGGATGGGGCGTGGCAGGCGGTCTGGCCCCCGCCGGCCCGCCGTGGCGGTCGTCGTTCACTGCGTTACCTCCAGCAACCTGCCTGCCTCGTAGACGTCCTTGTCGCCCCTGCCCGAGAGGTTGACGATCACCAGGTCACCCTCGGCGAAGCGCGTGCCCGCGGGCCCGAAGGGCGCCGCCGAGTCGTCGATGGTGAACCTGCCGGTTGACGAGGGAGAGGGGGCGGTGGGCGCCGCGGCACACGGCCCGCGCAGCGCGTAGGCCACGGCGTGGGCGCTCTCCAGCGCCGGGATGATGCCCTCCAGCTCGGCCAGCGTCTTGAACGCCGTGAGCGCCTCGGTATCGGTGGCGGCGGCGTACTTGGCCCGGCCCGAGTCTTTGAGCCATGAGTGCTCGGGCCCCACGCCCGGGTAGTCGAGCCCGGCCGACACCGAGTGCGCCTCCGTCACCTGACCCCAGGCGTCCTGTAGAAGGTAGCTGAAGGAGCCGTGAAGCACTCCCGGCGTGCCCTTGGCAAGCGGCGCGCCGTGGCGCGCGTCGAGGCCCTCGCCGGCCGCCTCCACACCGGTCAGGCGCACGGCGCCGAGGTCGCGGAAGGCGTGAAAGATGCCCATCGCGTTGGAGCCGCCGCCCACACAGGCCACCACCTCGTCGGGCAGGTGGCCGAAGCGCTCGCGCACCTGGGCGATGGTCTCGGCACCGATCACCGCCTGGAAGTCGCGGACCATCGCCGGGTAGGGCGCCGGTCCGGCTACCGAGCCGATCACGTAGAACGTGTCACGCACGTTGGTCACCCAGTCGCGCAGGGCCTCGTTCATGGCGTCCTTGAGCGTGCGCGAGCCGCTCTCCACGGGCACCACCGTGGCGCCCAGCAGCCGCATGCGCACCACGTTGAGCTCCTGGCGGCGCACGTCCTCGCTGCCCATATACACGGCACACTCCAGGTCGAGCAGGGCGCAGGCGGTGGCCGCCGCCACACCGTGCTGGCCGGCGCCCGTCTCGGCGATCACGCGGTGCTTGCCCATGCGCTTAGCGAGCAGCGCCTGGCCGAGGACGTTGTTGATCTTGTGGGCGCCGGTGTGGCAGAGGTCTTCGCGCTTCAGCAAGATGGTGGCGCCGCAGCGCGCGCTGAGGCGGGCCGCATGGTAGAGCGGTGTGGGGCGGCCGGCGTAGTCGGCGAGGAGGCGCGCGAGCTCGGCCTGGAAGGCCGCCTCGGCGCGCGCCTCCTCGTAGGCCGCGGTGAGCTCGTCCAGCGCCGGGATGAGCGTCTCTGGCACGTAGCGGCCGCCGTACGGGCCAAAGCGGGTCTCAACGGTCATGCCCTGCACCTCCGGAGTAGTTGGCCCCGGCGACGACCCCGAAGAACGCCCGCAGGAGCTTGGCATCCTTCACACCGGGAGCGCGCTCCACACCCCCGGCCACGTCGACGGCGAACGGACGTACGAGCTTGATGGCGCCATCTACGTTGGACGGTCGCAGACCGCCGGCCAGTACCATACGGTCGCGCGGCAGATCGGCCGCCGCGAGGGCGCGCCAGTCGAGGGTGCTGCCCGTACCCCCGTAGGCGTCTGACGTGCGGGCATCGAGCAAGACCAGCTCGGCGCTGTCGGAGTCGGGCGTGTCGGCCGCCGCGATGATGAACGGTCGCAGCCCGCGGCGCGCCGCCGCGGCACGAACTTCGGCAACGCTGGACCCCTCGCCGCCGGCCGAGAGCTGCACGGCGTTGAACCCGCCGCCGGCCAGGGCCTCGGCGATCCAGGCCGCCGACTCGGTGGTAACTACGGCTACGGCGAGCGCGTCGCCGCTGAGCGGCGTGAGCTCGGCGGCGCGGGCAACATCGACATGGCGCGGGCTGGCGGTGATCACGAACCCGCAGGCCCAGGCGCCGTACTGCGTCACCAGCTTGACGTCGCGCTCGTTGGTGAGACCGCAGATCTTGATGCGTGTCATGGTGTCGCTCCAGGGGCCGGCGCAGCAGCGCCGCGCAAGTCTTGCACTGCCGAGGGCAGGACGGCGTGCGGTGTGCGCACGAGCGCCTCACCGACGAGCACCGCCCGCGCGCCGGCTTGAAGCACGCGACGGGCATCTGCCGCCGTCATGATACCGCTCTCGCTCACCACCAGCGTGCCGGCTCGCGCGAGCGGCGCCAGCCGCTCCGTAGTGCCCAGGTCGACGGCGAGCGTACGCAGCTCGCGGTTGTTGACGCCGACGAGGCCGGCGCCGGCCAGCTCGGCGCGCAGCAGATCGTCTTCGTCGTGCACCTCCACCAGGGCATCGAGCCCGCAGGCGGCGCACTCGGCCAGCATGGCGGCGAGCACGTCGGCGTCGAGGGCCGCGGCGATGAGCAGCACGGCGGCGGCTCCGGCCACGGCGGCCTCCCAGATCTGGTGGGCATCGACGATGAAGTCTTTGCGCAGCACCGGCAGGTCCACAGCGGCGCTGACCGCTTGCAGATCGTCTAGGGAACCCCCGAACCGGGTGGGCTCGGTGAGCACCGAGACGGCCTCGGCGCCGGCGGCCGCGTAGGCGTGCGCCTGCGCGACGGCGTCGAGTCCCGGCGCTATGTCGCCCTTGCTCGGCGAGCGACGCTTCACCTCGGCGATGACGGCCAGAGGGCCGGGCGCGGCCCTGCCGGCCGCCTGACGGCCGGGCCCGGCGCCGCGGCACGGCGCCCCTCCCGGCCGTTCCAGCGCCCGCCGCAATCTACCCGGCGAGCCAGCGGCCGGCCGCACCAGTGGCGCCTGCTCGCGCGCCGTCGCTACGCGCCGCCGAGAAGCGGCCAGCATCTCGGCGAGAAAGTCGCTCACCTGCCCTCCGCCTTGAGCCTGGTGGTTGTCTGCACCAGGGCGTCGAGCTTGGCCCGGGCGGCGCCGCCGGCGACCGCCGCGCGCGCTTTGGCGACGCCTTCGGCGATGCTTTCGGCGGCCGCCGCGATGTAGAGGGCGGCGCCGGCATTGAGCACCACCACATCGAGGCGCGGTCCCTCGACGCAGTCGAGCACATCACGTACGTGCCCGGCGTTCTCTACGGCATCGCCGCCACGCAGATCCTGAAGGCCCGCGCGGCGCAGACCGAACTCCTCGGGAGCGACCTCGTAGCGCACGTCCCGGCCCTGACCGGCGAACACCTCCACCACCATCGTGCGGCAGGTAGTGGAGATCTCGTCCAGCCCGTCTTCGCTGTGCACGATGAGGTTGCGCTCGGAACCCATCAGGCGCACCGCGCTGGCGATGCGTTCCACGTAGCGAGCATCGGCCACGCCGATGAGCTGGTGCCGCGCGCCGGCGGGATTGGTGAGCGGCCCGATGAGGTTGAACGTGGTGGCCATGCCCAGCTCGCTGCGCACTGCAGCGACGTGCTTCATGGCCAGGTGATGGCGCGGCGCGAACATGAAGCCGATGCCGCACGCCGCGATGCAACGGCCCACCTGCGACGGAGCGATGTCGATCGCCACGCCGAGCTCCTCGAGCACGTCGGCGCTGCCACACTTGCTGGTGGCGGAACGGTTGCCGTGCTTGGCCACCGTTACACCGGCGCCGGCGGCTACCAGAGCGGCGGCCGTGGAGATGTTGAACGTGCCGGCGCCGTCGCCGCCGGTGCCGCACGTGTCGAGGATCACGTCGGCGTCTACCTCGACCTTCTCGGCCAGCTCGGTCATGGCACGCGCCATGCCCACGATCTCCTCGGCGGTCTCTCCCTTCACGCGCAGGGCGCTGAGAAAGGCGGCAGTCTGGGTCTCGCCCACCCGGCCGCCCATGATCTCGAGCACCACGCCGCGCGCCTCTCGCTCGCTCAAGTCGCCGCCGGCGGCGAGGTGCTGCAGGGCGTCGCTGAGCACGTCATTCGGCATGATCGACCTCCATACTCAGGAAGTTGCGCAGCAGGTCGAGCCCGACTTCGGTGAGCACGCTCTCCGGGTGGAACTGCACGCCGTGCACGGGCAGCTCGCGATGGCGCACGCCCATCACCACGCCCTCGGCATTCCAGGCGCTGAGCTCCAGCGCCTCGGGCAGCGCCTCGTCGACTACCAGGGAGTGATAGCGCGTGGCCGTGAACGGGTCGGGCAGCCCCGCAAACAGGCCGCGGCCGTCGTGGGCGATCTGGTCGGTCTTGCCATGCACCGGCGCGGCGGCGCGACGTACCACCCCGCCGTACACTTGACCGATGGCCTGGTGGCCCAGGCAGACGCCCAGCACCGGCAGCCGGCGCGCGCCGAAGTGGGCGATGGCGTGCATGCTGATGCCGGCCTCGTTCGGCGTGCACGGGCCCGGCGAGACCACGAGGTGGGTGGGCCGCGCCGCCGTGATCTCATCGAGGGTCACGTGATCGTTGCGCTTTACGATGATCTCGGCGCCTAGCTCGCCGAGATACTGCACCAGGTTGTAGGTGAACGAGTCGTAGTTGTCGATCATGAACACGCGGGCGGTCATGAGGCGAACTCCTCGTGGGCGAGCTCTATGGCGCGTAGCAGGGCCGCGGCCTTGTTCTCGGTCTCGGCGAACTCGCGCGCCGGGTCGCTGTCGGCGACGATGCCCGCGCCAGCCTGCAGGTAGGCGACGCCATCCTTGACGAGCACCGTGCGGATGCAGATGCAGGTGTCGAGGTCACCGCCGTAGCTGAGGTAGCCGATGGCGCCGGCGTACGGGCCGCGGCGCACCGTCTCGAGCTCGTCGATGATCTGCATGGCGCGCACCTTGGGCGCGCCGCTCACGGTTCCGGCGGGGAAGGCGGCCTTGAGCGCGTCGACCCTGTGGCTGCCGTCGGCGAGCCTGCCGCTCACCGCCGAGACCATGTGGATGACGTGCGAGTACAACTCCATCTCCATGAACTCGTCGACCTTGACGCTGCCCGGCGCGCACACCCGGCCCAGGTCGTTGCGCCCCAGGTCGACCAGCATGACGTGCTCGGCCCGCTCCTTCTGGTCGGCACGCAGATCGGCCATGAGGCGCCGGTCTTCCGCGGCGTCGGCGCCACGGGGGCGCGTGCCGGCGATGGGACGTGTCTTCACGAGGTCGCCCTGCACGGTGACGAGTGGCTCCGGGCTGGAACCGCAGAGGGCGAAGTCGTCGAAGGCGATGTAGAACATGTAGGGGCTCGGGTTGACTGCGCGGAGCCCCCGGTAGATCGCGAACGGCGCCACATCGACCGGAGTGCTGAACCTCTGGCTGAGCACAACTTGAAACGCGTCGCCGGCGTAGATGTAGTCACGGATACGGGCCACGCCGGCCTGGTACTGCTCGCGGGTCATGCTCGAGGCCACGGCCGCAGGGCCGGCGGTTGCCGCGCGCGCGCCGGCAGAGCTCGCGTCGGGGGCCGGCTCGGCGGCCGCTGAGTCCGGGGCCGGCCTGCTGGTGGTCGCCGCGCCGCGGCTCCCGGCGGTCGCCGGCAGCGGCGCCTGCAGCTTCTCCTTCACGGCGGCGATGCGCTCTACGGCGCGCTCGTAAGGTCCATCCACGTCGCGGCCTTCGACGAAGGCATTGGCGACCACCGTGATCTGGTGCTTGAGATGGTCGAACACCAGCACGGTGTCGGCCAGCAGAAAGGCCATCTCGGGTAGACCGAGGTCGTCGGGCGGTGCGTCCGGCAGGTCTTCGAGCCGCCGCACCAGATCGTAGCCGAAGTAGCCGACGAGGCCGCCGGCCAGGGGCGGCAAGCTGCCCCCCTCGGGCGGCCGGTAGCTCTTGATGAGCTCCGCGGCGGCGGCGAACGGGTCGCTGTGCTCGACCTCGAGGCGGGTGCCGTTCTCCTGCACGCAGAGGCGCCCGTGCGCGTAGGTTACCAAGGCGCGCGCGCCGACGCCGAGAAACGAGTAGCGGCCCAGATGCTGCCCCTGCTCGGCGCTCTCCAGCAGGAAGGCCCGCCGCGGTGCGCCGAGCTTGAGGAACGCCGAGACGGGAGTCTCGAGATCGGAGACGAACGAGTGGGTGACGGGCAGGACGTTATGAGCCAGTGCGAGGCGTCGCGCCTCGACTAGCTTAGGTATGACCCGTATGTCCTTTGCCACGGGCCAATCATGTGACACCTCCAGGTGAGCACCAGGCCCTACGTCGTTGCAACTTGCCGGTCCGGCAAGCGACTCTGGAACCGTAGGGCACGCCG
Source organism: uncultured Thermoleophilia bacterium (assembly GCA_963751215.1). GTDB lineage: Bacteria > Actinomycetota > Thermoleophilia > UBA2241 > UBA2241 > CAIXSE01. The sequence goes on along the minus strand of CAVVTV010000004.1, from coordinate 82,428 downwards.
GCGGGGCTGTCAAGCGCGCGCACAATGAGGGCGATCGGCGCCTCGCGCCGATCGCCCTGTGAGTGTGCGTAATGAAAGGCGATCAGCTGCAGAACGCCGATCGGCACACGGGGAGCGCCTACGGCCACCCCGCCTGTTGGGACCCGGTCGTGGAGCACAAGCATGAAGGCTGATCCGCACGGAACGTCGATCGTTACGGCCGGCCGGCGGCTACGGCGTCGCGGATGAGCTGCACGCCGCGGGCGGCGTCGTCGGCCCACAGATCGGCGCCGGTCCAGCGACGCATCTGTTCGTCCACCACACCGCCGCCGATGATTATGGGAACGTGGCGGCCCAGGTCTGGCGCCACGTGCTGTAGCTCGCTGACTGCCGCCTTCATGCCTTCGGCTGCCACCGTGAGCAGGCCCGACAGACCGACGATGTCGGGCTTGAGCTCGAGCACGTTGCGCGCTATCTCGGAGGGAGCGACGTCGACGCCGAGGTCGTGCACCGTGAAGCCATACGAGCGCAGCATCATGTCGACGATGTTCTTGCCGAGATCGTGGATGTCGCCTTGCACCGTGCACAGTACGATGCTTGCCGGTCCGGAGGTCGATCCCGATTCGGGCAGCAGCGGTCCGAGGATCTCCATGGCCTCGCGGAAGATCTCCCCGGCCATGATGAGTCCGGAGATGTAGTACTTGCCCGACTGGTAGTGCTCTCCCACGTACTGCATGCCGAGCTGGCACTCCTGGATGATCGTGAGCGGATCGTCGCCGTTCGTGGCGCGCACGGTCACGGCGTCGAGCGCGCCCTGCTCGTCGAGATCGGCGATGCGGCCGGCGACGGAGGCCGGGTCCAGGCTGCGGTTCAGTGTCATCCGCGGTTCCTCCGTGAGCCCGAGGCGTCGGGTGCCTGCACGCCCACCCGGGCACGAAACTGCAAGAGTGCGCCGCGGCAGACGAACCGTCCCCAGCTTATGGGTCTGTCGTCGTAATCGTAGAACACGTGCTCGAGCACCCAGGCGGCGGTGTTGGGCGCCGCCGAGAGGTAGCGGGCCTCTTCGGCATTGAGCAGCGAAGCGTGGATGATGAGCTCGCCGTGCTTGGGCCCGGTACCGGCGCCGCCCTCGAACATGTCGCGCAGGGCGGTGACGTCGAGCTCAGCCTCAACGATCGGCCGGGTGGGATCGTAGACGAGCGACTCGCGATGGTACAGGAGCGGGTCGTTGTCGCGTTCCAGCAGGCGCCGGATAGACACCACCCGCGTGCCCACCGGAACGGCGAGGTTGGCGGCGGCGCGCGGTCCGGCGGGCACCACGCGGGCCTCCAGCACCTTGGCGGAGACGCGCTCGTCGCGCAGTAGATCGTGGAACTCGCTGAGGCCAAAAGAAGCGGTGGCGAGACGCAGCGGCTGCACGAACGTGCCCCGGCCGCGAGTGGTGCTCACAGCCCCCTGGTCGAGCAGCATGCTGACGGCACGCCGCACGGTCATGGGGCTCACGTCGTAGGTAGCGCAGAGCTCGGCCTCGGTGGGTAGCTGGTCGCCGGCCTGGTACTCGCCGCTGGCGATGGCCTGGCGCAGGATGTTCACAAGCTGCACGTACGCGGGCTCGTAGGACGACCGGTCAATGCGGCGGGTCGCGACCTTGGCTGCAGGCTGTCGACTGCTATCAGTCATGCCATCCACATCTCTATGTTATCAGCGGGCGGCGCCGAGGACTTGCATTCCGCTAATTATCTATACATTATGTGCTAAGCGCTGGCAAGCCTAGCAAACGCCCGCACACTCCAGGGAGGAGCCGATGTCCAACGAACTCACCGAGGCCATCGTCGGCATGCGCGAAGACGAGGCGCTGGCGCTCGTCACGGCCATGCTCAACGATGGCACGGCGCCCGCTGAGGTGCTCGAGCAGGCGAAGGAAGCCATGGTAGTGCTCGGCGAGCGCTTCGAGTGCGAGGAAGCCTTCATCCCCGAGCTCATCATGGGCGGCGAGATCATGCGGGCCATCTCCGACGTGGTGAAGCCGCGCCTGGGGAGCGCGGCCAGGGCCGCCAAGCGCGGGACCATCGTGCTCGGCACGGTGGCCGGCGACATCCACGACATCGGCAAGGACGTGGTCGTGCTCATGCTCGATGTGAACGGCTACGAGGTGCACGACCTGGGCATCGATGTGCCGGCCGAGAAGTTCGTGGAGGCCATTCACGCCCATGAGCCCGAGGTGGTGGGCCTCTCGGGTCTGCTCACTCTGGCCTTCGACTCCATGAAGGCCACCGTGGATGCCATCGCCGCCGCCGGCTTGCGCGGCTCCGTGAAGATCATGGTGGGAGGCGCCCCTGTGGACGCCCAGGTGCAGGCCTACACCGGCGCCGACGGCTGGGGCAGCGATGCCGCGGCGGCGCTGAGACTGGCCGCCGCCTGGACCGGAGGCGGTGCCTGATGAGCCCGACACCCCAGGATCTCTTCGCACAGCGCGAGAAGCGCTTCAACGACATCGTGGCGCTCAGGAAGCCCGACCGCGTGCCGGTGATGCCCCTGTACGTGCACAACTTCGCGACGCGCATCAAGGGCATCTCGAACAGGGATGCCGGCCATGACCACATGGCGCGCTGGCAGAGCACCAAGGAAGCAACCGTGCGCTTCGGCTGGAACTTCGCACCTACCAACGACGTTCTGGCCTCAGACCTGCTTCGAGGCCATCGGCAACCGGCAGTTGCTCTGGGCCGGCGGCGGCCTGGGCGACAACGCGCCGCATCAGTGGGTCGAGCGTGAGTACATGAAGGCCGACGAGTACGACGAGTTCCTCGCCGACCCTAACGCTTCACCCTGACCAAGATTCTCCCGCGCATGGGGAGCAACCTGGAGGGCCTCGGGCAGATACCGCTGCCGCCGCTGTACTGGTTCTCCAACAGCTACTACCTTCAGGTGGCCGCCACCATGATGGCTCTGCCGCCGCTGAAGAAGGCGCTGGAGTCGCTGCTCGCGTGCCGCCGAGGCGGCCGAGAAGCACGGCCAGGCCAACGCCACGTATGTGCAAGACATGACGGCGCTCGGCTACCCACAGACGTGGGCGGCCGCCATTATCCCGGCCTTCGACGTGGTCTCCGACACGTTCCGCAGCCTGCGCGGCAGCACACTCGACATGTTCCGCCAGCCCGACAAGCTGCTGGCCGCCATCGACGTGATGCAGGAGGCTACCATCGGGCTGGCGATGATGGCCTACGCCGCCACCGGCATACCGCGCCAGTTCATCCCCATGCACAAGGGCGCCGGCGGCTTCATGAGCGACGAGCAGTTCGAGAAGTTCTACTGGCCCACGTTCAAGGCGCTCATGGAGGCGCTGATCGCCGCGGGCATCACGCCCATGCCGCTCTTCGAGGGCAACTACACGCCGCGCCTCAAGTATCTCGCCGAGCTGCCCCCCGGCACAGGTGGCGGCGCACTTCGACAGGGTCGATCGCAAGAAGTTCAAAGAGATCTGCGGCGACATGATGTGCTTCTGGGGCAACGTGCCCAACTCCCTGCTCGCGACGGGCACCCCGCAGCAGGTCAAGGACGATGTCAAGGAGCTCATCGATCTCTTCGGCGACCGTGGTGCGCTGATCATCGACGGACCGGGTGGCATTCCCGATGACGCCAAGCTGGAGAACGTTGAGGCGCTCATCGAGGCGGTCGAGGAGTACGGCATTCTCTAATCGAGTCAGCGGCTGGCCGGGCGCGTGGAGTCGGCGCGCCCCCGGCGGCACTTGACAGTACTTTATCTGTTTGTCTATATATTATGCGGTGCGCCCGCGCTCGCGGGTGCCACCCGGGCTAATGCAACAGCAACGCTCAAGGGGGAGGACATGGTCAACCGCAGTCAATCTCGAAGAACTCTGGTGATGGGCGCGCTCGCGCTCTGCGCGGCGCTCGCCGTGGTCGTGTTTGTCGCCGCGTGCGGGAGCGGCGGGAGCTCAGACTCCAGCTCCGGTGGAACGATCACCATCGGGGTGGACGCCTCGATGAGCGGCCCGCTGGCAGGGTTTGGCGCCTACGAGAAATGGGGCGTGGAGACGGCCGTCGCCGACCAGAACGCCAAGGGTGGCGTGACTATCGACGGCAAGAAGGTCAAGGTCAACGTGGTCCTCCTTGACGACAAGAGCGATGCCAACGTGGCGGCGAGTAACGTCGATACGCTCGTCACCAAGAACAACGCCGTCGCCATCATCGGCCCAGTCACCCCCACCGTGGGTAACGCCGCCGCCCTCGCCGCCGAACGCCGCCGGGTGCCATATCTCGAGACCGGCAACCCACTCGAGCCGTTCATGGCCGTCAAGAAGTGGCAGTGGGCGTTCGACTTCTTCGTGTCGGCCGCCACTCTGACCAACGATAACTTCCAAGTGATCACCGACACCGGGATGAAAGCGAAGACCAACGGTGTCGTTGCCACGTGCGTCGACAACAGCCCGGACGGACCGGGGTTCAACGCCGGCTGGACCATTGCCGCCAAGAAGTACGGCTGGAAGCAGATCAAGATGCCGACGTACCCGGAGAACTCCACCGAGTTCGGTAGCCTCATCGCCCGGCTGAAGGCCTCCGGGGCCGACTACGTCGTGGCCCTGGGTGACACGCCTACGCTGGTCGCTCTGCGCAAGCAGATGGATGCCGCCGGCTACAAGCCCAAGATCCTCGACTTCGCCCGCGGCGCCCAGCTGCAGCAGTTCGCCGACGCACTTGGGCCTCTCAGCAACGGGGTGCTCATCGAGAGCTACTGGCTGCCCGATATGCCGTACCCGGGCGCTGCCGACATCGGCCAGCGCTTCGTCGCCGCCACCGGCCAGAGCATGGGCCAGATCCTCGGGCCCGAGTACGCGGCCGGCCAGATAATGCTGGACGCTCTCAATCGCGCCGGTTCGACCGATCCCACCAAGCTCGACGCCGCCATCGGCCAGACGAACGGCACCTTCGTCGCCGGCCCGGTCCAGTTCACCGCCGACCACACGTCAGCGATGCCCGTTATCTGGACGCAGTGGCAGAACCAGAAGTCGGTCATCATCTGGCCGAAGAACGTGGCCACCGGCAAGGCCATTTTCCCGCTGCCCTAAGCGTCACAAGGCACGATGGCAACTGCGACCTGCGGAGGGTAAGGGCATGCCGACGGGTAACGAGCTACTGACCGGATTGCTTACCGGCCTCGGTATTGGCGGCGTGTTCGCCGTCACGGCTCTGGGGTTGTCGCTCGTGTTCGGCGTGATGCGCCTGATGAACCTCGCCCACGGTGAGTTCATCGTGCTGGGCGCGTACCTCGCCCTCTATGCCGACAAGCTGTTCGGGATCGATCCTCTCGTTGGCATGCTCATCGCGGCTCCCGTGCTGGCGCTGCTCGCCTACCCGCTGCAGCACTACGCTCTCAGCCCTGTGATGAGCAGGGGCGCCGAGGCGCCCCTGCTCATCACCTTCGGGGTCTCGATCGTGCTGCAGAACCTCTTTGTCATCGGCTTCACGCCGGACGTGCGCTCGTTGAACGCATCGTACGCGGTGGACCACGTCGGCATTCTCGGCGTGAAGATGCCGGTCGTGTACATCATCTCGCTGGCGATTGCCCTGGCGCTGCTGGCCGTCACGCACCTCGTCGTGACGCGCACCGATCTGGGGCGGCGTCTGCGGGCCAGCTCCGAGGACGCGGTCGCCGCCTCGGTGATGGGAGTGAACGTGCGGCGCGTCTACTCGGCCACCTACGCCATGGCCGCCGCGACGGCGGCCATCGGCGGCATCCTCGTGGGTCTTGCCTTCTCCTTCGCGCCCACGACGGGCACGACCTACCTGGTGACCGGCTTCGCCGTGGTCGTGCTCGGCGGCGTCGGGAGCATCAAGGGGACGCTCATCGGCGGCCTGCTCCTCGGTGTGATCGAGAGTGTCGGAGCCGCCTTCGTCGGCGACGGCTGGCGAGTCTTCATCGGCTGCGCCGTCGTCCTGATCGTGCTTTCGATACGGCCGCAAGGGCTCTTCGGCGCCGCGGGGGGTGCCTGATGGCTCGACAACTCAAGGCCGGGCGTCTCGCTGCGCTGCGCTCTCGTAAGGGCATGCTGTGGCTCGGCCTCATTGTGGCCGCGCTCGTAGTCGCCGCCGTGCTGCCGGACTTCATGGGGCAGTACTACGTGCTCGTCGTCTTTCAGGCTCTCGAGTACGTGGCGCTGGCGCAGGCCTGGAACCTGCTCGCCGGGTACGGCGGCCTGGTCAGCCTGGCGCCGGCGGCGTCGGTGGGCGTCGGCGCCTACACCGCGGCCGTGATGGCCGACCATCTTGGCCTGCCGACGCCGCTGCTGATCATCGCCGGGGGGTCACGACGGCGGTGTTCGCCATCATCGTCAGCGTGCCCATGTTTCGCTTTCGTGGCCTTTACTTCGCGATCGCCACGCTCGTGCTGGCCGAAGGCCTCGGCGTGTTCATGGTCAACTGGAATGGCCTGGGTGGTGCCGTGGGGCTCTTCCTGACGTCCTACGCGCCCACGATCCGGGCCCTCTACTACTACTCTCTGGTGCTGGCGGTGTGCGCCACCGTGGTCGTGGTCTTCGTGTTGCGCACCCGCCTCGGCCTGAGCCTGCGGGCTCTGCGTGACGACGAAGACACCGCCCAGGAGATGGGCGTGTCGACCTTCCGCACCAAGCTCTGGGTGTGGGTAGTGTCGTCGTTTCTGATCGGCATGGTGGGGTCTCTTCAGGCCGTCAATCTGGGTACGGTCAGAGCCTTACGGCGCCTTCTCACTGGTCTGGACGATCAACATCGTCAGCACGACCATCGTGGGTGGCGTGGGCACGATTGTCGGTCCGATCGTCGGCGCCGGCTTCACCGTATGGCTCGGCGAGGCGCTCGCAAAGTATCCCGAGATCCACGTGGCCATCACGGGCGTGATCGTCATCCTCGTGATCCGCTTCGCGCCGGCCGGCATCTGGGGCATCGTCAAGTCGGCGTGGGGCCTTGCTGCCCGGCGGGTCCCCACGCGCCGGGCAGCGGTGATTCAGGCCGCCGGCACCGTGGCTTCGGATGCCTCCTCCGATGAGGTCGTCGCGCTGGCCCATCTGGGGGCCGGGCCCTCGCCGTGGCAGGCCGCCGCCGACCCACCCGGCGCGGCGGGCGCGCCCGCCGGCGAGGTCATCCTCAAGACCAACGCGATCACCAAGCGCTTCGGCGACGTGGTCGCCGTCTCGGAGGTCGACATCGAGGTCCGGCGCGGCGAGATCCTCGGCATCATCGGCCCTAACGGCGCCGGCAAGAGCACGTTCGTCGCCATGCTCAGCGGCGCCCTGCACGCCGACGGCGGCAGCGTGGAGTACGACGGCGTCGAGGTGACGCACCTGCCGGCCTACAAGCGTGCTCGCATGGGCATCGGCCGCACCCATCAGATCCCGCGGCCGTTCCCGCGCATGACGGTGCTCGAGAACCTGCTCGTGGCGCGCTACTACGGCGGCCGCTCCTCAGGCGACGGCGATGTACGCTCCGACTGCGAAGCGATCCTGCACGATCTGGGGCTGTTGACCGTTGCCGACGTGAGAGCCGAAGACCTCACGCTGCTGCAGCTCAAGCGGCTCGAGCTGGCCAGGACGCTGGCCCTCGAGCCGCGCATCCTGCTGATGGACGAGATCGGCGCCGGGCTTGTGGAGAGTCGAGGTCGTCGAGCTCATCGAGGTCATCAAGCAGCTTCGCCATCGTGTTGAGGCGATCGTCATCATCGAGCACATCATGGATGTGATCCAGCAGTGCTGCGACCGCGTCGCGGTGCTCGACTGGGGTCGGCTGATCGCCGATGGCTCGGTTCAGGACGTCATGACTACGCCCGAAGTAGTCTCCTGCTACCTGGGCACCGGTTGCGGAGAGCTCGCGCTGGCGGCGCGCGCCCACGCCGAGCCCGTCGCCGGCGAGCAGCCGCTGCTCACCGTCGAAGGCGCGTCGGCCGGCTACGGGCACTTCCGCGCGCTCAGCGATGTGAGCTTCACTGTCGCCGCCGGAGAGGTGGTGGCCATTCTCGGTACGAACGGCGCCGGCAAGACCACCGTGGCGCGCGTGCTCAGCGGCATGCTGCCGGTGAGCGCCGGGCGCATCGAGTTCGCCGGCACGTCCATCGCCGGCAAGCATGCGCACGAGGTGGCGCGACTGGGGCTGGCGCACTGCATGGAGGGCCGCCACATCTTCGCCGACCTGTCGGTGCACGAGAACCTCGTGCTGGCCGGCACCGCGGCGGGCGGCAAGGCTCACCTGCAGGAGCACCTCGAGCGCGTCTACGGGCTCTTCGATGTGCTCGCCGAGCGGCGCCGCAAGTCGGGCAGACAGCTCTCCGGCGGCCAGCAGCAGATGCTGGCCATCGGCCGGGCGTTGATGGCCGACCCCTCCCTCATCATCTTCGACGAGATCGCCCTGGGGCTGGCTCCGGCGACGGTGGACAAGCTGTACGAGACCCTGGTGAGGATCCGCGACGAGGGCACCACGATGGTGCTCATCGAGCAGAACGTGGAACGTGGCCTGGCTCTGGCCGACAGGGTGTTCGTGATGGAGAAGGGCACCATCGCCCTCGGCGGCCGGCCCGACGAGCTGCGCGGCGATGCGCGCCTCGAGGCTCTCTACATGGGCGAGGCGCAGGTCGAGCGGAGCGACACCCAAGCGGACCGGCCGGTACCGGCGGGCACGTAGTCTGAACACAGTGTAGGAGGAACAGTGACGGATGAGCTGACGAACGCAGTCGTCGAGCTGCGCGAAGAAGATGCGCTGGCGATTGTCGACCGCCTGCTGGGCGAAGGGGCCGACCCAGTCGGTATTCTCGGCGACTGCAAGCGGGCGATGGACGTGATCGGGGAGCGCTTCGCCTGCGGCGAGGCCTTCATCCCCGAGCTCATCATGGCCGGCGAGATCATGCAGGCCATCTCGGGCAAGCTCAAGCCACACCTGGCCGCCGTGCCCGCCGAGGAGAAGCTCGGCAAGATCGCGCTGGGCACGGTCAAGGGCGATATCCACGACATCGGCAAAGACATCGTGGCCACCATGCTCGACATCGCGGGGTTCGAGGTGATCGATCTCGGGGTCGACGTGCCCCAGGAGAAGTTCGTCGAGGCCGCCCGTGACGGCGCCAGGATCGTCGCCATGAGCGGTCTGCTCACGAACGCCGTGGAGGCTATGAAGCGTACCGTTGCCGCGCTCGACGAGGCAGGCGTACGCGACGCTGTGCGCATCATGGTGGGCGGTGCCCCCATTACCGATCAGGTGCGCGAGTATACTGGCTCCGACGGCTGGGGTAGAGACGCGGTGGAGGCCGTCGAACTGGCGAAGTCGTGGCTGGGAGGTGAATGAGGTGCTCACCGACGACTGGGACAAGCTCACCCCCGACCAGCGCTTCGAGGCGCGCATGCAGGCCTGGCTCGAGCCGGCCAACGTCGAGTTCGTCTCTGCGCAGGTGAGGCAGGGTTACCGCGAGCGCGTCGGCATGCTGCGCGACGCCATCGAGCTCAAGAGACCTTCGCGTGTACCTATCGCCCCCTGGATCGGCCTCTTTCCGGCACTGTGGGCCGGGCTCGACGCGCGGGAGGCCTACTACGAGTTCGACAAGCTCGCGGTGGCCTGGCAGAAGTACCACGCCGAGTTCCAGCAGGACGTGCTCGCCTTCTCCATCAACATCGCCCCGTGCCAGATCTTCGACGTGCTCGACTACAAGCTCTACGACTGGCCGGGCCACGGTGTCTCCGACGACAGCGGTTACCAGTTCAACGAGCGCGAGTACATGAAGCCCGACGAGTACGATCTGCTCATCGCCGACCCCTCCAACTACTGGCAGCGCTTCTACCTGCCGCGCATCTTCGGCGCCATGGAGCCGTGGGGCATGCTGTCGCCGTTCACCGATCTCGTCGAGGCGCCGCTCACAGGCCCGTTCTTCATACCTTGGGGCCTGGCGCCGGTGCAGGAGATGTTCCAGAAGATGCTCGAGGCGGGCCGCGTCGCCCTCGAGTGGGTGCAGGCCTTCGGCGCCATGGACGGCAAGGCGACGGCCATGTACGGCGTGCCCGGGTTCGCCGGCGGCGCCACCAAGGCGCCCTACGACATCCTCGGCGACACGCTGCGCGGCACGCGCGGGCTCATGCTCGACACGTTCCGCCGGCCGGAGAAGGTGCTCGAGGCCTGCGAGCGTCTTGTGCCGCTGGCCATCGACTGGGGCGTGCGCGCCTGCGACGTGAACCGCCATCCGCTGGTGTTCATCCCGCTGCACAAGGGCGCCGACGGCTTTCTCAGCGACAAGGACTTCAAGAGGTTCTACTGGCCCACGCTGAAGGCCGTGCTCAATGGCCTCATCGAGCAGGGCGTCGTGCCGCTCTGCTTCGCCGAGGGCGGCTACAACGAGCGCCTCGAGGCGATCCACGACGAGGAGATCCCGGCGGGCCGCATGATCTGGATGTTCGACGCCACCGACATGAGAGAGGTGCGCAGGCACCTCGGTGGCTACCAGTGCTTCGGCGGCAACGTGCCCGGCGCGCTGCTCACCACCGGCACGGCGCACGAGGTCGCCGAGTACGTGAAACAGCTCGTCGCCGACGTGGCCAGCCCCGGGGGCTTCATCCTCGGCTCCGGCATCGTGATCGACGAGGCCAAGCCCGAGTGTGTAAAGGCCATGATCGAGGCCGGCAAGAAGTACGGCGCCTAGGTCTTCGAGAAGTCGAGCGTCGGCGGGTGCGGCCCGCGCTGGTGGTGCGCCTTGCAGAGCGGGCTACGTGTCGCGGGCTGCCGCCACCATGGCTCTCACGTTGTCGAGCGGCGCGTTTACGGGGATGTCGCAGCCAGACTGCAGGATGTAGCCGGTGGGCCCAATGTCGGCAACGAGCCTGCGGCAATGCTCGTACACCTGATCTGGCGTGCCGTTGCTCAGAAGTGCCGGCGGCACGTCGCCCATGATGCACATGTGGTCGCCGAGGACCTCCTTGGCCTTGCGGATGTCGGTCAGGCTGTCGAGCGACAGGATGCAGGTTCTGGCGGGCAGTTCACGTAGGCGCGGCAGGTCGCGTGTCCAGTTGGAGTCGAGGTGCAGGATAGGGATGAGGCCCGCGTCGGCGACCTGCTGCACGATGTCTTTCAGGTACGGGAACACGAACCGGTCCCAAAGTGGCTGTGCGAGCATCTTGCTGGCCGAGCGCCAGCCGCCGATCCAGATGCCCGGCGAGCCTACGGCCTTGTTCACGCCGATGCCGGCGTCGCACAGGCCGGGCATCATCGCCTGCATCGCGGCTGCGACCCTCTCTGGGATGCGGTAGAGGTCGAAGACGAACTCCGTGAACGTGCGGCCGCCACAGAGATGCTCGAATGGCGTGGTGAGCACTCCCATGCTGAGAAACGGCACGCCGGCGGCGTTCACCGTGTCCGCTACAGCCTGCGAGCCCTGCACGAAAGCGAGGAACTCCTCGAAACGACCGGGGGCGATGCGCTCGTTCAGGTACTCCGCCTGAAAAGCTCCCCAGCCTTCGGCGACGATGCGCTCGTAGTCTGCCGCCTCCATGAGACCCGACTCCTCGACCTGCCAGAGCTCGTCGTCTGGCAGCTCCTCGCCGGGCTTCTTCACTTTGGTCATCCAGAGGAAATTCAGGGATGACGCCGAGAACGTGGGGTTGTTCACGCTATCCGCATCGGCAACCGCGTTGAAAGCCTCTATGTTGGCCTGAGTTGCCAGAAGCGGATCGCTGAGAAAGCGCGCGAGGGTCATGCCCGTGATGCGCGCGCACCAGGCGACGCCCTCCAGCACCACGGGCACACGGTCGACCGGCTCGAGGGCCACTGCCCTCGCGAGGCGCCGCCGGCGAGGATCGGGGTCCTGGGTGCTGAGAATCATGCGCCACCTCCGCCGACGGCCTTCTGTGCCAGGATCACGGCCTCCTGGGCACTCATCCCCGCTCCGTCGGCGCCGAGTTGGCCGGCGAGCTCCGCTGTTACGGGGCCGCCCCCAATGTAGACCTTGACGCGGCGCCGCAGCCCGGCGCTGGCGAGATTCTGAATCGTGGTCTCCATGGCCTCGAAAGCCGTGGTCAGGAGGCACGAAAGGCCTACGACCTGGGCGTTGTTCTCCCTGACGGCGGCGGCGAAGGCGGCGGCGCTCACGTCCACACCGAGGTCGATAACCTTGAAGCCGTTGGCGTCCAGCACGCTGGCCACGATGTTCTTGCCGATGTCGTGGATGTCGCCCGCCACTGTGCCGAGTACGACCGTTGCCTTGGCGCCGTCGTTCGCCTGTGACCGGTCAACGCCTAACTCCACGAGGGCACGCTTGAAGATCTCTGCCGACATGATGAGCTCGGAGAGGAAGTACTCGCCGGCCTCGTACTTGGCGCCGATGGTGCGCATGCCCTCCTGAAGCGTGGCGATGATGTCTGCGCACGGCGCGCCGGCATCACGGGACATTCGCACCGCGGCAAGCACGTCGTCTTCGCGCATCTCGACGAGCTTGTCGCTGAGGTCGTCGCTCACATCCTCCTCCTTGGCATCGGCGTGGCGGCAGAACGGCACCTTCGGGATGGCGCTCGCCACGAGAGATGTGATGGCGCGAGCGGCTGCCGGTTGGGCGCGCCGCTCGCGCCGATCACGGGTACGGAGCATCAGCCAGTTCAATGGAGTGCGGGGCGGAGGGCAAGGGGGCGCCCGACTCCGTCTGGGGCGGCGTCGCTCCGGGGCGGGGGCTGTCTACATCACAGCGATGTGGGATTTGTACGTACATTATGTGAAATACAACCGTGTGCGCGGGGCTTTGTCAAGCGACGCCGTTGTCCGGATGTAGGCTCAGCCGCGCATACAATCAGGCAAGGAGACGTGGAGCATGGAGTTCGACGAAGTGATTCGCGGCCGGCGTAGCATTCGCGCCTACAAGCCCGATCCGGTGCCCGAGGCCGTCGTGCGGGAGATCCTCGACGAGGCACACTGGGCGCCGTCGTGGCGCAACACCCAGGCGTGGGATATCTGGGTGGTCGCGGGCCGCGCCCTGGAGAGGTTCAAAGAGGAGTTTCGTGGCGCGGCCGAGCGCAACGAGCCGCCTGAGCCGGATCTTGTGCCCACGCTGGAGTGGCCCGCGATGTGCTCCGCCCGCACGACGGCGCTCATGCGCAGCCGTGCCGCCACCCTGGAGGCCGCCGGCGAACCCAGCGATCCGGCCGCGGCGCTGGCGCGCATGGGCGATCTGTTCGGCGCGCCGTGCCTGCTGGTGTTCGGCTTCGACGATTGTCTGGCGGAGGCCTATGCGGGCTTCGACGTAGGCGTGCTGGTGCAGAGCGTGTGCCTGGCCGCCTACAGCAAGGGCCTGGGTACGTGCATCGTGGCGACCATCGTACGGTACCCGCGGATTCTGCGCGCGTTGCTGCCGGGGACCGAGAGCAAGCGTTTCGTCATCTCCGTAACCCTCGGGTCTCCAGATCTTCAGGCGGCCGCCAACACGTTCCAACGCTCGCGGGCGCCGCTGGAGGAGCTGGTGACCTGGGTGGAGTAGCCGGCGCCCACGGCCGGCGCCCACGGCCGGCGCCCACCGGGATGGCCGCCGGCCCGTGAGCTTCCGCCGACCTACCGGAGCCGGAGACCGGCGTTGCTCGTCGTCACTGTAACGGCGGCGGCGGCGTTGGGCCCATAGGGGGGGTCGGTGGGGTGGGGCCGGCCGGCGGCGCCGGCGGCATGGGCCCGGCCGGCGGGGGCGCCGGCGGCCATAGGGGGCAAGGGTGCCGGCGGCATAGGCGGCAGGGGTGCCGGCGGTAGAGGATGCGTGGGCGGTCCCGCGGCGGCGGCCTGGGGCCCGAGATACTGGGCGTCGCCGAAGCCGAGGATGAGCACGAAGATGATGCTGAGCAGCCAGAGGCCCACGCCGAAGGCCCTGCTCTTGCCGAAGTTCCGGGCCACGTCGAGGGCCAGGAAGAGGCTCATGACGAACACGGCGATGACCAGGATGTAGCCGAGGACGGGGATAGCTCCCAGAAGCGAACCAGCCAGAATGACCCAGAACCACCAAGCCGGGCGGCCGGCAATCTTGACCCAGATCCAGAGGTTCCAGTAGGGGATGATGGCTGCCCAGCCGGGATGTCCGGCCTTCACGAAGGTCTTCCAGAGCCCGATGACACCGATAACGTACACTGCGAGCGCGAACAGAATCACGGTTGCGATGGCGGCTCCGGCGAAACCGCTGTATGGGCTGGTCATGGGATCCTCCTCGGTTGCTCACTCCAGTGCGGCTCGACGGTCGCTTCAGCACGCGTCGCAGACATCCTGCACGGCGTCGGCACCCGACCCGCTGGGACCGGGCGTCGGTGATCGTCGGGTCTTCCTCGCTCGGCCCGAGCTGCCCCGCCCGGGTCGGGCCTCTTCTCTAGAGCCTATCCCGGTAGGCCTGCACGCCCGGATGTGCCCGTGGGCACATCGGCCCCTGCCCGGCTCCCACGTAGCTCGGCTACGAGGGAGCCGTCTCGGAACCGCCCCAAAAGCCCCCGCAGGAACGCTTTGGTGGGGGGCGACGAAGCCGCACCGCACTGTCGGCCCACGAGCACCCCGGTCACACATCCCTACCGGGATAGGCTCTTAGCCGTTCCTATCGGAATGGTAGAAGGTTTTCTGTACCCCGGCCGAGCTCGAGGGCTCTCATGCACCGTGGGCGGCGGCGTAGGCGGCGATCTCGTCGAGAAGGTCCCGGCGATGGCGCTGAGGGAGCCAGGCCGCCTCCACGGAGTGGCGCGCCAGAGCTACGATATCGCCGAGAGTGAGGTCGAGCGCCCGCGCGATGGCGGCATAGTTGGCGACCAGGTAACCGCCGAAGTACGCAGGGTCGTCTGAGTTCACGGTCACGGCGACCCCGGCCTGTAGAAGCCGTTTGAGCGGATGACGCGCCAGATCGGGCGTCACGTGCAGGGCCAGGTTGCTGAGCGGGCACATGGTGAGCGGCACACGGTCGCGTGCCAGGCGCGCGACGAGGTCGGGGTCGTCGGCCGCGTGCACGCCGTGATCGATGCGCGCTACGTGCAGGACGTCGAGAGCCTCGGACACATAGGCGGCCGGGCCCTCTTCGCCGGCGTGGGCGACGGCGGCGAAGCCGGCTCCTCGCGCCGTCCGGAACACGGCCTCGAAGTCACGCGGCGGATAGCCGGCCTCGGCGGAGTCGAGCCCCACGCCGGCGATCACGTGGCGGTAGGGCCGCGCCGTCTCCAGGGTGACGAGGGCGTCGGCGGGGCCCTGGTCGCGCAGAAAGCACATGATGAGGCGCGAGCTCAAGCCGAGCTCCAGCTCGGCCTCGGCGAGCGCCCGCCGGATGCCCTCTATCACGTCAGGGAACGGCACGCCTCGAGCCACGTGGCTCTGCGGGTCGAAGAATACCTCCACATGCCGCGTACCGTCGGCGTGCGCGCGCCGCAGGTAGGCGGCAGTGAGCTCGTAGAAATCCGCCGCGCTGACGAGAACCGAGACGCCCTCATAGTAAAGGTCGAGAAAGGACCGCAGGTCGTTGAAGCGGTACTCGCCGCCGCCGAGGCAGGCCCGCGGAGTGGCGACTCCGTGGCGGCCGGCCAGCCGGCACATGAGCTCCGACTCGAGGGTGCCCTCGAGGTGCACGTGCAGTTCGGCCTTGGGAAGGCCGCGGATGAAGTCGTCCACGCGCTCGACGGCGGGGCCGCCGTTACCTGATCTGCTCGCCGGCGTGCGGACCGGGCGTCATATCCCACACCGACTCCACGGTGATCCGCACGAGGTACTTCATAGGCGCCAGTTGCATGTCGTCGGCGTGCCGTGCCAGGCGCTCGTTGGCCTGGGCGAACACGGTGCCCTTGTCGATGAGCTCGGCGTGGCCCTTGATCTGCATGGCGATGTGGCGCCGGCGGTCGTGTATGCCCACTGCGACCCGGCTGTTGTGCACCAGGTTGTCGCGGGTCTTGCGACCGAACATGTCGGCGAAGTAGATGTGCTCGTCGTCAAGCAGCGCGCCGCTGCTCTTGATCGCCACGTTGGGCATGCCGTCCGAACCCACCGTGGCGACCCACACGTTGTGGCCGCCGGCCAGGAGGTCGCGGAGTTCGTCGGGAAGCTTGGTCATGCGTCACGCTCCTGCCTGTCGTCGCGGGTCTGCCGTCGGCGCCCGCCTGGCGAACGGTCTATCGCGCTCAGGGTACCCGCGGCCCGGGGGCGAGGAACTTGGCCCGGTATCGGCATCTGAGAGAAGCGCTACGCGAGGCCCAGGATACGCCTCGCCTGAGCGGCCGAGGCGACGGGGCGGCCGAGCTCGGCGGCCAGCCGCGTGACGCGTTCCACGAGTTGGGCGTTGCCGGTGGCCAGCTCGCCGCTTCGGTAGTAGATGTTGTCTTCGAGGCCCACGCGCACGTGGCCACCCGCAGGCAGGGCCATCATAGCCATGGCGAGTTGCGCGCGGCCGATGCCGATGACCGACCAGGTGGAGCCTCCGGGGAGCATGCCGGTGGCGGCGGCCAGGGCCGCCGTAGTTGCCGGCATGCCGAACCTGCTGCCGTGCAGGAGCTGAAAGTGCAGCGGCGCGGGGATCAGGCCACGCTCGTGGTAGCGCACGGCGGTGGCGATCATGCCCGTGTCGAAGCACTCCAGCTCGAGCTTCACGCCGGCGTCCCCGGCGGCCACCGCCAGGGCGTCGAGAAACGCGGGCTCATTCACGAACACTCCGGCTTCGGTGTTGATCGAGCCGGCATCGAACGACACCATCTCGGGCCGCAAGGCGAGTGGCGCGAGGCGTTCCTCTAAGGAGAGGTTACGCCCCGGGATGCCGCTGGTGGTGAGGCAGAGCACGGCCTCGGTGGCGGCGCGCAGGCCCGTGACGACCTCGGCGAACACGGCCGGGTCCTGGGTGCCCAGGCCCGTAGAGACCTCTCGCACATGTATGTGTAGCACACTCGCGCCGGCCTCCCAGGCGCCGATCCCCGAGTGCACGATCTCCTGCGGCGTGATGGGGATGTGCGGCGTTTGCTGCTTGCTGATGCGCGACCCGGTAAGCGCCGCCGTGATGATGAGCGGAGCGTCTGAGTGATCGGCCATGAGCCCTCCCGTTCGGGCCTACTCTAGCTCAAGCTGCGTCGTGCGGGCGCCCGGTCAGTGCAGGGAGTGCCGCATCATGTGGAGGGCGAGGGTCACAGGGTTCGCCCGGCTTCCCTCAGTGTGCCAGACCCAGGGCAAGAACCGCTCGGCGATGCTGTCCGTCGAGAGGGGAACCACTTCCACGCCCAGGCCGGAGAGCAGATCGACGGTCTCGTCGGAGGACGACCCGGTGAGAGGCGCTCCGAGCAGTGGCAGGCTCAACTCTCGGGCGGCGCCGAGAGTCCAGCGCACCCACTCGTCACTGAGGGCCTGGCTGCCGAACAGGTAGACCGCGGCGCAGCAGCGCTGGATGCGCAGGGCCAGGCTGGCACGGATGAGGTACGAACGCTGGGCCGCGAACGGCTCGGCGGGCACGGCGTAGTCGACCGCCACGCAGCCGCGCTGGCGAAGTTGCGCGGCGACGGGTCTCACCAACCCGAGATCGCTCTCGGCGAAAGTGAGAAACAGCCTGGGTCTGTCGCGCGCTGACTCCACTGCTGACCCCCATGACCCCAACGATGTTAATCGGCAGCTGGGTGCTGTGGCTTGATGGATTCAGCGCGGGGCTCGCGGATTCCTGCCTTGACGGCCCGCCGGCTGGCGACCGGCAGCGGTGGCGTGAGCCCAGACCAAGAGGGGCACCCGTGCCCATCCTCGGCGGGAATCTCGCTACCGACCTTAGTAGTGAACGTTGCCGCACCGTCGGGGTGCGGCGCAGGCGAGGTGGAGGAGGAGCTCATGAAAGCGCCCACGAGTGCTCTCCGTGCCGGGATGATGCAGCGTCGCGCTGTCTTGCGACGGCTCGACGAGGAGCTGGCGCGGTCAAGCCGCGAGCGCACCGACCTGAGCGTCGGCCTGCTGTGTCTGGACGGCCTGGAGCGTGTGAGCGCGGGGCCTGGGCCGGAGATCGCCGCTGCTCTCGTGGCCGAAGTTGTGCGCCGTGTTCGTTGCGTGCTGCGCCCCTACGATGCCTTTGGCCGGCTGTCGTTCGACGAGTTCCTTGTGGTGCTACCCGCGACGGGCGTTCACGATGTTGCCCACGTGCTGCGCCGTCTGCACCGTGAGGTGACCGCCAGGCCTCTCCCGGGCGACGCTGGTTCTCTCGTTACGGCGAGCCTGGGCGGGGCCACGGGGCACGACGAGTCCGGCGACGAGCTGATCGCCAAGGCGTATTGCGCGCTGGACGAAGCTCGGGCTGAAGGCCAGGACGGGGTGGCCGCCGGGCCGCGCATCGAGTTGGAGGCTGTGCTGAGCGCGTGGGCGGGTCGCTGACCGGTCGCCGGCGAGCCCTTACGGCAGGTTCGCGAATCCGTGTACACTCGTGGCCGGGTCAGGAGATGCCGGTCACGATGAGGAGGCAGGATGAGAGTGGGGCCTTCGCGCGCCAGCGCGACGCCCGGCGAGGCTGCCGTGCATGCCTGCACGGAGGTCGACTTCGACGAGATGCTCTCGATCATCAATGCCGCGGCGCGGGCCTACGAAGGCGTGATCCCCGCCGACCGCTACGGTCATCCGTATATGCCGGCGGAGGAATTGCGGCAGGAGATCGCCGCCGGCGTGGGCTTCTGGGGTGCCTTCGAGGCGGGCGCGCTGGTGGCCGTGATGGGCAGCCAGGATGTAGACGACGTCACGCTCATCCGGCACGCCTACGTGCGGCCTGATCGTCAGCGTCGTGGCCTCGGAGCGCGTCTGCTCCAGCATCTCACCGGGCTCGCCAGCAGGCCGCTGCTGGTGGGCACGTGGGCCGACGCCTGGTGGGCCTTGCGGTTCTACGAACGCCACGGCTTCAGGCTCGTCACGGAGGCGGAGAAAGACCGTCTGCTGCGGCGCTACTGGAACATCCCCGAGCGGCAGGTCGCGACGTCGGTGGTGCTGGCCCAGGATCTGCCAGCACGCTGAGCACGAGGTGCTGCGAAGACGCGAGGACGGGACTCTCGTCAAGGCCGTACCTGGGCGTGATATTTAGAGTAGATGCGGGCACTATTGCACTGTCGTAGTAAGTGTCCGACATCACGAGAGCTCAAGGAGCTGTCATATGGATTCCCGTTCAACCAGAGCCGCCGGCTGGGTCGTGTTCTCGGCCGTCGTACTGGCCATAGGGGGCTTGTTCGCCCTCATCGACGGCCTCATGGCCGTCTACCGTTCAACGTTCTTCTCCCAGACCGCTGTGTACCTGTTCAGCGGTCTACACACCTGGGGCTGGATCACCTTCGCCGTGGGCGTCGTGGGCATCGCGTCTGGCATCGTCGTGCTGAGCGGTCGCCAGTGGGCTCGCTGGCTCGGCGTCACCGTGGCCGGCCTGAGCGCGCTCGGCCAGCTCCTGTTTGCACAGGCGTATCCGCTCTGGTCGCTGATGATCATGAGCATCGACTTCCTGGTCATCTACGGGCTGACCGTGTACGGGGCGCGTGAGAGCGCCGCGTCGGCGGGCAGCAGGTACGAAGAGACCAGCGAGTCAAGGGGCACGAGCGGCGTCACCGACGTGAGCGATCAGACGCGTCGCGCGGCCTGACCGTCGCCGGCCCGTCTCCGCGCCGGTATCGCGGCAGACCTGAACCAAGTGCTAAGGAGCCGGCCGCCGGCGGGCAGTGTGTGCCGCTCGCCGGCGGCCGGCTGGCTGGTGACCGCTGGCCCGTCGCCTACGAACGCACCAGCCGCAAGAACTCGTCGGCGTCCACGTGCACGCCTAGCTGCTGCGGCGCCGGCAGGCTGGAGCGCTCGAAGCGTGGCTTGCCGCTCAGCGTGCTCATCTGAATGATCGCTTCCATGGAACGGGCGCCGTGAATGTACTCGGGCACCTGCAGGAAGGCGCGCAGCACGCCGTCGTCGATGGCGAGAGAGGGCTCACCCGCGGTGGCGTGCAGCATCTGCGGCGCGCGTGCCGCGATGAGCGAACGCAGCAGCAGGGCGCGACGCAGTGACCAGGCCACATCCTGCTCGTCTTGCCGGTTCGGTCCGTGGACGTTGATGTAGC
This sequence comes from uncultured Thermoleophilia bacterium, assembly GCA_963751215.1. Classification (GTDB taxonomy): domain Bacteria; phylum Actinomycetota; class Thermoleophilia; order UBA2241; family UBA2241; genus CAIXSE01. Next base: position 62,420 of record CAVVTV010000004.1, on the reverse strand, counting down.
CGCGCAGGCGGCTGATGAAGTCGGGCTTCTTGGCGGCCTTCTCGGCACGGGCGTCGCCGAAGGCGACGAACTCGTCGAAGCGCGCCGCCGTGCCGCCGGCGAAGACGAAGATCGCGGGGCCCAGCGGGTGGTAGGCGCTGCCCTCGCGGAAGCGGCCGTTCTGCATGGGGGAGAGGAAGAGGTGTAGCCATCCGAGCGGCGTGCCACCCATGGGGCAGTCGAACTCGTCCCAGAACACCAGCGGAAGATCGCCCTCGAGGGCGGCGTCGCGCACCACGTGCAGGGAAGCGTGCAGGTCGGCCTCGGTGTGCAGCTCGGAGAGGTCGAACTCGAGGCGTCGCGAGCGGCCCGGCAGCAGATCGGCGGCCATCTGGCGCACGGCGAAGGTCTTGCCTGAGCCGGGCGGGCCGAACACGGCCAGCGAGAGGGGCTGGCCGGTACGCACCCCGCGGGCGTTGCGGAGCACGTACTCCTCCACGATGTTGCGCATGCTGCGCAGATTCTCGATCTCGGCGCGATCGACCGACGACCAGGCGCCCACGGTCTCCACGGGGATGCCATGCGGCAGGCTCGCCGTGCCATGCACCGCGGTGGCCGCGGCAACCTCGGCGAGGGACGTGCCGGCATAGGTCTGGGCCAGGATCGACGGTCCGCGCGCTGGTTGGTACACCGTGCTGGCGAAGACCTCGTCGTCGCGCAGGAGCGTGCGGGCCACCTCGTCGAGCGGAAACGGATTGGCGTCGGTGCCCTGATCGCCGGCGACCTGGAGGCCGGCCACGTGGGCGGCGCGGGCGGCGGCGAGCCCGCGCTTGACGCAGTCGAGCAGCGCGGGCTCGCCGCCGCCCGCCAGGCCGAGCGCCACGGCGGCATCGATGCAGCGCCCGTAGCCGGCGCCGACTCCCGGGTGACGACGGCCCCAGTCGCTCTCTTGCGAGTGGGGGTCGAACACCAGCACGGCGTCGGCGTCGCGCTCCACGATCACGGCTCCCGAGGCGCCGATGATGACGATCACGCGGCGCGCGGCGGCCAGCGGGTGAGCGCGCACGGCCGCCACGATCTCTTCTGTGATCTGCTCCCATGAGAGCGGATACCCCACCTCGGCACCCGACTTGCGCAGCTCGTCCGAGGACGTGACGGCGGTGAGGCGGTCTGCGTGCTCGCGGAGCAACAGGTCGGCGAGGCGGGAGCCTACGAGAGGCGCGCCGGTCTGCCAGACGATGTCGTGCGGCCGGGCGGCGAGCAGTGCCGGCAGGTCGGCGCAGCGTTCGCGGTAGCCCACCGCGTGATCGACGATCGTCAGTGTATCGATGTCCGCGGGCGCGGCGGGTGCGTGGCCGGCCGGCCCTGGTCCACCATCGTCCGGCGCGCCTGCCCGCGTCATGTCGGTGCCCAGGAACTCGCGGATGCGCCAGGCGTGGCCGGCCTCACCCAGCCGGCGCGGAAAGCGCTCGATGCGAGCGAACGTATGGGGGTGTCCGGGGTGGAAGGGCGAGGACAGAGTCTCGGGCGGCAGCTGCGGTCCTACCACGATCACGTCGCGGCGCCCCGAAGCCTCGACGGTGCGCCGCAGGATGTCGGCGTGTGAGGCGGCGCCGCCGGCGCTCACCAGCGCGCGACAGGAGTAGTCGCCGCCCCACATCCAGATGAAGTCCACCGCGCCGCCGCGCTCACCGTCGCCGGGAAGCAGCAGCCAGTCGATGGTCACATCGCCGGTCACGAAGATAGTGCGGGGGGCGGACGTCATGGCTTCGCTCTCCGTTGTCCGGGTTGCCGGGCAGCGCGCGCCGGCCGCGCGCTGCCTGTGGCCGGCCGCCTCGTGCGTGCCGCTCTCTTACCCCGATGTGGCGAGGGTCAGTACTCGCGCCCGCCATGGGGCGGCTCAGGTGCCTGACCTGGGCCGCTGGAGGCCAGCCTAGACGCCGTACTTGAGGCTGAAGGGCAGGCCGCGTGAGGCGCGCAGGCGGCCGTCGGCGGTGACCACCACGGCGTGGTAGCCGTGCAGCCGCGAGATACGTTCCAGAGCCTCGCCGCCGGAGGCGAACAGCCCCGTGGCCAGGGCATCGGCGAAGGCCAGGTCGGGACCGATGACGGTCGCCGAGATGAGACCTTGGGCCGGGGCGCCACTGCCTGGCACGAGCACATGGTCGCCGCGCTCATAAGCCCCCGAGGTGGCTATCGCGCCGGGTCCGTCGATCTCGGCGGTCAGCAGCAACTCGTCGGCGATCAGGGGGTGGCGGATGCCTATCCGCCACGGCTGGCCGGGCTCCGGGTTTCCGTACACGGCGATGTCGCCGCCCGCGTTGACCAAGGCTGCCGGCACACCGCCTCGCTGGAGCTCGTCGAGGGCTCGTTGGGTGGCCCAGCCCTTGACGAGGCCGGTGGGGTCTACCCCACCGGGCAGCCTCCAGGGGTCGAACCAGCCGCCCGAGGCGTCACGGGCGCGGCGGCAGAGCTCGAGCACCTGCGCCACCTCCGGCGGCGCCTGCTCGAGCTCTATCTCACTGCGCCGTAGCCGGCTGACCGGGCTCTGGGAATTCCATGTGCTGAACACCTCGTCTATCCAGCGCAGCTGGGCCCGCGCACGTTCGAGGGCGGCGGTCTCGCGGGCGGCGAACGCGTCGCTGGCGGCCGGGCCTTGGCCAGCCGGACGCCAACCCGTGGCGTTCTCCGCCCTTCCGCGCGCCGCTCTCCTGCCCGCCGCGCGGCGCTGCGTCCCGCGGCGCTGCGGCGCGCGCCGGTCCATGCGCTTCGTCGCCTCTTCAGGGCCGTCAGTCGCCGCCGCCGTCGTCCCCTCCACCAGACTGAATGACACTACCGTTCCCATTACCTGCTGCAGCGAGAGATGCATTGGATCCTCCGAACTTGACGAGGGCGGCCTGCAGCGACCTGGCGTAGGCCTGGCTCGTGAAGGTGGCGCCCGAGACCGCGTGAATGGGGCCGCCGTTGCTGGCTATGGTCTGCTGCTCGAGCTGAGGGATGATGCTGGCCGAGATCTGCTGCGACTGCGGCCCGTGCAGGTTCATCTGCGCCATGCCGACGCCGGTGATCTTGCCCCCCGCGGCGGTGACCTTCACCTGGATGTCGCCCAGGCCGGCCGACAGGGCTTGATCAGTGCCTACCACGGTCTGGGTGCCGGCCCCACCCGTGGTTCCGGTCGAGAGGCCGGCCAGGGTGGCGGCGGTGGTCGTCGAGTGCGGCCGGAAGCTGAGGGTAAGACCCAGACCGGCCGCCGTGGCGGCGATGATGATGATTGAACGCTTCATGATGACACCTCCTGTGCTCCCGTCGGGTCTCGTGGCCCTAGAACGTGAAGTCCTCGTAATGGATCTGCCGGTCGGGCACGCCGAGCGCTTGCGCGTCCGAGACGAGCGTCTTCATGAAGCCACTCGGGCCGCAGACGAACAGGTCGCGCGCCGTGATGTCGGGCACCAGGTCACGCAACGCCGGCGCATCGAGGGGGGCTTGCGAGCGCGGGCCGACCACCTCGTGGAGCCGGCCGCCGCGCTCGCTCACCAGCCGCGCGATCTCGTCGCGCAACACCAGATCGTGTTCAGCCGTGCCGCGCAGGATGGCGACCACGTCGACGTGCCGTGGCAGGTCGTCCAGCAGGGCACGCACTGGCGTGGCGCCCACGCCGGCCGCCACCAGGAGCACGCGGTCGTGGTAGCGCGCGTGGTGGGTGAAGGCGCCATAGGGACCCTCTATGGCCACCCGCGTGCCCGGCGTGAGCTGTGCCAGCGCCTCGCTGTGGTCGCCCAGACGCTTCACCGTGATCCTCATCCTGTTGGCGGTCGGCAACTCCGAGAGCGAGTACGGATGCGCCTGCCACCACATCCCGCGCTTCAGGAAGCGCCATTGCAGGTACTGGCCACCGGCGACCGGCAGGCGGTCGAGATGGCGGCCGCGCATGACCACCGAGACCACGCCGGGCATCTCCACTTCCACCGCTTCCACGGCGAGGCGGTGGCGCACGCTGCGCACCAGCGGAAGGCCCCAGCGGTAGACCAGCACGGTCCCGGCCGTCATGGCCCAGAGGGAGATCCACCAGGCCCGCGCCGCCGGATTACCGATGAACGGCGCGCCGGTGAGGATCTGGTGCGGCAGCGAGAGGGCCACGGCGAGGTACGTGTAGAGGTGCACGGCCCACCAGGTCTCGTAGCGCATCTTGGCACGCACGTAGCGGTACGAAGTGACGCCCGCCAGCACCAGCAGACCGAACCCGACGGCCGCCGGCAGCATAGTGGGGAAGGTGGTGATCATCGCCACGAGCTCATGCACGAAGCCGCTGCGCAGCTGCTGGGCATAACCGAGAGTCACAAACCACACGTGCGCGGCGACCAGACCCAGCACCCAGGGACCGAGACGGCGGTGCATGCTCACGAGCCGGTCCTGGCCCAGGGCACTCTCCACCGCCGGTATACGCGCGATCAGCAATAAGGTGACCAGCATGAGGTAGGCGCCGGCGAGGCCGGTAACACGGCCGAGGGCCGTAAGTACGCCACCGGGAGCGGTCAGCACGCTTAGCTTCTCGACGGGCACGAGCAGGGCAATGGTAATCACCATGCCGAGGCCGGCGAGCCAGCCGAACAGGCGGGCGACCCACCGGCTGGGCGCCGGCGCAGCCGCTCGCGGCCGCGCCGGCGCCTCTTCACGAGCTCGCCATCCGGCGCGCTCCGTCTCGGCGTCAGCGCTCTCCCACTCCGTGCTCACGTGATCCATCCTCGGGTCGAGTCGAGTCTCTGGCGGGTTGTTGCCAGGGAAGATGAACAGTCGATGAACGCGGGCGTGCTGCCGGCGCAAGTGGGCATGGGCATCTGTTCTATCGCAGACGCGATCCGGGGAGCGGATACTGACTCATGGGGAGTACCCGCGCACTGCGCGCCACGAAGCTGGGCATCTGCGACGGGAGGAGTCATGCAGCTTCTGATCTCACACGGCGACGGCACGGCGAGGCTCGCACTCAGACAAGTGGTGGCCGCCGCGAAGGTCGCAGACCTCGAGATGATCGAGTCCGGCGAAGGCACCGAGACCCTTGAGTTACTCCTGGAGCCGCACTCGCCGGCGGTTGCCCTGGTCGACTGGGATCTGCCCGGGCTCGACGGCCCCGAGCTCTGTCGTCTAGTACGGGCCTATCACGAGGCGGGGCCGCCGTACGTCATCTTGCTCGCGCGCGCGGGGCACGACATCGCCGAGGGGCTTGAGGCCGGCGCCGACGACGCCGTGCGCACGCCGGCCAACGCCGCGGAGTTGCGGGCCCGCATCAACGTGGCGTGTCGCTTCGCAGGGCTCCCTTGGGAACGCGTCAGCCGGTCGGCGGGGCTGGCGGCGCAGCGCTCGATCAACGGTGACGACCTCGACGACGAGGAGGCTGTCTCCTCTGGCCACAAGTTCGAGCTGACGTCGGTGCTGGTCGCGCAGTAGTCACGCCCGATCCGTCGCCGGCGTCGCCCGCGCCTCAGCCCAGCCTCGCGATCACGTCGGCGGTCTCGACGATCTCGGCGAATCCGGCGCCCAGGGCCGTGCTGGTGCTCGCCAGCACCTTGTCGTGCGTGACCTCGCGGCCCTCCGCATCTTCGAGGTCCGGGCCCTCCACGGCATCGACCACGAAGAGCACCTCGTAGTCGCGGCCGTGCGCGTCGCGGGCCGTGGTCTCGCAGCAGAAGCTCGTCATAAGGCCGCAGATCACCACGGCCCGCGCTCCGGCGGTGTGGAGCACGGCCTCCAGATCGGTACCTTGAAAGGCGCTATAGCGGCGCTTTACCACCACCACGTCGTGCGTCTCCACGTGCAGCTCGGCGATGAGCGCCACGCGCGGCGTTCCCTCGATGAACGAGTCCTCTTCGGCGGGGTCGGCGAAGTCGGCCATGCGGCCGGCGTCACTGCCGTCGCCGCGGTGCATGTGCTTGACGAACACGACGGGTAGGCGCTCGGCGTGAAAGACGTCGATGAGACGGTTCAGGTTGCCCACGATGTCGCGGGCGTGCTCTACGTAGGCAGGGCCGTCTTCGTCGAAGTACTCGCCCTGCACATCGATGACGAGCAGCGCCACCTGCCGGTGCCTGAGGTCGTAGATCATGGCAGAGATGCTAGCACGGGGGAGCACGGCCGGCGCCGTTCCGCCGGCGCCGCGCCTCAGCGCGCCGGCGGCGAGCGCACAGCAGCGGCCTGAGGGAGAGGCATGCTAGACTCACCCGGCCAACAGCCCCCGCAAGGTGCGCGGGTGCGCGAACGAAGGACCGGTGAAGACGCATGTCCGTCCATGTCACACTACCCGACGGCTCCCCCCTTGAACTCGGCGATGGTGCCACCGCGCGTGATGCCGCCCAGGCGATCGGGCCGCGACTGGCACAGGCCGCGATCGCGGCTTCCGTCAATGGCAAGCCGGTCGACCTGACGCACACCCTGGCCGAGGGCGACGCCCTCGCCCTGGTCACCCTCAAGGGTGACGACCCCACCGCGCTCGGCATCCTGCGGCACAGCGCCGCGCACGTGCTGGCCCAGGCCGTCATGCGGCTATGGCCGGGCACCAGGTATGCCATCGGGCCGACCATCGAGAACGGCTTCTACTACGACTTCCAGTTCGCCGAGCCCATCAGCGACGCCGAGTTTGCCGCGATCGAAGCCGAGATGACCAAGATCATCGCCGAGGACCTCGCCATCGCTCGCAAGGAGCTGCCGCGTGCCGAGGCGCTCGAGCTGTTCAGGGCCGCGCAGCAGCCCTTCAAGGTCGAGCTCATCGCCGACCTGCCCGACGAGGAGACCATCTCCACCTACATCCAGGGCGAGTTCACCGACCTCTGCCGTGGCCCGCACCTGCCTAGCACAGGACGCCTGGGCAGGGGCACGTTCAAGCTCACCAGCCTGGCCGGCGCCTACTGGCGCGGCGACGAGCACAACGCCATGCTTACGCGTGTCTACGGCACCGCCTTCGCCAGCAAGGACGAGCTGGCGGCATACCTCGAGGCCCTCGAGCTGGCCCGCCAGCGCGACCACCGCCGCATCGGCCGCGACCTCGACCTGTTCAGCTTCCACGAGGAGGGCCCCGGCTTTCCGTTCTTCCACCCCAAGGGCATGCGCCTCTGGAACGCCATGGTCGACTACTGGCGCGGGGAGCACGTCAGGGCCGGCTATGAGGAGATCAGCACGCCGGTGATCCTGCGCCGCGAGCTCTGGGAGCGCAGCGGTCACTGGGACAACTACAAAGACAACATGTACTTCACGACCATCGACGAGCAACCGTACGCGGTGAAGCCCATGAACTGCCCCGGCGGCTTGCTCATCTACAAGAGCCGGCGGCGCAGCTACCGCGATCTGCCGCTGCGCATGGCCGAGCTGGGCCGCGTGCATCGCCACGAGATGAGCGGCGTGCTGCACGGCCTGTTTCGCGTGCGCTACTTCACCCAGGACGACGCCCATATCTACTGCACCCCCGAGCAGCTCGAAGACGAGGTGCGCGGCGTGCTGCACTTCATGTTGCACATCTACGCCGCCTTCGGGTTCAGCGACGTGAAGATAGAGCTCAGCACGCGACCCGCGAAGAGCATCGGCAGCGACGAGGTGTGGGCGCGCGCCGAGGGCGTGCTCGCCGATGTGCTGAGCGCTGAGGTCACGGCCGACGGCCGGGCGCTAGAGTACCAGCTGAACCCCGGCGATGGTGCCTTCTACGGCCCCAAGATCGATTTTCACATTCGCGACGTCATGGGCCGTACCTGGCAGTGCGGCACCATCCAGGTCGACTTCGCGATGCCCGAGCGTCTCGACATCACCTACACGGGAGCCGACAACGAAGAGCACCGGCCGGTGATGGTGCACCGCGCGTTGCTGGGCTCGATCGAGCGCTTCATGGGCATCCTGCTGGAGCACTACGGCGGCAACCTGCCCACCTGGCTGGCGCCCGCGCAGGTGCTGGTGCTGCCCATCGCCGACCGTCATGGCGAGTACGCGCAGGATGTGCTGCGCACCCTGCGCGCCGCCGGCGCCGCCGGCGCGTGCGCGCCGCCCGTCACCCTTCACGTTGACATCGACGACCGTGGCGAGAGTGTGGGCAAACGCATCCGCGATGCGCAACTGCAGAAGGTGCCGTACATTCTCGTGCTCGGCGATCGCGAGCAGGAGAGCGGCACCGTGGGCGTGCGTGAGCGCGGCGAAGACAAGGGCCCGCAGCCGCTCGGCGAGTTCGTGAACCGGTTGGTGAACGAAGTCCGCGAGCGGAGGCTACCGCCGGCTGGCTGACGCCAGGCTGAAGCCAGGCTGAAGTCGGGCTGACGTCAGGCTGACGCCGGCCGTGTCGGCCGACCGCACACCCTCCGATCGCGTTACGCTGTCGGCGGCCGTTGGTCGCCGCTGGCAGTCCTGGGGTAGCATGGCGGCATGCACGGTTCTTCATCACCTGGTGGCGTGCGCAGCGAAGCCAAGCCGTGGGCGGCGGCGCCCGCACAGGCGCGTGAGCTCGTCAAGCTGGCTCGGGAGCTCGCCGTGCTGGCCGCGGGGATCCAGAGGGCCGCACTCAGCGACGAGGTGCCCGGCGGGCTCGCCATCGAGCGCAAGTCCTCGGTCACCGACCTGGTTACCCGGGTCGACAAGGAGGCGGAGCGCCTCATTGTCGAGACCCTGACGCGGACCCGGCCCCACGATGGGCTGCTGGGTGAAGAAGGCGCCCTGCGCGAAGGGTCGAGCGGCGTGCGCTGGATCATCGATCCTCTCGACGGCACCACGAACTACGTCTATGGCTACCCCGCCTTCGGCGTATCGATCGGGGTCGAGGTCGACGACGGCCCCGCGGTCGGGGTGGTGCACGACACTATGGCCGGGCACACATACGCGGCCATCGCCGGGCACGGCGCCGTGTGTGACGGCCTGCCGATCAGCGTGCGTGGCACGGTCGACTTGGCCGAAGCACTGGTGGCCACCGGGTTCTCCTACAACGCCGAGGTGCGCGGCCGTCAGGCCCGCGCCCTGGCGACGGTCCTTCCCCGCGTGCGTGACATCCGTCGCGCCGGGTCGGCCGCCCTCGATCTCTGCCATGTGGCGGCGGGCCGCGTGGACGCCTACTACGAGCTCGATCTCTCACCCTGGGACTGGGCCGCCGGACGCGTCATTGCCACGGCCGCCGGTGCCGAGGTGGAGGTGCTCGAGGAGCCCGTGCAAGGCCGACCCGTGATCGTCGCCGCGCCTTCCGCCCTCATGCCGCGGCTTCGCGAGCTTCTCGCCGAAGCCGGCGTTATCGCCTGAGCTCGGACGCTGCGCGGCACCGTCAACCCAGCCGGGTACTGATCCTCCATCTGCGCCGTCGCGGCCGGCCACTCCACACGCTGCCTGCGACACGTTGTATTCTGCAACGTGTCGCAGGCAGCGGAGGACTTACATGCCTCACTCGAAGGTGTTCACAGACGATGATCTTGCCGTGCGCTTTGAGGTTGACGAGCGTTTTCGGCAGGCGCCTCGCGACACGGGCGAGACGGCCGCCGCGCTCGGCAGGCTCAACATGGCCCATGCTTACCTCACCGCCGAAGACGCAGCCGAGGGCTGGCAAGCGGTGCTGAGCATCGCCGCCGTCGAGGTGGAGCACGAGACCTCATGCGACGAGCTCGCCGAGCAGATCGCGACTCACAATCGCTATGGTGTGGTAACCGCGGCCAAGGGCGGCTGGACACTCATTCGTCCATGGCAGCTCACCGAGCTGTGCGGCCATCCGGCCATGTGCAACGAGTACATCACGCCGCGGCCGGACGAGCCCCGGTCCGCCGGAGCGGCCGCGGGCGCGCCCGGCGCCAGACACGTGCAAGGCTGGACGGCCTATGTGGGGCGGCGCACCTACCAGGTCATCCTCGGGGTCGACTTGGATGGCGTCGATGCCGCCGCGCTGGCTCGGCAAGGCGGGGATGCGCTGCGCGCGCATCCGCCCACGTGGCTCACCCGCGATCGCATCATGGCCGAGTTGCCCCTGCGCACGTTCGAGCTGCTTGGTATCTCGTAGGCAGCCGCTCGCGGCGTGCCGCGCCGCCTCCTTCACGCGCCGTTCATCTCCTCTGGGAATGTCTCCTTGAAAACCAGACCTTGTCTCCAGGTGGAGGTCGGAAGCGTGAACAGCAAGATCATCGCCCTGGGAGCTATGGCTTTGCTCATGCTCGGCATCACGGGTGCCACCGTTGGCGGCCACCTGTCGAGCATGAAGGCCACCCAGCTCTACCCAAGCCATCGCGTCAGCTCGCCGGTTGGTCCAGCCGCGCCGGCCGCCGCCAAGGCCGGCTCGCCGGTCGGCGGCCCGCCGGCAGGGCCACGGGCCGTCGCCTCGGCGAGCGCGGCGAGCGCCACGCCGGCGGCAATCGTGGGAAGCGCGGCAGGCAGTCGAGCAGCACACGCCGGCGGCCAGGCCGCTAGGCTCGTCGGCGGAACGCTTGCGGCCGGCGTGGCCCCGGGCGGCGACGACTGACCGACGTAGCGTTAGTGAGCCGTCCGCGGGCCGAAGGGCCCAGCCGCGGGCGATACTAATTGACGCAGCGCTCATGAGCCGGCCGCTGTATGCTCCGGCCGGGGGAGCCGCATGGAGGAGTGTTGCTATGCCCACCATCAGCGCCGGGCTGCTGCTCTACCGCTGGCACGCCGCCGGCGAGGGCGGCGAGCGCCGTCTACAAGTGCTGCTTGTGCACCCCGGCGGTCCGTACTGGGCCAAGAAGGACCTCGGGGCTTGGAGCATCCCCAAAGGCGAGGCCGAGCCGGAGGAGCTGCGTGGACGGGCGCCGGCGGCCGACGGGCAGGCGGTCGCGGTCCGACGGGCAGAGCGGTCGCGGCCGGTTTGCTCGACGTGGCGCGGCGCGAGGTGCGCGAAGAGACAGGGCTGGAGCCCGCGGGGCCCTTTCGGCCTCTGGGCGGCGTGAAGGCGCATCACCACAAGCTGATCTACGCCTGGGCGGTGGAACACGACGGCGACGCCTCGGCGACCTCGAGCAACGCCTTTACCATCGAGTGGCCGCCGCGTTCGGGTAAGCGAGCCGAGTTCCCCGAGGTCGACCGCGCCGCGTGGTTCGATTTGCCCTCGGCTCGCAAGGCCATCGCGCCGGCGCAGAGACGCTTCGTCGACGATCTGGCGGTGATCGTTGCCGACACCGGTGCCGGGTGGCGGCCGCAGGACCCATCCTAGACCCGCTCGCACGGGCCGTCTTTCGTCGTCATCGCGGCGTTCGCCGGGTGCCGCCGCCCGGCGATCTGCGCCTTACATCCAGCCGCGCCTGCGGAACACGACGATCATGACGATCACGGCGGCTGCCTGCGTGGCGATGCCGAGCGTGAGGAAGGCCGCCCACCCGGTCAGGTTCGCGACCAGGCGGCCGAAGTTCATGCCGAAGAAGCCGGTGATCCAGGCCAGGGGCATGAAGATCGTGGCGACGATGGTGAGACGTTTCATCACGTCGTTCAAACGGTTCGACACGGTGGACAGGTACACGTCCATGGCGCCGGTGAGCAGGTCGCGATAGCTGTCTACCAGGTCGCTGATGCGGATGAGGTGGTCGTACACGTCACGGTAGTACCGCTCGGCTTCCGCCGTCATGCCGGGTATCTTCACGACTCCGGTAACCAGGCGCGTGAACAGGTCGCGTTCGGGGGTGATGACCTTGCGCCATGTGACGAGCCGCCGCTTGAGGCTGAAGATCTCCTGGAGTTGCGCGTCGTCGGGCTTCTGGAAGACGCCGTTCTCGAGCTGGTCGATGCGCTCGTCGAGCTTGGCGAGCTCGGGGAAGAAGCTGTCAGCCAGCGCGTCGACCACGGCGTACAGGATCATCGCCCCCTGCGAACCGCGCACCCGTTCGGCGGCCGCCCGCCGGCGCAAGTCCTCAAAGGGCGGGCAGTCGTCGTGATGCACCGTGACGAGGAAGGCGTCGCCGAGAAAGCAGTGCACCTCCACGAGGCCGTCGGTGTCACGGTTGGCGCCGAACGCGACCAGGAAGAGAAAGTCGTCGAACTCCTCCAGCTTGGGGCGCTGGCCGAAGTGCTCCGCGTCTTCCACGGCGAGGGGGTGGAAGTGGAACAGGTCGCTGAGCATCGCGAGGTCGGCGGACGCGGGCCGATGTAGATCGAGCCAGAAGAACTGCCCAGCCGCCAGGTGCTGCTCCACGAGCGGGCGGTCGACCTCCGCGTGCGAGCCCTCCGTATCGACGAGAAAGTGCGAAGACTTGGCCTTGGCCATCGGCCCCTCCAGTGGACGCGGTCCGCCGCGATGGTACCCCGTCGGAGGCGCGCGGCAAAGGGGGCGGCCGCGACGGCGCGTGTGGCGGAGCCTGGGCCGAGCGGATGGTACGTGTCGACGCTTGTGCCGCGGTCGTGTATACTCTCGTGCGCCATCAAGAGGGAGCTTGCGAGCACCCCACCCTGCGCCCACGTTGGCCGACAGGGTCCGTCACGAGAAAGGAGATCGTGAGGGCTCGCCGTTGGCGAGCCTTTTTCCGTATGGGTAGACCATTTTCTCCGAGAGATAGGTACATGAGGGATCGGGCCAACGAGGTCCAGATCCGCATCAACGACGGCATCACGGTGTCGCAGGTCAGGCTCATCGACGAGAAGGGTGAGCAGCTCGGCATCAAGCCCATCCGTTTCGCCCAGGAGTACGCCGCCGAGCACAGCCTCGATCTGGTCGAGGTGGCCGCTCAGGCGGATCCCCCGGTGTGCCGGGTCATGAACTACAGCAAGTATCGCTACGAGCTCGAGCTCAAGGCGAAGCAGGCGCGCAAGCACCAGAGCCAGATCGTGATCAAGGAGATCAAGTTCCGGCCCAAGGTGGGCGTGCACGACTACGAAACCAAGAAGGGCCACGTGCTGCGTTTTCTGCAGCACAAGGACAAGGTCAAGGTCACGATCATGTTCCGCGGCCGCGAGATGGTCCATCCGGAGCGTGGCGAGCACTTGCTGCTGCGCCTCGCGGAAGATGTCAAGGAATTCGGCGTCATCGAGTCCAAGCCGCTGCAAGACGGGCGCAACATGGTCATGATGCTGGCGCCGGTGAAGTAGCGGGAGGAGGTGCGTATGCCGAAAACAAAGACCCACAGCGCGTCGAAGAAGCGCTTTCGTCTCACCGGGAGCGGCAAGCTGGTTCGCCGCCATGGGATGAAGAGCCACCTCCTGGAGCACAAGAGTGCCAAGCGCAAGCGCGGGTTCCGCAAGGTGTACGACGTCAGTCAGGCCGACGCCAGAGGAATCAAGCGCCTGCTGGGGCTTCGCTGAGGCTCACGGCTAAGCAGCACGAGTGATCTGCCGGCCGGGCCGCCCAGTGGCCGCCGGCCGGAGAAGTTTCAAGGAGTACTACCATGTCTCGAGTGAAACGCAGCGTCAGTGCGCGCAAGAAGCGTCGCAAGGTGCTCGAACAGGCGAAGGGCTATCGCGCCACCAAGAACTCCAGCTACAAGCGGGCCAAGGAGCAGGTGCAGCGCAGCGGCCAGTACGCCTATCGCGACCGCCGGGTACGCAAGCGCGAGTTCCGCAAGCTGTGGATCATCCGCATCAACGCGGGTGCCCGCGAGAACGGCCTCTCGTACAACCAGTTCATGCACGGCCTGCAGCTGGCCGCGGTCGAGCTCGATCGCAAGATGCTGGCCGAGATCGCCGTGAGCGACCCTCAGTACTTCTCTGCGCTCGTCGATCAGGCGCGCGCGGCCCTCGAAGCCGCCTGACGGCGGGCGGGGCAGGCGAGCCGCTTGGGGTTTTAGGCGCACCCATCACGAGCACGCAGAACGCCCTTGTGAAACGGGCGGCGTCGTTGCGGCAGCGCAAGTTCCGTGAGCGCGAGGGCGCCTTCCTCGTAGAAGGGGCCGATCTGGTCATGGCCGGAATGGCCTGCGGCCACCGGCCGCAGATCGTCTTCGTGCAGGCCGCGCGGGCGTCCGAGCTGGCGGCAGGTCTTGAGCTAGCCGGGGGACCGGGCGTGGCGCGCGGCGTCGGGCCCGCCGGCGCCGCTCCGGCGGCGGCCGTCTTCCCGGTGCCCCAGCACGTCGCCGCCCGGCTCTCAACCCTGGAGACACCCCCCGACGTGATGGCGGTGTTCCCGCTGCCCGAGCGCCGGCCGCTGAGCGCGCTGCGCGCCGCGGCCGGCCGGCTCCCCGACGACCTTCTTCTGGTATACGTAGACGGGGTCGCCGATCCCGGCAACATGGGCACGCTCTTGCGCGCGGCGGTGGCCTTCGGCGCCACCGCCCTGGTCACGGCCCCCGGCTCGGTCGACCTGTATGCGCCCAAGACCGTGCGCGGCAGCATGGGGGCGGTGTTCGGGCTGCCGCTGTTCGCCGATCTGGCTCTGGCCGACGTGGTTGCGGAGCTGCACGCCGTGCGCGTGTACGGTCTGGATGCGCATGGGGGGGCGCCACTGCCGGCGGCCGGCTTGCGCCGTCCAGCCGTGCTCGCCGTGGGCGCCGAGCGGCCCGGCCTTTCGCCGGCGGCTCGTGCCCACGTAACCCAGCTCATCACCATTCCACTGGCATCCGGGGTGCCCGGCGTGGTCGAATCTCTCAACGCCGGCGTGGCCGGCGCGATCGCTTTGTACGAGTTCTCGCGGCCGGGGGCCGCGGCACCGTCGCCCGCGGCGCGATCGGGCGGGCCGGACCACTGAAGGAGACCTGATGGACGATCGCCAACTCGCAGAGCTCAGCGCGGCGCATCCCGATCTCGCCGCCCTGCGCGCCGACGCTCTGGCGGCGGTGGCCGCGGCGGCCGACGTAGCGGCGCTCGACGAGGCGCGTGTGCATTTCCTCGGTCGCAAGAGCCGCCTTACCGAGATCTTGCGCTCCATCTCGGCGCTGCCCGTCGAGCAACGCCCGTTAGTCGGCAAGCTCGGCAATGTCGTGCGCCTGGAGCTTGAGGCCCTGGTGGAGGCGCGCGAGGTGGAGCTCAAGAAGGCGGCCCTCAACGCCTCTCTGGCCGGCGAGCGCATCGATGTCACACTACCCGGCGAGCCTTTCCCAGCCGGCCACGAGCATCTCGTCAGCCAGACCATGCGCGAGGTCGAAGACATCTTCATCGGCCTCGGCTACACCCTCGCCGAGGGCCCCGAGGTGGAGCTCGACTACTACAACTTCACGGCCTTGAACACGCCGCCTAGCCATCCCGCGCGCTCGGCTCACGACACCTTCTGGGTCGACGAACCCCGCTCGACCATGCCCGAGGCGGTGGTCGACGCCGACCGCGGCGTGCTGCTGCGCACGCACACTTCGCCGGTACAGGTGCGTACCATGGAGCAGCAGCAGCCCCCGGTGTACGTTGTCTGCCTCGGCAAGGTTTACCGGCGCGACTCCGACGCGACGCATACGCCCATGTTCTATCAGGTTGAGGGGCTGGTGGTTGATGAGGGCATTACGCTGGCCGATCTCAAGGGCACCGTGCACCACTTCACGCGCGAGTTCTTCGGCCGCGACCGGGCCATCCGCGTGCGGCCTCATTTCTTCCCGTTCACCGAACCGAGCATCGAGGTGGACGTGAGCTGCGAGCTCTGCGCGGGCCGAGGCTGCCGCTCCTGCAAGAACTCGGGGTGGCTCGAGATCATGGGCGCGGGCATGGTCGACCCCAATGTCTACGGCTTCGTGGGCTACGATCCCGAGGTGGTCAGCGGCTTCGCCTTCGGCATGGGCGTGGAGCGCATGGCGATGCTCAAGCACGGCATCCCCGACCTGCGCCTGTTCTACGACAACGACGTCCGCTTCCTGCGGCAGTTCTGAAAAGAAGGGGGCGGAAGACCATGAGAGTACCGTTCGGCTGGCTCAAGGACTATGTCGCGTGGCCGGGCACGGTAGAGGAGCTCGCCGAGCTGCTCACCATGTCGGGCACCGAGGTGGAGGGCATCGATTGGGTAGGCGCCCCGCGTGACCCGAAAAACCTGGCGCGCTTCGTGGTAGGCAAGGTGCTCACCCGCGACAAGCACCCCAATGCCGACAAGCTCAGCCTGTGCACGGTGGAGGTAGGAGAGGCCAACGGCGGTGTGAAGCAGATCGTCTGCGGCGCGACCAACTTCCAGGCCGGCGACACGGTGGCCGTGTCGCTCAGCGGCGCCACGCTCGAGAACGGCCTCAAGCTCAAGAAGGCCAATCTCCGCGGCGTGGAGAGCGACGGCATGATGATGAGTGAGCAGGAGCTGGGCTACGAGGAGAAGAGTCCCGGCATCGTCGTGCTGCCCGGCGCATGGATCGCCGGCGCGCCATTGCAGGACTACCTTCCCGTGAGCGAGGCCGTGCTCGAGCTCGAGCTGACCTCCAACCGGCCGGACTGCTTCAGCGTCTACGGCATCGCCCGGGAAGTTGCGGCGGCCGCGCGTCTGGCGCTGGCAGCGCCACCCACCGGCGAACCGGCGGTACAGGGCGGCGCGCGCGCCGCCGACACCATCGCCGCCGAGATCGCCGACCCCGATCTGTGCTCCCGGTACGCGCTGCGGGTTATCGCGGGCGTCGCGGTGGGCCAGTCGCCGCCCTGGCTCAAGGCGCGGCTTACACACGCCGGTATGCGCCCGATCAGCAACGTGGTGGACGTCACCAACTATGTGATGCTCGGCTGGGGCCAGCCGCTGCACGCCTTCGACGCCGCCAAGATCAAGGGCGGCAAGCTGATCGCGCGGCGGGCTCGCCCCGGCGAGAGCATCGTCACCCTAGACGGAGTCAAGCGCACCCTGGACGGCGAGATGCTGGTGATCGCCGACGTGGAGCGCCCACTCGTCATCGCCGGCGTGTTCGGCAGCCTCGACGCCGAGGTGGACGACCACACCACCGACCTGGTGCTTGAGGCGGCCAACTTCAGCGGCCCGAGCATCCTGCGTACCGAGATGCATACCGGCATCCGCAGCGAGGCCAGCAACCGCTTCGAGAAGGGTCTCGATGCCAACCTGGCGCCCGGCGGCCTGTCGTTCGCCTGCCGGCTCCTGGCGGAGCTCTGCGGCGGCACCGTGGCTGCCGGCACGATCGACGTGAGGGGCGACGTGGCAGCGCCGCGCCGGCTGCCCTACCGGCCGGCCAAGTGCGACGGTCTGCTCGGGTACGCCATACCCGTCGCCGAGCAGGCCGCCGTGCTGCGCCGGCTCGAGTGCGCGGTGGAGGAGGGCTCGTCGTCGAGCCGTGACCAGGCCTTGCCGTCAACCACCGAGTGGCTCGTTACCCCACCCACGTTTCGCCCCGACCTCGAACGGGAGGTCGACCTCATCGAGGAGGTCGGACGCATCGTCGGCTACGCCGCCGCGCCCGAGACCCTGCCACGTCACACCTCGCCGGGCGGCCTGACCGGGCCGCAGCAGGTGAGGCGCGCCCTCCGCCGCGCCCTGGCCGGCTGCGGCCTCGACGAGGCCATCACGTACTCGTTTGTGGCGCCCGACGCCCTCGCGCCGCTGGGTCTTGCCGAAGACGACGTGAGGCGGCGCGCCGTACGCCTCAGCAACCCCATGAGCATTGAGCAGTCGGTGCTGCGCACCATGCTGCTGCCCGGTCTCATCGCAGCCGTGCGCGACAACGTCGCCCGGCTCAACGATCCCCCCGCCCTGTTCGAGATCGGGCGCGTATACCTGTGGGACGACCAGGTGGTGCCGGCCCCCGAGCAGGCCGGCGAACCGGGTGCCGTGCTTCCTCACGAGCCCGAGGCCGTTGGCCTCGTGCTGAGCGGGTCGCTGCGCCGCGAGAACTGGACCGGCACGTGCCGGTCCACGGATTTCTACACGCTCAAGGGAGTCGTGGAGGCGGCCCTCGGCGCGCTGCGCCTGCAGGGCGATTTCTCGCCGCTCGGCGACGCGGCCGCCGCCTTCCCGTTCTTGCATCCCGGCAAGGCGGCGGTGGTGGGCGTGGCCGGCACGGGGAGTGTTGGCGTGCTCGGCGAGCTGCGCCCCGACGTGGCGGCGGCCTACGGCATCGACGAGCTCGAGCTGTACGTGGCGTCACTCAGCATGGATCGGCTGGCCGGCGCGGCCCTTCGCACGGCGGCCTTCGCCGACCTCGGCACCTACCCACCGGCTTCTCAGGACCTGGCGATCGTGGTGTCGCGCACGGTGGTTGCGGCCGCCGTGGTGGAGACGGCGCGCCGGGCCGGAGGCAAGGTCACCGAGGATGTCCACGTCTTCGACGTGTACGAGGGCAACCAGGTGCCGGCCGACAAGCGCTCGCTGGCGCTGCGCGTGACGATGCGCTCGCCCGAGCGCACGCTGAGTGAGAAAGACATCGCCGGCGTGCGTGCCAAGATCCTCAAGGCGCTCGCCCGCGAGCACGCGGCGACGTTGCGCTAAGGGCGGCTGCGGCGAACCGCTGGGGGGCGCATCATTGCGCGTGGCCGTGAAGCTGAGCGCGACGGGGAATGATGCAGTCGCCCACCGCAGACGTATGCATAATCTGCAGAGTGCAAACTGCCCACTTGCATGATTCTCGTTGGTCCGGTATAGTGCTGCCACGATGAGCAGCGTCGCCGGCAATCCTACTCACTATGCCCGCCTCGGCGCGGGTATACGGCGCTGCGCTTTCCCGCTGGGCCGACGTGCACGACGCGCGCCGGCCGGTGGGCATCTCCGTCTGCACTAGCAGCTTCGCGGATACCCTGCTTCCCGCCCGAGCCGGCGCACCTCGGTTCGTCTCGCGTCCCTGTCTACGTGTATTCGGAGTACCTCCATGACCCCAGCGAGTCCAACGTGTTCTTCATCGAGCTCTCCCTCGGAGGGTGGGGCCGCCGCCTTAGGCGACGACGACGCCCCGGTCACTGTGGGCATCGTCGGCGGCAGCGGATACACCGGCGCGCTGCTCGCCGAGCTGCTGCTGCGCCACCCGTCGGTGAGCCTCACGCATATCAGCTCGGAGACGCTCGCCGGCCAGCCTGTGAACGCGCACCTGCCGCGGCTGCGCAGCGACGCCGAGTTCTGCAGCGAGGCACAGGTAAGCGGCGTTGACGTGGCCTTTGTCTGCACGCCGCACGGTCAGGCCGCCGGGGTGGTGAAGCGGCTGCTCGACGACGGCGTGAGGGTGATCGACCTGAGCGCCGATCATCGCCTCACTGCCGCCACCTACGCCGACTGGTATGGGGCGCATCCGCATCCCGAGCTCACCCCCGGCGTATACGGCCTCACCGAGCTGCACCGCGACGAGGTGGCCGGCGCGCGCCTCATCGCCAATCCCGGCTGCTATCCCACGGCGGCGTTACTGGCGCTCGCGCCGCTGCGCGGCCTCGGCCTGCAGGACGTCGTCATCGACGCCAAGTCGGGCGTGAGCGGCGCCGGCAAGACGCCCGACGCACGCACCCACTACTGCGCCGTCGACTCCGATCTCGTCGCCTACGGCATCGGCACGCACCGGCACTATCCGGAGATCGCCGCCGGGCTGGGCCCTCAGCCCTCGCTCACCTTCGTGCCGCACCTGGTGCCGATGCAACGCGGTATCAGCGAGACCATCTACGTACGCGCCGCCGTGGTGCCGTCGGGCGCTGAGCTGAAGGCGCTGTACGCCGCGGCTTACGCCGGCGAGCAGTTCGTCGAGGTGTGCGACGCGCCACCCGAGCTGAAAGACGTGGCCGGCACCAACTACTGCCGCATCTTCGCCACGGCCGACGAGAGGGCCGCGCGCATCATCGTGATCAGCGTTATCGATAACCTGATGAAGGGCGCGTCCGGCCAGGCCGTGCAGAACATGAACGTGCTGCTCGGCGTCCCCGAGAGCGAAGGGCTGGTCTGAGATGCTGCCGCCTACCAAATTCGCCCCACTACCCGCCTTCGCGCACGAGGTCGCCGGGGGCGTGACTCACCCCAACAGGTTCGTCGCCGCCGGTATCGCCAGCGGCGTGAAGAAGGGCGGCAAGCTCGACCTCGGCATGATCATGTCGGAGGTTCCCAGCGTCTCGGCGGCGACCTTCACGCGCAACGCCGCCGCCGCCGCGCCCTTGCGGCTCACCCGCGAGACGAGCGACTGTGCACACCTGCGGGCGGCGGTCGTGAACGCCGGCAACGCCAACGCCTGCACCGGCAAGCAAGGTCTAGCGGACGCGGCCCGCATGCGGCTGCTGGCGGCCAACCACCTGCGGCTGCCGGTGGAGCAGGTGGGCGTGTGTTCCACCGGCATCATCGGCGTGCACCTGCCCATGCACAGCATCGAGCCGGGCATAGAGGCGGCCGCGCAAGAGCTGGCGTCCGGCTCCTCCACTGACTTCGCGAGCGCCATTCGCACCACCGACAAGCATGCCAAGGACGGCGCTCTCGACGTGGTGCTGCCGGAGGGTGTCGTGCGTCTGGGGTTCGCCGCCAAGGGTTGCGGCATGATCAGCCCCAACATGGCCACCATGCTGTGCTTCGTCACCTGCGACGCGGTGGTCGCGGAGGAAGCGTGGGCAGGGCTCCTCCGGGATGCCGTGGCGGCCTCGTTCAACCGCATCACGGTAGATGGCCAGGAGTCGACCAACGACACGGTGCTCGGCTTCTGCAACGGTGCTTCGGGGGTGCAGCCCGCAGACGACAGCCTGGAGAAACTGGGCCAGGCGCTACAGGCAGCTCTGCTCGCCCTGGCCGTGTCGATCGTCGCCGATGGTGAAGGGTCAACGCGCACCATGCAGCTCACGGTCAGCGGAGCGCGCTCGCGCGCCGAGGCCGAGGCCGTGGCGCGCGCCGTGGCCAACTCGCCACTCGTAAAGACGGCGTTCTACGGTCGTGATGCTAACTGGGGCCGCATCATGCAGGCCATCGGTCAAGCGCTGGGCAAGGATGGCCATCAGGCGCTGCCGGCACAGATCGCCTACGAAGACATCGTGATCGTGCAGAAGGGCCAGCCGGCGCCCCTTGACGACGAGGCTCGTGACAGGCTCGGGGCCGTTATGGATCAGCCCGAGATCGCCCTCAAGGTGGCCCTCAACGGGCCGGGCGCCACGGCGACCGTATACTTCAGCGACCTCACGCACGACTATGTGACCCTCAACGCGGAGTACTCGACATGACCGTTCGCCATCAGAAGACCGTGCAGACTCTGCTCGAGGCCATGCCCTACATCCGTCGCTTCTGGGGCAGCACCGTGGTGCTCAAGTACGGCGGGGCTGCCATGACCTCTCAGCGTCTCCGCGAGCAGTTCGCCGAAGACGTGGTGCTGCTGCGCCTGGTAGGCATGAAACCCGTGGTGGTGCACGGCGGCGGCCCGGAGATCAGCCGGCACATGGCCAGGCTGGGCATGGAGGTCAGGTTTGTCGACGGCCAGCGGGTGACCGACGAGGCCACCATGGAGGTCGCCAAGATGGTGCTGGTCGGCAAGGTCAACAAGGAGATCGTGGGGCTCATCAGCCGGCACGGCGGCACCGCGGTCGGCATCTCAGGGGAAGACGGTCATCTGCTGCGGGTCTCGCGCAAGCAGCATCAGGACAAAGATGGCAACGATGTGGACCTGGGCTTCGTGGGCGAGGTGGAAGAGGTCAACGTTGACGTGCTCGACCTGCTCGCCGAGGCCAACATCCCGGTGGTGGCGAGCGTGGGTGCCGACGCCACCGGTGAGGCCTACAACGTCAACGCCGACACCGTGGCAGGTGAGATCGCCGCCGCGCTGGGCGCCGAGAAGATCATCTTTCTCACCGACGTGGAAGGCATCTACGAGGACCAGAGCAACGAGCCGTCACCCGTGTCCGAGTGCGACCTCGCCCACCTGGGGGCGATGCAGGCCGCCGGCTGCATCACCGGCGGCATGATCCCCAAGGTGGCCGCCGTGCGCTGTGCCCTCGAGGCCGGGGTGCGAAGCGCTCACGTCATCGACGGTCGCGTGGAGCACGCCGTGCTGCTCGAGATCCTCACCGATGCCGGCTGCGGAACCAAGGTGACGGCTTGAGCGCCCCGCGCGCTCGGCAACGCCGGGCCGGCGGCACGGATGCTTGTATATTCGAGGTACCTGTAGAGTATTCTATGCAGGACCGCCTACCAGGAGACGCGGAGGGCATGAACAGAACGACGCCCATGGGTAAGATCGAGCGCCATCGGCTGATCCAGACGGTGGTCCAGCAGCGCGAGGTGGCCACGCAGCGTGAGCTGGTGAGCGCCTTGGGTATCCTCGGGTGTCAGGTCACGCAGGCCACCGTGTCGCGAGACATCCGCGAGCTCGACCTGCAGAAGGTGCGCACGCACCTGGGCCGCGCCAAGTACGTGCTGTCGTCGCGCGAGCGGCCCAAAGACCCCGAGCAGGCGGCGCGCCACGTGCTGCGCGACTTCGCGCGTTCCACGGCGGTGGCGCAGCAGCTCGTCGTGGTGCGCTGCGAGATCGGCACGGCGTCCACCGTGGCGCGGCAGATCGACAACCTGAACCACTCGGACATCGTCGGCACCCTGGCCGGCGACGACACTTTCCTGATCATCGTCGACAAGACCGAGACGGCGCTGGCCATGAAGCGCTACATCGACCGTCTCCGAGAGGCCTAGCGCGCAGGCACAATCCCGCGCGCACTCCAGTCTCGCCTGAGCGCCGGCGACCGGCCCGGACCGTGCCGGCGCTCAGCACGGCGACGCTCCTCGCCGAGCGCCGCAGTCCCGTTTACTCCCGTACAACAAGGAGAAGTGCACCGTGAGCAGTACTAACGGCAAGGTCGTGCTCGCCTACTCCGGCGGCCTCGACACGTCGGCCCTCGTTCCCTGGCTGAAGGAGAACTACGGCTACGACGTTATCGCCTGCCTCATCGACATCGGCCGCGTGAAAGGCGTGCCCGCCATCATGGAGCGCGCCAAGGCGGCCGGCGCCATCGCCGCCGAGGCGATCGACGCCAAGGAGGAGTTCGCCGAGCACCACTGCCTGCCGGCCCTCATGGCCAACGCGCTCTACGAAGACAAGTACCCGCTGTCTACCGCTATCGGCCGCCCGCTGATCGCCAAGAAGCTGGTGGAGACTGCCCACAAGTACGGCGCCACCGCCGTCGCGCACGGCTGCACCGGCAAGGGCAACGACCAGGTGCGCATGGACATCGGCGTGCGCGCCCTGGACCCCAGCCTTACTATCGTCGCGCCGGCGCGCGCGGCCGACTGGCCGAGCCGCGAGGAGCTCCTCGACTACGTGGCGGCGCACAACATCCCCATTGCACTCACGAAGAAGAGTCCGTATTCGGTGGACGAGAACATGTGGGGCCGCAGCAACGAGTGCGGCGCGCTCGAGGACCCCTGGGTGGGGCCGCCGGAAGACGCCTTCCAGTTCGTTGTCTCCGTCGACGACGCGCCGGACCAGCCACAGCACGTGGTCGTGAGCTTCGAGAAGGGCAAGCCGGTGGCGCTCGACGGCAAGGCCATGGGCCTGGTCGAGCTTATCGAAACCATTGACGGCATCGGTAACACCCACGGCTTTGGCCGGGTCGACATGATCGAGAACCGCCTCGTCGGCATCAAGAGCCGCGAGGTGTACGAGGTGGCCGGGGCGCTGGCGCTGATCACCGCCCACCGTGAGCTCGAAGACCTGGTGCTCACCCGCGACCTGCTGCACTTCAAGAAGACCATCGAGAGCAAGCTCTCCGACATGATCTACGAGGGCCAGTGGTTCGATCCGCTCACCGAGGCCTGCAAGGCGTTCCTCTTCCAGAGCCAGGAGCGCGTTACGGGCGACGTGCGCCTCAAGTTCCACAAGGGCAACTGTGTGGCCGACGGCCGCCAGAGCGACTTCAGCCTGTACAGCTACAAGCTCGCCACCTACACCACCGAGGACGAGTTCTCGCACGAGGCGGCGGCGGGTTTCATCCAGCTCTGGGGTCTGCCCATAGAGATCTGGGCGCGCATCGGCAAGGCGCACCATATGATGAAGGAGCTCGAAGGCTGATCGGCGCAGGCGGCCGATCAGGGGGAGCTCCTTTGTCTGCACAATGAGGCTGATCGGGGCAGAGCCCCGATCAGCAGACGCGGGGCGCCTGCGGCGACCCCGCCGGGGGGTATCCGTGGGAGTTGGCGGCCCGGCGGCATAGTGCTTGCAGGGGCTGCTGCGCCGCCGGCCGGGCGTTGCCCGGCCGGCGGCGATACCATGCTGTACTTGATGACGACGGTCGAAACGGAGGGCACACGATGACGGTGGCACGCTCGGGACGCTTCTCCGGCGAGCGCGCGCCGGCGTTTGTGGCGCTCAACTCGTCGCTTGCCCTCGACTGGCGCCTGTGGCCGGAAGACATAGAGGGTTCCCTGGCGCATGCCGGGGCGCTGGAGACGGTGGGCGTGCTCGGCGCCGAAGAGCGGGCGGCGATCGCCCAGGGCCTTGCCGCGGTGGCCCGCGAGATCACCGCCGGCACGTTCGTGCCGGCGGACGCCGACGAAGACGTGCACATGGCCGTGGAGCGCCGGCTCACCGAGCTCATCGGAGAGGCTGGCGCCAAGCTGCACACCGGGCGCAGCCGCAACGACCAGGTGGTCACCGACGTGCGTCTGCACCTGCGCCGTGTGATCGACAGGCACGACGCGGCAGTGGCCGGCGTGCAGACGGTTCTCGCCGACCGGGCCGCCGATCACCTGACCACGGTCATGCCGGCCTACACACACTTGCAGCGCGCCCAAGTGACGTCACTGGCCCAACATCTGCTGGCGTATTTCTGGATGTTCCAGCGCGACCGCGACCGTCTCGCCGCGGCCCGTGAGGCCTGCCTCGAACTACCACTCGGCGCCGGCGCCGCGGTGGGGCTCAATTATGAGCTCGATCGCGAGGCGGTGGCCGCCGAGCTCGGCTTCACCCGCGTGGCGCCCAACTCGCTGGACGCGGTGGCGAGCCGCGATTTTGCTCTGGACTACCTCGCGGCGGCCGCCCAGCTCGGCAGCCATCTGAGCCGTCTGGGCGGCGAGCTGGTGCTGTGGGCCAGCGCGGAGTTCGGCTTCGCCAGCTTGCCGGACGCCTACAGTGGGGGCTCGAGCATCATGCCACAGAAGCGCAATCCGGATGCCGCCGAGCTGACACGGGCAGCCGCTCCGCGGCTGGCTGCAGACCTCGGCGGCCTCCTCGGCGTGATCCACGGCTTGCCGCTGGCCTACAACACCGATCTGCGCGAAGACAAGCGCTACTTGTTCGATGCCGTCGACTGCCTCGACCAGCTCCTGCCCGTAGTGCGCGGCGTGCTCGAGGGCGTCACCTACGACGAGGCACGCCTGGCGGTCGCCTGCGACCCCTTCTTGGGAGCCACCGATGTGGCCGATTACCTGGTGGGCAAAGGAGTGCCGTTTCGTGAGGCTCACCACCTCACGGGGACGCTCGTACGGCGTTGCCTCGAGGCCGATCTCACTCCGGCGGAGCTGCCGCTCGAGGAGCTCCGTCGCCTATCACCCGCTTTCGACGACGACTATTACGGGCTCTTCGAGCCGGCCACCCAGCTTGCTCGCAAGCGCTCTCCGGGAGGCTCGGCGCCGCAGCGCGTGGCGGAGCAGCTGGAGCTGGCCAGGGCCGCGCTCGCGGCGCGCGGCGGACCGGGGTGACGTGCCGGCTCTCGGCATGCTCGCGGTGCGTCTGCGTCAGCCTGGCGACGAGCCGGCAGATCGCCATGGCGACGATGCCGAGTTCGGAGGTGCCGAGGTGACGAGGCTGAGCGATGTTCTGGCTCTGCCGTGGACTCGTGGGGTCGCCGACAGGTCATGACCGGCGCACGCCAACTTGCGCAGCCGTTCTTCGCGCGCTCCGCCCTGGAGGTCGCGCGCGACCTCATCGGCTGCACGCTCCTGTTCGACGGTGTCGGTGGGCGCATCGTCGAGACCGAGGCCTACCGGCAAGACGATCCCTGCTGTCACGGCTACCGCGGCATGACCAAGCGCAACGCCGTGCTGTTCGGACCTCCCGGCCATCTGTACGTGTACTTCACCTACGGCATGCATTTCTGCGCCAACGTCGCCTGCGAGCCGCAGGGCGTGGGCGCCGGCGTGCTGCTCCGCGCGCTCGAACCCGAGCAGGGCCTCGACCAGATGACCGCGCGTCGCGGCCGCCGCGAGACGCGCCTGCTGTGTTCCGGCCCGGCGCGGCTCGCTCAGGCTCTCGGCATAGGCCGCGAGCACAACGGGCTGCCGGTGTGGGAGCCGCCACTCGCGATCTTGCCGCGGGCGGCGGCGCGCGCTGCGCGAGCGTGCGCTCCCCGCGTGGTGACCACGGCGCGCATCGGCGTCGGCGACGATGCCAAGCCCTGGCGTTTCGTCGACGCGGAGAGCAGCTTCCTCTCGCGGCCTCTCCCGCGCGTGCGCGGCTGAACGGCGGCGCCGAACGCGACCCGGTGAGCTGCGGGTGAGCGCCGTGCGGCGCGCGGCGCGCGCCGGTCTCTCTGGGCGCCGCGGCGCCACGCGTGGGTAGAATAGGGCCCGAGGTATCCGCCTGCGGGCGCCGTGCGGGGCCGGCGGCAGCCGTCCGCCGAAGAAAGGACAACCGTGAAGCTTCGTGAGATCTACGAGACCGCCGTGCGCATGGGCATCGCCGCCGACCCGCGTGGCAAGGAGGGCGTCGAGGAGTTTCTCGCGCGTCAGAAACGCCGCGCCGAGTCTCTGCCCGAGCACCTCAAGCCCCTCGCCGACAGCGAGGAGCTCACGAACCCGTTCAACGACACCCGCATCTATGTGGGCGACCCGGATACGGAGGTCGAGATCCTGCTCGGCGGCGTCGACATGAATACCGGCGAGGTGCTGCTGGCCGATCGGCTGCGGGAGAAGGGCACGCCCATCGACGCGATCTACACGCACCACCCCGAGGGCTGGGGCCTCACCAGGCTCGATGCCGTGATGGAGATGCAGGCCGACATCTGGGCCAGCTTGGGCGTGCCCATACAGGCCGGCGAGAAGCTCATCAGCGAACGCATGGACGAGGTGAAGCGCCGGCTCATGCCGCTCAACTACGACCAGGCCATCGATGCCGCGCGACTCTTGGGCATCCCCTTCCTGTCGGCACACACGCCCACCGACAACCTCGTCGTCGACTACCTCACCAGGTACTTCGCCGAGAGGCAGCCCAAGCTCGTCGAGGACGTGCAGAAGACGCTGCTCGAGATCCCCGAGTACCGTATCGCCGCGCAGAAAGGCGCCGGCCCGTACATCGGCAAGAGCAGCCCAGGCGCGCGGGCCGGCAAGATCTGGGTCGACATGACGGGTGGTACCGAAGGTCCCAAGAAGATGATCGAGAAGCTCGCCGACGCCGGCGTGGGCACCATCGTGGGCATGCACATGGGTCCGGAGCTGCGCGACGAGGCCGATAAGCACAACATTCACGCAGTGATCGCCGGCCACATGAGCAGCGATTCACTCGGCATCAATCAGTTTCTCGACGAGCTCGAGCGCCGGGGTGTGCGCACCGTCGCCACGAGCGGCCTCATTCGCGTGCATCGCGACGAGCACGGCACTGTGACCCTGGAGGAGCCGGGGGCGCTTCCGGGGGCTCTCGCGCGTTCGCTGTAGGCCGCTCCGAGAGACCCAGCGCCGGCCACCTCGCGTCGCGGACTGCGGTACCATGCAAGGACGATGTCGAGTCTCCGACCAGATCGACCTGAGCTGCTGGCGCCGGCCGGTGGGCCGCGCGCCTTGCGCGCGGCTCTTGCCGCCGGCGCCGACGCCGTCTACTTCGGCCTCGATCGGTGGAGCGCTCGCGCGTTCGCCGGCAACTTCGCCGCCGAGTCCGCCGTCGCGGTCGTGGAGCTGGCGCACGCATACGATGCCCGCGCCTATATGGCGCTCAACACGCTGCTCAAGGACGACGAGGTCGAGCCGGCCCTGGCGGCGCTGCAAGCGCCGTACCTCGCCGGCCTCGACGCGCTCATCGTCGCCGACCTTGGTTTCGCCGCCCGCGTGCGCGAGCTGTACCCCGATCTGCCGCTGCACGCCAGCACCCAGCTCAATACGCACTCGTCGGCGCAGCTCGCGGCGCTGGCGCGCCTGGGCTTCGCGCGGGCCATCCTGGCTCGCGAGCTCAGCCTGAGCGAGATCGCCGGTCTCGACGCACACGGTCTCGAGCTGGAGGTGTTTGTTCACGGCGCGCTCTGCTACGGCTACTCCGGCGACTGCCTGCTGGCCAGCATGGTCGGCGGTCGCAGCGGCAACCGCGGCCGCTGCAGCCAGGCGTGCCGCCTGCGGTACGGCCTGAGCCGCGCGGGGGCAAGGACGGGCGCGGTGGCCCCCGCCGGCCCGGCCGGTCAGGTGGCGCCTGCCGGCCCACCCGCCGCCGCCGACCTCACGCGCCTTCTGTCTACCTCCGATCTGGCCGCGATCGCGGTCCTGCCGCGTCTTTTGCAGGCCGGCGTCACCTCTCTGAAGATCGAGGGCCGCATGAAGGACGCGGCCTACGTGGGCGTCACCACGGCGGTCTATCGCGAGGCCCTCGACGCCGCCCTCGCCGACCCGCAGGGCTACGCGCTGCGCCGCGAATGGATGTCGCGTCTGGAGCAGAGCTTCTCGCGGAGCTTCACGGCGGCGCACCTCGAGGGTAGGCATCACGAGGTGCGTAGCGGTGGCCGCGGTGGCCATCGCGGGGTGCTCGTAGGGCGCGTGGCACGCGTGAACGAGGCCAGCGGCGAGGTCGCCGTGCGCCTCAGCAAGCCGGTCGCGGCCGGGGACCTCGTGTACCTCTACACGCCTTGGGGCCAGACCGAGCCGTGGCGCCTGGCGGCCGGCGGTGCGGTCGAGATCACTCTGCGCCTGGGGGAGCGCGTGGCGCTCAAAGATCGGCTCTTTCGCCTCGCGGCCGTGGAGGCCGGCGAGCTGGCGCGCGATCTCGCGAGCGGCCGTCTCGCCCTGCGCCCGTTGTGGCTGCAGATGTGTCTCGCCGGGGAGGAAGGCCGGCCGGCGGCGCTCGCGGTGGCGACGGCCGACGATGCCCACACGGTGGTGGTGACCACCGCGACGCCGCTGCAAGCGGCGCGTACGGCGGCCCTTACGGCAGAGAAAGCGCGTGACGCGCTCGGCGCGCTGGGCGGCACGCCGTATCGCCTCGGCGAGCTGGAGTTCGCCGTCGACGACGGGCTGTTTCTGGCCGTCGGCGAGCTCAAGGACCTGCGCCGGCGAGCCGTGGCGGCGCTCGCCGAGCGCCGCCTGGCAGCTCGCCGGCGCGCCTCGCGGCCGGCGCGCTCCACGCCGGCGAGGACAGCCCTCCCGGACTCCCTCCCGGACTCCGCGCCGGCCTCCGTGTCGGGCGCTGCGCGGAGCCCGGCGAGCGTCGCCCCCGATCTGGTCTTGGTGGTGCGCCCCGGCGAAGTGCCGCTGAGCGCTCCGGGGGTGGCAACCGTGGCCCTCGATCTCATGACGTCGGACTCCCCGCAACGCATCGCCGCCGCCGCCGACCGGATCAGAGCGCAGGGTGTGCCGCTGCGCGCGCGCCTGCCCGAGGTGCTGTTCGACGAAGACGCGGCCTGGCTGCGCGCGGTGCTGGCTCTGCCCTGGGACGGCGTGTACGTGCGGTACCTGGGGATGCTCGCGCTGCTGCCGATGGCCGTGCCTTTCGTGCTCGAGTACCCTCTGCAAGGCCTGAACGGTCAGGCCGCCGGAGTTATGGCCGGCCTGGCCGGCCGGGCGCCGGCGGCCGTGGTCGCCTCGCCGGAGGCGTCGCTGCCGGAAATCGCCGCCTTGGCGGCCAGCCTCGAGCGTCTCGACCCGCCAGCGGCGCTCGAGGTGCTGGCCTTCGGCCGTCAGCAGGTGCTGCGCACGCGCGATCAGCTGGGTCGCGCCGAAGGGCTCTACGGCGAACCCGGTCCGTCCGAGCACGTGAGCCTTGTGCTGGAGGACGCCAAGGGGTACTCGTTCCCGGCCGACATCGATGCCGGCGGCACGCGCCTATTCAATGCTCGTGTGAGCAACGTGGCGGCCAATCTCGGCGAGCTGCGCGAGGTCGGCGTGACCACCTTCGTCGTGGTACAGGCCGACTTCGACGACGGGGAGCGCCGGGCTTTCGGCGCCGGGGGCCTGGCGGCGCTCGCGCCGTTCGCGGCGCGTGAGCGCAGTACCACCGGCCACCTCTTCCGGGGCGTCGCCTGAGGGCACTGTGGTATCATGCGCGGCGGCCCTAAGCCCGTTACGGGCGAGGCGGTGTTGGCCTTGGCGCCCGCCGCGAACTCGTTTGGAGGCTCGATTCCCGTGATCGACCGTCGCCTCATCGACGACCTCATGGTCGGCGCCGTCGAGGTACTTCCCGAAGGAGCCCTCGAAGAGAAGCTCGCGCTGTCCGCGCGCGAACGCCGGCCCCTGCGCGTGAAGCTCGGCGTCGATCCCACGGCCCCAGATATCCACCTGGGCCACACGGTAGTGCTCAACAAGCTCCGCCAGTTTCAGGACGCCGGTCATGTCGCGGTGCTCATCATCGGCGACTACACGGCGCGCATCGGCGACCCATCGGGGCGCAGCAAGACGCGCCCGCGCCTCGATCCGGCGGTGATCGACGCCAACGCTCGCACCTATCAGGATCAGGCGTTTCTCATCCTCGACGACGATCCCGCCAAGCTCGAGGTTCCGCACAACGGCGAGTGGCTCGCACCGCTCACTACGGAACAGATCTTCGAGCTCGCCGCCACGACCACGGTGGCGCGCATCCTCGAGCGCGACGATTTCGCCAAACGCTGGGCGGCACATCAGCCTATCAGCATGCTCGAGATGCTCTATCCGCTGGCCCAGGGCTACGATTCGGTGGCGGTGCGCGCCGACATCGAGCTGGGAGGTACCGACCAGAAGTTCAACTTGTTCATGGGCCGCGACCTGCAGGAGCACTTCGGCCAGCCGGCACAGGCCATCATGACCATGGGTATTCTGCCCGGCACCGACGGCCAGGAACGTATGAGTAAGTCGACGGGCAACTACATCGGCGTGAGCGAGGATCCGCGTGACGTGTACGGCAAGGTCATGAGCGTGCCCGACGGCTCGATGATGACGTATTTCCGGCTGCTCACGCGCCATCACGCCGCCGAGCTGGAGCGCCTCGAGAGCGAGCTGGCGAGTGGCACCGTGAACCCGCGAGACGTGAAGGCGCGCCTGGCGCGTGAGATCATCACGAGGCTGCGCGGCGCCGCGGCCGCCCGCGCCGCCGAAGACAATTTCGACCGCGTGTTTCGCCGTCACGAGGCCGCCGCCGAAGCGCGCGTGCTGGCGCTGCGACCCGACGACCTTGACGACGGTCTGGTGTACGTTCCCAAGGTCTTGGAGCGCTGGTTCGGGCTCTCGCGTTCGGAGGCGCGGCGACGCATCGAGCAGGGCGGCGTACGCCTGGACGGCGAGCCTCTGGCGAGCCTCTCCGTGCCCGCCGGCGAGCTCACAGGCCGCCACATCAAGGCCGGCAAGTCGGCGCAGGTGCAGGGCGTTGTCAAGGGCTGCGAACCCTCAGTTCGGGCGAGTGAGGAATGATTTGAGCGAGAGCGCGAAGCAGAGCCCGCCGCAAGACTCCGGGCAGGGCGCGCAGAAACGCCCCAAGAAGCAGGGGCTGATCGCTCGCGGCCGCGAGGTGTTTCGTTTGCTCGCCGTGCGCGGCCGGCGAGTCTGGATGCTGGTCGTGATCGCCGTTGTGCTGGCCGTTCTCGAAGGCCTGGCGGTCGGCATGCTCAACCCGGTGCTCAACTACATCGAGTACGGTACCTCAAAGGCCACCGCCACAGGCGCCACGAAATGGACGTCAGGCATCTTCGGCCATCTTCTCCACGCCGAGGTGCGCGTTCTCGGACTGCACGCGAGCCTGCTGACGCTGCTCATTCTGGCGTTCGTTCCCATCCTGCTTCGCCAGGTGTTCTACCTGGCCTATGCCTGGGCCACGGCGCGCGTGCAGCAAGGCGCCTGCATGCGTATGCGCGCCGAAGGCTTTGCGGCGCTGGCCAACGGCGACCTCGCGTTCGTCGTGGGGGAGGGCTTCGGCAATCTGGTCAGCACGCTGACGGCACAGGCCCAGCGCGGCAGTCAGGCCATCTACCAGTTCCTGCAGCAGATCTCCACGGGTCTCGTGATCGGCATGTACGTCCTCGTGCTGGTGATGCTCAGCCCGTGGCTGGCCCTCATAGCCGTGGCGGCCATCGCGATCATCTCCTACCTGGTCAAGGGGGCGATCACGCGCTCGCGAGCTCTCGGCGGCGAGACGTCTCGGCTCAACAACGAGACCTACTCCATGATCGGCGAACGCATCACGGCCATCCGGCTCATCAAGATGCTGGGCCAGGAGCAGTCTGAGACGCGCAAGGTGAAAGATATCGTGCGGCGGTTCATGGACGTGCAGATCCGCATCGCCGTGTTCAGCGGCGTCATCGAGGTCACCATCGATCCGCTGCTCATGTTCACGGTGTTCGCCGTCATCTACGTCGGGGCGCAGTACCTCCACGCCAATCTGGCCACTCTCGGGGTCTTCTTGTTCATCCTGCTGCGCCTCAACCAGAAGTCCAAAGACTTCAACTCCGGGCGCCAATCGCTCGTCTCGCTCTACGACAGCCTGGTGGCCGTGCGCGACGTGGTCGACCGCGCCAAGGCCTCTCGCCAGATCAGGGGCGGCGACGTGAAGTTCACCGGGGTGAAAGACAGCATCCGTTTCGAGAACGTGAGCTTCGCCTACTCCGACGAGGCCTCGGAGCTCGTGCTCAGGGGCGTCAACCTCGAGATCCCATGTCGCTCGCAGACCGCCATCGTGGGCCGCTCGGGGGCCGGCAAGTCGACCCTCGTCGATCTAATCCCGCGGCTGCGCGACGCGACCGAGGGCCGCATCCTCTTCGACGGGCGCCCCATTCAGGATTTCGATCTGCGCTCGCTACGCCGCTCCATCGGCTTCATGACGCAGGACGCCCTCATGTTCGACGACACCATCTACAACAACCTCGTCTACGGCCTCGACCGCGAGCCATCTTCCCAGGAGGTCGAGGAGGCGCTCAAAGCAGGATACTGCTCGCAGTTCGTCTACGACCTGCCTAACGGGCTCGAGACGCGCGTCGGCGATCGCGGCGTGCGGCTCTCGGGGGGGCAGCGTCAGCGCCTCTCGCTGGCGCGCGTGTTCCTGCAGGACCCCGATATCCTGATCCTCGACGAACCTACGAGCGCGCTGGACTCCGAGTCCGAGGAGTTCATCCAGAAGGCGCTGCAATCCGTGCGCAATCGCAAGACTCTGCTGGTCATCGCGCACCGGCTCTCTACGGTGCAGCGTTCAGACCAGATCGTGGTGCTCGACTACGGCGTCATCGTCGAGCGCGGTGCTCACGCGGAGCTGCTCGAGGCGGAGGGCGCCTACCATCGGCTGTTCGATCTGCAGATCTATCAATAGGCCGATGAAGATAGCCGTCTGCGGCATCTCGCCCGGGAGCTTTCACTACCGTACCTACGCCACCTATCTGGCCGAGCGCGGTCACGACGTCACGGCCATCACCAACGCCGATGAGGTCGACGCTCCCGTGCACGTGGTGAACTTCGCGCGTAGCACCGTGATGTCGCGTGCGCTGCCACGAGGCACCGGCTGGACACAGCGCGCCTTCAGTCTGTGGCGTGCCCTGCATGGGCACGGTTTCGACGTCGTGAACGTCCAGCAGATGACTCCCGACGGCGTGCTTGCCGCCTTGCTTTGGGGAGGGCCGCTGGTGCTCACCCTGTGGGGATCAGACATCCTGCGGCTGCACGAACGGCCGCGCTGGATGCGGTCGCTCATGCCGATCGCCGTGCGCAAAGCTACGCTGCTGCAGGCCACGTCGCAGGTGATCGCCGAGCGGCTGCTGGCGATGGGCGCCGACCCCGGGCGCATCTCCACGTTCAACTACGGCGTCGATCTCGAGGTGTTTCGCCTGCGAGAGGAGGACCCCGAGCCCGGCCGCATCCTGTGCACGCGAGGCCTGCGGGCGCTGTATCGCCCCGACGCCCTCCTCGCCGCCCTGCCTGTTCTTCTCAAGGGCGCGCCCGACGCCCGGCTGACCATCGCCGGCCGGGGCACGAAGGGCGACCTCGAAAGGCTGCAGATGCTGGCGCAGCAACTGGGCGTCGCCGAATACGTCGAGTTCACGGGGCACATCTGCGCCGAGAAGGTCGCCGAGCGCCTGCGCCATGCCCAGGTCTGGGTCTCGATTCCCGAGAGCGACTCTCTGGCCATCTCTCTGCAGGAGGCCATGGCCTGTGGCGCCTTCCCGGTGGTCTCCGATCTGCCGTCGATGCGCGAGGCGCTGGCCGAGCCGCACGCCCTCTTCGTGCACGACGCCGCGCCTGAGGCGCTGGCCGCGACGCTGGCGCAGGCGCTGCAGCTCGCCCGGAGCGGCGCTCACGTACAGCCCAACCGAGCGGCCGTCGAGGAGCTCGGCGACCGGCGCCACAACCTGGCTCGTTTCGAGCGCCTCCTGGCGGCCGCCGCGCAACGCTCCGCGCGGCCCCGCGCCGGCGCTCGCCAGCGAGCCTGAGCCGGATGCGTCGTGGGCTCACGCCGGGATAGGCTCTTCCTACCTTAGGCGAACGCTCATCGTAGGTTGACACGCCTTCGTGAGCGGGTATACTCCCTTAGCGCTTCAGGAGTCCGCTGGTCGTGAGCATGCTCGCGGCGATGACGAGGGAGCGTGAACCGTTGAACGACTCGGCACCTTCCTGTACACTGGGAAGTCCCTGTCGGGAAGTGGGCGGCGTGGGTCTCTATCTCACGACCTTACTTACCGGGGGCAGTGCGCCCTCGAGTCGTCTTGGCGGCGCGACAGTGTGCCTACGTGGCACGCGGTCTTTGAAAACTGAACAGGATGAGGAAGCCGATCAGTCGGCGCCGCTTCGGCGGCACGGCGATCGGCGGACGCCAGTGCGCCTGGCGTACCCTTAGGGGTGCGCGAGGTTCAATGAATACCCCGTCGTGTGGCCCTTCATTGCTGAAACACGGTCGGCCTTCTGGCCGTCCGCGAACGGGTCACAAGACACACCGAAGCGATGGCTCGCTTCGGTATTTGAGCTTTCGAGCTCTTCCTAAGCTTGTCCCGAGGTTTCGGCCTCGAGCACCAAGTTTTCATGGAGAGTTTGATCCTGGCTCAGGACGAACGCTGGCGGCGTGCTTAACACATGCAAGTCGAGCGAGAAAGCGGCTTCGGCCGTGAGTACAGCGGCGAACGGGTGAGTAACACGTGGGCAACCTGCCCCAGAGACTGGGATAACGCTTCGAAAGGAGCGCTAATACCGGATGATGCGTGATCTGCCAAGTGGATCACGCCAAAAGGTAGCTTCGGCTTCTGCTCTGGGATGGGCCCGCGTCGGATTAGCTTGTTGGTG
Source organism: uncultured Thermoleophilia bacterium (assembly GCA_963751215.1). Lineage (GTDB taxonomy): Bacteria > Actinomycetota > Thermoleophilia > UBA2241 > UBA2241 > CAIXSE01. The sequence goes on along the minus strand of CAVVTV010000004.1, from coordinate 27,340 downwards.
GGGTAACGGCTCACCAAGGCGACGATCCGTAGCTGGTCTGAGAGGACGATCAGCCACACTGGGACTGAGACACGGCCCAGACTCCTACGGGAGGCAGCAGTGGGGAATCTTGCGCAATGGGCGAAAGCCTGACGCAGCAACGCCGCGTGAGCGAAGACGGCCTTCGGGTTGTAAAGCTCTGTCAGGAGGGACGAAGCCACTCAGGTGAATAGCCGAGAGGGTGACGGTACCTCCAGAGGAAGCCCCGGCTAACTACGTGCCAGCAGCCGCGGTAATACGTAGGGGGCGAGCGTTGTCCGGAATCATTGGGCGTAAAGCGCGTGTAGGCGGCCATCCAAGTCCGATGTGAAAGCTCGGGGCTCAACCCCGAGTCTGCATTGGAAACTGGCTGGCTCGAGTCCGGAAGAGGAGACTGGAATTCCTGGTGTAGCGGTGAAATGCGCAGATATCAGGAAGAACACCGGTGGCGAAGGCGGGTCTCTGGGACGGTACTGACGCTGAGACGCGAAAGCGTGGGGAGCAAACAGGATTAGATACCCTGGTAGTCCACGCCGTAAACGATGGGCACTAGGTGTGGGAGGTGTCGACTCCTTCCGTGCCGTAGCTAACGCATTAAGTGCCCCGCCTGGGGAGTACGGCCGCAAGGCTAAAACTCAAAGGAATTGACGGGGGCCCGCACAAGCAGCGGAGCATGTTGTTTAATTCGACGCAACGCGAAGAACCTTACCTAGGCTTGACATGACCTTGTAACTCCTGGAAACAGGAGCCCCTCGCAAGAGGCGGGGCCACAGGTGGTGCATGGCTGTCGTCAGCTCGTGTCGTGAGATGTTGGGTTAAGTCCCGCAACGAGCGCAACCCCTGTCCTATGTTGCCAGCGGGTAATGCCGGGGACTCGTAGGATACTGCCGGTGACAAACCGGAGGAAGGTGGGGATGACGTCAAGTCAGCATGCCCCTTATGTCTAGGGCTACAAACGTGCTACAATGGCCGGTACAAAGGGCTGCAAGACCGCGAGGTGGAGCGAATCCCAAAAAGCCGGTCCCAGTTCGGATTGGAGGCTGAAACTCGCCTCCATGAAGTCGGAGTTGCTAGTAATCGCGGATCAGCAATGCCGCGGTGAATACGTTCCCGGGCCTTGTACACACCGCCCGTCACACCACGAAAGTCGGTAACACCCGAAGCCGGTGGGCTAACCCGCAAGGGACGCAGCCGTCGAAGGTGGGATCGGTGATTGGGGTGAAGTCGTAACAAGGTAGCCGTACCGGAAGGTGCGGCTGGATCACCTCCTTTCTAGGGAGTACGGCGGCACTAACCGTCGTGAGCACAGGCTCCATATGGGCGTGACGACGTGGCTTTCGGGCTTTCCCGTCTCGCTCGGGGCCTGTCCTCTAGAACTCTATGTCGACCACTTGTGTTCCCGTCTCCGTCCGGCTCTGCCGGGTGTGAGCGGCCTCATTCCTGTTCAGTTTTGAAAGATCCAGAGGTCTCTGTGCTGCTCCCTCTGCGCGGGATAGAAGAGGTCGTGTGAACCCTGTAAGGTGCTCACAGACCGCGTCTCCCGGAGGTTGAGCATGGATACGAGCAAGCTGTCGCGAAACGACTGGATCGTCGTGGCAGGCATGGCCCTGATGTTCTTCGCCATGCTGCTGGCGAGTCTAGACGTGGCGGCCGTGGTCGCTTGGCTTCTCACACTTCTGGCCGCCGCCACGGTGACCATCAAGGCAGTGCCCGGCGCGAGGCTGGAGCTGCCGTTCTCGGTGGGGGTAGCGACGATGGCTCTGGGAGCCGCGGCCTTCGTGGTCGTGCTGTTCAGCCAGACTCCCGGAGTCGTAGTAGGAGTGATTGCCGCGCTGATCGTGGTGTTCGGCGGCTTCCTCGGCAATGCGGAGACCTCGTAAGGCTTCGTCGGTCGTGCCGGCGGGCTTGGGCTTGCGAGCCCAGGCTCCGGCGGTTCGCACCGGCGACGTGCCGGTACGCTGGCGCGAACCTTGAAAACTGCAGAGTGGCAAAGAAGTTCTTTCGGTCAAGATAATAAGAGCCATTGGCGGATGCCTTGGCGCCAGGAGTCGATGAAGGACGTGGACGGCTGCGATAAGCCCCGGTGAGGTGCTGAACAACCTACGACCCGGGGATCTCCGAATGGGGGAACCCACGCGTGGTAATGCGCGCGTACCCGTGCCTGAACACATAGGGCACGTGGAGACAAGCTGGGGAACTGATACATCTTAGTACCCAGACGAACAGAAAGAAACCTCGATTCCCTGAGTAGTGGCGAGCGAAAGGGGAATAGCCCAAACCGATCAGGTGCGATTAGGTGCAGCTCTAATCTGGTCGGGGTTG
>CAVVTV010000004.1:0-20000 GCA_963751215.1 uncultured Thermoleophilia bacterium | reverse complement strand
AGGCCCTGCGGCCCGCCGGCGCGGCCGTGTTCTGGTCGCCCGAGCGCTATCCGGCCTTCGAGAAGCTGCTGGCTGGGGTGTTCGGCGGCGTGCTGCCGGTGCCGGCCTACGACGTGGTCGACGGACGTCGCCATGAGTACACGATGTATGTTGGCAGGCGCGGATGATGGGCGCGGAAGGGTAGACTGCAAGCGAGACCAAGGAGGCAGGGTGGGGCTCACCTGGCAACAGCCTACAGATATAGCCTGGGCACTGATGGACGCCTACCCCGACGCCGATCCCCTCGACCTGAACTTCGTCGACCTGCAGCGCATGATCGTGGACCTGGCGGAGTTCGACGACGACCCCGAGGCGGCCAGCGAGACGCGGCTCGAAGCCGTCGTTGTGGCGTGGAATGACCAGCGCTGAGCGAACGTCGCTGGCTCTGTTCCCGCTCAACCTGGTGCTGCTGCCCGGCGAGGTGATCCCGCTGCACATCTTCGAGGAGCGCTACAAGCGGCTCGTGGAGGAACGGCTCGACGGTGGTGAGTTTGGCATCGTCCTGGCCACCGACGACGGCCTGCGGGAGCACGGCTGTACGGCTCGCGTCGCCAAGCTGGTGGAGCAGCTCGACGACGGGCGCATGAACATACTGGTGGAGGGCGGTCGGCGGTTTCATCTTCTCGAGGTGCGCGAGCCGGACGATCCATCGGCGGAGTATCTGCAGGGCATGGTGGAGTTCTACGACGATACCGAGTCGGAGGCACCGGCTGAAGAACGGGCGGGCGTGCTCGAGGCCTACGGCGCCATCCTGGAGGCCATGGACGTGGAGGCGTCGACGGAGCCCGCCGGCGAGGGGCCCCTGTCGTTTCGCATCGCCGCTGCCGTCGACTTCGGCGCATCTCTGAAGCAGCAGCTCCTCGAATTGCGCAGTGAAGCGCGCCGTCTGCAGATGCTGCAGACGGTGATGCGCGTGCTGTTGCCGCGTCTCGAGCTGCGCAAGACCCGTAAGGAGGCCATCCGCGGCAACGGCAAGGGATACTAGCCACCGCAGGCGGGCTACCGTGTGGTGAGCCGCAGGCACGCCGCACACTAGCCACCGCAGGCGGGCTACCGTGTGGTGAGCCGCAGGCGCACCACGCACTAGGGCAGCAGCACGATCTTTCCCAGGTGCTCCTCGTCGGCGAGCATCTCATGGGCGCGGCGCGCCTGAGCAAGGGGCAAGGTGGCGCCGACGACCGGCCTGACTTTGCCCTCGGCGGCCATCGCGGCGACCTCCCGGGCGATGGCGGCTACGCCGGCCCGCCCGGCGTTGTTGAGGTTCATGAAGAGGATGCTGACGTCTTTGGCGATGGCCTCGCCGATAGGCACCTGAGCCTCCGGCGAGGGGCCCTGCCCGGTGCAGACGATGCGGCCGCGCTTGGCGACCAGCCGCACGTCGGCGGGGAGGTTGACGCTCACCACGAGCTCGTGGACCAGCTCCACGCCTTTGCCGTCGGTGAGCTCGAGCGTTCGTCCGACGACGTCTTCGGCACGGTAGTCGATGATCTCGTCGGCGCCGAGCTCGCGCACGAGGGTGGCTTGGGCAGCCCCGCTCACGGTGGCCAGCACGCGTGCTCCCAGGGCTTTGGCGAGCTGCACCGACGCCGAGCCCACACCACCACCGGCACCCTGCACCAGCACGGTCTCGCCGGTCTGCAGGGCGCCGCGGGTCACGAGCCCGTAATAGGCCGCCGGGAAGACCATGCCCAGGGCGGCGGCGGCGGCGAAGGTGAGAGAGGCGGGCTTGGGCACAGCCTGCACCTCCGAGAGCACCACGTACTCGGCGTAGCTACCCTCGCTGCCGATGCCGAGCCCGCTGAAGAAGACCGCGTCTCCGCGCTTCACGGTGCTCACAGCGGAGCCGACCTGCTCGACCACGCCGGCGCCGTCGCTGCCGATGATCTTGGGGGGGCGCCTGGGGGTGGGAAAGCGGTTCTCGCGGACGGCGACGTCCACCGGGTTGACGGTGGCCGCCTCCACCCGCACGAGCACTTGCTCGGGCGTGGGCTCGGGCTTGGCGACCTCCTCGTACACCAGCACTTCCGGGCCGCCGAACTCGTGGATGCGTACTGCCTTCACGCTGCCTCCCTGGGCCGCCTTCTCTCGTGGAGAAACACTGAGACTGACTGTACCCGACCGCGACGGCCGCTACCCGAGTGACCATGCACCTCAGGCGGGCAGCGACGGCCGTGCCGGCCGGCGGCGACGCAGTCGTCGCGTAACCCACCACGCGGTCGCCCCGATGGCCGCGAAGACGACCACGAACGGCAGCAGCGCGGTGATCACGAGAGCCGTAGCCCGCGCGCCGCGCCCAAGGAGCTTGATGGAGCGCCACAGAGTGCCGGAGAAGGTGCCGCTCGTGGCGGTCACCGCGTACGTTCTACCTCGTTCGCGCACGAACAGCGAGAGCGTGCCGTAGGCCGTGGTCTCGTGCAGCGACTTGATCTGGGCGGTGAGCTGCTCGATGGTGAGCTGGACACTGTCGATGCGGTCCTGCACGGCCAGCATCTGATTCACAGTGTGGGTGGCGGCGAGAAAGCGCACGAGGCGCAGCTCGACCGCGCGAAAGTGGCTCAAGCGGGCCTGCAGGTCCACGTACTGCGAAGTCACGTCTTCGCTCGTGGTGGACACGTTCACCACCTCGCCAAGGGTCGAGAAGCGTTGCAGGGCCGTCTCGAAGGCCGTCTCGGGCACGCGCACGGTGAGCGCCGCATACGGGTCACCGGCACTGACCAGAGGGGTGGCGCTGCCGTCCGCGGGCGCGCTCGACTGTGAGTCGAGTGGCTCGGGGCTCGCCGTGACCCCAGACGACTGGCTGCCGACCGCGCTCGACACAACATAGCCGCCCATGGCGCTGGTCAGGGAGGTGATGCGGTCTACGGCGGCCATGATGCCGCCGCGGCCGACGAGCAGCGAGAGATCGCCGTTGCGCACCAGGTAGTGGGCCGCGGTGGGCTCGAGCGTCGCCATGGCGGACGTGCCGCCGGAGCTACTCGCGGTGGCGGGTGACGTTGCCTCAGAGGGACTGAAGCGGGCGCCCTTGGCTGAAGCTACGCCGCCGGCCACCGCGGCGAGGCCGTGCTGGCCTGTCGAGCGCGGCGCCCCGGTGACGCTCTCACCGGCGGAACCCCCTCCACTGGCTCCGCCACCGCTCACGTGACCGCTCACGAGGCCGGCCAGGGCGAACACCGCCAGCAACCCCACTACGACTATCGGGACAATGATTTTGAGCCTGCGCGCCCGTCGCATGATGTACCTCCCCTTGAGCCCACGCGGTTTGTGGCCGATGTATCAGACGGTGAGACGCGACAGACGCCGCGCAAGTTCGCCGGCGCGGCCGCCGGCGGGAGCGCCGGCTTTTCCCTATCCCGAAGGAGGTGGTGTGCTCCCTGTCTTCAACCACGAGGTGGAGACGCGCCGCTGGCCATACGTGACCATCTGCCTGATCGGCCTGAACGTTCTCGCGTTCGCCTGCGAAGCCACAGCCGGTGCCCACCTGATCCCTTTCTTCCAGCAATGGGGCGTGGTCCCCGGCCGCATTCAGGCCCAGATCACGGTGCACAACCTGCTCACCATCGGGCCGGCCATGTTTCTGCACGCCGGCGCTGTGCAGCTTCTCGGGAACATGGTGTTTCTGTACGTAGTCGGGGATGCGGTAGAGGATGCGTTCGGGCGCTGGTGGTACCTCGGGCTGTACGTGGCCAGCGGCTTCGTCGGCACCATGGCATACGTGGCGTTGGCCCACGGTTCGGCGGTGCCGGTTGTGGGGTCCAGCGGTGCCGTGGCGGGGGTGCTCGGGGCCAGCGTGCTGCTGTGGCCCAAGGCCAGGTTCAGGATGCCTGGCATACTGTTGCTGCTCTACGTCATCGGCCTCATGTACGAGCTCATGGTGGTCATCGGCATGCCGTCGTGGATAACCGGCGGCAGCGTTCTTGCGTTCGTGGGGATCACGTTCGGCAGCATGCTCTTCTACCGCCATGTCGGAGGGTTCATTGGCGGACTGCTGCGCATGGCCTCGTTGCCGGCGTGGCTGATGGCCGCCCTCTTTGTGAGCTCGCAGCTCTTCGATGCGACGCTGATGCTCATCAACCCAGCGTTTGTGGGCCCGATGGGCTACGGCGCTTACATCGGGGGCTTCGCCGCGGGGCTCGTTCTGGCCTGGGTATTCCCCAAGCATCCGATACTGCTGGCCGACCGGCCGCTGCTGGGGTGACCTGATGACCGCCCGGCTCGTCTGCCCGCACTGCCGCGTGGACCTTGATTTCGCGGCTTGGCGGGAGTCTGCCTCATGCCAGGCCTGTGGACAGCGCGTGCGCTTCGAAGAAGCGCTGGCGGCCGGGGCGGCTGCGCAGCCGGCGACGCCGGGCGGCCCGCAGCCGGCTGCTGCGCCAAGCGCGGCGCCGGCCCAGCAGAGGGGCGTTTCGCCCGTCGGCCCACCTGTCAGCAGCTCGTTGGCGGTCGCGCCGGCCGGGGTTTCGTCTGGCCGTACACCGTCCGTGGCAGCGGCCGCGCCGGCCGGCCCGCCCGCCGCACTGCCGCCGGCATCGCCATCTTCGGCCGAAGCGCCGCTCGCGCCGCTGCCACCCCCTCTGACGGCGTCGCCGGCTCCGTCGCCGGGCGAAGCGCCGGCGTTCACCGTGTCCTACGGCCCGGCGGCCCGCGCGCGCACCATCGCGGGCAAACCGCCCGGCTGGACCAGCGCCTGGACGGTGGTGTTCGTGGTATGGATGCTGGCCGCGATCATCTTCGTGGCGGTGCGCGCCGACGTGGGCCACCTGGCAGTCTTTGCCGCCCGGGAGACCAGCGCCGTGCGGGAGGTGCGCGCCGCCATGCTTCAGCCCGGGGTGACCAACGCGCAGGCGCTGGCGGCGTTCATCAAGAACGTCGGCCCGCGCCGCGCGCGGGCAACCTGGAGTGTGCAGGACCGCCAGTGGGAGCGCCGCCTCTACGTGATGTGGGAGCTGGGACGCAATCAGCCGATCGCCTGGACGGTGAGCTACGGCGGGCAGGTCACGGCCGACGGTAGCACGGTGAGCACGCTCAAGAATGCCCTGCAGGCTCCGGCGAAGTCACAGACTACACTGCCATCGATCCCGGGGCTCTGACGGGTTTGCAGCGGCTACGGAGCGGTGCGCCTGCGGCGCCCCACTCCGTTCGCCCTCCTGCCGCGGCTACTCGTCGTCTAGGAGGTCTTCCGCTGGCGCGAAGCCGCGGCGCATGGTGTTCTCCGTCGTTACCCGCGGTTCCATGAACTGGAGCAGGTAGTCGGGACCGCCGGCCTTGGAGCCCACGCCGCTCATCTTGAGGCCCCCGAACGCCTGCCGCTCCACGAGCGCTCCGGTGATTCCGCGGTTGATGTAGAGGTTGCCCACGCGAAGCTCGCGGCGGACCCTCGCGATGGCCGCCGGGCTGCGGCTGATGAAGCCGCCGGTGAGTGCATACTTCACGCCGTTGGCGATGGCGAGGGCCTCGTCGAGATCGGCGGCCTTCATCACGGCCACCACCGGGCCGAAGATCTCCTCTTGAGCGATGACCGCCTGCGGCGGCACGTTGACGAACACGTGGGGTCCCACGTAGAAGCCGCCGCCGGGCCAGCCGCCCTCGGGTGGCTGCAGCGCGGCGGCCAGCTCGCTTCGGCCTTGCCCTGCGCGATGTAGGCGTCGATCTGATCCCTGGCGGCGGCACCGATCACCGGGCCGACGCGCGTCGCGGGATCGTCTGGCGGCCCCACCTTGAGGCTGCGCGTGGCCTCGCTGAGACGCCGCACGAAGTCGTCGTAGGCAGGTTCGAGCACGATGACCCGTGAGGCGGCCGAGCACTTCTGCCCGGAGTAGTGGAAGGCCGAGACGATCACCTCCGCGACGGCCACGTCGAGGTCGGCATCGGCGTCGACGATGATCGCGTTCTTGCCGCCCATCTCGGCGATCACCTTCTTGATACCGCCGGCCGCCGGGTTCTGCGCCGCCCGGCCGATGAGACCGAGTCCGACCTCCAGAGAGCCCGTGAAGGCGATGAGGTCTATGCCTGGGTGGCGTACGAGAAAGTCGCCGACCTCGTCACCGGGGCTGGGCAGGTAGTTGACCGCGCCGCCCGGCGCCCCCGCCGCCTCAAGCAGCCGCACGAGCTGCGCGGCGACGACCGGCGTGGGACCCGCCGGCTTCACGATCACGGCGTTGCCGGCCACCAGGGCGGCCGACGTCATGCCGGTGAGGATCGCGAGCGGGAAGTTCCAAGGGGCGATCACGAGAGCCACGCCGCGCGGCTCGTAGAAGTAGACGTTGTGCTCCCCGGGCGCGTGGCCCATGCGCCTCGGCGTGCCGAGGCGCAGCATCTCGCGCCCGTAATATTCGAGGAAATCGACGGCCTCGGCGACGTCGGCGTCGGCCTCGCGTCGGGTCTTGCCGGCCTCGAGGGTCTCGAGCGCGGCGAGCGCGAAGCGCTCGCCGCGCATCAGCTCGGCCGCCCGGAAGAGCACGCCGGCACGCCCGGCGGGCGTGGTTCTGCCCCAGGCCGGCGCCGCCGTGCGCGCCGCGGCCACCGCGGCCTCGGCCTCGGCACGGCCGCCGTAGGCGACCGTGCCCACCACTTCAGCGGGACGGGCCGGGTTCACCGACTCATGGGTCCTCGCCGTTCTGATGTCACGGCCACCGATGCGCAGCGGGTAGCGCTCGCCCAGGCGCCGGCGCAGGTCGGCGAGGGCCGCGTCGTAGGCGTCGCGGTTCTCATGGCGGGCGAAGTCGGCATGCGGCAGGTTGGCGAACGGGGCAGGGTCGGTTACGACGGTGGAGGCTACCACGGGCAGCCGCGCCGGGGGCACGCCGAGGTCGGCGGAGGGCTGCGGCGGGCGGATAAGCTCTTCGGCGGCCGCGCCTTCCACGAAGGTCTGGCGCAAGAAGGAGCTGTTGGCCGTGTTCTCGAGTAGCCGCCGCACCAGGTACGCCATGCCGGGGATGAGCTCACCCACCGGCGCGTACTCTCGCAAGCGCAGTCCGAGGCCACGCACAGCCTGTTTCACGGGCGCGCCCATACCGTGCAGCATCTGGATCTCGAAGGCGTCGTCGGGGCGGCCCAGCTCTCGCGCCGTGGCGATGGCCGCCGCCAGCGAGCGCACGTTGTGGCTGGCGAACGCCGGTCGTACCTGTTCGGGGTTCTGCAGCATTACGCCGGCCAGCTTCTCGAACATGGCGTCGCTGTCGGGCTTGTGGGTGAACACCGGGACGGGCCATCCGTTCTGCGCCGCGACGACCGTCTCGTAATCCCAATAGGCGCCCTTCACGAGGCGCAGGTTGATCACGCGGCCGCCGCGCGGCGGCCCACTTGATGAGCTTCGCGAGGTCGCTATCGGCGTCGCGCAGGTAGGCCTGCAGCACCACGCCGGCATGCCGGTAGGCGCGAAACTCCTCTTCGTCGAGGAGAGATGTGAACACCGAGAACGTGAGGTCGCGGTAGAGGAACTGCTCGAGGTCGAGCGTCAAGGCGGCGCCGCAGGAGATCGCCTTGCGGAAGATCGGCCGCAGGCGCTCTTTCAGCGCGGCGACGCTGCCCTTGAAATCGACCGGGTCTATCTGCGAGTAGAGGGAGGTGATCTTGATGCTGAGGTTCACGCGCGGCAGCGTGCCCCAGGCGCTGTCGTCGGCGGCCGGCTGTGGGGGCCAGCGCGCCGCGGCGGCGGAAAGGGCGTCCAGCAGATCGAGGTAGATTCTCTGGTACCCGTCGGCTTCGGCCTCGCTCACCGTGGCCTCGCCGAGCACATCGAGTGTGAAGCCGATGCCCCGCTCGCGCAGGTCCTTGAGAGCCGGCAGAGCGCTGCGCGCGTCCCGACCCACGATGAAGCGCCTGGCGAAGCCCTTCATCTGCCGCCGTATCAGGCTGCTCGCCAGGGGCGAGAGCGGGGAGTGCTCGCCGCTGAGGCCAAGGCCCCAGCGCAAGGCCTTGGGGGCGGCGCCCTGCTGGGCGAAGTACTCGTGCAGATGGCGGGCGATCTCGGAACGGTCGCGCAGGGTGGGAAACACGTCGACGAAGCGCAGCAGAGCCACCCTGAGGCGCTCATCGGCCATGGCCCACTCCATCATCTCGCTCTGCCAGCGCTGCGCCGAGAGCACCGAGTGCTTCTCGTCGCGGCTGGCGGCCAGGATCTCGCGAGCGATAGCCTGGGTGCGTTCTTCGCGGGCGCCGGCGTCCACGGTGTTCACGGGCTCCCTCCGGGGTCGGCTGAGGCGATTGTACCCGGCGCTTCACGGTACAATCGACTCGGCCGAAGGAGGTCACCGTGCTGCCCGATCACGACGGCGTCACGATCTCTGCGTTCACGATGGCCGACCGGCGTGGCTACCTCCTGGAGACCGACTGCCAGCCGTGGGGCAAGGAGCTCGTCGAGGGGGGAGCGCCGCCCCAGCGCTGCTAGCCTGGGACGGCGCCGCGCGTCAGCCGCGCGGTTGCTGCTGGGTGATGCAGTGCACGTTGCCGCCGCCGAGCACGATCTCGCGACCGGCTACGCTGACCACGGTGCGGTCCGCATAGAGTTCCTGGACTACTCTCAGCGCGACGTCGTCGTGGTCATCGCCGAATAGCGGCATGATCAGGCCACCGTTGACGATGAGGAAGTTCAGGTAGGAGGCGGCCGTCTTGTCGCCGGCCCTTCGCGGAATAGTGCCCTCGGCGGCATCGACGCCCCAGGCTTCGTCGGCGGTGATCGTGATGAGCGCCGGCATGGGCAGGGTGTGCACCTCGAGCCGGCGGCCGCGGGCGTCGCTCGCGGCGTGCAGGCGACGCAGGTTGTCTTGCAGGAGCTCGTAGCGCCAGTCTGCTTTATCGTCGGTGACGGCGGCCAGCACCACCCCGGGCTTCACGAAGCAGGCGACGTCGTCAACGTGGCCGTTAGTCTCGTCGGGATCGATGCCGCGGGCCAGCCAGATGATCTTCTCCACACCCAGGTACTCACGCAGGTTTGCCTCGATCTCTTCACGGCCGAGCCCGGGGTTGCGACCGGGCGAGAGCAGGCACTCCTCGGTGGTGAGCAGCGTGCCCTGGCCGTCGACATGAAAGGAGCCGCCCTCCATGACGACGGGTGCCTTGTAGCGGTCGACGCGCTCTAGCTCGGCCACCTTAAGGGGGATCAGGTCGTCCTGGTCCCAGGGGAAGTAGAGGCCGTCGTACAGACCGCCCCAGGCGTTGAACCGCCAGTCGACCAGCCGCACGCCACCCGCGTCATTGACCACGAAGGTGGGACCGCAGTCGCGCATCCAGGCGTCGTTGCTGGAGAGCTCCACGACCCGTACCTGGGGCGGCAGCAGGGTGCGGGCGTTCTCATACTGATCGCGATTGACTCCGACCGTTACCGGCTCGAACTGCGAGACGGCGGTGGCGACCTCGACCCAGCTGTGCTGCGCGGGCTTGGCGCCCAGACGCCAGTTATCGGGCCGTTGCGGCCAGAGCATCCAGAGCTGTGCCTGCGGCTCGAACTCGGCAGGCATGCGGTAGCCATCGGCGCGTGGTGTGCCGGGCAGCGTGGTGCTCATGCTTCACCTCCGGAAGCTCGCCGGCGTGCGTCGCGGATGTCGATCACCTCGGCGCCGGCGCCTGCCTTGCGACCGGCGCGAGCCTTGGCGGTGCCCCGCTTGGCGCGCGGCTTGGGCGCGGCGCCCTCGCCGGCCGCGGGCTTCTTCGCGGCCGGCTTGCGCCGCTCAGCCTGGGCCGGACGTGGGCCCGGCGCGGTCTTCTTCTGTGCCGGATTCTTCCCGCCGGCGGCATCTGGCACGATCCGCGTGCCGGCCTCGCCGTGCAGGGCGGGTACCACCTCGGTGAGGCTGGCGATCAGCGCCTCGCCGCCGCTGGCTACGAAGCGCAGGCAGGCGGCGACCTTGGGTCCCATGCTGCCGGCCTTGAAGTGGCCGGCGGCCGCGTAGGCCTCCATCTCGGAGAGCGTCACCGTGTCGAGGGCGCGCTGCTGCGCGGTGTTGTAGGCGAGGTAGGCGCGGGGCACGTCGGTGAGGATGAGCAGCACCTCGGCGCCCACGTCGGCGGCCAGCAGGGCGGCGGCGAGGTCCTTGTCGATGACCGCGTCGATGCCCGAGAGGGCGCCGTCACGGGCACGCACCACGGGCACGCCGCCGCCGCCCGAGCAGATCACGCAGATGCCGTCATTGACCATGTCGATGATCGCCTGGCGGGGCACGATCTGCTGAGGCTCGGGGCTGGGCACCACGCGCCGCCAGCCGCGGCCGGCGTCTTCGCGCATGGCGAGGCCCTCCTCGAGCATCATGCGCTGGGCCTCGCTGCGGCTGTAGAAGGGGCCCACCGGTTTGGAGGGCTTGGCGAAGGCCGGGTCCTTGGCGTCCACCGCGACCTGGGTGAGCACGGTCACCACGGGCACCGCGAGGCGGCGCTTGCGCAGGTGGTTTACGAGGGTCTGCTCGAGCATGTAGCCGATCTGGCCCTGGCTCTCGGCGCCGCAGACGTCCATGGGCATGGGCGCCACCGTCTTGGCTGCCAGGGCGTTCTGGATCAGCAGGTTGCCGACCTGAGGGCCGTTGCCGTGGGTGAGCACCACCCGCCAGCCGTCCTCAATAAGCTCGGCGATGCGGCGCATGGCGGCGTCGACGTTGACGAGCTGCTCCTCGAAGGTGCCCACCTGGCCGGGCTGCAGGATGGCGTTGCCGCCCAGGGCGACGACGACGGTCTTGCCGGTCTTCTTGGTCATGTCTCCCTTACCTTCCTTGCACGAGCCGGACGTCTGGGGGAAGGCCTACGCCAGCAGCGCGCTGCCGATGGGCCGCAGCTCGGGGTCGGCGGGCAGGTCGTCGATGCCGATCAAGGCCAGCATGAGCGCCTTCTGGAAGTGCATGCGGTTCTGGGCCTGAGGGAAGATGATGGAGGCCTCGCCGTCGGCCACCTCGTCGGTGACTTCTTCGCCGCGCATCGCCGGCAGGCAGTGCATGAAGCGCGCCCCGGTCTTGGTCTTGGCCCACAGTTCGGCGTTCACCTGGAAGGGCTGGAAAGCGGCCACGCGGTCCTGGTACTCATCCTCCTGACCGGTCCACCACCAGCAGTCGGTGTAGACGAAATCGGCGCCCTCGATGGCCTCGAGGGGATCGTTGGTGAGCAAGAAGGAGCCGCCGCTCTGCGCGGCGAAAGCGGTCGCTTTAGCGGCCAGCTCGGGGGCGATCTCGTAGCCGGGGGCGTTGCCGACGCGCACGTGCAGACCGAGCTTGGTAAGCGTCGTGCTGAGCGAGTTGCAGGGGTGGGCGGCGTCGCCTAGGTAGGCAAACGTGACGCCGGCCAGGGTGCCGGCCGTCTCGAGGATCGTGAATGCGTCGCTCATGCTTTGGCAGGGGTGACGGTCGTGGTCCATGCCGTTGATCACCGGCACGCTCGCCCACTCGGCGAGCTCGTTCACGGTCTCGTTCGCCTTGGCGCGGATCTCGATGGCGGCGTTGTACTGCGAGAGCGTGCGAGCCGTGTCGGCGATGCTCTCGCGGCCGGGCAGATGGATCTCACCGGGGCGCAGGTATAGGGCGTTGCCGCCGAGCTCCGCGAAGCCGTTCTCGAAACTCACCCTGGTGCGCGTGGAGGCGGCCTCGAAGATCATGGCCAGGTGCCGGCCTGGCAGGAAGGGAGTGAGCGGCCTGCGACGCCACAGCTCCTTCAGGTTCACGGCCAGCCTGAGCAGGTCTTCGAGCTCCTCACGGGTGTAGTCGAGGTCGCTGAGGAAGTGGCGGCCGCGGAGCTTGCGGAGGGCGGGGAGCGTGGTATCCAATCGAGGTACCTCCAGCGAGACGTTCGGGCTTTGATGCTACACCGGCCGGGAAGGCAGGCCTGAGAGGTGCGACGGCAGCTTGGCCAGACGGCTTGTCTGTCCGGACGGACAAATGGATACTATCAGTGAGTGCATATCCTCACAAGTATCGCCAGCGAAGAGGAAGGACGCAAGATGAGCGTCACCGACCACAGGCGCAGAAGCTTGGCCCGGGGCGAGGGGCTGCCCGAACCGCTCCTCCTGGAAGATCCCATGGAGGCTTTGGCGCCTACCGCGCAGCGTCTCCTCGCGGCCGCGCAACGCCTCCTCAGTTCCGGCGGCTTCGAGGCCCTGAAGCTTTCGGCCATCGCCCGCGAAGCCGGGGAGTCCAAGGCCAGCATAGGCTATCACTTCGGCAACAAGGCGGGTCTCGTGACCGCCCTGGTCGACTCGCTTGCGCACGACGCCAATCGCAGCCTCATCGAGGAGACCGGGCGCCTGCCGCAGGGCGCCCAGCGCGTCCACGCGCTGATCGACGGCGAGACGCGCATCGCCGCCGACGCCGAGTCGTTCATGGCCTTCTTCGAGGTCCTGCCGCACGCTCTGCGCGAGCCCGACTTGCGTGAACGAGTGGCGGCTCTCTACGACGGCTATCGTGAGACCGTGACGCGTTGTCTCGACGCCGGCCATGCAGCGGCCGCGGTGCGTCTGCGGCCGTTCGCCATGCTCATGATCGCCATTGTCGACGGCCTCGCCATTCAGCACGGTCTCGATCCCGAGGGCGCCGACGTGGCCGCTGCTACGGCGCTGTGGGAGCGGCTGGCGCGACCCTACCTTGCCGAGTCCGGCCCGGCGACGGAGCGCTGACGCGGCACGCCGGGTGACGGTCGTGCCGCCGGCGACCGGGGCCGGCAGGCGGGGCTGGCAGCCGGGGCTGGCAGCCGGGGCGGCCACGCGCGTTGGCCAGGCCGGCCGCGGCCGAGTATTCTAGGTGGCATGAACATCGCCATCATCTGGGACGAGGCCTACGCCGCGCACGACACCGGCGCTCATCCGGAGGGCGCCGATCGCATCGACACCGTGGTCGATCACCTGCGCGGCGGCGATCTGTGGGCGCGGCTCACCGTGGTCAAGCCGGTGCCGGCGAGCGAAGAAGACGTGCTGCGCGTGCACACCCGCCCGCATCTCGACATGATCAAGCAGGTTGCGGCGAGCGGCGGCCGCTGGATCGACCCCGACACGCACGTGTCGCCGAGAAGCTATGAGATAGCGCTGCTCTCAGCCGGGGGGGCCATCACGGCCACCAGGCTGTGGGACGAGGGTCTGGTGCCCTTCGCCCTCATCCGGCCTCCGGGCCACCACGCCACGCCCGATCGGGCCATGGGGTTCTGTCTGTTCAACAACGTCGCCATCGCCGCCGCAAGGCTGCTCGCGGAAGGGTACGAGAGAGTGGCGATCATCGACTGGGATGTGCATCACGGCAACGGTACCCAGGCGGTCTTCTACGACGAGCCACGAGTCCTGTACGTGAGCCTGCATCAGTGGCCGCACTACCCGGGCAGCGGCTTCTTCACGGAATGTGGCGCAGGGCAGGCCGAGGGTCGCACCGTGAATGTTCCCCTGCCGGCCTCCGCCAACGACGGCGACTACGCGCAGGCGTTCGAAGTTATCGTGGAGCCCATCGTCACGCAGTTCGCAGCGCAGGCGATCCTCGTCTCGGCCGGCCAGGATATCCACGCCGGCGACCCCCTCGGCGACATGCTGGTCGACGAGGCCGGCTTCGCCGACATGGCGCTCCGCTGCGCCCGCCTGGCGCAGGATCTCTGCGGAGGTCGGCTGGCCTTCATCCTCGAGGGAGGGTACGACCGCGATGCTTCGGCGCGCGCTGTGGAGGCCATTTTGCGCGCTCTCGCCGACGAGGAGGCGCCCGCCGTGGGGGAGGGTACCGAGCGAGGCAGCGCCGCCATCGCGCGGGCGCGCGAAGTTCAGGCGGCGCACTGGCAGGTTTAGACCGGGGGGGCCGCGTACGTCGGCCGGGGTCCGTCGCAAGCAAGGGGGGATCGCGACGGGCCCCGGCCACGTGGTGGCGTGCAGGCCTACCGGGATAGGCTCTTACGAGACGGGAACCTCGAGCCCCATGGCGGCGAGCTCGGAGCGCACGTCGTCTATGGCCTTCTGGAACTCGCTATTTACGATCTTCTTGGTCTTGAGGTCGTAGACCTCCTGGAAGGTCATGCCCTTGTCGGGGTCCTTGAGCTTGTCGCCGAAAAGCGGGTACAGCTTCTGGCAGATCGGCTCGGCCTCGGCGCGCGTAAGCTTGGCGGCCGCCAGACCCATCTCGGCGTGGAACTTGTGGTCGTCGGGCACCAGCGAGTCGGCCTGCACGGCCATGGCCGGGTGACCGCTGAAGACGTTGCCGCCCGAGGTGACGACGGCGAGCATGTAGCAGGCCATCTCGTAGTGGAACTGCTTGGTGCCGGAGCCGCCGCCCAGGTACGGGAGGTTGACCATCGGGTAGCCCATGTTGCGGCCGATGGCGGCGTTGCTCATCGCGATCGCCCAGATGAGCGGCTTGGTGGACGAGAGGTGGAGCTTGCTGTGCAGCGGCGCGTTGTAGTGGTAGCTGCCGCGGAAGATCAGGTTGCCCATGATCATGTAGCAGGTCGCCGTCACGGCCACGCCCTCGGCGCCGCCCGCGTAGCCGCCGAAGAGCGGCGTGGAGGTGGAGCCGATGTTGCTGCTGAGGCTGTTGTAGAAGGCGACCTTCTGCAGGGCCTCGTAGCCCACCACGAGCTCGGAGAGGAAGTCGATGAGAAAGCCGTCGCTCGGGCGCAGGCCGAAGGCGGGGTGGGTGGCGGCGAACATCGAGGCGGGCTGCGAGGCCGCCGAGATGCCGTTGATGATCGGCATGCCGGCACGGCCGGAGCGGCGGATACCCTCGCGCGCCAGGCGCACGGTCTTGCAGGCCGAGAGGATCTCCTGCGGCGAGCGCACGCGGGCGTCTTTGCCACGCAGATGCAGAATCGACGGTACGCTGACCGAGTCGACGATGTTGAACGACGCCATCTTCTCGACGATGTCCACGTACACCGACTCGTCGGTGGTGTAGAGGCCGCCGCCGACATGCACCCACGGACGATCGTCGGTGGTGTCGGGCTTGCGGCCGTACATGGTCTTGCGCTCACGATCCTCGCCGAACGTGGCGGCCGTGGGGGCTTGCGAGCAGGCGAGCACGATCTCGTCGCGCGTGAACTCCATCACCCGGTTGGTCTCGGGGCAGTACGCACCGGCCTCGGCGAGGAGGTCGACGGCGGCTTGAAAGACGCGGTCGGTGAGGTCGTCGTCGGTGTTGACGATGGTCTCCTTGTCCCACTTGATCTTGTAGCGCGCGATGATCTCGCTGAGCTTGGGCACAAAGCGCTTCATGTAGTAGTCGGTCTCGGACGTGAGCGGTCCGGTCTCGGCGCGGTCGAAAACCTCGATCAAGTCGATCATTTTGGGTCTCCTGGAAGTCAGGGTTACGCGTGCTGGCGGTTGGGGCTTGCTACGAGACCAGCCGGGTGGCGAGGTTGACGGCGTCATAGGCGCTGCCCGACCAGCCGTCGGCGCCGATGGTGTTGGCCCATTCCTGGGTGGTGGCGCCGCCGCCGATGATCACCTTGTACTTGTCGCGCGTGCCCTGATCCTTGAGAGCGTCGATGACGTCCCTCTGGCCGATGAGCGTGGTCGTGAGCAGGGCCGACATGGCGATGATGTCGGCGTTGACCTCTTTGGCCTTGTCGACGAACTTGAACAGGTCAACATCGATGCCGAGGTCGTACACCTCAAAGCCCGAGGTCTCGAAGAGGAGCTTGAGGATGTTCTTGCCGATCGAGTGAAGGTCGCCCTTCACCGTGCCGAGCACGATCGTGCCCTTCTTCTCGGCGGGGCCGCCGGCTTCTTTGATCTTGGGCTTGAGCACACCCATCGCCGTCTGGAAGGCGAGCGCGGCCTGCATGAGCTCGGGCAGGAAGATGTCTTCACACTCGAACTGCTCACCGATCACGTTGAGGCCCGGCAGCAGCCCCTCGGTGATGATGCTGTTCGGGTTGATGCCCTCGTCCAGCGCCTTGTTGACGGCAGCCAAGACTTCGTCTTCATCCGAGTCTATGATCGACTTCTTGAGCAGCTCGAACGTGGCCTCGTTTCCCATGTCTGCTTCCCCTCGTCTCTCTGTTTTGAGTTCCGCGACCGCGGCCCTGAGGTGTTCCGCCGGCCGTTCTCTTGCCCCGCGCCCACGAGCTCGTCTCGCCGGCGCGCCTGTCATGCGCTCTGGCGCGTACCGTCAGGCGTGCACCTCCGCCCCGGCCCACACGGCGTCACCGGCCACCATGCCCGGGAAAGCCGCCCTGATGCGTTCATCGAGATCGCCGTTCCACACCGCCGGGTTGGGCTTGCTCAAGATGCTCTCGGCCACGGCGCGCGCGCGCGACTGCGCGTCCGGCCGACCGGCCGCCTCCCACTGCGCGCGCATGCCGCGGTTGGCGACCTTGGGAAACACCGCGGTGGTCTTCATCAGCGCCTTGGTGTGCCTGGACTTCATGAAGTCGCCGCCGGGGCCCACCTCGGCGATCACGTCGAGGGCCAGGCTCTCTTCGCTGAACTCGAGCCCGCGCAGCACGCGCTTGTTCATGAGAGCGATCTCGTCGTCTACCACGGCCTTGCCGAAGTCGAAGGCCATCAGCGAGCTGAACAGGCCGCCCATGTTGAGGAGCGTGGCGCCGGCGAGGACCGCGCCGAGCGTGTTCATGCCGGTCTCGTAGCCGGACTGTGCGTCGTTGTCGTGGGCGTTGGTCAGGCCGATGTAGCCGCCCGTGGGAACGTGATAGAAGTTGCCGAGCTGCGCCTGGGCCATGCAGAGCATGCCGGTCTCGATAGCGCCCGGGGCGTAGGCACCGGTGCGCATGTCGGCGACCGTCGGCAGGCTCGCGTAGATGAGGGGCGTGCCCTCTTTGAGCATCTGCTGGTACACCGAGATGGCGAGAAACTCGGCGTTGCCTACCACCAGTGTGCCCATGAGCGTCATCGGCGAGGTGAGCCCCGCGTTGGGCACCACCGTGGTATAGACGGGCAGTCCCTGCTCGGTGAGGTACGTGACGGCCTCGGTGGAATCGACGTCCATGGTGAGCGGCGAGACCATGGGGCAGTAGTGATGGTTGATGATCGGTCGCTCACGATACGCTTCGGCTCCGCCGACGATAAGCTCCCCGAGCTTGAGCACCATGTGCAGATCGTTCATGTTCGGTGTGTTGCTGCGCACCGGCTTGAGGCAGTTCTTCAGCGCAGGGTAGAAGCGCGACAGGCTGAACTGGCCCTCGGGCGCGTCGGCCGCCAGCGTCGAGATGGAGAAGATGTTGAAGCCCTTGAGCTCGTTGATCAGGTAGGCGATGTTGGCGATGTCGGCCGACGTGGCGCGCCGCTCGACGCCGCTCAGGGGGTCGACCACGTTGGGCGCCGAGCTGCCGGTGACGACCACAGGACCGTCGTCGGGGATCGTGCGGTCGTAGCGGGGATCACGTCCGCGGAAGGTGAAGCTCGGCGGAACCGCCTTCATGTACTGCTCCACCACGGCGGGCGGGAACTTGACGAGGCCGTTCTCGTCCACCGAGCAGCCGTGCGCCTTGAAGACATCGCGCGCCCTGGGGTGGTGCGCGAGGATGCCCACGTTCTTGAGGACCCAGAGCGAGGCGTCGTGCACACGCTGGACCTGATCGGTAGTGAGCAACTCAGCGAACTTCATGCGTATCAGATCCTCTCTTCAAAAGCCGACAAGCGGGCGGGTCGCTGAGCTTCCCGTCGTGAACATCCCGTGCGAGCGTCCCGCTTCGTCCACATCCTGCTCGTGCATCCCATGGCGTGCGTCCCGTGGCGACCCACCCGCCCGTGTGTCGGCTTCTCTCGGCTCGTGCCGCCGGACCGGCTTCGCCGCCGGCGGCACGCTGAGCCTCTTTTCGGTCACTTCCTCCAAGTTGCGGTCGGGCCGGCGCTGCGGTCGCCGCAGTAGATGCCCGTGTCTCAACTCGCGGTCTGCGTAAACGCCGCCGGAGCGGGCTGCATGAGCGCCACCAGCTCGGGCATATGCTCTTCAATGAATTCGAGGACCATGACGTTGTGCTTGAGGTACTTGATGTACTTGTCGACGTCCGGCTCGGGGTCTTCGTAGTAGGCGCTCAGGTCCCAGTTGAGCACGAACAGGTTGCCGTTGGCGATCATGCGCGGCAGCACCGCGAGCTCGCTCTCGCCCATGGGCCCGGGGGCCGTGTATTTGGCCGACTCTTCCTGATAGGCGCGCACGAAGATGGCAGTCTTGTCGAGCCAGAGCGCGCCGCTATCGTCGCCGTCCCACGAGGTGCAGAAGTACGCGATGGCGAGACCCACGTCGAAGGTGCGGTAGTCGATCTTGGACCAGTCGAAGTCGAACAGCGCCACGGCCTGCTCGGCGACCCACTTGAGATTCCCCGGGTGGTAGTCGCAGTGCACCGGGATCATCGGCGTGCCCTCGAGGTCGTGGCCGGCGATGCCCTGGCCCAGCGCGAGGGCGCGCATGATGTTGGCGAAGTGCGCCTCGTAGTACTCGTCGAAAGCGGTGCCCCTCTTGTCGGCGGCCCAGGCGCGAAACGCGCCGTCGAGGGTGGGGATGAACTCCATGATGGGAGGCTGCTTGCGGGCGAGGTCGCCGGGCGCGAAATCGGCGGCGCAGTGGTGGAAGTCTGCGAGCACGCGCGCGGCCGCGGCGTACTCGCGGTCGGCGAGACGGTTTCTGAACCAGTCGTACTTGTCTTCGCCGTCCAGGCATTCGTACACGGCGAAGAAGCGCTTGATCTTCTCGCCGCCCCGTACCTCTTCGCGTGTCGCGAAGGTGTCGCCCCGGCGCGTCGGGTAGACCTTGGCCGCCAAGCCGAAGCCCCTGTTGATGATGTGATTGACGAGGGCGTGCTCGAAGCGCACCTCGGGCTCGCTGATGCCATCGTTGTACTTGCGCACGAAGTATTTGTGCCGGACGCCCTCGGTCTCGGTCCAGATGCCGCAGCTCACGTTCACGGCGCCGCCGAAGATCTGCTCGATGCGCAGCACGCGTCCGAGGTCGTAGTCGTCGCCCATGACCTCTTCGAGCTGCTGCCTGAGAAACTCCCAGCGCAGCGTGTCGCGCAGCCTCACCGTGTCGACCGCCAGGCGCTCCGCCAGCTCGAGAAGATCGTTTGCCTCGTCCGCATTCACTGCCCGTCTCCTTCGCTTATACTCGTCGAGAGCCCGCCGATCGCGCGCGACCGTCACAAGCGGCTCAGACCACGATCACCCTCAGGCCACGGCGCAGCATCTCGTCGCGCACGTCGTCATCAACGCCTTCGTCGACGATCACCGTCTGAACGGCGTCGAGCGAGCAGATCACGGCGTCGCCGACCACGCCGATCTTGGTGCGATCGGCGAGCGCCACCACTTCGCCGCGCGTCTGCCGGATCATGGCGCGTTCAACCGCGGCCAAGCCCACGCTGGGCGTGGTGATGCCCTCTTCGAGGCTGATGCCGTCGACCCCGATGATGAAGCGCGAAGCGTGGAAGCTGCCCACCACTTCGATGGGCACGCTACCCTCGAGGGCGTTCGAGCGTGCCCGGGAGATGCCACCGATGAGGATGAGCTTGAGAGACGTGCCCTGCGCCTCGGCCACGGCACCCAGGTTATGCGTGAGGATGCGCGCCCGCAGGTGCGGGTCGACGTGGCTTAGCACTTGGGCGGCGGTGGTGCCGGAGCTCAGGAACACGGTCTCACCGGGTTGTATGAGCGTGGCGGCCGCGCGTGCGATACGCTGCTTCTCCTCCGCGTTGGCGCGCACGTTGTTCACGGACAGCGGCTCTTCTACGAGGTGCTGCTTGAGGATGGCGCCGCCGTGGGTGCGGAGAGCAGGCCCTTGGCCTCGAGACGTTCGAGGTCGCGCCGGATGGTCATCTCCGACACAGCGAGAATCTCGCTGAGAGACGCGACGCGCACCGCTCGCTGATCGCTAAGTATCTCCAGGATGCGTCCTTGCCTTTCGGCAGGGAACATCTCACGGATTCCCGATGACGGCACAAACCCCCCGAGGCTGTGGCGTGTTGTCACAATCGCGCAGAATCGAACGCACTTTCGAACATCATAGGCACACAGTGCCCAATGTCAAGTGTCCATCTGTGTGCGACTGCGCGTCGCCCTGGGAAATCGCTCAGGGGGC
>CAVVTV010000003.1:0-53791 GCA_963751215.1 uncultured Thermoleophilia bacterium | reverse complement strand
CTGCCTTACCACTTGGCTACGCCGCCCCGGCGCAGGCTGCCCCGTGACGACGAAAGGCAGACGACAGAGCACATCGCCTCTGCCCTCTGCCTGATCCCCGCCAAGGGGGATTGGAGCGGGTGAAGGGACTCGAACCCTCGACCTTCTGCATGGCAAGCAGACGCTCTAGCCAACTGAGCTACACCCGCAGCAGAGGCGGATGATAGCAGAGTGGAGGGCGCCGGCGCAATTCGAGGAGAGCCGGCAGTCGAAGTCTCCAGCGGCCGCAGTCGGGGCCGGCCACTGGAGCTGCCGTGAACCTGCTCGCCCCCCCGCGTTTCGCCACCCGCTCCTCGATCACAACGAGCGTCGCGAACGACCACAGGGCGGACCTGCGACCGAGAATCGACCATCAAGTGGGTAGAACTTACCCACCACGTGGGTAATTTGAGCTACGCCGTCGCGGCGTCGATCGCCCGGTTCACCAGCGCGTCGGCGGCGGCGTTCTGCTCGCGACGCACGTGCTTCACCTGAATCTCGTGGAACTGGTGTAGCAGGCGCAGGGCTTGGCCGTGCATCGCTTTGAGCGTCTCGTCCTTGACCTTGTATTGGCCGTTGACCTGGCGCACGACGAGCTCGCTATCGAGGAACACGTCCAGGCGCTGCACACCGCGGTCGAGCGCCAGCTCAAGGCCGCTCAGCAGCGCCTGGTACTCGGCCACGTTGTTGGTGGCCTCGCCGATGTAATCGGCGAGCTCGTCGACGACGTCCCCGTCGGCGGTGAGCAGGCGCACACCGATGCCGGCCGGGCCGGGATTACCTCGTGCGCCACCGTCCGTGTAGAGGTGGTAGCGATCGTCGTCACGGTTGGAGGAGTGTGCGGCTGCCGGCGGCTGCAGCGACGCGCGCCGCGTCGACGCTGTTGCGGTAGGCTCGGTGGAGGCCTCGGCAGCCGGCCTGGCCGCCAGGGCAGCCGGCTCGCCGGCGGCCTCCAGCTCGCCCGCCGCCAGCACCGCATCCCGCCACACGCGCACGCCCGGTTGCTCGAACGTCTCCACGCGCGCGCCGGCGCCGAGGGCATCGGCGAGCGTCTCGCTCCAGCGCAGCATCGCCGCTTGCTCGGTGACGCCGTGCGGCGCGTCGATGAGAGCGAGGCCCTGAGCCTGCGCGCTACGCGCCTCGTGGTACTTCACATCGCCGGTCACCAGCACGTCGGCCACTTGCGCCACTCCGCGGGCGATAGCTTCGGCGCCCGAACCGGGCAGACAGGCGACGCGCTTCACCAGGCGGTCGCCGTCGCCGGCGTAGCGCAGCGACCGCAGGCCGAGCACGGCGGCCACCTCGGCCGCCAGATCCGCCAGAGGCACGGCGGACGGCAGCTCGCCCAGCCGGCCCAGGCCGAGAGTCGCGATCTCGTTCTCCACCGGATACACGTCGTAGGCCGGCTCCTCATAGGGATGCGCGGCCACGAAGGCGCCGGTCACGCGGCGGCGCAGCCGCCGCGGAAACACCACCTCGAGGCGCAGCTCGTCTACGGTCTCGTCGCGACCGGCGCGGCCCAGCGTGGGGTCTGTGCCCTCGCGTCCGAAGAAGGTGCCCTGGCCCTCGGCGGCCCACGAGCAGTGCTCGTACTCGCCGATCACGCCGGCGCCCGCGGCGAAGACGGCCTTGCGCACCAGGTCGGCGTCGTCGGCCGGCACGAAGCCCACCAGCTTGAGCGCGTCGGCCGCGGCCGGCGCCAGCGGTACCGCCGCCTCCAGGCCCAGCATGCCGGCCACGATGTCGGCGATGCCGCCGTGGGCCTTGTCCAGGTTAGTGTGGGCGGCGATCACGGCGATGCCTTGGCGTGCCGCGCGCAGCGCCAGGCGCCCGGCCTCGCTGTCGTCGCTCAGGCGCGCCAGCGGATCGAAAATGAGCGGATGATGCGCCAGCACCAGCCCGCAGCCGAGGCGCGCAGCCTCGTGCAGAACGGCGTCGTCGACCTCGAGGGCGACCAGCACGCCCGGGGTGGCGCCGGCGACCCGCCGTCTGCCGGCGGACCCTCCGCCGGCGCCGGTGGGTACGCCGAGCTCGTCGGCGGGCGCGCCCACCTGCAGACCCACGTGGTCCCAGGGCTCGGCCAGGCTGAAGGGGGCGAGACGGTTGACCGCTGCGATGACGTCGCGTACCAGCATGGCCGGGATTGTACCCCACGGTGGCCGACGAAAGGCCGTCGGCGTTCTCGCCCGACGGGTAGCCGGCCCGTGCCCGTGTGCTCGGGCGACATCTGCTCGTACACCGTATGGAGCGCGCGGCGCAGGGCGGCGACAACTCCCAGCTCGGGCGGCTACTCTTCGAAGGCTGCGAACATGAGTGGGTCGGTGGCGTCGAACAGCACCACGTCTTCCTTGGACGGGAAGTAGCGGAAGAACGTGCTCGGCGAGACCTCGGCCGCGGCGACGATCTGCTCCACCGTGGTGCCGTCGTAGCCCTGCTCGCGGAAGAGCCGCAGGGCGTGCTCCTGAATAGTCGCGCGCGATCAGCGCGGTTGTTACTCGCCGTACACGCAGGTGCGGTTCTTGCCCAGCCGCTTGGCCTCGTAGAGCGCCTTGTCGGAGTTGGAGATGAGCTCGCCGCCCGAGGCGCCGTGCTCGGGGTACGAGGCAACGCCGATGCTCACCGTCACCTGCACGTCGGCGTTCCCGCCTTCGCCCTCGAAGCGCCGGCCGGCCATGGCGCCGCGGATCTGCTCGGCAACCGCTGCGCCGCTGCGCGGCGCGACGCCCACCGCCGTGCGCAGCCGACCGGCCAGGCTCTGCGCTCCGGCCGCCGGCGTGCTGGGCAGCACCAGCACGAACTCCTCACCGCCGTAGCGTGCCACCAGGTCGACCTTGTCGCGCGAGCCGCTGCGCAGTATCTCCGCGAGCGCGCGCAGCAGATCGTCGCCGCGTGGGTGGCCGTAGCGGTCGTTGAACTGCTTGAAATCGTCGATGTCGAGCATCAGCACCGAGAGGGGGGTGCCGAACCGGCGCGCCTTGGCGACCTCTTCGTCAAGACGGGCCAGCACGTAGTTGTGGTTGTAGAGGCCGGTGAGACCGTCGCTGCGCGCCTGCTCGGCGAGCCGCTCGTTGAGGCGCCGCAGCTCGATGTCGGCGGCCGTCTTGTCGGCGAACACCTCGATCTGGTGCACCACGTCTTCGGTGGGCAAGCGCCGGTTCACGGGGTCGTAGGCCTCGAGGTAGCCGATCAGCTCGCTGTGCTCGCCCATCATGGGCACGAAGAGGCAGTCGAGTGGGTGCCACTCGCCCGCGGCGCGCTCGCCGAGATCGTCCGGCGGCAGCACGGCGAGCTCCTCGTTAGTCCAGCGATGGTCGTGATGGTTGACGAAGTACGAGGCCGAGATGCGTGTGGCATCGTTCAAGAGGTTTCGCATCATCGCCGCCGGCACCTCCAAGCCGTCGTAGTGCTCGTCGACGTCGCTGCTGCGCTGGGGCCCGGTGAGTCTGACCACCCGGAAGATCTCGGCGCCGGCATCGTAGAGATACACGAGCGCCTTGCGGAAGGCCAGAGCCTCGGTAACAACCCGGCCGACCAGGCCGAACAGCTCGTCCTCGCCGGCCAGACCGCGCATCTGCGTAGAAAGATCGACGAGCGCCGTGAGCGTGCGGTTGCGCTGCGTGATGCGCTCGCGCTCGAGGCGCACGCGGGCGTAGGCACGGGCCGTCTCAATAGCGGCCGCCGATTGCAGCGGCGATGGTGGTGGCCAGCCGCAGGTCTTCTTCGCCGAAACGCCGGAACTCGCGCACCTCGCCGGCATAGAGCAGGCCAACCACCTCGCCGCCGTAGGCCATGGGCACATAGAGCTGGCACAGGTCGCCGCAGCGCCGCATGTCGGCCATGTCGCCGGGCAGCAGGCGCTCGTCGTCGCTGTACAGCGCCGTGACCCGGTTCTGCAGCACGGCGTCGCCCATGGCCGGCACATCGGCGAGCGCGAGCAGCGGCTGCCACAGGCTCGACTCCTTCTCCACGCAGGAGTGCGCCGCGAGCCGCAGCAGGCCGGCCTCGGCGTCGTAGTCGTAGGCGGCGCACCAGTACACGCCCAAGGCGTCCATGAGCGTGTTCACCACGAGCGGAGAGCATGGTGTCTACGTCGCCGGCCGAGGTGAGCGCCGCGGCTATCGTGAGCAGAGCCTCCAGCTCCCGGTTGCGGCGCTGCGCTACCTCGTAGAGGTCGTTGTTGTGCGCCGTGAACTCGTTGGCACGCGCCACCGCCCGCTCCAGATCGCGGTTGGCGGCTTCGGTCTGTTCCTTGGCCACGCGAAGGGCCTCCTCGGCCTGCTTGCGCTCCGTGATATCGCGCGCGAAGGCGAAGTTGTACCCATTGCCGTTGTGCTCCACGTAATTGGCGATGACTTCGAGCGGAAACAGCGTCGCCCTGCTTGGTGCGATGCACCGTCTCAAGAACTGCGGAGCCTTGCTGCTTGATGTCGGCCCAGTGCTGCCGCCACGCCTCGGGGGTCATCTGCGGGTCGATGTCGAAGACCGTCATGGCCAGCATCTCTGCGCACGAGTAGCCGTGCCGGCGGCAGTTGGACTCGCTCACGTACAGCAGCCGCCCATCGGACGTGATCCAGTGGATCAGGTCGGCCGCCCGATCCACCGAGAGCTGAGTGAGTCGCAGGGCATCTTCCGCCTTCTTGCGCTCGGTAATGTCGAGCGCGTACACGAGCACCCGCTCGCGGTCGGGGCTTACCGTGATGCGGGCATCGTAGGTGTGGCCGCCAACGAAGATCTCACATGAGGTGTGCGCGGCCATGGCAGACACACCGTGATCGTCGGGCAGGAAGACGCGAAAGTCGTCGACACCGCTCGCCGAGGCCGCCGCCACGGCCGCGGGGTTGGCGTAGAGGAGCGCGCCATCGCTGCCGAACTCGAGCACCGGCCAGGGGCTCGTGTCGCCCAGAAGCGAGATGTGCGCAAGCTCCTCCGCGGTCAGCTCGCGCATCGCCCGTCCCCCTCGCCTTGTCCTGCTCCTGCCGTGCTCATGCTCGCTCTCGTCTCCGGGTGCGCGGAAAGTCCCGGTCCGATGCTGGGCGCGTCCTTATTATCGGCGTCCCAGGGCCATGGATAAACGTGGCTCGCCGCCGCCCCGCGGCGGGGTCTGGTGCATGGTGCCGCGGCACAGCCGCACCGCGGCGGCCGTCACAGCTCGACCCCTTTACCGTCTTCGAGGCCGCAGCTTGCCACGAGCTCGTCGATCTGCGCGGCTGAGAGGGGCTCGTCGAGCGTGAGGGCCATGACGGCCGCGTTCTCCACCGCCCCGCGACCGACCGACATGTGGCCGATGTTCACACCCCACTGCCCGAGCATGGTGCCCACCGCGCCGCCCACGCCGGGCCGGTCGGCGTAGCGCAGAAACAGCATGTGCGGCGCCGGTTCAATGTCTATGTCTTCGCCGAAGGCTCTCACCAGACGAGGCTTGTGCTCCGGCCCCAAAGACGTGCCCGAAACAGACAGGTCGCCGTTGGCACCGGCAGCGGACACGGTGATGATCCAGGGAAAGTCTGGCACATCCGTCTGACGGGTCTCCTTGGCGGTCACGCCACGCTCATCGGCGAGGATCTGGGCATTCACGAAGTTGACGCGTTCAGGCGCGGCGTCGCCGAGCACGCCCACCAGCACCCCGAGCGTGAGAATCCGTGTGTCGTAGTAGGCAAAGCTGCCCCCGTAGCTGATCTCTACTGAGCTCAGCGGGCCGTCGGCGAGATGCACCACCAGCCGGCCGAGCTGCGTGCAGAGACCCATGTAGGGCATGAGCTCGGCGGCGTCGTCGCCGAGAGCCAGAGGCACGTTCACGGCGCCGCTGGCAAACTCACCCTTCACCACCGCCGCGACCTGCTCGGCCACGGCCATCCCGGCGCGCCGCCGAGCGTCGACCGTGGAGGCGTCGAGGTGCGCCGCGAACAGCATGCTCTCGCAGCTTGCCAACGGGTCAGCGTCAAGCGTATCGCCCTCGTAGACCAGCGCCGCCGACGCCGTCACCTTGCCGCTCTGGAGCGCGCCGAGCCACGCCTTGCGATCGATGACGCCCGGCCGCGACAGGCTTATGACCCGCACCCCATCCTTCATCCGCGCAAACGCGTCGCGGCCTACGAATCCCCCTGGCTGCGGCGGAGTCCGGCAGGTGCACGACGATGAAATCGGCCGCGGCGTAGACGCGCGCGGGATCGTCGACCCGCACCAGGGGCAGCTCGTGAATGTGTTCCGCGGCCATCGCCGGGTCGTAGGCGATAACGTCCATGCCCAGGGCGCGAGCGTCGTGCGCGAGCCGCGCACCCACACGGCCCAGGCCGATGATGCCCAGGGTCTTACCGCGCACCTCCACACCCGACCGCGCCCACTTGTCGCTCTCCCAGCGGCCGGCCTTGAGGTCGGCGTGGGTCTGTGCGAGGGTGTGCGCGCAGGCCAGCAGCATGGCCATCGCCTGCTCGCCCGCCGAGACCACGTTGCTCTGCGGAGTGTTCACGACGACGATGCCGAGCCTTGTCGCGGCGGCAACGTCGACCGTGTCGACGCTCACCCCGGTGCGGCCCACCACCTCCAGGTTCGGCGCGGCGCGCAAGAGCTCCGCAGTAACGCGAGTGGCCGACCCGGCGATCAGGCCCCGGCAGCCGCCGATGTGCTCGCGCAACGTGCCCTCGTCCCAGCCGACGGCCGAGACCACCTCCAGACCCGAGCCCTCGAGAAACTCGAGAACCTCCGCGGCCAGCTCCTCCTGAACGATGATCGTCTTCGTGCTCATCGGCGGCCCCCACTCAAGGCGTGATGCTTCCCGGGATGCTTGACGACAGGCTAGAGCACGGTGCGGGTAACAGTCCACTCTTTGGCGTCGGATGGCGCGCTGCGCAGTGTCGCCGGGCTGGCTTACGCCTCCGCGCAGAACTCGTCGAGCTGGCGGCGCACCACGGCGTCCAGATCGTCCGGCGGTTCGTAGGCGGCCAGGCGCGCCTCTACGGCGCGCGAGGCAGCCCGCGACACGTTCATGGCGTCTCTCGCGCGCCGCGCCGCGGCGGGGTCGCGACCGAACAGATCCTCGCGGCCAAACTCGGGGGCGTGCGCGCGGGTGTGCTTGCGCCCCAGGAAACTGCCGGCGGGACCTACCTCGGCGATCACGTCGAGAGCCTCCGGCAGGTCGTCTATAGAGAGGCCGGCGTAATACTGCAGGGCCAGTTCGATGAAGTGCTCGTCGAGCACGAACTTCTCGGCCGAGAAGCCGTTGAACGAGCTCATCATGCCGGCGGCGTGCAGCACGAAATCGACGCCCTCACGCAAGACCACGAGCATGTCGGCGGCGGACTCGGCGCCCGCCTGGTAGTCGACCGCATGGGCGTCGGTGAGGCATCCACCGGCACGCACCGGCAGGCCCAGCTCGTGGCCCAGACGAACGGTTTCTGCCATGAGCAACCAGTGCGCCGCAGTGCCCAGAAGCAGCCCGCCGTCGCGCATCGAAGACACCGCCGAGGTACCACCGTAAAGCACCGGGCTACCCGGCCGTACGAGCTGCGCCAGGGTGATCTCGGCCAGCGACTCGGCGTGCTGCTGAGCGAGAATGCCGGCCAGCGACAGCGGCCCCGTGGTACCGCCCATCACGCAGGGCGTGGCACACACCACCTGCCCCAGCCAGGCAAGGGTCTCGATGCTGGTGCAGACTTCGGCGGAGAGCTGGAGCGGCGACGTGGGATTCATCACGGCGATCAGGCGTGGCTGGTCGGCCCACGACTCGCCGAACACGATGTTGGCCACGGTGAGCGCAGCGCTGAGCTCGTCGGGCGTAGACACGTATGACTGCACCAGCTTGTCGCTCAGGGTGTGGGCGGTGCAGAGAACGGTTCGTTCGCGCCGCTCCATCGGCAGGTCGAGGGCGGCGGGTCCGTTCCCGTGAACGTGAATCACGGGCGAGCCGTAGCCGAGTTTCACGGCGGTCTCGAAATCGGCGAACGTAGAGGGCCGCAGGGTCTCGCCGGCGACCGTAAAGGTAGCGCCCGACGCCGAGGCGAGCACGGCGCTCGCCCCGCCGAACTCGAGATCGCGGGCCGGCCGGCGCCCGCGCACCGTGAAGGTGCGCGGGGCGTCGGCCAGTGCCTGCTCAACCATCCCGACGGGGAGGAATACACGGCGCCCGTCAATACGGGCGCCGTGCCCGGCGAACACGCTCAGAGCGCCGTCGCCGAGCACGCCGATCCCCACATTCGCCAGGAGCTCGAGCCCGGCGGAGTGGATGCGCAGCGTGTCCTTCGCGCCCGTCATATCATCAAGCCTCGCCGGCCGGTTTGAAGCCGTCGACGCTCTCATTGAGGAACCGCTCCACCTCGGCGGCAAGGGGCGCCACCTCATGCGTGGCCAGCAGCTCCCGCGCTTTCACTTTAGCGCGGCTGTCCATATCGAGGCTGCCGTCGCGCTCCCAGCGGCTGAAGCCGCTGCGGTTCATGATCGTCGGCCGCCACTGGGCCGCCCGCTGGTGGCGCTTCATGTGCTTGGTGACCATGTGGTTGCCGCCCGGCCCCACCTCGGCGATGGTGTCGACCGCCATGGTGTCGCGCGTGACCTCGACGCCGCCCAGCACACGGCGCGTCATGCCCACCACCTCGTCGACGATGACGAGCTGCTCTGGCGCCCCGCTGAGCCCGAAGTCCAGGTAGCCGCAGTCGTGATTGAGGTTCGAGCCCATGAGCAGACTCAGCATGATGACCTCGGTGATGTCGATGCCGGCCTGCACGTCGACCACGGGAGAGTCGGTCATGCCCGAGTAGCCGAAGTTCGGCAGTTCGAGCCACTTGGCCATCTCGACGATGCAGGCGTACGAGGTGAGGTGCTCGGGAGAGGTGTAGGTGTGCTGGGCGGTCATGAGGTCGAGCACCGACGGTCCCATGCCGAACAGGAACGGTGCACCCGGGCGACGCAGCTGGTGAATGACCAGTCCGAACAGCGATTCCGCGGTGCCCTGCACCACGTGGCCGGCGCGCGTGATGGGGGCGGTCGCCCCGGAGACGGGGGCCGGCGAGTAGATGCACGGTACGCCCCAGTCGGCGCAGAGCATCAGCTTGTCGAGGGCCGTGTCGCTGTGCGAGAGGGGGCTCGAGGGCTCGCTGTAGACGATGAAGTACGGCTTGAAGCGCAACTCCTCGGAGCCGCCGCGAATCGCGCAGGCCGCCTCCCACATGGCGCGCAGGTCGCCACCGCCTTCGGCCGTCATCACCAGCGGCTTGGTGGTGTTCTGGACCATCACGCGGTATTCCTCGAGATACGCATGGTGCGGGTCGAGCTCGTTGGGGTACGCACCCGACATGATGAAGTCGAAGTTGGGCAGGGCGTCGCAGAGCTTCGCCACCCGGCTCACGTCGTCCAGCGTGCTCGGCCGATGCTCCCCGGTCTCCAGATCCCAGGTGCTCATGAGGTCGGAACCCCCGCCGAAATAGCTGTTGAAGCCGCCCAGCTCCATGGCGAGCACACCCTGACGATCGTACACGGGGATCATGGCCGGAGCGCTGGTGCGCGCCTTCTCCACCATCGCCCTGGGAATACGGATGCGGCCGTCTTCCGTCTCGGCGGCGCCGCCGGCGAGGAGCAGTGCGCGGGCCTCGTCGTGCTGCACCACCATGCCGACGCGACCGATGATCTCGATCGCGGAGGCGTAGATCTCGCCCTTCTGCTCGTCGGTCAGGAAGCTCGGCCTGCCGACCATCGACGAGTGTCCAGTATCAGTCATGATTGTTGCTCCATATGAACGCGTTTATGTTGACGAAAAGCCCGGCTGCGGCTCAGCCGACCCCGAGGATCCCCTTGGCCGTGGCTACCGCCTCGATCGCGTCTTCGGCGTAGCCGTCGGCGCCGATCTCGTCGGCCCAGGCGCGCGTCGTGGGGGCGCCGCCGATCATCACCTTGACGCCCTCCCGCAGGCCGGCGCTCTTCAGCGCCTCGATGGTCTTCTGCTGGTTGGGCATCGTCGTGGTGAGCAGGGCGGAGAGCAGCAGCAGGTCGGGCTTGAGCTCCTTGACCTTGCCGACGAAGGTCTCGACCGGCACGTCGCAGCCCACGTCGGTGACCGTGAAGCCCGCCGCACTGAGCATGCTGCAGACGATCGTCTTGCCGATCTCGTGGATGTCGCCGGCGACCGTGCCGGCGAGCGCCGTGCCCATCGTCTTGCGGCCGCCGCCGGAGGCGTCCAGGGCGGGCTGCAGGACGGCCACGGCGGCCTTCATGGCCTCGGCGCCCTGGACCAGCTCGGGGAGGAAGAACTCGCCTCTGCCGAAGAGGTCGCCGACCTCCTCGATACCCTTGACGAAGCCCTTGTCGAGGATGTCGGCGGGCGGCAGACCGGCCGCGAGACCCTTGGCCGCCAGCTCTTCCGCGATCTCGGCCTCACCGTCGATCACGCTCTGCTTCATCTGATCGTAGAGCTCGTCTGCCACTGGATCCTCCTTCGGCTCCCCGTGCGGGGAACTTTGCAACTCCATCAATGTCAACGGGTTATCACACCGGCTGGCGGCCCGCCGGGTACTGTGCCCGGGCCGCCGGGCATCAGCTCTCCAGGAACGTTTTCAGACGCGTCAGCCCCTCCTCGATCTCGGTGATGTCGATTCCCCCGTAAGCCACCCTCAAGTAGTACCGCGTCTCACCGTCGAGTGCGGGACCGAAGTGAGTGCGCGTGCACATCGACACCCCGGTCTCCCGGAGGACGGCGCGCCGGAAGGTCTCGTAGTCCTCGAGCCCCTTGCGCCGCATGGCGCCGGTTACGTCGGGATAGAGATAGAAGGTAACGTTGGGCCGTACGCAGGAGACGCCGGCGATGGAATCGAGGATCTGGGCCGCCACGTCACGGCGCTCACGAAGCACCGCGGTGATCTGGCGCGCGCCGGCCTGATCGCCGGTAAGGGCCTCGAGCCCTCCCCATTGCACGAACTGGTTGGTGCACGACTCCAGGTTGGTATTGAGCTTCACGATGACGTCGATGACGGGCTCTGGCCCAACCGCGGCGCCCAGACGCCAGCCGGTCATCGCGTACTTCTTGGAGAATGTGTAGAGGATGACGCAGCGACTCTGCATGGCGGGCAGCGACGCCAGCGAGTGGCTGCGGCCGCCGTCGAGACGCACGTCGAAGTAGGCTTCGTCGCAGAGCACGCGCAAGTCGTGCTCGAGCACCAGCTCGGCGAGCCGCTGCAGCTCGGCGACGGAGCACTCCGCCCCGGTGGGATTGTGCAGATCGTTCAAGATGAGCAGCTTGGTACGCGGCGTGAGACTGCGCTCGAGGCTCTCGATGTCGATGACAAAGCCGTCGTCGCTCTGGTGCAGAGTGTAAGGCACCGCGCTGCCGCCCAGGTAGCCTATCAACGAGCTGTAGATGGGAAACCCGGGGTTGGGATAGAGCACCTCGTCGCCGCGGTTCATCATGGCGAGCAGGAACTTGCCGATCACCGGCTTGCCGCCCGGCTGCACGGCGACGTTCTCGCGCCGTGTAGATCGAGGCCGCGCGCGCACCCGACGTCCGCGGCCAGCGCGTCGCGCAGCTCGGGGATGCCGGCGTTGGGGCAGTACGTGGTCTTGCCGTCGCGCATGGCCCTGTAGGTGGCCTCGACGATGTTCTCGGGGGTCGGCAGGTTGAGGTCGCCGAGGTGGAACGGGTACACGTGGTGGCCCTGCGCCGCGAAGGCGTTCGCCTCGGCGGCCGCCGTGAAAGCATTCTCGGTGCCGAGACGGTCGGTTCTCCGGGCCAGCGACCCGGTCGCCGCGGCCAGCATGGTCAGCCTGCCGCCCAGGCGGCGAACTTCTCGTGCTCACCCTCGAGCATGCGGTAGCAGTGCGCCTCTTCGGGGAAGGCGCCGCCACGCACGTCCTTGACGTACTCGCTGAGCGCCGCCGTGGCCACGCCGGCCAGGTCGGCGTACTTCTTCACGAACTTGGGCGTGAACGCCTGGAAGGTGCCCAGCACGTCGCTCACGATGAGCAGCTGACCGTCAACCGCCTCGCCGGCGCCGATGCCGAGCACGGGGATGGGCAGCTCGGCCCTGATGAACGCGGCCACCTCGGGCGGCACGGCCTCGAGCAGCAGCAGCTGCACACCCGCCTCATGGAGCACGCGGGCGTCTTCGACGACCAGCTTGGCACTCTCCAGGGTACGACCTTGGGCCTTGTGGCCGCCGAGCTGCCCCGAGCTCTGCGGCGTGAGGCCGATGTGGCCGCAGACCACGATGCCGGCATCGAGGATGGCCTTCACGCGGCTGATCACGCGCACGCCGCCCTCGAGCTTGATGGCGTCGACGTCGGCTTCTTTCAGGAAGCGGCCGGCGTTGCGCACCGCCTCCTCATCGGAGACCTGGTAGCTCATGAACGGCATGTCGCCGACGACGAACACGCTGGGGGCGCCGCGGCGCACCGCCTCGCAGTGCACGATGCACTGATCCATGGTCACCGGCACGGTGCCGGGATAGCCGTAGACGCACATGCCGAGCGAATCACCCACCAGGATCATGTCGATGCCGGCAGCCTCCTCGAAGGTGGCCGTGGGGTAGTCGTAGGCGGTGAGCCAGGTGATCTTCTCGCCCCGGCGCTTCATCTCGTGAAGGTCGAGAACGCCTTTCTTCGGCATGGTGGTTCTCCTCTTAACGTGATCGCGGACGGCCCGGCGGCTCGCAACCCGACCCGGCCGTCCGCCTGGACGTGATTCAATCGCCGTCGGCAAACACCGGCCAGCCTTTGTCGGACACCGATTCGGCGAGCACCAGCAGCGTCTCGAACTGCATCACACCGGGGATCTTGGCGAGGTCGACGCGCACCATCTGGGCCAGATGGTCGAGGTCGCGCACGGCGAGCAGGATGATCATGTCGAACTGCCCGGTGACGTGATAGCAGACGCGCACACCCATGACGCACTTGACGGCTTCTTCGAAGGTGCGGATGGCCTCCTGGTTGTGCTCACGCAGCTTGGCCATCACGACGGCCTGCACACCGATCCCCAGGGCTGAGGGGCTCGCCACGGCGCGATACCCGTGAATCGCCCCGCTCTTCTCCAGCCGGCGCACGCGGCCCAGCATGGCCGACGGGGAGAGCTTGAAACGGCGCGCCAGGGCCAGGTTGGAGATGCGCCCCTCGTTTTGCAGCACCTCCACTATGTCTCTATCCAGTGAGTCCAACTCTCCCTCCAGGTCTCTGAGAGACGGGAATCAGCCTATGGCCGAAAGTTCAGGCTGTCAACACAGAAGGTGAATTTCGTGCCGACATATCGCTGGTCAACACTCCTTCTTATCGGTTTAGAAACGGCAATTCAGTTCATTCGCGCCCGCGACCACGTCGGCCAGCTCCTCCATGGTCGCCACGCCATCGTCGACCACTGCCACGTCGGCGTTGCCGACGATCGCCGCCCGCTCGTCCAGGTTGATCGCCACGATGAACGCCGCCTTCTCGATGCCCCAGTGCAGAGCCGCGGCTCCCGAGGCCCCGACGACGATGCATAGCGCGGGGGCGATGCGCGTGCCCGAGACGCCGATGAGCCGGTCCATGGGGGCCCACGCGTTCATGGCCACGGGGCGCGTCACGCCCAAGCCGGCGCCCATGCGCCGGGCCGCCCGGGCGATGCGCTCCACCCCCTCGCGGTTCCCGGCCCCGTAGCCCGCCACCACCACGAACCGGCTGCCGGCAAGATCTCCGACGCCCGGCAGATCGGTGAGCTCGAGGTCCTCAAACGGCTGCGGGGGCGTGTCCCGGCTCTCGTCCACGTCCGCCACGATGCGGTGCTCGCCGGCGGCGGGGCGCGGCCCGTCGTTCCAGCCCGCCGCGATGCTCACGCACCAAGGCCGCGCGCGGAGCTCGAGGCAGCCGACCAGATGATTGGAGTAGACATGCTTGCGACAGACGAGGCAGTCCTGGCCCGCTTTCACACTCAGTGCATCGCTGAGCACGGCGCCGCCGCTACGGGCGGCCACGCGCGTGGCGAGCTCCGTGCCGGCGCCGCCCGCGGCGAGCAGAAAGAGCTCGATCTGCCGGTCGCGCGCCTCCGCCGCCAGCACCTCGGCCATGTGCTCTGGCCGCCGTGCCGCCGTCTTCACGAGCCGCACGTCGCGAGTCGGCGCCAGCTCCACGAGCCGCTCCCTGTCGCGCTTCGTCACGGTAGAAGACGAAGGTCTCGCCCGGCGGCGCGTCCGCGAGCGCGCCGCCGGCCGGCGCGCCGCCCATGCCCTCGGCCACGAAGGCGCTCAAGGCCTGCGCCTGCCGAGTCGCGCTGCCGAGCGTCCCGTCCAGGATCGCGGCGAATCTCATGGCTGCTCGGTTACCTCCTGAACCAGGCCCTCGATCAAGCCCTTCAGGTGCACGTCGAAGAGCGCCCGCGCCTTCTCACGCGGTGTCTCCCCGGCGATGATCATGCCGCGCCGCCCACGGTCGACGGCCGCGAGCCCCTTCAAGACCCCGCCGGTCTCGTGCGCCATCTCGGCGACGACGTCGACGCCCAGCTCCTCGGCGGCCATGGTGGCGATGCGTGTGTCGCGGCGCACAAGCCGCGCCGTCAGGGTAGGTACGCGCAGGTGTGACACCACGGCGTTGCCCACCGCCAGCACACACGGAGGGCGCGCCGTGAGCCGTAGGAGCGCGCCGTCGACCGGGCAGGCAACCTTCAAACGGCCACCGGCCAGCGGCTCGAGCTCGGTCACCGCCGTGAGGCAGGGCCAGCCTAGCGCCTCCGCCACAAGGAAGGGGACGGTGCCGCTGTCGCCCGGGCCGCAGCGCTCGCCGAGCAGCAGCAGATCGCTGTGGTCGACCGTCTGCGCGTAGGCCGCGATGAGCGCCGCGGTGACTGCCGGGCGCGAAGTCGAGGCTCACGTCTGCGTGTACCCGCGCCAGCCGCTCGTAGCCCAGGGCAGACAGCGTCTTCAGATACGGCTCGGTCTCGCGGCCGCCCACCGTGAGGGCGCCAAGCTCTGCCGCGCCTTGGCCGCCGGCCAGCGCCTCGGACAGGCGCAAGGCCATCTCCAGGGCGGCCTCGTCGAAGCAGTTGAGCATGCGGCGCACATAGGTGGTGTTGACGCGGCCCTCCGCGGCGGCAGCCCAATCCGCAGCGCGTAACGCCTCAAAATCGGGGGTCACCTTGAAGCACACCAGGATCTTCATGGCGCTCACTTCGGCAGAATCGTGCCCTTGTTCATGATGCCGTTGGGGTCGAAGGAACGCTTCAGCGTCTCGAGGATGAAGTACGACGAGCCGTACTCGTCCTTGACCCACGGGGCGCGCGCCTTGCCGATCCCGTGATGGTGGACGATGGAGCCGCCCCGCTTCAGCGTCTCCTCGCAGATGATGCCGATGATCGGGAGGTAGTACTTGGTGGTCTCCTCCTCCGGCCCCACGCCGACGACGTTGAAGAAGTAGTTGAAGTACATGTTGGTGCCGTTGATGTAGCTGTGCGAGGAGTGCCCGCCCATCATGGTGATGTCCGGGATCTCGGCGATGATGCGCGCCCGCGCAGCCTGGTAGATCTCGTTGATGGAGCTCCAGTCGGCGGAGATCTCGGTGGTACGGTTCACGTTGCCCGTCTGCCTGATGCGCTCGTCCTCCGCGGTGATCTTGCTCGCGTCCCAGCAGAGATCGTTGAACCAGGTCTCGATGTAGAGGCTGTCGACCTTCTTGCACTCCGGGAAGCCGGCGATGATGGCCTCGATGCCTGCGGCCGTCGCCTTGGCGACGCCGGCGGCGCCCTCGGCCATGAAGAGCAGCACGCAGTCGTCCTCGGCCGCGAAGTGCGAGAAGTGCAGGCCGGCGTCGCCCGGGTCGTAGACCCGCGCCACCGAAGGCTTATAGCCGTGCACCATGACCTCGCGCAGCGCCTTGAACCCCGTGTCCATGGTCTTCAGGGTCCAGCCCAGAAACACGTTGTTCTCGGGAAAGTACGGGAACAGCTTCACCGTCACCTCGGTGATGAAGCACAGGGCGCCCTCGTTGCCGATGACCACATGGCGGATGTCGGGGCCGGCCGCCCGGCGCGGGACGTTCTTGATGCGCGTGACCTGGCCACCGGGGAAGACCGCCTCGAGCCCCACGACCATGTCTTCGATGCCACCATACAACGTCGAGAACTGGCCGATGCTGCGCGTGGCCACGAGACCGCCCATGTGCGCCACCGGCTTGGACTGCGGGGAGTGCCCAGTGGTGAGCCCCTGCTCGCGCACGCGGTCCTCGAGCGCCTGCAGCGGCACGCCGCACTGGCACGTCGCCTGCATGTTGTAGGTGTCGATGCTGAGTATCTGGTTCATCGCCGAACCGTCGATGATGACCGAATCGGGGACGACGCTCTCCAGCCCGCCCTCGGTGGCCGTCCCCCCCGTGCGCGGGATGACGTTGACACCGTTCTCGTCCGCGAACCGCAGGATCTCGGCCACCATCGCGGTGCTGCGCGCCATGACCACGGCGGCCGGCACCGGCATGGTGTGCACGTTGAAGATGTTCTGCAGCTTGCGGAAGTTGTCGACGCTGCTCTCGATGAGGACGTGCTCGTCGGTGATCACGTCTCCCGGCCCGGCGATGCGTTGCAGGCCCTCGACAATGGCTTCTCTGCTGAGGTGCATGATGGCGATCCTTTGCGTGTCTCGCGATTGGCGTCGGCGTCAGTGGAAGATGGGGAAGGACCTCTCGAGGATCCCGTCCGTGGCGTCGCGAATGGTCTGGTAGACGGGTGCGTTCATACGCCGGTACACGTCGGTGTTGGCGGCGTTCGGGGCGAACGACTCGCGGCTCTTCGTCATCCTGGCCGCGGCGGTCTCGAAGTCGGGGTACGCGCCCGTCGCGACGGCCGCACAGATGGCCGCGCCGAGGCCCGCCCCGCCGCTCCCTACGCTGCGCGACGAGGGCATCCCGAACACGTCGGCGAAGATGCCCATGAACAACCGGCTGCTGGAGCCGCCCCCGGAGATCACGATCTCGTCCAGGGAGATGCCGAGCTCGTCGCACATCGCGTCGACGCGGTTCTTCATGGTCAGGGCGATGGCCTCGAGGATCGAGCGGTAGACGTGGGCTCTGGTGTGCCGCGCGTCAAATCCGATCATCACGCCCTTGCGGAACGGCTTGTCGGTGGGGGCGAGCCAGTCGAGGACGGTCATCAGGCCGTCGCCGCCGGCCCGAACGTCCGCCGCCTCACGCTCGAGGTACTCCTCTCGCGACAGTCCTTGGGAGGCCGCCGCGGCGGCAAGCTCCGGACCGAGCAGGTCCAGGAACCAGCTGATCGTCCACATGCCCCGGCGGATGCCGTGGCTCTCGTAGAGGTAGCGTCCGGGCACGCAGGCGAAGTTGGTCCAGAACTCGGTGGAAGTCTTGCGGTTCTCGCGACCGTGCACCATCGCCGCGATGTAGGTGCCCAGCGAGACGAGCGCCGTCTTCTCGCCGAGCGATCCGCAGCCCAGCGCCTCGACGGCTTTGTCGTTGGCGGTGGCGACCACAGGGATCCCCGCCGGGATGCCCGACGCCTCGGCGGCGGCCTGAGTGACGTACCCGGCAACGTCGCCGGGCAGCTGCAGATCGAACAGCATCTCCCGCGGGGTGTTCCACCGTTCGAGCACCGCCGGGTCGTCGCTCCACTGCCAGGTGTCGGTGTCGATCGGCCACTGGATCTCGATGTGGTTGGCGGCGGTGTCGTGGAAGCTTCCCGTGAAACGATGCGTGATGTACCCGGAGGAGGTCGTGAAGTAGGCGGTCTCCGGGCTCTCGGCCACGAACGGTTCGTAGGCGCGCACGTCCATCCAGCTCATCACCGGCGACGCCAATGATCCGTCGGCCCTGAGGAAGGCCCGCTCGCAGCGGATCGTGCAGAGGCCCACGCCGACGATCTCGCGCGGGTCGCCGGCGAAGGCCGCCATGGCCTCGCGGCTGGCGGCCGTGATCGAGTCCCAGAGATCGTCGTCGGGATGCTCGACGATGCCCGGCTGCGGGCGGCTCATGGGGCGCAAGGCCTGCCTGGCCTCGCAGACGACGCGGCCCTCGAGATCGTAGATGGCTACCTTGGAGCTCTGCGAGCCGCCGTCCACGCCGATGATGTACTTGCCCGACATCGAGTCGTCGCTCCCTTTCTCTCCTTGAGTCCCAGCGCGCGGTACCCGCCGCGCACGAGGCTCGCCGGCGCCCGCCTGGACCGAGGCGCCGGGCGACCGGGAGCAGCGGAAAGACACCGCGCGTGAAGGCTACCTCTGCACCTAGCGCACCCGGTACCCGCCATCCACCACCACAAGATGGCCGTTGACATAGTCGGAGGCCCGGCTGGCCAGAAAGACCACGGCGCCCATCAGGTCGAGAGGCTCACCCCAGCGAGCCGCCGGAATATGGTCGAGCACGCGCTGGTTCGTCTGCGGGTCACTGCGGGTCTTGCTCGTGATCTCGGTCGCGTAGTAGCCCGGCGCGATGCCGTTGACCTGGATGTTGTACTGGGCGAGCTCGTCGCAGTAGGCCTTGGTAAAGCCGGCAAGGCCATGCTTGGTGGCCGCGTAGGCCGGCGACCACTGGCCTCCCAGGTAGGAGAAGAGCGAACAGATGTTGATGATCTTGCCGCTGCGCTGCGGGATCATGCGCTTCGCGGCCTCGTAGCTCAGCTCGAAGGCGGCGGTGAGATTGACGTCGATCATGGCATCCCATTGCGGTCTGCCGAAGTCGAGTACCTCCGCCATCTTGCAGATGCCGGCGCTGTTCACCAGGATGTCGAGCGAGCCGAGCCTCTCCACGCAAGCGGCGATGATCTCCGTGCAGGCACCGGGCGCCGTGACGTCTATCTTCAGGAACTCGTAGCGGCCGCCCGCGGCCTCGATCATCTCTCTGGTCGCGCCGTCGTCGTCCATGATGCTGGGGACGAAGACGTTGGCACCGCCCTTGGCGAGCGCCAGAGCGAACGCCTGGCCAAGTCCCGTATTGCCGCCGGTGACGATGCTGTTTCTGCCCTCGAGGGAGAAGAAATCCATGGCGAAATCTGTGATGCCCATCGTGGAGTGTCTCCTTTGCTGCGAATCAGCCGGTCGCGTACGGCGCGTTACACATCGCTCGTGGCGGCGTCCGCGGCAACCTGCAGCCGTAGCAACTCATCGGGCGGTATGTGGCACTTGTACTGGTGCCCCGTGACGGCCTCCTGCAGCGGCGGCTCCTGCTGCACGCAGATATCGCCCAGGAAACGGTGACAGCGCGTATGAAAGCGGCAGCCCGAGGGTGGTTCGCTGAGGCTCGGCATGGTGCCGCGCAAGGCGATGCGCCGCCGTGCTTCGTCGAAGTTCAGCGTAGGGATGGACGAGAGCAGAGCCTCGGTGTAGGGGTGGTGCGGCGGGTTGAAGACCTCCTCGGCGGAGCCGACCTCGATGAGCTCCGCCAGGTACATCACGCCGATGCGGTCGGAGATGTAGCGCACCACCGCGAGGTCGTGGCTGATGAAGATGTACGACACCGCCGCGCTGGTCTGCAGCTCGACCAGGAGGTTGAGGATGCTGGCCTGCACCGAGACGTCGAGGGCCGAGGCGGGCTCGTCGCAGACCACCAGGGTGGGGTCGCCGGCGAAGGCGCGGGCGATGGCGATGCGCTGCTTCTGGCCACCCGAGAGGTCCATGGGCTTCTGGAGCAGGAAGCGCGGCTCCACGCGCACGTCGGCGGACAGCTTGTCGACCTTGGCGCGCACCGAGCCGGCCCTCGCGCCGGCCAGCTTGCGCACCGAGCGCGTGAGGATGGCGCGCGTGCTCCAGGCGGGGTTCAGCGTAGAGTCCGGGTTCTGGAAGACCATCTGAATGGCG
This sequence comes from uncultured Thermoleophilia bacterium, assembly GCA_963751215.1. Taxonomy (GTDB): domain Bacteria; phylum Actinomycetota; class Thermoleophilia; order UBA2241; family UBA2241; genus CAIXSE01. The sequence goes on along the minus strand of CAVVTV010000003.1, from coordinate 34,043 downwards.
CGCAGCGCCTCCTGCGAGCGGCGGCTGGCCGTGGGGCGCAGTCGTTTGCCCTCGAAGGTGATGGCGCCGGAGTCGGCGGCGATCAGGCCGGTGACGCACTTGGCCAGCGTGGTCTTGCCGCTGCCCGACTCGCCCACCAGGCCGAAGGTCTCGCCGCGCTTCAGGGTGAGCGATACGTTGTGCACGGCGGTCAGCTTCTTGCGCCCGTCTCTGAAGGTGCGCCGCAGCGTGCCGATCTCGAGCACGTCGCCCTGCGCCGCGCCCTTGGCGTCGCGGCCGGCGGCGAGCACGGGAGTCGTGCGCGGCATACGCGGCACCTCGGCGGCAAAGTAGCAGCGCGAATGCCGGGCACCGTCACCGACCGGCGCCGCGTGGTGCGGCGAGTAGGCGGCGGGGTCGGGCGGCATGGACTCAGCTTGAGCGCGGCCCTGGGAGGCCTCGTCGCCGGGCCACACGTAGAGATCGGGCTCACGCCTTGTGCAGACCGGCTTGGCCACCGGGCAACGCGCCGAGTAGACGCAGCCCTCGAGGGGCTCGCCGAGGGCGGGCAGCGTGCCGGGGATGGTTTGCAGCGCCGCGTCTCCCTTGTTCATGCCGAAGCGCGGCACGCAGCGCAGCAGGCCCATGGTGTAGGGGTGCCGCGGGTCGCTGAAGATATCGCGCGCCGGACCCTCCTCGACGAGGCGCCCGGCGTAGAGCACGCCCACGCGCTCGCAGAGGCGGGCGACGAGGCCCAGGTTGTGCGTGATCAGGAGGATGGCCGAGTGGATGCGGCCGCGCAGCTCCTCGATGAGATCGAGGATCTCGGCCTCCACCGTGGCGTCGAGACCGGTGGTGGGCTCGTCGAGCACGAGCAGGTGCGGGTTCACGGCCAGCGCCATGGCGATGACGACGCGCTGCTGCTGGCCGCCCGACAGCTCGAAGGGGTAGCGGCGCATGGTCGCCCCGGGGTCGGGCAGCGCCACGCGACGCAGGCTCTCCTGGGCGCGCTCCAACGCCTCGGCTTTGCTCAGGCCCTCGTGATAGCGGAACACCTCGGCGACCTGGTCGCCGATGCGCATGGCGGGGCTCAGTGACGTGGCCGGATCTTGGTAGACCATGGCGACGGCCTCACCGCGCCACTTGCGCAGTGCCTCTTCGCTGAGCGTGCTGACGTCGCGCCCCTCAACCAGCACCTGGCCCGCGTCGACCGTGCCGTTGCGCGCCAGATAGCGCAGGGCGGCCATCGCCAAGGTCGTCTTGCCACAGCCCGACTCGCCGACCAGACCATACGCCTCGCCGGGCTCGATGCGCAGGCTGACACCCTTGAGCACCGGCAAGTCACGACCGCGACGGTGGAAGGTCACTTCCAGGTCGCGGACGTCGAGTGCGGCCGGGAGCGCGCCGGGCGCGCCCGCGTGGGGCTCCGTGGTGCTCACTTCGAGAACACCGAGCTCAGGCCGTCGGCGATGAGGTTCACGCCCACCACCAGCGACGCCAGGGCCAGGGCCGGGAACAGCACCGTCCACGGGGCAGCCTGCAGGTTGGCTCTCTCGCTGGCGATCACGAGGCCCCAGTCGGGCGACGGCGGCTCGAGGCCGAAGCCGAGGAACGACAGCGTGGCGGCGGTGAACACCGCATACCCAAGGCGCACGGTGCCTTCCACGATGATGGGCTGCGTGATGTTGGGCAGGATCTCGCGGGCCATGACGAAGGCCGAGCGCTCGCCGCGCAGGTTCGCGGCCATGACGTACTCGCGTTCGCGCTCGCCGATGACCGCCGAGCGGATGGTGCGCGAGACGACCGGCGTGAACAGCGCGCCGATGACCAGGATGAGGACCGCGTACGACCGGCCGAGCAGCGAGATGACGAGGATCGAGGTGATGATGATCGGCAGCGCCAGGAACGCGTCGACGATGCGCATGATCACGTCGTCGGTGATGCCGCGGTAGAAGCCGGCGACAAGACCGACGATGGCACCCCAGAGCAGCGCCAGCAGAGTGGCCAGCGGCGCGATGATGAGCACGGTATAGGCGCCGGCCATGGTGCGCGCGAACACGTCGCGCCCGAGGTCGTCGGTGCCGAACCAGTGGGCGCCGCTGGGCCCACTCAGGATGGACCCGCTCGGCGTCGTTGGACTCTGCGTGATGTGGGTCGAGAGGAGGGCCATGACGATCCAGAAGAGCACGATGCCCAGACCGACCAGGAAGGTGGGGCTACGAAACAGCGCCCTGACGATGAAGCGTCGCTGACGGCGCTGTTCGGCCGCCGCCGCGGCGTCGGCCTGCAGCTCGTCGGAGTGGCGATCGGGTGTCATGACGGCGGCCACTGGCGTCAGGCCGCCTTGCGGATACGCGGATTCAGCAGAGCCACCACGATGTCGGCGGTCAGGTTGGAGACCATGTAGATCACCGCGATGACGAGCACGCAGGCCTCGAGCAGCGGCTGGTCGTGGTTGAGCGCCGCATTGACCGAGTAGTTGCCTATGCCGGGGTACGTGAACAGCGTCTCGACCACCACGAGGCCACCGATCAGCCAGCCGATCTGGCTGCCGATCACCGTGACGGTGGGCACGAGGCAGTTGCGCAGCACGTGGCTGAAGACGACGCGGCGTCGCGGCAGACCCTTGAGGATCGCCGTGCGGATATACGGCATGTTGAGCACCTGCACGGTGCCCACCCGAGCCATGCGCGCAATGTAGCCAAGCTCGATCAGCATGAGCGGGATGGCCGGCAGGATGAGGTAGTAGAAGCGGTCGATGAAGGGCCCGCCCGCCGGCATGGCGTAGGCCGGGAGCCAGTGCAGCGTGACCGAGAAGATCACGATGAGGATCACGCCGCTCACGAACTCGGGCATGACGGTCATCGACAGCGCGAAGATGGTGATCGCCCGGTCGAGGATGCTGTCGCGGTGCAGGCCGGCGAACACCCCCACGAAGATCGACGTGGGCACGATGATCACGAGCGCGAAGCCGGCCAGCAGCAGCGAGTTGCCGAGGGCGTGCCCCACTATGGAAGAGACCGACAGGTTGTATTGATACGACGTGCCCCAGTGACCGGTGACGAAGTGGCCGGCCCACTCGACGTACCGTACGTAGATCGGCTTGTCGAGGCCCATCTTATGGTCGAGCTGGTTGACTGAAGATTGCGTGGCGTAAGGCCCCAGGATGACACGCCCCAGATCGCCGGGCAGCACCTCGGAGAGGGCGAACACCAGGATCGACACCAGGATCAGCGTCGGCACGATGAGCAGTAGCCGACGGCCGATAAAGCGTGCCATCCGGGTACCCTACGTCAGTCTCTGTGGCAAGCGGTCAGCGAACCCCTCACTTGGTGATAAAGGCCTGGCTCGCGTCGAAGTAGAACGAGCCCGGTCCCTGGATGTTGTACACGTTCTTCTTCTGCGTGCGCAGCTGCGAGATGTAGAACGCCACCACGATCGGCGTCTGCTCCTGCTGGATCGACGACAGCTGGGTGGCCAGCGTGGTGCGCGTCGCCTCGTCGGTGGTGGACTCGTACTGGTTGAACGCAGTCACGAATGCAGGGTCGTTCCAGTGCGAGGAGCTCCAGGCGCTGGTCGGCAGGAGCATGGCCTGCGTGTACACGCCGGGCGTGGGCCGGCTGCCCCATTCCACGATCACCATCGGCGCGTTGAGCCACGGCGTGGTGCTATTGCTGCCCGCGTAGATTGCGTTGTAGCTGATCTCGTTGATCTTGACGTTGATGCCGGCAGGCTTGCACTGCGCCTGGATGAGCTGCGCGAAGGCCGGGTTCTCCAGGTAGTTGGCCACGGTCAGCGTGACGTCGACGCCGCTGGGATGGCCGGCGGCGGAGAGCAGCGACTTGGCCTTGGCGTAGTCCTGGGCACGGACCGGCGGCGTGGGGCTGCCCGGGAACACCGTGGGCTCCCAAAACGTGTCGTAGCCGAGGTTGCTGCGGCCGCCGTACAGCGCCTTGTTGATCGCCACGCGGTCGAGCGAGTAGGCCACCGCCTGGCGGATCCGGGAGTCCTGCCAGGGGGTCTTGGTGACGTTGAAGGCGAGCTCGCGGATGCCGGTTGATGGATACACGTCGACCCGCAGGCTGGGATCGCTCAGCACCGACGCGCCGCCCTGGAAGACCGTCTGCGGCTGCACGTCGACGGCGCCCGACTGGAGCTGCAGGTTGGCCGCCGAGGTATCGGTGACGAAGATGAAATCGAGTTCGTCCAGGTAGGGAAGCTGGCGCCCTTGAGCGTCTTTGCCCCAGTAGGTCGGGTTCTTGACCAGGGCGGCACGCTGGTTGGTGACGAAGCTCTTGACCATCCAGGGGCCGGTGCCCACTGCCTTCGCCTGGAAGTTGCCGGCATAGTTGCGTGGCAGGATGGCCGTGTTGTACGACGAGGCGCTCACCAAGTATGGGAAGTCGGCGAACGGCTTGTCGAGGTTGAACTCCACCGTGTGCGTGTCGAGCGCCTTGGTGCCGCCGGGCGAGAGGATGCCCGCCAGGGCGGCGAGAGCGCCGGAGCCGCTCTTCGGGTTGATGACGCGCTCGATGCTCGCGACCACGTCGGCCGCCTCGAAGGGGCTGCCGTCGTTGAACGTGACGCCCTGACGAAGCTTGAAGGTCCACACATCGCCCTTCGTGTTGGGCGACCAGCTCACCGCCAGCTTGGGCTTGAGGGCGTTCTGGTTGGTAAGATCGATGAGGTACTCGGCGATCTGGTAGACGAGGACGATGCCGCCCTGATCGTAGATCGTGACCGGGTCGAGGGACTTGAGGGGCGGCGGGATGACGGCCTTCATGGTGCCGCCCGTCACTACCGCCGGCATGGCGCTGGTGGTCGGTGAAGCGGAGCTGGAGGGGCTGCTGCTGCCACACGCCGCCAGCAACTGCCCGGCCACGGTGGCCGAGAGGCCGAAGACCGAGGCGCGTATGAGTAGCTGACGCCGCGTCATCTTGCCGTTCACGACTTGTTCGACCAGGTGCTGTCCGTACTCCCTTGCGTACTGCTCGTCAGCCATATCGCTTCTCCCCCTAGGTGAACGCCTTACGCGATGACAAGAACCGCGCCGGCGCTGGCCAGCGCCTGACGGTCCCCGACACATTTGGGCCACGATACACACACGCTGTCAAGATAGCAACAAAATTGACCGGATAGTTAGTAGCGAGGCGGCACTTCGATGCAGAATAATTCTGTGGCGGGCCTCCTCATCAGCACGAAAGCTCGGTACAGCGGCCACTGCCGACATATATGCGACTCCGGCTACGCATCGCCGCGACGCCTTCGAATGGCCCCGGCCGCTGGTCTGAACCAACGTCGCGTATGTTACGCTTGCGCTGCTGCTGCGCAAGGTGGTCCGGTGTATTCTCTTCTTCGTTGTCGCGGAGGGTGATCAGGGTGGAGAACAAGCGCCGCACGCCGACTCGATCGAGCCCGTTGTACCTGTGGGTCGCGTCTCTGGTGCGCGACCAGATCGAGGCCGGACACCTGGAACCCCACGTCTCGATCCTGTCGGAGCGCGCCCTCAGCGAGCGGTATGAGGTCAGCCGCATGACCGCCCGCCACGCCGTGGAGACCCTGATGCTGGAGGGCTACGTCTATCGGAGCCCCCGCCGAGGAACCTTCGTCGCCGAGCCCCGTCTGCGCTTCAGCGTGGGAAGCTTCACGCGCATCATGAGCGAGACAGATCACCTGCCCGGGACCGAGGTGTTGTCGGCCAGCACGCTCGACCCTGACCCCCTTATCTCCGCGATGCTCGACGTTCCGGCCGGCGGCCGGGTCCACCTTCTTCAGCGACTGCGCACGGCGAACGGCGAGCCTGTGGCCATCGAGAACATCCATCTCTCTGCCGAGCGATTCCCGGATCTGCTGGAACATGACCTTGCCGGTTCGCTGTGGGAGCTCCTGCAGGCCCACTACAACGTGCACCCTGTGAGAGCCGACGCCCGAGTGGTAGCCGTTGCCCTCGACCGTTTCGAGGCCGAGACTCTGGAGGTAAGGCCGGGGAGTCCGGCGATCGTTCTTACGCGAACCGTGTTTGGCGCCGAGAACGAGATCGTGGAGCTCGCCCGAGATGTGTATCGCGGCGACCGCACCGAGTTCTACGTGACCGCGCCCGTAGAGAGCATCCCCACCGCGCTGGGGGAGCGGGCGCCCGCGACCCGCGGCACCGACCCCGCCGACGGCGCCTGAGAGCCACGGCCCACGGGCAGGCCCGCCGGCTTCGGGTCAGCCGATGCGCACCCCTTGCCTCTGCAGCGCCCGTTGCACATGAAGGACGTCTGCCTGAGCGCAGCTCCTCCCGTCTCTAAGTGACACGGCGGCGGCCACGCCGGCGGCCTGCCCGGTGACCGCACAGCACATCTGACTGCGGGTCGCCGCGTGCGAAACCTTGTCGCCGGCCACGCAGCGCCCGGCGACCAGCAGGTTCTCGACGCCGCGCGGGACGAGGATCCCGTAAGGAACCTGGAAGTAGCGGCCGGTTGTTGGCAGGATCAGCACGCCGTATCCGTCGATGAACTCCGGGAAGATGCCGATGGAATCCACGAACCGAGCCTCGCCGCGCACGTCGTCCGCGGTGAGGTTGTAGCGGCCGCTGATCTTCCTCGAGTCGCGCGTCCCCAGGGTCATTCCGAAGTTTCTCAGACGAGCATTCTCGAACCCCGGCAGGTAGCGCCTCAGAGCCTCGATCGCAAGGAGCGCCTGTGCCCGCCCGTCGATCTCTGCCCGGGTGAGGTCGCGCACATCCGTGCAGTCCAGGTTGGACAAGCACACGAGGTTGAGGCCCGTCGCCTGGCCATCCTCGGAGATGCTGCTCCAGGTGCCGGCGATGCTCTTCATGTCGGAGGGAATGACGCCGTCCCGGCGCGCCTCGTCGAAGGGCTTCTCCAGATAGGGGCTGAAGAGCGTGTCCTCTTTGCCGCTCGTCGTCAGGCTCCAGCTCTTGCCCCAGTCGGCGTAGGTGCTGGGATTCTCCCGCACGTGATCCATGAAGCGGCGCCGGTTCACACCGGAGCACGAGAACATGACGGTGACGCCCATCATCTCCGCCACGGGCGTCTTGCGGGAGGGCGCTCCCGCGCGCACGGCTATATCGGCGTCGCCGGTGGCGTCGATGACACGCCCGGCGAGGATCGCCTGGCGCCCGGACTTGCTCTCGGTAACCACCCCTTGGATGGTGGGACCGTCCATGATCGCGTCAACGGCCAGGCAGTGCAGCAGCGTTTCAACGCCGGCTTCGCGCACGAGCTCGTCGGCGACGCACTTGAAGAGCTCGGGATTGAGCGCCTCGCTCAGCGACTGAGGCTCCCGCTGCGTACCGCCCATGGCCCGTGCGCGATGCTCGAACTCGCGCGCGATACCCTCCACATCGATCGTGCCCTCATGACGGTACCAGGCGATGCTCTCGACGCCCACCTGCGTGATGACGCCGCCGAAGCACCCATAGCGGTCGACGAGCATCGTGGCGGCCCCCTCACGGGCGGCGCCCACCGCCGCCGCGAGACCGCCCGGCCCGCCGCCCACGACGAGGACGTCCGTTTCACCCAGCACGGGGATGGTCTTGGGTCCCTCTGCTATGTGTCTCATGCGACCTCCCATCATTTGACAAAGCATAACGCGGGGTGCATGGTACATACCAGCAGTTTTGGTACGTACCACCGGCCAGTGGAGGTCCGTTGTGACTCTGAGCGTGAGCCCAAGTCCCGCGCAGGAGAGCCGGCGCCGTTTGCTCTCCGATCTGGCGGCGCAGGTCTTCGACGTGCTCGTGATCGGCGGCGGCGTAACCGGCTGCGGCGTCGCCCTCGACGCCGCCAGCCGCGGTCTCAGCGTGGCGCTCGTCGAGAAGCGCGACTTCGCCGCGGGTACGTCGAGTCGCTCGAGCAAGCTCATCCACGGCGGCCTTCGCTACCTCGAGAACCTCGACATCGTGCTGGTCCGGGAGGCACTTCACGAGCGCAAGATACTCGCCCAGAAGATCGCCCCTCACCTGGTTCACGCGATGCCTCTTCTCTTCCCTCTGAAGCATCGGGTCTGGGATCGCGTGCTCATGGGCTCGGGGCTCCTTCTCTACGATGCGCTGGCCGGCGTTAGCCCCGCCATGCCGCGCCACCGGCACCTCTCGCGGGGAGCCTGCCTGCGGGCGGCCCCGGCCCTCCGTGAAGATGCCCTCGCCGGTGGCATTCGCTACTACGACGCTCAGGTCGACGACGCCAGGTTCGCCCTGATGCTGGCCCGCACGGCCGTCGCCCACGGCGCGCTGTGTGCCCCGGCGATGGACGTCACGGCGATCGACCGGCGCGCAACGGGAATCTCTAGAGTCTCGGTGCGAGACCTCGAGTCGGGCGACGACTTCAGCGTGCAAGCCCAGGTCATCATCAATGCCACCGGCGTATGGACCAACGTCGTGGAGCGTCTGGCCGGCGCCAAACCCACCATGACGGTGCGGCCCTCGAAGGGCGTGCATGTTGTCGTGCCGAGGGCGCGCATCGACTCCAAGTACGCGCTCATCCTGCCCACCGAGAAGAGCGTGTTGTTCGTCTTGCCCTGGGGCGAGCAGTGGATCATCGGCACGACCGACACAGACTGGCACTTCGACATGGATCACCCGGCCGCGACCCACCAGGACATCCAGTACCTGCTGGCCCACGTGAACGCGATCCTTCGGAACCCGCTGACGTTCGCCGACATCATCGCCGTGTACGCCGGGCTGCGTCCCTTGCTGGGCGGCACGGCCGCGGAGACCGCCAAGCTCTCGCGCAAGCATGCCGTGTGGCGCAGCGCGCCGGGGTTCGTGAGCGTCGCCGGCGGCAAGTACACGACCTACCGCCTGATGGCCGGCGACGCCGTAGACCTGGCGGCCCGAGAGCTGCCTTTCGCGGTCGATGCCAGTCGCACCGCCGACATTCCTCTGCTCGGGGCGGTCGGTTTGTCGGGCGCCGAGTCTCGCGCGGCCGCGCACCCAGGGGCCGCCCGCCTCTCACCCGAGCAGGTGCACCATCTCGTGGCGCGCTTCGGAACCCTGGCGCAGGACGTTCTCGATCTGCTCGTGGCTGAGCCTGACCTGGCCGAGCCGCTGGTGGGGGCCGAGCGCTACCTCGCCGGCGAGGTCCGCTACGCCGCCGCGCGCGAGAGCGCCCTGCACGTTGACGACGTGCTCACGCGGCGGACTCACATCGCCTTCGAGACACCCGATCGGGGCCACCTCGCAGCCGAGAGCGTGGCACGGCTGATGGCTCCCGTACTGGGCTGGAACGAGGCGGCCATAGAGCGCGAGATCACGCACTACCGAGCGCGCCTCTCGGCCGAGCTCGCCGCGCAATCGATGCTGGATGATGCCGCGTCGGATTCGGCTCGCTCGGTCGTGCGCGACTTGCGCCTCGCGGCCTCGTCGTCCCCGCCCGCCCCTCGCGCAGGCACCCGCCGCGCCGTTTGACCCGTCTGATAGGATGCCATCACCGGCTAATCGACCGGTCAGTCAGTCACCCTTGCACACCGCGAGGCGGGCGCTGCAGACTCGTTGAAAGGCGATTGCCCGCGAGACGCACTGTGGGGCACGACTCGGCGCCGGGAGGTGAGGGAATCGTGGAATCCGACGATCGCCCGCTGGCGCCTGCAGGCGCCGCGACGTCTTCGCGCCGAGATGACTGCGGCGTCGCCTTCGAGGACCCACTCTTGTCGTTGCCCGAGACGGCTCGCAAACTGCTGATCGCCGGCAAGGAGATCGTGGCCGAAGAGGGCTTTGGGGCGCTCACTCTCAAAGCCGTCAGCGAACGGGCCGGCGAGAACAAGGCGATGGTCTCTTACTACTTCGACAACAAGGCCGGTCTCATCGCGGCGGTCCTCGACTCGGTGATTCACGACGAGTACCGCGCCTCCCTGGAGCGCATGAGAGACGTCGCCTCCGACCGGCGTGTGCAGAGCCTGGTGGCGGAGATGAAACGCATGGACGCCGCCGCTGAAGACTTCCAGGTTCTCTTCGAGCTCCTGCCGCACGTCTTGCGGGACGACGTCTTGCGGCAGCGTCTCGCCGCCCTTTACCACTGGCACTGGGGCGTGATGCTCGAGTGGCTGGGAGCCGCGGACGGGCCCGAAGCCCTGGCAGACCCCGATCTGCTGGGCCTCTCCCAGCTCCTCAGCGCCGTCATCGACGGACTGGCCGTCCAGGCCGCCGTCGACCCCGGCCTCGATCTGGCGAACCCCTACCGTGTTCTGGCGAGAATGCTCGGGGGCTTTCACGCGGGTCAGCGCGACGGGCGCCCGTCGCGCCCCGACCCCCTCTGACGACCGTCCGCCCGGCCCGGCCCTTCCGACGCGGCGACTGCCTCTTGCAGCGCGGCCAGGCCGGCCGTGAGCTCGTCGCGCGTGATCGTGAGTGCGGGGAACACACGGATGCCGGTACCCTGCGTCTGGCGCACGAACACCTTGCGCGCCAGGCACTCGGCGGCGACCGCCGCCGCGGTGGCCTCGTCGCAGAGCTCGAGCAGCAGAAGCAGGCCACGGCCGCGCGCGTCGGCCACCGTGCCCGGGTACAGCTCGCGCCAGCGAGCCATCTCGGCGAGCGCCTCGTCACCGAGCTCCGTCACCCGCGACGAGATGTCGTTGTCGAGTAGATGACGAACCACGGCGTAGCCGACCGCGCAGGCCAGCGGGTTACCGCAGTAGGTACCGCCGTGGTCGCCGGCCTCCAGCTTGGCCGACACGTCTTCGGAGAGAGCGAACGCGCCCAGTGGGAACCCCCCCGCGATCCCCTTCGCCATGGTCATGAAGTCGGCTCGCGCCCCGGCGGCGGCCGTGACGAACAGAGGTCCCGTGCGGCAGAAGCCGGTCTGCACCTCGTCCACGATGAGCAGGGAGCCGTTGGCTCTGCACAGCTCGGACACCCTTCTCAGGTAATCGTCCGCCGGGATGCGCACGCCGCCCTCGCCCTGGATGGGCTCCACGATCACGGCGGCGACGCCGGCGTGGAGGGCATCCTCGAGAGCGCCCACATCGTCGAACGGCACGTACCGGTAGCCGGGCATCTGCGGCCGGAACTTGTCGCGATGCCCGGCCTGGCCGGTGGCCGAGACCATGCTGATGGTTCGCCCGTGGAAGCTGCCCTCCATGGAGATCACGTCGCTGCGCCCGGTGACCTTGCGGGCGAGCTTCACGGCGGCATCGTTGGCCTCGGCACCGCTGTTGGTGAAGAAGACGCGCGTGAGGCCGGCAGGCAGGACGCCGCAGAGCAGGGCCAGGAAGCGCGCCCGAGCCGGCGAGTAGGTGAGGCCCGAGTCGGGATTCTGGAGGATGCGGCCACCCTGCTCGGCCAGGGCCGCCCGGATCGCCGGGTGTGCATGGCCGATAGAGGTAACTCCCCAGCCGGCGGTGAGGTCAAGGTACCTCTCGCCCTCTTCGTCCCACACCCAGACGCCCTCGCCGCGGGCGATAGAGATGGGCGTCTTGGCGAAGAACGGCGGCGTGCGCGCGTTCTCGGTGGCGATCGTCTCGGTGCTTCCCATGGTCTCCTCGTACGTCTCTACGCCAGCACCTAGACCATATATGAACGGCGCGGGGTATGGTCTATCCACTTGTTTGCAGCGGCTTTGAGGAGTCTCCCGAGTGCCGAGCAGCACGCCGAGCAACCAGACCGACCAGGCTGGCACGGAACCGCGTCCGGTGGCCGTCACCTTCGTGACCACCGAACACTTTACGCTTCAAGGTGCTCTGACGACGAGCCCGCAGCCCGTCGCTCCCGTCCCGCCAAATACGTCGGCCGCCCGCTGCATGGCGATTCGCCGTCTCGGTTGTCGTTCGCGCACGGCGGGCAAGTTGCACGGCGAGCTATCATTCAAGATGTGCCGAACGGTGCGTCGATCGGTCGACGCCCGTACGTGCCCCAACCACTCACGAAAGGCACCCATGGAACGTTTTGTGATCGTCAACTTGCTCGAGCTCGACGACTCCGTCTCCGGGCGCGTCGAAGGGCTCGAGGGTCGCTTCGCCCGCACGCAGCTCGACTCGCGTGACCTGGGCGTGAGCCACTTCCGCTACGCTCCGAACCTGCGCGCCTCATCCGGACACCGTCATCGCGTGCAGGAGGAGGTGTACGTGGTCATCGCAGGGGCGGGGCAGATTCTTCTCGACGACGCGGTACATGAGCTGCGCCGCTGGGATGTGGTGCGCGTCGCCCCAGATGTGGTGCGCGCGTTTGCGGCTGGACCCGACGGCCTGGAGCTGATCGCCATCGGCGGGCCCAAACCGGAAGGCAGCGACGGCGAGATGCTGGAGGTCGTCTGGCCGGTCTGATGTCCGTGGCGCAGGCCGCGCCTCTCGTGCCACCCTCGTCCTCGTGCCATCCTCGCCCTCGCCGGGTCGCCACCCGTCGTGGCCGCGGCGCGCGCCGGCTCGCGGAAGTCACGGCGAGCACGGACCCCGCCCCTTGTGCTGCCGCATCGCTTTGTCGAGCTGCTCGTCGCTGAGCGCCGGCGCCGGCAGCGTGCCGGGTCCCGCGGGCCGGCTCGCCAGACCGTCCAGCACGAGCTGCAGGTAGCGTTTCCACGCGTTGGGCGCAACGGCCGCCGTCATGTCGATCACGCTACCGATCATCGCGGCGATCACAGGCATGTCCTCGGCACTCACGTCGGCTCGCAGGGAGCCCTGCTGCTGCGCACGGGTGGACAGCCGATCGACCAGCGGGCCGAGACGATCACGGAGCAGCTGAATCCGTTCGCGTCCGTGGGTGCGATTGGTCACGAGATCTTTGAGGCCCCGATCGGCTACCTGCATGCTCAGCGTTCGTTCCAGGAACTGCACCAAGCCCCGCCAGGCGTCCTCATCCCGCACGGCGTCCTGGCCGAGCGCGACAAGCTGCTGAAGCTGTTCCTCGAAGAGGGCATCGACGAGCATCTCCCGGTCGGGGAAGCGACGGTAGAGGGTGCCAATGCCCACGCCGGCGCGCCGCGCGATGTGCTCGAGCGACGTCTCCAGACCTTCGTCGGCGAACACCTCACGGGCGGCGCTCAAGATGCGCTGCCGGTTTCTCTGTGCGTCGCGCCGCAGCGGGGCGGCCTCTGCATCGCGCCCGCCTGCGAGGCCTGCTTGAGCCCCGCTCGCGTCTGCGCGGCCCAGGCCCGAAGGCCGCGGATCGCTGCCCGGGCGTGACGGCGTGTTAGCGTTCATACACACAACTATAACAAAAGTGGACGACGACCTCCGCTTGATGTTACCCTGCGCGGAGGATTCGGAGCTATGCCTCCGCTTGCTCCCCACAGCATCTACTAGGAGACAGCCTTGGCCTCATTCGCCCGCTGGTGCTACCGGCACCGTGTCATCGTCGTCATCGCCTGGCTCGCGTTGCTGTTTACGGTAGTGGGCATCGAGCGCACCGTGGGCAGCGCCTACTCCAACACGTTCACCCTGCCGGGCACGGAGTCGTCGCGGGCCCAGCAGCTGCTGGCCGCGGCCCTGCCCAAGCAGGCCGGAGACGCCGACACCATCGTCTGGCATGTGCGCAGCGGATCGGTGAGAGACGCGACGGTGCAGGCGCACATCGCCACGCTGCTACACAAGGTGGCCGCGGTGCCGACGGTTGCCGCCGTGCGCAGCCCCTACGCTCCCGCCGGCGCGGCGCAGATCAGCGCCGACGGCAAGACCGCCTACGCGACGGTCGACTTCAGCAAGCTGGCGCAATCCCTTCCCAAGGGCGACGTGCAGCGCGTGCTGAACCTGGTGAAGGGCGCCGGCACACCGTCGCTGCAGGTCGAGATCGGTGGGCAGGCCATCGAACAGATCAGCATGACGCCACCCTCCAACAGCGAAGCCATCGGCCTGGTCGCGGCGGCGATCATCATTCTGCTCGCTTTCGGCTCGCTGCTCGGCATGGCGCTGCCCCTGATCGCGGCCGTGGTCGCGCTGGGCACCGGGACCTTCGCCATCGATCTCTTCTCGCACTTCGTGAGCGTCGCCGTTCTGGCGCCCACGCTGGCCGCGCTCATCGGCCTCGGCGTGGGCATCGACTATGCGCTGTTCATCATCACTCGGCACCGCGACGGGCTCAGGGCCGGGCTCTCGCCGGAGGAAGCCGCCGTGCGCTCGCTCAACACAGCCGGTCGCGCGGTGCTCTTCGCCGGCGGCACGGTGTGCGTGGCGCTGCTCGGCTTGCTGGTGCTGAGGCTGGGCTTCCTCGACGGCATGGCCTATGCCGCGGTCATCACGGTCGTGCTCACCATGGCCACCGCCCTGACGTTGCTGCCGGCGCTCCTCGGTTTCATGGGGCCGCGCGTGCTCAGCCGGGGCGAGCGCCGGCGGCTCGCCAAGGACGGCCCTCAGGATGGTCACACCACGGGCTTCTGGGCCCGCTGGGCGGGGTTGGTCTCACGACGGCCCGCCGTTCTGGCGCTGGCCGCGATCGTCGTGATGCTAACGCTGGCCAGCCCCGTGCTCAGCCTGCGCCTGGGGCTCTCGGATGCCGGCAACGACTCCTCTGCCAGCACCACGCGCAAGGCGTACGATCTTCTCGCGGCCGGCTTCGGGCCTGGATCCAACGGCCCCCTGTTGCTCGTCGCCCAGGTGGGCACGCCGGCCGACACGGCGACTCTCGGGAAGCTCACCCAGACCCTGCAGCACGTGCCCGGCGTGGCCGCCGTGGTTCCCTTCCCGTCGAAACCCGGTGCGACAGTGGCGGTCGTCGAGGTCGTCCCCACCACCGCCCCGCAAGACGTGCACACCAGCGACCTGATCAAGCACCTGCGCACGACCGTGATCCCGGCCGCCGAGCGGGGCAGCGGCCTGCGCGTGCTGGTCGGCGGCGCCACCGCGACATTCGACGACTTCGCCGCCATCATCACCGGCAAGCTGCCTCTGTTCATCGCCGTCATCGTCGGCCTCGGCTTCGTGCTGCTGCTCATCGCCTTCCGCAGCCTGCTCGTGCCGGCCACGGCGGCGGTCATGAACCTTCTCGCCGCCGGCGCCTCGTTCGGCGTCGTGGTCGCCTTCTTTCAGTGGGGCTGGGGCTCGGACCGCTTCGGGCTGGGCAGAGCCGGGCCGGTGGAGGCCTTCCTGCCGGTGATCATGCTCGCCGTGCTCTTCGGCCTCTCGATGGACTACCAGGTGTTTCTCGTGAGCCGCATGCACGAGGAGTGGGTGCACACGCGCGACAACCGCCACTCGGTGATCCTCGGGCAGGCCACCACGGGACGCGTCATCACCGCCGCGGCCGCCATCATGATCAGCGTATTCGCGGCCTTCGTGATCGGCGGGCAGCGGGTCATCGCCGAGTTCGGCATCGGGCTCGCGGCGGCCGTGTTCCTCGACGCGTTCATCCTGCGCACCGTGCTCGTGCCGTCCGTCATGCACATGCTGGGCAGGGCCAACTGGTGGCTGCCGGCGCCGGTCGACCGGCGCATGCCGCATCTTTCGGTGGAGCCGACGGCGGACGCGGAGGAGGGAGCCCCTGCTACTGCGGACGGAGCTTGAGCGCCCACCTCGACCCCGCAGCGCTCGCCCAGCGGCGAGGTGGAGGCATTCCGTCTCTTCCGGGGCTCTCACCGTACATGAGCTCGTGACGACGGGGCGGAGCTGGCGCGACGACCTCGACATCGGTCACTACCAGCTGGACCTGGCGAGCATCGACGCGGCGAGACCGTCGGCGGGAGCAACAGCGATATAATCGGCCTGAGATGCCCCGGATGCCATGGATCTGACCTATCGCACAGCGCGGGAACACGAGGCGGATGCCGCGTCCCAGATCGTCACGGCGGCCCTTGACGATCTTGCCGCGCGGCTGCACCTCCCCCCTCTCCAAGTCCCGGAGGAGCACGCCGCACCCGTCCTGCGCCACCTCATCAAGACCGACGGAGCGCGCTTTTGGGTGGCCTTGGATGGCCCCCGGCCCGTCGCCTTCGGTTCGGGGTGGGTGCGGGGCCCGCTGAGCTATTGCGGTGGGCTCTTCGTGCTGCCGGAGTGGCAGGGGCGAGGCGTAGGGCGTCGTCTGTTTGAGCTTGCGCTGGCAGACTTGCCCGCGGCTGGTGGCATGTGCGCGCTTACCTCCAACGCCGCCAATCCCATCTCGAACCGCCTCTACGCACGGCACGCCATCTATCCCATGTTCGCGCTCCTGACGATGACGGGGCCGCTCGACGCGTTAGCGATCCAGCCCTCAGGTTCCTCGGCGGCCGCGCCGCGGGCCAGGTCACGCCAGTCTCCCAGGAACGGTCTCCAGGCTGAGCCGCTGGCGGACACGCACCTGGAGGCCTTGAAGGCGATCGACGCGGCCGTGCTCGGCATCGACCGCACCGTCGATCACCGCTGGTACCTCGGGGCGGCCGGTCGAGGCTGGCTGTTTCGCCGCGGCCAGCGGCTGGCGGGCTACGCATACCTTGGTGGCGACCGAACCCAGGGAGCTGGCGCCATCGGTCCCGTAGCCGCCGTTCGTGCTCACGACCAGACGGCGATGCTGCGGCTCGCGCTCGCGGAACTGGCGTCTCGCGGTGCCCAGCGAGCGACGGTGATCGTCCCGGGTCCCAACGTCACCGCACAGCGTCTGCTCTGGGACGCCGGGTTCTCGTTCAGCGGCGCGAGCGGCCTGTTGTGCATGTCCCGTCCGTTCGGGCGCTTCGACCGGTATCTGGTGTCCGGCGAGGCGCTGATGTGATCGTCGCCGCCGTGTGACGGCAAGCGCCCTTGCCGCGGCGCCTGGCGCGGTCGAGGCTTTTCGCGTTGGCGACCGGTCGGCCGGATCGCGCTACAGGAAGGGTCACGCTGAGGCAAACTCGCGGACGAACTCTTCGAAGGTGGTCGGCCTTCTTCCGGCGATCCTCTCGACGACGTCAGTCACCTTTGCGAGCCGACCTTCCGCGCGCAGCACCTGAATGGCGGCGAGCTCCTCGGCCCACAAGTCCGGCCAGCCCATGCGCCGGTAGTTGTCGACGAGCCGATCCGCACTCACATTGACCGCGCGCACGCGGCGGCCCGTCACGTTCGAGACGACCGCGGCTACGGCAACGCTGGAGAGCGCTTCGGGCCCAGTGACGTCGCAGGTCTTCCCCTTGTGGCTGCCTTCCTCCAAGACTCTGGCGGCTACGGCCGCGACGTCGCGGGCATCGACGAAACCGACCTCGCCCTCCCCCGAGGCGCCGTAGATCGTGTCCGCGCTCGGCGTGACGATGACATGCAGGTAGTTCTGCATGAAGGCACTCGCCCGCAGGATCGTGTAGGCGGCCCCGGAAGCCTCGAGGTGGCTCTCCGCCTCGGCGTGCCAGCGACCAAAGGGAAGAGAGACGAGACGCTCCGAGGCACCGAGCCACGAGAGCTTGACTATGTGGCGTACGCCTGCTTGCGCCGCCATCTCGATGAGGTTCTTCTGAGCGAGGATGGCTGGTCCGACAGATGAGTTGACGAAGACGCGATCCACCCCCTCGAGCGCACGCGCCAACGAGTCGCGATCGGCAAGGTCACCGAGGACTCTCTCCACGTCCGGGCCCGGGAGCTTGGCGCCAGACTCCGGGCTGCGCACAAGGACGCGCACGGGCTGGCCGCGCGCCGCGAGAAGACGGACCAGCTCCGTGCCCACGTTCCCCGGCGCGCCACTGACGAGAATCATCACTCAGACGGGTTCGAAGAACTCTTTTCCGAGGACGCAGTCCGGACACAGCCAGTCATCGGGCAGATCCTCGAAGGGCGTCCCCGGCGGGATCCCACCGTCGGGGTCGCCGATCGCGGGGTCGTACACGTACGGACAAGCCTTGCACTGCCATTTCTTCACATCGATCACCTCGATGGGGTCGACCC
Source organism: uncultured Thermoleophilia bacterium (assembly GCA_963751215.1). GTDB lineage: Bacteria > Actinomycetota > Thermoleophilia > UBA2241 > UBA2241 > CAIXSE01. Next base: position 16,316 of record CAVVTV010000003.1, on the reverse strand, counting down.
CGCTGACTCAGGTGGCTCGCCTCCGGCTCGCTTCGCGCTCGAGGTAGCCTTTCAGCACGCTCGGCCTCGTGGTCTTACTTCCTTCATTCCCTTCGCGGCCCGGCCGTGCACCAGAAGCCCAGTCATTCCCGCTAAAAGGCGACCTCGATGCGCAGGCCGCCGCCTGATCCCGAGCTCCTTGAGCTCGTCGCCGGGTCCCTCGATGTTCAGGCGCTCGTGCAGGCTGGAGGCGGAGATGTTTCTGGCTGTCGAGGTGATCGTGCGCAGGGCCCGCAGGAGCCGAGCGGCGGATGGTCGTCTTGAGCGCGGTGGTGAACAGGTCGATCACGTCGTCCCAGACCCGTTGCGGGAGTGGTGCCAGCTAGGACGATGCCGCCCGATGCGGCGGGGTTCCTCGCGGGGGGCAGCGGCGAGGAACAGGCTCAGCGCCAGCCCGGCGACCATGAGCCCCCACCAGCCCCACGGGCTCCGCCACGAGGACTGCGACGCGAACGTGACCGCCACGACGACCACCGAGGTGGCGATCAGCCGCCGCCAGCTGCGCGTCGCCGCGATCAGCGCCACGGCGAGCCCCGGCCACAGGTAGAAGGCGACCATCACCGACTCGAACAGCGAGCGCAGCGCCAGGCCCAGCGCAACCCACCAAAGCAGCTCCCAGAGAGTCGCCCGGCTCCAGCGGGCCGCGGGCCGCGCCGCGCGCAACCGGCGCGCGACGATCAGCGCGCACCCGCAGGCGGCCAGGATAGCCAGGACCCTGGCCGGCCCGGCGGCGACCGCCCCGCCGGCCATGTGCGAGGCCAGGGGCGTCCACGGGGTCGGGTGGTCGATGGCCGGCCAGTTCGGCTGGCTGGTCACCGCGTGATAGGTGGCCTTCCAGTTCGCCGCCGCGGCGGCGCCGAGCAGCACCGCGGCCGGGGCGGCCGCCCTTGCCAGGAAGCCGGCCAGCCGCCGCGGCGCAACGACCGCCAGCATGATGGGCAGCGCCAGCAGGACGAGCGGCTGCACCGCGATCGCCGCCCCGGTCAGCCACGCCGACCGGGCCGGCCGTGCATCGGACAGCGCGAGGATGGCGTAGAGCAGCAGCCCCATCGCCACAGCGTCCTCCGGGTGGCCCCATGCCAGCGAGACGTTCCACAGCGCGGCGGCGCTCACGACGGACAGCAAGGCACGCTTCGGCCGGCTCACCCCGAGGCGCTCGGCGAGGGCATCGGCGGCGAAGAGCACCACGGCCGAAAGCGCGATCATGTACGGCCCGGCCACCAGCCACACGACGGGCTGCGTGTTGTGCGGGCCCGGGTGGGACAGCGAGAGACCGGCCACGTCGATGACGGCCGCCAGCGGGGCGAGGATCACGGCCGCGCCGGGGAACGTGATCAGCCCGGTGGGCGGCGTGTACAGCCCTTTCAAGTTCAGGTGCACCAGCCGCTGAGCCGCGACCAGCGTCGCCCACAGGTCGTACGGCAGCGACCAGCCGGTCTGCCCGATCAGGTGCGGCCCGACCGTGGTCACCGTCATCCCGATGACGACCAGGGCCGCCGTGGCCAGCAGCGGGAACAGCCTCCTGATCGGCCACGGCAGCGGCGCAGAGGTCGCAGGGAGACCCACCGCCCCGCCCTGCGCCTCGCCCGTCTCCGGGACCCTCGTCCCCCCCTCACTGCGCCCTCTCAACTGGCTTGTCATGCGTCACGCAGCCTGAGCAGGCGCCCGCCGGGCTTGGGCAGGTAGTCGTCGGCACCGAGGCCGAGGCCATCCACGCGCGCTTGGACGGCGCCGGCTGCAGTGAGCATCAGGATCCGGGTCTCGGAGTGCTCGGCCACGAGCCTGTGGCAGACCTCGTCACCGGAAATCCGGGGCAGGTCGCGGTCCAGCACCACGACGTCGTAGCGAGTGACGATCATACGGTCGAGCGCGTCAAGCCCGTCCAGGACGACGTCGACCGCCATGCCCTCGCGGCGCAGCCCTTTGCCGATGGTTCTGGCCAGGACCTCGAAATCTGCGACGACCAGCACTCTCATGATCCTCTCGCGTTCTCCCCGTGCGCTCCGCCGCCCAGCTCGGGCGCGGCCGGTGCCTGCAGGTTCCAAGATACCTGGTTCCAGGTGTCAGAGCGGTGTCAACCTCCGACCTAGCCTCGCGCTCCACGACGGCGTCGGTCCCAGTGGCAGCGGCCCCGGCTAAGGTTGCTTCATGTCCACCGCTGAGCTTCCCGAACCGCACAAACCGGGGGACGGCCTCGCCGCCGTTGTCGCCCTCCGCCGCCTCGCCGACCTGCTCGAAGCAGCCCAGGTCGAACACGCCCTGCGTGAGGGCTGGAGCTGGTGCCGCGGCCGCACCGCCGGCAGAGCGTGTCATCGAGCTCGAGACCCTGGTGAGGCGCTATCCGAAGGCCGACGCAAACGCCGTCGACGGCCTCAGCTTCGCCGTCGGCGCGGGCGAGGTCTTCGGCCTGCTGGGGCCCAACGGCGCCGGCAAGTCGACCACGGTCGGCGTGCTGACGACGCCGCCCCGCCGATTCGTGGTACCTTCAGTCGCATCCGCCGTTAGGAAAGGCACTCATGATGCCTGAGAACCCGATCGACGCCTACCTCGCCGCTGTGACCGCGGAGAAGCGCTCTGTGCTTGACGCGCTCCGCGAGCGCATCCGCGCCATCGCGCCGCACGCCGAGGAGGTCATCAGCTACAAGATCCCCGCGTTTCGCGTCGAGGGCAAGGTGGTCATCGGGTTCAAGGCCAACAAGAGCGACTACTCGATCTACCCCTTCAGCGGCGGAGCGGCAGAACGCTTCCCCGAGGAGCTGCAGGGACGAACCGTCACGTCAGGCTCGATCCACTTCACACCCGAGGACCCGATCTCAGACGACCTGCTGCGCAGGATCATCGAGTGGCGGATCCAGGCGAACCGCGAGCGAGGCGGTCACTGAGGCGTAACGCATCCGATCCGTGAGACGAGACCCCTTGGCACGGGGAGACTAGGCCCAGGGAGCGAGCAGCTCGCGGGCGCACTGTCGCCACGGGTGTCGCGCAGACATCGCGATGCGAGGAGGCCCAGGCAGGGTCGCGGCGATGCGCGGCAAGCACCTGGTCGGGATCAGCGCCGCGAACCGTGCTGCGAGCGGGATCGCCGAAGGCGACGTCGTCGAGGTCGATCTCGAGCTCGACGCCGAGCCGAGGCCGTCCCGAGCAACGGCGGACCTAGCCCACGGCGCTGGCGACGACCCGGAAGCCCTGGCCGCGTTCGACCGCTTGCCAATGCCTCAAGCGCAGGCACGTCGCCGGCATCGAGGAAGCCAAGACCTCAGAGGTCCGACAACGCAGGATCGCCAAGCTGGTCGCTGCGATGCGGTCAGGCGGCGCCTAGGCGCTTGCGGCGAGGCTGCTCGCGAAGGGCATGGGCGTCACTGCTGTTTGAGAGATATCCAGAGGTCGGGCTTGATCAGGGCCGCCACATACTGTGGCCATATCATCGCCGCACGGCACGAGAAGCTGACGACCTGCCCTTCGGCGGCCTCGAATGAGCGCTCCGGGCTGTGGTGTCGATCCGAGTTGAGGCGCAAGGTGTGATACCCCTTCTCTATCGGCAGCTCGACCGTCTGACCGGCAGGAATTGTGCCGACCACACTGCCATCGAGGGTGATCTGCCAGGCGCCCTTGCGCTCTATCGTTCCGCCCCACTTGCGCGTCAATCTAAGCGTGGTTGTAGCCACAGCCCTTCCCTTCTCGACAGCGACTGCTGCTTGGCCCCCGTCGCCTGAGTCTTGCGGTCATGACTTGCTCCCCGTCACGAGCCTCTCGCGATTGAACATGGCGGACACGATGCGCCAGCCAAGAACGTCCACGAGCAGCAGCGCCGCGCCGAGACCGACACCGAGCGCCACGCTCTGCTGGATCACGCCGAAGGAGAGCAGCGCCGTCACCGCTAGCGGCGGCAGACTGGCCAGCGTGCCCAGCTGCTGGGCGACGCGCACGTCGCTCGAGCGCGCCGAGATCGCGATCCCCACCCAGATCGACCAGCCGGCCAGCAGCGGCGTGAAGAGTAGCTGGATGAGCAGGTGCGGAGCCTGAAAGACGGCGTCCGCGATGGCGGGGTGAGCGAAGAGGCCGACGACGGCCAGGAAGATGCCGAACATCGCATACGAGATCACCAGCGTCGGGACGAGCGCCGCCAGCGCCTTGCCAAGCAGGAACTCTTCGGAGCGGATGGGCGTGGTGAGCACGGGCTCGAGCGTGCCCTGCTCCCGCTCGCCGACCACCGAGTAGGCGGCGAGGGTGGCCGGCACGACCGCCGGGATGATCAGCATGTAGAGCAGCGAGAGGCCGATGCGCTTGTCGAGAGCGGCGCTCGCGGCCGACACAGGTATGACGAAGATATCGACGATCGGCAGGATAATGAAGAGCACCGGCATGAGCGCCATAGTGAGCATGACGAAGCGGTTGCGCCGGTAGTCGCGCAGCTCCTTCACGATGATGGCGCGGATGCGTGTCGAGCTCATGCCCGCCCCGCCTTCGCCTCGACGTCTTCGTCGACGAGCTCGAGGTAGACGTCCTCGAGCGAGTGGCGCGACTCGGCGATCGAGAGCACGTCGGCCCCGGCCGCTACCAGAGAGCGCGTGATCTCGGGGGCCGCGACGGTCGGATCTGACACTGCGAGGACATAGGTACCTGAGCCATCCTCGCGCCAGCTCTCGACGCCACGCACGCCGCCGAACACTCCTTCGGGTGTGGCCAGCGGACCGAGGGTCTTGACGATGAGCGCCTTGCGAAAGAGCTGTTCGCGCAGCTCGTCGGGACGGCCGATCGTGCGCAGGGTGGTGTTGAGGATCGCCACGCGGTCGCAGAGGCGCTCGGCCTCCTCGAGACGGTGCGTGGTGAGGAAGATCGTCACCCCACCTTGGCGCAAGCCGTCGATCAGCTCGTGAACCTCACGCGAGGCGACCGGATCGAGCCCCGAGGTCGGTTCGTCTAAGAACAGGACCTGCGGGTCGCTGAGCAGCGCCCGGGCCAGGCCGACTCGCTGGCGCAGGCCTTTGGAGAGGGTCGCGCAGGGTTCGCCGGCTCGGTCGACGAGATTGACCGCGCGCAGCGCACGGTCGATGCGCTCATGAGCGCTGGGCAGCTCGTAGAGGCCGGCGAAGCAGCGCAGGTTCTCAAAGACGGTGAGGCGCAGGTAGAGGCCCGGCGACTCGGGCATGATGGCGATGCGGCGGCGGATCTCGACACCGTTTGCCTTGCTCAGGGCAAGGCCGGCGACGGTCGCCGAGCCCACCGTAGGGGTAAGCAACGTCCCCAGGGTCCGCACGGTCGTGGTCTTGCCGGCGCCGTTCGGGCCGAGGAAGCCGAAGACTTCACCGTAGTGAACGGTGAAAGACACGTCGGAAAAGGCGGCTCGATCGCCGAAGCGCTTGGTCAGGTGCTCAACCACGAGAGCGTGAGCATCCGCTCGTGCGGCCAGTGATGCGCCTGCTCTCCTTGAGCCCGTTGTCGAGTTGAACTGGTTCACTGATCCTTCCTTGAGGCACCTCGACTCAGCAGGTCGTGTGAGGTATTATTTGATATCAGTATATTGAGCCCGTGTCGTGAAGGCAAACGAAACAAGGATGCCAGTGTGCGCGACCCGGTTCTGATCGTTTGAGAGGCTCGAGTCGATGCCCGAGAGAAAGACCCTGCTCGTCCGCATAGATCCGGCGGTGCACGAAGCTCTAGCCCGCTGGGCCTCCGATGAACTGCGCAGCACCAACGCGCACGTTGAGCTTCTCTTGCGCGATGCCTTGTTGCGCGCGGGTCGTCTGCCACGAAACGTCGGCGACATGCCGCGACGAGGGCGACCGCCAAAGACCGAGCCTGTCAGGGAAGCGGCACCTTCAACTCTCGAACCTTCGTGAAGAAGTGCGGCGCCTGTTCTCGTGAAGCCTCTGGCGGACAAGCGGCTCGCCTCCTGCCGCCACCGCCGTCGCCGAGCTGCTCACAGACTCGTTGCGTCGCGCAGGCCTCACCACAGCTCGGGCCGAGGCGCGCCAAGCACTTGATGCCGCCCTCGACCCGCGCCACGGCGGCATCTGCATCGCGATCTCTCATGACGGAGGGACCAGAGCCACCAGGCTCGCGCTGGAGGCTGCCCATGAGAGCGGAGCCAGGACCGCGCTGATCACGGCCTGTACCGATCTCTCGTGCGCCGCCGCCGCCGACCTTGTCCTCGTCACTCCCATCCACGACGACTCCTGGTGCCACACGCTCGCCTACGTGAGCGCCATCCTGGCCGGGGCGAGGATCTCCGGCATTACCGGCGACGAGGCCACGCGCGTTGCCGTTCTCGCCATCGAGTCGACTCTGGCCCACCGCGCCGACCTCGTGGCGGCGGCGCACCTGAACCGCTCCGGCCGCATAGTGACCACCGGCCTGGGCATCGACCAGGTGAATGCCAGCGAGCTCGCCCTCAAGATCGCCGAGGGGGCACGCATCCCCACCACCGCCTACCACCTCGAGACCCTGCTGCACGGCCATCTCGCGGGCTGTGATGCCGACGAGACGACCGGCGAGCAGCCAGCCAAAAACGCGGCCCCCGGTGCGCAGACCGCGACGCTCAAGAGGTAGAGGGCCGGCACGTGGCTCAGCGTCCCAAGATGACTGCGGTATGCGGCGAGAAGCCCCAGGTACGCGGCCAGTAGGCCGAGCGCGACCCCCAGGAGAGCGAGCCCGCCCGCCGTGGCCGCCGTGAGCATCCGGTGGACGTTGCTGGTAGCGCCAGTCGCCACCAGGACGTAGGTCCGCCGGTCAGCCGAAATGCGGCACTCGCGCGAGAGCATAGTTCGAGGGCAGCACCCCGGTGGGGCACAGAGAGAAGCACTCCCCGCACTCCCAGCACTCCTCCTCCGCCACGTCCGGCAGGAACATGACCTGCCGGTCCACGCCCCTGCCGATGAAGCAGAGGGCGTGCTTGCCCTTCACCTCGGCACAGTAGTTGACGCACAGACCGCACAAGATGCAGAAGCTCGGCTCCGACTCGAACCTGCCCGCGCTTACCCCGTACAGGCGTCCGTAGTCTCGCAGGACCGGCACGCTCGGCGCACGGGCGAGCAGCATCTCGAGGACCAGCTTGCGCCCCCTGACCACAGGCTCGGACTCGGTCTGCACGTCGAGCCCCTCTTCCACCGGATAGGCGCACGAGGCGACGAGCCGCGAGCGACTGCCCTTGGTGATCTCCACGGTGCAGAGCCGGCAGGCTCCGAACGGAGACACGTCCGCGTGGCTGCAGAGCGTAGGTATGTAGACTCCCGCGCTTCGTGCTGCCTCCAGAATCGTCATGCCCTCGTCGGCCGTGACGTCGTGGCCGTTGATGACCAGAGCCACCTCACTCATCTTCTCCGCCTCGCTTCCGTGTAACGTGAGCGCTCAGACCGGGGTCGGCACGCTTCATCGTTGCTCCACCTTTGCTCTCTCGGCCTCAGGCGCGTCGCCGCGAGGCGATTCCGGCACCGGCACGCCCGACAGCTTCTCGACGGCGGCGAAGCGTGACGGGCAGACCTCCAGGCAGACCCCGCACTTGGTGCACTTCGCCTGATCCACGACGTGGACGAGCTTCTTGCCGCCGCTAATGGCTCCGGCCGCGCAGTTCTTGAGGCAGATCATGCACGCCTTGCACTTCTCGGGGTCGATGTAGTAGGAAATCAGGTCCTTGCAGACCAGGGACGGGCAGCGCTGCTCGCGGATGTGGGCGTCGTACTCGTCGCGGAAATGGGCGATGGTGCTGAGCACAGGGTTGGCGGCTGTCTGGCCCAGGGCACAGAGCGACCAACCTGTCATCACCTCGGAGATCTCCTCCAGCAGCTCGATGTCTCCTTCGCGACCGTCCCCGGCGCAGATCCGGTTGAGCACCGTGAGCATCTGTCCCAGACCTTCGCGGCACGGGACACACTTGCCGCAGGATTCCTCGGCCAGGAAGTTCACGTAGTACCTGGCCGTGTCCACCATGCAGGTGTCCTCGTCCATCACGATCATGCCGCCGGATCCCATCATGGAGCCGGCTTTGGCGAGCTCGTCGAAGTCGACCGGAAGGCCGAGGAGCTTCTCCGGGATCACGCCTCCGGAGGGACCGCCTGTCTGAACGGCCTTGAGCGCCTTGCCGTCCGGGATGCCACCGCCGATGTCGTAGACGACCTCCCTGAGGGTCATGCCCATCGGCACTTCCACCAGCCCTGTGTTGTTCACGTTGCCGACCAGCGAGAAGATCTTGGTCCCCTTGCTGTTCTCCGTGCCGATGCTCGTGAACCAACCGGAGCCCTTGTCGATGATGAGCGGCACGGTCGCCCAGGTCTCGACGTTGTTCAGGTTGGTCGGCTTTCCCCAGATGCCGCTCACGGCGGTGCGGACGTACTTCGTTCGCGGCTCGCCGACCTTGCCCTCGATGGCGCTCATCAGGGCGCTGGACTCACCGCTCACGAAGGCGCCGGCGCCGCGATGGACCGCGACGTCGAACGCCATGTCCGAGCCCAGGATGCCGGCTCCGAGGAAGCCGTACTCTCGTGCCTGCTGCAGCGCGACCAGCACGTTGCTGACGGCGATGGGGTACTCCTGACGGACGTAGATGAAGCCCTGGTTGGCGCCAATGGCATAGGCGCCGATGATCAGCCCCTCGAGGACACGATGTGGGTTGCCCTCGAGCAGGCCCCTGTCCATGTACGCCCCGGGGTCGCCCTCGTCGGCATTGACGACGACGTACTTGACGTCTCCCGGCGCATCCCTGGTCGTCTGCCACTTGACGCCGGCGGGGAAGCCGCCGCCGCCCCTTCCCCTCAGCTGGGCGGCCTTGATCTCGTCCAGCACCTCCTGCGGAGACATCCGGTCGAGCACCTTGGCCAAGGCCCGGTAGCCGCCGTGGACGAGGTAGGTGTCGATGTCGGTGGGGTCGACGAACCGGTTGAGGCCGAAGACGAAGGGGCTCTGGCGCTTGTAGAATGGGATCTCGTCCTCCCGGAGGACCCCAGTGCCGTCCGCATCCCGGTAGAGCAGCCTATCGATGACCTCGTCCTGCAAAACAGTCCTCGTGACGATCTCGGCGACGTCGTCCGGCTTGACCTGAAGGTAGGTCACCCCGCTGGGCAGGAGCGTGACGATGGTGCCCCTTTCACAGAAACCGTGACAGCCGGTCCGGCGCATGTCTACGCGGCCGTCCAGCTCATGCCGCCCGAGCTCATCCAAGAAGGCCTGGTGGACCTTGTCGCTACGCGCGGCGTGGCAGCCGGTGCCGGAACAGATGGTGATGCAGGGTTTGGCCGAGTCCTGAGCGGCGACGAGCTGGCCGTTGTACGCCTCAAGGTCGGCACTTGAGTTCAATCTGGGCACGTGCGCTCCCTTCCGCTGCATATCAGTTGGCAGCGGCCAGCTGCTCGAGCTCTTCGTTTGTGGGCTTGCTGTGGTACTCGTCATCGAGCTTCATCACCGGCCCCAGGGCGCAGCAACCGAGGCAGTTCACCGTGTCCACGCTGAACCGCATGTCCGCGGACGTTCCGCCCGGCTTTGCCTGGAACGCGTCCACAACCCTGTCCAGCAGACGCGTCGCACCCCGAACGTGGCACGCGGTGCCGAGGCACACCGACACGGCGTGTTGCCCTCGCGGCACGAGGCTGAAGGCCTTGTAGAACGTCGCCACGTGGTAGATATGAGCCATGGGGACGTCCAGCGCGCGGCTGACCCTCTTGAGGTCGCTTGCGGAGAGCCAGCGGTTCTGCTGCTGGATCTCGAGCAGGATCTGAATCAGGCCGGACTTGTCGCCCTCGTATTTGGCGATGACGGCATCTACATCGGCCAGCACCTGAGCCATCTGCCTATAGCCTCCTTCAGGCGCGCGTTCTCACCGTGGCCCAGGAGAGCTCTCGCCTGGCGCGATGCGAGAACACCGATCCTGCGACAGACTGGGACGCCGCCCGCTCGAACTAGACCGAATCGATAGCGGGGGGGGTATTCTTGTGTATCCATGATATAGCGATAGCAGGTATTGACAACTCGCTGTTCGCGATCCTCAAGAATTGCCCGCGGGCTGTCGAGGAGTACTACCGGAGGTTCAACCGCCGCACGCCGGCTGGTCGCCACCCCTTCACGGCCCGTTCCAACCGCCGTCTCACCGTTGCTCCGGGACCGCACTTGACAACCGAGACGTCACAGTCTTATATATGCGAGACATATAAGTCTCTATTACTGGCGCAGGATGACCTCGTGGCTCCTGAGCCGCCGGCGGATCCGACTGGTTCCGTCTCAAGACGGCAAAGTAGCCGGCGCGCGACGGCGCGTCGCTCACGACGTATCGAACTGGAGTGAATGATGGCGACATTCTTGGCTCGGATCGGCTCGTTCTGCTACAAGCGGCGCAAGCTCGTCCTGGCGTTGTGGCTCGCCGTACTGGTTATGGTCGGCATCGGCGCCGCTACACTGTCGGGACCCGCCTCGAACGACTTCTCCCTGCCGGGGACGGAGGCGCAGCGGGCCATCGACCTGCTCGGCAAGCGTTTCCCTCAGCTTTCAGCGCAGGGGGCCACGGCCCAGGTCGTGTTCGCCGCGCCCAATGGTCAGACGCTGACCAGCGGCTCTAACCGCGCGACGGTCGAGAAGGTCGTCGCCAAGTTGAAGGCGGCCCCGCAGGTCGCACTCGTCATCGACCCGTTCCAAGGTCAAACGATCAACCGCACCGGCACCATCGGCTACGCTCAGGTCACCTACCAGAAGCCGGCCGTCGGGTTGACAACCCAGGCGCAGAACGCCCTCAAGGCAGCCGTGCTGCCGGGCCGGAGCGCCGGCCTGACCGTAGAGATCGGCGGCGACGCACTCACTACCATCCCCAAAGTCGGCGCCTCGGACCTGACGGGCATCCTTATCGCCGCGTTCGTTCTCGCCATCACGTTCGGCTCGCTGGTGGCAGCCGGCCTGCCGCTGCTCACCGCGATCTTCGGCGTCGGAGTCACCATGGCGCTGATCACCGCCGCCAGCGGCTTCGTTCACGTGATGTCGGCGACTCCCGTGCTGGCGGTGATGATCGGCCTCGCGGTGGCGATCGACTACGCGCTCCTCATCGTCTCGCGCTACCGGCACGAGATCGGCATCGGCAAGGAGCCGGCCGAAGCTATCGGCCAAGCCATAGGCACGGCCGGCTCCACCGTGGTCTTCGCCGGCCTCACGGTCATTATCGCCCTTTGCGGCATGATCGCCCTCAACATCAGCGTGCTCTATATGATGGGCCTCTTCGCCGCCCTCGGCGTGGCCGTCGCCGTCCTCATCGCCTTGACGCTGCTGCCGGCCCTGCTCGGCTTCGCCGGCCGGCGTATCCTGGCGGGGCACATCCCGGGGCTGCGGGCGCGTGACGCAGAGGCCGACGAAGACAAGCCGGTGCTTGGGCACCGCTGGGGGCAGCTCGTCACCCGCCACCCCGTGTGGCTGCTGCTCGCCGGCGTCATCCTGCTGGTCGTTCTCAGCATCCCGGCGGTAGGTCTGCGCCTAGCGCTGCCCGACAACGGCAGCGCCGCACCCGCGACCACACAGCGCAAGGCCTACGACCTGGTCGCCAAGGGGTTCGGCCCTGGCTTCAACGGCCCTCTGGCCGTGGTCGTCGAAGGCAGCGCCGGCGGGAACGCCAAGACGGCCGCCGCCACTGTTTCGGCCGCTATCGCGAAGCTTGGCGACGTGGCGATGATCACGCCGCCCATGCTCAACCAGGCCGGCGACACCGCGGTGCTCAATGTCGTGCCGAAGCAAGGCCCCACCAGCCAGTCGACCAACGACCTCGTCAAGGCGATCCGCGGCCAGAGCAGCCAGCTTCACCGCCAGACCGGCGCCCAGGTGCTGGTGACCGGCAAGACCGCACTCGACATCGATATGTCGAGCCGGCTCAACAGCGCCCTCCTGCCCTATCTGCTGATCGTCGTCGGCTTGGCGTTCCTGCTCCTCACGTTCGTCTTCCGCTCACTGGTGATTCCGCTCATCGGCTCGATCGGCTTCATCCTCAGCGTCATGGCGACCCTGGGCGTGATCGTCGCGGTCTTCCAGAAGGGCTGGCTCGGCGGCCTGTTCGGCATCGTCGACCAGCCGGGCCCGGTGATGAGCCTCATGCCCATCCTCCTAATTGGCATCGTGTTCGGCTTGGCCATGGACTACCAGGTGTTCCTGGTCACGCGCGTACGCGAGGAATACGTGCACGGCGCCGAGCCGACCGAGGCAGTCATCGCGGGTCTCAGGCATGCGTCGCGCGTGATCGTCGCGGCGGCGCTGATCATGATCAGCGTGTTCGTCGGCTTCGGTCTGTTCGCCAGTGACCAGATGATCACGCTCGTCGGGCTCGGCCTAGCCTGCGCCGTCTTGCTCGACGCGTTCGTCGTGCGCATGATGCTCGTCCCCGCCGTCATGACCCTGCTGGGCCACTACGCGTGGTGGCTGCCAAAGTGGCTGGAAGGCGCGCTGCCCAGCGTCGACATCGAGGGCAAGGGACTGCGCGAGGACCATAGCGCCGAGGCCGGCGTGCCCCAGCCTAGTCTGGAGTCTGCGTGATGCTCGGCCAGCCTGCGCAGTCGTTGCGCGACGCCGGTTCCGATCATGCCTCGGAGCCGCCCAGCTGAGAACGCGCTGCTATACTCCTCACGTCCGGCTGACGCGCCGCTCGCCGGTGCCCCGGACGTTGCCCCGGAGGGCCTCAGATGAGCACCTACTCCGGGCCTGCCCGTCCCTACGGGCGGCGGGCCGACGCCGAGCGTAACCGCGAGAGCGTGATCGGGCACGCCACCCGTCTGCTCTGCGACGACCCCACCATCGACATGCTCGAGATCGCCAGCGCATCCGGCATCGGCCGCGCCACGCTCTACCGGCACTTCCCCACCCGCGAAGCGCTCATCGTGGCGATCACGGAGCAAGCGATCGACGAGACGGAGAAGGCGGTCGAAGCCAGCCGGCTCGAGGAGGGAACGGCCGCCGAGGCCCTGATTCGGTTGATCTCGGCGCTGATCGACATCGGCGACCGATACCGCTTTCTGCTCAGCCAAGGGAAAGCAATGGTAGAAGAGCAGCGGCAAGGGCATGGCATGCGCTTCAGCGCCGCGGTCGAGGCGCTATTCAAGCGCGGTCAGGCCTCCGGCGAGTTCTCGGCGCTGCTCTCGCCGTCATGGATGGCCACCATCTTCGGCAGCCTCGTCGTGACGGTCATCCACGAGGTGGCCACCGGCAACCTCGACCAGCCCCAGGCTCGAGCGACCGTCTCGCATGCCATGCTGCATGGCATTTCGGCCTGAGATCAACCTTCGATGCGAGCTGAAGCGCCTGCTCGACGTCTAATCTGACGCACGTTGGTGGAGGACTCGACTCTCAGGTTCGAGGCGAGGTGCCTGCTGGAGTCGCGACGGAAGCATCAGCGGCGTGCGGGGTGCGTTCTCGTCGTGAAGCCGGCACCGGGGACGGCACTCGCCAGCGGCCGGCCCATGCCTGCACGCGTGTGAAGTCGAGGTCCCCCCTCCGATCTGCCCGCCAGACGACCAGACCGCGCGCAGCTTCGACACGAGGTTTGGCCATGCCGAGGTTCTCGGAATCGGATCGACCATCCCCACCAGCATAAGCATAGCGCGGAGTGGGGGCCTTGAAGCAAGAAGCTCGCACGTGCTTTCATGGTTCGCCGTCGGCCGACCGGCCGATACGACAGAGGAAGGACGAGATGGGGACGTGCCAAACGCGAGGTTCGACAGAGCCCGTCATGCCGCAGGCTCAGCCGGCCACCGCAGTGAAACGGAGCACGGCCACCTTGGAGGTATCGCGATGACCGAGCGCTACGTGCTGGGTTTCCAGGAGATCAACCAGACGCAGGTCGCGGTCGTCGGGGGCAAGGGCGCGAACCTGGGGGAGCTTTCGCGGATCGAAGGCATCCGCGTGCCGGCCGGCTATTGCGTGACGACGGACGCCTTCCTGCGGATCATGGCGGAAGCACCGTCGATCGACGATCGGCTCGATCGGCTGTCGCGCCTGGCGCCGGACGACCGGGAGGCGATCCGCGCGCTCAGCGCGGAGATCCGCCGGACCCTCGAAGGGGTCGCCATCCCCGACGATCTGGCGGCGGCGATCACCCGCTCGCTCGCCGAGCTCGGTGAACAAACCGCCTGCGCCGTCCGATCCAGCGCGACGGCGGAGGACCTGCCGACGGCCTCCTTCGCGGGCCAGCAAGACACGTACCTGAACGTCGCGGGGCCGGCGGCGATCCTCCGGCACGTCCGCCGGTGCTGGGCCTCGCTCTTCACCGAGCGGGCCGTGACCTACCGCCTGCGCAACGGCATCGACCACCGGAAGGTCCGCATGGCCGTGGTCGTGCAGCAGATGATCTTCTCGCAGGCGGCCGGCATCCTGTTCACCGCCGATCCCGTCACGTCCAACCGGAAGGTCGCCTCCGTGGAGGCCGGCTTCGGCCTCGGTGAGGCCTTGGTCTCCGGCCTGGTGAACGCGGACGTCTACAAGGTGCGGGACGGCCAGGTCGTCGCCCGGACGGTCGCCACCAAGGAGCTTGCCATCCAGGCCTCGCCGGCAGGCGGGACGCAGCACCAGGCGATCGCGCCGGAGCAGCAGCAGCCCGCGCTAACGGATGCCCAGGTCGTGCGACTCGTGCAGCTGGGCCGGCGCATCGAGGCGCACTTCGGCCGCCCCCAGGACATCGAATGGTGCCTGGTGAATGACGCCTTCCACATCGTCCAGAGCCGGCCGATCACCACGCTGTTCCCCATCCCCGCGACCGACGACCGGGAGAACCACGTCTACGTCTCCGTCGGTCATCAGCAGATGATGACCGACGCCTGGAAGCCCTTGGGGATCTCCCTGTGGCAGCTGACGGCCATGGCGCCCATGATCGAGGCCGGCGGGAGACTGTTCGTCGACGTCACCAAGCCGCTGCGTTCGCCGACGAGTCGCGCGGGCCTCGTGACGGCCCTGGGGAGGTCCGATCCGCTGATCGGGGACGCGCTGCAGACCATCCTCGAACGCGGCGACTTCATCCCGACCCTCCCGTACGAAGGGCCGGACGGGACGCCGGCCGGCGGGGCGCCGCCCGGTGGCGCGCCGGCTGGCGGGACGCCCGCCCCGGCCGAGCTCGATCCGGCCATCGTCGACGAGCTGATCGCGCGCAACCAGGCCTCCATCGCCGCCTTGAAGCGCGAGATCCGGACCAAGTCCGGAGCAGCGCTGCTCGACTTCATCCTGGCGGACATCCAGGAGCTGCAGCGAATCCTGTTCGATCCTCAAAGCCATCGGGTGTTCATGGCGGCCATGGAGGCCACCTGGTGGCTCAATGAGCACCTGCAGGCGTGGCTGGGCGAGAAGAACGCGGCCGACAAGCTCACGCAGTCCGTCCCCCACAATGTCACGTCGGAGATGGGGCTGGCGCTCCTCGACGTCGCGGACGCGATCCGCCCGCATCCGGAGGTGGTGGCTTCTCTGCAGCACGTCGAGGACGAGAGCTTCCTCGATGAACTGCCGAAGCTCGCGGGTGGGCGGGAAGCGCAGGACGCCATCAGAGGCTGGCTCGACAAGTACGGCATGCGCTGCATCGGCGAGATCGACATCACGAGACCGCGGTGGAGCGAACGTCCCAGCACGCTCGTGCCCATCATCCTCGGCAACATCAGTAACTTCGAGCCTGGTGAGCGGCGAGCGGCGTTTCGAGCAAGGGCGGCAGGAGGCCACGGAGTGGGAACAGGAGCTGCTGGAGCGCCTGCGGGCCTTGCCGGATGGCGAGCAGAAGGCCGAAGAGGCCAAGCAGATGATCGACCGCGTCAGGACCTTCATCGGGTACCGGGAGTATCCGAAGTACGGCATGGTCGGCCGCTACTTCGTCTACAAGCAGGCCTTGTTGAGTGACGCCGAGCGCCTCGTGCAAGCGCACGTACTTCGTGAGAAGGAAGATATCTTCTACCTCGCGCTCCAGGAGCTCGACGACGTCGTGCGCACGAATCAGGTGGACGACCAGCTCATCCGCCGGCGCAAGGACGCGTTCCGGTCTTATGAGGCGCTCACGCCGCCCCGGGTACTCACGTCGGACGGCGAGGTCGTCGCCGGGGCGTACCGACGCGACGGTTTGCCGGCCGGCGCGCTGGTCGGCCTGCCGGTTTCCGCCGGAACCGTCGAGGGGCGGGCCCGCGTCATCCTGGACATGGCGGAGGCCGATCTCGAAGCGGGCGACATCTTGGTCACTGCCGCCACGGACCCCAGCTGGACGCCCCTGTTCGTCGCGATCAAGGGCCTGGTGACAGAGGTGGGGGGCCTGATGACCCATGGCGCGGTGATCGCACGCGAGTACGGCCTGCCCGCCGTCGTGG
>CAVVTV010000002.1:0-13096 GCA_963751215.1 uncultured Thermoleophilia bacterium | reverse complement strand
AACGCTGGCTCGTCTTCCTCGCGCGGCGTGTCCCAGGGGGTGGGGTTCTTCCACCCGCTCGACACCAGCTGATAGCCGCCGGGTAGGTCAACTGCAATACCCTCTCCCAACTGGATGCGCTCGGAAGCAGAGACGATCTCGTCGATATCTTCTCGATCGTCGTTGCCCGGGCAGACGACGCACTGGACGCTCTTGGGCAGGCGCCTGTACCGCCATGGCTATCCACTCCTCGGCGACGCGCCTCATCTCCCTTGTGAAGAGCTCATGGACCTGCTCCGGATCCTGTGAGGTCGCCGCGAACTCCTCTTGGCTCATCACCACGGGGTAGTAGCCGTGATCTCGGACTACCTTGCGGAATTGGCGCAGGGCCGCATCTCCCTCGAACTCGTGGCGTTGGTCTGAAAGGTAGCTCACGTAGTGAGCCGAGTTGCTACGGATGACCGGAATCACGGCTTTACCCGTCATGTCCCCGCCCAGGACCAGGGCATCAGCCCCATAGAACTCGCCACAGTTCAGGAACTTGCGCCAGCAGGTTTCTGACCGTGAACGTCGGTGGCAAAGTAAAGCTTCACCCTGTCGGCCTCCTATTCGGGCTTGGAGCAGCCATGACACGAATCACGCAAGGCAGGGAGAGGGGGGTAGTTCGTATACAGAGACAAGTCCTGGCCTTGCCTCAATCACACGCGGGATGCTGTTTGCCATGATCGCCGCGGTCCTCGACCAGCTCTCCTTCGCCAATCCACCCTTTACCGAACACTACAAAGTGCCCCCCTCGCTTGCGATGGAGATGAAGTTGCCCACCTCCAGGTCGTCCTGCGAGGGATCAATGATGATGTCGTAGGTATATGTAATGACTTCTCGAGAGTCCTTGATGCCTCGAGCAGTCAGCTCAACCCCACTTACCGTGCCTGGTTCAACAACTCCGGAGAGAGTTTCTCGCCTGGTCGTTGAGAGAAGTGCCTTCTTCTCTTCCGTGTAGGTCGTCAGCTTCCAACCCAGAGCCCTGGCAGTCATCTCGGCTTCTTCCTTCATATGCAGGGGCACTGCCACCGAGCCTTGGGCCAGCGCTTTGTTGAACTCCTCAAGCGACCGCCCGTACCCAGACTTGTTCCAGTAGTCCAGACCACACGAAGTGGTGTCCGCTACCCTGCGAATCGAGATGTGATCGACCCACTTCATGACTGCGGTCAGAGAGATGGGCAGGTAGTCCATCATGGATCCGGGATTCACCCCGGTGCCAACGAACGTGACTCTCTTCTCTTCGCCAGACGATCCAAGTCGTCCGCCAGCTCGGGTGACTTTGCCCAGGGATCGCCGCTTCGTCGCCGCTGCTGATGACGTTCTTGCCGCTCTCGACCGCCACCCGCACGGTCTTGTACATCTCGGCGAAGTAGGCCTCGGCAGCGTACAGGACGATGTCCGCGGCAACCGTTCTCAAGACCTGCTCCGGATTGTCGGAAACGACGACTCCGAGGTCGACGCCTAGGCCAGCAACGCGCCCCAAGTCATTGCCCGCAACGGCTTGAGAGGGATCCGCCGCCGCCACAATCTCGATGTCTGAGAGCGGCTTCCCGTGGAGCACTTGGACAATCTCAGTTCCCAGCGCACCGATTCCGCAAGAGATTACCCTGATCTTCTGAGTCACCCGAACATTCCTCCTCTCGACTTGACACGGACCCGTCTCGGCCAGGGCGCCACGCGTCCCCCCTCGCGTGAGCCGCGATTGCGACCCGCGCGCGAGCGGTGTGCCTGCCGCTCAACCTGGAACAACTAGTCCGCCTGCCTTGCCCGCAGGCCACGCAGTCGCCCCGTCTGGGAGCACTTCGAAGCCCGCCTTGATAACCTTCGCCATCTCAGTGACTCGCTTGCCGAGTCGACGACAATTGACCAAACCCATCTTGTCGAACTTCACTGCGGTGAGTTCATCGGGCCCATTGGCCTCGTCCCACCAGATCCCATGGCCCCCATCCGGGTGATCGGGGGTGAAATGCTGAATGACACAGGCACCCCAGTAGTTGTTCATGCTCACGCCGCCGGCCGACTTGTCCGGCCCACACCCCACCACGACCATGTCGTGAAGAATCGCCCAGCGCCAGATGTCAACGATCGCAATGTCGTGGCCGCCGTTGCGATCCCAAGAGGTGACAACAGCGCCGCACGCCTTGTTCCTGAGGGACGTGGGTCCGAGCTTGCCGCCTTCGGTGATCTGAACAGCCCGATCGATGAAAGCCTTCAGTTGAGCTGTTACCGTCCCGATGTAGATCGGGGTACCGACGACGAAGCCATCGAACGCCTCCATCTTCTTGGCGAGATCGACGGCGTCGTCTTCGCCCCACTGCGGGCAGGGGCTCTGTTCGGTAGCGTCCGGACCTGAGCACTGCCAGCAGCCCGTACAAGGATTCATGGTCTTGTCGGAGAAGCCATAGAACTCCGTCTCCACGTCCGGCAGTTCGGCTGCTCCGGCCAAGGCCTCCTTTACTGCGTAATCGGTGTTGCCGGCCCTCGGGCTGCCCGAGATGCCCAAGATGCGCACCTTCGTCATGTTCCTCTCCTTCCTTGAGCCGCTCTCGCAGCTCGATCTGGCTTCGGCGGCGCCGTTTGCCATCACTTGACGTTCGCTCCGTGTGCTGCCTGCCTGGAAGCGGCATCCTGCAGCAGCTCTGTCTTTTTGCCGCCGCATGATTCAGCATCGATCCACGACAGCGCCCCAGCAAAGCAGTACTGGACGCACGCCGGGTCGCCTTGACAGAGATCGCAGACGACGGCTTTTCTTGCCGTCGGGCTGAATGCCATACCTCCGTACGGGCAGACGCTCAGACATTGCTTGCAGCCAGTGCAGAGCTCGTTGTCGATATCCGTCGTGCCTGCCTCTGGGTCGCGGCTGATGGCCGCCTGCTTGCACACGTTCAGGCAGGGCGCGTCGGGGCACTGGAGGCATAGCTGAGGAAACGAATGGCCGTCCTTGCTGAATAGCCTCACCCTGACGCGAGCCGTGGAGGGTTGGAAGACGCCTTCGTGGCGGTACGAGCACGCAAGCTCGCAAAGCCTGCATCCCGTGCAGCGGTCTTCCTCTATGGCAATCATCCCCCGCAGGCTCACGGATTCGCCTCCGGCGGGAGATCATCGATCCCCAGCTGAGCGAGCTTCGCTGGCGTCGGCCTTCCGCTGCTCGCCCAGCCCCGAAGCTCGAAGTACTCTCGGAGCATGTGCTCCAGGTGTTCCCGGGGGAGGGTCTTGCCTTCTGAGGCCCCGGGACCGATCGGCTCGTCAAGCAAACGCGCCGGCAGCGTGAACTCCTCGCGAGTCACACCATGCCTGTCCGAGAACATCGCGCACAGGTTGACGATCCGTTCGCCGATGGTTTTCCAGTCGGCAGACTCAGGCCAGCCCGTGCAGGAGCTGACTTCCTCCGGTAGACCGTCCGGCGGGTCGAAGAGCCCGAAGTCGCACGTCCCGGTGCTGAAACGGTAGGCCTGCCAGTGCTGCTGGGTAATGAGCAGCCTGGCCTTGTTGGCGGGCGAAGCTGGATCCAACTCAACCGGGTCGGCTCCCAGCCACCATCCCCCGAACAACTCGGCAGAGATCGGGTAGCCGCGAGTGTGCACCGCGCCCGGCGGAGCCGTGGCGTAAGCGAGCCCCATCCCAATTGCCGGCCGCGGGTCGTACCCAGGGATCTCCAAGCCCTTCACGTGCATCGCGAAGTCCGCCGATCCCTGGCCCACCTGCTGCGCGGCCCTCGCCACGCCCTCCGCGAGAAGATCCCCGATGCCGTCTCGCGTCGCGATCTTCTGGACCAAGTCGATGGCGCACTCGTGGTTGCCGAAAAGCAGTTGAAGTCCGCCGGTATCCTCGCTGGTGAGGATGCCCCTCTCAAAGCATTCCATCGCCCAAGCGATGACGTCTCCACAGGCCATCGTATCGACGCCCAACGTATCGCATAGGAGATTCATCTTCATGATCGCGTACGGGTCGCCGATTCCGCAGTTGCTGCCTAGCAGGGCAGCTGTCTCAAATTCGGGGCCCTCGATGGCCGTACCCGCGTACTGGCCTTGGGGCACGATGGTGAACTGGCCACAAGCCATCGGGCATTGGCAACACGCCCTCGAGCTCTTCTTGACCTTCCGGTACGCCTCCTGGTCGATCCTCTCCTTACTCTCGAACGAGCCTTGGCGGAAGTTGCGTGTGGGTAGGACACCCTCATCATTCGTCCAATCCATGAGGCTCAATGTGCCCATGCCGCCTCGCCACCCGATGAAGTTGAGCTGGTCATCACACTCGGCCATCTTCTCAGTGGTGATCGTCCAGGCGACTTGAACGAAGCGTCCAGGATCGGAGACTCCCACCGCGCCGGTCCCCTTGACAGCGATAGCCTTCAGGTTCTTGGCTCCGAAGACAGCCCCGATTCCTCCCCTCCCGTTCTGCCGGTAGTACTCGGTCGTCACACAGGCAAACCTCACGAGGTTCTCGCCGGCTGGTCCAATGCTCAGAACCTTGACCTCTCCCCACCACTCTTTGATTCGATCCTCGGTCGTGTGTGTGTCACAGCCCCAGACCCGAGCAGCGTCCATGATCTGGACTCTGCCATTCCGAATCAGGAGGTACACCGGACTATCCGCCTGGCCTTCGATGATGATGCCGTCATAGCCGGCGTACTTGAGCTCGGGTCCGAAGTGGCCTCCTGCCGTGCTGTCGTAGAACGTCTTAGTCAGCGGAGACTTAGTGATAATCGTGTACTTCTGACCGGTCGGCGCGATCGTGCCCGTGATCGGGCCGGTCATCAGTACGATCCGGTTCTCGGGCCCGAGGGCGTCCGCTCCGGGCGGGACTTCCTCGTACAGATAGCGCACCCCGAGCCCCTGGCATCCCAGGTATTGCTTGGCCCACTTCGTGTTTAGAGGCTCGGTTGACGTGCACCTGCTCGTGAGGTCAACCCGCAGAATTGCTCCTACATAGCCATTCAACGGAGAACCCTCCACCGGCCCCGACCCGGTAGTTCCTGTCGACATGTGGCGAGCCTCATCATCGGCTAGGGACAGTCTTCGTCTTATGGGTCCTGACGGGGATACTTGGCGGCTCAACCGTGCTTTCGTCATGCAACTTCCACTTGTAGTCGAACTTGACGTTCTTGAGGATTGTGGTCGTCTCGACCTCAAGAACGCCCTCGATCTCTGCGACACGCCGCTGCAAGAACTCAAACAGCTCATCGGCGTCGCGCAGCACAACCTCGGCAAGGACCGGATACCTGCCGGTCATGAGGCTGACCCACACGACTTCATGCAGCTCTGACAGGCGCTGCGCGACACCTGCCGCATACCCCACCTGCGCACGGATGCTCAGCATCACGTTGACCTCGTAACCAAGGGCGCGAGGTCGGACGACCGTGACGAACTCGATCACCCCGTCCGCCTCAAGCCGCTCCACGCGTCGTTTCACGCCCGATTCGCTCATGCCGCAGGCGCGCGCAATTGAGGCAATCGACGCCTTGCCGTCGAACTGAAAAAGGGAAATCAACTTGCGATCTAGGTCGTCCAAGGTGTGCTCCTACGGAAGACTGAATCAGCGGTAATAGACATCATGATGCGCGCTTTCATGCCTGTCAATAGAGAATTCTGAAGGAGCATGCCGGAACTCTCGGTAATCTGCGCGGTTTCCTCCTTGCAGTATCGTCAGCTTCTGCTATTGTCTGTGGCGCGTCGCTCCGCTGACGGGCGCGCGTTCTTTGGGGACCAAACAGACAGACTGGTGGGCCGTTTCTGCGGCCAAGGAAGGAGGCACAGATGGGTTCCATGTGTAAGCAGGACGACTCGGAGCGCTGTCGCAAATGAGTCGCATCCGAACTCGCATGGGCGACGGCTACAGCGTCGAGCTGAGCGAGGACGAACTTCGCAGCGACCTGATCGCAGGCAGCGAGGACGCCGTCCGTCGAGGGAAAGTGCCAGCGCTGGATGAGTCAGAGCTCGACTGGCTTCACGACCTCTTCGCGGACAACAGCCGCATCATGGGAGTGCAACAAGGCCATGAAGTAGTCCTCACGAAGGACGGCTCCGGAAACTCCCTGTACTCGGCTCAGCTATCAAGCGGTGTCGGCATTCCACTTGGCCGTGAGCAGGCCCTTCGCGTCTTCGAGCGTGTCTTCTGCTTCGACACCCTTGAGGTTGGACATCCTGACTACTCCTTCAAGCCGGTGAAGCCGATCGTAGCGCTGGAGGCGACAGCCGCA
Organism: uncultured Thermoleophilia bacterium; assembly: GCA_963751215.1. Lineage (GTDB taxonomy): Bacteria > Actinomycetota > Thermoleophilia > UBA2241 > UBA2241 > CAIXSE01. Next base: position 6,876 of record CAVVTV010000002.1, on the reverse strand, counting down.
GAGGGCGTGCTGCTGAATTGTGTGGCGCCCGTCTTCTATGGCGCCATGCCGAACTTCGGCCTTTACGCCCAGCCTGACGGCCCCTTCCCAAACCCCGCGGACCTATTGCCCAAGGGCGAGATTGCGGCTGCCCGCGAGGCCCAAATGGAGATGGCCGAAGCCTGCAAGGAAGACATGCTGTACGTGAGCCGTAAGATGGCTCAGGTCGGGATCGACGCGGTCAACTTCGATACCGTGGCGTCAGCGGGAGACGCCGAGTTCTTGGCAACGTTGCAGGTGGTCGAAGAACTGGCGGCCACCACCAGTTTGGCCATTGAAGTGGGAATGGCAGCCGAGATGGTGCTTGGCTTCCATGGCGAGCTTACCTATGACGGTGTGAGGTTGGCCGGGCTATGGCCACACGAGCAAGTGAAGCTCGTCGAAAAGGCCGGCGCCCACATATTCGGTCCAGTGATCAACAGCAACACGCGAAGAAGCACACCGTGGAACGTGGCGCGCGCTGTGACATTCGTCAAGGAGTGCTCGCGACTAGCCTCAATCCCCGTTCACCCCAACGTCGGCATGGGTGTCGGGGGGGTCCCGATGTTCGAGGTGCCGCCTATCGATGCGCTAACCAGGGCGAGCGCCGCCATGGTGGAGATTGGCCGCGCGGACGGGTTGTAGGTAGGCACGGGCGATCCCCACGGGATGTCCATGAGTCACGCGCTAGCCTCGGGCATGGGAGGCATCCGCACCGCTGGAGACCTGGTGGCGAGGATGCAACTCAAGAAGATGAGGCTACCCGAGGCCAAACGCTATGTGGCGGACAAGCTGGGCATCAGTGTTCCAGATCTCACTGACTCGACTGTCATGCGTCGTTTGCGAGAGGAACTCGACATCGGTGTCATCACCGCCGTGCCCGGCTGCGCAAAGGGCATCGAGGCCAAGATACGCATCGCAGAGCTCTTGGATATCAGCGTGAATTCTGTCGATCGACTCATGCGCAAGTCGAGGGAACCCGTCAAGAGGTAGATGGCCGCGTTGAATCAACCGGGTCCGACGGTGAGGGAGCCACGTCCATGATGCGCACTTGGGCCTCGCACGGAAGACTCGGCACCGACTGGCTCTGGCTCATGGCGAGCCGAGGGCGAAGCGCGGCCGGTTCCCCCCGACTGCCGCTCTCTAGGCGGGGGGCGGGGTTCACTTACACGTCCGCCGAGGAGCTCGTTCGGGATTACCGCTTGCACCCGTAGTGAAGTGTGAGGAGAACACATGAACAGTGAGACGCAGGGCCGGCAGCCGATCGGCTCGATCGCTCATGCAGACCGAGAGCTGTTGTACAGGCAAGCAGCCGAGGCGATCGTTGACTACGACGCCGCGGCCGCCGAGCACGTCGCCAAGCGCGCCTTGGCGGCCGGCGTGAGCCCGAGCGAGATTGTCAACGAGGGTTTCATCGCCGGCATTAGGCAGGTAGGCGACGCGTTCGAGAGCGGCGAGGTCTTCCTTCCTGAGCTCATGCTGGCCGCCCAGGCAATGGACGCCGCCACCCGCGTTTGCAACGCCGCCTTGGAGGGCGGCGAGAGCGAGAAGAAGGGCTCGGTGATCGTCGGCACCGTGCAAGGCGACGTGCATGACATCGGCAAGGCAATAGTGATCGCCTACTTGAAGGCCCATGGCTACGAGGTCACCGACTGCGGCCGTGACGTGCCGGCCGAGACCTTCATCGCCTGCGCCAAGGAGCGCAACGCCGACATCATCGGCATGAGCGCCCTCCTGACGACAACCATGGAGGAGCAGCGCCGCGTAATCAAGATGATCAAAGACGAGGGCTTGCCATTCAAGACCGTGGTCGGCGGCGCCCCCTGCACGCAGCGATGGGCCGATCAAATCGGCGCCGACGCCTACGCCGAAGACGCATCCGATGGCGTCAAGAAGATCGACGCCATGCTGGGCGCAACCTGATGCCGTCCCTCCTTCTTCACCCTCGATACGGCAGTCGCGTCGGCTTCGATCGAGGGACGGGCTGGAGCGGACTGTGGCAACCCTACGCAAGGAGCATGCGTTGGACTTCTACACGGGCAAGGTCCTCAAGATCGACCTAAGCTCGGCCAGTGCCATGGTTGAGCCCTTGAACATGGATTGGACGCGGCTCTACGTCGGTGGCAAGGGCCTTCTCCTGCGGTACCTTTGGGAGGAGGTTCCACCAGGCCTTGATCCCTTGGCCCCCGAAAATCCGATCTACTTTGTAACCGGTCCTTTCGCCGGAACCAGCGTTGCCACGTGCTCGCGGCTGGTCGTCGGCTGCAAGAGTCCCGTTACCGGGATCTACAACGACAGCTACGTAGGCGGTTCGTTCGCTCCCGAGATGAAGTTCGCCGGCTACGACATCCTCGTTCTCACGGGAAAGTCGGCAGAACCAGTCGTCATCTGCATCGGCGACGACTCTGTCGAACTGCGGCCAGCCAAACCAAAGTACTGGGGATTGACCACGTCTGAGATCGAAGCTGCCCTGCGCGCCGACTTCGACAAGAACGCCAAGGTAATGTCAATTGGTCCGGCAGGCGAGAAGAAGCTGCCGTGGGCTTGCCTATCGACTGACCAGTACCACAAGGCGGGTCGCGGCGGCCACGGCAACCTCATGGGTGCCAAGGGCGTCAAGGCCATCGCCGTGCGCGGGACAGGGATGATACGTGTGGGTAACGACCCACGATCCTTTCTCGCTGATGTGGAGCGCATTCACAGAGAGTACGTCCTCACCGACGACAACCTATGGGCCAACGAGGAGGGTACACCCGTGCTGGCCCAGATCATGAGTGACGCCGGCGTTATGCCGACGCGCAACTGGTCAATCGGTACCTTCGAGGAAATCACCAGCATCAACTCGGATTCGTTCCAGAAGGTCAAAACCGGAAACCGTGCGTGCTTCCAATGCGCCATTGGCTGTCGTCAATGGCACGAAGCAGGCGGGGTAAAGGGAGAAGGGCCCGAGTACGAGACAATTGCCCTCTGCGGCGCCAACTGCGGCATTGGCGACATCGAGGCGTTGATGCGTTTCAACCGGGAATGCGACGAGCTAGGCATGGATACCATCTCCACTGGAAACGTGCTTGGGCTGGCAATGGACATGACGGAGAAGGGCATTCACGACTTTGGTGTGCGCTTCGGCGATGTCGAGAGCTACCTCAGGGTGCCGACGCTGATCGCCAAGGCTGATGGGCCGTTGGCTGAGCTGGCTCTCGGCGCTCGTGCACTGGCTGCGAAGTACGATCATCCCGAATTGGCCATGGAGGTCAAGAATCTTGAGCTTCCAGGCTATGACCCCCGAGGGGCATTCGGCATGAGTCTGTCGTACTCGACGTCCGATAGGGGGGGATGTCACATGCGTTCCTATCCGGTCGGCGATGAGGTGGTAACCGGCGATCTACCCCCTGATTCGATGGAGGGGAAGGCCGAGTACAACGCCGTCAAGCAGAACTTCTCCTCGCTCAAGTACACCGGCATTTGGTGTGACTTCTGGGCGATAGACACGAACCAGATGGCGCAGCTATTTCGTCACGTCTGGAAGCGGGACGTGAGTGAGGATGAGCTGATGCAGGTCGGCGAACGGATCTGGAACCTTGGCCGGCTGTTTAACCTCCGAGAAGGCGTGGAGCCGGACACTGTGCCGCGCAAGCTTGTGGACGAGCCCTTCATGGCTGGTCCATCCGCCGGCAAAGCCATCGGCTGGGACGAGTTCAGCGAGCGCCAGCGTGAGTACTACCGCTTCCGGGGTTGGAATGAGCACGGCGTGCCCAGTGAGCGCAAGCTGGCTGGGCTTGGTGTCGATGTCAGGTTGCCAGGCACCTCACCTCGTGAGGTGTGACGATGCCTCACGTGAGAATCAGTAGAGCGGCATGTACCGGCTGCCGCATGTGCGAGCTGGTGTGCTCTGCGTTCCATGAACCTGGCTTCAGGCCCTCAGCCGCCCGTCTCCGCGTAGAGGTCAACCCGACGACAGGCGAGATCAGAGGCTACTCCTGCACACAGACGGCTTGCCACAAGTGCCTCGACGCGTGCTTGAAAGGCGCCATCTTCTCCGAAGCTGGTGTGGTCTACGTTGATGCAGACAAGTGCGACGGCTGCGGCGATTGCGTCAAGGCATGTCCATTTGGTGTGATCCACGTGGATTCGGACTTGGGTAAGGCCTACAAGTGCGACCTCTGTAAAGGAGGCCAACCTCAGTGTGTTGCGTTCTGCCAGAATCCGCACGTCATGGCCGTATCCTTGAAGGCAGACCGAGCCGATGGAGATCGGAACCATCCCGACCTTCCTGCAAGCTCTGGGCGTTAGCGGGCGGGTAGGCTCGTCCAGCGTTGGGCTGCAGGGATTCAGGCGGTCAACGTGAGGACCGACTAGCGTTCGCACAGCCTTCGATGCCGAAGTAGGCGTGCGGACAGGAGCGCAGGCCAGGAGTTCGGAATGCCATACAGTCTCGACGCGATCGACCGCGAGATCGTGTCACTGCTTCTCGAAGACGGTCGTATGTCGTCGGCCAAGATCGCACGCCGCATCCGTCACGTGACCGAACGTACCGTGCGCTATCGCCTCGAGCGGCTGATCCGCACGGAGGTCATCCGTGCGAGCGCCATCGTGAACCCTCAGGCCGTGGGCTTTCCGGTGATCGCCGACGTGTTCATTGATGTCGCCCCCGGTGGGTTGCGAGAGGTTGCCGCGCAGCTCGTGGAGTTCCCGGCCGTGAGCTATGTCGCGGGCTCGGTGGGCGGAGGTGACCTCAGCGTGCAGGTGTGCGCCCGCGACACCGAGGAGCTCCTGGGCTTCGTCAACGACGTGATCGGCAAGGTTCCGGGAGTCACGCGCACAAAGCTCGCCATGGTGCCGTGGAAGCTCAAGGACGTGTATCAGTGGCAGGTTCCCTTGGAGGCCCCAGACGGTGAGGCCTGACCGCCTGCGGTCGGACGACTTCATCCGAATGGCGCCCCTGGGGAATCACTTGATCGCCGATAGCCAGCGAGGCGTGGTCCGCTGTCAACGGGCACACGCCCCCAAGCGCGCCCCACAGCGACAGGCGATGTACAGCGAAATCAACGCCCATACGGGGAACGAGTGGGTCAAGAGCATGGTTGAAGCAGGTGTCGCTGGCGTCGAAGTCTCCAAGAAACGCCTTGAGGCCGCTGCCATTCCCGGCATAGAGCGGAGCAGGCGCTTGCGCTGCGTCTGACGTCGGAAGCCCAAAAGGCGGAAGCACGTAGCCAGGGCCAGTACCGGCACTGCGTCTTCACGGCCTCTGCTTGGGCATCACTTGGCTCGAGCTCGCCGCCATGCTCTGGGCGGGCAGCTTTCACGGGCATCGCCTCTTCCCCATCGCTCGGCAGTCCGATGAGTACGCCCGCGAGGCGATCACGCGCTTGCTGGTCCTGGCGGGCTACGACCCGGCCTCCGAGGTCGGGAACCTTCGTGTGCTTTCCGAGTCACCGCTGCCTGCGGAGTGGCGACCGCTCATCGCCGGCAAGACGCGCCGCGAGCTGCGGTTGGCAAACGGCTCCTCGTATCGCGCCCTGGCCGCCACGCAGCCCATCGCCCGGGGACTCGCCGCCTGCTGGGGACGCGCCGATGAGTACGCCTTCTGGCCCTAGCCGGCACGCCAGCTGGCGGCCATGGAGTCGGGCTGCGCTCGTCTACACGTGGTGTCCACTGGTAGCGGCGAGGGTGATGCCTTCGCTTCTCTCTGCGAGAACGCCTCTGCCGGGCGCGGTGCCTACCGGGCGCTGTTCATTCCCTCGAACGCCGACCCACGCCGCGACGGCGAGTGGTATCAGTGCAGGTCATTCTCACCGGGTACCGGACGCCAGAAGCTGATGCCGTCGTAGAAGTACTCGCTGCCCTCCGACGCCAGGCGCAGGGCCCAGGCGACGCGCTCGGCGGCAACGACTTGCGAGCGTGTAGGGAGACCCGCTCACGGCCGCTCGCCTTCTCTGCTCGGCTCACCCGACTGTGGAGCAAACCACCGGCAGACGTTGCAGCAGCAGTCATTGGCATGGAGCCAGCCATCGAAGGGCACCGCCGACGGGGCGACCGAGAGATCGGGGCACTACCCGCCAGACGCCAGAACCGATCGCCGTCGAAGTAGTAGCGATGTCCGTCGTCGTGAAGGCCAGACCAGGCTTCGCGACGGATGGCGACTACCTGTAGCCTAGTGAAGCCCGCAAAGTCGCGGGCTTTGTCGGGCGGCAGTTCGGTCATCCTCTCAACTCCTTGTCCAGATAGAGTCGGCACATCCCTTGACCAGTCCCTGCAACGTCTGACGCCGGACGCGAGCGAGTCTGCACTCATTAGCGGCGGCGAAGTGGTCGAGATCGATGAGCAGCAGAAGTCCCAGTTGGCCGGTCCGGGGCGGCGCGACCGACGACGCGGCGCAGACGCTCGCGCAGGGCCGCCCGGTTGGGAAGTCCGGTGAGCGCATCGATGGGCTGCCGAGTGGTCTGCGGCGGCAAGTCGACTGGCACGGCCACGGCGTCCCAAACGACGCACAGGTGTGAGTTGGCCATCTCTATCCTGGAGCACGCAGAGCCCCCAGCAGCGCAGCTCGAGCCGAAGGTTCTGGCGGCGCAGCGTCGCGCTCGATGCGCTGCTCTTGCAGCCCTCGACCAACCCTCGGTGCCTGCGACTAAGGGCGGCGTCGGCGGCTAGGTCGTAGCCGTGACTGCCAGTCTTGAGTTCGCACCCAGGAGGTTGGAGCCCGCTGCGTTGCAGTGTGGCGAGGTGCTTTCACTTTCAGGTGCGCACTGACTCGCCTTCCGTCACTGGCGTTGGGGGCATTGGCTGAACCTCGTCGAGCGCTGGTTCGCCGCACTTAGCCGGAGGTGGTGCGGCGCGGCTCTCAGCGCTCGACCAAGGAGC
>CAVVTV010000001.1:0-15495 GCA_963751215.1 uncultured Thermoleophilia bacterium | reverse complement strand
GCAGGCTCCACAGCCGCCAGCAGGCGAGCCCGAACAGCACCACGAGCAGGATGTTGCGGCTGCTCACCACAATCAGCGGCGCGGTCTTCATGGCGAGCAGGTCCCAGTACAGGGCGGGGAATTCGATCTGCGTGAGGAGCAGGGTGATGCCGCCGGCCACGGCCAGCAGGCGGTCGCGGGCGGCGACCAGGGCCCAGGCCGGCAGCGTCCAGATGAAGTACTGCGGCGAGAGCACCTTGCTGAACGCCATGAGCGCCAGGATGAGGGCGAGCACGGCGAGCGCCTGGTCGGGCAGCGACGCGCGCAGCCGCTCGCGCCGTCGCCACACCAGCAGGTAGACGATGACCACGGCAATGAGCATGAGGCCGCCGGAGAGGTTGGCCGCGACGTTCACGCCGGGGGCGATGAGGGAGTGCGAGCCGTGGCTGTAGCCCCAGGTGGCCCGTGGGCGCCGAAGAGCTGGCCGAAGAGCATGGGCGTGCCCAGCACGCTCTCGATCTGCAGTGGCCGCCCCAGGTAGTACTGGAACACGTACCACACGCCGCGCGGCGAGGAGAGCAGATAGGGCAGAAACGGCGCCGTGGCGGCCGCCGCGAAGGCGACGATGGGCCAGAGCCAGCGCCGTGGCGATCCTACGAGCAGGAGCACCAGGGGCAGCATCGCCGCCGGCGTGAGCTTGAGGGCGAAGCCCATGCCCAGCACGAAGGCGGCCGCCGTGTGCCAGCGCACCGCGAGGAATAACAGGAAGACGGCGATCAGCAGGGCCACCGCCGCGTCATAGCGGTTGACGATGATCGCCCCGGTGAGCGCCACCGCGACGGGGAACAGCACCGCCGCCACGTAGGCTCGGCCTCCCTGAGGCCAGAAGCGGCAGGCGGTCAGCGCGGTGAAGGCCGCCGCAAGGATGGTGACAACGCCCATGTCGACGCTGAACCAGTGCTCGTAGGCGGCGAAGTCGCTGGCGTGCCCCGGCAAGCGGAAGAGGGGCACGGCGAGCGGCGGATACTCCACCTCGAACGACGGCGTGAAGGGCCGCGCGCCGTTGGCCATACGCTGCGCGTACGCCTGGTACACGGTGATGTCGCTGATGTCGTGCAGCCCGTACCAGAGGTTGGGTAGCAGCAGAACGAGCACGAGCGCGGTGAGCGCCATCGACACGACCACCGCGACGGGAATGTTGACCTTGTGGGCCGCCCGCGTGTGGGGGGCGGCGATCACGAGCCCCGGAAGCTCCACAGCTTGTTCAGCACGAAGTTGATCGGCAGCACGCAGACGATGGCGATGAGCTGGGCGACGTTGGTGGCGAAGTGGAAGTGCGTGATGAACACCGTGAACACGGCCAGGTTGGCCAAATAGGCGATCGCGCTGACCACGTAGAACTTGACAACCTCCGCCTTCACGGCGGCCGTCGAGCGGAATGTCCAGCGGCGGTTGAGGTAGTAGTTGGTGAGCACCGAGACGACGAAGGCGAGGGCGTTGGCCAGGTACTTGGCGCCCAGAGGTTCACCACCGACGGTGTGCTTCCAGGTGACGAGCGTCAGGTTGAGAACGGCAAGGTTGACCACCACGCCGCTGCCGCCAACGACGCAGAACTTGACAAACTGTGTGGCGTTGCGCCGCAGACGTTCTTCCATGCACCACCTGGGTCAGGTTCCCGACCGTAGCGGCCGCCTGGCCGTGCGACCGCTGGGCCGTGGCCATGATACGGCATGGAGCCGTTTCCTCGCGACCCGCCGGCGCGTGGCCGGCCGGCCGCTCGTCACGGCGTCGCGATCCGCCGGCCGCTCGTCAAGGCGCGCGGCTCTCCAGCCACTCGTCGACTACGTCCCAGACGTCGTGGAAGTCGGGCAGCGGGCGCCACTCCACGCCGTCGCGGGCGCAGAGCTCGGCCAGGTGGCCGCGCGCGAACGCGAGATCGGCCTCGCGCGCCGCGCAGTAGTCGCCGGCGCCGTCGCCGAACGTGAGCACCACGTCGCCGGGGCGCCGCAGAGCGCGCACCACGGCGCCCTTGCAGGCGCGGGGCCCGCAGCGCAGGCAGTCGCCGAGGGCGTCGCTGAAGGCTATGTGGTACGGCGGCCCGCCGTCTTCACCGCCGCCGACCAGCTCGCTGGCGAAGGTTCGTAGGGGCGGCAAACCCTCACGTCGCCAGAAGGCCTCGATGGCCTCGCGAAAGCCGGTGCTAACGAGGGCGGCGCGGCCGCCGCGGGCTTCCAGCGCGGCCATGAACGCCGTCAGGCCCCGGGCCGGCTCGGCCGCCTCCACCATGCCGCCGATGATGTCGGCCCGCGGCGCCTGCATGAGCCCGATCTGCCGGTCGAAGCAGGTGGCGTGGCTTATGCGCCCGGCGCGCACCGCGGCCTCGAACGGCCGCCAGGCGTCGCCCACCAGCCGCTGCAGCACGATCTCGTTGCATTCGCGGGTGGTCACGGTGCCGTCGTAGTCGAGTAGCGCCAGGAATCTCATCTCTCGAAGTGTACCTGACCGGCGGTCGGCGGCGCCTCCCGCCCGCGACGGCCGCTCTGGCGTCGGCCCGGTGGCAAACCTATGCGACGGCTCGTCTACTCCTTGACTGCTGCGCGCAGGCTCCACAGCGTGCCCGGCGGAGCGGCCGCCGGTTGCGGCAGTACAAAGGCCAGCATCATCGCCGCCAGAGGCATGACGGCCAGTGCGTACAGTACCCAGGCTGGCCCCGCCGCGTCGCCGAGCACACCGAGCGCGGCGACGATGAGTCCGCCGGCACCACTGCACAACCCGATGGTCAGGCCCGAGGCCAGACCCATGCGCCCCGGCAGATACTCCTGGGCCAGCACGAGCGCAGTGCTGACGTTGGCGTTCATGGCAACGCCGATGAGGGCAACGAGGGGGATCATGGCGGCATAGCCCAAGCTGGGCAGCAGGGCGATGGCGGGCACCAGCACGAGCTGCGGCGCGATGAGCACGAAGCGCCGCCCGAAGCGCTGCGCCGCCAGGGCTCCCGTCAGCGTGCCGACGGCCGCCGCGCCGAGCAGAACGCTCGTCATCATGTTGCTCGCCGCCGGAGTCTCGCGCAGCTCATTGAGCACGAACAGGGGAACGTAGACGAGCAGACCGGTCGTGACGCCGCTGGCGACGCTGTAGAGCGCGAGCAGGTAGGCGAATGGGCGCCACTCCGATTCAGCCGCCGCTTTCAGCTGACGTGATTGGCGTTGGTCCTGGGTGCGCTCATGAAAGCGCCGCAAGACGATAGCGACGGTGACTGCCACGCACAGGGGCACGAGGGCGATGACCGGTGTGCCGTGCAGGCCCAGTGGCGTGAGCACGGCCGCCACCAGGAGGGGCCCGAGCGCGTAGCCGACGCCACCGCCTACCGAGAAGACTCCCATGTTGGCGGTCACCCGGCTGCCCGCGGCGAAGCGCGCCCAGCGCGCCCCCTCGGGATGATAGGCGGCCGCGCCGACGCTGCAGACCATAGCGGCCGCCAGCGTCATAGGGTAGCTGGGGGTCCAGCCGATCGTGGCGATGCCGAGCGCGGCGAGAACGAGCCCGAAGGGTAGCAGCCAGCGCCCTTGCCCGCGGTCGCCGTGGGCGCCGGCCAGAGGCTGGACGAGCGCGGTCGCCAGACTTGCGGCGAGAGCGAAAACGCCGACCGCGGCATAGCTGTAGTGGCGTTCCAGAACGAGGAAGGTCGGCAGTGCGAACAGGGCCCCGGAGCACAGGTCGGCGCAACCGTGGCCTAAAGAGAGGGCAAACAACGTTCCCCGTGAGGCGGGCCGCACGGCGCTCGCGGGGGTCATGGGGTGAGCTGACAGGAGGCCTTCGTTGCCGGGAGAGCCTTCAACGCCATGCGCCGCGCTCGGTTTGTCGTGCCTGCTGTCATCCGCATGACTCTAGCACCGCGAGGTGCCCGCCGCCGCGCGTCTGGTAGAATCGGCCTTCCGCTGCAGCCAGATGAAAGCGAGTCACGTGAGCGACAAGCAACCCCGGTTCGGCGAGGTCTCGCCGCGCGCCGACTTTCCGGCGCTCGACGCGCGCATCCTGGCGTTCTGGAAGCAGCACGGCATCTTCGAGAAGAGCCTCCAGAGCCGCGCCGACGCGCCGCTGTTCGTGTTCTACGAGGGTCCGCCCACGGCCAACGGGCGGCCGGGCGCGCACCACGTGGAGTCGCGCATCTTCAAAGACCTCTTCCCGCGCTACAAGACCATGCGCGGCTATCGCGTGCCGCGCAAGGCCGGCTGGGATACGCACGGTCTGCCCGTAGAGCTCGAGGTGGAGCGCCACCTGGGCATCAACGGCAAGAAGGAAATCGAGAGCTACGGCATCGTGGAGTTCAACAAGCTCTGCCGCGAGAGCGTGGTCGCCTACCTCGAAGACTGGGAGCGGTTCACCGAGCGCATTGGCTTCTGGGTCGACCTCGGCGACGCCTACTACACGTTCACCAACGAGTACATCGAGACGGTGTGGTGGCTGTTGCGCCAGATCTGGGACAAGGGGCTGCTCTACCAGGGCCTCAAGGTGGTGCCCTACTGCCCGCGCTGCGGCACGGCCATCAGCAGCCACGAGGTGGCGCAGGGCTACAAAGACGTTACCGAAGACTCGGTGTACGTGCGCTTCCGCCTCACTCACGGGGCGGCCGAGCAGCTCACCGGCGAGCCCGGCCGGCCGGTCTCGCTGGCCGTCTGGACCACCACGCCGTGGACTCTTGTGAGCAACGTCGCCGCGGCGGTGCACCCCGAGGTTACCTACGCCCTGGCCGAGAGCCGCGGCGAGCGCTTCGTGCTGGCCCGTGACCTGGTGGAGAAGGTGCTGGGCAAGAAGGCGGTGGTGGAGAAGGAGGTTAGCGGCGCCGAGCTGCTGGGCCTCACCTACGAGCCGCCGTTCACCTTCATGACGCCCGACAAGCGGGCCCACTTCGTGATCGGCGCCGACTACGTCACCACCACCGACGGCACCGGCATCGTGCACATCGCTCCGGCCTTCGGCGAAGACGACATGCGCGTCGGCCTCGAGAACGACCTGCCGGTGGTGAACGCCGTCGACACCGAGGGCAAGTTCATCGCCGAGGTAACGCCGTGGGCCGGGCGCTTCGTCAAAGACGCCGACCCGGCAATCATCGCAGCGCTCAGGGCCGCCGGCCTGTTGCTCGGCGTCGAGCCTTACGAGCACAGCTACCCGTTCTGCTGGCGCTGCGACACGGCTCTGCTCTACTACAGCAAGGCCACCTGGTACATCCGCACCACGGCCATCAAGGATGAGCTCCTCAAGGCCAACGACGACGTGGTATGGCACCCCGAGCACATCAAGCAGGGGCGTTTTGGCGAGTGGCTGGCTAACAACGTCGACTGGGCGCTGAGCCGCGACCGCTACTGGGGCACGCCGCTGCCGGTGTGGCGCTGCGAGCAGGGGCACACGCACTGCGTGGGCAGCATCGCGGAGCTGCGCGAGATGGCGGCCGGGCCGGCGGCCGGCGGCCGGCCGCTGCCCGCCGACATGGACCTGCACCGGCCCTACGTTGACGACGTCATCCTCACCTGCCCCGCCTGCGGCGGACCCATGCGGCGCGCCGCGGAGGTCATCGACGCCTGGTTCGACTCGGGCTCCATGCCGTTCGCGCAGTGGCACTACCCGTTTGAGAACGAGGCCGTGTTTCGCGAGCGTTTTCCCGCCGACTTCATCGCCGAGGCCATCGACCAAACGCGGGGCTGGTTCTACAGCCTGCTCGCCGTCGCCACGCTGGTCGAGGGACGCAGCTCGTACAAGCGCGTGCTCTGCCTGGGCCACATCCTCGATGCCGAGGGCCAGAAGATGAGCAAGAGCAAGGGCAACGTGGTGGAGCCCGACGAGATCCTCGACCACCAGGGTGCCGATGCCTTTCGCTGGTTCATGTTCGCCAGCCAGCAGCCCTGGAGCCCCCGCCGTTTCAGCGCCGAGATGGTTGATGAGGTGGTGCGCAAGTTCCTGCTCACGCTGTGGAACACCTACAGTTTCTTCACGGTGTACGCGAACATCGACCGCTTCGACCCGAGCGCCGAGGCCGTCCCGCTGGCCGAGCGTCCGCTGCTCGACCGCTGGCTCGCGGGCGAGCTCAACGCCCTCGTGCTCTCCGTCACCGACGGCCTCGAGCAGTACGACGCCACCGGCACCTGCCGCGCCATCCAGCAGTTCGTCGACGACCTCAGCAACTGGTACGTGCGCCGCAGCCGGCGCCGCTTCTGGAAGAGCGAGAGCGACCGCGACAAGCTGGCCGCCTACCACACGCTCTACGAAGCGCTCGTCACGGTGAGCACGTTGCTGGCGCCGTTTACGCCGTTCGTGGCCGAGGAGCTCTACCAGAACCTCGTGCGAGGAGTCGATGGCGATGCGCCTGAGAGCGTGCACCTGTGTAGGTGGCCCGTGGCCGCCGAGGAGGCCCTGAACGCCGCCGTGTCGTACGACATGGCGGCGGCCCGGCGGGTGGTAGAGATGGGCCGTGCGGCGCGCAACGCGGCCGCCGTGAAAACGCGCCAGCCCCTGGCCGAGGTGGTGCTGGCGCTGCCCGCAGCCGAGGCGCGCGCCGTGGAGGGGCTGCGCGACGTGCTGCTCGACGAGCTGAACGTCAAAGACCTGCGCCTGGTGGCCGACGCCGCCGAGCTCGTCTCGTACACCGTGAAGCCCAACCTGCGCCTGCTCGGGCCAAAGCTGGGCAAGCAGCTCGGCGCGCTCCAGGCGGCGCTCAAAGAAGCAGACGCCGCCGTTCTGGTGGCCGAGCTCAAGCAGGCCGGCGCCGTGACCCTGGCCGTCGACGGAGGCGAGCTTCGTCTCGCCGAGGAAGAGCTTCTCGTCGAGACCGGCTCGCCCGAAGGCTACCAGGTTGAATCAGACGGCAAGCGCACCGTGGCCCTGCGCACCGCCATCGACGAGGCTCTGCGCGAGGAGGGCGTCGCCCGCGAGCTGGTACATGCCATTCAGCTCGCACGCAAGAATGCCGACTTACGCATCGAAGACACCATCAGCCTGGCACTGGCGCTGCCCAGCGAGTTGCAGTCGCTGGCCCAGCGGCACGAGGCGGTCATCAAGGCCGAGACGCTGGCCAGCGAGCTGACGCTCGGCGAGGTGCACGGCGCACATCAGGAGACGGCACGCGTAGAGGGTCACGAGGTCGGCATCGGCCTGACGGCGACAGGTACCATCTTCACCGCCACCTACGGCTGAGCGCGGCCGCGCGCCCGCCGCTACGCCGCAGACCAAGGAGGAGCCGTGGAAGAGATGCGTGACGCTTCGCTCGAGCTGCTCATCGAGCTGGCACAACCCACGTCGCACGACGCCGTTCTCGACTACTCTTCGGGTGCCGGCATGGCCGGCTTTGCCGTCGCCCCCGACGTGCGCACCGTAGAGGAGGCCGACGAGCTGCCGTTCATGCTCGAGGAGGGCCGCCGCATGGCCACGGAGCTCGGCTTGGTCAACGTCGCCTTCTCGCTGGTCGATCTGTACTCGCTGCCCTACCAGAAGGGCGCCTTCAGCCTGGTAGTGTGCCGCAACGCCTTTCACCTGCTGCCCGAGCCCATGGGAGCGCTCGCCGAGATGCTGCGCGTGATGAGCGCCGGCGGCCGGCTGGTGCTGGTGGAACCCATTGTAGACGAGGTCACCGACAGGGCCATGAACGACCTTGCCCGGCTGCGCGAACCCGCCCACCGCCGTCACTACCGGCCCGACGAGATGGAGCAGATCGCTCGCAAGGGCGGCTTGCGGGTGGTTGGTCGGCGGAGCATGCGGCGCACCGTCGACCTCGACTACTGGCTGCAGGTCGCGGCCGTACCGCGCCCCAAGGCCGAGCTCATCCGCGGCCGCTTCAAGGCGCTGCCCGTCGATGTGCAGGCGCATATGGATGTGGCGTTCGCCGACCGCCTGGTCTCGTTCAGCTACGACGTGGTGGGGCTACGCCTGGAGCGCGCCTGACGCGAGCGCCGGCGATGCCGCAGCGGACCCCGGCAGCGGACCGGGCCGGCGCAGCGCCGCGCCGCCTCAGCCGAGAAACCCTACGAGCTCCCCGACGAGCTTGGCCTTGGGCATGGCGCCCACCACGCGCTGCTTGAGATCGCCGCCCTCGAACGCCAGGATCGTCGGGATGTTCATCACGCTGAACTGCTGCGCCACGGCCGGGGCTTCGTCTACGTTGAGCTTCAGGAACGTGACGGTGGGATAGTCGCCCGCCATCTCCTCGAGCACCGGGCCGATCATGCGGCACGGTCCGCACCACTCCGCCCAGAAATCGACCAGGACCTTGCCGGGCGCCTTGAGTACCTCAGCCTCGAAGTTGTCCTGCGAAACAGCGTCCACGTATCCCTCCTGGGGGTTGGTTGCCTAGATCTGTGCGGCCGGCGTGCCGCCGGCTTGCGCGACGGCCGTATCGCCGGCTTGCGTAACGGCCGTGGCGCCGCCGCGCCGGCCACCGGCCACCGGGCTGGTGAGCTCGTCGACGTAGTGACCCGCCTGTACCGCCGCCAGGGCGCCCTCGCCCACCGCCATGGCGATCTGTTTGAGCGGGTTGGCATGGGCGTCGCCGCAGGCGAACACGCCGGGCAGCCGGGTGCGCAGCAGCTCGTCGGTGACGATATAACCTTGCTCGTCGAGCTCCACCGTGTCTTTGAGCCACGCCGTGTTGGGTAGCTGGCCGATGTAGAAGAACACGCCGTTCACCGGCAGGCTGTGTCTCTCCTGCGTCTTCACGTTCTGCACCTCGAGTGCCTCCACCAGCTCGCCGCCGGCGATGCGCCGCGGCACCGAGTCCCAGACGAACTCGAACTTGGCGTTCGCGAAGGCGCGCTCCTGCGCGATGGGCGCGGCGCGCAACTGGTCGCGGCGGTGCACCAGATACACCTTGTCGGCGAACTTGGTGAGAAACAGGCCCTCTTCCACGGCGGAGTCGCCACCGCCCACCACGGCCACCGTGCGGCCGCGGTAGAGGGCGCCGTCGCAGGTGGCGCACCAGCTCACGCCACGGCCGATGAACTCGGCCTCGCCGGGAATGCCGGAGCGCTTGGCCTCTACGCCCGGCGCAAGGATGACCGACCTGGTGCGCAGCACCCCCTGGTCGGTGACCACGCTGTAGCCCGCCGGCTCGCTACGCAGCGCCGAGACGGTCTCGATCTCGCGCACCTCGGCCCCGAACCCTATGGCCTGGCGCTTCATCTTGTCGGCCAGATCGAAGCCCGAGATGCCCTCCGGGAAGCCCGGGTAGTTTTCTACCAGCTCGGTGAGCGCGATCTGGCCGCCGGCCATGTTGCGCTCGAGGATCACGGTGCGCAGGCGGCTGCGGCTGCAGTAGATGCCGGCCGTGAGGCCGGCGGGGCCGGCGCCCACGATGACCACGTCGAGCATGCTCTTGTCGGGCGCGGCGTCAGGCACGGCGGCGTGTGGCACGGCGGCGTGTGGCGCGGTGGCGTGTGGTGAGGCGGCGTCGGTCACAGCTCAGTCCCAGGGCCGGGGTCATGACGGCCAAAGTATACCCGGGAGTCGTCAGAGCAGCTCCCTCTGTACGAGCTCCTCGGCGATCTGCACCGCGTTGAGCGCGGCACCCTTGCGCAGGTTGTCGCTCACCACCCACAGGTCGAGGCCATTGGCTATCGTGACATCTTCGCGGATGCGGCCCACGTACACCGGGTCTCTGCCCTCGGCGTTGAGGGGCAGCGGATACTCGAGCCGAGCGACGTCGTCGACCACCACCACGCCCGGAGCGCCGGCGAGCAGCTCTCGGGCCTCGCCGGCCGTGAGCTTCTCACGGGTCTGCACGTTCAGCGCCTCGCTGTGGGCGCCGAACACGGGCACGCGCACGCAGGTGGCCGTGACCTTGATGGCGGGGTCGGCGAAGATCTTGTGGGTCTCGTCGACCATCTTCTGCTCCTCCTTGGTGGCGCCAGAGGGCAGGAAGTTGTCGATGTGTGGCAGCACGTTGAAGGCGATCTGGTGCGGGTAGAACTGCGCCTTTAGCGGCTCGCCGGCGGCCCACTGGCGGGTCTGCGCGGCGAGCGCCGCGATGCCCTGCTGACCGCTGCCCGACACGGCCTGGTACGTGCTTACCACCACGCGCTCGAGGCCGGCGCGGTCGTAGATAGGCTTGAGCGCCACCACCATCTGAATGGTGGAGCAGTTGGGCGTCGCGATAACGCCCTTGTGGGAGGCCAGGTGGTCGGCGTTCACCTCGGGCACCACCAGCGGGACCGTAGGGTCCTGGCGGAACACGCTCGACTTGTCGATCACGGTGGCGCCGGCGGCCACCGCCTGGGGCACGAACTCGCGACTCACCGAGCCTCCGGCCGCGAAGAACGCCAGGTCGATGCCGGCGAACGAGCCCGGGCCGAGCTCCCGTACCTCTAGCTCGGTGCCCCGAAACGGCAGCTTGCGACCGGCGGAGCGCGCGCTGGCCAGCAGGCGCAACTCGCCGACCGGGAAGGTGCGCTCCTCGAGGATGGCGCGCACGGTGCCGCCCACCACTCCGGTGGCTCCGGCGATGGCGACGTTGAACCGGCGCGCGGTCATCGCGGTTCGCTCTGATCGCCGGCGCCGGGCTGCTCGCCACGGTCGGCGGGCTCCAGGGTCACGGCGCCGTCGCCGAGGCCGAACACGTCGTGCAGCACGCGCACGGCTTCGTCCACGTGCTCTCTGGAGATCACGGTGCTGATCTTGATGGGCGAGGTGCTGATCATGTCGAGGTTGATGCCCAGGTCGGCGAGCGTCTTGAACATCTTGGCGGCTACCCCGGGGTTGGTGCGCATGCCCGCCCCTATGACGCTCACCTTGGCGATGTTGTCGTCGGTCACGTAGCCCTTCGCGTTCAGCTTCTTGACCACGTCTTGCAGGGCGCGGTCGGCAGCGGCGCCGTCTTCTTTGGGGATGGTGCACGAGATGTCGGTGTGGCCGTCGTCGCTGGAGTTCTGGATGATCATGTCGACGTTCACGTGGGCGTCGGCGAGCGCGTTGAACACCAGGGCGGCCACGCCGGGCTGATCGGGCACGCCGCGCACCGTCACGCGCGACTCGTCGGTGGTGTAGGTGACAGACCTGATGATGGGGCTTTCCATGGTGGCATCGTCCTCTCTGACCCAGGTGCCGTCGTAGTCGGTGAAGCTCGACCGCACGTGGATGGGAATGTCGTACTTGCGCGCGTACTCGACGGCGCGCACGGCCAGCACCTGGGCGCCGGCCGAGGCCATCTCGAGCATCTCGTCGTAGGAGATGAGCGAGATCTTACGCGCCTTGGCCACCAGGTTGGGGTTGGCCGTGTAGACGCCGTCGACATCGGTGTAGATCTCGCAGACGTCGGCGTTCAAGGCATGCGCCAGGGCCACCGCCGTGGTGTCGGAGCCGCCGCGGCCGAGCGTGGTTACATCCTTCTCGGTGGATACGCCTTGAAAGCCGGCCACGAGTACGATCTTGCCCTCGTCCATGGCTTCCTGCACGCGGGCCGGCGTGATCTCGAGGATGCGCGCCTTGGTGTGAACGGTGTCGGTGATGATGCCGGCCTGAGAGCCGGTGAAGCTCACCGCCTGATAGCCGAGACGATCGATGGCCATGGCCAGCAGGGCGCAGCTTATGCGCTCGCCGGCGCTGAGCAGCATGTCCATCTCGCGCTCCGGAGGGTGTGGCGTGATCTCGCGCGCGAGCTCGAGGAGCTCGTCGGTGGTGTCGCCGCGGGCGCTGACCACGGCACAGACGCTATTGCCTTGCTCGTAGGTGGCTACGATGCGGCGCGCGACGTTGCCGATGCGGGCGGCGTCGGCGACCGAGGTGCCACCGTACTTCTGAACGACGACAGACAAGGTTAGAACCTCCGAAAAGATGGCGTAACAGTGTAGCAGACCAGCGTGCGCGCGGGCCGCGCCCCTGGCGAGCGAGGGGCCGCGGCGATCCTGACGCCCCGGGGGCGAAAGCCTCCTCAGGCGCCGGGCTTGGTGCCGATGGGGGGGAGCGCGCGCTTGTGCGCGCTGGCGGCGATCATGGCGTCGACCCGGTTCTTCACCTCGGGTGACGCCACGCCCGTGAGCAAGTAGGCATCGAGCTCCTCGTAGGTGAGGCCCAGCTCGGCCTCGTCGGTCTGGTCGGCCCAGAGGCCGGCCGACGGCGGCTTTGCGATGATGCGAGCCGGCATGTCGAGCACGTGCGCCAGCTCGCGCACCTCGCTCTTTACCAGCGCGCCGAGCGGCAGCAGGTCTGCCCCGCCGTCGCCGTACTTGGTGAAGTAGCCCACGGTGAGCTCGCTGCGGTTGCCGGCGCCCAGCACCCGGTAGTCGAGCTGGTTGGCGAAGGCGTAGAGCGTGGTCATGCGCAGCCGCGGCTTGAGGTTGGCCATGGCCACACGGCTCTCGGGAAGGTCTGAGCTGGAGGTCGCCAGGGTCTCGAGCAGAAGGTCGAACACCGGCTCAAGGTGCACGGTGGCCGACGGGATGCCGAAGTGGTGTGAGACGAGGGTTGCGTCTTCCACGTCTTGAGCGTCGCTGTGGCACGGCATGATGACCGCCAGGGTGTGGTGCGGAAAGGCTTGCTTGGCGAGAGCCGCGACCACGGCCGAGTCGATGCCGCCCGACAGACCGAACACGGCACCGCCGCCGCCTCCGGCGGTGACTTCGTTATGGATCCAGTCGGCGAGATGCTGGGCGAGCCCTTCCATGACCCCAAGTGTATAGCAGGCGAAAACGGCGCCGCACCCGCGTGCCGGTGGGCGGCGTTCGGCTCCGGCCAGCGCCGCACGCCGGACGCCGGTTAGCGCCAGACGCCAGCCAGCGCCGCACGCCAGACGCCGGCCAGCGCCAGACGCCGGGCCTGTCCGGCGTCTTTCGCGTCTACCTCAGCGCCGCGTCACGGCTGCGCCTGCGCCGCCTCGATGAACTGCGCGAGGGCGACGCGGGCGTTGTCGAATACCGACTCGCTCGTCGTGTAGCCGGGGAAATCGAACACGTTGGCCTGTCGGATGCGACTCGGGCCCCAGGTGATCGCGCTCAAAACCTTGTTCACGAAAGCCGCGCCTCCGGGCTCACTCTGGGCGGTAAGCAGATACTCGCGCTCCTCGAGGCCGTCACGCAGAGCCTCGAGGCGGAGCGACGAGCACGGCGGCGCGTAGGGGTTGTTCAGACCGTAGCGCGGATAGTAGCCCGGGTAGACGAGAGAAGTGTCACCGTTGGCCTGCTCATTGAGGTGGCTGTACGACAGCGTGTTCTTATAGGGGTCGCGCCAACCGTTGCCGGTGGTGGCCTTGCCCCAGCGGTTGAATCCCCAGTTGAGTAGCCCTTGGACGTTCCACTTGACCATCAGCCAGCCCCAGATGCGCGAGTCGTTGGGCGACTTTTCGATGACAAACGATGGGGTCTTGGCCACGGCGCTGTTGGGGTAGCTGTACCACCACACCGCGGCACCACGCTTCTGCACGGCGCGAATGGCCGGTATGCGTCCGAAGTAGTAGTAATAGCGCACGCCCCAGATATCGACGTCGTCGTAGAGGAACGCGTCGGCCTGCTTCACGCCGCCCAGAGCGAACGGTCGCGGGTCGTCGGTGAGCATGAATTTCATACGGAACCCATTGGCGGCCGAGGCGCGATGCACGAGGCGCGCATAGTTCTGGGCGAGCAACTCTTCGGAGTGCGTGGTGGTCTCGTCGAGAAGGTAGGTGTAGGCCTTGTTCTGCCAGCCCTGCTCGGCGTACACGTGGAAGAGCTCGGTGAGGTAGGTCTCCAGGCGTGAGCTGGAGGGACCCGTGTTGCCGTAGCTCCAGGGGAACCAGCGGGTCCACGGTACCTGCGAGTCGTGCACGTTCACGCCGCTGGCATCGAGGATGGGCGCGGCCTGTTTCACGTAGTTGCTCGCACTGAAGCTGCCCGAGGAGGTCACGTGGGGCCAGGCGTCGGGCACGGTCGGAGAGATGCCGTGCTGGCTCATCATCTGGATGAAGGCCTTCATGATGTCGCGCCGGTGCTGGCCCTCGAACGAGACACCCGAGCCCTGGATGCTGCGCCCCACGGCTTTGGCGCTCACGGCGAAGGCCGTGTCGGCACTGATCTTGATGTTGAAGCCCCACACCTGCAGGGTCATGGGCAGATCGACAGTCTCTGAACCGTTCACCACATGCAGCGTGCCGGTGTAGATCCCGGCGGGGGTGTTGGCGGGCACGTAGGTGAGCAGATAGAAGGGCGTGGTACTGGCGGGGATGGCGACGCCCTGGTTGAACGAGCGCGGCACCAGCGGGTCGGGGTACGGTCCTGGCTTGGAGTGCAGATGGCTGGTAGGCGTGCGCACAGTCACGTAGTAGACGCGATCGAGCACCGTGTTGTCTTTGATCAGCGCCGGCGTGTCGCTGCTCCAGGAGAAGGTCACGTTGTGGTTGCCGCCGCCGCGAAGCACCACCTGAAAGCCCTGATACTCGTTGCCGGCCGCGTTGATGTTGATGGCCTGCGTTCTGCCGGGCTGAGTGGTGGGAAAGGCTCGGCCCGTGGCCGGGATCACCCACACCGAGGCGTGGGCCGAGGCGGCGAGCACCAGCATCACCGCGGCCACCAGAGTGAGCACCGTGAGAGTGGTGGCCGCCATACGTAGCGGCCGGCGGTCGAGCACGCGGACCGTGGCGCGGGCGTAGGCGCCGCGCTCGTCAGGGATCTCTAAAACATATGCGTGCGCGGGCGTACCGCGGCGTAGGAACCTGCGTATCATTGCCTCTCCCGGGACGAATGCATGCAAAGCTCCTATCGGCGCGGCGGTCCATGAGTTGAGGGCTGAGAGATAGAAGACGACGTCTGGGGCGGCAACGCAACCCGGCGCCAGCCGGCGCGCGCGGCACCCGGCGGCTCGCAGCGCCGCGTGGTGGCCGGCTGTGGCGGCGCCGGCGGGCGTGCACAGGGGCGGCGTCGGCAGGCGTGCGGCGGGCGGGTCAGCGGGGCCCACGGCGGGCGTGCAGCGGGCCGTCGGCAGGCGTACGGCGGGCGGGTCAGCGGGGCCCACGGCGGGCGTGCGGCAGGCGTGTGGCGGGCGTTCGGCGGTAGGCCAGGGTCAGCCGCGGGGCCGAGCCTGACGGGTCACAGCGGCGGGTCGGTGGCCCGAGCCTGCGTCAGGCTCAACGCAGCCTCATTGCGCACGGTCATCGTGCGTAGTATGCTGCGCCCCGACATTTGGGGGGCGGGCCGTGGGGCCCGCATACGTGGCCCGAAAGGAGACCGAATGGCGACTGAGGCCTATTGCGTCAAGTGCCGCACGAAGAGGGTCATGAAGGATGAGAAGGCCGTCACGATGAAGAACGGCAAGCCCGCCACCCAGGGCGTATGCCCGGAGTGCGGCACGAAGATGTTCAAGATCGGCAAGAGCAAGTAAGGTTTCGTCGGCCCGCTCCGCGGGCCGTTTGCGTTTTGTACGACGAGGACCGGTGCTCCCACGAGCACCGGTCCTCGCGCGTATAGCCGCCAGAGTGGGTGGTAAAATCACCGAGCGCCCTCGTAGCTCAGTGGATAGAGCACAGGTTTCCTAAACCTGGTGTCGGCTGTTCGATCCAGCCCGGGGGCACCA